>NZ_CP046052.1:0-1200000 GCF_004802635.2 Methylocystis heyeri
ATGTCCAATTCCAAAATGCTGACCGCCGCCGATTTCACGGATGAAGATATGCAACGTTGGGAACGGGTGCGCACGCGTTTGCGCGCCGAACTCGGAGACGCGATCTATGGCTCGTGGTTTACGCGGCTGGAGCTCGATCGAGTCGAGAACAACAGCGTACACCTCACCGTGCCGACGAAGTTTCTTCGCAGCTGGATGCAAACCCACTATCTGGATCGCATCAAGGCCCGGGTCGCCCATGAATTCTCCATGGATCGCGTGACGATCGAGCTGCGCTCTCCAAGCAGGAAAGCGAAATTGCGCGATGCCGGCGCCGCAGCCGATCGGCCCGCCGAGACTTCGCAGCCTTCGTTTCTCGAGCAGAAAGCGCCGCCGGTTTCCGCGCCGCCCTCGGCGCAGCGTCGCCCGACGTCAAAAGCCGCGCCGCGGTCGGAGGCGGAGACCGTCGTCGGCTCTCCGCTGGACCGCCGGTTGACGTTTTCGACCTTCCTCATCGGCCCGCCGAACCAACTCGCCTATGCGGCGGCGTGCAGGGTCGTCGAATCTCGCGGCCCGGATTGCGCGCCGCTGTTCAATCCCTTCTACACCCACGCGGCGGTCGGACTCGGGAAGACCCATCTGCTCCAGGCCATGGCGCATGCGGCGTCGGAGAACAAACGTCGCGTCGTCTATCTGACCGCCGAAAAGTTCATGAGCGGCTTCGTTTCCTCGCTGACCGCCCAGACAGCGATCGCGTTCAAGGAAAACCTGCGTTCGATCGACATGCTCATCATCGACGACGTCCAGTTCCTCCAAGGCAAATCGATCCAGCAGGAATTCTGCCATACCTTGAACGCGCTGATCGACGCGGGGCGGCAGGTCGTGGTGGCGGCGGATCGGCCGCCCGCCGAACTCGAAACGCTCGACGAAAGAGTTCTCTCGCGCTTCAAGGGCGGTCTTTGCGTCGACATCGGTCCGCTCGACGAAACGCTGCGCACCAAGATATTGGAAGCGCGAATCGAGGCGGCGAGAGAAAGCCAGGGCAATTTTTCCGTGCCGCCGGAAGTCGTCGCCTATGTCGCGCGAACGATCGCCACAAACGGGCGCGATCTCGAAGGCGCCGTCAATCGCCTGTTGGCGCATTCGACCTTGAACGGCGCGCCCATATGTCTCGCAACTGCGGAGACGGCGATACGCGACCTGGTGCGGACGCAGGAGCCGAAGCGGGTCAAGATCGACGACATTCAAAAGCTGGTGGCGAGCCATTACAACATCACCCGCGCCGACATCCTTTCTTCGCGCCGCACCGCCAATGTCGTGCGGCCGCGGCAGATCGCGATGTATCTTTCCAAGATGCTCACGCTGCGATCCCTGCCGGAAATCGGGCGGCGTTTCGGCGGGCGCGATCACACCACGGTGCTGCATGCGGTTCGCAAGATCGAGGAGCTCGCCGCGAAGGATCAGTCCCTGGTCGAGGTGATCGATTTGCTCAAGCGAATCCTGACGGAGCAATAAAGGGCGCCACTCGACCCTGCTCGCGGCCGAGAGTTTGCGCGCAGCGACGCGCCGATCCTCGCGGGATTGGCGCGGCTCCTGTCGGCGGCTCAGCGGCCGGTCTTCACTCTCGTCCAGGCGCGCGTGAACGGCCGTTGCGCCGCAATGTCGGGCGCGGTGACCGCAAATAGCCGTTTCATGATCGTTTCGCCCGGATAGATCCCATTGTTGCCGGCGATGGAAGGATCGACCAGGGATCGCGACGCGCCGACGCCATTCGCGAAACGAGTGGAGTCGGTGTTGCGCGCGGCGACCTCCGGGCGCATCAGATAATCGATGAAGAGATGCGCTTCCTCCTTGTGCGGCGCATCCTTGGGAAT
Source organism: Methylocystis heyeri (assembly GCF_004802635.2). Taxonomy (NCBI): domain Bacteria; kingdom Pseudomonadati; phylum Pseudomonadota; class Alphaproteobacteria; order Hyphomicrobiales; family Methylocystaceae; genus Methylocystis; species Methylocystis heyeri. The sequence goes on from NZ_CP046052.1 coordinate 1,854, forward strand.
GGCCAGCGTATCGAGCGTTATCAGCGTTCCTTCCTGGGGAATGACATAAGCGATGTCGACGCCGTTTTCCGCCTCCCGGGCGCGGGCGCGGGCCTGGAAACTGTCGCCCGACCATCCGATCGCAAGGCAGATGTCGCCATTGGCGAGCGCGTTTATATATTCCGAGGAATGGAATTTTTTCACGTAGCGGCGCAGGCCCGCGAGATGTTCCTCGGCGCGCTTGATGTCCTCGGGGCTTTTGGAGTTTGGATTGAGCTTGAGGTAGTTCAAAGTGATTGAAAAAATATCTTCCGGGCTGTCGAGCATATAGACGCCGCAGTCCGCGAATTTTTTCAAATTCTCTGGCTTTAGAACCTGTTCCCAGCTGGTGATGGGCTTGTCGCCGATGCGCTCCCTGATCTTGGCCGTGTTGTAGGCGACGCCTGTCGTGTACCACATATAGTCGACGGCATATTGGGCGCCGGGATCGTAGCGCAGCAACTTCTCGGCAATCTCCGGCCAGAGATTTTTGGCGTTGGGCAGCCTGGCTTTATCGAGAGGCTGCAGAACGCCCGCGGCGATTTCCCGCGCCAGGAAGGTCGCGGAAGGGACGACGACATCATAGCCCGTCGAGCCGGCGAGAAGGCGTGTCTCAAGAATTTCGTTGGAATCATATGTGTCGTAGACGACCTTGACGCCGGTCTCGCGGGTGAAATCGTCGAGCGTCTTGGGGTCGATGTAATCGCTCCAATTGAAGACGTTCACGACGCGCTCGGCGGCGGTGGCGGAGCCTGCGAAAGCCACGCTGGCGAGCAGCAACGCCGTCAGGGTTTTTTTCATGCCGGATGGCCTCGTCGAAACCGGTCGACTTCGACCGCTCAAAAAAGGGCGCCGCATATGCTTGTAAGCGGCGTCGCGATGCCGGATCATAATCCAAAAGGGAACTGGCCGCATGTCCGTCGCGCAGCCTCACGCCGCCCAACCCGGCGCCCGGCCGGATCTTACCCGCGACGTCACCCGCGGCGCTCACAGGCTATTGCGCGCCCTGGGCTACTCCGTGCTCGAAGAGTTCCCCTTGCCGAACGGCCGCAGGGCGGATCTCGTGGCTCTCGCCAGGGACGGCTCCCTCCGCATCGTCGAAGTGAAATCCTCCCTGGCCGATTTTCGGTCGGACGACAAATGGACGCATTATCTCGGCTTTTGCGACCGGTTCTATTTCGCGATTCCGCTCGCCTTGCCGACCGGACATTTTCCCGGCGAGGCCGGCCTGATCCTCGCCGACGCGCATGGGGCGATGATGGAGCGGGAATCGCCGGCGCGGGCGATCGCCGCGGCGACCCGCCGGTCGATGCTGATACGCTTCGGCTCTCTGGCCGCGGATCGGCTGAGCAATGCGCTCGCCGCGCGGTGAGGCGGCTTCGCGCCAACTATGCGCTAACCACGCCAGAACGAGCGCCTTGACCTGAGGCCATCCATGCGCAGGCTGGAGCGTTTCCAGCCGCAGGATGCCGGTTCCGCGTTGGAAGCGCGTTAAAATAAAAGCTTAGAGGACTTTCTTAGACTGCGCATTCAAAGCTTTTAGGCGAGATTCATTGACGATGGTCACGAAAGAAGATTTTCTCGCTGAGGGCCGCGTGCGTTACGGGCGCGCCAATCCCGAGCGGATCGAGAGCGAGCTCTACGAACTGATCATCGCCAAGGACTGGAGCGCCTGGTCGGCCAAGGAAGAGTTCAAGGACGATCGCGCGAACTGGGGCTGCGGGGGCGAGGTCGTCTCGGCGCGGCGCGTGACCGAATTCCCGCCGGTCTGGACCTTTCAACGCTTCGGCATGAGCCGCACGGAACTCTCCGACGGCCGCATCGTGTTCACCGGCGGCGAGCACGAGGATTATTACGACCCGGATTTTTGCATCTACAACGACGTCATCGTGAGGCATCCGGACGGTCGTCACGAATTTTTCTTTTACAAGCTGTGGGATTTTCCGCCGACTGATTTCCACAGCGCGACGCTGGTCGGCGAAGAGATTATCGTCGTCGGTTCGCTCAGCTATCAGGACTTGCGGCGCATCGGCGAGACGCAGGTCTATGCCCTCGATACGACCAGTTTCGCCATGCGCAAGGTAAGGACGTCGGGGGCAGCGCCGGGGTGGATCTCGCGCCATTACGCCGACCCTGTAGGCGACAGCGTCGTGCTGTGGGGCGGCGAAATATTCGGCGCCTCCGGCAAGTTGGTCTCCAACCAGGAGATCTTCGAGCTCGATCTCAAATCGTGCCTCTGGCGCAAGCGCGCGATCGGCGACGAGGCGCTGTTTCCGGTCTCGTCCTCCGACTATCTGTTGCATAAAACGCCGCGCTACGGATGCGCCAATCCCGAGCGCGTCACAAACCCGTTCTGGCTGGAGATGGCGCGGCGCAACTGGCCTCCAAAACAGGCGCGGCTGCATTTTGGCGACTTCCTTCCTCCGGAACCGCAGGTCGAGCGCCCAAAGTTCGGCTCGCCTGAATATCCCCTGGGCGAGGACAAGGAGGCCGAAGCCAAGCGCAACGAAGCTATTCTCGCCTATGTGCTGGCTTGCCAAGTCGCCGGCCCGCGGGAAAACAAAGTCTGGACCGCCTTGCGCGATGAAATGGCTGTGGTCCGCCGCGCCGATGGTTCGGTTTTCTCGATCGCCGGCCAGCTCAAGGCCTATGGCGCCGAAGCGTTAGACGAATGGAGCTACAACGACATCATCATTCGATGCCCCGACGGCGCGGTCGAAATCTACGCCTATCGGCTAGAGGATTTTCCGACCGCCTGGGCGCTCTGCGCAATGGAGGCCGAGGGCGCGATCTGGATCTTTGCGAGCGGCCTCAAGAGCGAAGCCGGTCCGCTGATGGCGATTCTGCGCCTCGACCCCGAGACGATGGCGATGACTCGCATTTGGGAAGAGCCGCCGGTTCGAGTCATCACTTCGTCCGAGACGACGACGCTCGAGCAAGGCCGCATCGTCTTCGCGACTTCCTTCGAGCCCGGGCCGGAGCCGCGGGTGAGCTTCGATCCGCGGGAGTTGAGCTGGCGTTTGGAGCCTTGAGCGGGTCTCGCGCGGCGCGCTGCCGCCGCCGTCCGGCCTCGAAATGCTTTTAGCGCGGGGCGCGTTTCGCCAGGATGCGCTGCAACGTGCGCCGGTGCATGTTCAGCCGCCTCGCGGTTTCGGAGACATTGCGATCGCAGGCTTCGAACACGCGCTGGATATGTTCCCATCTCACGCGGTCGGCCGACATGGTGACGTCGCCGGTGTCCGGCCGGTCGCTCTGGGTGGCCATCAGCGTGTGGTAGATTTCGTCGGCGTCGGCGGGCTTGGCGAGATAATCGAAGGCCCCGAGCTTCACGGCCGTGACCGCTGTGGCGATATTGGCGTAGCCGGTGAGAATCACGCCCCTGGCGTCGGGGCGCTTCGCCTTCAACTGCGAGATGACGTCGAGGCCGTTGCCGTCTCCGAGCCGCATGTCGATCACCGCGAAGGCGGGCGCGGATTTTTCCAGCGCGGCGAGGCCCTCCGCGACCGATTCGGCGGTGGTCACGGCGAAGCCGCGCGCTTCCATGGCGCGCCCGAGCCGGTTGAGAAACGGCCTGTCGTCGTCGACGATGAGCAAGGTCAATTCGGAGGGCTCCAGTTCCGCAAAAGGACCGTCGTCATCCGTAACCGCCGCGTTTTCGCGGTCAGCGCCGTATTTGTCGTGGGTCATCTGCGTCAATCTCCCCCTTGACAGGTAGCAACATTCTAACGGCTTTGATCTCTTGGGCAATGTCCTCGAGCTGGAGCCCGGACGACTGCGCGCGCCAAAAGCGGTTTTGGGCCCGCCGCCCCCGCTAGGTCAAGACGCTGGCTCCACGTTCGAAGGCGCCCCTGGGCCAGCTTATGGTTATGCGGGCTCCGGTTCGCGGAGATTCGATATTGCCTGCCTCGACCGTGGCGCCCGAGCGCTCCAGCAGGGTTTTGGCGATGAACAGCCCGAGGCCGAGGCCGAGGCCGTTTCCCGGGTCGCCCTTGAGCCGCCGACCGCTGGAATGGCCGCTGAGATAAGGGTCGCCGAGGCGGTCGAGTATGGCGGGCGCAAAGCCGGGGCCGTCGTCCTCGATAGTGATGATGACGAGGTTGGGCGTCCAGCGCGCCGCGATCTTGACCGTGGTCTTGGCGAAATCGACCGCGTTCTCGACCAGATTGCCGAGACCATAGAGCAGGCCGGGGTTGCGGGCGCAAATGGGGCTGGGCGCAGGGCCGTCCTTGACGACGCTTATCTGCACGCCCTGATCGCGCTGCGGCTCCACGACCTCCTCGATCAGCGTATCGATCACCTGCATATTGAGGACATGCGCCTCATCGGTGCCGAGCGAAGCGAGTTTTTTCAATATCTCGCGGCAGCGGCGCGCCTCCTGCGCCAGCAGCGCCAGATCCTCCTGCATCGCCGGCGCCGCCGCCGGGGCGGATTTCTGCATCTCGTTGATGATCAGCGTGATCGTGGCCAGCGGGGTGCCGAGCTCATGCGCGGCGGCGGCGGCCAGGCCGTCGAGCTGGGTGAGATGTTGCTCCCGGGCGAGCACGAGCTCCGTCGCCGAGAGAGCCCCCGCGAGCTGGCGCGCCTCGTCGGATACGCGGGCGGCGTAAATGCCGATGAAGGCGGCGCTCAGCACCAGGGCGGCCCATACGCCCATCCGGTACAGCAGCGGAAACTGCAGCGTTTCGCCGTTTCGCCACGGCAGGGGCTCGTAGTCCACGGTGAGGAAAGTGGCCGCCGCGATCATCAATATGCCGAGCAACAGCGTCAATTTGCGGGGCAGGGAGACCGCGGAAATCATGACCGGCGCGAGGAACAGCATCGCGAAGCTGTTTACGACGCCCCCGGTCAGGTAGAGCAGCGCGGCGAGCTGGAGAATGTCGAAGGCGAGCAGGGCGGCCGCTTCGGTGTCGTCCAGGCGGAAGCTGCGGGGAGTGCCGGCGCGCAGTGCGATATTGAGCGTCGCGGATGTGGCTATGGCGACGAAGCAAAGGCCGATCGGGAAGTCGAACTTCAGATAATAATAGACGTCGAGCATTGCGATGCTCTGGCCGATGATCGCAATCCATCGGAGCATCACCAGCGTGTCCACCCGCAGGTGGCGCGCCGCCTCGCCGAAATCGTCCTCGATCCGCTGCGTCATTTTACGCTCCGAGCAAGCTGATCCGGTCCCTGCGCCTTGTGGGCGCGTTCGAGCGGATGATTCGGTCCGGTCGGAGGGCGCTCGAACGTTCGAAAACACGGAAATCACGCAAGGTCAAACCGTTGGAGCGCATTCCGATCGCAAAGGCCGGCGAAATTCGCCGAAAACGCCCTAAAACCCCATCCGCGCGGCGCGCCACAGGCGCCATTGCCTGCGCCAGGGGGATGGCGCGGGAAGCGGCTGAAAGGGCTGATAGTCGGACCTCTCCATGCGGTCCAGATACAAGGGAGCTGCAGCAGCGAACAGCAGCGCCCCTCGCGCGGCCTCGTCGAGCTTCGGCGCCGCGATCCTCGCCGAGTCGAGCTTTTCGCGGGCGAGCGCCCGCAACTCGGCCAAAGCGGCGCGCAGTCGCCGCGAATCGCGCCCCGCCTCGACATCCTCCGCCGGAACGCCGTGCCGATGTAGGAGATCGGCGGGGAGCAGGGCCCTTGCGCCGCCCTGCCGCGGCAAGTCCCACAGGACCCTCGTGATTCCCAAGGCTGCGCCGGCGTCCTCGAGAGCAGTGCCCGCATCGGAGCCGAGGGCTTCGCCGAGGCACAGGGCGCACCAGCGCAAGGGGAGGGCGTCGGCCTTGCCGCAGTAATCCAGCAGCGCCGCCACGGACACGGTCCGGTCGTCGTAGAAGTCGGCCACCCGGGCGTCGAGAAAGGCCAGGAACTCGCCCGGCTCGAGCCGATTTTGCGAGATCGTGTCGGCGAGCGCGTCGGCCACGGGATGCGCATTGGCCCCGGAAGCCTGTTCGATCGTATCCGCCCACCAGCGCAAGCGCATTTCGCCCAGAAGGGGCTGGGTCACTTTTTCTCGCGCTTCGGCAATTTCCACCACGAAGGCGCGAATGGCGTGGAGATGCCTGCGACGGTCGGAGGGAGCAAACAGAGCGGCGAGCCAGGAATCCCGGTCTTTCTCCCGTAGCGTCGTTTCGCAGAGGGCGTAATGCGCAGAAAGTTCGGATGCGCGCGCCGCGCCGACTGAAAGGGTCACGTCACACCGCTATCAGCAAGGCCGCTACACGTCTGCCTTCGTCGAGCAGCATGTTGAACGTGCGCACGGCGGCTCCGGTGGCCATCGTCTCGCAGCCGACGCCCGCGGCCCGCAGCCTGGCCCTGAGAGCGCCGGGCAGCGGCCGCAACTCGGCGCCGCTGCCGATGATCAGCAGATCCGGGGGGCCGGACGGATCGGCGATCGCCAGATCGATGACGGCGGCGTCGATCTCCGCCGCCTGCGTGATGGCGCTCGCCCGGACGCCGGACGGGGTGGCGAGAATCGAGCCGCGGTGCGACATATCGGCGAAGCGGAATCCGCCGCCGCCGTATTCGTCGATCCTGTGTCGCCCCGGGACGTATCCTTGCTCGCTCGCCATCTGCAGGGTCAGGCGGTCGAGGGTTTCGTTTTCTTGCCGGAAGCCCTGGCGGGCCCGGGCTTTGCCGGCGCAGGAGCCGCCGCCTTCTTCGGCTTTTCGATCTTTTCCGCCTCCTCTTCCGCGGATGCGCCGGCCCGCTCGCCGTCCTCGTTGCGCAGGCCGAGGTAGATCAGCATGGGCGAGCAGATGAAGACCGAGGAATAGGTCGCCACCACGATTCCCCAGATCATCGCGAAGGAGAACGAGCGAATCACCTGGCCGCCGAAAATGGCCAGCGACAGCAGCGCGAGAAACACTGTGGTCGCGGTCATGATCGTGCGGGGCAGCACCGCGTTGATCGACATGTCGATGATCTGCGCGGTGCTCATTTTCTTGTATTTGCGCATCATCTCCCGGATGCGGTCCAGCACGACGACGGTTTCGTTCAGCGAATAGCCCACGATGGTCAGGATGGCGGCGATGGAGGTGGTGTTGAATTCGAGCTGGGTGAGAGCAAAAAAGCCGACCGTGAGGAGCAGATCGTGCATCGTCGCGATGACGGCGCTGATCGCGAACTGCCACTCGAAGCGGAACCAGAGATAGCCGAGGACCGCGATGATCGAGAGAACGACGCCGAGGGTTCCGGACTGGACCAGCTCGCCCGAAACGCGGGGACCCACGACCTCGACCCGCCGAACGTCGTAATCGTTCTCGACGGCGTTTCGCACCCGTTCGACCGCCGCCTGCTGAGCCACGTCGCCGCCCGGCTGCAGGCCGAAGCGAAGCGTGGCGTCGGCCTGACTGCCGAAGGCCTGAACCTCGACGTCGCCGAGGCTCAGCTTTTCGGCGATGGCGCGAAGCGTTCCGACCTCGGCCGAACCGCCCTTGGCCCGCAGCTCGATCACCGTGCCGCCAGCGAAGTCGATGCCGAAGTTCATATGCACGAAAACGAACAGCAGGACCGCCATGATCGAGAGCGCGGCCGACATCGGATAGCTCACGCGGCGAAACCGCATGAACGGGAATTTAGTGTTCTCAGGGGCGAGGCGCAGGAGTTTCATGTGTCTTTGGCCCCTTAAATCGGCAAGCGGGTAGGACGGGCGCGGTGATACCAGACGGCGATCATCATGCGCGTCATGGTGACTGCTGTGACGATGGTGGTGAGAATGCCGAGCGCGAGCGACACGGCGAAGCCGCGCACCGGACCCGAGCCGAGGAAGTAGAGAATGGCCGCGGCCACGAACATCGTCACATTGGAGTCGACGATGGTCGCGAAGGCCCGGTTGAAGCCCGCGTCCAGCGAAGCCAGGATCGAGCGCCCGGCGTGCTGCTCCTCGCGAATGCGCTCGTAGATCAGCACGTTGGAGTCCACCGCCATGCCGATGGTGAGCACGATTCCGGCGATGCCCGGCAGGGTGAGGGTCGAGCCGAGGAGGATGAGGCCCGCGAAGATGATCGCGATATGGACGAAAAGCGCGAGATTGGCGAAAACGCCGAACACGCCGTAGGTGATGAGCATATAGACCACCACCAGGCCCGCGCCGACATAGGCGGCTCTCTTGCCGGCGTCGATCGAGTCCTGGCCGAGGCCCGGGCCCACGGTGCGTTCCTCGACGATGTTCAGCTTCGCGGGCAGCGCTCCCGCGCGCAGCAGGATCGACAGGTTATTGGCCTGCTCCACCGTGAAATGGCCGGATATCTGCCCGGATCCGCCGGTGATCGGCGTCAGGATGCGCGGCGCCGAAATGACCTTGTTGTCGAGCACGATGGCGAACAGGCGGCCGACGTTCTTGGACGTCACTTCGCCGAATTTCTGGGCGCCCTTGATATTGAAGCGGAAGTTGACCACCGGCTCGCCGCCGCGCTGGTCGAAGCCGGGCTGGGCGTCGGTGAGATCCTCGCCCTGGACCATGACCTGCTTTTCGACGCCGATCTTGCCGGCCTGCTCGGTCTGTTCCAGTTCCTCGACGTCCGCCGGATTTTCGCCCGGCTCGGAGACGAGGCGGAATTCCAGCTTCGCGGTCTGGCCCAGAATGGTCTTCAACTGTTCGGGGTCCTGGAGACCCGGCACCTGGACGACGATGCGGTCGTCGCCCTGGCGCTGGATGCTGGGCTCTCTCGTGCCGAGCTGGTCGATGCGGCGGCGAATGACCTCGATCGACTGGTCCACCGCACGCCGCACCTTTTCGGTCAGGCCGGTGTCGGTCACGGTCACCCGAATGAGGCCGTCTCCCGAATCCTCGATGTCGAGCGGCGGCGCTCCGGCGCCGAGCCGGTTGGAGTAGCTCTGGGCCAGGGCTTTCAGCTTGGGCATGATTTTGGCGCGGTCGGCGGCGTCCGGAACGCGGAACTGGACGCCGCGGGCCTGTTGCCCGATGCCGCCCGTTATCGCCACTTTCTCCTCCCGGAGGATGCGCCGGGCGTCGTCGCGCAGATTCATCGCCAGCGTATGGAGCACGGACGGCTTGTCCACCTCCAGCATCACATTGGAGCCGCCTTGGAGATCGAGGCCGAGCACGATGGTGGGAGGCCTCGCCCAATCGGGCAATTTCGACGCCAAGGCCTCATAGCTGGAAGGAGACAGGAGACTGGGCGCGACGACCAGAATGGCCGCGAAGGTCATTCCCAGGATCGCGACGATTTTCCAGGTGGCGAAACGCAGCATTGCTTGCTCTTGACGTTGGAATGGCGGTCAATCTGGCCGGCTTGCGCTCATCAGCTCTTGCTGGGCGAGGCGTCCCTCACGGGCTCCCCTTTGGTGCGGATTTCCGTGATCGCGGAGCGGAGCATGCGGCTGCGGAAATTGGGAGCGAGCTCGATTTCGAACTCGTTGTCGTCAACGATCTTCGTCACCTTGCCGATGAAGCCGCTGGTCGTCACTACGGTGTCGCCGCGGCGGATGTTCTTGAGCTGGCTCAATTGTTCTTTCTGCTTACGCTGCTGAGGCCGGATGACGATGATGTAAACGATGCCGATGATGACCAGCACCGGCACGATCTGGGCGAAAAGATCCGGCAGCGAGGGCGGGGCGTCGGCGCCGCCGGGCTGTTGCGCTCCCGTGGAGGTCGTCGTCTTCGGGGCCGGGGCCGCCGGAGCCGGAGTTTGTTCGGTTTGCGCCATGGCTTCCGGGATCAGTTTCATTTCCACGATCTCTTTTTAGAAACGCCACGATTGGGGCGCGGGCTGCCCGCCGCGGGCGGCGGTGGGACGAATGGCCGCGGACTATAGCCGCTCACTTTACGAAAGCAATGGCGGCGCGAAGCGGCGGAGTTTACAGGCCGCCGCCGCTTCCGGCTCCCTCCGCCCGGCGCGCCGCGCGCGATTGCTTAACCATCGGCGCAAACTGCAGCGCGGCAGGCAACCAATCCCCCGTCCGACGCGTTGAATGCCTAGGGATATTTAACAATGGCGGCCCGATGATCCCCGGCGGCGCCGGAGGGACGGACGAAGGCCAGATTCCGCCATGAAGAGGCGGCAATTTGGTCGCTGCGTTCGAATCGCCGGCGCGAAAGTGGAGTGCCTGTTATGTTGCAAAAACTTTCAATGACAACGATGGCCGCCGTCCTGGCGGGCGCTGTGGCGGTGTCGACCCCGGCGGAAGCGTATCGCGGCGGCGGCTGGCATGGCGGCGGCGGCGGCTGGCACGGTGGCGGCGGCGGCTGGCACGGTGGCGGCGGCGGCTGGCACGGCGGCGGTGGCGGCTGGCACGGCGGCGGTGGAGGCTGGCACGGCGGCGGCGGCTGGCACGGGGGTGGTTGGCATGGCGGCGGCTACGGCTGGCGCGGCGGCTACTACCGCCGCGGTTGGGGCGGCTATGGCTACCCCGCCGTAGGCGTCTGGGGGCCCGGTTACTATGGCGGTGGCGGCGGCGGCTGCTGGCAGTGGTGGTACGGCCGCTGGGTATGGGCGTGCTGACAGGCTCGGCGCGTTCGGTTCAATCAGAGTCGAACGCGCTGCGTTTTTCGATGCGCTCAGGCGGAAAGTTCGCGCGCGAGGCCGCGCATGAATTCGACGCAGTGTGAAAGCTGATCGATTTCAATATATTCGTCGGGCTGGTGCGCTTCGTCGATGCGCCCCGGCCCGCACAGGACGGTCGGAACCCCGGCCTGCTGGAATTGCCCGGCTTCGGAGGCGTAGGGCACCGCGATGGTGTGGTTGGCTCGGGCGAGACGCAGAGCCAGCTGTTCGGCGGCGGAGCCCGGCTGCGGCGCGAGCCCCGGCACTTCCGTCTCGGTGGTCGTTTCGATCGCCGCCTGGGGGAAGTTCTGGAAGGTCCGTGCGGCGAGATCGCGCGCATAGAGTTCGAGGCGTTCGCGGGCGAGCGATGGAGCGACGCCCGGCAATCCTCGAAATTCCCAGTGAAACTGGCAGTCGCGCGCCACGATGTTGCGGGCGGTCCCTCCCGATATGAGGCCGACATGGATGCTGGAGTAGGGCGGATCGAAACGCCCGGTAGGGTCGCCCTCGGCCATCAGACCTTCGGCGATGCGATCGAGTTCGGCGACCAGCCTACAGGCGGTGTGAACCGCGCTCAGCCCTTTATGCAGATTGGCGGAATGTATCTCGAAACCGCGCACCCGCGTCGTCTGGGTGACGACCGATTTATGCGCATCCGCGACCTGCATCGAGGTCGGCTCGCCCACGATGACGGCGGCGGGCTCGGGCAGATCGACCCCGAAGCGGGCGATCAGATCCAGCGGTCCGACGCAGGTGGTCTCCTCGTCGTAGCTGAGAAGAATGTGGATCGGCCGCTTCAATCCCGCCGATTTGAACTCAGGCAGCATGGCGAGACAGACGGCGTCGAAGCCTTTCATGTCGACCGCTCCGCGCCCGATGAGACGCGAGCCTTCCCGGCGAAGCGTGAAAGGATCGCCGCTCCATTCCTGGCCGGCGACCGGAACCACGTCGGTGTGGCCGGACAAAACGACGCCGCCGGCGACATTGGGGCCGATCGTGATGAAAAGCGAGGCTTTGTCGCCGCTCGCGTTGGGCGCGCGAACATATTGAACGCCCTGCTCACGCAGGTATTCTTCGACGGCGTTTATCAAAGGCAGGTTCGACAACGAGCTTTCCGTGTCGAATCCGACCAGCCGCGCCGTCAGATCGATCGCTTTTTCCAATCTGCTCATGGATTATTCAGTTGAGCGTGGGGTTCGACAGCGGACTGTCGAGCGAAAAAGTCGGCACCTCGATGTCGAAGGATTCCCCTTCCGCCGTCACCATCCGGTAACTGCCCTGCATGATGCCGGACGGCGTGTTCAGCGGACAGCCGGATGCGTAACGGAAGGTTTCGCCGGGTTCGAGCACCGGCTGCTCCCCCACCACTCCGGGACCGCTGACCTCCTCGCGTCTGCCGTTGGCGTCGATTATGATCCAGTGGCGGGACACGAGCTGCACGCGATTTCGGCCGAGGTTTGCGATTTCAATCGTATAGGCCCAGAAATACCGGTCCTGCGCGGGGTCCGAGCGCTCCATCAGAAAATCGGGGAGCGCCGTCACCTGAATGTCGTGTGTGATTGCGATGTACATGGTCCGCAGTGTAGAGCGCGTGGGTGGAAAGTGAAGCTCGTTTCTTGACGCAGCAACATCCATGCCGCAGGATTGTGACGGCAAGCAGACAAGGGTCTGTCCGGGCGACGGGCGAAAAGCGTGACGAGCACTGTGTCTTCGACGGATTTTCAGGCAGGATCCAGGCGCCTCGGCGCCGGGCGTCCCTCGGCCTCGCGTCCGTTGCAGGCTGCGCAACGTCAGTGGCTGCTTCGTTTGCTTTTCCTGCTGGCCCTGATCGCTCAGGCGAGCCTTCCCGCATGGGCCGACCACGGCTCCCTGGGCGGAGCTGAAACAGCCGAAAGCGCTTTTCAACTCTGCGCAAAGGATGGGCTGCAATCCCAGGACCCCAGGGGATCGCATCCGGAGAATTCCGGCCACGGCCACTATGTCTGCGTCCTTTGCTGCCTCTCTTACGGAGGGGCCGCCCTCGTCGCCGTTCAGGACGACGGCGTCGGCGTCGCGTTTCCCCCCGTCGTGTCGCGCCTCACCTTCGCTTCCGACAGTTTTTCGTCGCCTTTGCGCCGCGGCGCGGCCAACCGATGCAGGGCGCCGCCGCTATTCCTCTGACACATCGCCATGTTAGCGCCTCTGCCGAGCCATCTTTGTTTGTTCAGGTGGCGAGCGTCGGGGCGCAGCGACTTTTTCACGTCCTTTACAGGATCAGGGGAACTTTCCATGTCTATTTCAAACCTCGAAACCGGGCGGGCCGATTGCCCGCGGCCGCTTGAAACGCCTTGTCCTCTCGAAGCCGCCTGCTCCAATCGCGGCGATTTCGCTCTCTGCGTCGAAAATCCGCCTCGGAAGGCGATGCTCCCTTCGGGCGGGGAAACGACCGCTCAGGGAGCGAGGCTGATCGATCTCGAGCGTCGGGCTCGCTTTGGGCGCTTCGGCTTCAGCAGGGGCTGAAAACTCATCCGAACATACGCTCGGCGCGGCGCCTTGCCGGAGGCCGCGCCCCGCCTCGGCGCATTCGCCGCTCGAATCGTTCGAGCTGCGAGAAATTGCGCCGGATTTGAAGCTGGAGCGCATTCTCATCGCAAAAGCCTGTCAGCTTTTGGCGCTCCGGCGCGGATGATTCGACTTCCAAGAATGCGAACGCCGGGCGATGAGCCCAGCAAAGTCGGCATGGCGCCCAATCAGGGCGACGAGCTTTCGCCCTGATTGGTGGCGGACTGCGCCATGCCGACACTTCTCAGGCCTGGAGCGCGTTCGGTTCAGACAGAGCGGAACGCGCTCCAAAGGTCACTGGCAGAGCGTGTTCTTATGCAAAACCGCCTCGGGGTTGTCGGGAACATGCCTAAACGCCGTGCGGAACGCCCGGCGATCAGGCGCGAGCGCGCGCTGCGCTCAATCCCCTCTCCATGTCGTCGATGAGGTCGTCGGGGTCTTCGAGGCCGACCGAAAGACGAAGCAGGCCCTCCGAAATTCCCAGGGCGGCGCGCGCTTCCGGCGTCAGTCGCTGATGGGTCGTCGTCGCCGGATGGGTGATCAGGCTTTTGGCGTCGCCGAGATTGTTGGAGATTTTCACGACGCCCAGCGCATTGGCGAATGCGAAGGCCGCCTCCTTGCCGCCGACGACCTCGAATGTGACCAAAGTGCCTCCGCCGGTCATCTGGCGGCGCGCGAGAGCCGCCTGGGGGTGGTCGTCCCGGAACGGATAGAGCACCCGAGCAATCCCGCTTTGGGAGGCGAGGAAGTCCGCGATTCTCGCGGCCGTCGAGGTCTGCTGGGCGACCCGCAGCTGCAGGGTCTCGAGCCCTTTCAACATCACCCAGGCGTTGAAAGGCGACATGGCGGGGCCGGTCTGCCGCAGGAAATTATGCAGATTTTCCTCGATGAGGGCCTGCGATCCCAGTATCACGCCGCCGAGGCACCTTCCCTGGCCGTCGATATGTTTGGTCGCCGAGTAGACCACTATGTCGGCGCCGAGCTCGAGCGGCTTTTGAAGCAGGGGCGTCGCGAAGACATTGTCCACGACGAGGCGCGCGCCGGCTTCATGAGCAAGATCGGCCAGCGCCTTGAGATCATAGACCTCGAGGCCGGGGTTGGTCGGCGTTTCGAGAAATAAGACTTTGGTTTCCTTGCGGATAGCGGCTTTCCACTGCGCCAGGTCGGCGCCGTCCACGAGGGTCGCCGAAACGCCGAAGCGCGGCAGCAGTTCCTCCACGACATAGAGGCATGAGCCGAAAAGAGCGCGCGCCGCGACGACATGATCCCCGCATTTGACCTGGGACAGCAGAGCCGCTGTGACCGCGGCCATGCCGCTCGCGGTGGCGCGAGCCGCTTCTGCGCCTTCCAGCAGACACATGCGCTGCTCGAACATGGCCACTGTCGGGTTTGAAAAGCGCGAGTAGATGAAGCCCGGATCGTCGCCCTTGAAACGGGCTTCGGCGGCCTGCATCGTGGGATAGGCGAAGCTTTGCGTCAGGAACAGCGCTTCCGACATTTCCCCGAACGGAGAACGCAACGAGCCGCCGTGGACGAGCAGGGTGGCTGGTTTCAGGGAGCGGCTCTTGGGGTCGCTGGGGGCTGACATGGGTTCTCCTCGAAGCGGCGCGAGCGCGAGTCTGCCGCAAAAGACGGCGCAAAAAGCGGGGTTCTCGGGGAGACCCGGCCTTTTAGCGCCTTGTTTAATGTGGCGGCAAGCCGGCCGGCTCAAATAACCACGAGCCCAATAAAGGCCGAAGCAAAGCGCCTGTCAACCGCCAGAAAGCTCAAGGAGTTTGGGCGGCGCCGCTTGCGCCGCGGGCCAAAGCGGAGAATGTAGGGCGAAATTCGAGGGGACTTGGCCGCGGAAGGGGGCGGGCGATTGGATATCTTGCTGCTGGCGGGCTCAAACGCGGGTCTTCGCGATGGCTGGGCCGCCCAATTCATGGAGCTCGCCCAGGACCACAGGGTGAAAAACCGCTTTCTGGGCGCCGTGGGATCGCTGTTTGGATTGTTGCGGCTGCTCCATCTGGATCGGGACCTCTCGGGACAGCCCGATCTGATCATTTTTGAATATGCTCTCAACGACGCCATCATGCTCGGCGATTGCGGCCTTTCGGCCGCCATGTTGCGAGATACGCTCGACGAGGTGGCCCAATATTGCGCGGAGCGCCAAATTCGATTGCTGTTCCTGGCTTTGCAGCCGCGGGACGCGCGCGCCGGCTTTTTTTCGTCGTCGCCCCGTGTCCTGCGCAGCTATTCCCGTGTCGCGAAGGCGCGGGCGATGCGCCCCTGCCTGACCTTGAACGAAATTCTCGGCGGTCGTCCGGACGCCGGCTGTTACCAGGACGCCTATCACCTGACGCAGCCGGTGTCCCGCAAGGTCGCCGAACGGCTTCTGTCCCTGGTGGGGGAAGAAGAAATTCCCGTTCCTCTGGCGGCCCCGCGACGCCCCTGCGCCTTCTCCTATGTCGGCGCGGAAGCCGCCGCAGCGCTCGGTCCGGTCAGCACGGAGGCGCATGAGAGCAAGGTCTTCTCCGGCCGCTTTCTAAAGATCGAGCGCTCGGGCTCGAGCCGCTGGCCCGGACGTGGGCGGTTGGCGGGGCTGATGCTGCGTTCTTCCGGCCGGGCCGGGATCTACGTAGTGGGGAATGCGGCGAAGGCCTATAGGAAATGTTCGGCCTCGCTGATGCAGCAGACCGTCGCCAACCTCATTCTTTTGCATTATGTGTCGCATCGGCTCCATGTCGACGACGACCTCGTGATTGCGATGCCGGGCCAGCCGTCCGCCGTCTTCGCGCTGGAAAACGACGGCTCGATGCAGGAAGCGGCGCCGAACGCTTCTTTCTTCGAGCAGTGTCTCGAAATCAACGGCGTCATGCTGTGGCGGCCGGCGCCTTTATGGGCTCGGCTGCAGGCGGCAGCGGCGCTTTGGGCCGCACGCTTGCGCCTCCGCCGCAGTGGCGCGCGCCGGGCTCCCGTGGAATCATGCGCGCAGTAAAGGATCGGGCCGGGACCGCAACCCGGTTCGCAAGCCGAGGGTTCAGGGAATGATCGACAGAGGGCGGGGCGATTCGACGGCCGCGAGCGGAGGCTTCGGCGTCCTGCCCGGGCGGGGCATCGGCAGTTTGTTCGAAGCCGGGGCGATACGATCCTCCTCTCCGCTCCATCCCACGCAGATCCAGCCCGCGAGCCTCGATCTGCGGCTCGGGGAAAAAGCCTACCGCGTGCGGGCGAGCTTCCTTCCCGGGAAAGACCGTCAGGTCGGAACCATGCTGGAGGCCCTCGCTTCGGACGAGATTTGCCTGACGGGCAACGGCGCTGTGCTGGAACGCGGTTGCGTCTATGTCGTGCCCCTGATGGAGAGCCTCGTGCTGCCCGGCGATCTTTCAGGCGCGGCCAATCCCAAAAGCTCCACCGGCAGGCTCGACATCTTCACCCGCCTCATCGCAGACCACGGCGACAGGTTCGATCTCGTCGAGCAGGGTTATCGGGGCCCTCTCTACGCCGAAGTGTCGCCGCGCAGTTTCTCGGTGCGCTTGCGCGCCGGTTCGCGGCTGAACCAGCTTCGGTTCCGCCGGCATCCGACGGGCGAGCCGCAGCTGACCAGCTTCGCTTTGGGCGATGCCGCGCTCGAAGCGCGCCACGCGAAAAACGCGCTCGTCGACGGACCGCTCAATCTTCGCGACGGGGTGGTCCTGCGCGTCGATCTCTCCGAGCCGCTGAGCCCCAAGGGCGTGGTTGGGTATCGTGCGCAAAAACACGCCGACGTTATCGACGTCGACCGCGTCGGCGCCTACCGCATGGAGGATTTCTGGGACCCCTTGCCGGCGCGGCCCGACAAGCGGCTGATCCTCGATCCGGGCGATTTCTACATTCTCGCTTCGCGCGAGCGATTGTCGATACCACCCGATCTTGCGGCTGAAATGGCGCCGATGGACGCCGCCATCGGCGAGTTTCGCGTCCATTACGCCGGCTTCTTCGATCCCGGCTTCGGCGCCGGAGCGGACGGACGGCCGAGCAGCCGCGCCGTGCTGGAGGTGCGCAGCCGGGAGGTTCCGTTCATTCTCGACGACGGCCAGTTCATCGGCCGGCTGGTCTATGAGCCGATGGCGGAATTGCCCGGCGAACTCTACGGCGAAGCGGGAAGCTCGAACTATCAAGGCCAGGGCCTGAAGCTCTCCAAACACTTTCTGTCTTGCTAGAGCGCATTTTCGATGCGCCTTCCGTCCTAACCGATCCGATGCATGAAATAGCACAGGCAATCGAGCCTGATGGCGCGCGGATCGAGCGTCAGCATCGCGGGGATCGCCGGCCGGGTCAGACGTATCCGGCCATCGGCGTAGTCGAAATATTCTTCGGCGGGGTGATCGCCGTCGCCGGGAAGCGTTTCGAGCCGAAACGACTCTCCGCATTCTCCGAGGATATCGCCCCGGCGCAACGGCCGGAAATTGAGATGGTCGAGATCGCTGCGGAAACGGAAATCCGCCGCCGAGCCGTCAAAGGAGAAACTGGCTTGCGCAGGCAGTTTCACGATCGCGCAGGTTCGCAGCAGATCCACATCCTGCGCCGAGGGGCCGTGCTCGGGAAAGCGGGACATGGCGAGGACAGCTTCGATGAGGCTCGCCGCATGATCCGCGCCCACGCCGGCGCCCGCCTTGCCGCATTCGACCGTTATCGCGGGGCAAAGCCGCGCCATGGCCCCCGCCTGCACGCCGAGCGGCCGCTGAAAATGCACCACGGTGCGGGAAAATAATTGCGCCAGCGAAATAAACTCCGGCTCGAGCCGCGTGACGCAGCTGTAGTGCGGATTGAAGCCGGTGTTGTTGTGGATGTCGACGCTCGCGAAAGGTTTTTTGCGGGCGGCGTAATCGAAGACCGCGCCGGCCATGAGGGATAGAGGCGCGTGAGGCTCGAGGGTCCCGGGCCAGATGCGGTTGAAATCCATCTGTTCCGGCAGCGTTCTCACATGAGCCGCGGCGGCCCCGACATTGCCGACGAACAAAAGCAGCGCGCGATGCAATTCCCGCTTGCCGCAACGGCGCAGGACCTCTTGAACGGCGATGAGCCCGCTGTCTTCATTGCCGTGAAGAAGAACGGACAGGAAAAGGGGGCGAGGATCGCGTCCCGGCAGGTCGATCAGACTGGGGCCCGGAAGAATCTCGATCAGCCGATCCGCGGGGCAGTCGAGAAAGCCCGCGGGCAGCTTGTCGAACAAGGCGAAGTGCGAGTCGTTCACAAGCGCTCCTCACGGTTCCCATTGATGCGCCGGCGCGCCGCTGCGCTGTCGCTCGCAATAGGCCGCCATCAGTCTGAAAGCGTCGCCCTCGCGCAGTGCGAGGCCCCGCCGCTGCCATACGGCGCCAGTCTGGCCTCCTTGCACGCGCGCTTCAACTATATCGAGATAGGAGCCCGCCGCTACGCCGAGGTCTTCGAGACCGCGGCGCGCGGAAGGGAGAATATGTCGCAGCAGCAATTCCCGCGCCTCGATGGTCTCGCCGCCGGGCCAGATCAATTCCGCGCCGAGGCCGAACCGCGCGGCGGCGTAGAAGTTGGACTGCGCCTGTTCAAAGGCGAGCGTGTTCGCCTCTCCCGATCGCGTCAGATCATGGACGAGGCCGCAATAGAGCGCGGTGTTCGCGACCATGTCGGAGATCGAAGGCCCGGCCGGCAGTATGCGATGCTCGATGCGCAAATGCGGCGTTCCGTCTTCGTCGAAGCCGATCAGCGCGCGGTTCCAGCGCCATATCGTGCCGTTGTGAAGGCGCAGATGACGCAGGGCCGCCGGGCTTTCCTCGAAGAATATGGGCAGCAGCACCGGGTAGTCGGCGAGGTTCTCTTCGAAGAGTTCGATGCAGGAGCGGGCGACGTAACCCGAGCCCATGCTCACCCTGCGTGTTTTTTCCGGGATGTCGACGGCCTGCTCGAACAAGGGAATCCGCGTCTCGCACCAGAGAGACTTGCCGAACAGGAACGGCGCATTGCCGCTCGCTGCGATGATCGGTCCGGAAGCGGCGATGGAGGCGTTGTAATAAAGATGGGCGCGCTCGGCCGGGATTTTCAGATGGATCTGGAACGAGGTCGCCGCCGCTTCGAGCATGACGTCGCAATGTTCCGACACGAGATGATCCGCGCCTTCGATGTCGACGCGCAACGGGCGGCCGCGGCGTCGTCGCAGCACCTCGTTGTTGAGCGCGTAATATCGGTTCAGCTTCGAAATGTTTTCGAGCGTCATGTCGGAGTCGCGAATGGTCGGGAGCGTGCCGATCATCACCATATTGGCGTCGAGGCCGTGCGCGACGTCGTTGCATCGCGTCCATAGCGCGCAAAGAATCTGTTCGGCGCGAGAGAAGGCGTCCGCTTCCAGAGGCAGGGGCGGGGGGTTGAGCTCCACATTGAACCGCGACAGTTCGGGGCCGACCTGCGGATTGTCCACCGCCTGAAGAAGGGCTTCGTTGATCGGCGCGGGAGAGTAGCTGTGGTCCACGATCCAGGCTTCGATTTCGAAGCCCAGTTCCAGACCTCGATTGGAGAAGCGACGGCTTTCGAACAGTTCTCGCGCCATGCGCGTTTCGAGCGCAAGCCTTTCGGCGAAGCGGCGAAAGTCCTTCGCGTCGAAGCCGATGTTTTTGATTTCCTCGCCCATCGCCTTTGGTCCGTGGTCTCCATGGGCAGGCTCGCCCGCCGCCCCGGCGGCAAAACGCCGCGGCCAGTCTCCCCCTCGCCATCTTGCACGCCCCGCCGTGAAAGACGCGCAAGCTTCCTTCCGGCTCCGCCCAAGCCGCTGAAAAGCGAGGCTTTTGCGCGGGCGGCGTTTTTAGGCTATTTTTCGCCGTGATGTTGACTTAGCGTGCGTGCGTGTTGGGGGGAGAGGGAAATTCGGCGGCTGAAGCCGCGGTCACGCTCGCATTCGAGCCCGTTCCACCCAAATCGCCTTGCCCTCGGGACGCATTGTTCCGGGAGGGGTCAACCGGCGCATAGCCAGCTCGGGCTCGGCTATGCGGGAGGTTAACATTGCGCCGACGACGCGGCGCCGACTTAGTGAGCAAGAGAGATTGTCCCCAGACGCCATTGTCCGCAAACCAAAACAATCGTCTGTGGCCGCCTCTTCGCTTCTGGCGGCGTTAACCATCGTCGCGGGAATCGCGACTCCCTCTTTCACGGAAAGCGCCATCGCGAACGGCGATACGCGAACCTTGAATCTTTTTTATGTACATACGCAGGAATCGATTTCCGCGACCTATCTCGTCAACGGCCAATACGACCGCAATGTCCTGCAGCAGTTGAACTGGTTCCTGCGCGACTGGCGCCGGGACGAGCCCACCAACATGGATCCGCGTCTCTTCGACGTGGTGTGGGAGGCCTATCGCTCCGCAGGAGCCGGCGGCGAAGTGGTCAAGGTCGTTTCCGCCTATCGCTCGCCCCAGACCAATGCGATGCTGCGCGCGCGTTCCCGCGCCGTCGCCAAATATTCCCAACATATGCTGGGCAAGGCGATGGACACGACCTTGCCCGGGATGCCGATGTCGCGAATTCGCGAGGTCGGCATGCGCATGCAGCGGGGCGGGGTAGGCTATTATCCCACTGCCGGGACGCCTTTCGTCCATCTCGACGTCGGAAATGTTCGCGCCTGGCCGCGCATGACCTATGAGCAACTCGTCGAACTGTTCCCCGACGGCAAGACGGTCCATATCCCGTCCAATGGTCAGCCGCTGGCGCGCTACGAAGAAGCTAAGGCCGAGATCGAGGCTCGGAACAACGGCGCCGTCGTAATGGAGCCGCGCAGATCGCCCTTCGGGTTCCTGGCGTTTTTGTTCGGCGGCGGCGAGGACGAGGCCGAAGACGTGACGACCCCGGCGCCTGCTCCCCGCAAGCAATGGGCCGCGCTTGCGCCGCGCAATTCGAGGTCGGCTCGCGCCGCCGCCGAATCCGACGAGGAGGGAGGCGGCGAAGCTCCGCTCGAAACCCCGCGCCGCGGGCGAGAAGTTCTGGCCAAGGCCGAGGCCAATCTGCCTCGCGGCGAAACCGTGATGACAGCGGCTCCCGACGACGGCGCCGCCGCTGCGGCCAAGGCGGATGCCGCCGCTGCAAAAGCCGCCGCGGCAGCGGCGGCGAAGGCCGAAGCCGCCGCAGCGAAAGCGGAAGCAGCCGAGAGGGAGAAGCTCGAGCGCGCGCCATTGCCTCCCCAGCGTCCGGCGTCGCTTGAAAAAGCCGATCCGCAGGAGGCGATGCCGTCCGATAAGCGGCTGGCGGCGATCGAGCCGGAGGCGAACTCCCCGAACTCGGCCGTTTCGCCCGGCGCCGCCTCCACGGCCGGAGCGGAGCCCGACGCCGCCGCGAGCGACATCGACGCGCCGCTTCCGCCGCGAAGGCCCCATAATCTGGCCGCGGGTTCGAACGCGCCGCTGCCGCCGGTCAGGCCGACGGAGTTCGCTTCCGCGGGGAAGTCGGACGCCAACGCTTCTCAAGAGCAACCCACTCCCCAGCCCGTAGCCCTGGCGCCGGCCCCTCTGCCGCAGCCCCGCCCCAAGAATTTGAGGGCGGGCGACAAGGCTAGGGAAGACGGGGCGCTGTCCAATCTGATGGACTCGACCGGCTCTTCCGCTCATGCCGCCAAACCGCGCTCCCCCGCATCCGACGACGACCCTCTGGCCTTCGCCCCGCCGACTGCCGCGAAAGGGACAAGCTCGGGCGCAAAGTCCCCCGCCGGCAAGACGACGATAGGCAAATCCACTCCGGGGCCGCGCGCGGAATTTGTGCCCGCCCGGCTCGAGCCCTCGAATTTTCACGCCATGACAGCCGCAAGTCCCACGATCGGCGATTCTGCGGCGCCAGCATCGGGTTCCTCGATGATGGGAGCGTCGGTCGGGGGCGTTCGCGCCGCGGCTCACGCCTCCAGACCGGGCGCGCTGAAGGATATCGAGCCGACGGCTCGGCCGGCGTTCTCGGACGATGCCGGGGCCGACGGGGCCGACGCTCCCGCCCGCTAGTTTCCCTCCCGAGCCTTTCCGGAGCGATGCGATCCCGCAGTTCGCGTCCTCTCGCCGCAGCGCGCCATCCCCTCGAACGAAGGGTCGCGGCGCTCCCCGCCACGGCGGCGCAAGGCAATTTCTTCGCCGGGGAAGTCATCATCCCGTTTGGAGCGCGTCTTTTACGCAAAAGCCGGTCAAATTTGGCGCAAATGCGCTCCAAGTCATCGGGGCGGCTGGCTATTTTGTTGCGGCGCACCGCAAAAATTCTCGGATATCCAGACCCTTCCGCTCTGGCGTTAACGTATTTGTAGCCAAGAAATGGCGCCAATCCGGACAATATATAGAAACAAACTTAGGGATTCGGCGTATACAAATAGACTCACATTCGAAGCGTCGCCGGACGTTGCCGGCGCACGCAAGGATATTTTGGAAAAATGATAGATCGGAAGGATGAGGAGGCTGCGATGCCTGTCGCGGAGCGGGATTTTCGTCATCGAAGGCCGGCGGCGCAGGCAGGTTACGGCCGCCTCGGCGCCAGGGTCAGGCGTGACGCCGTCGTCCTTGCTGCGGCGGCGGTGGGGGCCATCGCAATCTGCGTCGCCGCCGGACTCTATTTTTTCGCCGGGTGGAGCGCGCTTGCTCTGTTCTTCTTCCTGTTCGGAATGGGCGCGGCCATGAAATGAGGGGTCTCAATAGGCGCTGCTGTCCCGAAAAACGAGTCGAACCGTCTTGAAGATGATTTTGATGTCGAGCCAGAGGGTCCAGTTTTCGATGTATTGGATGTCGTAGTCGACACGCCTCTGCAGCTTCAGGACGCTATCCAATTCTCCACGCAATCCGTGAATTTGCGCCCAGCCGGTCAATCCCGGCTTCACGCGGTGACGGACGGCGTAGTAATCGACCAGATCCTCGAGGTTCCTGCCTTCCGCCTTTGTGGCGAGCGCATGGGGACGAGGGCCGATCAGCGACATGGAGCCCTGGAGAACGTTTATCAGCTGCGGCAATTCGTCGATGCTGTACCGGCGCAATATCCGGCCCACGCGGGTGACGCGCGGGTCGTTTCGGCTGGTCTGCTTTTCCGCATGATGGTCCGTCATCTCGGTGTACATCGAGCGGAACTTCCATAGCTCGAACGGGCGGCCGTTGAAGCCCGTGCGTATCTGCTTGAAAAAGACCGGTCCCCGACTTTCGATGCGTATCGCCAGGGCGACGAGCGCGAACAGCGGCGACAAAGCGAGCAGGCCGAGCCCCGCCAGGATTATGTCCTCCATGCGCTTCAGCCACAGGCCCCAGCCATGGATCGATTCCTCGATCGCACAGAAAGCGGGGCGGCTCCCGAGTTGGCAGATCCTGCGGATCGAGCGATCGACGGCGCCATCGTCGGGGACGACGAAGACCCGAGTCGAGAGATGGCGCAGCACATCCAGTCTGCTCAAGACCAGAGGTATATCGGCCCAGGGAGCCGAGACGTAGACGTGGTCGATTTCCAGCTGCGCAACCATTTCGGCGACCGCTCCAAGATCGGCGAAGGACGCAAACTCGAGGCTGTGAAGGACGCGAACCTGCTTGGCGGTTTGGGACTCGATTTCCCGGGAAGCGATTGGAGGCGCGAACATGCCGATGGACAATGCGCGGCTCACACAGGCGCCGCGCTCGAGCGCGCGCTCGATGAGCTTGAAGAAAACGGTCCGGAATTCGAATTTGAGCAGGAAGGCGAGAACGGCCCAGGTGAAGAACCAGAGCCGCGAATATTTTTCGGCCGATTTGGTCGCGACAACGATAACCAGCATGAACGCAAAAGTTGCAAAGGTCGTCAGCGGAAGGCGCCTGAACGCTCGTCGGCGATCCAATATGGCGTCCGTCCGATAAACGCCGAGCAGATGCGCCCAGATCAAGTTGGAGAAGACGCCCAGCAGGAGGGCTTCCGTTCCCAGATCCTGTAAGGGCCGGGCCGCGCCGTTGAAAAATTCGGCGACGACGCCGGCGCCGTTCGCTCCCAGCGCCATCGCGAGAGTAGCGGCAATCGCCATTGCCGCTACGCAGCTCTGCGGCGAAATTCTCCTCGACTTTGCAATAGCGGTAGACGTCACGCCAAGCTCACGGGCCTGACTCGCCTCTAGGTGGCATTCCGAGGTCGCGCGCAAGTCTAAATCCTTGCAATATGAAGGCATTCCCCGGACTGTAGAAGAATCCGCCGATGATGCAAGGGCCAAGGTCGGATCGGTCTGCGATATATGCGGATATTATTTATTTGCAATGTGAGCCGGGGTCATGGCAGCCTTCCATCATGATCTCATTCTTCAAGCACAGAGCTGCTTCCCGCAAGGAAGCTGGCGGCGCCTCGGCGCCTGCAGGAACCCGCATCTACGCGATAGGAGACATCCACGGTCGATTGGATCTGCTGACGCGCCTTTCGAACCGGCTGCGCGAGGATATGGCCGCCAATCCCTGTGAGAATGCGACAATCGTTCTTTTGGGCGATTACGTAGACAGAGGTCCCGATTCTGCCGGCGTGATCGATTGGATCATGGATGGCGGGCTTCCTGCGCCCTATCACGCCTTGCGCGGCAATCACGAAGCTACGCTGCTCAACTTTCTCGACGACGTCTCGGTGCTGGAAGAGTGGCGCAGATTCGGCGGACTCGAAACGCTCGGATCATATGGAGTCGACGTCCGGGAGCCGATGCGGGGAAGAGCTTACGCGGAGGCGCAGGCTCGATTCAGAGAGGCGCTGCCTTCGGCGCATCTCGATTTCTATCACGGCGCCGCGCTGTCCTGGAGCGCAGGAGACTATTTTTTCTGTCACGCGGGAGTGAAGCCGGGCGTGCCTCTGACGCTGCAGCAGGAATACGATCTCCTCTGGATCCGCGACGAATTCAATCTTTATCGGGGTTCCTTCGAGAAGATCGTCGTTCACGGCCATACGCCCGTCGATGCCCCGGAGTCGCTGCCGAATCGCATCAATGTTGACACGGGCGCTTACGCCACCGATGTCCTGACGGCGGTGGCGCTGGAGCGCGACGAGCGCCGTTTCATCACGAGCTGAAAGCGCATTTCACTTTTTTCGCGCGGGCGCGGGATAGCAGCCGACGCCTTTTTGGCCGTCCTTGGAGGGTTCCAGAAACGACGCGCAATCGAAATCAGGATCGACCGGCGGCGGCGGCGGCACGGCGCCGCGGTCGCCGGCAGGCGCGTTCGACAGGCCGAACTCCTGCGACGTTCCTTTCGCCGGAGAACCGGCGGGTTCGGCGCGCCAGGACTCGCGGGCTTTCTGGCCAATGGAGAAATTGACGCCTGCGTCTCTCCTCGCGATCGCGCGAGGCGAAAAACTGATATGCGGTCCCGCAGTGAAGGGAGTGGTCACGGGGTCCCTGCCGGAGGACGTCACGACGAAGCCCTGTTGGCGGGGCGAGAAATATATGCCCGATTTCTTTCCGGCCCATCCGTCCGCGCCCTTGAAGCCCAAACTGCAGCCCGCGTCGGGAAAGAGTTTTTCGCAAGCCTCGCGGGTTGGAAAGCGCGGGGCTTTCTCTTCGAATTCCGCTTTGGAATTCGCCACGGCGTTTGCGCATTGCTCGGCGGTGAATTTGCCGGCGCCCATGCAGTTCTGTTCCGACCGGAACCTGTAGTCGCCCCGTGTCTGTGCGAAGAGGTTCGTCGACGCGCATAATGCGAGCCCGGCGATAATCAGGAGCGAGCCACTCGGCGCAACGTATCGTCCCACAGTCTCCCGCCCGTTTTGCGATTTCTCAAAAAGGTCATGCTATATTAGCAATATGTCGGGCGGATATGAACAGTGTGTCGGCCGTTAATCATGTTTGTTGACGATGGTTAATAGTGGTTGCAAAGCCCGTTCCGGAATGGCAGTTCTTCTTGCAAGCCGATTTCGGCCCCGAACAGCTGTTTCTCTCAAATTCGCGAGAGGCGTATGAATATCGGAAGAACCGTTCGGGCGCTCATGTGCGTCTTTTTGTTGCTCACTCAGGCGGCGTGCGACAGCCTCCCTTTTAGTTCCGACGTCGCCAACGACCCGCCGATGCCTTCCCAGAACGCCATGAAAGTTCAGGCGGGCGATAAGCTGAAGGTCACAGTTTTCGGCGAAGACAAGCTGACGGGCGAATATGAAATCGACCCGGGTGGAAGCCTGTCGCTGCCGCTCGCCGGCACGGTCCAGGCGGCGGGACTGACGAAGCACGAACTGGAGCAGTTGCTCTCCAAGAAGTTGAGCAGCGGCAATTACCTCAAAGATCCCAAAGTTACGGTCGACATCGCTACATTCAGGCCGTTCTATGTTCTCGGCGAGGTGGAAAAGCCGGGCGAATATCAGTTCCGCAGCGGATTGAACGTCATGAGCGCGATCGCGGTGGCTGGAGGGGCGACTTATCGCGCGAGCCATTCCCGCGTGATGATACAGCGGGCGGGCCAGACCGAATTCGTCGAATACAACCAGTCTCCCACGGTCGGAATCTACCCCGGCGATCTCATCAAGGTGCCCGAGCGCTATTTCTAAGGCGCTCGGCTCCGGGGCGACGCGAAAAACGCAGATCAGCCGGAAGCCGTGTGACGACCCGAAGAATGCGATTAATCGGGAACCTCATGCGCCAGGAAACTCGCGATTTGGAGCATGTTCCCAAAAAATGCAAAGCGGCTTCTGGAAAAGCGCAATGCGCAACAAATAACTTTAGGAGTGCGTTCGGCTCTGTTCAAACCGAACGCGCTGTAGTCCCGCGAAGAGTCAGTGCTGGGCGTCGAGCGCTTGCAGCCAGAACCGGCCGCCGTCTCCGCGGGCTTGCAGCTCCTGCTTCATGGCTTCCTGAACGCGAGGCGATTTGGCCGCAAATGCTTCCCTAACCAATATGGCCTGATCCAAAAGCACGCGTCGCGCGAGATCGACCAGATCGTTCATCGTCGTTCGCTGCATGTCGCGCGGCAGAAACTCCCACAGTTCGATCTGATCTAGCGTGCGATAAAGCATCGTCTGGAGTTCTCGCGGATGCGTGACGCTCGACATCTGCAAGGCTTCGGTGATTTCGTCCAGCGCCGCGCCCCGATTCCAACGCAGCCGCGCCAATTCCAGCCACTCTTGCCCTGCGGTCGGCTCGACCGTCAGAAAGTCGATCAGCTTTTTTTCTTCTACGGGCGGGTTTTGAAGCGCCTTCTGGAGTAGGAAAAGCGTCTTCATAGCCCGTGAGGATACGCCCGGCTCAGACCGCCAGCGCTCGACCCGCGTCAAGGCGTCGACAATCTCTTTGCGGCGCTTGGCGTCGGAAACGTTCTTCCGAGGTTGCAGAAGAGCGAAAGCCGCGGCGTCGTCGAAACCGAAACTGACGAGTCGCCATCCTTCGATCAGGACGGCGGTTGAAACCGCCATAACGCCGGCGGCTATCAGGGCGGAGCGCAGCGGCGGCATACACGACCTCAATTGTGGTAGTATTTTTTGTAGTAATAGCCGCTGTAGTGTCCATAGGCTCCGTATTTTGGGGTCTGGCTTTCGTCGACGACGGTAAGGGCGACGCCGGCGAGCTTATGGCCGCTGGCGAAATAATCGGTGTTGTGTGCGGCGGTTTCGCGCTTGGTGGTCTGCCAGCGCACCACGAACACCACCTTGTCGACGATCGGCGTCAGCACCTTGGCGTCGATGACCGGTTCGACCGGGGGAGAATCGATCACGATGTAATCGTACACGTCGCGCAGCTTCTCGACGAAGCGCTTCATGCGCTCCGAGCCGAGGAGATCGGGCGGATTTTGCGATTTCATGCCGGCGGGAATGACGGTCACGCCGAGCTGCTGCGAGGCGATCTGCTCGAAGGGCGTGCCGGCGGTCAGGAAATCCACCAGCCCGGGCTTGTCCTCCAGCCCGAAATATTTGCTCGTCGACGGATGGCGAAGGTCGCCGTCGATCAGCAGGACCCGCTGCCCGGCCTTGCCGGCCGACAGCGCCAGGCTCAGCGCCAGCGTCGATTTGCCTTCGCTGGGGATCGAGGAGGTGATCAGGATCGCCTTGGCCGGATGGTCCACGTCCGCCATCTGGATGCCGACGCGGATCGCCCGCACCACCTCGGCGTAGCGCGACAGCGGCTTGGCGAGCAGATACTGCCCGGGGTCGGCCACCTTGCCGTCGATCCGGCGGTCCTTCTCGGCCAGCAGCGGAATAGCGCCCAGCACCGGATAGCCCAGCTTGTCCTCGACCTCGCGCGAGCTCGAGAAGCCGGAGTTGAGCATGTCCAGCGCGATCGCGCCGCCGGTTCCCAGCAGCAGGCCGACCAGCCCCGCCAGCGCCTCCACGACGCCCTTCTTGGGGAAGGAGGGCGAGATCGGCTTGGTCGCCGGGGAGATCACCCGCGCTTCGCGCTCCTCGAAGCTCGACTGCTCCTGGGTGATCTTGGCGCGCGACATGAAATTCTCGAACAGCGTCTTGTTCGAGGCGTTGATGCGCTCCAGTTCGCGCAGCCGCACCGCGACGCCGTTGTCCTGCCCGGTCAGGCCCGTCACCTGGTCGAGGCTGTTCTGCAGCGAGGCCTCGCGCGATTTGGCGACGTCGTAATCGTTCTTCAGATTGATCAGGATGCGCTTGATTTCCTCGGCGATCGAGCGGTCGATGTCGCGCCGCTCCGCCCGCGCGTTGATCAGCAGCGGATGCTGGTCGCCGTAATGCGCGAGAAGATCGGCCTCCTTGCGCGCCACTTCGGCCTGCTGCCGGCGCAGCTCCGAGATCACCGAGGAATGCACGACGTCGGGGATGGCCTGCACATTGCCGCCGCGCGAGGTGACCTGCGCCGCCTGCTCGTATTTGGCCCGCTTCTCGGCGGCGTCGGCCCGCGCCGAAATCAGCTTGCCGTTGAGCTCGGAAAGCTGCTGCTCGGAAATCGTGACCTTGTTCTCGCCGCCGGTGCCCTGGAGATTATGCTCCTTGCGGAATCGCGACACCG
Organism: Methylocystis heyeri; assembly: GCF_004802635.2. Taxonomy (NCBI): domain Bacteria; kingdom Pseudomonadati; phylum Pseudomonadota; class Alphaproteobacteria; order Hyphomicrobiales; family Methylocystaceae; genus Methylocystis; species Methylocystis heyeri. Next base: position 30,789 of record NZ_CP046052.1, read on the forward strand.
CCTCTTCCGATTGGCGCAGCTGGTCCTGCAGCCCCTCCATGCGCTCGGCCAGCCACACCGAAGCGCGTTTGGCGGCGTCGTAGCGCGCGTCGAGCTGATCGACCACATAGGCGTCCGCCACCGCATTGGCGAGGCGCGCCGCCTTGGCGGGGTCTTCCGAGGTCACCGAGATCGACAGCACATAGGTGCGGTTGACGCGGGCGACTTCGAGAGCGTCCTTCAATTTCTTGATCGAGTTCAGAACCTCCGGCGGAATGCCGCTCCCCGCGCCGGAGCCGCTCTTGTCCGCCTCGTCGGACCGCAGCAGCCCGGCCAGAAAGCCGAGCAGGCCGGTGTGCGCGCTGGGGCCGAATTCGGGGTCCTGGGTCAGCTTTTCCTTTTCCACCACCCGGCGCAGCAGATTGGTCGACTGGATCACGGAAAGCTGGCTGTCGACGTTGCCGGTCTCCAGATTGAGCTCGGGCAGGATGTTGTCGCCGCCGAAGATCTTTTCCTTGCGCGGCTCCAGCAGCACCTGCGCCATGGCGGTGTAGCGCGGCGCTATGGTCAGCGTGATCAGAAAGGCGAGAACCATCACGCACGCGGCGCAGGCGAGGATCAGTTTCCAGCGGCGGTGCAGGAAGTCCTGCACCTGGCGCAGGTCGATCGCATCGTCTTCGGCGCCTCCCTCGATCGCTCGCGTCAATTTGGAAGGAATCTTGCCGTGCATCGAAAAAACTCTCTTTAAGGCGCGCTCTCGCTTCTCTGGTAGTGCAGGTCGCAAGAGGTTAGCAAGCGATATCCAATAATTGCATCACAGCCGCATGTCACGCTGTGGATCAATTGCGGCGCGCCGGCGCCGGCAGCCTTCCAGGGGCCCTAAAGCGAGGTTCGCTCCCGGCTGCTCCATGATTGCGCGACGCCCGCCCCGATCAGCGCCGCCCAGGTGAGCGCAATCGCCTGAATCTGGATGCTGAAGTCGACGAAGGCGTGCAGGGCGAGGATCGTCGTGGCGGCGCTGGCGGCGAGCGGGGCCGTGGCCGCGGCTTTTCGGGTGAGGGCGGCGCGTACGCACTTGCCGAACAGATAAAGGAGGGCGCCGAACAGGGCCAGCGCCAGCGGGACGCCCAGCCCCTGAAGCGCTTCGAGGTAGCTGTTGTGGCATTTGTCCCAAACCCCGAGGATGCCGACCGACCTGTCCCGATACATCGGGAAGACGTCCTGGAAGGTCCCATCCCCGAACCCCAACAGCGGTGCGTCCGAAATCGAGCGCCAGGTCAGGCCGTAGGCCGCAAGGCGGTCGTCCGACGCCAAACCCTCGGTCGTCAATCGATCGGCCAGAAAGTCGCCGTAATTCAAAAAGGCCGCGCCTATGGCCAGCGTGCTCAACAACAGGGTGAAACCGACGGCCGTCGCGTTTTTGCGGCCGCGTACGGCCACAAGCGACAGGCAGGCGAGAATCCCCCCGACGGTCGCCGCGACTCCCCCTCGTGATCCGGTCAGAACGAGAGCCGCTCCAATGACGAAGGCGCATGAAATCCATAATCCGCCATCCCCCGCGGTGATGGCGACAAAGCCGGCAATCCGCCGCCCGAGCGAGGCTGCGCGATTTTGCGTCTCCCTCAGGTAAACGGTGGAAATCAGGCTGAAACAGCAGACGAGGCCGATTCCGGCGTAGGTGGCGTAGGAATTCCGATTGACGAATGTGGAAGTCAGCGAATCCGTGTAGCCTTCCTTTTCGAACCAGAGAATCGTCTTCGGAAATATATAGAAGGCGACGATGCCGTAGGCTGCGTAGACGGCGCCGATGATCGCCACCGCCTGGACGAGGCGCCACGCTCTTTCGGCGGATCGGCACATCTGCAACGCCAGCCAGAACGTCAGGCCGTAAGTGGCGAAGCGCAAAAGCGCCAAAACGGTGTCCTCCCGGCTCACGCTGATGGAGCCGGGAAAATCGCGCTTCAGGAGGTCTCTGGCCATTTGCCAGACCGGATGCTGATAGGCTCGGGGGATCGAGGGGGCCATCTGGAGCCATGACCACAAGCAGACCGCGGCGAATATGAGCGCGGCGGGCCAGATGCGGCCGATCGAGACGGGATGCCGCTTCCCGCTCCAAAGCAGCGTCGCCTCGTAAGCCAGGGTCAAGGCGGCGATTCCGATCGCGTTCACGCCCCAGATGGCCGGCCGATTGGAGGCGAACCAAAAGGGCGCCCAGGCCAGCATCGCCAGGAAGCAGTAAAACAGCGCATCCTCGACCGAGCGCCGGCTCGGCGGAGCTGACGCGGAGGAATCGGTTTCTCCGGAATCCGGACCTCTGCTCTTTCCCGCGTTCCGGGAGCCCGTCGCCGACGCGCGAGAAAGGAGGCTTCGGACGAACTCGAAGCCCTGACCGGAGAATTCGGGGGTCGCTTTCAATTAGCCTTCCTTCCCCATGTCGGGCTCTTGTCGGGCGTGCAATGTGTCTCGCAAAACTGGCGGCGCATCTATCATTTTTTTCGCCGGGCCGCCAGCCGGCGTCGATCGGCGGCGCAACCGGGAGGGTCGCCGTTCCTCGGCATGCGAGGCCTCCGGGCGCATGACGCGCAAAGCGGCGTTCGCGGCGGCCGGAGCTAAAGATTTTGTGGAGAGTGGTGGGGGAAGTAGGACTCGAACCTACGAAGGCTAAGCCAGGGGATTTACAGTCCCCCCCCTTTGCCGCTCGGGACATTCCCCCACTGGTCTGGATGGTTGGGCTCCAGACGAACGACCCTGCCGAAGCAGGGTCATGAGCAACGCGCTTATGCGGAATTATGACGGTTCGGTCAACCCCCAAAACATCGTCGCCGGGCTCTTCTCGACAGGAGAACGCCGGCGGCGGGGGTTCAACCGCCGTCGGAGTCGAGGTTTCTGCGCGCCGCTTCCGCCCGAAGCGAAAACACGCGCGGGGCGAAACGGGTCGAATCGAGAATCGGCTGGGCTCCCCTGATCAATTGGGGAGAGGTCGAATCCTCCGGATCGCGCGCCGCGGCCGGCGCAGCTTCGGCTGCGATCTCGGCCAGGTCGGGGCGCCGGGGCGGGAGGGGAACCTCGGTCTCGCGATCCCGAGACTCCGGCGCGAGGCCGCCGCGGGCCTGCCCGAGATAGGCGACGCGAAGGCCGTCGGCCTCGGGCCTTGCGGCGACGGCCCGGCGCGCTTCGGCGTCGCCCGCAAGACGGGCCAGAGCGGGGGGAACCGGCGCACGATCGGGGGCGACGATGCGCGTGGGCCCCGGGGGAGCGTCCTCCGGCCGGTTAAGCGCGCTCGCGACCGCGACTCTCACATTCTCGGCGATATCATGGAGAGGATCGGCCGCGGCGGGCGGCGGAGGCCGATTGGTTTTTCTGGAAGCGATCATCACGCCGCTGTCGTCGTGCAGGCAATTGCGCATGCCGAGCGCGATCAGCTCCGTGCCGCGCAGGACCTTATATTGGCGCGTGAGATAGCCGAGGCGCCCGCGAACGGCTGAAGGATAGCTTTCGAACAAGCGATCGGACACGCCGAGGTCGACCTCGCGGGTGATGGCGTTGTAGGCCTGATGGAATTTCACCTGCGCGTCGGGATAGACGCAGACATTGGGAAGGCTCAGCGCGAGCGTGCAGGCGGAACGGCACTCGTGCAGGCGAACCTCGCGATTCTCGCGCCGGTAAAGCTCGGTCTGCGCTTCATATTCGCTTACCAGGCCGCCGACGTCCTTATAGACGACGACAGGCTGCGGCGATGGCGGCGGCGTTAGATAGCCCAAGACTTCAAACCCTCTACGCAACGAGACTTTCACCAGAAATTCACCACGACAGGGTGAACGATCTGTTAAAAGCGGGAGTTCGCGCCCGATATCATTCGGTGAGAGGGCTAGACGCGAAAACAGGGATTTTTGAGGCGGCGGCGCGGCCATGGCCGCCATAATTCCTAACGGATCAGCCGCCTACGCCGACCCGCAGCCCGGGGGCCGGGCGTTCCTGAAGCACTTCGCGCCTGAAGCGGAACAGCGCCGCCGGGCGGCCGCCGGTCTTGAGCGACATCTCGCCTGTCGGCTCCACGATCGCCGAGCTTTCGACCAGCCGCCGGAAGTTTTGCTTATGCAGATGCCGGCCGGAAATCGCCTCTACGGTCCGCTGCAGCTCTGTCAGGGTGAAGAGCGTGGGCATCAATTCGAAAATCACCGGGCGGTATTTCATTTTTGCGCGCAGCCGTCCCATCGCGGTCGCCATGATGCGGCGATGGTCGTGCCGCATCGCGAGGCCGAGGGGCGGCAGCGCGCCTCTGCGCCTCGCCGCCTCGCGCCCGTCGCGCAGGGCTTCTTCGACCAGGCCGGCTTCATAGAGAAGCTCGTAGCGCTCCAGGACGTTCTCCTCGTTGAAGTCGCGTCCCTGCGGCTTGAACAGCAGATTGAGCCGCTCGCTGCGGGTCAGGCCCGAAGATGAAAATTCGTTCGGGGCTTCGTCCGCCCAGCGGCGCAGCTCGGGCAAAATGGTGGTTTCGATTATTTCCGGCCGCCCCTGGCGGAGGTCTTCCCAGGGGAAGAACGAATACCAGGGCCTGTAGCCGCAGATCCGCGCCGCCTGTTGATCGGTGAGCCGCGTCAAGGCCAGATAACCCACCGAAACGATATGGGGGTCCCGGTCGCCGAAGCGGGCGTGACGTCCCCGATCGCCGAAGGTGTAGAGCTGCTCGACGTATCCGATCGGCGCGCCGGTCTGCTGGGCCACGAAATCGCGCAGGGCGATTTCGAACGTCCTGTGCCGCAGCGGGTCGAACTCGCCCGACGGCAGGGCGGCCAGGGACTCCGAAGAGTCGGGAACCGTCAGAATGAGCGGATCGTCGTCGTGGGCGGCGACGATTGCGGCGGTCAGGCCGATCGCCAGCGGCAGCGCCGCGCGGGAGGTCGAGGTTTTTTCAGCAAGGCTCACGACACTTGAAATCCATGAAATCGCGCTGCGCGATCTTCTTCTATCGCAAGGCGCCGGCGAGCGCGAATGATCGGAAAAGTCGAGGCGTTTTTTACGGATCGAGCGCAGGGAGCCCGCATTCGCCTCGCAACGGGCGCCTGCGACGATGCGCTTCAGCCGAGCTCCATGGCGAAAGGCGTCCCCTCGAAGCAGTCCGCGCCGCGGCCGATCGCCGCCACCGCCTCCACCATTCGTCCCTGTCTGCCGAGCAGCCTGTCGGCCAGTTCTACGAAACGACGGTTCGGGGTGGCCGTAGGCGAGGCGAGGCGCAGGCTCTGCGCTATTTCGAGTTCGGAACGGCTCGGCTCCAGGGCGCAGGCGCCGACGAAGGCGGCGGCGGGAGAACGGCTCACGCCGGCGTAGCAATGGATCACCAGCGGCTGTTCCCGGTCCCAGTTGCGCAGGAAAGCGAGAAGGCTCTCCACATGTTCCGCTCCCGGAAGAATATGGCCGTCCAGCGGCGTCTCTATGTCGGAGACGGAAAGGCGCAGATGGCGAGGGGGCTCGATTTCGCTCGGACGCAGGGATGAGGCTCCTGCGGTCAGAATCGTCACCAGCGAGCGGGCGCCGGTCGTTCTCACCGTATCCACCACCTTGCGCAAGGGGCAGACATAGAGACAGCCTGACTTCATTTTGTCGCTCACCTTAAAAAACGCCCCGCGAAACCGCGCCCCGGCCTTCGTCCGGAGAGCGCCTTCGGTTCGCCGATCTCGCGGCGTTCAGCCGCTCCGGAGACACCATGCGAACCGAAAACGCGCAGATATCGGAAAGTCCTTCTCGCATATTCGCGTTTCTGGCGCATCCGCTGATCCGAGCCTCGCTCGCGCGACCGACGCTTCGAGGCCGGCGGATGCTAGCTCCCGCCTTCCAGCCGCCTGAACCGTTCGAGAAAGCGCTCCTGCGCCGCCTCGATCGGAAGGGGGGAAAGCTGCTCGGCGAAGTCGTTCGACCCCGCGGGGCCGCCAAAGATGCGCCTGGCTTCCGGTTCTGTAAAGCCGGCGAGCTTCGTCGCCTCCAGAAAGGCGGCGGCGCGGTCGGATTTTTTGCATAGCAGCAAGGTGCGGCGCGAGGGCGTCGCCGGAAGGGAAAAACGCTGCAGTATGGCCGTAAGGATCCGGTTTTCCACCTGTTTATACGCCTCTCCGATCGCCGCCTTGAACGGAGAGATCATATCCCCGATCACATATTCAGGCGCGTCGTGAAGCAGCATGAAAAGGCGATCCTCCCGGGAAAGCGAGGGTTCCAGGGATGCGGCGATTTTTTCCACGAGCAGGCAATGCTGCGCCACGGAAAAGATGAAATCGCCATGGGTCTGGCCGTTCCAGCGCGCGACGCGGGCGAGGCCATGGGCGATGTCCTCTATCTCGATGTCGAGCGGCGACGGATCGAGCAGATCGAGCCGCCTCCCGGAGAGCATGCGCTGCCAGGCGCGCGGCGGAACAGGCTTCTTGGATGCGTGCAAAAGACTTCTCCCAACCAGAAGGCTCCATTAGCCGGGGCGCGCGGGAGAAGGAAGCCGCTATCCCGCCTTCGGCGGAGCGGAAGCCGACGTCGGCGCCGGCCGGCGCCTGCTCCGCCGGCGTTTCGCCCGGGTTTTTCTTGCCAATCCGAATCCTGCTCCCTATTCACTGGCCGGTCCGCGACCAGTGGACGGCACGCGACTTACGCCGGCTCGCATCGGCGATTGAGCGCAAAAAGGAGCACATGATGATCTCGGTCACCTTCCCCGACGGAGCCGCACGCCAGTTCGAGCCGGGCGTTTCCGGCCTCGATGTCGCAAAGAGCATTTCGCCGTCCCTCGCCAAGCGCAGCGTCGCCATGACCATCGACGGCGTGCTGAGCGATCTCGCCAGCCCGCTGGACCGCGACGCCAAAATCGAATTCGTCGGCCGCGAAGACCCTCGCGCCCTGGAGCTGATCCGACACGACGCCGCCCATGTGCTGGCCGAGGCGGTGCAGGAACTTTTTCCCGGCGCGCAAGTCACCATCGGTCCCGTGATCGAGAACGGTTTTTACTACGATTTCCACCGGGATACGCCTTTTACGCCCGAGGACCTTCCCGCAATCGAGAAGAAGATGCGCGAGATCGTCGCGCGCGACGAACCCATCGTTAAGGAAGTCTGGAGCCGCGAGCAGGCGACCGCCTATTTCCACGCCAAGGGAGAAGCCTTCAAGGGCGAACTGGTCGATGCGATTCCCGCCGGCGAAAAGCTCAACATCTATAAGCAGGGCCACTGGCTCGATCTCTGCCGCGGGCCCCATATGCCCTCCACCGCGAAGATCGGCGGAGCCTTCAAGCTGATGAAGGTGGCCGGAGCCTATTGGCGCGGAGACCACACCAGGCCGATGCTGTCGCGAATCTACGGCACGGCTTTCGCCAAACAGGAAGATCTCGACGCCTATCTGCACCGCCTCGAGGAGGCCGAGCGCCGCGATCATCGCCGCCTCGGTCGCGAAATGGATCTGTTCCATTTCCAGGAGGAGGGGCCGGGAGCGATCTTCTGGCATCCCAAAGGCTGGGTGATGTTTCAGAAGGTCATCGCCTACATGCGCCGGCGCCTGTCGCTCGACTATAACGAGGTCAATGCGCCGCAGCTGCTCGACAAGACGCTGTGGGAGACCTCCGGTCATTGGCAATGGTTCCGCGAGAACATGTTCGTCTCGCAACCGGCGCGCGATCAGACCGACGAAGATCGCCTTTACGCGATCAAGCCGATGAACTGTCCTGGCCATATTCAGATCTTCAAGCATGGCTTGAAGTCCTATCGAGATCTGCCGCTGCGCCTCTCGGAATTCGGCATTGTGCATCGCTATGAGCCGTCCGGCGCGCTGCACGGCCTGATGCGCGTGCGCGCTTTCACCCAGGACGACGCGCATATCTTCTGCACGCAGGAGCAGATGGCGGAAGAGTGCCTGAAGATCAATGAGCTGATTCTCTCCACCTATCGCGACTTCGGCTTCGAGGACGTGCTGGTGAAGCTCTCGACGCGGCCCGAACATCGCGTCGGCGCGGATGAATTGTGGGACAGCGCCGAAGAGATCATGACGAAAGTGCTCGCCGACATTGAAGCGTCGTCGGGCGGTCGCGTGAAGACCGGAATCAACCCTGGCGAAGGCGCGTTCTACGGGCCGAAATTCGAATATACGCTGCGCGACGCGATCGGCCGCGAATGGCAATGCGGCACGACGCAGGTGGACTTCAATCTGCCGGGCCGTTTCGGCGCCTTCTACATTGGCGCGGACAGCGAGAAGAAAACGCCGGTGATGATTCACCGCGCCATCTTCGGCTCGCTGGAGCGCTTCACCGGCATTCTCATCGAGCATTACGCCGGTCATCTGCCGCTGTGGCTCTCGCCGGTGCAGATCGTCGTCGCCACCATCACCCAGGACGCCGACGACTACGCCCTCGAAATCGCCGCCGCGGCGCGCAAGCTCGGGCTGCATGTGGAGCCGGATCTGCGCAACGAAAAAATCACCTACAAGGTGCGCGAGCATTCCCTGGCGAAGATTCCGGCGCTGCTGGTGGTCGGCAAGAAGGAGGCGGCAGAGCGGACGGTTTCGGTGCGCCGGCTCGGTTCGCAGGCTCAGACTTCCATGCCGCTCGACGAAGCTTTGGCGTCGCTGGTCGCGGAGGCCACGCCGCCCGACCTCAAACCGTAAGCTGAGTCGGGCGCGCGGGGGGAAGATGCGACGCTCCCCCCGCCGCGGCTCCCGGCGCGGGTTCCGCGGGCGCGCAAGCGATGACGGATTTCTGGTTCAAAGACCCTGGAGCGAACTCGCGCAGGCGGGGCCGAGGGGCTGTCGCAATGCGCTCCAAGCGAGCCGGGTGGGGCCAGCGTTTTTGCGGACATTAACCTTAATGGAAACAACCGTCTTTCTGTTGGAACTGATTTTTATGCATGGGCAGCCCCGGTCGGAGCCCCGCGCCCGCAGGAGAAAAACCAGGGGTTTCAACGGGTAGCGGTCTCAAAATATCTTTTTATTAATGTACGGTGACGTCGGAGACGCGCGAGACCGCCGGAGCGCGTCGTGGTTAACGCACGGTAAATTCGTGAAAAGTTGAAGGTTTTGCGTTTACAAAATTTTAAGCATGGCTATTCTCGAACCCATGGCCCTATTCATTCAAAGAAGAGGTGCGATATGTCTTCCATTTCAACCGGCACATTGGCCGCTCCTAAAAGCGGCGAACTCAGCCCCGAGGAAGTGATCGGAGCCATCAGGCGCGAAGCGGGCGTGCTCCCTCAACTCGAAGTTTCCTACGAGCCCGCGATAAAAACCGTCTGGCTGACGTTGTGTCCCCAGCCGAAACCGGTTTTCACGCTGGATCTTCTGAATAGCCTGAACTCCGTTCAGAGGGCTATCTGGGCGCTATGGGGCAAGCCTGAAAATTACGCGTCCTCGCCGGTGCGTTTCGTGGTGCTTTGCGGCGACGGTCCGATTCTCACGCTCGGCGGAGATCTCGATTTCTACCTCGATTGTCTGGCCCGGGGCGATCGCGCCGGCTTGCACGAATACGCCCGCGCCTCGGTGGAGGCGGTCTGCTGGAGCGCTTCCAGCCTGCGCGGGGCCGCTATCTCTCTGGCCGTGGTTCAGGGAAAGGCTTTCGGCGGCGGCATAGACGCGCCGTGCTCATGCAATCTGGTGGTGGCCGAGTCCCAGAGCATGTTCAGCTACCCTGAGGTGAAATTCAACCATTTCCCGATCACGGCGGTGAGCGTGCTGACGCGGCGGGTCGGTCAGAGGACCGCCAAGAGGATTCTGACTTCGGCAAAAGAGTTCACGGCCGAACAATTCGAAGGGATGGGCGCGCTGGACGCCGTCGTGCCGGAAGGCGAAGGCAGAAACTGGGTGCGGTCCTACGCCGCGGAAACATTGCCGATGCATTCCGCAAGGCTTTCGCTTTATACGGCGTTTCACCGTGTGGCCGGCAATTTCGAGGAAGAACTCAAGCCACTGGCCCAGATGTGGGCGGACAGCATGATGCGTCTCAATCCGATGCAGATATCGAGAATGCAGCGGCTGGCTCAGGCTCAGGAGCGCATATTGCAATACACCTTCGCGGGGGCCTAGCGCCAAAGACGAAGCCTGTTCCCAAAACCGCTTCGCACTTTTTGGGAACAGGCTCTAGCAAGCGCGAGCGTTCCTCGTTGGGTTGCATTTTATTCGGTTACGGCGTCTTTACTTTTTGTCGATACCGTTGAGCGACGGACTTTCCGTTCCCATGGCGGTGGCCAAGTAATGCATTCAGCGAATTCCGAACCCGCTAGGTTTACCGTTGGGCTTTTTTCGTTGCGCGGCTATCTACATAGCGCGTATCGGGAGGCCGGCGTGTCTGTTAAAGATTTAGCGAGCTATAGAAACCTGGTTGCTTTTCTCTTTGCTTCTCCCGCATCCCTGATTCTTGGGCTGGTCTGCAGTTGCTTGCTTCCTTATCTTTGTTGGCAGGCGAGTGGAGACAATTTATTCGAGCTGCTGTTTTTCGTTTCGCTGCTGATCGGCGCCCTGCGGCTTTGCACCCTGGTCAGATATCATAGCAGGGACCACACCGGCGAGGATGAGGCGACCACCCGTTGCTGGGATAGGGAGTTCGTGCTGGGCGCTACGGCCATGAGCGCCGCTCTCGGCGCAACAGGCTATTTCGCGATCGCAGAGACGGCCAGCGCGTCGGTGCATTTGACGATCGTGGCGTACAACGTCGCTCTGGCCTCCGCCTATGTCGCGAGAAACGCCGCCCGCCCCAAATTCGTGCTGGTTCAAATCCTGACGATCATGGCGCCGTTTTGCCTCGCGCTGATGGGGTCTGGCGACAGGTATTACAATTATGTCGGGTTATCGGGAATACTTTTCATCGCGGGAAACGGCGTGGTCGCATGGAGCGTCCACCGCAATCTCGTCGCGCTGATTGAGGCCAAGAAAACCGCCGATCGGCTTTCTAGCCAGCTTCACCTTCAAAACCTCACCCTCGACGCCGCCATCAACACCATGCCGCACGGACTGGCGATGTTCGACGAGAATCTCGATCTCGCGGTCGCCAATGAGCAGCACTATTCTCTCTTCTCGCTACGAGAGCCGTCCATTCAGAAGACTTTCGCCGCCACGGAGAGGCATCTCGTCAAGTCGCGCCTGATCTCCAGGGCCGACGCCCTGTCCCTGTTCCACGCCTGCCAGGTAAGCCTGAAGGAGCGACGACCTTCGAACATCGAACTCGTCACCTATTCCGGCATGAATCTGGTCGTAAGCTTCACCCCCGCTCTTGAAGGGGGTGTTCTTATGTTGACGGAGAACGCCACCGAGCGCAGGACCGTGGAGGCGAAGATCGAGAGGCTGGCGCGCTTCGACATTCTCACCGGCCTGCCGAACAGGCACGAGTTCGGCCTGCGCTTGTCGAGGGCTTTCGACGCGCTCGCCGGCGGTGGGCCCGCTTTTGCGGTTTTCTACGTCGATCTCGACGGCTTCAAGCGAGTCAACGACACTCTGGGGCATGAAATCGGCGACGAACTTCTGGTCGAGGTCTCCAAACGGCTGCATCGCAAGAAGGAGACCGAAGCGATCATCAGCAGGCTGGCCGGGGACGAATTCGCCGCCATCCACCTCGTCAGTCATCCTGACGCCACTCTATCCATCGCGCAGGAGATTACGTCGGCTCTCAAGGAGCCGTTCTCCCTCGGCAACAACACCGTCCGGATCAGCGCCAGCATCGGCATCGCCTTCGCCCCCCTGCATGCCACGACGCCAGAAGCCGTCCTCAGGCACGCGGACATCGCGCTCTACCGCGCCAAGGCGAGCGGTCGCGGAAGCACGGTGATCTACGACGAGAGCATGGCTGCGGAACTGAACGAGCGCGTCAGCCTCGAGGCCGATCTCGCCGCGGCGGCGGCGGAAAGCGCTTTCGAGCTCCATTACCAGCCGATATACGATCTCGCCACGGGCAAGGCGGTCTCCTACGAAGCCCTGATGCGTTGGCGCCACCCCACCCGCGGCTATGTGTCGCCGAGCACCTTCATTCCCATTGCGGAGCAGACCGGCCGCATCGAACAACTCGGCTGTTTCGCGATCCGCCAGGCCTGCGCGGACGCCGCGTCCTGGCGCGACGACACCAGTGTATGCGTCAATGTCTCGGTTTTGCAGTTCCGCAATCCGGGCGTCCTCATGCAATGCGTCGAAAGCGCGCTCGCCAGCACGGGTCTCGACCCGCGGCGGCTTACGCTGGAAATCACCGAAAGCCTTTTCATCGACGAATTCGAGTCCACCTTGGGCACGATCGAGCGGTTGAAGGCCCTGGGCATCAAGTTTTCTCTCGACGATTTCGGCACGGGTTATTCTTCGCTCTCCAACCTGAGCCGGCTCCCGCTCTCGATCGTCAAGATTGATCAATCGCTCTCGAGAGACATCACCTTCAACACGACCTCCTACGCCGTGGTCGAAGCGGTTTGCTCGCTCGCAAAACGCATCGACATGATCGTCGTTGTCGAAGGGATCGAGACGCAGGCGCAAAAATTGGCGATCCAATCGCTCGGCGCGGACCGTGGTCAGGGATGGCTGTTCGGGAAGCCGGAGCCGGCCCGCCATATATCGGAGCAGCAGAGGCGCGCCGCCTGAAAGGATGCGGAAGCGTCCCGGAATCAGCGATAGTTCCATGGAGCGGATCGGCTCGCAGTCGCTTGTCGATAGAACCGGGCCCCTTACTCTCTGAGGCGCCCACGCAGAGGGGTTCGAGGGGTGAGCCGCTGCGCCGGCCCTGCAGCGATCGCGAGGCGGTTGCTTATCGTCCGAGAGCGTCGTCGGACGCGCTTGCCTTTTTTCAGCCTTCCGCCCGGTTGAGGGCCGGTTCGCCGGAGGGGAATATCACGCGCAGGCAGGCTCCGCCCTGAGGCGGTCTTTCCCAGGCCAGCGCGCCGCCGAGACTGGCGGCAGTCTCCTTGATGAGCGTGAAGCCGAATCCAGGCTGCGCGGAAGCTGGATCGAAGTCGGCCCCGTCATTGGCTATGGTGAGCAGGAGATTGGGTCCGGATCTCGTCAACCGTAATCTCATCGCGCCCGCGCTGTCCCCCGGAAAGGCGTATTTCAGCGCGTTGATCGCCGCCTCCATGTAAATCAGTCCGAGGCTCCGCGCTCGGCGCCGATCCAGGCCGATATCGGCCTCCACTCGGGATTCGACCTTTAAGCGCCCATCGAAGGTCTTTCTCATGGACTCCGAGAGTCTCGCGAGATAGGTCGCCATCGGCACGGTTTCATCCGCTTCGTCATCGAGCAGCCTATGCAGTTCTACGGCGTTGCGCAGCCTCAGAATCCAGCGATCGAACTGTTCCGGGTTCTGGCTCATCTCGGCTTCGCGGGCGGCGAGGGATAAAAAAGCCTGATATTCGTTTTTCACCCTGTGGCGGAGTTCGTCGTAGCGAGCTTCAGCTTCGGCGCATTTTCTCTCGCTGGAGGCGAGGCGCCGGCTCAATGACGTCAGCTCGAACTGGTCTTCCTCATATGCGATCGGCGAGGGTTTTGCCGCCGCACTGGCCTTTATCGGCGTGGCGGCGCCTTCGAACATCGATTTCAGGACCCATGAGCTGAGAAAAACGAAGGCGCTGAACTCGCATAAATGGCCGACGTCGCGTGGATCGTCGAAGCCGAAGTGGAATCTGGGAGGGATGAAGAAATAGAGGCTGGCGGCACAGGCCAGGAGCAAAGCGAAAGACGCCGCTTCATAGCCGAACAACAACGCGCTGAGGATAATCGGCGCAGCCAGGGAGATATAGGCGTGTTCGCGCGGATCCGTGTCGAGCGCCAGGTTGAGCCCAATGCCCAGCGCGCTCAGGACTACAGCGACCAAATAGCGCGTCGGCCGGGAGATTCTGGAGAAATACAGCTCCAGATCGTCGCTCAATCTCGAGCGCCTGGGCAGGAGCGCGCCCGGCCGCGGGTTGGAATAAAGGCTGGCGGCCGCCGCGGCCAGCATATAGGCGAGGACAGAGACGGGGACCGCGACGATCGGCAGTCCGAGCCTCATCAGAATCACGCCGCTCAGAAATCCGCCCCCTATCGCAAAAGACAGGATGGCTCGCGGGAGAACCATATATTCATCCATGCCAGCGGCCGGCTTGAACAAGCTCACTCCCGACGACTCCCTTCATTCGCGCGTTCCGCGCGCCTCGTCGCCTGCTCCCGATCGAGAGCCGCCGACGAACGACCTATTTCGTCTCCGGAACGACATAGGTCACATGGCCCATCTTGCGCCCCGGCCGGATCTCCGTTTTTCCATATAGGTGAAGGCAGGCGCCTTTTTCCCTCAAAATCTCGCGCCACCTGGAGGCGTCTTCGCCGATCAGGTTCTTCATGACAGCCCGCCCGTGGCGCCGGGTTTCGCCGAGCGGCCATCCGGCGATCGCCCGCATATGCTGCTCGAACTGCGAGGTCGACGCCCCGTCGATGGTCCAGTGCCCGGAATTATGAACCCGCGGCGCGATTTCATTGACGACCAGCCGCTCTGTGGGAGCCGATTGCTGCTCTATCAGGAACATTTCCACGGCCAGAATCCCGACATAATCGGCCGCCTCGGCGATCTTGCGCGCGATATCGGCGGCCTGCGCCGCGGTCTCCGGCGCAAGCCCGGCGGGAACCGTCGTGGTGGCGAGAATATGGTGCTCGTGCACATTTTCGCAAACGTCGAAGGCGCGAAATTCGCCGTCGAGAGAACGGGCCGCCACGATCGAGATTTCTTTCGCAAAGGGGACGAAGCTCTCGAGAATGCAGGGAACGCCGCCCAGTGCGCGGAAGGTGGCCGCGAGATCGGCGCCTCCCTGGAGCATGATCTGGCCCTTGCCGTCGTAGCCGAGCCGGCGGGTCTTCAATATGGACGGACGCCCGAGCCTCGCGACTGCGCGCGCCAGAGCGCCGGCGTCGGCGACATCCGCGAATTCGGCGGTTTCTATCCCGAGGCTCTGGACGAAGCGTTTCTCGATCAGGCGGTCCTGAGTGAGCGCGAGAACCCGGGGGTTGGGCCTCACCGGTTTTCGCGCCGCGAGAAAATCGGCCGTCGCCGCCGGGACATTCTCGAATTCATAGGTCACGACGTCGACGCTGTCGGCGAATTTGCCGAGCGCGTCCTGATCCTCATAGGCCGCGATGGTGCGGGCTGCGCAGACGTCGAACGCCGGTTCGCTCGCCGCCGGGGAGAAGATGTGGCTCTTGAGCCCCAGCCGGGCGCCCGCCATGGCCAGCATCCGCGCCAGCTGACCGCCGCCCAGGATACCTATGGTCGCGCCTGGCTCGAGCATTCTTCACCCATCACTGCTTGGCGTCGCCGCCACATTGTCGGTCTGCCGCGAACGATACTCCAAAAGACGTTCTGCAATCCCGGCGTCGTTGCGCGCGAGAATGGCGGCTGCGAAGAGAGCGGCGTTGACGGCTCCCGCCTTCCCGATCGCCAGCGTGCCGACCGGGACGCCGCCAGGCATCTGCACTATGGAGAGAAGCGAGTCCATCCCGGACAGCGCCGCGGATTCCACGGGGACGCCCAGCACGGGCAGGGGCGTCATGGCGGCTGTCATGCCGGGCAGATGCGCGGCGCCGCCCGCTCCGGCGATGATGATCTCGAAGCC
The DNA here is from genome assembly GCF_004802635.2 of Methylocystis heyeri. Taxonomy (NCBI): domain Bacteria; kingdom Pseudomonadati; phylum Pseudomonadota; class Alphaproteobacteria; order Hyphomicrobiales; family Methylocystaceae; genus Methylocystis; species Methylocystis heyeri. The sequence continues at coordinate 46,325 of NZ_CP046052.1, forward strand.
CTCGCTCTCGGCGTTTTTGGCGAAGGCGACCAGCCGGTCTGGAGTGCGGTGCGCAGAAACGATGCGCGCCTGATGTCCAATGCCCAGTGCGTCGAGCGTCTCGGCGCAATGTCGCATCGTGGCCCAGTCGGATTGCGACCCCATGATGACGGCGACTGGAGTTGCGGACTTGGACACGGCGTTTCCGGCAGGCTGGAAGATGAAGGCTTGCGCCATAGCCGAAGAGGCTTCGTCATGCAAGCCGCCACTCGACCCGGCTCACGCTAAAATCCGCCGACGCCGGTCGGCCCTTGCGCAACGCGGTCCGGCGCACATTATGGGAAAGACGACCGCAGAATCTCTCTAATTCATTGAATTTGCGTAGCTTATTCCCATGGAGCGCTAGTGCGGGAAGTGGATCGCCGTCCCCAGGGCCGTCACCAGACAACCGCCTGCCAGGGCGATCAAAAAGCCCGTCAATCCGATCGACCAGAGGGAAATCCGTTTGTCGGGCCCGCCGTCGTTTTGTTCGAGCAGCGCGGCGGCGTTGGCGATGCCGCGGACCTTGCGACGGCCGGTCGCGGAGGCCTGCGACGAGGCGAAGGATTCGTTGAGCGAGACGAACATCCGCGGCATTGAAGCGTCCTTATCTGTGGCCGGACGCCCGCTTGCCTGTCTCAAAACGAGCCGGCGGCGACGTCCCGCCGCTAACGCTTCAATCGCCATGCCATCCCGAATTCGGACGTTTTCAGGTGTAAAGCTTCTTTCGCCCGGTTCTGGAAGCTTCATGCGATGATATCGGGCGTTATCTCGTCTTCGATGCGCTGCAGGCGGTCGCGCAGCAGAAGCTTGCGCTTTTTCAGCCTCTGGATTTGAAGCTGATCCACGCCGCCGAGGGCGAGAAGGGCGTCGATAGCCGCCTGTAAATCATGGTGTTCCAGCCGCAGGCGCTCAACTTCCGCGCGCATTGCAGCTCGTTCCGCTTCGTTTCGATTATCGTTCATCAATCGCCGCCCGCGCCGTCGCCCGAATGCGAGCGAATGTGCGTCAATCCGCCAGAATCGTAAATAATATTATCTCGTTCGACATGCCGCGCCAGCAAGCCCGAACTTCATTCCGCCTTGCAGGCCGCGCGCATTTCCGAGATCTGCCCGAGTTTCGAGTAGAAGAGCCCCCAATCGTCCCGCTCGGATATGGCGGTCCATATCGTCTCGACTTCGTCGATGAGCATGGAGCAGGGCCGTTCCCGCGAAAAATAGGGATGGTCGAGACGGGCCGTGGCGCATGGCTCGAAACCGTCCAGCGCCTCGCGCACAGGCTGGAAGTCGGTTGTCTCATAATGAGGCGCCGCCGGGCTCCGCCGCGCACGCGAGGAACTCGCGAGTCCGCCGCGCCAATCGAACACCGCCTGCTCCAGGGGGGCCTGCGAGGCGATGAGGAATTTGACGAAAGCGGAGGCCAGATTCGCATCGCGATCGGGGCCTTGCGAGACGAGCCCCAGCCGGCGCAGCAGCATTTCGTGAAAGGCCCGCCGCGACAGGTCCGGATAGGCGTCTATGGCCGATTGCGCTGCGGCGAGTCCGGTCATGGGCAGGAGGCATTCGGCCAGCCGGGCCAGATTCCAGCCTATGGCGCCGGCCTGGCGCCCGAAAGCATAGAGCCCCGATTCGTCGAAATAGGCCGCGGTGAAGCGGGTGTCCCAGGTCGGGGCGAAGCGCCAGGGCCCATAATCGAAGCTTTCGCCGGTTATGTTGATGTTGTCGGAATTGAGCACGCCATGGACGAAGCCCGCGGCCATATAGCTCGCGGCGAGGCGGGCTACCCGTTCCGTCACCTTTTCGAGAAAGGACGCGGCGCGCCGCCCGGGCGTCTCGCCGGCGATCTCGGGGAAATAATGGGCGATGGAATGGTCCAGCAGACGTTCGATCGCCGCCTTGTCTTCGAGGTAGGCGAGCCGCTGGAAGGTCCCGATCCGGATATGGGAGTGGGAGAGCCGCACCAGGACGCTCGACCTGGTGGGCGAAGGCTCGTCGCCCCGGATCAGCTGCTCGCCGGTTTCTATCAGGCTGAGGCTTTTGGACGTATCGACGCCCATGGCTTCGAGCATCTGCGTCGCCAGAATCTCCCGGACCCCGCCTTTCAGGGTCAGGCGTCCGTCGCCGCGCCTCGACCAGGGCGTCTGGCCGCTGCCCTTCGTGCCGAGATCGAGCAGTCGGCCGTCTTCGTGATCCCTGACCTGGGCGAAAAGAAAGCCTCGCCCATCGCCGAGGTCCGGATTGTAGGTCCGGAACTGGTGTCCGTGGTAGCGGAGCGCAAGCGGCCTCGCGAATGAATCCGGCAGGGGCTCGAATTTGCCGAAATGGGCGATCCACTCCTCGTCGTCCAGGGTTTCGAGACCGATCCGCTGCGCCCAGCGCTGGTCCCGGAAGCGCAGAACGTGCCGGGGAAACGCCGCGGGCTCGACCTCGTCGAAAAAGCTCTCGCCGAGGGAGCCGTGAAGAGTTTCGGGACGATAGAGCCGGGATACGGGCATGAAGCGGGAGCCTGAACGAGCCCGGCGCCGCCTGCTCGGCCGAAGACGGCCTGGCGAGGAAATCGCGCCGGAGCTGGAAAAACGGGGACGGATCTTGTTGCGGCGGCCGATCGGCCTCTGCGACACGCTCTCCGTCCGCAGAAGCATTTCGCGCGCCAGTCGAGCGAGGGCAAGGGGGGCGGTCGGCTTCAGATCGGACAGATGGTCCGATCCTCGGGAGAAGCGCCGGGAGCCGGCGGGCGAGCAATGCAAAACCCTGCCGGGTATTTGTGGAAGGCGCTCTTCAAAGAAGCCAAAAGGCGGAGATCTCTCCCCGCCCTGGCTGGCCGCCGACAAAGCGCAATGTCGAAAGCTCGACACTTTTTGCGACAAGAATGCGTTGCGACTTTCTCGGCTCGATTTTCTAACGCTCGGGCGGTAAGCGCGCCGGCGCCGGGTTTTGGGTCAATGCAGCGTCTCGGTCTGTTTGAGTTTGGAAATCTCGTCTTTGATGAGAAGCTTTTTGCGTTTCAGCTCGTGAATCTTTTGCTCGTCCATAGACCGGTGAAGTTGTTCCTGAGTGATTTCCTTTTCCAGCGCCTCATGACGGCGCTCAAGCTCGACGATATGGCTTTGTAAGGACATCGGGAACCTCCCTGCTTCGAACGCATCGCCACGGAAGCCGAAAGGCTGTGCGGCGTGAGTGCGCTCCGGCTTACAAATCAGGCGCGATCCTCTCCTCTCTCGCACGCAGGCCCGGGAACGGAAAGCGCGCCAGACCGGACGAAAGCGTCCAGCCGTTGCAGTGTGACAGAATTATTTTGTCCTGCAAGGCCAAGCCGAGCGGCCGAATGAAGGTTTTTTATCATGCAGATGACGTCATTTGAGCTTCTCTTTAACAATGGCGCCGGCGTGGCGTCGCCCTGCCGATTTTTTGTCTTCGGCAGGAGATGATTTTGTTAAAAACGCTTGCGCAATGTGCAGCGAGCCTTTATACGCCCCTTCACACCGGCAGCCGCCAAGGCGCCCGGGCGCGTAGCTCAGCGGGAGAGCACTTCGTTGACATCGAAGGGGTCACAGGTTCAATCCCTGTCGCGCCCACCATCTAAACAATAAGCGGGTTTTAGACGCGAGCCGAAGACGCCATGAGGCGCCAGGCGCTGAAACGCCGCGCCGGCGGCAGAGAGTTCTTACCTCTCGGCGCGGCGGGTTTCCGTCTCAGCCCTATCATCGCCCGCCAGGATCGACGCCGCCTACCGCGCAGCAGATCAAAGCGCTTAGCCGACTTCGCCTCTTCTCTCGCCTCAGCGGTTCAACCTCTCAAAATGCGAGCGCCCCGCCGTCACGGGGACGGTCGGGGCGCTTCATCATATCGGCGACCGTCGGCAGCTGAAGCGAGAAGCCGCTCTGCTCAGGGAACGCGCTCGTCGCACTGATAGCGGGTTTCGTGGCTGCTGATCTCGTATCCCTCGTCCAGAGCCACATCCACTTCCCGGCATGACGCGCTGGCGGCCACATTGCGCGGCGCGTTGGAGATCTGGCTGGCGTCCTGGCGGGAGGTAGTCGGGGATTCCGCGGAGACGAGCGAGGCGTCGAGCGCGCTCGCCAAGTCGGTGCAGGCGACTATGGCGACAACAAACACAAGAGCGGGGAACCCGAATTTCATGTCTTGCGACTCTATTTTTTTGGGGGCGACGCTAAATACGCGGCTGTAGTGCGGCGCGGTGGCTTTTAGGCGACTCGGCGAGGGGTTAACAAGCGAAAAATAGCCGAAAATTCGCTAAAAAATTAAAAACGCCGCCGAGCCGCTCGCTTAGAGCGCATTTTCGCAGCCGCAGCCATGCTCTTGCGATAAGAATGCGGCCCAACTCTGTGATCAGGAGCGATTTCCGATCGGCCGGACGATCCCCTCCGGTCGGAGGGCGTCCCAGCGCCGGCCATCCCGATGGAAGAACTTTCGGGCCGCCGTCGAGCGCAAGGGGTTCTTTCGGCCCAACGCCGCCGCCGCGCGCATGTGGGCGCGACGATATCCGGCTTGCGCGTCGAGCGCTCCGCTCCATACAACTGGCGAATGAACGGGAAAACGAATCAGTCCGGCGAAAAGCCCCTGATCCTTCCTTGTTCAAGACGGGATTTCCTGCAATCGGACGGTTTGGGAACCGGTTGGGGAAAAATCGGCGGATTTTTCGACGGGCGTTCGCTCCGACTTTTCGACTGGCGTGATTTCTCGACGGCCGGGCGACACCGTCCGGTGGGAAACGCGCCGAAACAAAAGCCTGGAGTCTTTCCCTGTTAGGAAAGACTCCGCGCCCGCCGGTTCGGGCGGGGCGTGGAACTCTTCGCGAGGGAGGTTGGCGAAATGGCGCAAAAGGGCGCTCAATCCCGGGGCGGCGGCTCCGGAGAAGACACGGCCGTCGCGCCTATCGAACTGCGCAAGGCGCTCGAGGAGCGCTACCTGCGTTATGCGCTTTCGACCATAACCGATCGCGCCCTGCCGGATGCGCGCGACGGCCTGAAGCCGGTGCATCGGCGCATTCTCTACGGCATGCACGTCCTGCGGCTCGATCCCGCCGCGCCTTTCAAGAAATGCGCGAAAATCGTCGGCGACGTCATGGGCTCGTTTCATCCTCACGGGGATCAGGCGATCTACGACGCGCTGGTCCGCCTGGCCCAGGAATTTTCCTCGCGCTATCCGCTGGTCGACGGTCAGGGGAATTTCGGCAATGTCGACGGCGACTCCGCCGCGGCCTATCGCTACACCGAAGCGCGAATGACCGCTGTCGCCCGGCTCCTGCTGGAGGGGATCGACGACGACGCGATCGACTTCAAGCCCAATTATTCCGGTGAGGAAAAAGAGCCTGTCGTCATCCCGGCGGCGCTCCCTAATCTTCTGGCCAACGGCTCGCAGGGAATTGCGGTCGGCATGGCGACTTCCGTGCCGCCTCACAACCTCGCCGAGCTTTGCGACGCCGCGCTCTATCTGATCGCCCATCGCCACGCGACGGCGGAGCAATTGCTCACATTCGTTCAGGGGCCCGACTTCCCCACCGGCGGGATCGTCGTCGACAAGCGCGAAGACATCGTCGAGACCTACCGCACCGGCCGGGGCTCATTCCGGCTGCGCGCCCGCTGGACGAAGGAAGAGCTGCCGCGCAGCGGCTGGGTCGCGGTCGTGACCGAGATCCCCTACGGGGTGCAGAAATCGCGCCTGATCGAGCGGCTGGCGGACCTCGTCATGGAGCGCAAGCTCCCTCTGGTCGCAGACATCCGCGACGAATCCGCTGAAGACATCCGCATCGTGCTGGAGCCGCGCGCCAGAAACGTCGATCCGGCCCTGATGATGGAGACGGTCTTCAAGCTTTCGGAGCTGGAGACGCGCTTCTCGGTCAACATGAACGTTCTCGTCGACGGCGTGACGCCGCGGGTGGTCTCGCTGGACGAGGCTCTGCGGCAATGGCTCGACCATCGCCGCGAGGTGCTGCTTCGCAGGTCGCGTCACCGGCTGGCCGCGATCATGCGGCGGCTGGAGCAGCTCGAAGGCATGATCGTCGTCTTCCTCAATCTCGACGAGGTGATCAGGATCATTCGCGAGGAAGACGACGCCAAAGGCGTGTTGAAATCCACCTTCGCGCTCAGCGATCTCCAGGCCGACTACATTCTCGATACGCGCCTGCGCGCCCTGCGCAAGCTCGAAGAAATGGAGTTGCGCAAGGAGCGCGCCGAGTTGCTCGAGGAGCGCGCCGAGGTCGAAGGGCTCCTGGGCGACGAGTCGAAGCAGTGGCGCGCCATCACCGGACAGATACGCGAGCTCAAAAAGACCTTCGGGCCGCAAACCCCGCTGGGTCGCCGGCGCACGACCTTCGAGGATGCGCCCGCTCCGGCGGATGTGGATCTGATCGAAGCCATGATCGAGCGCGAACCCGTAACCATCGTCGTCTCGCAAAAGGGGTGGATTCGCTCGCTGAAGGGGCATGTCGCCGATGTGTCGAGCCTGGCCTACAAGGGCGACGACGGACTGCTCGCGGCCTTCTTCGCCCAGACCACCTCGAAGATTCTGGCTTTCGCCTCCAACGGCAAGGTTTTCACGCTCGACGCCGCCAAGCTTCCGGGCGGTCGCGGGCATGGCGAACCGATACGGCTGCTCGCCGATATCGACGAGGACGCCGACATTGTCCGCGTCATGCCGCATGCGCCGGGCTCGTCGCTGCTGCTCGTGGGCGATGACGGTCGAGGCTTCGTCGTAGGCGAGGACGATCTCATCGCCACGACCCGAAAGGGGCGCGCGGCCCTCAATATCGACGCTCCCGCCCGGCTGAAGATCGTCGCCCCCGCGGAGGGAGATCATGTGGCGATCATCGGCGAGAATCGCAAGCTGTTGATTTTCCCGCTGGAGGAGGCGCCTCGCATGGCCCGCGGCAAGGGCGTGCGGATGCAGCGCTACAAGGACGGCGGCGTCGCCGACGCCAAGACGTTCAAGCTGGCCGGCGGACTGCAGTGGACCGATTCTTCCGGGCGCACCCACACCGTGCCCGAGGCCGAGCTGGCGGAATGGCTGGGCCACAGGGCCGAAGCCGGCCGGTTGCCGCCTCGCGGCTTTCCAAAGAACAACAGATTCGGGTGAAGCGGCGCTCGAACCTGCGGAAAGCGCGCTAGACGGGCCTTGCGCGCCGAGGGCGCGGCGTGCAAGAAATCCGCGCCGCCTTCGGGCGGTCGGCGCGGCGGCTTCGGCGCTCTCCCTGGTTCGTGCGGCAGAGCGTTGGAGGTTGCGGCGCATCCGGTTGAAACGGCATGCTCCAGGGGCCCCGATCCCGAGCCTGCCTTCCGAGCGACGCACGAGGCCTTTAGCCAACCCACCCCAGCTTTGCGATCAACCCGCCATGTCAGCCAAGCACCCAATAATATCGATAACCGGTTCCTCGGGAGCGGGCACGAGCTCGGTGAAGCAGACGTTCGAGCAGATTTTTCGCCGCGAGCGCGTCGAGGTGGCCTATGTCGAGGGGGACTCGTTCCATCGCTTCGACCGGGACGAGATGAAGCGGGTGATGCAGGACGCCCACGCCGGAGGCAATCACCATTTCAGCCATTTCGGCCCCGAGGCCAATCTTCTCTCCGATCTCGAAGAAATGTTCCGGGAGTATGGCGAATCCGGCGCCGGCCGCTTTCGTCACTATGTTCACGACGAGAACGAGGCGGCGATCTTCGGGGCCCCTCCGGGCTCTTTCACGCCCTGGCAGGAACTGCCGCCCAACACCGATCTGCTCTTCTATGAAGGACTTCACGGCGCAGTGGTGACCGACGACGTGAATGTCGCCCGCTACGCCGATCTCAAGATCGGGGTCGTGCCGGTCATCAATCTGGAGTGGACCCAGAAGCTGCTGCGCGATCGGCAGTCGCGCGGCTACACCACCGAGGCGGTCACCGAGACGATTCTGAGGCGCATGCACGATTACGTGCATTACATCTGCCCGCAGTTCTCCGAAACCGACATAAATTTCCAGCGCGCGCCGACGGTCGACACCTCCAATCCTTTCGTCGCGCGTTCCATACCCACGCCCGACGAGTCGATCGTCGTGATCCGATTTCGCGATCCTCGGGGCGTGGACTTTCCCTATCTCGTGACGATGATCGCCGGCAGCTGGATGTCCCGCGCCAATTCCATCGTCATTCCAGGAAACAAGCTGGACCTCGCAATGCAGCTCATTCTGACGCCGAGGATCCTCGATCTCGTAAAGCGCCGCAAGAGCTTGAGCTAAGGAAGCACCATGTCCAATCAGCCCCTCGAAACCAGCCGGGAAGACGCCAACGCCATTCGCGCCTTGGCGATGGACGCGGTGGAGAAATCCAAATCCGGCCACCCCGGCATGCCGATGGGCATGGCGGATGTGGCCAGCGTTCTGTTTCGGTCATTCCTGAAGTTCGACGCCGCTGATCCGCATTGGCCCGACCGGGACCGTTTCGTCCTTTCGGCCGGGCACGGCTCGATGCTGATTTACGCTCTCGGCTATCTCGTCGGCTATCCCGGCCTCGACATCGAGGATCTGAAGAACTTCCGCCAGCTCGGCTCCAAGACCGCCGGGCATCCCGAATACGGCCATGCGCCGGGCATCGAAACGACCACGGGCCCGTTGGGGCAGGGCCTGGCGATGGCGGTGGGCATGGCCATGGCGGAGCGCCTTCAGGCCGCGCGCTTCGGCGACGATCTCATCGATCACTTCACTTACGTCCTCGCCGGGGACGGCTGCCTGATGGAGGGCGTGAGTCACGAGGCCATCGATCTCGCCGGACATCTGCGGCTCGGCAAGCTGATCCTGCTCTGGGACGACAACGAAATCTCGATCGACGGGCCGACCAGCCTTTCGACCTCCACCGATCAGGCCGCGCGCTTTGCGGCGTCGGGCTGGCATGTCCAGAAGGTCGACGGGCATGATTTCGCCCAGATCACGCAGGCCATCGCCGCGGCGAAGGCCGACCCGCGACCCTCGATGATCGCCTGCAAGACCATCATCGGCTTCGGCGCGCCCAACAAGCAGGGCAAGGAGAGCGCGCATGGCGCGCCGCTGGGTCCGGCCGAAGTCGCGGCCTCGCGCGAGGCGCTGGGCTGGGGCCATCACCCGTTCGAAATCCCCGCCCCGCTCCTGGAAGGCTGGCGCACGGCCGGCCGGCGCGGGGCTCCGGCGCATGCGGACTGGAGGCGGCGCCTGGAGGCGTCGGGCAGGCGCGGAGAGTTCGAGGAATTCCTGAAAGGCGACGTCGCCGCGGATGTCGCCGGGCCTCTCGCGACCTTCCGGGAGGAGCTCGCGCGCGACAAGCCGAAGCTGGCGACGCGCAAATCCTCCGAGATGGCGCTCGGCGTCATCAACGGCGCGACCGGCGCCACCATCGGCGGTTCGGCCGATCTGACTCATTCCAATTACACCATAACCAAAGGCATGGGCTCGGTCGGGCCCGAGAGCTTCTCGGGCCGCTACATCCATTACGGCGTGCGCGAATTCGGCATGGCGGCGGCGATGAACGGCATCGCCCTGCATGGCGGCTTTGCGCCCTATGGCGGCACGTTTCTGGTCTTCTCGGATTACGCTCGCGGCGCGATCCGGCTTTCGGCGCTGATGAAGCTGAGGGTGATCTATGTGCTCACCCACGACTCCATCGGTCTCGGCGAGGACGGTCCGACCCATCAGCCCGTCGAGCATCTCGCCAGCCTGCGGGCTCTGCCCAATCTCAACGTCTTCCGTCCCGCCGACGCGATCGAAACCGCGGAATGCTGGGAACTGGCGCTCGCCGCCAAAGAGACGCCTTCCGCGCTCAGCCTTTCTCGCCAGAATCTGCCGACGCTGGATCGCCCGGTGAACGAAAATCTCTCCGCGCGGGGCGCCTATGTCCTGATCGAGCCGTCGGGCGGGCGCGACGTCACTTTGCTCGCCACCGGCTCCGAGGTGGCGATCGCTCTGGAAGCCGCCAGATTGCTGGACGTGCTCGGAAAGCGCGCCGCGGTCGTGTCGATGCCGAGCTTCGAGCTTTTCGCGGCCCAGCCCGCGGAATATCGCGCGCAAGTGCTGGGCTCGGCGCCGCGGGTCGGCGTGGAGGCCGCCGTGCGTTTCGGCTGGGACCGCTGGCTGGGCGAAAATGGAGTTTTTGTCGGGATGAGCGATTTTGGCGCGAGCGGACCCGCCGAAGCGCTTTATGAGCATTTCAATATAACGCCGCAGACTGTGGCGCAGGCCGCCGCCGCGCTACTTTAACAACAGGCCGAACGGGAGAGGATTGGATAAGATGGCGCTCGTCACCTTGCGACAACTGCTTGATCACGCCGCCGAGCACGACTACGGCGTGCCCGCTTTCAACATCAACAATATGGAGCAGGGGCTCGCGGTGCTGGAGGCCGCCTCCTCGGTCGATGCGCCGGTCATCATTCAGGCGAGCCGCGGCGCCCGCTCCTACGCCAACGACATCATGCTCGCGAAGATGATCGAGGCCCTGGTCGTCATGTATCCCGACATTCCCATCGTGATGCACCAGGACCACGGCAACAGCGAAGCCACTTGCGCCAGCGCCATTCGTTTCGGCTTCTCCTCCGTGATGATGGACGGTTCGCTCAAGGCGGACGGCAAGACGCCGGCGGACTACGCCTACAATGTCGCGGTGACCAGGAACGTGGTCGATTTCGCCCATTGGGTCGGCGCCTCGGTCGAGGGCGAGCTGGGCGTTCTCGGCTCCCTGGAGACCGGCGAAGGAGAGAAGGAAGACGGTCACGGCGCCGAGGGCAAACTCAGCCATGATCAGTTGCTCACCGATCCGGCCCAGGCCGCCGACTTCGTCGCCAAGACCAAGGTCGACGCTCTGGCGATAGCGATGGGCACCTCGCATGGCGCCTATAAATTCACGCGCAAGCCCGACGGCGCGATCCTCGCGATGAAGGTGGTCGAGGAAATTCACCGCCGCTTGCCCAGCACGCATCTCGTCATGCACGGCTCGTCCTCGGTGCCGCAGGAGCTCCAGGACGCCTTCAACGCCGCGGGCGGCGAGATGCCGCAAACCTGGGGCGTGCCGGTGGAGGAGATTCAGCGCGGCATCAAGTTCGGCGTGCGCAAGATCAACATCGACACCGATTGCCGCATTGCGATGACTGCGGCGATCCGCGCCACGCTGGGCAAGAACAAGGGCGAATTCGATCCGCGCAAATATCTCAAGCCGGCGCAGGAGGCGATGGTCAAGGTCTGCAGGCAGCGTTACGAAGAATTCAACACTGCGGGACAGGCCTCGAAGATCAAGCCGATTCCGCTCGCCGAAATGGCCAAGCGCTATGCTTCCGGCCAGCTCGATCCCCACATCGCCGGAAAGTGATGAAGAACGGGCCCGCGGTTTTTTCGCCACGGGCCCGCGCGCAGCCCCGGAGCCTGCCGTGAACAACGACATCGTAATCGCGCCCTCCATACTTTCGGCCGACTTTTCGAAGCTCGGACAGGAAGTGCGGGACGTGGCGGCCGCAGGGGCGGATTGGATTCACCTCGACGTGATGGACGGCCATTTCGTGCCGAACATCACCTTCGGCCCCGGCGTGGTGAAGGCGTTGCGTCCGCATGCTGCGATCCCCTTCGACGTCCATCTGATGATAGAGCCCGTCGACCCCTATATCGGGGCCTTCGCCGAGGCCGGCGCCGACATCATAACCGTGCATTCCGAGGCGGGACCGCATCTGCATCGCTCGCTGCAGACGATCCGCTCATTGGGCAAGAAGGCGGGCGTTTCGCTCAACCCGGCGACGCCGGAGAACATCGTCGACTATGTTCTGGACGAGCTCGATCTCATTCTCGTCATGAGCGTCAATCCCGGCTTCGGCGGCCAGAGCTTCATACCTTCGCAACTCGCCAAGATCCGCAGCATCAGAGAGAAGATCGGGCGACGTCCCATCCGTCTGCAGGTGGACGGCGGCGTTTCGGTCGACACCATCGCCCGCGTCGTGGAGGCAGGCGCCGATACGCTGGTCGCGGGCTCGGCGGCGTTCCGGAGCGGCGACAGCGCGCGCTATGCTGCGAATCTGTCCGAGCTGCGCCGGGCCGCGGCCGCCGCCGGAGCGATCGAGGTGTGATTTTGCGGCGCAACGGCGCGGCCTCGCTGATGTAACACGCTTGTCACATTGCTGGGAGACACCCGCCCGTCGCGCGGGCGAGCGGGTTCGATCGAACCAGAATTCGAATGCGCGACCCGGATGTTGTCGAACGAGCATGTTCTCCTCCACAAGCCGCTTTGGGAGGGGAATGTGCGTCAAGGCGGAAAATGCGCATGGATCGTGGAATCGCGGTTGACTGCCCTCCTGCGGAACTGCGCGATCTCCTGACGCGCGTCGGCCGGCTGCGCGAGGAAGTGGCGAAGGACAGCGAGGCCCTGCAGGCCGCCTGGGGCGTTACGGCGGCGAACGAACCCACGCTCGCGGATATGCGCAACCTCGCCGATTATCTGGCTCTGCGCCGCCATGACCTCAGCGACCTTCAGCGCGAGCTCGCCTCCTTCGGATTGTCGTCGCTGGGCCGCAGCGAAGCCAGGACGCTCACGGCGCTGGACGCGCTGCTGGGGACGCTCACCAGGCTGTGCGGAGAGGGCGACGCTCCCTATCCTTCCAACCGGCTCATGCAGGCCGGCGAATCCGCGCTGCGAGCGGCCTGCGATCTGCTGTTCGGGCCGCTCGCGGCGGGGGCGCCTCACGCCCGGGTGATGGCCACGCTGCCTTCCGAGGCTGTGACCGGCGCCGAGCTGATCGAGCGCCTGATCATGTCCGGGATGGATTGCGCAAGGATCAATTGCGCCCATGACGACGCCGCCGCCTGGGCCAGGATGATCGCCAATATTCGGGCCGCCGAAGAAAAGCTGAAGCGCCCCTGCCGCATTCTCATGGATATAGCCGGCCCCAAATGCCGCATTGTCGCGGTGCGGGCGCCGGAGAAATTCCGCGCCCACAGGGGCGATCATTTCGTGCTCGCGGCCAGGGTCGACCCCGCCGCCAAAGGGCCGATCGCCATAGCGCCCAATTTTCCCCAGATCGTCGAGCAGCTGGAGATCGGGGCGGAGGTCTGGATCAACGACGGGAAGATCGGAACGCGCGTCGTCTCGAAAGCAAAAGGGCAGGTCGAGCTGGAGGTTTTCAGCGCGCGCGCCAAGGGGGAGCGCCTGAAGCTGGAGAAGGGGTTGAACTTCCCCACCACGGCGCTCAACCTGTCGCCGCTGACCTCCAAGGACTTCGCCGATCTCGATTTCGTCGCGGCTCATGCGGATCTCGTTGGATTCTCCTTCGTCCAGCATCCCGCCGACATCGAGCTGCTTCAGGATCATCTCGGCGCGCGCCGCGGCGACCGCCCCCCGCAGCCCATCATCCTCAAGATCGAAACGCCTCTCGCCCTGCGCAATCTGCCCAGGCTCATTCTCCAGTCCGCGCTGCACAATCCCACCGGGGTGATGATCGCGCGCGGCGATCTCGCCGTGGAGCTCGGCTTTGCGCGGCTGTCCGAGATCCAGGAGGAAATTCTCTGGCTTTGCGAGGCGGCCCACGTTCCGGTGGTCTGGGCGACGCAGGTGCTCGATAATTTCGTGCGCGAGGGCGTCGCCAGCCGGGCCGAGGCGACCGACGCCGCGATGGCCCAGAGGGCCGACTGCGTCATGTTGAACAAGGGCCCCTATCTCGCCGAGGGCGTGGCTTTTCTGCGCGACGTGCTGACGCGGATGGACCGGCATCACGCCAAGAAGTTTTCGCGCTATACGCCCCTGCACGCCTGGGATTAATTCGGCTGGGGCCTTTTGGCTTCCGGCGGCGCGGGGCGACAAGGGTGTTGCGAAGCGGCGCCGCCCGCATTAAGGGTAGCCGTGCTTCGCGCGGCGAGGCTATTGGGGCGTCGCCAAGTGGTAAGGCAGCGGATTTTGATTCCGCCATACGGAGGTTCGAATCCTCCCGCCCCAGCCAAATATCCTCAAAATCCGATACCTTGCGCGGCGCTTGGCGAAAGTCCCGCTTTACCCGGAGCTTTGCGTCACAAGCGCCGTCGCGGAGACCGGCGAACCGGGAGGTTCGCCTGGAAGAGCGAGGAATTCCCTCGCCGCCGTTTCAGGCCGGCTTTTCGCAATCCCCCCAAATTTTCGTTGCCGCCAAGCAGTTCATTACAGGTCGCGATCGGGTTCGCGCCTGGGCGGCTCGTTTAATACCGCTTCCGACTGATCAGTTCACGGCACGGCGAGCGAAGCGAAAGCGATCCAGAGCCGCGCCAGTTCTCCTGGATCGCCGCGGAGCTTACGCTCCTCGCGAAGACGGCGCGAAGCCGCTTCATTCAGCCGGAAACCGTTTAAGATATTCCGATCCGTTCTCCATCCTGCGAGAGCCGCCCGCCGCCAGGGCGCCGGGTCAATCGATATGCTCCAGAGGACGATCGATCGCCATGCCGCTCGACTGGGTCTCAAACAAGCGCCGATAGGCGCCGCCGGGCCGGCGCAGCAGGTCGGCGTGAGAACCATCCTCGACGATCCGCCCCTTCTCGAACACGAGTATGCGATCGAGCCGCTGCACCGTCGACAGGCGATGCGCGACGACGAGCGTCGTGCGCCCGCGCGACAGCTCTTCGATCGCCGCGCGGATATGAAGCTCCGATAGGGAATCGAGCGAGGACGTGGCTTCGTCCAGCACGAGAATCGGGTTATCCGCCAGGATTGCGCGCGCAATTGCGACGCGCTGCCGCTCGCCGCCCGAGAGCTTCACGCCGCGTTCGCCCACGAGCGTGTCGTAGCCGTCTGCGAGCCCTTCGATGAAAATATCGGCATGCGCACGGCGCGCCGCCGCCCGCATTTCCTCGCGCGTCGCCCCCGGGCGTCCGAATGCGATGTTCTCCGCAAGCGAGCGATGGAAGAGGACCGGATCCTGCGCGACGATTCCGATTGCGCGACGCAACGACGCGAGCGTGACAAGCGCTATGTTTTGCCCGTCGATGCGGATGGCGCCGCTCTCCAGATTATAGGCGCGCTGCAACAGCCGCACGAGAGTCGACTTGCCCGCGCCCGAGGCGCCGACGAGCCCGACGCGTTCGCCGGGCTCGATGACGAGGTCGAGGCCGTCATAGACGGGGCGCGCGGCGTTGGGATAGCGGAAGCGGACTTTGTCGAATACGATCCGTCCAGCCGTCACCTCGAGCGGAGCGGCGCCCGGCGCATCGAGCACATCCGGCGCCGCGTCGGCAAAGCGCACCACATCCTCCATGTCGTTCACGCATTTCTGGAAGTTGCGCAGGTGACTGCCGAAATCGCGCAAGTAGCCGTTCAGCAGGCCCTGCAGGCCGATAAGGCTCACAACGTCGCCGCTCGAGAGCCGCTCCTCCCGCCAGAAGCAGACGCCGGCCCCGAGCAGCGCAACCTGCACCGCGATCATCACCGCCGTCTGCGCGCCCTCAGCAACGCTGTCGCGATACCAGTTGACGCGCGCGGCATTGCGCCACTCGCGCATCAGCTGCGCGAAGGCTTGGTCTTCACGCGTCTCCGCCGCAAAATCCCTGACGACCGGATTGCCGGTGATCGTATCCGCCAGACGCGCCGCGACGCGCGAGTCGAGGGCCTGATTGGCTCGTCCCGCCGGCGCGACCCAGCCAAGCGACAGCGACACGGCCACGACGAGGAAAGTCGCGACTCCAAACGCGACGACGAGGCCCAGTTGCGGCCAGCGCCAGGCCAGCGTCGCTGTCGCGCCGAGCACGACGAGACAGGCCGGAACGAGGCCGAAGATCAGCGTGTCGCTCAACTGATCGAACGCCCACATGGCCCGTGTAATCTTGCGCACTGTGGCGCCGGCGAAGGCGTTGGCGTGCCAGTCGGAGGAAAAGCGTTGCACTTTTGCGTAGGCGTCGCGCGTCAGCGCTTCCATGCCGGTCGTGACGAGCGGCACGAGCGCGAGGCCGAAGGTCTTGCGGCAAAGGTGGAAGCCGACGACGAGCGCGATCAGCGTCGCGAGCGCCAGAAGAGGCGCGTCACCGCCGCGGTTCGAGTCGACCAGCGAATCGACGAGGCGGCCCGAAGCGATAGGGACGCTCAGGTCTATGGCGTTGGAGAGCAGGCGCGCGCCGAGAATCAGCGCGAAGAGCCGCGGCGAGAGCAGCCAATAGCGAAGGGCGAAGCGAAGAGTCGCCAAATGCAGCGAGAAGGACATGGGCGTTCCGTTAAAATGGAGAACAAAAGGCGCGGCGGAACTCGCAGGTTTCTACGAGCGGGCGCAGGCTTGCGACGAAACGATGGAGAAGGAAGCCGCGATGGCCTTGGCTAAATAAATCGCGAGGTGACGCGGGAGCGGCGCATATATCTGCGCAAAACAATCACGTCGGCGAGGGCTTTGCAGCGCACGTCATATCTGACCATGGCCAGCTCCATCGGCGAGGGCGTGATAACGTCTCACTCTACGTTAAAATCGAATGTTTTCGACGATCCGGGTCTTTAATTGAAGTCTATGGCGAAAAAATGACCTCTCCGCTTCGAAGAGCGTCTTACGTGGGGTTCACAAAGCCGTGGCGAAAATCGCCGGCTCTTCTCCCAAAGAGACGGAAGAGTTCAAGCAGAAGCTGTTGCAGCTCGACCGGATCAAAAGCGATGCTGGGGGGCGTCGGGGAACGCCAGGGTTCCTGGAATTTCTCCCGCGCCTTAGCCGTGGTCTTAAGACCATCGTACGACCTTAGTCCAGTTTACAGAGCCTGAACGGAGCGACAATATGCCGCCCGCTGGAGCATTTCTCGAGGCTTCCTCTGGAACCGCAGGGAATTTCCGCAACTTCGCCGAACCGGAGCGATCTTTATCGCTCCGCCGATCGGCGCACGGTCGAGCGGACAGCGCGAAAGATAAAGGGTCGAATTGGAGGCGGCTTTGGACCTATGCGCCGAAAGCCGGCCTCAATTCAAAGCATATCGAGCTTGGTTGCCTGAATCTGATTGAAGTTGGAGAGCGCGATGTCGGGGCGATTGCGATCTGGCGCAGCGGCTGTTCTGCTGTGCGCCGTGGCGGCTTTTGTGGTTTTGGCTCTTGGGCCCTCGGTTGCCCGGGCGGAGCTGGAGAGCCCGGCGGCCATGGCCGCGGGGGCTGGCGTTCTTCCCGGTGGCGCGCATTTTGCCGAGCCCCTTGTGGCGATGGAGCCTGGAAGCCTGATCGACGAGCGGCTTCTGGAAAGAGCGCTGGCGCGTTACGAGCGCCGCGCCGAAGCCGACGATTTTTCGGCGCTTACCCGATATCTCGCGCATCATCCTCATTCGCCGTGGGCCGTCGCGCTGCAGGTCAATCTGGGGCTCGAATACAAGCATTACGGCTATCTCTCCCAGGCGCTCGATGTGTGGGAGCAGGCCTGGCGGGAGGGCAGGGCGGCAACCGGCCAGTATCGCAAGGCGCTGGTGGATCGCGGCGTCGGCGAACTGGTCCTGCTTCACGCCCAGCTCGGCCATCGCGAGCGCGTGAAGGAGCTGCTGGCGGAGATCGGGGATCGCCCGGTCGCCAATCCCGGCGGCGAATGGGTGCAGAAGGCGCGCGAGAATCTCTGGGTGATGGAGAACGAGCCCAAGCATGTCTTTCTTTGCGGGCCGCTCGCGCTCAAATTCCTGATGATCGAAGAGGGAACGACGCCGGAGAAGGTCAGGTTCATCAACCTCTACCGCGCGGGTCCGCAGGGCGTGAGCCTTGCGGAGCTGGCGCGTCTCGCGAATGACGCGAAAGTGGCGCTGGCTCCCGTGTTCCGCGAGCCCGGCCAGCCAGTCCCGACGCATGCGATCGTGCATTGGAAAACAGGGCATTTTTCCGCGATTCTCCGTTCCGAGAAGGGCGGCTACATCGTCAAGGACCCCGTGCTCGGCCAAAATCCCCACTGGGTGTCCGCCGCGGCGATAGACAAGGAAGCGACCGGCTATTTTCTGGCGCCGCCCGCCGCAGTCGAGAACGCCGGCTGGCGCCGCGTCGAAGCCGGGGAAGGCGGCGAAGTCTTTGGCGCGGGTCCGGTCAATGGTCCAGATCCGAACAATGGCGGCCCGGGCGCCGGGGGCGACGGCGGCGATGGGGGAGATGGCGGGGGAGACGGTTCCGGCTGCGGCATGTGCAAATACGACATCGCCGAACTCGCGATCGCGGTCACGATGTCCGACCAGCCTATGCCATATAAGGCGCCTTTCGGTCCGTCACCCACCATCAAGCTCAGGTACAATCAGCGCGAAGCCAGTCAGCCCGCAGTGTTCGGTTACTTCAACATCAGTCCGAACTGGACGATGAGCTGGACCAGATTCATCCAGGACGACCCTGCCAACGCCGGGCAAAGCGTCATGCGCTATTTCCCGAACGGAGACTCCTGGAGCTATTCCGGCTTCAGCGCCGCGACAGGCGTCTTCGCGCCGGAAGAATCGGACGCTTCCGTCCTGGTGATGACCTCGACCAATCCGATCGTCTACCAGCGCCAGTTGCGCGATGGCGGGGTCGAAACCTACAGCCAGTCGGACGGCGCCGCGGGCTATCCGCGCAACGTGTTTCTCACCAGCATAACCGATCCGCAGGGCAATACGCTGCGGCTCAATTACACGATCTCGGGCGGGCATGTGCTGCTGTCGTCGCTGACCGACGCCACCGGCAGGAACACCACATTCACCTACGGAAGCACGGTCTCCAATCTCCTGATCACCAAGATCACCGATCCTTTCGGGCGCAGCGCGACGCTGACCTATGACGCCAGCGGGAGGCTGAGCTCGATAACCGACGTCGTCGGCATTACTTCGTCTTTCGCCTATGACGCCTCGTCGCTGGTGAACGCGCTCACGACTCCCTATGGGACGACGCAGTTCGTCTATGGCGGCACGGGCAATACGCGCTTTGTTCAGGTGACTGATCCGCTCGGCCTGAGCGAGCGCGAGGAAAGCCTGCAGCCGGCGCCGGTGGCCTTTTCAGATCCGCTGGCCCCGCCCAGCATGAATGTGTTCAACGCCTATCTCAATTATCGCAACAGCTTCCACTGGGACAAACATCAATATGGCGTCGCCGGCTGCACGCCGAGCGGCGGGTGCAATTACAACGCCGGGCGCAACACGCATTTTTATCACGACGCCCAGAACATCAACATCGAATGGTATCAGGTCGAGGCGGTCAAGCAGCCGCTGGAGACCCGGGTATGGTACAACTACCCAGGGCAGAGCCAGAACGTCAACAACGGGACATATGACCAGCCGAGCGCCGTGGGGCGGATCGTCGACGGCAGCGCGTCGCAGGTTTTGCAGAGGACCTACAACGCTTCCGGCAATCCCACCCAGGCTATCGATCCCGTCGGCCGCACCACCAACCTGACCTATGACGCCAATCTCATCGACCTCACGCAGGTGCAGCAGGTCGTCAATTCCACGCCGCAGACCATCGCGACCTATAGCTACAACAGCCAGCATCGGCCGGCGACCTATACCGACGCGGCGGGGCAGGTGACGCAATACGCCTACAACGCCGCCGGGGAGCTGACGAAGGCGACCTTGCCGGGCGGACTGGTGTGGAGCCTCTCTTACGACGCTCTCGGCCGGCTGACCGGAATCGTCAATCCGAAAGGCGCCACGCAGGCCAGTTATAGCTACGACGGTTTCGACCGCGTCGCCACCGCGACGGATTCGGAAGGCTATGTTCTCGCTTATGCCTATGACGCGCTCAATCGCATCACGAAAATCACCTACCCCGACGGCACGACGCGGCAATATGCCTACGACAAGCTCGATCTCGCTTCGGTCACGGACCGAGAAGGCCGCACGACCTCCTATAAATATGATGCCGATCGCCGGCTGATTTCGACGACCGATGCACTCGGCGCCGTGACGCGCTACGACTATTGGGAGAACGGCAAGCTCAAATCGATAACGGACCCCAAGGGCAATGTGACGAGCTGGACCATCGACGTCGAGGGTCGACCCGCGACCAAGCGATACGCCGACGGCTCGACGACGGTGTACAGCTACGACGACGGCGGGCGGCTGAAATCGGTGCGGGACGCGCTGGGTCAGATCAAGCAATACAGCTACACCCTGGACAATCGTTTCGCCACGATCGGCTACAGCTATCCGGTCAATCCGACGCCGGGGGTTTCATTCTCCTACGATCCTTACTTCCCGCGCCTTTCGAGCATGATCGACGGCAATGGCGCGACAAGCTGGAGCTATGTGCCGCCGGGAACCAACGGGGCGCTTTCGCTGCAGGGCGAGAGCGGTCCGATGGGGGCGGTGAACTACAGCTACGACGCTCTCGGGCGGGTGACGGGCCGCACTGTCGCGGGGACGGCGGAGAGCTTCCAATATGACGAGCTCAACCGGCTGATCGGACATATCGATCCGCTGGGGCAGTTTGCGCTGGGTTATCTCGGCCAGACCGGGCAGATCGCGAGCCGCGCGCAAACCGCGGGGGGCGTCTACCCGGCGCAGACCAGCTGGTCCTATCTCGACAATCTCGGGGACAGGCGTCTCGCCTCCATCGTCAACGCCGGAATGCGGCGGTTCGATTACGCGACGACAGTGGAGGGGCTGATCACGGGCGCGACCGAGAACAGGACGCGCCACTGGGGCTTCGGCTACGACGCCGACAGCCGTCTGACCAGCGCGAACTACTCCAACGGACTCGACTACCGTCTTGCGCTCGATCCCGTCGGCAATGTCGCCGGGTTCCGCAATGGAGCGCGGACACGAAGCTTCGCCTACAACGGCCTCAACGAGCTGACGCAGGAGACCGTGGGGGCGAGCGTGGAGAATTTCGTCTACGACGCCGACGGCGATCTCGTCTCGGACGGGCAGCGCAGCTATGCCTATGACGCGGAGAACCGTCTGGTCGGGATCGGCTATGCCGGCAGCAGCGCGACGACGAGCTTTTCCTATGACGGGCTCGGCCGGCGCACCTCGATCGTCGAGACCACGGCGGGCCGGACGCTGGTCAATCTCTATCAGTGGTGCGGGGCGCGGATCTGCCGGCGCAGCACGGCGACCGGATCGACTCTGCGGCTCTATTACGACGAGGGCGAAGCGCTGACCTCGAGCGGGCAGAACATCTATTACGGCCCCGACCAGATCGGCTCGACGCGCAATTACGCCGTGGCGAGCGCCAATGGCGCGACGGTGAAGGCGATCGACTTCGATCCTTTCGGAAATGCTCTGACCAGCCTGCCGCTGCCGCTCCCGTCCTCGCCGACGCCGGACTTCCTCTTCGCCGGAATGTTCCGTCACGGCGAAAGCTCGCTCTACCTCACCCAGTTTAGAGCCTACGATCCCCAGACCGCCAGATGGACGTCGCGTGATCCGCTGGGGGAGAAAGCCGACATGGGTCCCACCGGAGCGGGGGGCGTGACCAGCTTTGTGTTTCCGACGCCGCTGGGAAATCGACCGGTTCCGACGCAGTTCACGGCTTTTACAAGCCGGGAGGCCGCCACTACCGCCGGGATGGCGTCGGCTGTCCACATGCCGGAGCTTGCTGGCGTCGAGAGCAACCTCTTCTCCTATGCGTTCGCCGATCCTGTGAACGTAATCGATCCAACCGGCTTGGATGGGTGGCAGCCGGTAGGCGGCCTCTCAGGAATATACGCAGGAGCCTTTGCTGGCTTTGCACTGGGTGGGGGCCCGGTGGGCGCCATCATAGGCGGAATTGTTGGGGGCTATCTAGGTGGAACCCCTCAAGGAGGATACGGCGGGGGCAGTTGTTCTGCCGGGTCTGGAGGCGGTTCTGACGCCGGCGCCGGCGACGGGTCAAACAATGGCGGCGGAGGGGGGTTCCATTCTCATATGAACGGCATGTGATCGGAGGCAGGACAGCCTGGCCTAGAGACCATCAGGGGCGTCGGAGCCCGCAACTCAGCTTGCAGGACATATGGAGGGGTGAAATGTCGGAGCCTTGGGATTACCCCTACAAGCTCTTTCGCAGGACGCTGACGTTCGCAGCGCTGACGCTCGTAGCCGTCGCTTCAGCGAGCGCCGCGGAAGTCTCGCCCGTCAACTCCGTCGACCCCGGTCACGGCGCCCCCGCCGCGGCGGCGGCGGCGACGCGCAAAGTTGTTTTGAGCGCGCTGCCGAACGCCACGGAAGCGGAGTTGTTTCTTCGCCCGCGCGGCGTGCTCGGGCCGCTGACGGGCGCCTCCGCCGCAGAATACGCGCGGCGGAAAGCGATCGCCGCGAGCCGCGTCGGCCGCCCGCTCGAAGCGCCGAGGACCCCCACTCCGCCGACGAAGGTCGGTTCGGGCGGTCCTCAGCCGCTCACGCCCTCGCCCAAGGTCAGCTTCGCAGGCAACGGGCAGGCCGATTGCGCCGGCGCCACGCCGCCGAAGACGCCCTCCGATCAGGCGCTCGCGATCGGCGACGCCGCGTCGCCGGTGGTGCAGGTCAACAACGACTGTCTTTCGGTGTGGTCTCCGACAGGAACGCGTCTGCTCGGTCCCAAGACCTTGCAGAGCTTCGCCGGGCTCGCGGCCAACGAGGCGGTGTTCGATCCCCGCGTCCTTTACGACTGGTACAACCATCGTTTCATTCTCGCCTTCGGCGACAGCGATCTGGTCGGCGCGTCCTATTACGACATCGCGGTCAGCGCGACCGACGATCCGACCGGCAGCTGGTACGTCTATCGTTTCGCGACGCCGTCGCGCGGCAGCGCATACAATGACTTCATTCGATTGGGTCAGGACAGGCAGGGGGTTTATCTCGCCTCCAACCTGTTCAATCTCAGCGGCGGCGCCGTCGGGGCCTTTCTTTACGAAGAATGGGTGTTTCTGCCCAAATCCGCGCTCTACGCCGGAACGCTGGGCTCGAACTACTGGCATCAGTCCGGCATGCAGGCTTATGGCCTTTACACCGACTCGACGCAGCCCGCCAATGTCTGGAGCCCCTACGACAATCCCCGGGCGGAGTTTCTGGTCGGCTCGTTCAACATGAATTACGGCGGCGGGAACTGCGTCAACAACTGCAGCGGGCTGGTGGTTTGGGCGATCGCCAATCCTTTCGGCTGGATCAACGGCGGTCCCTCTCCGGAAGTGAGCTCGGTTTGCTGCGCCGGCACGAGCAGCTATTCCCTGCCGCCCAACGCCAGCCAGCCGGGGGCGCCGAACTCGATCGAGACGCTCGACGTCCGCATCACCGGGCAGGTGACATATAAATCGGGAGTGCTCCACGCCGCGCTGACGACCGGCGACACCACATGGTCGGACGTTCTGATCTACCGTATCCTGCCCTCCCTCACGAATGAAGACACGCGTTGCTCGGGACAATATCAGTTCTTGTGTCCGCAAATTGGCAACGCCTGGACTATCGAGGAAGCCAGGGCGAATTATAACGGCAATTTCGCTTTCTATCCGACGCCGCAGCCCGATCTCGAAGGCAATGTCCTCACCGTCTTCAATTTCTCGGGGCCGAGCTGCGCCATTTGCTATCCCGGCGTCGGCTTCGGGCTGAGCCGCGCTGCGAGCAACGGCGGATGGGCGGATTATGGCCTGCTGGTCGCGCCGGGCCAGGCTCCCTACAAATCCGTTTATTGGGGACGCTATACCGCCGCCGCTCCTCTCGGCGTGGGCTTTGTGAGCAATGGCGCCGTGGCCGTTCCGGGCGCCGGATTCGCCGGTTCTTATGTCGCAGCAAACGGCAATTGGGCCACGCAGATCGGCGACGCCGCCTATACGGCGCAGAGCCAGCCTTGATGCCGCCGACGGGGGAAGTGATGTTGATGCTTATTGAAACGACTTTGCTTCGTGCGGTTCTGAATGCGACGGTCGCCGCGGCCTCCCTGGCGATAATATCGCCATGCGCCGGCGCCGCCGAAACGTCGCCGCTCCAGTTCAGCGTCGAACGCAGCGCGGCGGCGCCAGCGCCCGTCGCGGTCCGCCAGATCAGACTGAACGCGCTGCCCGACGCCTCCGCCGCGGATATGGCGGCTCGGCCGCAGTTCCGGGTCGGCCCTCTGACGGGCGCCTCGGCCGAGGTCTTCGCCGAACGCAAGGCGCTCGCGGCGAAGGGGGGAGCTCCAGCGCCGCGCGCCCAACCGGACGGCTCCGCAACCGTAAGGCCGCCGGTCGAGCGGCCGGCGGGAATTGCTCCTGCAAGCGCTCCCATACAAACCAGTTTCGCCGGCAACACCGAAAAGGATTGCGCCCGCGCGGCGCCGTCCGATCAGGCGCTCGCGGTCGGCGACGGCAGCGAACCAATATTGCAGGTCAATCAGGATTGCGTCTCGGTATGGTCCCCGAGCGGAACGCGGCTGCTCGGCCCCAAAACATTGCAGGCTTTCGCCGGATTGCCGGCCTCCGCCTATGTGTTCGATCCCCGCGCGCTCTATGACTGGCACAATCATCGGTTCATTCTGGCGTTCGGCGACAGCGATCTCGTCGGCAGCAGCTATTACGACATCGCCGTGAGCCAGAGCGACGATCCTACCGGGCTCTGGAGCGTCTGGCGTTTCCCCACTCCGAGCCAAAGCCAGGTCCTGAACGACTTCATACGTCTGGGGCAGGACAGGCAGGGCGTCTATATTGCTTCGAACCTGTTTCCGATGATGGGCTCGTGCTGCGGCTCCTTCCTGTGGGAGGAGTGGGTGCTGCTGCCGAAGTCGCAGCTCTACTCGGGCGGCCCGCTCAGCTATTGGTATTTGTCGGGCATCCAGGCCTACAACCAGTATACCGACTCGACCCAGCCCGTTAACGTATGGAGTCCCTACGACAATCCCCGCGCGGAGTTTCTGGTCGGTTCGTTCAACATGAACTACGGCGGCGGCAACTGCGTCACAGGCTGCGGCAATCTGTTGAACTGGGCAATTTCCAACCAGTTCGGCTGGCTGAACGGCAATCTTTACCCGCCTGTGGTTTCGGCCTGGGTCAGCGGCTCATTCACTTATTATCTGCCGCCCAACGCCAGCCAGCCCGGCGCGCCGAATTCGATCGACACCTTGGATACGAGGATCACGGGCCAGGCGACCTATAACAGCGGCTTTCTTTACGCCGCGCTCACGACGGCCGACAACAGCTGGTCGGATATTCAATCCTACAGAATTGCGCCGATGCTCGGCAATGAAGATCCAAATTGTGCGGGCGCGTTTGCCGGCGATTGTCCCCGTATGATCGGCGCCCTGACCGTGGACTCGAAATACATCAGCGGAAACGGCAATTTCTATTACTACCCGACGCCTCAATCGGATTTGGAGGGCAATGTCACGGTCGTCTACAATTTCTCCGGCCCGAGCTGCGCCAATTGTTTTCCGAGCGTCGGTTACGTGACCGAGCGCGTCACCCAGCCCAACCAGACCTTCTATGACAACGGGCAGCTCTTCGGAACCGGCGCGGCGCGCTATCTCCAGCCGGCGTGGGGCAGATATACTGCCGCGGCCGCGGCGAAGCTCGGTTACGGAACCGGCGGCGTCGATACGCCCGGAATTTGGGTCGCGGGCGCCTTCGCCAAGCCCGATGGAAGCTGGGCGACCCAGATCGGCTATACCGGATTCACGACCCCGAACCAGCCATGAGGCGTAGAGCCCTGCCGCGCAAAATGCGGGCAGGGCTCTATTTTGCGCCAGGAAAAGCGAGCGCCAGGCTTGCGGTTTTGTGTGCGATTGGCCGACGATGCACGATCGAGAAGACCGTCGACAAACGCCCGGGCGCTTCCTCCAGAAGGCGACGCCCGGTAGCCGATCGTGGTGACCGGCGCGCAATTTCGCGGCGGCCACGCAAAATTTGGAGTGCGCCCCATGAGCAGCGCAGAGCCGTCCGCGTCCTGCGACCGAATCCGCGCCGAGCAAATCAAGATGCTCTACCGGATCGGGCCGGTAGGTATCGCGGGCGCCGCGGTTGCGGCTGTTTTTCTCGTGGCGGCCCTGGCGTTTTCCGGTCGCGCGCCGCCGCCCGGAAATGAAATATGGTTGGCGTCCGTCGCGATCGCGGCGCTGTGTCATCTGCTTCTGTGCCGGCGCTATTGGCGAGCGGCTCCGGCCGTCGGGGCATGGCGGCCATGGGCGCGATCATTCGTCGCGTTCAGCGCAATCGAGGGAATGCTTTGGGGCGTCCCTGCGTTGGCGCTGACGGCGCGCGGGGAGCCCGATCAATATCTTCTCACTCTCGTGGTCGCCACCAACATCGCTTCCGGCGCCGCGCTGGCCTTCGGCAGCTATCTTCCAGCCTTCTACCTGCTGCTCTTTCCGGCCATAACGCCTTACGGAATCGCGAGCCTGTTCAGGGACAATCCGATAGATGGCGTCATCGCGCTGCTTGTGCCCGTTCACATCGTCGCTTTTTCGGCTCTCGCCGTGCGAGGCAACGGCAATTTTACCGAGGCGTTGCGGCTGCGCTTCGAGAATATGGACCTCGCCCGCGAGCTGCTCGGAAAAAAGGAGGCGGCCGAGCAGGCCAATATCGCCAAATCGAGTTTTCTCGCCGCGGCGAGCCACGATCTGCGCCAGCCGGTCCATGCGCTGGGAATGTTCGTGGGAGCGTTGCAGGCCCATCCCATGAATCATGAGATGCGCCGCCTCGTCGAGCAGATCGGCGGCTCGGTGAGCGCGATGGACGACCTCTTCAACTCGCTGCTCGATATCTCTCGGTTGGATGCGGGCGTGGTGGAGCCTCGCATCGAGACCTTTCCGATACAGCCCGTACTTGCGCGCGTCTGCAGCGATTATGAGGCGGAAAGCCGGGAAAAGCGCGTCCGGCTGGTTCTGCATCCATGTTCGGCGATCGTTCGCACCGATCCGATTCTCATCGAGCGCATCCTGCGCAATCTGGTCTCCAACGCCGTGCGCTACACCGACCAAGGCCGCGTCGTCGTCGGCTGCCGATTGAGAAACGGGCTGAGCGTCGAGGTATGGGACACCGGGCGTGGAATACCGGCGGAACGACACAAACAGGTGTTCCAGGAATTTTATCAGCTGGGAAACCCCGAGCGGGACCGCTCCAAGGGCCTCGGCCTCGGTCTCGCCATCGTGCACCGGCTCTCATCCTTGCTCGGCTGTCGTGTGACCCTGTGTTCCCGGGAAGGCAAGGGGTCGGCGTTCAAGATCGAGGCGCCGCTCGCGCACCGGGGATTGCGTTCGGCGGCTCCCGCTCGTGAAGCGCATGAGGGCGCGACGGCCTGCGGTCTGATCCTCGTCATCGACGACGAAGCCGCAATCCAGCAGGCGATGACGAGTCTGCTCGCGGGCTGGGGCCATGAAGTCATCGCCGCCGGCTCCTGTGCGGAAATGCTCGAACGCGTCGCCATATGCCCTTTGCGACCCGATCTGATCATTTCCGATTACCGCTTGCGCGCGGGAGAGAACGGCATCGCCGTCGTCGAGCGGCTCCGGCTAGAATATAACGACGATATTCCCGCCATGCTGATCACCGGCGACACGGCTCCCGATCGCTTGAAGGAGGCGCAAGAGAGCGGTTTGCTCTTGCTTCATAAGCCCCTCTCGAATGGCAAGCTCAGAGCGGCGATCCGCAATCTCATGCAGACTTCTTCGGAGCCGAAATTCTGATCCTCCGCGCCTGCAGCCGAGAGTCTAGAAAAACCCCAAGTCTTTGGCCACGGCTATCGCCTGGGTGCGGTTCACGACGTTCAGGGTTTTGAAAATCGAGGTGACATGGGCCTTGACCGTCTTTTCGGAGAGCCCGAGGCGAAATCCGATCTCTTTATTGGGAAGCCCCTCGCACACCAATGTCAGCACCTCGATTTGGCGTTCGGTCAGGCGTGAGCCGGCGTTGGTCCTGGTTTGGGTCGTCGCAGCTCCGGTCTCGCTGAGGAGCAACGTGGGAACATAGAGGTTGCCTGCGAGCACGAAGTGCAAGGCCGAGAGCAGAGTCTGCGGAGGGGCCGATTTTGGAACGTAACCGAGGGCGCCCGCAGCCATCGCGCGCCGCACATCCCTCGGATCTTCGGACGAGGACAGCACAATGACCGGCAATTGAGGGCGTCGCCTGCCGAACTCCTGGATAGTCTCGATTCCGCCGATTCCCGGCATCGAGAGATCCAGGATCACGCCGTCGAGGTCCGGATGCGCCTCGGCGATATTCAATCCTTGCCCGCTTTCCCCCGCCAACAGGATCTCGGCGCCGGGTTCGACCTGCCTCAGCAAGGCCGCGAGCCCTTCGCGCATAACCGGGTGGTCGTCGATAATCAAAAGCTTCATGGCGATCATCGCTTGCTGGACAGACAGGTCGTCCGGTAGGCGTCGAGACCGATCGGGCGACAATAATCCAATTTACAAAGCGCCGTCCAAGCATAAATATCACAGGCGCCGCCTGGAGCAGCAGCAGCTCCGGCGGGGTCGAAGCCCGTTCAACCACAGATGGCGGCGATTGCGATTTCGCCTCCGCCGGCTCCGCTCCTGCGCCGATGCTTCGCGTGAATTTCGCAGGGGCTCCGAGATTCGAGAAAAGCCTGAAAATATGCGCCGGGAGCTGGCCCCAGATCGCGGCGAGAGACGCCGGGAAGCAGCGATTCACGGAAATCCGAAATGCGGAAGACACTGGCGATCACGCATGTCGCCTTCGAGGATTTGGGCACATTGGGTTTGGAGCTCGAACGCGCGGGCGCGCAGATCGAGTTCCTGGATGCTTCGACTAGCGACCTTCGAAGCGTCGATCCACTGGATGCGGAGCTGATGGTCGTCCTGGGCGGCCCGATCGGGGTCTATGAAGCCGAGGCATACCCTTTTATCGAAGACGAGATAGGTCTTCTGCGGACACGGCTTGCCGCCAGGCGCCCGACGCTCGGCATATGTCTCGGAGCCCAGTTGATCGCCGCTGCCGCCGGGGCCCGGGTTTTCCCCGGAGCCTGTGGAAAGGAACTCGGCTGGGCGCCCTTAACGGCTGGACGGGATGCGGAACGCTATCCAGCCTTCGCTCGGTTGCTCGCCGATGCGCCTTCCTTCCTTCATTGGCACGGCGACACCTTCGAAGCGCCCGAGGGCTCCATGCATCTTGCTCAAACGTCCCGGTATCCAAATCAGGCGTTCGCGCTGGAGCATTACGCTCTCGGACTGCAATTTCATCCGGAGGTCACCGCGGATAGTCTCGAGCGCTGGTATGTCGGTCACGCCTGCGAACTGGCGAACGCCAAAATCGATGTCGTCGAACTTCGCAGGCAAGGCCGGCTGTGGGCGCCAAAGCTCGAATCCGCGGCGCGACTATTCTGGCGGAGCTGGATCGCTCAGGCTTTCAGCAGTTGAATGGACTATGAGCCGACGCCGCCCGGGAAACTGAAGCGAGCCTCGAGATCCATTTTGCCGGTTATCGACCAAACAGCGGATACGATCGGCGAGGCCGGTTCATTGTCGAGGGCGATAAGGCCGATCGCCCGGTTGAGCTCAGGGGAAAGGGGTATCGCGATCAGCTCTTCCCGCATCTCGAGGAGCGCAAGCAGGCTGTGAGGCATGATGCTGTAAAAGTCCCCGCATCTCACATTCGAGTATAGAGCCAAAACGGAATCCGTCTCGACGATCGCCACGGGATGCGTATTCGCCCGCCGGAACGCGGCGTCGATAATGCGCCGATTCTGCATGTTCCGGGTGAGGAGGCACAGCGGCAGCTTCGACGCCTCCTCCCACGAAATCGACGCGATATTTCCCAGACTTCCCGCGTCACGCGCCACCAGAACATATCGCTCGCGATAAAGCGGCAATACGCGAAAGCGATCGAGCTTCTGATCTTCGAGATAGGTGATCCCGACATCCAGCTCGTATCTCTCGAGCTGGCGGATAATTTCCTCGTTGCAGAGCGAGCGGACGACTTGCCGCAAGTCGGGATAGGCGCGCCAATAGGGACCGGTCAGCAGGGACACGATCGGCATTGTGGTCGGGATGGCGCCCATGCGTAGCGCGCCACTGAGTTTTGCACGCGATAAAGAGGCTTCCTGTCTCAGTCCATCCCATGCGGCCAGCGTCTGGCGGGCCCAGGCGAGGATACGTTCGCCGTCTTCGGTGAACCCGACATATTTCTTTCCCCGCTCTACGATCGATATGTCCAGTTCCTCTTCGAGATGCCTGATCGCCGCCGAAAGCGCCGGCTGCGATACGCCGCAAGCCTCCGCGGCGCGAGCAAAGTGCTGTTCGCGCGCCAATGTCACCAGATATTCCAGCTGCCTGACGAACAAATCAGGATCCTCTCTTTCTCTCTCGTGCGCGCGCCATCGTTTATCGGATTTCAGTATGTCTTGTAGGGCAAAAATTTTCCGGACATCGAAATATTGACACGGTCGCCGTGAGGATCGCTCTCGCGGCTCAATTCCATCTTGAAGTCGATCGCGCTCATGATGCCGTCGCCGAACTCCTCATGAATGAGCTCCTTGAGAGTGATCCCATAAACGCTGACGAGTTCATAAAAGCGATATATGAGCGGATCGGACGGCGCGCCGGTCGACAGCGACCCCTTATGGGGCGGGGTCTGCAGCCAGAGGCGATCCTCCTCGGGCAAGCCGAATATCTCGCAGATCATCCCGGCCTGCTCGGCGTCGAAGGTCATTTGACCGAGACAGCCTGCCGTCACCCATTCCTTGCTCAGCCCGATCTTGTCCGCGACTTGAAACCATTTCAGGCCTCTCGCGGTCTTCGCTTCGAGGATGCGTCTCGTTGTGTCTTCGCGGCTCATCTTCGGTCTTCCCCGCACGGTTGCGTATGAAAAAGGCGAGCCCAACCGGCGTCCAACCCGCCTTTTCACCCTTTCGAGGTTACGCCTTTACGAAACGGGCCGCCTCTTCCGAGCCCTTGGTTGCGTTGCCTTCACTATAGGAGTGCGCGCCGACCCCGGCGAGCTTGCCGCCTTGGACGACAAGATATTCGTTTCGGATCGGGCGGCCTTCAAAATGGCATTCGAGAATTTCCCGCACGCCCGCCGCGTAGCGCGTCTGCGCCGAAAGGCTGGTGCCGGAAATATGGGGCGTCATCGCGTGATGCGGCATCTTGCGCCAGGGATGGTCCTTCGGCGCCGGCTGCGGGAACCACACGTCGCCGGCATAGCCTGCGATGCGGCCGTCCTCCAGCGCCTTCACGATCGCATCGGTCTCGACGAGCTTACCGCGCGCGGTGTTCACGATGTAAGCGCCGCGCTTGAAGAACTTCAGCGTCTTCTCGTTGACCATGTGCTCCGTTTCGGGATGCAACGGGCAGTTCAGGGTCACCACGTCGCAAACCTTGGCGAGACTCTCGAGGTTCGAATGGTAAGTGAGGTTCAGCTCCTTCTCGACGTCTTCCGGCAGCCGGTGACGGTCCATATAGTGCAGACCGACATCGAAAGGCTTCAACAGGCGCAGCACGCGCAAGCCGATACGGCCCGCCGCGACTGTGCCGACCTGCATGGCTTCGAGGTCATAGGAGCGCGAGACGGCGTCGGCGATGTTCCAGCCGCCGTCGACGATGATCTTGTAGGAGGGGATGAAATTGCGCACCAGCGCGAGGATCGACATCACGACATGTTCGGCCACGGCGTTGCTGTTGCAATAGGTGACCTCGGCTACGGTGACGCCATGCTTCATCGCCGCTTCCAGATCGGTATGGTCCGAACCGATGCCGGCGGTCACTATTATCTTGAGCTTCTTCGCCTTGGCGATACGCTCGGCGGTCATATAAGCCGGCCAGAAGGGCTGCGAAATCACGATCTCCGCGTCGTGCAGCTCGCGGTCGAGCACGCTGTCGGCGCCGTCCTTGCTGGAGGTGACGACGAGCTGATGACCGTTCGACTCGAGATATTTACGTAATCCGAGCTCCCCCGAGACGCTGCCGAGCAGCGCGCCCGGCTTGAAATCAATCGCCTTAGGGGTCGGCAAGGTCTGTCCATCGGGATAGACTTTCGGCTGGGGAACATCGTCGCGAGCGTAGGTCTTCGGATAGCCGCCGATCGGATCGTCATAGAGCACGCAAACAATCTTAGCCATTTGGGTTTCCTCCTGTTTCTGGACGCCGGGCCGCTCGCCTGTGAGGGAAACCGATCGCTCGGGGGCTTGCGGGGTCGCCCTCATATTTTGCGGCGGCGTCGCTCGAATAGGTAAACGCGCCTCCTTCAACGTCCATTCGTTTCGCGCAATGACATGATAGGCTGCAGTTATCGTTTCAAACGAAGGCCAGCGGCAGCGAGACTTGATCTTCGAAGGTAGAGAGCCGGGCCCGCGATTTCGTCCTGAACGCACAGAGCCGCAAGCGAGGACGACCGTGTGGTCTCGCTTGCGGCTCGATTACAACCGGATCGAGGGCAAATCAGCCAGTCCGAGAGGCGGTTCATCGACGGGGTAGGCGTCTTCACCGGCAGGGGATCGCCACGCGTTCCAGCCCTGCATGTCATGTGCGATGACACGATGTTTCTATTGCGAAGTCGCTTCGGCGTCCAATTCGCCGCGACTATCTTTAAATAATCCCCGGTTATGAAGCCGGAAGACCGCGCGAGCGCATCGATTCAGCTGGGTATTGTTCGGCCCTGTGCTTCGTATTTCAAGGTTTGGCGGCATGAGCGCGATCGACTGCGTTCAAGCCGAGCGCGCTCCGGCTAATGCGCGTTTTTGAGCGACGGATCGAAACAACGTACATTTTGGTGCGGCCCGGCGAGCTTGGTTCTCCTCTATCCAGGGAGAATCCCGACCTGACCGCCCCCTCGCGAGTTGGCGTGGATCCTGCTCCCGGCAATTGTCGATCGCCTGGGACCGCGCCGCAGTTATCGGCTCGGCTCTCTTCCCGGGGACCTGCCGCGCAGGCCCCGTATTGAGCGCGTCCGAAGGATATTTCGGACTGGCGAATCATGGTTCGTCAAAGGAGAGGGCCATGCGTGCGTCGCAAGAATCGATCTCCTGCCTTGCTCCGCTAAAAGATGAGCGGATCGGACTTGCGCCCAATCGGAATGTAAGCGCCAAGACGCCGGTGAACGCTCGCATGGCGCCGGCTCGTATTCCAGGAACCTCTGCTTGTCCCGGGAGGCGGCGCAAATGAACATGCATGTTCTTCCGCGCGGCCGGTCGGCCCCCCTCGCGCTGACGATCGACGATCTTCGCGTCGAACGTAATGGTCGCCTTATCCTCGACGGCGTTTCGTTGACGCTGGAACGGGGGAGCGTCTCCGTCATCATTGGTCCGTCAGGCGCAGGAAAGACGACCTTGATCAGAGCGATCAACGGCCTCGCAGCTCCGGCGGGAGGCGTCATCTGTGCGCCGGGCATAGGGGCGCTTGACGATGCGACGCAATGGGCGCGCATTCGCCGGACGACGGCGACGATTTTTCAAGACCATGCGCTGATCGGACGCCTCAACGCATTGGACAATGTTCTGCTCGGACTTGCGGACACCCGGCATGCGCTGTCGCTGATCCCATGGCGACCATCCGCGCGGGATCGGGCCGCGCGAGCGCTCGCGGACGTGGGATTGCTCGACCGGGCTTTTCAACGCGTCGATAAGTTATCAGGCGGAGAGCGGCAACGCGTCGGCGTCGCGCGCGCTTTGGTCCGCGGTCCGGAAATGCTGCTCGGCGACGAACCGTTTTCGTCTCTCGATCCCTCGCTCGCCCGCCGTCTCGGCGAGTATCTGCGCGCGCTGGCCACGCGCGACGGCGTGACTGTGGCGCTCGTAATGCATCAGATTCACCTCGCGCGCGAGATCGCGGACCGCATCATCGGCGTCAAAGCGGGGAGATTGATCTTTGACGGGCCGACGGAGTCTTTCGACGCCACGGCGGAGGCTGCGATTTTTGCAACCTCTGTGATCAAACCGGAAAATTGCATCGGGAAAGGCGGCTGATATGTTGCGGACTCTGCGTTCGATCGTCGTTGTGGCGCTGACGGCTGCGCTCGGCATGGGCATGAACGCCGAGGCGGCGGAGCGACCCAGGAAGCTCCTCATCGGCTTGTTGCCGGGAGAGTCTGCGCCTACCGTAATGCGGCTCAACGAGCCGCTGCGCAAATATCTGGAGGAAAGGCTCAAGATCCCTGTCGAGATCGTGGTCGGCGCCAATTACGCGGCGACATCCGAGGCCTTGCGTTTCGGGCGCCTCGATGTCGCCTTTCTAGGACCGGTCACATATATCCTCCAATCGCAGCGTTCAGCTCTCGAGCCGTTCGCGCGACCGAGCCATGCCGACGTTGGACCGACATTCAAGGCGACGATCATCGTCCCCAGGGACAGTCCGGCGAAATCGCTGGCCGATCTCAAGGGCGGCGAGATCGCCTTCGGCGATCCGGCGTCGACCTCTGGAACCTGGGTTCCCCGCTGGCAGTTGCTGAACGAGGGTCTCGTTTCCGGGCGCGACTATACCATTCGCGTGCTCGGCGCGCATGACGCCGTAGCGCTTGCGGTGGAGAACAAGAAGGTGGCCGCCGGCGGATTATCCAAGCCGATCTTCGAGCGCCTCCTGAAATCAGGCGCGATCTCGCCCGAAAAGCTGCGCGTGCTGCAGGATTCGCCTCCAATCCCCGAATATATGTGGACTTTCCGCGCCGGGCTCGATCCGGCGTTGAAGAAGGAAATTCGCGAGGCCTTTCTGGAGATGAAAGACCGGGACGCGCTCGGCGTTTTTCGCGCCGAATCATTCGTTCCAGCCGCCGACTCCGACGTCGATCGCGTTCGCGACTGGGTCGCGGCGGTTCAGTCCGCAAAT
Organism: Methylocystis heyeri; assembly: GCF_004802635.2. Taxonomy (NCBI): domain Bacteria; kingdom Pseudomonadati; phylum Pseudomonadota; class Alphaproteobacteria; order Hyphomicrobiales; family Methylocystaceae; genus Methylocystis; species Methylocystis heyeri. The sequence continues at coordinate 80,871 of NZ_CP046052.1, forward strand.
CCGAAGAACGCATGGGCGCCGCAATGACCGACGCAGAAGTCTGTTCCGATTTTCTTCCTCTCGCCCGAGAGTGGCGTCGCCGCCAGTTGCGCAATGGCGCCGCCGCCGCCTGCGCGACACTTATCACGTTCGCCGCCTGCGCTTATGCCGGCGCCTTCGAGTTCCCGCGCTACGCGGATGCTGCGCAGACAATGCTGCGGCTCGCCGCAGACTCCCTGCCGCCGGATTTCAGCCGCTGGCGCCAATGGGGCCGTCCCCTTCTGGAGACGCTCGCGACCGGCGTCGCCGGAACCGCCTTGGGGGCCGGGCTCGCCTTGCCGCTTGCCGCCATGGCTGCGAATAATGTCGGGCCCTCGATTTTTCTCGGTCGATCCGTGCGGCTGGGTTTGAATGCGCTCCGCGCTATACCCGGCCTCATTTGGGGCGTCGTGTTCGTCGCCGCGGTCGGATTTGGTCCGCTGCCCGGCATGCTCGCGCTCGGGGTTCATTCAACCGGAATGCTCGGCAAATTGTTCTTCGAGGCGATCGAACATGTCGATCCGGCTCCCGGCGCGGCGCTATGCGCCAACGGCGTCTCGCGGCTGGGAGTCTTCCGCTTTGCAATATTGCCGCAGGCGTTGCCGCGCCTGGTCGACGCGACGATCTATCGTCTGGAACACAATCTGCGTGCGGCGACGACGCTGGGGCTCATCGGCGCCGGTGGGTTCGGCCTGGAGATCGTGACCGCGTTCCACCTCTTCGAATACCGGGAGGCGTCGGCCCTGATTTTGATCCTGCTGGCGTTGGTGACGGGCGTGAACCTCCTCGGCGCGATGATGCGCAGGAGGTTCCTCAGTCCCGACTGAAAGTTGAGGTCAGTAGGCGGTCTGCTCCTGCAGCTGCGTGCCGTTGCGGCGGCTAATGGCGCGACGCATCCAAAGCGGCTGGACGCCGACCATCATCGATTGAACCTGCGCGATGACATCGTCGATCGGCCGGACTCTTTCACTTTTCACCGGAAACACCCGGAGATCGTGCACCCGCACCGCCGCCAGATCGCTCAAGCCCAGAGTGAAGAGGATGCCGCAACCTTCGAGCGCGGCGACCCGATCGAGCAGGGGGTCGTATCCGGCGCCGTCGTCATTTTCCATGTCGTCCATGATGCAGCGGCCGCCGTTGTTGGCCATGCCTCCGCCCTGCGCCTTGCCTTTGCCGCCTCTGGCGAATTGCACGACATCGACGAACTCCGAGTCGTCCACCGAAACGTCGTAGAACGCGAATTGCTTGGCCACCACGAAATTAGCGTCGAGACTGATCAGGCTGTTGGTCGTGATGGCTATTCGCAGATGAGGTGCGTCCATGTTCGACTCCGTCGAGGTTAGGTCATGGGTTGACCGACGATGATTTTTTCGCGGGCGAAACGGGTTCGGAAGGAGGCCGGAAGAGAAGTCCCGTCCGACGTGCGCGCTCGCCAATTCGGCAATTCGTCTTTTCTTATGGCCCCGTTTTGGAGAGCCTCTACAGGGATGATATGCAGCCGGTCATCCAGCAGGACATAAAAATCGATCGGATAGCGCGCCGCGTCTCGATAACGCTCCCCGATTTCGAAATTCACCCGATCACTCTCGAGAATGATTTTCGGGTTGTCGCAATCGAAACGAAAATAGCGATTGAAAGGAGAACTGCGCCGAAACTGATACAGAATCCGGTCCTCGTCGGAAAATCTCTTTATTTCGGCGACGGTGTCGAAGAAGAATTCCGAAAGCATCCTGCCGACATAGGCATCGGGGTAGACGCTGATCCGAGCCGAGAACCAATAGGCGACCATCGATTCCAGAAGGTCCAGCCCCGCTCGGGTGATCTCCAGAGACAGCGCCACCATATCGATCGCGCCGTTCAAACAGATGACGCCGTCGCGCATGTCGACGTGACCCTGGGGATGAAATGCGATCTTGCGCACGATCCGCAAGATGCGGTGGAGTTCGGCGAGTATTTTTTCGCTCTGGTTGCTCTTCGGCAGTTCCTTGCAGCGGGCCCATGCGGTGAGCTGATGTTGCGTCGGGTAAAGCCCTGCCAGCGTCGCCTCGAACAGCAGCGCGGCGCGGGCCACCGCAGCGATGCGATCGAGAGGCGCATCGTCTGGTGGAATCGGATCGAGGAAATCGAGCGCCTTACGCTTGGTGTAGAGCTCGATCTGACGATACTCTGGCATGCGCAGATGCGAGGACCAGCCGATAGCCGGATGAACGAGCAATTTTTCGGTGAAGCCCAAATTCGTCCCCGCAGCTCAGTTAGCTATCGAGCGAAGCGGATGCCGGTTCGCGCGAAGGAAACAGGATCAAATGAGGAATTCCCGGGTCGTCTCGGCATATCTCGAAACGACTCCAGCGCAGCGATCGGGGAGCGGCGCCTTCCGCTCCCCGTCTGCGTTCACCAGGTGTTGAGGAGCCATTCGCGATCGCGCGTGTATTCCATATGCGAAAACATCGCATTGGCGATCTGCTCCCCGAGCAGCATGGCGCCGCGATAGCCCATCGTCGGATGCCGGTAGAGACCCGCCCGATCGAAGGTTGGAAAACCGACGCGCGCCATTGGAATATTGGCGTCGATCGCCACATAGCGGCCCTTGGAGTGTCCGAGGATCACGTCGAACTTCTTGGGATCCTGCTTGACCCGCCGTTCGAGCTCCCAGAGGTCCGCATTGCAGACGACCTCCATGTCCCAGTTCACGCGATCCTTGAGCGCGAGGATACGCGGGTCCTTTTTGTAGCGGGTGTTGTCGTCCCCGAGCAGCAGCAGGGTCGGCTCCAGCTCGACCTCGATGCAGAACTCGGCGAGACCGATGACGAGATCCGGATGGCCGAAAATCGCCACCTTCTTGTTGGCGAAGAACATATGCGCCAGATCTTGAAGCGCGTCGATCGCGACGCCGCGCTCCTCGACAAGCGAAAGCGGGATCGGTTTGCCTGTAATCTCGCTGATTTTTTTCAGCATGGCGTCCGTGTTGGCGATGCCGTAGGGCGAGGAGATCGTGTGCCCAGGCACATCGAACTCCTTTTTCAAATAATCCACCGTGCTGGCGGCCTCATATCTTGCGAGGGCGAGAGACGCCGCCGCTCCGGTCGAAGCCTGAATGTCTTCGACCGTCGTGCGCCCATGCGTGTGAATCGACCTGTCGGGAAGCATGGGCGAATCGAAATCCTGCGTATCCATGAAGATCGTCGCGTCTACTCCCATTTCCTGAGCGTAGTATTTCAGCAACTGGACGTCGCCAGGATTGACCCAGCCGGGAAAGAGGTTCAGCTTGCCCGTCGGCGCTGCCTTCAGGGTGGCGACGGTCTTCCAGGTCGCTAGAACGCATTCGGAATATCCTCCGACCTGGCTGCTTTTGAAGCTCGGCGTATGAACCGGGACGACATAGACCTTGCGCCCGGGAAACTCCCTGGCGATCACCTCATCGGCGTATTTGATGTTGCCCTCGATGTCGTCGCCGATGACCTCGGTGGAGCAGGTGGTGATGACCTGAATGATGCGCAGGTCGGGGTAGCGGCGAACGAGCGTCAACACGCCGTCCTGGATGCGCTGATGCCCGCCGAACACAGCCGAATCCTCGTGCAGCGAGGTGGAGGCGACGTCGAAGTTCTCCTTGAAATGCTGGGCGAACAGCAAGCGCACGAACATGGTGCAGCCCTGACCGCCGTGCACCAGCGGGATGCAGTCCTTCATGCCGATTCCGGCGTATTGCGCGCCGGCCGGCTGACAGTCGTACATCGGGTTGATGACTCCGGCCCTTTCGCGCGTAGTGATTTCGCAACCCATCGTGGGTTCCTTTCCGTGAGTGGCGGCGCCACGTTGAACTTTTAGGGAGCGCCGCCGCGAGAGGGCGGCGGCGCGCTGGTCAATAAAGCGAGTGATGGAGTTCGTGATTCAGCGACCGGGTGATGGCGTGGTCGATCAGCATCCCTTTGAGGCCGTTCATCACCTCGCCGATCCGGGTCGGCTCCAGCTCGTCGATCCAGGGGAAGTTTTCCCTGAAGTCCTTCACCATCTCCTTGGCGTCGGCATAGAACAGCCGGTCCATCGGCGCATGCTTGTGCGGGTGCTTTCCGTTCAGCATATCGGTCGCCGCGGCGATGATGCCCTCGATATTCTCCTGCCGATCCCAGGACCGCGAGAAGAACTGCCAGAGGTAGCGCTTCTGCACGTAATCGAAGAGTAGCTTGATCTGCTGCTCGCTCATTCTGCGGCCTCCAGAAGGCGAACCACATTTTCACCGCGAATGTCGGTCGCAGCGAGTTTCAGAAGCGGGTTGTGGACCGCATTGTAGGTGTCGCGCGCGAGGTTCACGAAACCCTCGAAGCCCATGTAGGGGCCGTTGTGATAACCGTGGCCGTTTACATAGGGAATGTGCATCTTCTTGACGAGCTCGCCGACGCGCGGGCCGGTGAAGATGACATCGGGCTTGACGAGATCGATGATTTCGAAGAACTCGAGCTCATTGCCGTCATCGATGTAATAGGTGCCGTTCTGGCCGCGGGCGATGACCTTCTCGAAGTCTTCCTGATGGCCGAATTTCGACGACATGGCGACGACCTGTATCCCGAGGTCGTCCTCGACCGATTTGGTCCAGTGCCACAGGCGGGGACCGCCGGTCCATATCGCCATCTTCTTGCCCTGCAGCCGCTCTCTGTACCAATCGAGCTTGGGCTTCCACTTGGCGTATTCCTCCTCGATCAGCTTTTCTCCACGCTCTTCGATGCCGAAGAATGCGCAGATCTTCCGGATGCCCTCCGCCATATAGGAGAAGCCCCAGGAGTCGATGTCGAGGCGCGGAATGCCATACTGCTTCTTGAGTTCGTTGGCGATATAGCCCGAGGATCGCGCGCAGTTCACGACGTTGAGCTGGGCGCGGTGCATGCAGCGCAGATCGTCATATGTGCCGTTGCCGGTGAAATGCGCGATGACCTGGATGCCGAGCCTGTCCCAATAAGTCTGGAGAAGCTGGGTGTCGCCCTGAATGTTGAAGTCGCCGATGAAGTTCATCGTGTAGTCGCTGGTGATCTCGGGTTCCAGCGTGCCGACCTTCTCGTTGATCCAGCCGATATTGAGTACGTGGTGACCCTTGGACTGCGAGACGCCGGCGAAACCGGGGCATTCGCAGCAGAAGATGTCGACGTCGGGCCGCTCTTCCATAATCTTTTTGGCGACGGCCTTGATGTCGTCGCCGATCAAGGCTGTCGGGCAGGTCGTATAAACGAACATCCGCTTGATGTCGGGCATCTCGTCGAAGGCTTCGTTGATCGATTTTTCGAGCCGCTTTTCGCCGCCGAAAACGATGTGGCTTTCCTTCATGTCGGTCGACCACACATATTTCATGTTGAAGTGGCCGTTGTCCGTCGGATAGCGCTTGGTGTGCCATGTGTCGTAGGCGCAGCCGATCGGCCCGTGGATCATCTGGATGGTGTCTTTGAGAACCCCGCCGATGACGAGCTTGGCGCCGCAGAATGCGCAGCCGCGTTCGGAGAGCGTGCCGGGAATCGTCGAAGCGTTCGATATCGGCAGATAGTCGCGGGAGTCTTCTCCCTCGACCTTAAGATAAATATGCTTCTCTCGTTCCGGAATCGCTTTATCGCATTCCAACAAAACCATAGGCATGAGTCGTCCTCCTCACAGGAAGTGAGCTGCAGAGCTGGCGGCTTTCAGCTGGCGGCGCCGGAAGAGATCAGTCTGTTCCAGCGCCGTTCGAGGGGATATTGGCAGAAAGCGTGCCAATTAATCGGAATGTAATAAGAATACATATCAGTTGCGGCACACAGGCGAGTCTACCACTAAATTACAATATGTTAGCTCCTGTAGCGCGCCTGGCTCCGCACCTCTTCTCCTTTTAGGCGGCGGCTCGGCGTAAGTGCTGGCCCATATAAAATGCGGCGAGGCAAGATCCGTAGCGCACCTGTGCGAACGAAACGCTTTGCAAGTGTACCACGCTGCGCATGTGAGGCCGAAAACAGGCCGGTTTAAGCGAATATAAGCTTGGCACGTCTTCTGCTCTAGGGATAGCGGTCCTGACGGAAAGGTCGCTCATGCTCTACGATGGTGTCGAGGATAAAGTCGAAACGCCCGTGCAGCGGGAGACGCCTCCCGCGCCCACGATCCTGCGCGTCGCGGTCGCGACCAGGGATGGTCAGCGCATCGATTTTCATTTCGGGCAGGCCGAGTCCTTCTGGATATATGCGGTCTCCGCTGATGGACCGCGCTTCGTCGAAGAACGTCAGATCGCCGAGCATGCGCTCCATGAAGACGAGGACAAGCGAGAGACAATCTATCGAATGCTCGCCGATTGCTCGGATCTGTTGATCGCCAAGATCGGCGCTACGCCGCAGGAGGCGCTCGCCAAGGTTGGGGTGCAGGCGAGCAACATGTACGCCGGCAAGGATGTTTCGTCCGCGTTGGCCGAGCTTTACGCCGCAAAATTGGCGGCTATGGCCGACGCGGCGGTCGACTCCAGTGAATTCCGCCTTTTGCACGCCATGCTGCGTGTCGCGGATCTCGACCGATCGATCGACTTCTACACCCGGAAGCTCGGTATGCAGCTCATGGAGCGGCGCGAGCACAAGAAGAATATGTTTAGCCAGGCCTATCTCGGATACGGCGGCCCCGGCTCCGGGATGACGCTCGAGCTCGTCGCCAACTGGATGCGGGATGAGCCCTACGTCCATGGCGACGCATTCGGTCACATCGCGGTCGGCGTGACCAATATCATGCGTCTGTGTGATCGCCTTGCGGTAGCGGGCGTGCCCATGCCGCGGCCTCCCCGCGCCCAGCGCCACGGGGAAAGCGTCGTCGCTTTCATCGAAGATCCCGATGGATACCGCGTTGAACTGGTTCAAGCGCCGCAGCCGGAAGCGGATGCGGCTCTCGATGACGTGTCGTCAACCCAAGTCTGAACAGGAGTGAATATGCTTCGTCAAATCGCATTCTATGGAAAAGGTGGCATCGGCAAGTCCACCACTTCGCAAAACACGCTGGCCGCGCTATCGCAGATGGGCCAGAAAATCCTGATCGTCGGATGCGACCCCAAGGCGGACTCGACACGTCTGATCCTTCACGCCAAGGCGCAGGACACGATATTGTCGCTCGCCGCGGAAGCGGGCAGCGTCGAAGATCTCGAACTCGAGGACGTTCTCAAGGTCGGCTTCGGCGACATCAAATGCGTCGAATCCGGCGGTCCCGAGCCCGGAGTGGGCTGTGCGGGTCGCGGCGTCATCACGTCGATCAACTTTCTTGAAGAGAACGGCGCCTACGACGGGGTTGATTACGTCTCCTATGACGTTCTCGGCGACGTCGTGTGCGGCGGCTTCGCCATGCCGATCCGCGAGAACAAGGCCCAGGAGATTTACATCGTCATGTCCGGCGAGATGATGGCCATGTATGCAGCCAACAATATCTCCAAGGGCATTCTCAAATATGCGAATTCCGGCGGCGTGCGCCTCGGCGGCCTCGTCTGCAACGAACGCCAGACCGACAAGGAGCTGGAACTGGCCTCGTCGCTCGCCACTCGGCTCGGCACGAAGCTGATACATTTTGTCCCCCGCGACAATATCGTTCAGCACGCCGAACTGCGACGTATGACGGTCGTGGAGTTTGCTCCCGAGTCCAAGCAGGCGAACGAGTATCGCACTCTTGCAAACAAGGTTCACAACAATGTCGGCAAGGGAATCATTCCGACGCCGATCACGATGGACGAACTCGAAGACCTGCTGATGGAGCATGGAATCATGGACGCCATCGACGAATCGTCCGTCGGCAAGACCGCCGAGCAACTCGCTATTGCGTGACGGTGAGGCGGTCGGGGAAGCGTTCCCGGCCGCTATTTCGCTTTAGGGAGGCGCCAATGTCAGTTGAGTCTGCCGTGGACTATATCCGGCGCATGCGCGAGGATCATGAGTTCAGGAAATCGATGAACGAAGTATCCGAGGATGACGACGCGAGCTGGGCCGCCATCCGCGAGGCCGGGTTCGAGTTCACCATGACGGAGTTCAAAAAGGCCCAGGATGTCATTTACGAAGAGTTCGGCGTCACGCCCATGTGATATCCATGTGCCGAGCCTGATCGCGACCGTCGCCTATGCGGCGGTCGCCTTTGTTTCTTCATCCTGTCGTAAACGCCGACAAGCTCGTTCGACCGGCGCCTCAGCGCCGATAACGCAGGAGCGCCTCTCGCTTGTCGGCGAAAAATTCCACCATTCGCGCCGCCAGAGCTTCGTCCACCGGAACGCTGTAGCGTTGCGCGGCGCGTAGCAGCTGTTCGGCGTCGACGCCCTGCAGTGAAGCGACTCCCGCGTTCGCAAGAGATAGTACGCGGCGCTTCAACACCTCGTCTCGGGCCTCCGCCAGCCATTTGTCGCGAATGACGCCCGGGACGTAAGCGTCCGGCGTGTCGAAGCTCGAACCAACGGTCGAAATCGCGGCGGCCATTGCGATATCGGCCAACAGTAGATTGAATTTCTGGTTCTCGGTCAGCTCTGCCATTTCATATCCTTTCGTTCATGCAGTCGAAGCATTCATCAAATCGGTAACAAGATTTGAGCCACGACAGAAATCTGGATCGTACGTAGACGGCTTCTGCAGAACCTGTCGACATTGAAGCTTCGGCATATGCAATGCGTTCACGGCGGTACGGACGCGGAGATCCGAGAACAGATTTGCACGCAAGATCTCTACGGCATCTATCATCGTGGCAGCGTTCCTTCGACTTTTCGAGGGTGAAATGGCGTGCATCGACGTGGCCGCGCTCTTGCAAAGGATGCTCGAGAAATCGTGGAGGCAGATATGAAGCCGGAAGAGATTCAGGCGTTGATGGATGAACCCGCCTGCGCCCACAACAAGAAGTCGAAGTCGGGCTGCGCCAAGCCTGCGCCCGGAGCCACTCAAGGCGGTTGCTGTTTCGATGGGGCGCGAAACGCATTGCTTCCTGTCGCCGACGTCGCTCACATCGTGCATGGCCCGATCGGCTGCGCCGGATCGTCATGGGACAACCGCGGCACGCGATCATCGGGCCCGGACACCTATCGCATCGGTATGACTACCGATCTTTCCGATATGGATGTCATCATGGGAAGGGGCGAGAGGCGGCTGTATCGGGCCATTCGCCAAGCGGTGGAGACGCACAAGCCGGCGGCTGTGTTCGTCTACAACACCTGCGTTCCGGCATTGCAGGGCGACGACATCGACGCCGTTTCAAAAGCCGCATCAGAGCGTTTCGGCGTTCCCGTCGTGCCGGTGGATTGCGCCGGCTTCTATGGCAACAAGAATCTGGGCAACCGAATTGCTGGCGACGCCGCATATAAGCACATGATCGGCGGGCGGGAGCCGGAAGCTCCGCCCACGGCTTCGGAGATCCCGGGGGTCACTCGGCACGACATCAATCTCATCGGAGAATGGAATGTCGGCGGAGAATTCTGGAATGTGTCGCCTCTATTCGACGAACTCGGATTGCGCGTATTGTGCAGCTTCTCCGGCGATAGTCGCTTTCACGAAATCCAGACTATGCACCGGGCGGAAGCGAGCATGGTCGTCTGCTCGAAGGCGATGCTGCATGTCGCTCGCAAGCTGGAGGCCGATCACGGGATTCCCTGGTTCGAGGGTAGCTTCTACGGTGTGAAGGATACGTCCGCGGCCTTGCGGGGCTTCGCTCGTCTCCTGAACGATTCCGATCTCACCATGCGGGTGGAGGCGCTGATCGCACGCGAGGAGGCTCGCGTCGAGGCGGCTCTAGATCCGCCGAGACAGAAGCTGCGCGGCAAGCGCGTCCTGATTTTTACCGGCGGCTACAAGTCGTGGTCTGTTGTCTCCGCGATGCAGGATCTCGGCATGGTGGTGGTTGCGACGGGGACCGAAAAATCTACGGAAGAGGACAAGGCCCGGATACGTGAGCTGATGGGGCCGGATGCGCGCATGATCTCGGATAACGACCAGACCGGGTTGATCGGCGTCTATCGCGAATGCGGGGCCGACATATTGATCGCAGGGGATCGCTACATCTATCCGACGCTCAAATCGCGAATCCCCTTCCTCGATATCGACCATGTGCGGCGCATCGGCTACGCGGGCTATGACGGTCTGATCGAATTGGCGCGCAATCTCGATCATGCGGTTCATTCTCCGGTCTGGAACCTGGTGCGGTCTCGTCCCTCCTGGAGCGAGCCCAGGCCGGCGCGCGCAGTGGCTTGAGGAGGCGACATGGCGCAGATCCTCACCCCCACAAAGGCGCTTGCCGTCAACCCGCTGAAAGCCAGCCAGCCTATCGGCGCGTCGCTCGCCTTTCTCGGCCTCGCCGATTGCATGCCGCTGGAGCATGGCGCACGCGGTTGCACTTCGTTCAACAAGCTCTTCTTCATGCGGCATTTCAATGAGCCGATTCCGTTGCAGACGACCGCGATGGATCAGACGACCGCCGTCCTCGGCGCAGACGACAGCGTTGTCGAAGCGCTGGCGACGATCTGCCGGAGAAACCAGCCTAAGATCATCGGGCTGGTGACGACGGGCCTCTCGGAAATGCAGGGAGCGGACGTGCCGCGCACGATCCATGAGTTCCGGCGCAAATATCCCGACTTCGGTTCTGTCGCCGTTGCGCCGGTCAGCGCCAGCGATACTTTGGGCTGCCTGGAGACGGGCTTCGCCGCGGCGGTGGAATCCATCATCCGCACGCTGGTGACCCGGCGTCCGGAAGCGCGCAGAAATCCGCGCCAGGTGAATGTGCTGGCCGGAGCGCTGCTCACTCCCGGGGATCTGGAAGAGTTGCGGGATTGGATCGAAGCCTTTGGGCTCAGGCCGATCATCGCGCCAGATATCGGCGCCTCTCTGGATGGGCATTTGATCGAGGCCGGCTATTCCACCTTGACCTACGGGGGAGCATTGCGGGCTGAGATCGAGTCTATGGGGGAGTCCATCGCAACGTTCGTGATCGGGCGTTCGCTCTGCGGAGCCGCCGATGCGCTGAAGGAGATCACTGGCGTTTCCGACTGGCGCTTCGATCAACTGACGGGGCTCGCCGAGAGCGACGCCCTCACGCAGGCGCTCGTCGATATATCGGGGCGTTGCGCGCCCGCGCGTCTCGCGCGCTATCGCGAGCAGCTTACCGACGCCATGGTCGATTGCCAGTTCCAGTTCGGGGGGGCGAAGATTGGGGTCGCGGGGGACGCCGACGTCGTCGCCGCCATGGCGGATTTTTTCACCGGCATGGGAGCTCATGTCGTAGCGGCGGTCGCCTCGGCCAATTCCACCCGGCTCGACGCGCTCGGGATCGAACAGGTCGTTATCGGCGATCTCGAGGACTTCGAGTCTCTCGTGCGGGAGGGTTCGGTAGATCTCATCGTCACCAATTCCCATGGCGCCGAAATATCCCGCAGAACCGGGGCCGCGCTGCTGCGCGCAGGATTTCCGATCTACGACGCCTATGGCGCGCATACGGACGCATGGATCGGCTACCGTGGTACGCGGCGGCTGATTTTTACGGCGGCCAATCTGCTTGCTAACCACTACCAGGAACTGCAGCCCTATGTGTCGCGGTATCGCGTCGACGCGGCGGAGTGAGCGATGCTGAAGATCGCCTTCGCCTCCAGCGATCAGGAAAGAGTGAACCTGCATTTCGGCGGCGCCGAGCAACTCGTGATCTTCGACGTTTCGCCGGGCCGCGCCGATCTGCTGGGGGTCCAGCAGTTTATCAAGGCGGAACCGGTGGGGGAATCCGGTCGCAGCGGTCTTACGGACTCCGTTCAGGACAAGGTGATCCCCAAGCTGGAGTTCGTCGACGGATGCGCTGCGGTTTACGCCGCTTCCATCGGCGGTAATTCCGTGCGGCGGTTGATGCTGATGGGCGTGCAGCCGATCGTCGTCGACGACGGCCACGAGATTCTGGATTTGCTGAACGAGGTGAGCCTGGCGCTCGTCTATGGGGGCCTTCCATGGGTGGAGAAGGCGAAAAAGAAAGCTGCGCCGCCGACGCCAGCCACTAACGGTTCAACCCAAAGCCGTAAACTCGTCGCATCGATGGAGGAGCTGGAATGAGCCTTGATTTGGATGATCGATCTAGCGCCGAAAATTCAGAGGCGGGAGGCCCCTCGATAGGCGAGGAGGAGAAGCTGCGTTTGATCCTTCGGACGATCGCCGAGGCGCGCCCGGGAATCCAGGCTGACGGCGGAGACATTGAATTCCTTGAACTGCGTGGCGAGCGCGTTGAGGTGCGCCTCACGGGCAAGTGTCTGACCTGCGCCCTCGCCGGTCAGACGTTAGGCGCGATCCGCCGCAAACTCGTTCAGACCCTTGGCCAGCCGGTCATGGTCGTACCGATCATGCCCTAGTTGAGCGCGCTGGACGGTTTTCTGTGAATTTCAGGTCACGACCTATGACGCCGGACGCGGAACAATTTTGGGGGAACGGAAGATGATCACAATCGATGACCTTATCCGAACGGGAACGGGAACAGGCGCGGTCGCGGCGCCCGTCAAATCAACCGGATGCGCCTCGTCCTCATGCGGCGCCTCGGGCGACGCCGGGGAGCTCGCGCCGCAGATCTGGGAGAAGGTGAAGGATCATCCCTGCTATTCCGAGGAGGCGCATCACTATTTCGCCCGTATGCATGTCGCGGTCGCGCCGGCTTGCAACATCCAGTGCAACTACTGCAACCGCAAATATGATTGCGCCAACGAAAGCCGCCCCGGCGTCGTTTCGGAGCGCCTCACCCCCGAGCAAGGCGCCCGTAAGGTTCTCGCGGTTGCGCAGAGCGTGCCGCAGCTTTCCGTTCTCGGCATAGCGGGCCCCGGCGACGCGCTCTATGACTGGCGCCATACCAAGGCGACTTTCAACCTCGTCGCGCGTCACTTGCCGGACATCAAGCTCTGCATTTCCACGAACGGTCTGGCTTTGCCCGACCACGTGGATGAAATCGTCGCAATGAACATCGACCATGTTACGATCACGATCAACATGGTGGATCCCGAAATCGGGGCCAAGATCTATCCATGGGTCTATTTCGAGCACAAGCGTTGGACGGGCTGGGAGGCCGCGGAGATATTGCACCAACGGCAAATGCTCGGACTGGATATGCTCACGGCGCGCGGGGTGCTCGTAAAGGTCAATTCCGTGCTTATTCCGGGAGTCAACGACGCCCACCTCGCCGATGTCAATCGTGAAGTCAACGCGCGCGGGGCTTTCCTGCACAATGTCATGCCGCTGATCTCGGACCCGGCTCATGGAACCTATTTCGGACTTTCAGGACAACGTGGGCCGACCGCGCAGGAATTGAAGAAGGTCCAGGACGCCTGCGAAGGCGGCGCGAAGATGATGCGACATTGTCGCCAGTGCCGCGCCGACGCTGTGGGTCTCCTGGGGGAGGATAGGGGTCAGGAATTCACCCTCGACAAACTTCCGGACGTAATTGAAGTCGATCCCTCTCAGCGCGAGGCCTATCGTGCAGAGGTCGAGCGAAAGCGCGAGGCGCAGGGCGTCGCCAAGGCGGCTGCGGCGGCGTTCGCGCCGGAAACCAAAGACGCCAGAACCCTTACGGTTGCGGTCGCAACCAAAGGGGACGGGCTGATCAACCAGCACTTCGGCCATGCGACGGAGTTCCTGATCTATCAGGCGGACGGCGGGGGCGTGCGCTTCCTGGGCGTCCGCAAGATCGACGAGCATTATTGTACGGGCGGATTGGGCGAGGACTCTGCCCTTGCCGGCATTATCGAGATTCTCGCAGACGTCGATGTCCTGCTCTGCGCAAAGATCGGCGACTGCCCCAAAGAAGAACTCGCTGCCGTCGGGATCGAACCCAGCGACGACTTCGCCTATGAATTCATCGAACCCTCGATAGCCGCGTTCTACGCCAGGCGCAGAGAAGGCGCCCCCGCAGACGCGTAATTCACACCCACCTGTGCAGGAGAAACAAATGGCCTACAAGATCATCGCGTCCCAATGTTCGGTTTGCGGCGCTTGCGAATTCGAGTGTCCCAACGCCGCAATCCGTATGAAGGGCGAGACCTATATCATAGAGGCCGCCAAATGCACGGAGTGCGACGGCGACGCACCGCGCTGCGTCGAATCATGCCCGGTTGAAAATACCTGCGTCAAAGCCTGAAGGAGGGAAAGATGCTTGTTCTGACACGTCCCGCCATCGCGGCCATCGAATCCACTATGCGGCAGAACGACAAGCTGGGGTCCGGCGTGCGCATCGCGGCGGAGGGCGGCTGCTGCGGCGGTCCCAAATTCTCCATGTGGCTCGAAAAAGAACCTTTGGGCGACGACGTGGTTATCGAAATCCGCGAGGTTCGCGTCTTCCTCGACGCGGCCTCGATGGATATTCTCCGCGGCGCGACGGTGGATTATTCGGGCGACGTCGAAGATCCGGGGTTCAAATTCACGCTCGATCCCAGCGCAAGTCAACAGTGCGGGTGCAAAAGCCAGACGACGGAATCCCCAAGCTGTGGATCGGCGTCCGGCCATTCATGCGGCTCCAGCGCGATGAACTAGGGCCTGTTCCCAGAAAGTGCGAAGCGGTTTTTGTAAAAGAACAATGCTCGGTCAATGAGATTTTGAGCGCGTTCGACTGCGTTAATCGAACGCGCTCAGGTTGAGCATAATTCCGTAAAGAGTGATCGGGCGTTTGGGAAATAGCATGTCTTGTCAGTGAACCTGTGGAGCGCGTTCGGCAGCGTTCAAGCCGAACGCGCTTTTTTTGTCGCAAAGTCCGGTCGGCCTTTGCGACGATGACCTCTAATGAAAGTCCTTGTGGTTGAGGTTGTATTTCGTCAGCCGCAGTCCCAGGATCCTGCGGGTGAGACCCAGCATCCTGGCGGCCTCGGTCGTATTGCCTTTCTGCACTTTCAACGCTTCGATGATCATCTCATATTCGACCGCGTTGAGCCTCGTCTCGAGGCTTCCCTTGCATTCGACCTCTGCGAGCACAGGCATTTGCAGCGAAGGCGGAAGATTGTCGCCGTGGATGACGCCATCCTCGGAAAGAATGATCGCGCGTTCGATCACATTTTCGAGTTCGCGCACATTGCCCGGCCAGTGGTAAGATAAGAGCATGTTGATGGCCGAGGTCGAGATGCGCTTCACCTCCATGCCGAGTTCTTTCGAGAATTTATCGACGAAATAGTCTGCAATAGCGATGATGTCGTTGCCGCGGTCACGCAAGGGCGGAATGGTGACGGGAAAGACATTCAGTCGATAATAGAGGTCCTCCCTGAACGTGCCCTTTTCGACCATCTCGACGAGGTTGCGATTGGTGGCTGCGATGATCCGCAGGTTCACCTTGATCGGAGTGTTGCCTCCGACTCTCTCGAAGGTTCTTTCCTGGAGGACGCGCAATAGTTTGGCCTGAACCGGCAAGGAAAGCTCGCCCACCTCGTCCAGGAATACGGCGCCGCCATTGGCCTCCTCGAACCGGCCTTTTCTCGCGCCGATCGCGCCGGTGAAGGAGCCCTTTTCGTGGCCGAAGAGTTCGCTCTCGATCACGCTTTCGGGCAGAGCCGCGCAATTGAACTTGACGAATGGTCCCTTGGCGGAGCTGCCGTTGAAGTGGATAGCGCTCGCAACGAGCTCCTTGCCGACGCCGCTTTCTCCCAAAATCAGAACTGTGGTCCGGGTGCGGGTCACGCGGTCGATCAGTTGATAGACATCCTGCATCGGCTTGGAGCTGCCGATGATGTTGGACGGCTTGAAGCGCGCCTTGAGAGCGCTGCGGAGGCGCCGGTTTTCATTTTCGAGCGCCACCTTCTCGACGTTTTCGACCAGATAGAGCTCCGCCGCCTGTGCCGCCATCATGGCCAATATCGACAGCACCTCTACATCGAGACGCAATAATCGTGCATTGTCGTAGAGGCGTTCCGCGCTGATCGTCCCCAGCACGCGCTTGCCGCGCGTGATGGGGACGCAAATAAAGCTCACCTTCTTGTCGAGTTCGCTCGAACGGCTGCCGGTGCGGTTGAGAAAGCCCGGCTCCTCGCTGATCCTCGGCACGATAATCGGCTGGCCTGACTCGACGACGCGCCCCGTCACGCCCTCGCCCAGAAAATAGATGCCTTTGGCTTCCTCTTCCTCGCTTAGGCCAAAGCTTCGATGGATGAAGATGTCGCCGGACCCCGGCTCGAACAGGCTGACCATGGCTCTCACGACGTTCATATGCGTGCGCAAGAGTTCCAATAATATCTGCAGCGTCTCCGACAGGTCATCGCTCGCATTGGCGATGCTGCTCATTTCGTTCATGAGGGGAAGCACATTCGTTCTGCACTCCCCGAGGTCGCACTGACATGTGTGCGGTTCGAATGGCGACACGCCAGAGACCCCGCGAGAGGCGCTATCCGGAGTATTACCCCCTGCAAGCCCCAATTTAGTCGCCAATGCGCACCTCCATCGTGGATTCGATCCACCGGGCCGCCAAAAGCCGCGGACGCCGCCTCAAATATGATGACCTGTGACGGATCCGCTGCCGCAGCCGGCGGAACTGAATATTTCGCCTGAGTAGCCGGGTCCGCTCTCGGGCGCCGACAGCCCTCGACCGATCGAGCATCTGTGGGGTCTTGCGCGACGGGGAGTCAGCTTTCCCCTTCTTACAGCCGGGTACGTTGCGGAGCAAGTATTAGGCCATGAAAAGCGTGGCGTCTCAGTTTCGGGCGCTGTCCCCCGGAGGGCATGACAGATGTATATTTATCAGTCATTTATGGTGGCGCAGCCGCAATCAGCCTCGTCGTAAGGCAATATAAAACATATGCATAACGGCGCTTCATTGGCGTCCGGAGAGTTTTTAGGCGCCGAGAAAGCGTTCAAACGACTATCTGAGCTTTATATGGTCGAGGTAGTCAGGGTCGCCTGCGCGCCGCGCCAACAGGCGCGCTCGTTCCAATTCGTCAGTCGTCAGCAGGGAGTCCCGTACGCGATTGAACATCGGGTTGAGGTAGCCGTCGAGCCAGTCGAAAAGCGGGGAGTTCAGTTTCAATGCGTTCTTCCTGAAGCGTAAACATCTGAAACACATGGGAGAACGCGCCAAATATTCCTTTGGCTCGACACGATAGGCAATCGCGAATAGACGGATGCCCGTGGCGAGCAGCTCCCGAAAGGCGCGGAACCACCAGGCGCGCTGGTAGCATAGGGATTCGAGCTGGATCGTGCATATCTTGCATGATGCAATCGGCCCGGAATTCTTTTGCGGTTGGATTGGGGGGGAATTCATGTAACCGCTCCTTGGGTTTAAGTAGAAGAACGCAACCTTTAATCCAAGGGATAGCCCTGACCGGGTTCGAGGCGCATCCGATCAAGCGGCAAGATGCGTCAGCCCTTTGGCGACGTCGAAATTATAGTCTCGGCGATATGCGTCGAACCATTTGCGCTCGATTTCGTCCATCGATGCGTAGATGCATCGGTTGCTGGGGTCGGCGTATTTTTCGAAAAGTTCCGACCGGCTTGGAAGCGTCGCATAGGCCTGGCGGGTCTGCTCGGCGAGTTTGGCGATGATTTCTTCGCATTGCATCGACTCCAATCGATCGATGTTTCGCTCATTGACTTCGAGACTGAGAGTGACGCTCCGGGTCGAGCGATCGGAGACGAGGTCGGATCTCGTGGATATCCATTCCCGCTCCGACAGCCAGTTGTCGCCTGAACGCCGCGGGAGCGCGGCGACTGACGATGGCAAGCGGTCTCGATCTTCTTCGGTGATGCGTTCGGCTTCGAGCCGGGTTGCAAATCCGCTATAGACGAAAGTGGAAAGGTAGCGGTGCGCGTTCGGCGTGATCTTGTCGAGTTCGAGAACTAGCTTGTCGATCGATGCGATTGTGCTTCTGGAGATGAAAATTCTCTGATTCACCTTTAGTCCGAGCCCAACTGCATCCCTCATGGCGTTGTAAAGAAAGTCGAAGTCTCTTTCTCGGCGGTTCCATTGGTCATGGATCGTTCCGTAGCCGGCGAGCGAAGCGTGCGCGACCTTTAGCCCAGCGACATCGCGACGCGTGAGAAGCCAGTCGTGCATTTCGGCTTCGGTTCGCATGCGCAATCCGCCGAGCTTCACGCTCATGCCTTCGTCGTCCCATCCCAGCTTTTTATAGAGGTGGAACAGGCCGGCCAGTATCTCGACATCGAATTCGTATGAGTCTTCGAAGCCGATCAGCACATGGGGCGGAGGGTTCGGCTTTTCGTTACGCCATTCAATGAAGCGTTCGGCCAGGGCGTTGAAGCGAGGAAAAGGCAGCTCGGTCAGCTTTTTTGGTCCGATCAGACAATATGCGCATGCATGTGCGCATGCGGAGGCCTTTGCAAAAATGCGAATTCCGCGAATTTCGATATCCCGGGTCATTCCAGAACCTGTTTTCAATCTTGAAGAAGCGGCGTTTCAGCCGCCCGTTCTCGTAAATCTCCCGTAATTCAGAGAATGAGCGTTCTCGTCGTTACGCAGCATGTCGTCGAGTTCTTCGTCGTCGGGCGCAAAGCCGTAAAAATCCGTATAGACTTCCTGCCATTGCCCCCGGAGTTTTCTTTCGAGCGATGTGGGAACGAGGAGTTCGGCGTACCAGCGCATCAACAGTGGCCATTCGACTGCCCCATCCATTCTGGCTCCGCCTTTCGGCTCCTTGTAGACTCTGTTCTCCCGCACCGCCGTCAGCGAATGAAAATAGGGCGACTCATAGTATTTCTGCGGCAGATCGTCGGGAGATCCGCAGCAGGTCAGGAAGATGGCCTGGGGATTGAGTTTCAACAGCGTTTCCACACCGATGACGGTCGAGCCAAGCGTTTTTGCCAGACCTGGAAACAGAGGCGTGAGATCTTCGACGCCAAGGCCCCGCAAATACGGAGTATGACGGTTTCCTCCCAATGCGATCCTCCAGAGATTCTGGCCTGCTTCCCAAAGGACGATCACGCGGCGTCCGCCATCGAGTGTCGATGCCGAGGTTTCGTCTGCGAGCGCCTGCAATCGGCGATCGAAGGCGTCGAGGATCTCTTCCGTTCGTGCTGAATTATGCGTGATCGCGCCGATGGCGCGCCAGGATTCGGCGATGCCGGTTTGCGCGATCGCGGCGATCGGGAGGCCGAGTCTATCCAATCCGCCGGCGGCCCACGCCCACACGACGACGCGGTCTGGAGACAGCAGCAGCACTTGTTCCGGATCCGAGGGAATAGCCGAATTTGCGCCGAGCGTGGGGACGCTCGATAAACGATCCAGAGTAGAAAAATAATGTCTCAGCGCGCCTTTCGCGATTTCCCTTCTCTCCCCCTCGGGAGCCGCCAATAGGTGGTCCGCGGCTTTGTCTATCGTGAGATAGGCGGCGAGAAGAGGCGGAAAAATAACCACGCGTTGCGGCGCGCGCCTGTCTGCGGCGCTCGGCGAAGCCAAGGACGACACATGCGGCGGCGCTAGGCCGATCGAGAGCGCGCTCGCGGCGAGCGCGATCCAGCATGAGAGGACGATTGGCGCAGCGCTATCCCGCATTTGCCTAGAAGCGCGCTTCCAGAGAAAAGGCGACCCGCCGAGGATCTCCGAGGTAATTCGCGTTCAGCCAGTAGCTCTTATTGGCGACATTGGTGATATTCAGGCGGGCCGTCACATTCTGGGAGAAGACCGTAGTGGTATAGCGCGCTCCGACGTCGCCGATCAGCACTCCCGGCAAGACCTGCGAGTTGAGCGCATCGGCATAGAAGGCCCCGGTGTAATATCCACCGGCTGTCAGAGTGAGGCCCGGAACAAAAGGCACATCATATTCGGCGTAGGTCTTGATCATTTTTTCGGAGACGTTGGCAGGCTTTCTGTTGTTCAGCGTCCAATCGCTGCTTTGCGTAACCATTGCATCAAAAAAAGTGAGGCCGCCGACCACGCGCACGCCGGGAACAATTGTGCCCGTCGCCGTGAGCTCGACGCCCTTATGCGTTTCCTTTCCGTCCTGAAAATAAGTATAGGAGCCGTTTCCGTTGTTTTTGCTGTAGTCGTTCGCCTTTTCGATTTGGAAGAGCGCGGCCGTCAGGAACACTTCCCCAACTGTCGCTTTGGCTCCGATCTCATATTGCGTGCTGACGATCGGCTGCAGAATTTGGCCGGCGTTGGTATAGATCAATGCCCCAGTGTTCGGGACGATGGGTCCTTCTTCCAGGGATTGAATGTAGGTTCCATAGGCAGTGAGCCAGGGAACCGGCTTGAAGAGCAGCGAAAAATTCGGCGTCCAAGCGCCTTTGTCATAGCGTGCGGAAGCGGGAGCGAGCCCTTTCGACGTCGACCAATCCGTTTCGGCGACACGCGCGTAATTCACGCCTAAAAGAGCGGACCATTGGTCGGTGATCTTCACATCGTCGCCGATCATGATATTGCGGTCGCTGACGGCGATATTCTTATAGGTTGGTAAAAGGCCGATGTTATAGACCGGCTGCACCGCATAAATCGGGAAGGCAGGCGAGAATACGCCTTTTAGATTGTTGATGGTGGCTTGTTCGTCCGGATGCTGAAGCCAGGCGTATCTGTCGCCGAAAACGCCGAATGTGACTTTATGGTCAATAAACCCGGTGTTGAAATGGGCGTCTAGAAAAGCATTGCCGGCGTCCGTTCCAAGACCGCGCAGCGCTCTGATTGCGGTAGATTGGGAGTAGCTGCCGTTGATTAGCAAATTGTTGGTGTTTGTTACGTTCTGGTCAGTGTAGTCGACATGCCTATATGAGGCGCGCAAGCTGAAAATCTCGTTCAAGTCCCACTTCAGGTTGCCGCCGAGTTTGCCGGTCCCGACCGTTTGGTAGGTCCATGGTTCGGACCAGAGGCGATCGACCGACGGCGCCGAAGGATAGCGAAAGGCTTTCGCCGTCGTCCACGCCGCTGGGACGCCGAATTGTTTATAATCGAAATAGGAGCCGTTGAGTTCGAGCGTCAGCCGATCCGTGATATGCCAGTCCAGCGCACCGCTTATGAGGTTGCGGCTCAGCGTCGAATATTGAGGGCCTTCATCGCCGTTTTCGGTCAGGAAGTTCAGGCGATAGCCGAATACGCCATTATCCAGCGGTCCACCGAAATCGCCATGCACGAAAAAGTTGGACCCGCCGTGATCGCCGGCGGTAATGTTGGCGAGCGGCGTCGTCGTGGGAGTTTTCGTGACGTAATTCACCATGCCGCCGACATTCGCCGGACCGTAAAGAAAGCCGGAAAGGCCGGAAAGTATTTCTACGCGATCATATTGTTCGAGCGCATTGCCCCAGCCGTTTGGATTTCTCAATCCGTCTTCCATGCTGGTGCGAACGTTGAATCCGCGGATATTGACCTTTGCCGCGCCGTTGAGCGAGGTGGGTTGCTGCAATTGAACGAGCGGATTCATGCGAAAGAGTTGATCGGGGGAAGACGCTTGAACGTTCTCGATCAATTGCTGCGACATCACATTGACCGAATAGGGCGTGTCCTGCAGCGGCAAGCTTCCCCAAGGCCCGGTGGTTGTGGCGTCCTCTACCCGGTAGCCTGAGGCGGCGCTTCCATCGAGCTTGTTTTGGGGCGCCGCATTCGAATTCCCGGAGGCGGGGCGCTGTGTCAGCGGCACGGAGTCGTGGGGAGCGCCCGTGGGCGCCGTTTCGGTGACTGAAATATCGGGCACAGGCGTAGCTTGCTGCGCGATCGCAGTCGAACAGGCCGAGATAGCGAAGGATATAGTTCCAGCCACTCTCGTGAGTTGGCGCCTCTTTGTCGGCATCATCGCATCAGTTCCATGAAATCTCAGTCAGTGGGCGATCAAAGCGTCTTGTCGATTCGCTATGTATAAGAGTGACATAAAAAGGTGGTCGCTCTCCCTTGCGAGGGATCGACCACCCCTATCAGGCCCGCCGACTTCTCATTGGCAATATGCGTGCCGACTTCAAAAGTTAATTAATATATTGATATATATGCGATATGAAACTGCTCGTCACCAAGGTGCTGCTCAGGAAGCGGTCGGGGTCATCACGGCCTTGGCAGTTTGGTTATATAATAAGCATACATATATGTGGCATTGAGCTCTTCAGGCATGCGCCGGCAGGGGTTGCTCTGTGATGCGTCGGCGCTGTTATCTTTCGTAATTGAAGTGGATCGTCGTGGACCCGTGGAAGGCGCCGCCCGGCGGCGGCGGGGGATGCGAGGAGGCGAGCATGTGTCCCGCCGCCGCATCGAGCGCGCTGTTGCCGGACGAACGCGTGATTGCATGCGATGTGATGGCGCCCGAAGAGCCGATCGAGAAGGTGACGCCGACCGAGCCGATGGCGCCTTTCGCGCGTGCGGCGGCCGGATAGAATTTGTGGCGGTTGATCTCGGCGGCGACAAGCGCTGCATAAGCGGCGTTGGACATGTGATTGGCCGCGCCGGAGCCGTGGCGGACGCCGGCTCGACGCGCCGCTGCGCCGAGCTGAAAATGGGCCGCCGTCGTTTTGGCCCGGGCTTGCGCACGTTTTTGCGCATATTGTGCGGCAGCCCGGCGCGCTTCTTCTTCCTGGCGCTGTTTTTTGTTGTTCAACTCGCGCTCGCGCGCGAGAGCTTGGTCTCGCTTGGCGTTCTTTGTCTTCAACGGGATTGGAATCGGGTCCGGCGCCACGATCTTGGGGGGCGGCGGAGCAATATCCTGCATGCTCGCCCGGGCGCTCTCTTCAGCCGCTTGTGCGTCCGTGTCATCCTGCGGATGAGGATCGGGTGAGGTGGCGTTGGAGGATTGCTGCGCGATGAGAGGAGCCGCATCCGGCGTAGGCGCAATGCTGACTTCGGTCACCACCTCGCCTTCCGGCATCAGTTCGACCTGAATATCCGCGACAGGTGTATTCTTTTCCAGGAAATTGAAGGAAAGGGCAACAAAAACGCCAAGGTGCGCCACTGTTACGAGGGCGATTGTCGCCGGCGCGAACCATTGAGGGCGAAGGGGGCGTTCGGGAAGCGTAAAATCTTGCTTCGCCGGATCATTCGCAGGGTGCGGTTGCGGCGGGTCGCTCGCTTGCGCGCCTAGGGGTTTCCCGCCGCGATCGCCAGAGACCGAACGGCTGTCTTCCTGATGCGGTCCTCTGATCTCTTCCCTCTCCGGCATGTCGAGGGCCGATCGCGAAAACTTCCTGCTGGACAACTGCTTAGCCCCCCGACGGAACAGCTCTGGAGAGTGCATAGACCGGCGCGAGAGTCTCGATCTGACGGCCTTCATGCTGGAAAGACATGAGCTTCATCGGCACGCCGTATAGGTGGGCGAGGTTCTCTTCGGTCAGCGCCTTTTTTGCCGGGCCGATCACATGTTCTTCTTCGGCGATCATCAGCAAAGCATCGTCGGCGATAGCGAGCGCATGATGCGGATGGTGGGTCGTCATGATGATCGTCAGTCCGTCGCGGCGTGAAAGCGTCGATATCCAATCGAGCACGAGAGCCTGGTTCTTGAGGTCGAGCGCTGAGGTCGGTTCGTCGAGGATGAGAGTCTGCATCTGGGACACCAGCGCGCGGGCGAAGATCACCAGTTGGCGCTGTCCTCCCGACAATTCATGATAAGGGCGGTCCGCATGATCCGCCAATCCGAAGCGATCCAGAGCCGCGAAAGCCGCCTCCTCATCCTGGCGCGAGGGCTGGGAGAACATGCCCACGGTCCGCGCGCGGCCCATGAGAACCATATCGAGCGCGGTGTAATCGAAGCTCACATGAAAAAGCTGTGGCACGAAAGCATAATGACCGTCGCCGGAAACGCTCCCCACCGTCGGCTTCAATGCGCCGAGCAGGATTTTGAGAAGAGTGGTTTTTCCTCGGCCGTTGGAGCCGAGAACAGCGAAAATCGAACCCCTGCGGACACGAGCCGAATAGCCCCGGAACACGAAGACGCCGTTCCGATAGGAGTGTCCGAGCCCCTCGAAAGCGACGACGGCGTCACTCATTGATCCATCCTCTCGACTGGGTCTTCCAGAACAGAAAGGCGAAGATCGGCGTGCCGACCACGCTCGTCAGCAGGCCGATCGGGATTTCCTGCTCGGTAAGGCTGCGCGCGATGTCGTCCATGGCCAGGAGATAGAAGCCGCCGAGCAGGGCCGTGATCGGCAGCAGGCGAGAATGCTCGGGGCCGACCAGCATGCGCGCGAGATGAGGCACGATGAGGCCCACCCAACCGACGCCTCCGCTGACCGAGACCTGCGCGGCAACGATGAGGGCCACGAGGCCGAGGATCGCCCAGCGTAGCGCCTCGACGTCGACGCCGAGGGCAGCGGCGTCCATCTCGCCGAGCGAAAGCAGATTGATGCGCCAGCGCAACGAGAGCAGCAGCGTGCCCGCGACGAGCGAGACGCCGGCGACGATTGCGACCTTATCGTAAGTCGCGCCTGCGAAGCTGCCGAGCAGCCAGTAAAGGATGGAAGGCAGCTTGGTCACAGGATCGGCCAAGGTCTGCAGCAAGCCGACCAGCGCGCCACAAAAGCCGCTGACGATCACGCCGGAAAGCACGAGTCCGACCGAACTCGACCGGCCCGTCGCTCTGGCGAGCGCGAAAGCCAGGCCGACCCCGGCGAGGCCGCACCCAAAGGCGAGGCCGACCACCGCAAGCGGCGGCCAGGAGAACATGATCCCGATAACGCCCCCGAGCGAAGCGCCGGACGAGACGCCGACGATCTCCGGCCCGACGAGAGGGTTGCGAAACACGCCCTGCGTCGCGGCTCCCGACATCGCAAGCCCCATCCCGCAGAGCGTCACGAGCAGGATGCGCGGCATGCGCACGATCTCGACGACAACCCAGGGCGCGTTGGCGTAATCGCCGATCGCGCCGAAAGGGGGCGTCGTCGAGACGATGCGAGCCACGTCGAGAAGGGGGACCGGATAACGCCCCAATGTGAGCGAGAACAGCAGCAGCGTTATTAGCGCGATCAAGAGCAGAACGGGAAAAGTCTTTCCAAGGAGCGACTTATCAGCCCGGGCGCCTGCGGGGAGAGTTATGGCCACTGGTTCATTTCCCCGCTTTCGCGCCGACGTCATCCGAAAGCCGTGCAGTCATCAAGAGCAACTCGTCGTGGCCTGTATGCCTCGCCGTCAGAGACCAGGTTGTATCCCGGTCCTGCCCCCTGGCGTGGATGCTGACGTCGACCCTTGCTCTACGCATTTTTCAGGCCAAATGAAAACAGACATATATGCCGTAGACTTGAAATACTCGTAGAGTATGCATACAACGTATGTTTATATCTAAAATAGGAATTTATAATACATATAAACGGGTTTTGGCTGGAAAGCGACTGCATGCCCAATAGGTCGGTGAAGGCACTGCTGCGCCCAATCGCTGCAAGTGCTCGATTCTTCTGCAAAAGGCCGAACGATTGAGCAGAAGCGGATCATCATCGAGCGCCGGCGATTTTCCCGTGCATTTGGTTCTATCGCTGCGCTCATCGCCGGAACGTCGGCGTTGGACGCGTCGCAGATTGTGGTGAACCAGCGCATTGCAGTGCGTTTCCGGGGCGGGAGCCGCTCGGCTTTCCTGGCGGCGCCATTTCAAGGAAATCACAAAGCGCAGCCTTGGCGCCGATCCTGCTTTGTAGCCTCTGACGCCAGAGATGGCGTGATCGGCCCAGTGGCGGGCCTCGCAGCAATGCCGCTGTTTTGGATGTCGGCGCACGTAATGTGCGCGACATCCAAAACAGCGGCTTTTTGTTTTTCCGAGCCGCGCAACGCGACGGCTCGCTCACATGGAGCAGGGGATATGCGAGTCGCAGCGCTCGGGATTTCACATCGCGCGCAGCGGATCGGCGGGCTGAGGAAATTTGCGCCCGTTCTGACCGCGGTTCTTTTGGTGGCTCACGACGCGCGGGCCGATGAGGCCGGCGCGGGAGGGACGTCGTCGCCGCGGCCGGCCCCGCCTCCGGTTCCGCTCTGTGTGTTCGGCGACGCCTTGCCGGGTGCGGGAAAGCTTCTGCTCACTTTGTCCCCGCAGTTTTCCGGGAACGCCAATTCCCTTGTCGGCGCCCGGGGTGTTTCGTCGCAGCAGATCGTGGCGACCACGCCTTGGTACTGGAGTCCTCTGTCCACGTTGCGGCTTGTTCCGCAGCGCCTCTTGACCGAATCCCAGACCGCGACGCTCGCCTATGGCCTCCGCGACGATCTCTCCCTTGTCCTGAACGCCGGCCTGATCGAGAAGCACATCGATCTCATGACCTTTTACGGGGCGTCGGGAATCATTCCGAGAGGGATGAGCAATCCCGGGACGGAAAGCCTGCAGGATACGCAGTTGTCGGGCATCTGGCGGGTCTACCAGGATCCTATCCATCGCATTCAGCTCAATCTGGGAATGTCCTTCCCGACCGGCAGCGACCACAATCTCGCGACCCCCTTCCAGCCGACCGGAACCTGGGCGACGGCGCGCGCCTTTTACGCCATGCAGACCGGCACGGGCACCTTCGACATCATGCCGGGGATTCTATACGCCGGCGCGCTGGCGCCGTGGTCCTGGGGCCTGTCCTATCGCGCCCGCCTGCCGCTGGGCGTCAATCCCGAAGGCTATATGTGGGGCAATTACCAGGAGTGGAACGCCTGGGCCGGCTATACGTGGGTCCCGGGCTTCACGACCACAGTCCGCGTCAACGGCAACATCCAGGATCACATCGTCGGGGCCGACTGGTGGGTGATCGGCAAGATTCAAACCGGCGATCCCGACTTCTTCGGCGGGAAGCGGATCGAGCTCTTCGGCGGCGCTTCGATCGACGGCAAGATTTTCGGCTATCCCGGGTTCAGCCTGCTGGCGGAGGCGGGAATTCCGGTCTACCAGAATCTGAACGGCCCGCAGCTCGCAAAGAACTGGCAAGCCACCATGGGGTTGCGCTGGAAGGTCGGCGACGGCGCCGTCCCCGGCGCTGCGCCGGGGCTTCCTGCGCTCAAAGACTCGCCGGACGCTTCATCGCCGTTCCCCGTGAGCTGGAGCGGCCTGTATTTCGGCGTAAACGCGGGCTATGGATGGAGCGGCGACAATTCAACCAACTTCCGCTATTTCGGCTCGGGCGGTTTCGTCGATCTGTGGGCGTCGGGCGCCGTCCCGTCGGGCTTCAGGCTGAACAGCGACGGCTTCGTCGGCGGCGCGCAGCTCGGCTACAACTACCAGCTTTCGGATAAATTCGTCGGCGGCGTCGAGACCGAGATCGACGGCGTCGTGGCCGGGGTCAACGCGGCGAACTGGCTCGCGGCCTCTCCGCTTGCTTATGTCCAGGGCTTGCGCAGCCAGCACAGTTTCGGTTCGGTGCGCGCCCGCCTCGGCTATCTCGCGACGCCCGCCCTGCTGGCTTACGCCACCGGCGGCCTCGCCTATGGCGAAACGGACCTCAGCGCCGCCTGGTTCAGCCCGGCCCTGAAGCCGGCGCTCAACGCCGGCGGCAGCTGGCTCGGCTATCAGGACTTGCGCACGGGATGGGTCGGCGGCGCCGGCGTCGAGTGGATGTTCCTGCCGAAATGGAGCGCCAAGCTCGAATATCTCTATTATGATCTCCAGACCGCGACGACTTTGCCGCTGCAGGCGGTCTACGGATCGAAAGGGCGGGTCTCGAGCGCCTATTATCAGGCCCGCTTCAATGGCGACATCGTCCGCGTCGGCGTGAATTATCACTTCAACTTTGGTGCTCCGGCTCCGGCCACGGCCAAATTTTAGCGGGACCGATAATGGCGAAGGCGATAAACTCGCCCGGTAGAGCGCAACGCGCCGCCCTTGTCCCTAACCGACCGGAATCAGCGGGTTGAAAATAGCCATAGTCGACGAGAGCCCGATCCGCGCGGCGATCCTCGAAGAAGGGTTGCGCGAAGCGGGCTACCATGACGTCGAGCTGCTCGGCGACATGCGTAATCTCCTCAAGCGCCTTTACGCTCTCGACCCCGAGGTCATATTGATCGACCTCGAGAACCCTTCGCGAGACGCGCTCGAACAGATGTTTCAGGTCAGCCGGGCGGTGCGCCGTCCGGTGGCGATGTTCGTCGATCAGAGCGACGCCGCCTCGATCGAAGCCTCGGTGAATGCGGGCGTCTCGGCCTATATCGTGGACGGATTGAAGAAGGAGCGGATAAAGTCGATTCTCGACCTCTGCGTGTCGCGCTTCAACGCTTTCTCTCGGCTCCAGGACGAATTGGCGCGCGCAAAATCCGATCTCGAGGATCGAAAGTCGATCGATCGCGCCAAAGGGATATTGATGAAGACCAAAAATCTCACCGAGGAGCAGGCCTATGCCGCGATGCGCAGCGCAGCGATGCGCGAGAACAAGAAGATCGCGGATGTGGCGCGGGCGATTCTCACCGCGGCGGATCTCCTGAAATGACCGCGGCGGGACCCCTGCGGATCGGTTTCATACCGCTCGTCGACGCCGCCGCGCTCATCGTGGCCGCGGACAAGGGCTTCGCCGCGGCGGAAGGCCTCGAGGTCGAGCTCGTGCGCGAGGCCTCCTGGTCCAATATACGCGACAAGCTCGCCATCGGCCTCTTCGACGCCGCGCATATGCTCACGCCGATGGCGATCGCGTCCAATCTGGGGCTCGGCCACATCAAGGTTCCGCTGGCGGCGCCTGTGAGCCTTGCGACCAACGGCAACGCCATCACGGTTTCGGCGCCGCTTCATGCGCAGCTGCGGCAAGAAGCCGAAGGCGACATCGCCGATCCCGCCGTCAGCGCCAGGGCGCTCGCCGCTTTGGCGCGGCGACGCGAAGCGCAGGGGCTGGAGCCGCTGACCTTCGGCATGACTTTTCCGTTCTCCACGCATAATTATCAGCTGCGCTACTGGATGGCGGAAGGCGGCGTAGATCCCGACCGCGATTTGCGGCTCGTCGTGCTCCCGCCGCCCTATATGGTCGAAAGTCTGCGAGAGGGCTATGTCGACGGCTTTTGCGTCGGCGCTCCCTGGAACTCTATCGCGGTCGACGCCGGCCTCGGCGTGATCCTGCATTTCGGCTGCGAGATTTTTTCCTGCGCGCCCGAAAAAACCCTGGCGTTACGCAAGGTCGCGGCCGAGGACGCCTTCGAACGCACGGCGGCTCTGATCCGGGCCGTAATTCGGGCCATGGCCTTCATCGGCGAAGCCGATAACCGCGGGGAGGTTGCGGCGCTGCTCGCGGCCAAAGATCGGGTGGGCGTCGACGCCGGTCTGATCTCCCGCACCCTGGAAGGGCGGCTGCGGATCGACGCGACGGGCGCCACGCGATCGAGGTCCGATTATCTGCGGATCGGGGCCGCCGGCGCCCGGCCGGCGCCGGTCGAGGCCGCCTGGCTCTATGCACAGATGGTGCGCTGGGGGCAGGCGCCTTTCGCGCCGCAATCCCTGCGCGCCGCCGTGGAAGTCATGCGGGCAGATCTCTTCGACGCCGCCGGCGGCGCAATTGCGCCGATCGCCGAGGCGCCCGGCGCAATCGGCGCATTCTCCGGACCGGCGTTCGAGCCGGATGCGATCGAGCGTTATCTCGACGCCTTCGCCATAGGCAAGAAAATCTAGATCATTTTCAGAGTCGCGCGGAAACGCATGACGGCTCGGAGTTGGAACGCCGGTTTTGATTCAATCAAAACCGAAGGCGCTCCAGTCGCGCTTCGATAATGCAAGGCGCCTTTCAATTGCGCAGCGCCTGCACAATAGGCGGTAGGCGCCGTAGATTGCAGCGTTCGATAGACTGTGGCGTCGGCTCGCCCGCGCTGCGAAACGCTCCCAAAAACCTGTTTCATCGGACAATCACAGCCAATCACGACTCCTCGCGTCAGATGGCGCCTGGATTGCTTTAATTGGTTTGGTCAACGACGACCTCCGGTCCCTCGGAAGGAATCCGACGATGGATTCCTCTCACGGGCGGCGTAACGCCTCTCTCGAAGAGAAGCGCCTGCGCTTGCGTGGTCGTCAGCCATAATCACATCATGTGCTGTACGCCATAGCGCCCGAAACGGGACCTCGAAGGTCGCGCATCGGGAGCGTTAGATGGCGCTGGCAAGAGATAATGGCGGGCGAGCCCGGCTTGTCGTGATCGGCAACGGGATGGCGGCCGGGCGCGTGCTCGAAGAGCTGTGCGAACGGTCGACCGAAGCCTATCGGATCACGGTTTTCGGCGCGGAGCCGCGCGTCAATTACAATCGCATCATGCTGTCGCCGGTTCTCGCCGGCGAGAAGCGTTTCGAAGACATCGTCATCCACGACGACGACTGGTACGCCCAGAGAGACGTGAGGCTCGTCAAGGGCGAAGCCGTCGTCGCCATCGATCGCACGGCGAAGACGATCGTCACGGCGTCGGGCCGTATAGAACCTTATGACAGACTGCTGATCGCCACGGGCTCGAGCCCGATCGTCATCCCCGTCCCGGGCGCGTCTCTCCCCGGCGTGGCGACATTCCGCGATCTCGACGATGTCGACGCCATGCTTCGCGCGGCCGAGAAAGGCGGGCGCGCTGTGGTGATCGGCGGCGGGCTGCTGGGTCTCGAAGCCGCCGCAGGCCTCAGGGCCAAGGGCATGGATGTCACGGTCCTGCATCTGATGCCGACGCTGATGGAGCGCCAGCTCGATTCTTCCGCCGGCTATCTCCTCAAGAAAGCCATGGAGCGACGCGGGATCGAAGTGCTTCTCGGCGCCGACACCAAGGCCGTCGTCGGCGGATCTCGTGTCGCCGGCGTGCAGCTCGACGACGGCCGCATCATCGACGCCGACATCGTCGTCATGGCGGTCGGCATTCGTCCCAATGCGCGCCTCGCCAAGGAAGCAGGTCTCGAGGTCGAGCGCGGCGTCAAGGTCGACGATGGGCTGCTGACGAGCGATCCTGATATTTTCGCCGTTGGCGAATGCGTCGAGCATCGCGGTCAATGTTATGGCCTGGTCGCGCCTTTGTTTGAAATGGCCAAGGTAGTCGCTGCGCGCCTTTGCGGCGCCGTCGGCGCCGTTTATTCCGGCTCCGTCACCTCGACGAAGCTGAAGGTCTCCGGCGTCGATCTTTTTTCAGCAGGAGACTTCGCCGAAGGCGAGGATTCCGACGAGATCGTGCTGCGCGATCCGGCGCGCGGCATCTACAAGCGCATCGTTCTGCGCGACGACCGTATCAGAGGCGCGGTGCTCTATGGCGACACCGACGACGGCCCGTGGCTGTTCGATCTCATAAAGAAGCGCGCCGACATCAGTGCGATGCGCGACATGTTGATCTTCGGCCAGGCCTATCAGGGAGGCGCCTCCCTCGACCCTATGGCGGCCGTTGCAGCCTTGCCGGATGATGCGGAAATCTGCGGCTGCAACGGCGTTTGCAAAGGGACGATACTGAATGCGCTGTCGTCCAAGGGGCTGTCTACCCTTGATGACGTGCGCAGCGAGACCAAAGCTTCGGCCTCCTGCGGCCAGTGCACGTCCAAGGTTGAGGCGCTCATCGCCGGCGCGCTCGGCGAAAGCTATCGCGCGACCGCACGCAAGCCGATGTGCAGATGCACCGATCTCACCCATGAGGAGGCGCGCGGATTAATCGTATCGCGTCGCCTCGACTCCATGCCGGCGGTAATGCAGGAACTCGGCTGGAAGACGTCCTGCGGCTGTCCGTCCTGCCGACCGGCGCTCAACTATTATCTGCTCTGCGCCTGGCCGTTCGACTACAAGGACGATGCGCAATCGCGCTTCGTCAACGAACGAGTCCACGCCAATATCCAGAAGGACGGAACATTTTCCGTCGTGCCGCGCATGTGGGGCGGGTTGACGACGCCCGACGAGCTCCGGGCCATCGCCGACGTCGCCGACAAATTCGCCATTCCGACCGTCAAGGTGACGGGAGGCCAGCGCATCGATCTTCTGGGGGTCAGGAAAGAAGACCTGCCCGCAGTCTGGGCCGATCTCAACGCCGCGGGCCTCGTCTCCGGCCATGCCTACGCCAAGGGATTGCGCACGGTGAAAACCTGCGTCGGCAAGGAATGGTGCAGGTTCGGCACTCAGGACTCGACCGGACTCGGCGTCAAGCTGGAGCGCCTGCTTTGCGGTTCGTGGACGCCCGCCAAGATCAAGCTTGCCGTCTCGGGCTGTCCGCGCAACTGCGCCGAAGCGACGGTGAAGGATATCGGCGTCGTCTGCGTCGACTCCGGTTACGACATCCATATCGCCGGCGCCGCGGGCCTTCATGTGCGGGCGACCGATCTCCTCGGC
Source organism: Methylocystis heyeri (assembly GCF_004802635.2). Lineage (NCBI taxonomy): Bacteria > Pseudomonadati > Pseudomonadota > Alphaproteobacteria > Hyphomicrobiales > Methylocystaceae > Methylocystis > Methylocystis heyeri. Next base: position 112,924 of record NZ_CP046052.1, read on the forward strand.
CATGTCGATAGGGAAGAAGAAGCGCTCGAATATGTCGCCGCGGTGATGCAGCTCTATCGCGAGGAGGCGGCCTATCTCGATCGGCTCTACAAATGGGTCGAGAAGACCGGGCTCGAACGCGTCCGCCGCATGATCATGGAGGATCACGACGCGCGCAAGGCGCTCTATGAGCGCTTTCTGCTGTCGCAGCGCGCCGTGCGCAAAGACCCTTGGGCGGAACGGGCCGCGGGCTTCGGCTCCGGAGAATTCGCGCCGCTCGCGGTCATCAGCCCCATCGCCGCCGAGTGAGGAGAAAATCCATGAACGTCAACGCGCCCAGTTGGTTCGACATCGGCTCGCTCGATCAAATCCCCAAGCGCGGCGCACGCCTCGTTAAGACGCCGCGCCGCGACATCGCCGTGTTCCGCACGGCAGGCGACGAAGTGTTCGCGCTGGAAAATCGCTGTCCCCACAGGGGCGGTCCTTTGAGCGATGGCATCGTGCATGGCCGCAAGGTCGCATGCCCCCTGCATAACCTGATCGTCGACCTCGAAAGCGGGGACGCTGCGGGGGACGGCCAGGGTTGCGCCCGCAGTTTTCCGGTCAAGATAGAGAAGGGGCGCGTCTATCTCGAGATGAGCGCCGCTGTCCGGCCTTGAGCAAGAAACAAAGGGCGCGCCGATGACGGGAGCGGAAAGAATCGTACACACGACCTGCCCCTATTGCGGGACGGGCTGCGGCGTCGAAGCGCGCATTTCGCCGTCGGGCAGGGTGGAAGTCGCCGGCGATCGCGGCCATCCCGCCAATTTCGGCCGTCTGTGCGTAAAGGGCGCGGCGCTGGCCGAGACGCTGACGCATGAAGGACGTCTGCTGCATCCGATCGTGAACGGGACGCGGGCTTCCTGGCGCACGGCGATCGATCACGTCGCGGGGAATTTTCGCCGGACCATCGAGGCGCATGGGCGGGAGTCGGTCGCCCTCTACGTGTCGGGCCAGATGCTGACCGAGGATTATTACGTCGCCAACAAATTGATGAAAGGCTTTATCGGTTCCGCCAATATCGACACCAATTCGCGGCTGTGCATGGCGTCGTCCGTCGCCGGCCACAAGCGCGCTTTCGGCGCCGACATCGTTCCCAATGTCTATGAAGACATCGAGGAGGCCGATCTCGTCGTCCTCGTCGGCTCCAACCTCGCCTGGTGCCATCCCGTGCTCTTTCAGCGGCTGGATCGGGCGAAGGCCGCGCGTCCCGGAATGCGCGTCGTGAATATCGATCCGCGCCGCACTGCGACGAGCGAGATCGCCCATCTGCAACTCTCTCTGAAGCCCGGCTCCGACGTCGCCCTGTTTCTCGGCCTGCTGCGATTTCTGGAAAAATCGGGCCGGCGCGACGCGGACTATGTTCGGGCTCATACGAGCGGCGTCGAAGAGGCGCTGCAGGTCGCGCAAGTCTGGAGCCTCCCCGAAGTCGCGGCGGCGACGGGCCTCGACGAAATGCTGATCGAGCGCTTCTATGAAATTTTCGCTGCGACCGAGCGGACGCTCACGATCTATTCGCAGGGCGTGAACCAGTCCTCCGCGGGGACGGACAAGGTCAACGCCATTCTCAATTGCCACTTGTCGACCGGCCGCATCGGCCGGCCGGGGGCGGGCCCGTTTTCGGTCACGGGGCAGCCCAACGCCATGGGGGGCAGGGAGGTCGGCGGCCTTTCCAACCAGCTCGCCTGCCACATGGAGCTCGATGATCCGCGAAGCCGCGAGCTCGTGAAGCGATTTTGGGGCGCCGAAACCATCGCCGACAGGGCGGGCCTGAAGGCGGTCGAGCTGTTCGAGGCCGTCGGCGACGGCCGGATCAAGGCGCTCTGGATCATCGGCACCAATCCGGTCGACAGCCTGCCCGAGGCCGACAAAGTGAAGCGTGCGCTCGCCGCCTGTCCTTTCGTGGTCGTTTCGGATGCAATGGCGCAGACGGACACCGCCGCTTTCGCCCATGTGGCCTTGCCCGCCCGCCCCTGGGGAGAAAAGGACGGCGTTGTCACCAATTCGGAGCGGCGCATCTCGCGCCAGCGAGCCTTGCTTCCCGCCGCGGGCGAAGCCATGCCGGACTGGTGGATAATCTGCCGCGTCGCCCGCGCCATGGGCGCCGAAGGGTTCGATTACGCCGGTCCGGCGGAAATCTTCCGTGAATATGCTGCGCTCTCCGGCCATTTGAACGACGGCGGGCGAGCCTTCGACATTTCCGCCTGCCAAGAAATCGGGGCGGCCGAATATGAAAGGCTGCGCCCGTTCCAGTGGCCCTGGCGCAGGGGAGAAGCCGCCGGCGCGACTCCAAAGAGGTTCTTCGCCGAGGGGCGTTTCTTTACCCCGGACGGCCGCGCTCGCTTCGTCGCCACGCCTTTTCGTCCGCCAGAGAGCCGCAGAAGCGCCAAGACGCCTTATGTCCTGAACACCGGGCGGATGCGCGATCAATGGCACACTATGACGCGCACAGGCCTCGCGCCGAGTCTCTCGCAGCATATCGCCGAGCCTTTCGTGGAAATTCATCCCGACGACGCGGCGCGCGTCGGTCTTCAGCCGGCGGGGCTGGCGTGTCTTTCCAACGAGCACGGCTCGACGATTTTGCGCGCTCTGGTGACCGACCGCCAGCAGAGGGGCGCATTGTTCGCTCCAATTCACTGGACCGACCAGAACGCCGGCGCCGCGCGCATCGACGCTCTCGTCGCCGCCAGGGTCGACCCCGTTTCCGGCCAGCCCGAGTCGAAGGCTTCAGTGGCGCGGATCGAGCCCTGGCCCGCGGCCTGGCACGGTTTTGCCCTGACCCGCGAAAAGCCCGGGCGGATCGCGGCCGATTATTGGGCGATGGCGCGCACCGGTTTCGGCTGGCGCATCGAGCTCGCCGGCCAAAAGGAGCCGGCGGATTGGGACGCCTTCGCATGCGGCCTGCTCGGAAAGGACGAAAGCAGCGGGGCCAGACTCGCCTATGCGCAAGACGCGCGGCTCGGCGCGCGCCGCTGGATCTTTTCGCAAAACGGGCGCCCGACCGGCCTCTTGTTCGTCGAGCGCGAGCCGGTCGCGGCTTCACGCGCCTTTCTCTGCGCCGAATTCGAAAAAGCGGAGGCGTGCGATGCTCGCGCGCTGCTCGCCGGTCGCTCGCCGACAGGCGTTTCGGACGATGGCCGCATGGTCTGCGTCTGCCACGGCGTCGGCGCCAATACGATCGAAGCGGCTATCGCCGACCGTGCCTGCGACGATCTCGACGCGGTCGGCCGCCTCACCAGGGCTGGGACGGGCTGCGGCTCCTGCCGCCCGGAGATCCAGCGAATGCTGAGAGGCGCCGAGACGCAAAAACCCGCAGCGCAGATCTCGCCGGGCGTTCGCCTTGTCGAGTCTCTCGAATGACGTCGACCGTCAACGCGCAGATTTTTCATTTCCAGCGCAACCGAAAGGAGCCGAACCACATGAAATTCGAGGACTTCAAGAAGGCCGGCCACTGGCCGACTCTGCTCGCGGCGTTTCTTTACTTCGACGTCAGCTTCATGGCCTGGGTCTCGCTGGGGCCGCTGATCGTCTTCATCGCCAGGGACATGCATATTTCCGTGGAGGACAAGCTGTCGCTCGTCGCCGTCCCGGTGCTGGGCGGCGCCTTTTTCCGCATGCCGCTGGGGCTGATCGCCGACGCCATCGGCGCCAAGATCACCGGCGTCATGGCGCAGGCGGCGGTGATCTTTTCCGTCATGCTGGTTTACGTGTTCGGGCTTCCCGGCCCTCTGCCGATTGCGGTCTTCGGCCTGTCGCTGGGCGTCGCGGGCGCCGCTTTCGCCGTCGCTCTGCCGCAAGCGAGCAGATGGTATCCGCCCCAATATCAGGGGATCGTGATGGGAATCGCCGGCGCCGGCAACATGGGGGTGGTGCTCGACACGCTTTTTGCGCCTTCGATAGCGGAACATTACGGCTGGCGCGCGGTGTACGGCCTGCTGCTGGTCATGATGGCGCTGACGCTGGCCTTTTACGCCTTCGCCGCAAAAGACGCCCCCGCGACGCGGGCCAGGATCGGCCTCGCCGACTACGGCCGGATGCTGCTCGACGCCGACAGCCGCTGGTTCATGTTCTTCTACTTCATCACCTTCGGCGGCTTTGTCGGGCTGGCTTCCGCCTTGCCGCTCTATTTCACCGTGCACTACCATGCGAGCGGCGTCGCCGCGGGACTCGCCGTCGCGCTGATCGTCGCGGTGGGATCCGGCTTTCGTCCCGTCGGCGGCTATATCGCCGATCGCATCGGCGGAATAAGGACGCTTTCCATCCTCTTCGGCGTCGTTGCGCTGAGCTATTTCGGCGTCGCGACGATGCCCGAGGGGCCGGCGCCGGCCGGCGAAGCAGGCTGGAGCCTCTTTCAACTGCCGCCGGTCGCGTGGGTCGCGGTGGGATTGTTCTCGATCGGCATGCTCAGCCTGGGCATGGGCAATGGAGCCGTGTTCCAGCTGCTGCCGCAGCGATTTCGCGGCGAGATCGGCGCGATGACCGGATTGGTCGGCGCTGCGGGCGGTCTCGGCGGCTTTTTTCTCGCCAAGACTCTGGCCTTCTCCAAGGGCGAGACAGGAGGATTCTTCGCAGGCTTCTCGTTTTTCGGCGTGCTTGCGATTCTCGGCCTGTTCGGCCTGCTGCTGGTCAAGTCGCGCTGGCGCACGACCTGGGGCGCCGTATCGGGGGCGCGGATCTAACGCGAAAGGGTTCCTCTCTTGCTCAGCCGCTACGACCACGATCTGCGCGTCGAAATCGGCTTTTGCACCGAGACGGGCAGGCGGCGGGACAACCAGGACTATGTCGCCGCCTGCTCGGGGCCGCTCGGCCCCGGCTCGCTTCATGGCCTCGTTGCGGCGGTGGCCGACGGCGTGGGCGGCCACAAGGGAGGGCGCGAGGCGGCCGAGACGGCGGTGCGCGGCTTCATCGAGGCCTATTTCGCCTCGCCCGAGACGATCGGCGTCGCGCGCGCCGCAGCGCGGGCGCTCGAATCCATCAACGGCTGGATCGCCGCGCAGGCGCGCGTCGATCAAAAGCTCGCGGGAATGGCGACGACTTTCTCGGCGCTGATTTTCTCGAGACGCTCCGCATATCTCGCCCATGTCGGCGATTCCCGGGCCTATCGGCTGAGAGGCGAAGATTTCGAACAGCTGACGAACGACCATGTGCTGGGGCGCGGCGAGAGCGCCCATGCGCTCATTCGCGCGGTGGGTTTCGAGGATGTGCTGCGGGTCGATCATGCCTCGCACGCGCTCTGCCTCCATGACCGCTTTCTTCTGTGCAGCGACGGGGTGCATGCGTTCTTGCGCCGCGAGGCTATTCGCAAGCTCCTTGCCGAGCGCGTCTCGCCGCAGGAGGCCGCGGAAAGACTGGTCGCCGCGGCGCTGGCCGCCGGGAGCGACGATAATGCGACGGCGCTCGTCGCCGATGTCGTCGATCTCCCTCCTGCAGACCAGGGAGCGCTGTCGCAGCTCGCCGCCGGTCTCCGCATCGGGGAGCCGCCGGCGCCCGGGGAGGTCGTGGACGATTACCGGCTCGAACGGATCATCTCGCAGGGGCGCAACAGCCGATTGCTACTTGCGACGGATCTGCGCAACGGCCGGCCGCTCGTCGTCAAATTCCCGCTAGCGCGGGTCGCCGACGACGCGAGCCGCCGCCGGGCTTTCGTCAACGAGGCCTGGGTCGCCGGGCGCATCCGCAGCCCCTATGTCGGCGAGATCGTCGAGCCGGAGGAGGGCCGCAGGACGCAGCTTTATTCCGTCATGCCCTTCTATGAAGGCGAGACGCTCGAAGCGCGGCTCGCGCGGGCGCCGAAGATCGAACTGGAGGAGGGGCTTTCGATCGCGACGCGCCTTGCGCGGGCGGTCGCCGCTCATCGCGCGGGCGTCGTTCATCGCGACATCAAAGCCGACAATGTGATCCTGCTGAAGGACGGCAGCCTGCGTCTGGTCGATCTCGGGGTCTGCCGGGTTCCTCGTCTCGAGGATTTTTGCCCCGAGGACATTCCCGGCACGCCGAGCTACATGGCGCCGGAACTGTTCCTCGGAGCCTCCGGCGACGAGGCCTCCGATCTTTTTGCGCTGGGCGTCACCCTGTATCGCGCTTTTGCACGCGATTACCCCTATGGCGAAATCGAGCCCTTCAGCACGCCGCGGTTCGGCCGGCCGCGCCCCTTGATCGTAAAGCGGCCGGATCTTCCCGCCTGGATCAATGCCGCCATCCTGCGCGCGGTCGCCGCCGATCCGCGCGATCGCTTCGGCGACGTGGTGGAATTCGCGTTCGAACTGGAGAACGGCGCTCTGCGGAATATTGCGCCGCCTGCGACGAAGAAACCGCTCTATGAGCGCAATCCGCTGGTTTTCTGGAAGAGTCTGAGCTTGATTCTGGCGTTCCTGCTCTTTCTCGCGCTGATCCCTCGGGCCTGGCGTTGAGCGCATGGTCGGCTCCTGTGGATTGAAGAAGAGCACTGATCCGCTGCAACTCCGGGGCCCGCGGGTCCGCATGAACGTCGGGCGGCGTTGGTAGGACGTATTTTCGCCGCTTAAACGCCACAATTCAGCCCAAGTTTGATTTTTACTGGTCGCGGCGCAGTGCAGCAGCCAATGCGCGAAACGTCAGTGCGTTTTATCGTGAGATCTGCGCAGCGAAAGCCGCTTCATGGCGACCCTGGTCATCCCTGAACACCATCGCCTGCGCGCGAAAGCCGAGTTCCTCATCCCCGTCAGCGATCGCATTTTTGAAATTTCGACCTTCGCCAGCCGTTCGCCCAACTCGATCCCGCCCTATCGAGGACGTCGCCTCACGGGGGTGCTATTACGAATGTCGAAGGTTTACGTGGGCAATCCCGACAGTCTCGCACCGCATCAGGCGGCCTGGCGCCGGCACGCCGCGAATGCTTGATATCTACAAGGCGTTTCGCCGTCGCGCTCTTGACGATGGCGGCGGGGTCGTCTTCGGCGACGCGGGGGATCGGCTTTCGCTGGGAGAGGCGTTGCGCCGCGGGGAACCCGCCCGTTACGAGGCTCGGCGTCGCCGGATCTGCCGCGCGCCGTTTCCGATGGCGCGTCTGCTGCTCGTGATGGACTATCGTGAAAACCTGCGGAAGGTCGCCTTGGCTGCGCTCGCGTCGCAGCTGCGGAGCCCCGCATCATGATCTGGCTCGCGATGAGGCTCGTCTTCCATAACCGCGCGCGTCTGATCGTGACGCTGTTTGGAGTCGTGTTCTCGGCCTATCTGACGCTCACTGAAACGGCGCTCTATATCGGCATGATGGAAAATGCGACCTCGATCATCCGTCACGCCGGCGCGGATATATGGGTGGCCGCCAAGGGCGTTCAGAATTTCGATTTCACCAAGCCCTTCCCCGACGACCGCGTGAAGATGCTGGAGGGCAGCCGGGAGCTGGTCTGGGCCAAGCCGATCAGCTTGAGCTGGGGCTTTCTCAAATTGCGGAACGGGGCGCAGGAGCTCGTCGAGATCATCGGCTACGACCCCTCGGCTCCCGTGGGCGGCCCTTGGGAAATGGCCAGCGGCTCCGAGAGCGACGTCGGCGACGACAAGATGATCGTCGACGAAAGCGCGGCGCAACGGCTCGGCGAATTGCGGCTCGGCGCGACCTGGGAGGTCAACGACCGCCCGCTCCAAATCATCGGGCTTTCGCGCGGGGCCAAAACCTTCACGACTGCGCCGATCGTCTTCACCTCCTATGCTTTGGCGCAGGAGATGACCCCGGACATTTCGCGGCGCTCCGTTGCGGCCTACATCGCGATCCGGTTGCGCAATCCGAAAGACGCCGAGCGTATCGCAGCGTCGCTCCGCCGACTGCTGAAGGACAATGAAGTTCTGACGACCTGGGCCTTCGTCGAGAGGACCGTGCTCTATTGGACGATTCAGACGGGGATGGGAGCGGCTTTTTGCCTGACCGCCTTGCTCGGCCTCGTCGTCGGAGCCGGGATGATCGGCCAGACCGTTTTCGCCAACACCATGGAGCATCTCGGCGAATTTGCGACTCTGAAGGCCATGGGCGCCTCGCGGGGCGATCTCAATACGATCATTCTCGCCCAGGCCGGCGTCGACGCCGCACTGGGCTTCGCCATCGCCGCGCTGCTGGCGCTTTTGAGCAGGGAGCGGCTGGAGACGATGGGAGTCGCGCTGGCTATTAGCCCCACGCTCCTCGCCGGCCAGTTTTGCGTGACGCTCGTCACTGCGCTCGCCGCCGCCTATCTCTCGATCCGCCGCGTGCAGAAGCTCGATCCTGCGACGATCTTCAGGAGCCAGTGATGAAGCCCTTGCTCGAAGCGCGCGCGCTCACCAAGCATTACCAGCAGGGAAGCGTCACGGTCGCCGCCGTCGAGAACGTCTCTCTCGCGGCGCCGGGCGGCGAAGTCACGCTGCTCATCGGCCCTTCGGGTTCCGGCAAATCGACGCTGCTCTCGATGCTCGGCGGCATATTGCGTCCGACGTCCGGCGCGATTCTCCTCGGCGGGCACGAGGTCGGCAATCTTTCCGATCGCGAGTTGCCGCCAATCCGCCGCCGATGTTTCGGTTTCGTGTTTCAATCCTTCAACCTGTTTCCTTTCTTGACGGCGCGGGAAAATGTCGAGACGGCGCTGCGCCTGCGGAAAGTTCCAGCGCCGCTGCGCGAGCGGCGAAGCGCCGAGCTTCTCGAGTACTGCAATCTCGCCGAGCGAATGGATTTTTACCCGGCGAGTCTCAGCGACGGCGAGAAGCAGAGGGTGGCGATCGCCCGAGCGCTCGCCGGCGATCCTTTCATCTTGCTGGCCGACGAGCCGACGGCCCGTCTCGACTCTGCAAGCGGCGAGGCGATCCTCGAAATGCTGCGAGGCTTCGCCAGGCGGCGCGGAAAAGCCGTCATCATGGCGAGCCACGACCCGAAAGCCCGCAGCTTCGCCGATCAGGTCTACAGTCTGGCGGATGGCCGGATAGAGGCCCTGGAGCGCATTCCGCAAAAGTAGGCATGCTTTTGCGACAAGAATGCGCTCGGACGCTGTGAATGGAGCGCATTCCGCAAAAGTAGGCATGCTTTTGCGACAAGAATGCGCTCGGACGCTGTGAATGGAGCGCATTCCGCAAAAGTAGGCATGCTTTTGCGACAAGAATGCGCTCGGACGCTGTGAATGGAGCGCATTCCGCAAAAGTAGACATGCTTTTGCGACAGGAATGCGCTCCAACATATTACCCGGAGCGATTTCGCCATGAGCGGGACGGCCTTGGCGTCGCCCGCCACGCAGGAGAGGGCAGTTCATGCTTCAAATCCACCACCGTGACGCCGGCGGCGACATCGCCAGCCTTGCCGCCGCCTGCGCGGTCGCGGCGCTGGCGGCGGTCGCTCTGGAGGCGGCTTTCGCCCCGGCGGTCATGCTGGGCGCGGCGGCGGCGCTCGCCCCCCGTCGGCTCGCCCGGCTTCGCCGGCGCCAGCGCGCCCCGGCGCCCGCCCTCGCCAGGGCTCCGTCAGTCTCCATCGGAAGTACGCCGGATTCCGTCGAGACAGGGCAGGCGCCGCAGTTTTCCTTCGCGGGGCTGAAGTTCGGGCGCTCGGCGATGAAGACGGTTACGTTCCGCGTGATCGCCTCCGGACTCGATTTCGGTTGGAATTATTTCCTGCTCGGCGAAGTCGCGACGGCGGCGGGATTGTCGGCTGTCTCGCTCGGCGCCGCCCCCCTGTTCTATTTTTTGCATGAGACGGCCTGGAACCACTTCCGCTCGGACCAGCGCGCGAGCGCTCGGATCGAGGCGACAGGGACGCAGGTTCCCGTCACGCGCGCCATGGCGAAGACCATCACTTACCGCACCTTTGCGACGATCTCCGAATTCGGAACCAATTTCGCGGTGGTTCGGGACGTTGGGCTCGCGGCGGAACTGTCCGCATTCGGCTTCTTCGCGGGGCCTTTTGTCTATCTCGCGCATGAAAAGGCCTGGGATTACTATGGCAAGGCGAAGCCCGAGGCCGGCGCTGCGCCGCCGCCGGCTCCGCGACTCCTCACCGCTCCGTGACAGGGCGGACCGCCGGCTTTTTCGGGTGCGGCGACGTTTTGATCTTTTTTCGTCGCGAAGGCGCGGCGCGGAGCGGGCGAAGATCGGCGCGGATTTCCGCATAGCGGATGCGGACGGTCTCGGCGCCGTAGCGCCGCTCGAGCCGGCGCACGATGAAATGCGCCTGTGCGAGATTTTGAAATTGGCGCATGAACAGCGCGTTCATGGCGCCGCCTGTAACCGCGCCGATGACCGGGATCGCGCCCGCGAGGGCGCGCTCGGACAAAGAGGCGCCGAACCGGCCGATCAGCTCAGCCGCCACGCGGACGAGAAGCGGCGGAAAGACGGCGCTCGAGACGCCGCGTTCGACGACCGAATGCGTCGCGTTTTGCGCAAGACGCGCGAGCCGCGTGCGCGTCGCGAAATAACCGGGGTTCGCATCCGCCGCGCCGCCGCGCGCGCCGAGCGCGAAGACTTCGAGGCAGGCGATGCGCGCTTCCGTCGTGGTCAGATCCTCGCCGGACTGGCGGGCGATATCCGCGATCTGGCGCAGGATGAGCAGGGTGATCACCGGCAGTTCGATCAATACGCCGGGCCCGCCGAGCGCGCCGCCGATCCCGCCGGAGAGGCCCGCGAGCAGCAGGCCCATGGCCGGGCGCAGCGGCCGTCTCGCCGTATCGGCGCGCGGCGCCCTGGCGACGAAAGCCAGACAACGGAGCGCCGCCCGCTCGATGGCGCGGTCGATGCGGCGCTTGAGGGGCTTCGGCAGCCGCGCCAGCGCGCGGTCGAGATCGCGACCGGAAGTCTTCGGGCCGGCGCCGGCGAGATTGCCTTGTTCGAGACGTCGTACTGCGCGCTTCAGCTCGGCAAGGTCGTCCTTCAGCATCGCCGGCGCGGCGCGTTATCGCCTGAACATCAGCGGGCGGACGGCGTTCAGGCTGGCGATGATCGCCGAGCCGTTGCTGATGAGGGCTGTTACAGACGGGCTTACGAGGCCGCTCGGCAGCGCGAGTCCCAGCGCCAGCGTGTTCATGCCGATGACGATGCCGTAATTCTGCTTGATGAGGCTGATGGCGCCGCGCGACACTTCGATCGCTTCGACCAGCTTGTCGAGCGAATCCTCCATGAGCATGACGTCTGCGGTTTCATGGGTGACTTCGGCGCCGTGCTTCATTGAAATGCCGACGTCGGCGAAGCTGAGGGCAGGGGAGTCGTTGATGCCGTCGCCGATCATCGCGACGACTCGGCCCTCATTCTGCAACAGCTGCACGACATCGGCCTTGTCTGTCGGCAGCATGTCGGCGACGAAGCGGCTGAGCCCGAGCCGTTCGCTCACCGCGCGCGCGACCACGGCGTTGTCGCCCGTGAGCATCACCGTGTCGCGCACGCCCAGCGCGTGCAGGCGCCTGATGCAGCCGTAGCTCTCCGGGCGGATCTGATCGGCGTAGGGAACGAGCGCCGCGAGCGCGCCGTCGATGGCGAGATGCAGGCAGGAATAGCCCGCCTCCTCGAGGCGCTGCTTGTCTCCCGCGGCGCGGTCGATCGCAATGCCGAGCTTGCGCATGTAGCGCTGATTGCCGACATGGATGAAACGGCCTTCGACGAAAGCTTCGACGCCCATGCCGACCGAATAGTTGGGCTCGTCGCAGACCGGCGCCGGCGCGCCGATCTGATCCGCACGGCGGCGCAGCGCTTCGGCGACCGGATGCTGCAGGCGGCTCTCGGCCGCCGCCGCAAGGCCGATCAGCGTGCGAGCGTCGATCGTGGACTGATAGGGCACGATGTCGATGACCTCCGGCGCGCCGCGCGTCAGCGTGCCGGTCTTGTCGAAGACGACGGTGTCGACCTCGGCGAGCCGCTCCATATGGCGCCCGCTCTTGATGATGATGCCGCTGCGCGCAGCCTGAGTCATCGTCGACAGCACGGCGGTCGGCGCGGCGACGCGAATGCCGGTGCCGTAATCGACGATGACGAGGGACAGGAAGCGGTTCAGATCCCCGGTGAGCAGCGCCGAGCCGGTCGCCGCAGCGAGCGTGGGAGCCACCAGCCGGTCGGCGAGCCGCTCGGCGTGGTTCTGCATGCGGGTGTCGCCTACGGGGGCGCTGTCGATCAGGCTGACGATCCTTCCGGCCGTGGTGTCGCGCCCGACGGCGCGGGCCCGGATCGTAATGCGCCCCTCTCGAATCACGGTCGCGGCGAACGCCGCCTCGCCGACGCTGCGCATCACCGGCAGTCCTTCGCCGGTGATGGTCTTCTGGTCGATGAGCGCTTCTCCCTCGATGATTTCGCCGTCGACGGGGATCATCTCGCCCGGGAACACCACGACTTCATCGCCGGGTTCGAGGTCGTCGGAGGAGATCGAGACCACCGAACCGTTGCGCATCACCCAGGCGGTCTTGTTGCGGAATTCGAGCAGGTCGCCGATGGCGCGTTTCGACCCTGCCGCGGTGAGGTCCCTGATCCAGTCGCCGAGCTTGATCAGCCAGGTGATCAGCGCAGCGGCGACGAAATTGCCCTGCGCCATGGAAGCCCCGATGGCGAGCGTGTCGAGAAAGTCCACGTTGAGGCGGCGCTCGCGCGCCAGGACGCGCCAGGCGCGCAGGGCGATGGGATAGGCGTTCCAAAGCATGAAGGGGAGGTTGACCGCGCGCAGCAGCGGCGACGCCGAGAAGGCGAGGGCGAGCGACAGCGTCGGGAGCGCGAGCGGAAACCGGCGCTCCGTCTCCGGCGCCTTGGCCGGCAGCAACTCTTGCGCCTCGTGCCGACCCGTTTCGCCGCCCCCGGCCGAGGCGACCAGGGCCGCGAGATCCGCGAGCGTCATCAGCTTCAACCGGCCGAACAGGAAGCGAAAGGCCTGTTCGTGGACGGGATCGAAATGGATCACGACGCTGGCGCAGTCGAAATTGATGCGCACGCTTCTGACGCCTTCCTGACGCGAGAGCCAGTTCGAGGCGCTTTCGGCCAGCGTGCGGTCGCGGCAAAGCGCCGGCGCACTGAGGCGCACGCGCCCTTTCATGAAATGACGAACGGCGATCTGCATCGGGTCCTTCCTGTGCGACAGACGCCGTCCGGCGTTAAAACGAAAGCCTAGAGCGCGTTCATGTTTCCATGAAACATGAACGCGCTCTAGGCCTCGGCCTGTCCCGCCAATGGCGCGCGCGGCGCGTGCAATTCGAGGAAATGGTTGAAGGTGAACACCGACAAGGTCAGCCATACCGGCGTCGCGGCGTTCGCGCCGAGCTCGAGAACGGTGAGACCGATCAGCCCTGCAGCAAGAACGATCTTGAGGTCGACCGTATTGTGGCTGCAGACCTTGATCTCGCGATCGAGCTTTTTCATGAAATCGACGACGGCGCGGGCCGACTCGGATCTCTCGGCCAGAAACTCGGCTTCGTTCTGGATCTTGCGCGTCAGCTCGTCGAATTCCGAGCCGAACATCTTGGAGTGGTCGCGCGTTCCCATGCTGCGCATCAGATGGTCGTTCATGCTGACCTGATAGCGCTCGTCATAGTGGAGCACGACGCTGCCGGTGACGGGATTGGCGGTTACCTGCTTAATTCCCGGAATGGCGCGGAATGTGGCGGCGATGTCGTTCAGCAGCTCCTCGTCGCCCTTGGCGCCCGATATCTTCATGCGCACCCGGCCGGCGGTCTGATGCGCGATCCGCATCTTAGGCTTGCGGCCCTTTTTCTTCTTGGTTTTGCCGGCCTTTCTGCCCTCTCCCTCGGCAAGGGGCGGGGCGGCGGCTTCGGCCGGGGGCGGAGCGACGGCTTCCGTGTTCTCCGTGTCGTCGGCGAGCGACGCGTCGAAGCTCGGATAGCTCCAATAGCTGAATTGCGCATCCGCGGGCGCATCGCCCGTGCGCGCCTCGGCGCCCGACGCGCCGACGATCCTTTGATAGGCGGATACCGCCTCGGGCGCCGTTTGGTGGGTTCCGGCGGGCGCCGGCGGAACGGCCTCGGCGCCTGTGGCGGGCGCAGGCGACGCACTCTCGGCGCCGGGAGCCGACTCGTTGCGCGGCGCGGCGGCGATCCTGAGAAAGGCCGCCGTCGCCGCCGCTTTGTCCGGGGTCGCTGCTTTGTCCGGGGTCGCTGCTTCGGACGCCGGAGACGGCTTCGGCGCCTCCGGCGGCGTATTTTCGTCGGACATCAGGCCTTGCGCTCCGAGGTCTCAGAACGGCCGCTCTCGGCCTCAACCTCGGCGACGATATCGCCGACATGCTCTTGCGCTTCGGCGACGAATTCGCGCGTCTTCTGCGACGCCTTGTAAACGCCGCGCACGGTCGAGCGGAAGATCGGAGCCAGCGCGGAGCTCAGGCGCGGGAAATATTTCGGCGCCGCCACCGCCGCGACGCCGAGCGCTACGCCCGGCAGCAGAGCGGCTTCCATCACAACGACGCCAACTCCCACCACGCCGATGGTGGCGATCGTCGCGAGAGTGGTGGAGTCGATAGCCGCCAGATCCTCTTCGTCGTGTTCGGCGACGTCGGCGTCGTGCTCCTCGGCGGAATGGCGCCGATCATCGTGACTGTGCGTGTCATATGCCATGTGAGTCTCTTTCATATTGCGCCGTCGAGGCGGTTGTTCCGAGTTCGCCGCAACGGCGGCAAGCGCGGCGCCTGGGCTTGCCTGCGACCGCAAAAGCAAGCTCAGTAAATGCGAGGCACATATATTTCTTCCGGGATGGCCTCGCGAATATAGTCGGGGTTGTGCACCCGCGGCGGCAGTTCGACCGGGGGCCTCTCGATCTCCTGATAGGGAAACTGGCTCAGCAGGTGGCTGATGCAGTTGAGGCGCGCACGCTTCTTATCGTCGGCTTCGACCACCCACCACGGCGCCTCGGGGATATGCGTGCGCTCCAGCATCGCCTCTTTGGCCTTCGTATAAGCCTCCCAGCGGATGCGCGACTGAAGATCCATGGGGCTGAGCTTCCATTGCTTCAACGGATCGTGGATGCGCATCTGGAAGCGGAAATGCTGTTCTTCGTCGGAGATCGAAAACCAGTATTTGATCAGGGTGACGCCGGAGCGCACGATCATGCGCTCGAACTCCGGCACGCTGCGGAAGAATTCCTCGACCTCGGCCTCGGAACAAAAACCCATGACCCGCTCGACGCCGGCGCGGTTGTACCAGGAGCGGTCGAACAGGACGAGTTCGCCGGCGGCCGGCAGATGCGGCGTATAGCGCTGGAAATACCACTGGGTCTTCTCGCGCTCGCTGGGCGCGGGCAGCGCGACGACGCGGCAGACGCGAGGATTGAGCCGCTGCGTCACTCGCTTGATGACGCCGCCCTTGCCGGCGGAATCGCGACCCTCGAAAATGACGACGGCTTTTTTCTTATTGGTTGCGATCCAGTCCTGCAGCTTCACCAATTCGCGCTGCAGCCGGAACAGCTCCTTGAAATAGAGGCTGCGATTGAGGCTCTCGGTCTCCGGATGGTCGGAGGCGCGATCCAGCAGGGCGGCGAGGCGCTGGTCGTCGATTTCCTCTTCCAGCTCTTCGTCGAAACTGTCGAGCATATCCGCGCGAATGCGCTCGGCAGTCGCGGCTCCCGATACGTGATCGTCCGAGGCCATTGTGGAAGGAACTCCCTGCACTTGCAAATCAGCGGTTCAAAGCGCCGGGGTATTGCGTCGGTTGGGCCGGACCCCTCTTTCGAAGCCGCCATTGGGGGCGCAACGAAGCGATCCGAAAGGTCCGCTCGGCTCTCACGCTGAACCGACGCCCGCCAAACACACGCCTTTAACCCGGCTTTTCCGAGCATTAGATTGGAAATTCTTCAGTTTTGTGACAGAAGCCTCCGGACTTTCGCGCATAAGGCGCGTCCCGGCGCCTCGACCAGCGGCGCGCGAGCGCCTTTCGCCCGGCCTCGAAGCCCAGGCTTTTCGAGAAAGCCGAAATGCGATCGCAGCTTGGGCCGCGGCGCCGCGCTACGCTTCGGCTTCCTGCCGCCCAAGGCTCAGCGCCGCTTTTTTCTTGTCCAGGGCGACGCAGGTTTCAGCCAGTACGCCGGTCATCCGCGCAATCAGATCCGGCCCCACGCCGTCCGGCTCGAGGTTGGCGCGGCGCTCCAGTTCCGCGGCCATGGCCGCTGCGGCGCCGGCGCCGATATTCAGGCTCATCGATTTGATCGCATGAGCGACGCGGCCGACTTCCGCAATGTCCATTCTCTCGAAAGCAGCCTCCATTTTAGCCGCGGATTTCGGCGCTTGTTCAACAAAAATGCCGAACACCTTCTCCATGAAGGCGGTCGATCCACGGGGGCCGGTCGAAGCGAGGTCTCGCAGAACCTTTTCGTCGAGCAGAGGGGTGGAGGAGGGGCGGGGCGGCGCCTGGGGCGCTGCGGGCGCCGTAGCTTCCGGCCCGATGACGTTCTCGGTCGGGGCGAAGAACAGCCCCAGGCAGGCGGCGAGCGAACTCACGGTGAACGGTTTGTGCAACACCGCATCCATGCCGGCGTCGCGCCAGGCGTCGGCGGCTCCGCCGATAACATGCGCGGTGACGGCCACGATCGGCGTCCTGCGGCGTCCTTGTTCGGACTCGGCCGCACGAATGCGGCGCGTAGCCTCGAAACCGTCGAGCTCCGGCATGCTGACGTCCATGAGCACGACGTCGAATTCCTGCCCGAGCGCGGCCTGCACGGCCTCCAGCCCGTTTTCGACGGTCGTCGGAATGGCTTCCAGCCGCGTGAGCGCCTCGATGGCGACCTCGCGATTGACGGCGCCGTCGTCGGCCACGAGCGCGCGCAGATTGGGAAAAACAGAAAACCGGCCGCGAAGGGCGCTCTCCGGAGCGGCCAATCCGGCGAGCGGAGAACCGGTTTCGATCGCAAGAAGCAGTCCGAAGATTTCCGAGCGCTGCAGGGGCCGGGAGAGCACGGCGTCGGCGCGCCCTTCCCTCACCCGGCGATGCGACGACGGATCGCCCAGCGCCGCCATGCAGACGATCCGGGCGCCCCTTTCGCTACGAGACGCGGGAACGCGATCCGGATCGACGATCATCAAAGCGGTCTCGGGCGGCGCCGCGCCGTCCCGGGCCGACAAAACCCTGTATCCCGCTGCGCGAAGGTAGCGGCGCAGGGCCTCCAGCGTCGCTTCGCCCCTGACATCGAGAAACGCCAGGGGTTCATCCGCCCTGTCTCCTGCCGCGCCGGGCCAGGGCGGCGGCGGAACGCGATCTTCCGCCGGGATCGAAAAGGCGAATCTGGACCCCTTGCCCAATTCGCTTTCGACGGTCAATTCGCCGCCCATCGCCTTGATCAGTCGCCGGCTGATGGCGAGGCCGAGGCCGGTGCCTCCGAACCGCCGCGTCGTCGATTGATCGGCCTGCGTGAAGGCTCCGAATATTTCCCCGAGCTTGTCCTTGGGGATGCCTATTCCCGTGTCGCTGACCGCAAAAGCGATGCGCGAGGGGTCGCCGGGGTCCGGTCCGACCTCCAGGCTCACCGAACCCCGATCGCTGAATTTCAGCGCGTTGTTGACGAGATTGCCGATCACCTGATTGATCCGCACCGGGTCTCCGGCGATGCGGGACGGGGTCGCGGGAGAAACGAAGCCGGCGAGATCGAGGCCCTTCTCGCTGGCGCGGCCGCCAAAAAGGCAGGTCACGTCGCTTGCGAGCTCTTCCGGGTCGAGCGCAATCCGCTCCAGTTCCAACTTGCCGGATTCGATCTTCGAAAAATCGAGGATGTCGTTGATGATGGCGAGCAGGCTCTGGCCCGATTTCGAGATCACTTCGGCATAGCGGCGCTGCCTTTGCGGAATATCCGCCGCGGCCAGCAGCTCCGCCATCGCCATCACGCCGTTCATCGGCGTGCGGATTTCATGGCTCATCGTAGCGAGGAAATCCGACTTCGCCGCATTAGCGGCTTCGGCCGCATCCTTGGCGGCGCGATAATCCTGCGTCCGATCGGCCACCTCTTTTTCCAGATTGCGGCGATGGGCCTCGAGCCGCTGGTCGCGGGTCTGGATTTCCTCGAGCATGGTGTTGAAGCTGTCGATCAACACTCCGACTTCATCGTTGCTTTTGGCTTCGACGCGCGCATCATACGCGTGAGCCGAGCGGATCCGCCAGATGGTGTCGCTCAGTTCGCGAAGAGGTCTGGTGAGCCCGCGCTGCAGGCGCGCCGCGACGAAGAGACCCAGGATCAGCGCGAACAGACCGCCGAGCATCGCGCCCCGCAGGGAGGACCACAACTGATCGGCAAGATCCGACGTGTCCGCCACCAGTATGAAGCGACCCACATCGAGCCCGCCGCTTACGATCGGGGCGTCGACCTCTATCGAATGCGACGACAGCAGGCTCAAAGGCGGGATGCGCTCATCCCCGTCGGCCCGAATGCGCAGGTCGTCGTCGAGCTGCGTCGCTCCCCCGAGAACCGCGAGCGTGTGTCCCGGCGCGATATCTATGCGCGCATATCTGAAATCCGGCATTCGGGCGATCGCCTTCATCGCCTGATAGGCGGAGCCGGCGTTCCGGGCGGCGACCGCCGGAGCGGAGGCGGAGGCGAAGATCTGGGCGGCCCCGACCAGCATCTTTGTCCTGGTCTCCGCGTAGCGGGACAATTCCTGCCACAGCGAGACGCCGCTCAGCGCCACGGAGGCGAGCGCCACGGCGATCGTGACCAGGATCGCGAGCTTCCGGGCTATGGATGTCGGGGGCGCCGATCTCGACGCGGTCGGATGTTTTGTTCCGGGAGGCCGCTTCATGACGCGTTTTTATCTCGGTTGCCTTGAGAAGACCTCGGCTGGAGCTTTGCGACCGCAGCGGTCGACGGCGACCGTCGGCGGCTACTTCGACAGATAAGGATATCCGACGTCCAGCCCGCCGGGCACGGGCACGTTGGTGAGATGGTAGTTCGAGTTGAGCACGAGATTGGGACCGCCATAAAGCTGCATCTTGTTGGCCACGATGATCGTGAAGGCGGATTGTTGAGCGACGTAGTTGTTGGTGTCGATGACGAGAGTGCCTTTCGGCGTATAGATCGTGCCGAGCAGAAGCGGCGCATTGTTGCTCAATATCTGATGAGCGCCTCCCGCCGGGGCCGAAGGATCCTCGAACAGCAGCATTCCCGCCATGACGCCGCTCTGGGGCGCCGTCATGCTGATCGAAGTAGAGGCGTCGAATTGAAAATTGGCGCCGGCGCCATGCAGGAAGACTCCCGCGCTTTGGGCCGTGAAAGTCGAGCCGTTGTCGACGAGGAGCGGTCCAGCCTTCATGATATAGACGCCGGGCGTCAGCGTCACATTCGCGCCGCCTGTCACATGCAGCCCGCCGCAGTAAACTCCGGGCAAGAGGGCGACGGTGCCGCTGCTGACGACCTCGTTGTTGTAATTGCAGGGCCCGATCGCCGGCGCCGGGCGGCTCGCCAGGGGGTCTGGCAACACAGGGCAGTCGGTCAGGGGATCGGGAGAATAATTGACCTTGTTTCCGACCTTGCCGCCCGCGGAGCAGATCGACGCCGCGGTGAGAACCGAATTGCCGGCCCCCGACAAGCCCTGAGGGTTTGTCGAATTGGACTGGACTGCGCAGAATTGAGCCGTCACTCTCGCATTGGCTTCGAGGTGGATAGTGCCGGGCGCCTGTTGGTTGAGACCGAGCGCGCAGATGGGGAATCCCGAAGCGGTCGCGACCGCGCGGGCGCCGATATTGACCGGGATATGCAGGAACTGGGTGCGGTAAACCGCCGTAGCCGCGACCTGCAAAGACGAATTGTTGTTGAGCAGCGCGACGTCGGTGGCTGCGGACGCGAGCTGCGGGCCGGATCGCGACAGCGCCGCCTGAAGATAGTTTTTGGCGATGGAAGTCACGACGTCGCTCGAGCCGACTTGCGCGAGGTGCAATTCCCGCGCGGCGCGCAGGGCGCTCGAATCGACCATCGCCTGAAGCTGCGATTTCTGCCGGGCCAACATTGCGTAATCGAGCGCGACGCCGATCGTGGCCATCAAAGGCAGAACGGCCAACGCAAATATGATCGCGACGCCGCCCTGGCGGCGTCGACCGAATGCCCTGATCTGAAAAAACAGCGGCTTCAAGGGGCGGCTTTCCTCATTTCCAATCAGAAAAGCGAAGCGCGCAAACACGCGCGCCCGCGAACCATCAGCTGAAATTGGCGGCCAGCTTCGGCTGCGGAGGGAGGCGAGTTACGGATTCGAGCGCGCGCGCAGCCGGCAGCCGGATTTCGACAGTCTCGAAGTCTTCGGCGCATTGCGTCTCTTTGAGCGAACCGTCATGAAGTTCCGCGATCCGTCCTGCGAACGGCGCCCCGAGGCCGTGAACGAGACGCACATTCTGCGGAGAAGCGGACGCGGCCGTATCGACCTCGCGGGCGCTCCGGGAGCGAATGGAGAACAATACGTCTCCCGTCGTATCCCGCTTCAGGGTGAAAACCACCGTCTCGGAGTCGCCCGCCCGAAGACAGGCGTTCTCGATCAGATGAGTGAGCGCGCGCGCCAGCCAGTGCCGGTCGCACAACAGATAGAAATCCTCGGCCGGCTTATTGACGACCACGGGCGTCTTCGACTGTGTGTCGCTCATGTAAAAACCGGCGAGGGCGGCGTCCATGACGCTGGAGGCGAGATATTCGTCGAAAGCGAGTTTGGCGTCGGAGGAGCTGAGCTGGGCGTATTGGATCAGATCCAGCAGGCTGCTCTGGAGATGATTGGCCGATGCGCCGATCTGCTGCGCGTAGGAGATGTAGCTCTTGAGCGAAATCGGGCCGTCTATCTGCTGTGCGATGCAGTTGGCGAAACCTATTATGGTGCTGATCGGCGCCCGCATTTCCATTCGTATCAGCGAAAGCATGTTGCTCGTCAGCTGCGACAATTCCTCCACGCGGCGGCGTTCGCGCAACAGCTCGGCTTCCATGTTCGTGGTGCGCAGGACATATTTCAGCGAGTAGCTCAACTTGCGCCAGTTGATGGGCTTGGTGATGAAGGAGTTGGCGCCGAGGCGAAACGCCCGATCGATCGAGGCGACGTCTTCGCGACCCGTCAACATCACCACGGGCAGCTGGGCGAAACGCGGATCGGCGCGCAGCTTTTCGAGCAGGCCGAAGCCGTCGAGCCCGGGCATTTCTATGTCGAGCAGCGCGAGATCGAAATCTTCAGTCGTGAGTCTGTTCCAGCCCTCGAGGCCATCAGCCGCGGACTCTACGGTGGTCTGGGGGGTAGCCAGGTGAACCTTCGCGAATTCGACCAGAATGGGATCGTCGTCGACGATCAGAATCCGCGCTTTGTCTTCCAGTACGAAGGTCCATGAGTCCATAATGATGAAGCCTGAGCAAGACTGGTTATCAGGCAATGTTCTAAAAAGACACATTTTAAGATAGAGTTATATCGATCGATGACTCATGCGGCGGGATTGCGAAAAAACTTTTTTCGTATCAATGTGTTCCGCAGGAATTCATGAGGTATTGCGCCATTATGGCGCGCCGCCGCAGGCAGCGTTAACCACGTCTGATTTTTTGTCGCGTGATAACTGCTTGGAAAGCAACGGCGTCCACTGTTGAACGGCTTCTCGGTTCAAAGGGTTACGAATAGGTTATGGATAATGAAGGCGCTGATTTCATAGGCGGGGCGAAGACCCTGCTGCAGTCGGGCGTCGCCGCCATGGGCCTCACAGCGTTTGTGACGCTCCTGCTTCTGGTCGGAGAGTTGTTCTGGCCAGCGCAGGGGGAGCCATCCCGGGCGGCTGTGCTCCTCGGCGCGATATCGGGCGTGTGCCTGCTGTTTTATCTCGCCAGGAGCAAGGCTGCGCCGCGCGAGCGCGGCCCGGCCCTGGGCAGATTCCGCCATCGCTCCTCCTACGAAAGCCCCGCTGTCCCGGCGCCTGCGGGCCGCCAGGAATTCGAGCATCGACTCGCCGAGTTGAAGGTCAAGGCCCGCGCCGATCGTCAGCGGCTCGCCGTCGTCGTCATCAAGCTCGACGCTCTGACCGCCGTGGAAGAGAAGTTCCGGTCGGAGGTGAAGGAATATGTCGAACTGGCCGCCTCGCAAAGGCTGGAGACCTGTGTGCGCGCCGAGGATTGCGTGACGCGCATCGGCGATCAGAAGTTCGGGATCATTCTGCTCGAGGCGCCGGAGATTTCGGCCGTCGCCGATCTTACGGAGCGAATTCTGGAGGCGTTCAGCGTTCCGTTCCGCGTTTTGGGCCATACGCTCTCCGCGGCCGCCGGCGCCCGCGCAGGCATCGCCATCATGAACGACCTCGAAGGCGCCGACCAGGATTTGCTGGCCTGCGCCGAAGCGGCGCTCGCGCAGGCCGAGCGTCACGACCGGCTTCGTCTCTGCATATACAGCTCCGACATGGAGGAACGGCAAAAAGAGCGGCGTCAGTTGGAATTGGAGCTCGGCGACGAGATCCGCAACGGCGATGGCCTTTATCTGAGCTATCAGCCGAGCTTCGACCCCAGCGGGGAGGTCATGCTCGGCGTGGAGGCTTTATGCCGCTGGCGCCATCCCGTCCGGGGCGAAGTTCCCCCGACGATATTCATTCCCCTCGCCGAAAATTCCGGCTTGATTCATCTGCTGGGCGAATGGGTGTTGCGGAACGCCTGCCGCCAGGCGACGGAGTGGCCCGAGCTGAAGGTCGCGGTCAATGTTTCTCCTCAGCAGTTCAAGCGCATCGGCTTTGTCGATCTGGTGCGAAGGGTCCTGGGCGAAACGGGTCTCGATCCCAGGCAATTGGAGATCGAGCTCACGGAAAGCATTCTGGTCAACGACCTTCAGACCGCAGAGGCGCAACTCGCCGAACTGAAGAAAATCGGCGTGCGGCTGGCGCTCGACGATTTCGGCACCGGCTATTCCAGCCTGAGCTATCTGCTCGCCCTGCCGTTCGACCGTCTGAAAATCGACCGCAGTTTCGTGACCAGGGTTCAAAGCAGCGCGAGGGGAGCCGCCGTCGTGCATTCGATCATCAGCCTCGGCCGCGCTCTCGGCATGCAGGTGACGGCCGAGGGCGTCGATACGCCCGAACAGCATAAATTCCTGCGCGTCGCCGGCGTGCATGCGTTTCAGGGATATCTGTTCAGCCGCCCGGTCGAGGCCGGGGAGATCAGCGAGCGTCTTGCGGCGCAAAAAGCCGCGCGGCGCCCGTCATAGGGCCCACATGGCCCCTCGATAAACAACCGGAGGCTCCGTCGGCGGTCCGCCGGCCTAGAGCGCGTTCGGTTTAAACACAGTCGAACGTGCTCCAAACCTCATTGATTGAGCATGTTCTTTTCCAAAAGCCGCTCCGCACTTTTTGGGAACATGCTCTAAAGGAACCGTGCGTTATAGGCGGGATTGAAAAGAGCGCGGATAATTCTGGAGGCGAAATGCAGCGCTTTGCATCGGCGGTCCTGGCAGTAGCGCTGACTGCGGCAGTCTCCGGAGTGATCGCTTGCTCGATTATAATGCTTAATTACGCAGGAATATTCGGTTCGGGTGACGGAAGATTGCTCGGTTACGGCTTCGTCATAGCGATCACGAACAACGTGGACAATCTCGGGGCGAGGATCGCCTATAGCATACAGGGCACCAGAGTAAGTCTTCCGATAAATCTCTGGATATCCGCCATAACCTTTCTTATCTCGTCGGCGGCCGCCTACATGGGCGCGACAGTGAGCGGTTCCCTCGGCTCGGAGATTGCTTCCGTGGCCGCCATGCTGCTTCTCGTTGGCCTCGGCGCGATGATGATCATACAGACGCGCGGCGAGCCGTGGCACGATCAGGAACCGCCGGAAAAAGATGCGACGAGCCTGTGGAAGGTAATCCTGCGCCCGCATCACGCGGACGTCGACGCCTCGAAACATATCGACTTCAAGGAAGGGACGGTCCTCGGCGTCGCGCTGTCGATAAACAACATCGG
Organism: Methylocystis heyeri; assembly: GCF_004802635.2. Classification (NCBI taxonomy): domain Bacteria; kingdom Pseudomonadati; phylum Pseudomonadota; class Alphaproteobacteria; order Hyphomicrobiales; family Methylocystaceae; genus Methylocystis; species Methylocystis heyeri. The sequence goes on from NZ_CP046052.1 coordinate 136,761, forward strand.
GGGAGGGCTCAGCGCAGGCATAATCGGCGTGAACCCATGGCTGGTTGGGGGCCTGTCGGCGCTCGTCAGCTTCCTTGCGCTTTGGGCGGGAAACTATCTGGCGGAGTTTTTCGTGCGGAGGGGCATCGCCAACAAGGCCAATCTGATAGGCGGCCTATTGCTGATAATCATCGGCGTCAGGCAGGTTTTTTAGAGCGTATTCCAGACGCTTTTCCGGAATGCGCTCTACCGCGCGGGATCGTTCAAGCGATGGCCGAGGCGCTCCCATGCCACATAAAGCGCAAACACGATGAATGCGACCAGCACCGCTTCGGACAGCGCTCCCGCGCAGGCGCCGGGAATGAGCAGGACCGCGCGCCTGCCCAGCCAACCTGACAAGAGCAGCATTCCGGGGCGGGAGAGCGACCACAGCGCAGGCAGCAGGCTTTTCGCCTGATGAATGCGGGTCTCTTCCGTCTTGGGAAGCAGTCCGTCGCCGACGGTCACAAGCAGTCTCCGATGTGAGGATGGGATCGAGCGCGCTGCAATTGGCCTCGCTTCGGAAGCGAAAGCGTCTGAGCGCGTCGATCGCGATTAAAAAGCCTCTCGATGTGAAGCCTGGATGACAAAGCTGAGAAAAATTAAGCTTCCGGCAGAGATCGGCGCGAGCAGCCGCGTCTATGCGCCTTCGGCTGGAACTTGCGGCCATCCGACGCTAATTTAGCCCTTGGCGCGGGAAATCGGTTCAATCATAAAAGAAGCCGCCTTTGCGAGGATCGCCCAAGGTTTCGTTCGAAACGACGGGAGAATTGACATGTGGCCTTTGGCTGGTTTTGCGTTTGGAGCGGTCGTCGGCGCGGTTGGCGTCGCATTGCGTGGATCACAGATTGCGGAACACGCCCGACCGGCCGCAAAGGCGATGCTGAAGGCCGCGCTCGCCGCCGCGCATGAGGCGCATGTTCGTCAGGTCGAAGCCACGGAGGCGGTCGAAGATCTCTACGCCGAGGCGGAAGCCGAGGTCATGGCCGAAAGGCGGGCGCAGGCGACGGCCGCCGCAGCCGGGGAGGGCCAGGCCCCCCGCGTGAGCGAGGACGATCTTCGCGACCCTCATGTGACGGCGGCGGTCGAAGAGCTTTACAAGCTTTATGCGGAAACCAACGGAAATGTGACGCCCGACAAGGTCGCCAAGATCATCGCCATGGCTAAAGCCAAGGTGATCGCCGAGATGGAGGCCGGCAAGGGCCGGGAGGCGGCGCCTTCCCCGGCGGAGCGACGTTCGTGAGCGCCGCCGGTCTGCCTCTCGCCGAGGTCGTCCACGCCTCGGAGGGGAGAACCCGCTTGCGCATCGCCAGCCGACGGGATGACGCGGCTTTTTTCGCTTCCATGGCAGCCGGGCTTAAGGCCGTCCGCGGCGTAAGCGACGTCAAGGCCACGCCGCTCACCGGAAGCATGGTGATTTTTCACGACGAGCCGCTTTCGGCGATCGGCGCCGAAGCCGAAAGACGCGGCCTGTTTTCGGTCGCCGATGGATCGGCGGCGACCTCTGCGGCGGTTCCGGCTCTGGAGGCCTATGTAAACCCGCGGACCGCCGCCGTCGTCAGCCTGGGCCTGATCGCGCTCTGGCAGATCTACCGGGAGAAATATTTCCCCTCGGCGTTGTCGGTCGCGATGCACGCCCTTGCAGTGGCGGGCCTGTTGCAGACCGACGACGGCTCTCCGGCAGGCGACTGAAATCCCATACGGTCAGCCCTCGCTCGAATCCTCTTCCGAGGTTGAGTCAGCCGCCTCAGCCCTGATGGATCGGAACCGTTTTTTCGGCTTCCTCCGGCTTTCCTTCCGGCGTCGCTTCGTCGATGGCGGTGGGGAGATGCTTCGACAGCAGCTCGGCGAGCTTGTCCGAGGTCGTATGGAGTTTCGTGGCGAGGTCGTTCAGCCGATCGGGGCCGATCGCCTGTCTGATCTGCTCCATCGATATTGGCTGGTTGGGGCCGGTGGAAATCCAGGATTTCACTTTTTCGCCGAGGTCGGCTCCGGCCTTTTCCCATTCGGCGACCAGCCCCTGCACTCCGCCGTGCTTGCGGATGAAATCGTTCATGAGCGTCGCCGCTTCCACGCCGATGACGCCGCCGAGGATCGCTTCCAGCACATCCATCTAGTCCTCCTAAAGCTTGTTGGGCAAAGAGGCGGCCATGAGTTTCGGATGGCCACCGCAGAGTTGAGATAGCGCGAACCCCGCGGCGAGACAGATGTCTGCGAAGACCCGTCCTGGTTACTCCCTCAGCGCCAGCGAGGCGGAGGCGTCCTCCCAGGGAAGGCCCAGCTCCGGGCGGCCGAAATGCCCGTAAACGGCGAGGGGGCGAAAGAGACCGGCGTTCGCGAGCGCCGGATGGGTTCGCAGCTTAAAGCGCCGCTCGATCGCCGCCGGCCGGAAATCGTAATGGCGTTGCAGACGGGCGGAAAGTTCTGCGTCCGGCAGGCGGCCGGTCCCGAAGGTCTCGACCGATACGCTGAGCGGCGCCGACTGGCCGATCGCATAGCCGAGGTGAACCTCGCATTTTTCGGCGAGGCCGGCGGCGACGAGGTTCTTGGCGGCGTGGCGGGCGGCGTAGGCCCCGATGCGGTCGATCCTGGAAGGGTCCTTGCCGGAGAGGGCGGCTCCGCTGTGGCGCGCGATTTCTCCATAGGTGTCGATGCCGTTCTTGCGCCCGGTGAGACCGGCGTGGCGCGCCGGCCCGTCGATGACGTAAGGGGCTCCGGCGTTGACGCTGATGTAAAATTCCGTCTTTGCGTCGGGGCGTATCTCGCCCTCTGCGAGCGTGTCCAAAGCGAGGCTTTGCAGCCGATCCTCGAATTCGCGGGTTCGCTCATCGGGCGAGACCGCCGCAGTGATCGCGACGCCGTGGATGCGGACAGGGCGGCCGCCGCGATATTCCACCGAAACCTGGGTCTTAGCGTCGGGCGAGAGGCCGGAAAGGCCGCTTTGCCGGGCGTTGTCGAGTTCGCGCGCAAGACGATGGGCGAGGCTGATGGGGAGCGGCATCAGCTCGGGCGTGTCGCGACAGGCGTAGCCGAAGACATTGGCCTGATCCCTGGCCGCGCAGCGCTGGGCCCATTCCTCGTCGCCAGCCGCCATCGGCGGTTGCCGCATCGTCAAGGGAAGCTCCATGAAGCTCGTCAGGATCGAGCAGCGGCGCGCATCGAAACGTCCGTCGCTATATCCGGTGTCGGCGATCACCTGCCGCGCGACCGAGGGCAGGTCCAGATCGGCTTCCGCGGCATAGCGGGCGGCGAGAAAGATCACTCCCGCCGCCACGGCGCATTCGACGATGGCGTAGGCGCCGGAATCCTCTCGCAGAAAAGCGTCGATCGCCGCGTCGCTGATCTGGTCGCAGAGCTTGTCGGGATGGCCGGCCGTCACCGACTCCGAAGTGAAGATCATGTCAGCCGTCATGAGGGTTTCCCGAGAGAGAGCCTTCGCGCCGCCGAAGCCGATCGAATGTGCACGGCGTAATCGAAGATGCTGTTGGCCAGCCCCCCGCCGAGCACGATCCCCGCTATCGTCAGAATATCGCGGCCTCCGAGCGGCGCCAGATTGAGCGCCCGGCGGGTCGCCGGGGAAAGCTGGGCGGCGACCTGGGCGACGGCCGACAGCAGCAAGGCGCCGTTCAGCTTGTGGTTCTGCGAATGAACCAGCTTGCCGTAGAGCCCCGGGGCCTCGGAGCGGCAACGGATCGCGTGCAGCAGCTGCCCGTAGGTTATGCCATGAAAAGTGATCGTGCTCGCTCGCGGCAGGTTTCTCGTCCCGCCGGCGAGAGCGTAAGCCGCGAGAGTGGTCGATCCGATCATCACGCCTTCGCGGATCAGATGGCGGAAATCGCCCATCGACAGGATCGGCGCCCGCGCGTCGTGCGGGGGCTGGTCCATCACCGAACTCTCCGGTTCTTCCAGTCCCAGCGCCAGCGCCGGCAGCGGCTCTCCCGCAATATTCAGCCACAGGAGCTGCGTCGAGGTCATGGCGACGCCCCCGTCGATGAGCGCCGCGCCCAGCATGGCGAGGGTTTCCGAAACGGAGGTGGAGATCAGATAGCGCAAGACCTTGCGGATATTGGCGTAGGTGGCGCGGCCGAGTCTCACCGCCTCGATCACGCCGTTGAGATCGTTGCTGGCCAGCACCATGTCGGCGACCTCGCGAGCGACGTCCGTTCCATCCCCTCCCATAGCTATGCTGATGTGGGCGGCGCGCAGAGCCGGCCCGTCGTTGACGCCGTCGCCGGTCATTCCCACGACGCGTCCCCCCGTCTGCAGCGCCTTCACGATATTGAGCTTGTCGACGGGGCTCACCCTCGCGAAAACCTGAGCCTGGCCGGCTAGGGCGGCGAGCGTGTCGGCGGAGAGGTCGGTGATCTGGCCGGCTTCCAGAACCCTGAGCTCGCCGCCGTTGGCGAGATCGAGCTGCCTCGCGATCGCTCTTGCGGTCGCGCTTTGGTCCCCGGTGATCATGACGCAGCGCACGCCTGCGCGCGCGAGTCGCCGCAGCGCCGGCTGCACGCTCGGCCGGATCGGATTGACCAGCCCTATGAGTCCCAGCCACTCGAGGTCGCATTCGTCCCGCGGGTCGGCGTCTTTTTCGCATAGGGCGAGGCCGAGAACCCGCAGCGCCTGGCCCGCCATCCGCTCATTGGCCCTGAGGATATTCGCGCGCGAGGCTTCGTCGAGCGGCTGGACGCCTTCGGCCGTGTGCTGCGCGCTGCAAAGCGCCAGGACTTCGCTGGGCTCCCCCTTAACGCACAGCAGGCGCCGGCCTTCTTCAACCGAATGGAGAGTGGACATGCGCTTGCGGCCCTCGGACCTCGGCGCGTTTTCGAGGACGGGCGCCGAGAAGCGCAGCGAGACCGCGTCGACGCCAAAAGCGAGGGCGGCTTCGATCAGGGCGGTCTCGGTCGCGGTCCCTTCGATCAGGGGACCGTCCGGCCCTGGGCGCACTGAAGATTCGTTGCAGAGGACCGCGACCTCGAACAGGCGCCGCGCTACGGCGGCGGTGGGGCCGTCCGCCTCCCTGTCGCCGTGAAGCAGCCGGTCGCCTTCGAGCCGCAGCAGGAGGCCTGCCGTGTGGATCGCAGCCGCGGCCATGCGGTTTTCCGTCAGGGTTCCGGTCTTGTCCAGGCCGATCACTTCGACCGCGCCGAGCGTCTCCACGGCGTCGAGCCTGCGCACGAGAACGTCGCGTTTGCGCATGTTCTGGACGCCGAGGGCGAGGGTGGTCGTCGCGACCGCGGGCAAGCCCTCGGGGATGGCCGCCACGATGAGCGAAATGGCGTTGCGCAGCATCGCCACCAGACCATGCCGATGATAGACGCCGACGCCGAAGACGACGGCGCAGATCAGGCCGTTCAGCAGGATAAGCTCGCGCTCGACGTCGTCGAGCTGGCGCTGCATCGGCGTCTCGGGAGGGCGGACGGCGTTCAGGAGGCTTTGAACCCGGCCGAGTTCGGTGGAGGAGCCGGTTTCAGTGACGAGCGCGAGCGCGCAGCCGCCGGTCACCGCGGTTCCCCGGAACAGCATGTTGCAGCGCTCTGGCAGCAGCGTATCGGCAGGAAGCACGAATTGCGCGTTCTTCTGGACGGGCAGAGCTTCGCCGGTGAGCGCGGACTCGTTGACCGAAAGCTCGCTGCTTTCGATCAATCGGGCGTCCGCCGGGATCAGCATGCCCCGCTCCACCAGCAGGATATCGCCACGAACCAGTTCCGCGGGATGGATATGGCGGCGCACGCCTTCGCGCAGCACGGGAACCGGCTCCGGAGCATAATCCGACAGACCGAGGATGGTTCGCTCGGCCTGATGCTCGGTCGCTGTGGCAATGCCGCCGTTCAGCACGACGACCGCCGCGATGACCAGAGCGTCGACGACGCCGCCGGTCGTCAGGGAAAGCACGGCGGAGCCGGCGAGGAGAAGCACCGGCAGGCTGACCAGCTGCTGGGCGAAAATCGCCACGGCGGAGCGCGGCTTGGCGCGGGGCAATTCATTGGGTCCGAAGGCCAGGAGGCGTTCGGCGGCCTGCTCGTCGGTCATGCCGCGGCTCAGGCCCGCGCCGAGCAGCTCCGCTGCGCCTCCCGCCGTCATGGCGTGCCAATGGCGCTCGGCGGCATGTTGGTCGCCGCTGGCGGCGGAAGACAGCGCCAGCGCCGCGCTTTCGCCCGCGAGCGGCGCCGGCTCTTCCCCCGCGGCTGCTGCGTCGATGATCCGGGCCAGCGCTGCGGGGCCGGCGGGGGGATCGAATTCGACCAGCACCGAGCCGGTTGCGGCGTCGGCGCGCGTCGTTCTCACGCCGCGGCAGTTGCGCAAAGCCGCATCGACCGCGCGCGCGAGCCTTTTGCGGCCGATCAGGCCCGGATGTTTGAACCGGATGCGGCCCGGCGCCGCATCATGGCTGATCCTCGCCGAAACCCGCGGCGAGGCGGGCTTCCGATCCACCGCGGCTTGAAAGCTCGTCGTCGCGTTCACGGGCATGTTCATCTCGGGCGGCTCATTCTCGCTCGAGAGGAACGTTCCGTTCCGGCTCGCGCGCTTCAATTTCCGTCATTTCCAGCTCCTTTCCAGGAGTAGCGTAGGACGCGCAGAGCGCCCGCCATGGCCTCCTTAGGCCGGTACCTCCCATTGGCGTTGAAAAGACGATGCTTTATGGGCTCTTGCCGAATAACTTCGCTGCGGCCTTTCCGACTGCATCAGAGCATTCGCAAGGCGAGCCATCCGCATGACAGGAGAGCAGACTCTCTTGTCATGTTCCAGCGCGCAAAAAGACGCGCAGGGTCTCGACGGGCTTCGGGGGGCGTCACAGCCCCCATCTGCGAACAAACCAGACCTTCACGAAATGCGTCATGACCGCGTATGTCGCCAGCATGGCGGCGACCAGAGGCCAATAAAGCTGGGGCAGGGGCACAAATCCGAGGACCGAGCCGACCCATGTGAAGGGGAGCGAGACGCCGACGACGCATATGATCAACGTCGTCGCGATCAGAGCATTGCTGGCGCGGCTTTCGAGAAACGGAATCCTCGCGGTCCGGATGATGTGGATGATCAGGGTCTGGGTCAGCAGAGATTCCACGAACCAGCCGGTCTGGAACAGCGGGGCGTCGTTCCAGGCGTCGAACACGAACAGCATCATGGCGTAGGTCGCGTAGTCGAATATCGAGCTGATCGGCCCGATGAAGACCATGAACTTGAAAATATTGCTGATGTCCCACTTGCGCGGGGTCGCGAGATATTCCTCGTCCACCGTGTCGGTCGGAATCGCCGTCTGGGAGAAGTCGTAAAGAAGATTGTTGGTGAGCACCTGGATGGGCGCCATCGGCAGGAACGGCAGGAACAGGCTGGCGCCGAGCACGCTGAACATGTTTCCGAAATTCGAGCTCGCGCCCATTTTGATATATTTGGTGATGTTTGCGAAGATCCTGCGCCCCTCGATCACCCCTTCGTCGAGCACGAGCAGGTTTTTCTCGAGAAGAATGATATCGGCCGATTCCTTGGCGATATCGACCGCCGTATCGACGCTGATTCCGACATCCGCCGCCTTGAGGGCGGGGCCGTCGTTTATGCCGTCGCCCAGAAAGCCGACCACCCGCCCCTTCCGGTGCAGAGCTTCGATCACCCTGGATTTCTGCATGGGGGACAGTTTGGCGAAGACCACCGTGTCCACAGCGAAACCGGCCAGCGCCTCCTGGTCCATCTGGTCGATTTCATGCCCGAGCGCTATCCGGTCGACCTTCAGGCCGACGTCCTTGCAGATCTTGCGGGTGACGACCTCATTGTCGCCGGTCAGAATCTTCACCGCTACGCCCGCCCTGGCGAGATCGGCGATGGCCTGCGCCGCGCTTTCCTTGGGAGGATCGAGAAAAGCTATATAACCGAGCAAGGTAAGATCGCGCTCGTCCGCGACCGTGTAAACGGCCTGTCCCGCCGGCATCTCCTTATAGGCGACCGCAACCACCCGGAATCCGTCCTCATTGAGTTCGCAGGTCTCCCGTTTCGCGGTTTCGAGATGGGTGGGATCGAGGCGGCCGCACTCATTTTCCGTCTCATAGGTCGTCGATGCGGCGAATATCTCCTCGACCGCGCCTTTGCAGATCAGGAGATGCTTGCCGTCATCGCGCTGCACCACGACCGAGAGCCGCCTGCGCTGGAAATCGAACGGGATTTCGTCGATCTTGAAGAAGCGGCCGGCGAGGCGGGTCTCCTCGACTTCCGAGTGTTCAAGCACGGCCTTGTCGAGAAGGTTTTTGAGGCCGGATTGAAAATGGCTGTTGAGATAGGCGAATTCGAGCACCCGGTCGGAATCTTCGCCGTAGATGTCCAGATGATGTTTCAGAATGATGCGGTCCTGGGTCAGGGTGCCGGTCTTGTCGGTGCACAGCACGTCCATGGCGCCGAAATTCTGGATCGCGTTGAGGCGTTTGACGATCACCTTGTGGCTCGCCATGGCGATAGCGCCTTTCGCGAGATTCACCGTCACGATCATCGGCAGCATTTCGGGCGTGAGCCCGACAGCCACCGCCACGGCGAAGAGCAGCGCCTCCAGCCAGTCGTGCTTGGTGAACCCGTTGACCAGAAAGACGGCGGGCGCCATCACCAGCATGAATCTGATCATCAGCCAGGTGAATTTATCGACGCCCAGATCAAAGGCGGTCGGAGCCCGACGCTCCGCGATCTCGTCCGCCAATCGACCAAAGAAAGTGTTTCGTCCCGTCCGCAGAATGACGCCGGTCCCATATCCCGAGACCACATTGGCCCCCATGAAGCAGATGTTCGGCAGATCGAAAGGATCGCCGTGAACCTGCTCGCAGGCGTGAGCGTATTTTTCCGCGGGCATCGCCTCGCCGGTGAGGGCCGACTGGTTGATGAAAAGATCCTTGGCCTCGAGCAGTCGCAGATCGGCGGGGATGATGTCCCCCGCAGAAAGCTGAACGATGTCGCCGGGCGCGAGCTGCTCGATGGGGATTTCGGCGAAGGGGTCGTCGGGATCGCCTGGAGTGCGCCTGACGCTCGCGGTGGTGTGGACCATCGCCCGCAGCCGCGCCGCGGCCTCATTGGAGCGATGCTCCTGCACGAAGGCGGTCGCGATCGCGAGAACCACCATCGAGGAAATGACGATCGCGGCGCGAACGTCGCCCAGAAAATAGGAAACGATCGCCAGGGTCAGCAACAAGGCGTTGAGCGGGTTGCGGGCTCGGCCCCACAGCTCTTGCAGGATCGTCGCCTTGGCTTCGCGGGCGACGATGTTGGGCCCGCAGGCGATCAGCCGCTCCTCCGCCTCCGATTGCGAAAGGCCCTGGAGCCGCGACCCGGCTTTCCCGCAGGCCTCGTTCGGGGCCAATCGGCTGATATCCGCCAGTTCGCCGCTCTGAGGCGCGGAGCTCTCAGCGCCGGAACTCCGCACGCCGCGCCGCTTTTGTAGGAGGTGGCCGCCGGCGACGGCCCCCAATCCGATCGATGCGAAAGCGACCAGCGATGCGAGAAGCCGCATGCTGATCGTCGGGCGAGGCGGCGGCGAAGAGATTTCCGGAGTCGAAGCCGGGTCAGCCTCCCCGGCAGGCTTTTCCTCTGCAGGCTTTTGGGCCGCCGCGAGCCTGCCGAGTTCGGAAAGTCCCTCACGCGCCGCCTGGAGCGTCGGATCGAGTTTCAGCGCCGTTTCGAAGTCTTGTTTGGCTCGGGCGAAATCCTGTGCGCTGCTGTAGACCGCGGCCCGCTGCAAATATGGCGCGGCCGCGCCCGGCTCGAGGGCGATGGCGTGGTCGCAATCGGCGGCCGCTGCGGCGAAGTCTCCTTTTGAGAGGCGGATGGAAGCCCGCTCCCGCCAGGCGGTGGCCGATCCGGGGTCGAGCCGCAACGCCTCATCGAGGAGGGCCAGCGCGCCTCCGTCATCCCCTTTGGACCGAAGCTGGAGCGCTTTCTTCGCCAAGGCGGCGGCCCGGCGTTGCGCTTTCTCGATCGCGCCCGTCGAGGGTCCTTTGCAGGGGGGCGCCCGGTTGTCGCCGCATGGAGCCGGACGTTGTTCCGCCTTTGCGGGAGCCGCCGCGGCGACGGCCAGGCAAGCGAGGGCGACCGAGGCGACGAGGGCTAAATCCAGGATGCGTTTCCGCAGAGCAGGAACGGTTGCGATCTGCGTCATTTGGTCGATCCTCAGGCCGAAGCAGGGCGTCTGGCGAAGGCCGCAGCGGGCAGCTCCCGGCTTGTATCACAAGCTTGTCAGCGCAATGCGCGGCGATGCGTCGCCGGCCTCCAGCGCCGGGGGCATGGAAGGATCATGTCATGACGGCTTTGCGACAAGCCGCCGGAGTCCGCAAGGAAATACAGAAGGGCGGGGCTGTCCGGTCAGAGAGGTTCGCGCTTTCGAAATTGGTTGTTGGAGAGGCGCCCGCCTGCGGGCGAAGCAGGCGGGCTGTATCGGACGACGGCGTTAGATCGCCGTGGAGCGCCGTCGTCTCCAGACCATCAGGCGAGACGCTCGCACTTTTCGGGGACGGGCAGCCTACCAGCCATAATAATAGGGGCTGTATCCCCAGCCTCCCAACGCCCACAGCGGCGCGGTCATCAACCCCAGCGCTGCGCCGGCCACGGCCGCTCCGGGATTATAGTAGCCATAATAATAATGATGACGCCAGCCGTAATGCCGGTAGTAGTGATGGCGCCAGCCATAATGCCTGTAGTGACGATGGTGATAATAATGTGGGTGATGGTAATAGTGATGATAATAATGGACCTGCTGCACCGGAGAAGAACCTGCGATGATCTCCTTGCCCGCAATTGGCATAGGCGCCGCAGAAGCGGGGGGCGCAGAGACGGCAAGTCCTGCGACCACGCAGGCCGCCAGAAGATTGTTCGTATAGGTTGCGCTAAGCATGTCGACCTCCAATAGGCCGCGATGCGCGAAACCCTTAGGCGCTGAAGCGTCTGTTCCGTTCTTCGTGGCCCTTCCCCGCCCAACTAGATCACGGATCTTTTGGAGCAAGGGTTTGAAAGGTCTCTTTTATTCACGCCGATGGGGCGCTGACGGCGAGCCGCCAGACGCCTATTCCGAATCTGCGCCGACGCCTCCGATCTCTATCCGCCAAACGCCTTCGGGAAGCTCCCGAATAGCGATTTTCTCTCCCAGAAAGGCGTGAATGACCTCGATATTGGTGAGCATGTGGCGCGATGGCGCGCATGTGACGAAAACACCGCCCGGGCCGAGCGCGAGGGGCAGCAGAAGCTGGTCGCCGAGATGGACGTCGACCGGATGCTCGCCCCGAAGGTAATGATCGACCTGCGCGGCGCATTCCTCGGCGACCGTTTCGGAACTCGCGCCGAGGCGGCCGAAAGCGACGAAGACCTCGGTCACATGCTCATAGCCGAGCGTGACGATCAGAATGTTGCCCGGCCCTTTCGCGCGACGTTCCGTCATCGGCGCGACGCGATCCTCGGACCAGTTCAGCAGCGCGCACAGCCGCTCCGCTTCCCGCGTGGCGATCGTATAGGCGAGGTTGGAGACGACGGCCTCGCCCTTGTGTTCGATCAAGGCGCCGCGCGTTGTCAGGAGCAGGGGGCGCGTCGGAGACGTCGCGCCGATCTCGATCACGATCTCTCCGCCGCCCGCCGGATAATATCCGGGGCGCGTCAATGCCGCCGCGACGCTGTAACCCATGCGCCGCAGCAGCGGCAGAAAGGCGCGATCGAGAAACTCGAAAGGCGGAGCCCCGACATTATTGGTCCCGCCCTGTATCGTCACGCGGGACGGGGCGCCGGCCAGCGCAAGGGGAAGAAGCACGGTCTGCAGGACGAGGCTCGTGGAGCCGGCCGAGCCGATGTTGAAGACATAATCTCCCGCCCGCACGGGGCCGGGCGCGAAAACCAGCGACGTCGAGCCGACCTCGGCGCCATCGATCCGCGCGCCGCAGATTTCCGCTGCAGCCTTGACCGCCGTAAGATGCTGGCGCATCAGACCCGGCCTCTCGCGGCCCGCGCGAATCCTTTCGATAGCGAACGGTTGTCCCGTCGCCATCGAAAGACTCAAGGCCGAGCGCAGAATTTGGCCGCCGCCCTCGCCGAAGGCGCCGTCGATCGTTAACATCAGACTGAACCTCTAAAAAGCTAACCTTTGACGCAAACGATCTGCCGCAGCGTATGAACGATCTCGACCAGATCCGCCTGGGCGGCCATCACGGCGTCGATGTCCTTATAGGCTGCGGGCGTCTCGTCGATGACGTCGGCGTCCTTGCGGCATTCGACCCCGCTGGTCGCAGCGGCGTGGTCTTCGATCGTGAAGCGGCGCTTCGCCTCGGCGCGAGACATGACGCGGCCGGCGCCATGCGAACAGGAGCAGAAGCTTTCGGGGTCGCCCTTGCCGCGCACGATGAAGGATTTCGCGCCCATCGAGCCGGGAATGATACCCATCACGCCCTCGGCCGCGCACACCGCGCCCTTGCGGGTCACGAGCACGTTCTCGCCGAAATGATGTTCGCGCGCGACATAATTATGATGGCAATTGACCGCTTCGAGATGCGCTTCGAACGGAATCGCCATCGCCTCGCGCGCCGCCGCTATGGCGTGTTTCATCATCACCTCGCGGTTGGCGAGCGCGAAGCTCTGCGCCCATTGCACGGCATCGACATAATCGTCGAATCCTTCAGTGCCCTCGGGGAGATAGGCGAGGTCGCGATCCGGCAGGTTGAGGTACCAGCGTCGCATCTCCTCCTTGGCGCGTTCGATGAAATAGGACCCGATCGCATTGCCGACGCCGCGCGAGCCCGAATGCAGCATGAACCAGACGCGATCCGCTTCGTCGAGGCAGACCTCGATGAAGTGATTGCCCGTGCCCAGAGTGCCGAGATGGTTCGCCGTGTTGGATTTCTCGAGCTTGGGATGCTTTTCGACGATACGCCTGAAGCCGGCGTCGAGCGCAGACCATGCCTCCGCCGTCGCTTCCGGCAATTCCGCCCAGGAGCCCTTGTCGCGCATGTCCCGGCCCACCGTGCGCCCGTGCGGCACGGCCTTCTCCAAGGCCGCGCGCAGGAGCGCGAGATTGTCGGGAAGATCCGAAGCGGTGAGGGAGGTGCGCACGGCCATCATGCCGCAGCCCAGATCGACGCCGACCGCCGCCGGAATGATGGCGCCTTTCGTCGGGATCACCGAGCCGATGGTCGAGCCCTTGCCGTAATGCACGTCGGGCATCACGGCGAGCCACTTGAAGATGAAGGGCATTCGCGCCGTGTTGAGCAGCTGCTCTTTCGACGAGTCGTCCACCGGAACGCCGCGCGTCCACATTTTGACGGGCGCGGCGTTCCGGGCCTTGGCCGCGTCGAACGTTTCGGCGAGAAAATCGTAAGAGCGATCGGCGGCGGTTTGCATTTCATTATCCTTTTCTGAAAAGCCCATATTATCGAGGACCTAAGCCGTTCGATTCCATTTCGGCGCGCAGGCGAAGCTGCGGCGACAAGAGGCGCGCGACATGACGACATGAGCTTCGCCCATCTTGCGATGCGCGGGCGGGATCGAACCGCCAGCCTCCCCTTTTGAGGGCGCTCTACCAATGTAGTCCCGCGGGCATTCGCCGCAGCGTTTTTTCGGCATGGAAGCCATGGCGACGAGGGGTGGCGAGAGGCGGGCTCCCGATAACGATGAGTCGGGGGCGGTTTCCAGCCGCCGGCGCCCCTGGCGGAGGATGTACTCTCGCCGGCATTCGCCATGGCTTTCCACGTTTTTTTAGACGAGGCGAGGATCCCGCCGCGTCCGATCTCCTGTTCTGGTCGGCGGCAAGGGCCGCGACGACAAGGTTTGAACGAAACACCGCTCTTCGAGCGCGGCTTGCGCCTTGCTCTCCGAACGCCTGCTCTACCCCTGAGCTACGGACTTGCGTCCGGCGGGATTCGAACCCGCGACCTGGTCATTAAAAGTGATGTAGTTTCGCTCCGCATTCGTCGCGCCTTACTCAGTATCGAAAAGCCGTGGCGACAAGAGGCGCGAGGCCCGATGGTCGAGAGGCGTTTGCATCACAAGCAATGTACTCCAGACCGCATTCGCCATGACCTTTTTCCTTTAACCGAGATCGATCTTCTCGATCTCTCCGACCCAATGGCCGGCGTCCAGCTCATCCTTTGCGAAGGCCGAGATCATCTCGAACACGCTGTCGGAGAAGCCGCCGATATTCAGCACATCCGCACGCTCCGCCGCCTGGGTCGTCCCATAAGGCTGGATGTCGATGCAGACCAGCTTGGCGTCGGGGTTGCGACGCTTCAGCTTCTCCCACATCTCCATCGTCGCCGTGCCGCGACCGCCGTAGCGCGCGTCGATCCAGGACTCATTGTCCGAGATGAAGACAACGAGGTCGACCCTGGCGCGCTCCGCGACCAGCTTCGCCAGCGGCGCCGAGCAATTGGTTCCGCCGCCGCCGATGGAAGCAAGGCGCTGCGCATTCGTCATCACGCTGTCGCGCGGGTTCAGATACACGTCCACCACGTCGTTTTCGAAGGGCAATACGCGCGTCTCCGGGTTGGCCCGCAGAAACGCCGCCGTGACGAGGCCGGCCACGTCGATGCAGCGCACCCCCGAGGTCGCGCCCTTGCGGTAGCCCGTCACCGGCGAGGACATCGAGCCCGAGACGTCGGGGCAGACCACAACGCGTCCGTCGATGCGCGGAACATTCGAGATCGAGATCTCCATCGCGTCCTGCAGCGCCTCCCGCACCATGCGCGGAACCTTATCGTCGGCGGCGGCGTAGGCCGCCATCAGCTGATAAGGAAACACGCGCGCCCGCTTGATCTCGGCGGGATCGCGCAGCCGCGCCGCCGCCTTGCGCGGGAACCACGACACATCGAACGCCCCGTGGCGCGCGAAAGTGTTGAGGTTCATGCGCAGCATCTGCCATCCTCCTTTCGAACCTATCGCAGCCCAATGCTCTCCGGTCAGCGGGAGCGCCGTCAGCATCTGGAACGGCACATCCGGCGGCGTGCGCGAAGGATTGCGCTTGAACGCCTCGAAATCCTGGGCGATCTGCGGCAGCGCCGAAACATCGTAGGGCCTGCCGATGAGATAGCCATAGAGAGCCTCGCGTTCCCTGGTTCCGGGCTTGGGGTGGACCATCTTGATCACATCGGCGAGCGAAGGGTCTTGCCCCACCGAAGCGCGCATGATCTCGATATCCGAAGCCCGCTCGAGCCAGTTGGCGACGAAACGCTTCGGGCGCGAGCCCATAGACTTGCGGCCCACGGCGCCGGAGCGCATGATCTGCACGAAGCTCCTCAGCATCTTGCCGTTGTCGATCACGCGGGGAAACGCTTTCGAGAAGTCGTGTGTCTCCATGGTGGAGAGCAGCGCGACGAGCAGCGCCGGCATGTCCTTCATATAGCCGCGCCGACGCGCATAGATCGCCGTCTTGGCGATGAAGGCGGGATCGACGTCGAGCGCCGTCAGAAGCACGTCGTCGAGCTGGTCTCGAGCGTCGGCGTAAAAGGTCCGGTTCAACGAGCCGGTAGCCGCGAGCTGCGCGAGCTTATGGCGCGGCGTGAGCGCATAGGCGGGTCCGCCCGCGTGGTTTTGCGCGTCCGCCCTGGGAAGCAGCATTCCGGCGATGGACGCGAACAGGGATTTGTTCGCCATGGTTCCGTTCCTTCTGATTTCGACGGAACCTTTATTGCGACCAGCGTGCCAGAGCTGCGCCGGCGGTCTGAAAATAAATCAAGCTATTGTAAATACACGACAATAAAATTTTGCGTGCGCCGGGCGGGCGTCTTGCGTGCGCTGGATCTGCGAGATAAAAAGATAGTGATTTATAATTTAGGATAGTAATAATGGCCAGGCGGCGCGTCGTCATCGGTTTTCTCGGCACGACCATGGACGCCGGCAAGGACAATCGCTGGGAGCGCTGGCGCCCGACGGTCGCGCTCTGCCAGCACGAGGATTTTCTGGTCGACCGGCTGGAGCTCATTCACGACGCCCACAGCGAGGCTCTCGCCCTACGGGTCAAAGGCGATATCGGGCAGGTCTCGCCCGAGACGCAGGTGCGCCGCCATGTGATGAATCTGAAGGACCCTTGGGATTTCCAGGAAGTTTATGGCGCCATGCGGGATTTCGCCGACGCCTTTCCTTTCGACGCCGAGGCCGAGGATTATCTCGTCAACATCACGACCGGAACCCATGTCGCGCAGATCTGCTGGTTCCTGTTGGTGGAGGCTCATTATGTGCCGGCCAGGATACTGCAGCTCACGCCGCCGCGGCGCTGGCGCGAGGGCGGGCCCGGCAAATATGACGTGATCGACCTCGATCTCGCGCGCTACGATCGCATCGCGACGCGTTTTGCAGTCGAAAAGGCCGAGGCGACATCCTTCCTGAAATCCGGCATCGCGACCCGCAACGAGGCGTTCAACCGCATGATAGAGCGCATCGAGCAGGTGGCGGCGCGCTCCAGGGCGTCCCTGCTGCTGACAGGGCCGACCGGCGCCGGCAAGTCGCAGCTCGCGCAGCGCATCTATGAATTGAAAAAATCCCGCCATCGTCTCAAGGGGCCGTTTGTTGAGGTCAATTGCGCGACGCTGCGCGGCGACAGCGCCATGTCGGCGCTCTTTGGCCACGCCAAAGGCGCCTTCACCGGGGCGTTGCAGGACCGCCCCGGACTCTTGCGCAAAGCCGACGGCGGCATTCTCTTCCTCGACGAGATCGGCGAACTCGGGCCCGACGAACAGGCGATGATCCTGCGCGCGATCGAGGAAAAGCGCTTCTTGCCGCTGGGCTCCGACAAGGAAGCTTCGAGCGACTTCCAGCTCATCGCAGGCACAAACCGGGACCTTTCCCAGGATGTCGCCAAGGGCAAGTTTCGAGAGGATCTGCTCGCGCGCCTCAATCTTTGGACCTTCGAGCTGCCGGCTCTCAGGGACAGGCGTGAGGATATCGAGCCCAATCTGGATTTCGAGCTGGCGCGTTTCTCCGAGCGGGAAGGGGCGCAGGGGACATTCAACCGCGAGGCCCGGGAGCGCTATCTCGCCTTCGCGCGCTCTGACCGCGCCAAATGGCGGGCCAATTTCCGCGATCTCGGCGCCTCGGTGACGCGTATGGCGACGCTCGCTCCCGCGGGCCGCATCACCGAGGAAATCGTGACCGAGGAGATTGCGCGGCTCGAGGCTTCATGGGCGCGCGGCGCGAAAGACGAGCCCGAGGCGGTGTTGCGGGAGTTCTTCAGCGAAGAGGCGCTCGCAGAAATGGACCTTTTCGACCGCGTTCAGCTCGCGGCGGTGTTGCGCGTGTGCCGCGTCCATTCCAGCCTCAGCGCCGCGGGGCGGGCGCTGTTCTCCGCCTCGCGGGCCCAAAAGGCGAGCGTCAATGACGCGGACCGGCTGCGCAAATATCTCGCCCGTTTCGAGCTCGACTGGAAAACCGTCGCCGGAAAATAGCGGGGAACTAAAATTGAGGCTTGGCGGCAATCAGCCAGAAGATCACGATCATGGCGGTGAAACCGGGCCAGTCGAGAGCTAACCGCCAATTGAAGGTGTCGCCCGCTGCTTCCACGCCGAGGGCGGATCCGCGAAGGCGCGGGAACCAGGCGCTCCTGGCGGAGGTTGTATCTCCAACATTACGGGAGACGCGCGGTGTCTCTGATGGTCTCATGCGCCTGGGCGGCGTTGGTGGCCTGGCTGATTGTGCGGGCGATCGCCCAGCGCAACGCGTTTCTGGCCCTTCCGGACATTCTTGCGGGCAATCTGGAAGACTCCCCCAATGTGAGCGTGGTCGTGCCGGCTCGAAACGAGGCCGGGAACATAGGACGCTGCCTAGCCAGTCTCGCCGCGCAGAGTTACCCGAAAGCCTGTTTGAGCGTCATTGTGGTGGACGACCATTCCGAAGACGAGACGCTGAGCATCGCAGCCTCCATCGCCGAAACTTACTCCCATGTTCAGGCGATCGGCTGCCCGGCGCTGCCGCAAGGATGGAAAGGAAAGCCGCATGCCTGCTGGATCGGGGCGAAGGCCGCCCCGCCCGAAACCGAATGGCTCTGTTTCATAGACGCGGACGTCGAGGCGGGGCCCGACCTCATCGCTGGAGCGGTTTGCTTCGCCTCCGGCGAGGGCCTCGGTCTGCTGTCGCTCGCCCCGCGGCAGGAATTGAAGAGTTTCGCCGAGCGGCTGGTGATGCCCTGCGGATTTTACAGTCTCGCCTTTCGCCAGGACATCCGCAGGCTGGAGGCTCAGGACAGCCTGGACGCCTCGGTGACGGGGCAGTTCATGCTGATCCGCCGGCAAGCTTATGATGCGGTCGAAGGGCACGCCGCCGTGAGCCACATGATCTGCGAGGACGCAGGTCTCGCCCGCCTGATCAAGCAGAGCGGCTTCCGGGCGGCGTTTCGCGACGGCGGCCGCCTGCTCTCGACCCGCATGTACACCGGATGGAGCCGGCTGTGGCAGGGGCTGACCAAGAATCTTGTCGACATGCTCGGCGGGCAGCTGCCGCTCCTTTCCGCGGCCTTCGTCGCCGTCACCCTCGGATGGGCGGCCGTCTTCGTTCCTTGTATCGTATTTTACCGCTGGGCGCAGGGGGACGCATGGTCGTGCTGGGCGCTTGGTCCTGCGCTCGCCGCCTCGGCGGCGGTTCTCGGGTTTCATATCGCCGGCGCACGCCATTTTCGAATTCCGCTATGGTACGGGCTCCTGTTTCCGCTCGGCTACAGCATGGGAGCCGTGATTGCGGCCGACAGCGTCGTCCGGCGACGCCGCGGGCGAGTGGTCTGGAAGGGCCGGGTATATTCGGCATAGTGAAGGGGACGTTCGGAGTTCCCCCGGAGAGCGTCGTCACCCGCCGGTTCTGGCCGCTTGCTCCGAGAACGGCGTGAGCCCTCCGTTCCAGGGGCGCGTGAGGTAATCCGAAAAGGTGATGGTGAACAGAAAGATCAGCCAGAACAGGCCGGCGGCGGCGCAAAGCCGGACCTGGACGCTGGAGCCGCGCAGATTCATGAACAAAAACCACACGAGCATGGCTTGAACGATCGCAATTCCCATCTGCACAAAGGAGCTGTAGGCGCCGATGTGAAGGAAGACCGTTCCAATGCTGACGCCGAGCAGCAGCAGCAGGATGAACCATACGCCGGCATAGCCGAGCGATAGACTGAGCATGCTGCGCCTGGATCGGGGCTCCTCCATCATGATCTCCCCGGAAGGTAGATCAGGGCGTAGAGAATGAGCCAAACGCTGTCGACGAAGTGCCAGTACAGCGAAATCGCTTCTATCGCGGGGCTTTGCGCCGCAATGGCCCTGCGCTGAACCTGAACGCCCGCGTAAATGACGAGGCCGACGCCGACGGCGAGATGAATGGCGTGAACGCCGGTCATCACCCAATAGAGCGCAAAGAAGAGCCTCGTCGCGGCCGGCTTCAGGCTGAAATCAGGGCCCGGCACGAGGCGCTTGTCGATGTCGTCCGCATATTCCAGTCCCTTGACCCCGAGAAACGCGAGGCCCAGGATCGCGGTCACGAGCAGGCATGAAGCGAGGATGCGCCTTCTGTCCAGTTCGGAGGCGTGCAGCGCGATGGTCATTACGAAGCTGCTGGTGAGCAGGATCGCGGTGTTGATGCTCCCATAGAGGATGTCGGTCTCGCGGGACGCGATCCGGAAGGCGTCGGGATAGAGGTTTCGATACACGGCATAGCTCAGAAACAGCCCCGCGAAGAAAAGGATCTCGCTGGCGAGGAAGGTCCATAGGCCGAATGCGACGCCTTCTTTTTCGCGCGCGAGGCTGGGCCAGGGTTCATGCAAGAGCGTCGGCGCGTCGCTCAT
Source organism: Methylocystis heyeri (assembly GCF_004802635.2). Classification (NCBI taxonomy): domain Bacteria; kingdom Pseudomonadati; phylum Pseudomonadota; class Alphaproteobacteria; order Hyphomicrobiales; family Methylocystaceae; genus Methylocystis; species Methylocystis heyeri. The sequence goes on from NZ_CP046052.1 coordinate 156,520, forward strand.
GGCTTTCTTCCCTGCGCTTCCTGCGGCTCGCGCCGCGCCGCGTCGGGCGCTTCTTCTGCGGGATGATAGTGATAGGGGCCGGCGTTCACCACGGGGATTTCCTCGAAGTTTTCTTTTGGGGGCGGCGAACTCGTCTGCCATTCGAGCCCGGTTGCGTCCCAGGGGTTGTCGCCTGCGCGGGTTCCGTAGAGAAGCGACCAGCCGAGATAAATCAGCGGGAGAAGATAGGCGGAAAGCAGGATGAGGGCGCCCACCGAAGATATGACATGGTAGACTTGGAATTCCTGCGGGTAGACATGATAGCGGCGCGGCATCCCGCCGTAGCCCATTATGAACTGCGGCAGAAAGGTCGTGTTGAAGCCGAGAAACATGACGATCGCCGCGAAACGCGCCCAGGCCTCGGAATAAAGCCTGCCCGTTATCTTGGGCCACCAGAAGTGCAGTCCGGCGAAAAAGGCCGAGACGCTGCCGCCCACCATTATGTAGTGGAAATGCGCCACCACGAAATAAGTGTCGGTGACATGCACGTCGATCGGGATCGACGCCAGAAACAGTCCGGTCAGGCCTCCGATGGTGAACAGCCCCAGAAAGCCGAGCGCATAGAGCATCGGCGCTTCGAAGGTGACCTGGCCGCGATGCAGCGTCGCGGTCCAGTTGAACACCTTGATCGCAGAGGGCACGGCGACCGCGAAGGACAGGAACGAGAATACGACATTCGCATATTGGGACTCGCCGGACACGAACATGTGATGTCCCCAGACGAGAAATCCCACGATGGCGATGGCCATGATGGCGTAGACCATCATGATATAGCCGAACACGCGCCGCCGCGCGAAGCAGGCGAACACCTCCGACACGACGCCCATGGCAGGAAGCACCATGATATAGACGGCAGGATGGCTGTAGAACCAGAAGAGATGCTGAAACAGCAAGGGGTCGCCGCCCTCGCTCGGATTGAACAAGGGAAGCCCGAAATAGCGTTCGGCTATTATCAACAGTAGCGACATTGCAAGGACCGGCGTCGCAAGAACCATGACGATGCTCGTCGCATAGAGCGCCCAAACCATCAGCGGAAGGCGCGACCAGGTCATTCCCGGTGCGCGCAGCATATGCGTGGTGGTGATGAAATTCACGCCCGTCGCGATGGAGGAGAAGCCCACGATGAAAACGCCGAGCGCCGCAGCCAGGACATTGCTGTTCGAATAGAGCGAGGAATAGGGCGTGTAGAACGTCCAGCCCGTGTCCACGCCGCCTGCAACGATAGCGTAGCAGGTGAAAGCGGCGCCCACCGCGTAAATATACCAGGATATGAGGTTGAGGCGCGGAAAGGCCACGTCGCGCGCGCCGATCATCAAAGGCAGAAGGAAGTTGCCCAGAGTCGCCGGAATCGACGGCACCAGAAAGAACCAGACCATCACGATTCCATGGAGCGAAAACAGCCTGTTGTAGCCTTCGTCGCTCAAAATCGCGCCTTTTGGGTTCATGAGTTCGAGCCGAACCAATCCGATCGCAATGCCGCCAATAAAGAAAAACACGGTTATGGCCAGGGCGTAAAGTATGCCGATCCGCTTGTGGTCGGTGGTGGTCAGCCAGGATTTCAGGGTGTGGCCGGCGACGAGATAGCTGGCTGTCACGGCGCCTGGTTCCTCATCGCGCGCACTTTCGATGGCGGTCTCGCTCATTCCTGTCTTCCTTCCCAAGCCAGCGATCTGACATAGGCGATCAGCTCGATGATCTGATCTTCGCTCACCGTTCCACGAAAGCTCGGCATGATGGGCTGGTAGCCGGCGACGACGTCCTTGTCGGGCAAAAGGATCGAGTCTCTTATGTAGGCCTCGTCGGCGTTGACGACTCGGCCATCGGATAGATGCACCGGATGGCCATAGACCCCGTGAAGATCCGGCGCGTGCACGGCGGAGTTCGGCGCATGGCAGCCCGAGCAGCCCAGGGAGCGAAACAGCGCCTCGCCTCGCTTTGCGAGATTGTCGGCCTCGGGCTGGGCGGCAAGCCAGCGGGAATAATCTTCGGGCGTCATCAATATGAGGCGGCCGGTCATGCGGGAATGCTGGGTTCCGCAGAATTCCGCGCACATCAGATGATACACTCCCGGCTTGTCGGCGGTGAACCAGATGTAGGTGTATCGTCCCGGAAGGACGTCCTGCTTCAATCTCAATGATGGCAGAAACATGCTGTGTATCACGTCGTCCGACGTCATGATCAATTGAACGGGATGTCCCGTCGGCGCGTGAAGCTCGTTGATTTCCCTGACGCCGTTGGAGTGCTGAAGCTTCCACATCCATTGTTTGGCCAGCACATGAATCTGCAATGCGTCGCGCGGAGGAATTATCTCACGCAACTGCATCGAAGCCGCCCACCAGAAAATGAATAGAAAGGCGAAGGCTGTCGCTGCGGTCCAGCCGATTTCGATTTCAAAGCCGAGAGATTTCGGCAATGTCGGGCGATAGGCGTCGGAACCTTTGCGATAACGTATCGAAAATCCCACGATGACGACAAAGACGGCTGCAACGACGACCGCCGACACTGCGACGAGCGCGAAAAAGAACCTGTCCCATGAGCCGGCGTATTCCGACGCCTTCGCCGCAAATTCGTCGATCATGTCGACCGGCGGGCTCCTGTGGCGATGACTGCCTTTTTCATTTTCTCTTCCCCATGGCGGCGAAGGGTCGGCTCGAGCGAAGGAACGTGTTCCGAAGTTGCGCCGCTATCGATAACGCCAACCTCGGGTTCGCGTTTCACCCGGCCGTTGGCCCGCCTGGCTGGAACCTTTTTCGCGCGCGCCTAGTTCATTTCTCGTGCTGGATTTTTACTTTCCGCAGGTCGAGCGGCCGGAGGACTTTGGCAGGAATGCGTTGTTCGAGCGGCGCCCTCCCCAAAAAGGCGGCGGGTGGGGTCATCCATTGGAGCCTATGAGGTAATCTGCATGGGGGAGCCTTCCGACGCAGTGAGTGGCGACGCTGCCGGCGTGGACCGGCGCCGCGCATTGCGCCTGCTGGCGGCGGGCATGGCGCTGTCGCCGTGCGCCTGCGGCCGTCCCGAGGAAGAAATAGCGCCCTATGTCGAGATGCCGGAAGGCCTTACTCCGGGCGTTCCGCTTTTTTTCGCCACCGCATTGCCGCTCGCAGGATATGGACGAGGGGCGCTGGTCGCTACTTACGAAGGACGGCCGACGAGGATCGAAGGCAATCCGCGCCATCCCGCCAGCCTCGGCGCCGCGGACATCTTCGCGCAGGCGGAAATTGTTTCCCTGTATCAGCCGGACCGCGCCAAGGCGGCGAGCGACGAAAAGGGGCTATCCTCGTGGAAAGCGTTCTCGACCGCGCTTTTCGCTCAAATGCAAAAGGAGAAAGCGCGAAAAGGATCGGGCTTGCGCTTTGTCACCGGAAGGATCGCTTCGCCGACCTTTGCGAGGCAGATGGGCGATCTCCTCAAGGCTTTTCCGGAAGCGCGCTGGCTGCGCTGGGAACCCGTCCATGAGGACTCGGCCGCCTCGGGCGCAGCCCTCGCCTTCGGCAAGCCCTTGACCATGCTGCCGAAGCTCGAAGACGCTTCTGTCGTTCTCACGCTCGGCGCCGATCCGCTCGGGCCGGGTCCGGCACAGCTCCATCTTGGAAGCGGCTACATAAAGGCCCGGCTGTCCAAACTGCAAAGCGGCCAAACCATACGTCTATACGCCGCCGAGTCCTGCTGGACGCTGACAGGAGCGAACGCCGACGAACGCTTGGCGGTCCCGCCTCCCGTAATCCAGAACATCGGGGTGGAGGTCGCCAGAAATCTCGGCGCGGGGATTTCCAGCCGGGGCGATCTGCCGGAACCGGCTCAAAGATTCGTCGACGCTGCGTTCAAGGATCTTCAGGCCAATGTCGGCCGCGCCATCGTGCTTGCAGGGCGGGAGCAACCTCCCGAACTCCACGCGCTCTGCCATTGGATCAACGACCGACTCGGGGCTCCCGTCGATTTCATCCAGCCGGTCGACCCGGTCGGCGCCGGCCATCTTCAGTCGCTGCAACAACTCGCGAGCGACCTTCGCCAAAGCCGCGCGGAAACGCTGATCGTCATCGACAGCAACCCCGCCTATGGCGCGCCGGGGGAATTGCTGCTGGGCGAAGCTATAGCGGCAGCGCCTTTCACCGCGCATATCGGGTTGTTCGAAGACGAGACCGCGGCGCTTTGCAAATGGCGCCTGCCGCTCACGCACATATTGGAAAGCTGGTCCGATCTAAGGGCTTTCGAGGGAACCGCCAGCATCGTTCAACCGATGATCCGGCCTCTCTACGACACGCGCACGGCGCATCAGCTTCTCGCCCTGATCGGGAGCGGGGAGTCTGCATCTTCCTATGATCTGGTGCGCGAAACCTGGCGCAATCGCGCTTCCCCCTCCGATTTCGAAACCTCATGGCGGCGTTGGTTGCACGAAGGGGTGATCTCCGGAACCTCCGAAAGCCCCGTGTCGTCTCCGGGAGCAAAGCTCGTCGATATCCGGCCGGCGCCGACGTCGCAAAAACTCGTTCTCGCGCTCGCGCCGGATCCTTCGATATGGGACGGGAGATTCTGCAACAATCCGTGGCTGCAGGAATGCCCCAAGCCGCTCACCAAGCAGGTTTGGGGCAATGCGCTCGAAGTTTCTCCGCAAGACGCCGCGGCGCATAAACTGGAGGAGGGCGAGGTCGTCGCCGTGAGCCGGGGCGGGCGGGTAGTAGAAGCGCCTGTTCATGTGGTGGAAGGGCAGGCGGTCGGCGTGCTTGCGGCCACGCTCGGTTATGGCCGCCGGAAGGCCGGCGCCATCGGGAGCGACATCGGCTTCGACGCCTTTCGTCTCCAGAGCGCGAATTCGCCGTGGATACTGAACGACGTCGAGATCGCGCGCACGGGAAAACGCCGGCCGATTCTGACGACCCAGCACAATTTCCAGATCGAAGCGGAGGTGAAGGACATATTGCCTACGCTGACATTCGAGGAGTTGGCCCAGGGCAGGGTGGAATTGCCGAACTCGGCCGATCTGCCGACGCTGCTCCCGCAATGGCGGTATGATTCCTACAAATGGGCGATGACGATCGACACTGCGGCCTGTATCGGCTGCAACGCCTGCGTCGTCGCCTGCCAATCGGAAAACAATGTGCCGGTCGTCGGTCCCGAGGAGGTCGCGATGGGCCGTGACATGCACTGGCTGCGCGTCGACACATATTTTTCGCGCCGATCCGGCGAGCCTCTCGGGTTTCAGCCGGTGCCCTGCATGCACTGCGAATATGCGCCCTGCGAGCCGGTCTGTCCGGTCGCGGCTTCGGTGCATGACAGCGAAGGATTGAATGTCCAGGTCTATAACAGATGCGTCGGCACCCGCTTTTGCCAGTCGAACTGCCCTTACAAGGTTCGCCGGTTCAACTTTTTCGGATATGCCGATGGAGAGAGCTACGCCAATCTCGGGCAGGAGCCCCTCGAGGCCCAATTCAACCCCGACGTGACCGTGCGGTCGAGAGGGGTCATGGAGAAATGCACCTACTGTGTGCAGCGCATCAGCCGTGCGCGCCGCGACGCCGAAAAGGAGAGCCGGCGCATCCCGACCGGCGGCGTGGTCACGGCATGCCAGGCGGCTTGTCCAACCCATGCGATCAGTTTCGGCGATCTGAACGATCCCTCTTCGCCCATCCGCTCCTTGCGTGAGGAACGGCGCCATTATGTCCTGCTCGGACATCTCGGCACAAAGCCCCGAACCACTTATCTCGCTCGCTTTAAAAACCCCAACCCGATGCTCGCGCCGGAAAAAACATGAACGACACGCCGCGCAGCATCGCTTCGCAGGACGAGCGCTGGGTCCTGCCGCAGGGGCGCTCATACGAGACCATAACCGATCTCGTCAGCGCGCCCCTGCTGGAGCGCCAGAGATGGAGCTGGCGCGCCTGGCGGATCGCCTTTGTCGCAAGCCTCCTCCTGACAGGATTGATGCTTGTTTCGGCCTCCTGGCTGCTGGCGCAGGGGATCGGAGTCTGGGGCGTCAACACCACCGTCGTCTGGGGCTTCGCCATCGCCAACTATGTCTGGTGGATCGGCATCGGCAACGCCGGCACGTTGATCTCGGCGATGCTGCTGCTGATGCGCCAGCATTGGCGGGCGTCGATCAACAGGTTCGCCGAGGCGATGACTCTCTTCGCCGCGGGCATAGCCGGCCTGTTTCCGATCCTGCATCTCGGGCGGCCGCTCTATTTCTATTGGCTCACCCCTTATCCCAACACGATGGCGCTCTGGCCTCAGTGGCGCAGCGCGCTGATCTGGGATTTCTGGGCCATACTGAGCTACATCCTCTTTTCGATCCTGTTCTGGTACGTGGGGCTTATCCCGGATTTCGCCTGTCTGCGCGACCGCGCGCGCAGCGAGAAATCGCGCAGTCGCTTCGGCGCTTTGGCTTTGGGCTGGAGAGGGTCCGCCCGCCAGTGGCGGCTTTATCATATCTATCATATGACCATGGCGTGCCTCGGCGTGCCCCTCGTCGTTTCTCTCCACAGCGTGGTGGGCCTGGATTTTGCGGCCAGCCTGATGCCGGGATGGTCGGAAACCATTTTCCCGCCCTATTTCGTGGTGGGAGCGATGTATTCGGGGTTCGCCATGGTGGTCGTTCTCGCAGCCGCGGTGCGGTGGGGCTTCCGCCTGCAAGCGATCATCACGATCGATCACTTCGACGTGATGGCGAAGATCATGCTCGCCGCCTCGATGATCATGAGCGCGTCCTACCTCACCGAGTGGTTCGCCGCATGGTACGGCGGCGATCCCAATGAACGCAGCCTCGTCCGCTTCGAATTCCTCGGGGATTATCGCGTCCTCTATTATCTGATGCTGTTCTGCAACTGCGTTGTGGCCCAGGCGTTCTGGGCGAGGGCCGCGCGCCGCAGCATCCTCGCCGTCGTGATTGTCGCGATCCTGATCAACATCGGAATGTGGCTGGAGCGCATCACCATCGTCTGGAACACTCTTTCGCATGACTACGCCGCCAGCATGTGGCGCGTCTTTCATCCGACATTCTGGGACTATTCCCTGATGTTCGGCTCTCTGGGATTGTTCGCGCTTCTCTATCTGACGCTTTGCCGCATGGCGCCGATCGTATCGATACATGAGACCCGCCATCTGCTGTCATTGGAGAAGCAGACATGACTCGCCTGCTTGTCGTCGACTTTGGCGAGCCCGGAGCCGTCCTCGAATTCGCGCGCCGGGCGCGCAAGGCGCATTACGAGGTGATCGACATCTATTCTCCCTTTCCGGTGGAGGGCGCCGGGGAGTTCGTCGGCGGCGGTCCTACGGCGCTGCGCGTTCACATGTTTATCGGCGGCGTCGCTGTGGCCGCATTGGCCTATGGCGTGGAGGCCTGGAGCGCGACCTCGAACTATCCAATTATCAGCGGAGGACGCCCGCTCGACTCCTGGCCCGCCTTCATGCCTTTCCCCTTCACCGTAGGGATATTCGGCGCCGCTCTCACCGGTTTCATCAGTCTTCTCATCCAGACCGGGCTGCCGAGGCTGCATCATCCCATCTTTGCTCACGAGGGCTTCGAACGCACGACCCAGGACCGGTTTCTGCTCGCACTGAAGCCTCCCGCCGCAATGACGCAGGCGGAGGCCAAAAAGCGGCTCGAAGACATGGGAGCCTCCAATATCCGGGATATGGAATAGTGGTCGCGAGGCTGACCATCGCAGCCTTGGCCGCGCTCTTGATCGGGGGCTGCGATCTGAGCATGACCGAGCAGCGCAAATACACCACCTACAAGCCTTCCCGGTTCTGGTCCGATGGATCTTCGGCGCGGCCTCCGCCCAAAGGCGTGGTGGCGCAGAACTACGCCTCGCGAGAAGCTGCAGGGAAAACGCCTCCTGCGATTACCCCGCAACTCGTCAAGCGCGGCCAGGAGCGCTTCACGATATATTGCTCGCCCTGCCATGGCTTATCGGGGGACGGAAACGGCGTGATCGCGCAGCGCGGGTTTCCGCGCCCGCCCTCCTATTTTTCCGCCAATCTGCGGGCGGCGCCCGCGCAGCATTTCTATGACGTGATCACGCAAGGATATGGGGTGATGTATTCCTATGCGGCGCGCGTGGAGCCTGCGGATCGCTGGGCCATCGTCGCCTATATCCGCGCTTTGCAATTATCCAGGACTCCGGCCACGGCCGGAAGCGAGGCGCCGCCATAGGGCGGCGTCGATCGGCGGCGCGAGGCGAAGCCTCCTCCTCCAGTCGAGCGGAACAGAAACGAGGCGGCGATGTCAAAAGGAGCAGAAGGCCAGGACCAAAGGCGAGACCAGTCCCTTTCGCTCCAGATCCCTGGCGCGGCGGCGCTCCTGGTCGCTGTCGCGGCGCTCTGCGCCTTGGTCGCGTTTGGTTTTTACGACTTGAAAGCCGCCGCGGGCGGCTGGCTCATGGCGGCGGTGTTCTGGAGCGGCGTTGCGGTCGGCTGTCTTTTCGCGGTCATGATCCACACGCTCACCGGGGGAAGATGGGGCGCGCAGTTTGCCGCTGCGCTGGTTCCAGGTTCGATAGCGGCGCCTCTCGTCGTAGCGCTATTTGCGCCGGTTCTCGCGGCGCTGAGGCTTTTCTATCCCTGGGCGCAGGATCCCGCGGCGGCGCCCGCCGATGTGTCGCAACTCTATCTCAACGCGCCCTTTTACATCGCGCGAACATTGGCGGCGCTCGCTTTCTGGAGTTTGATCGGCGTGCTGTTGACTCGCCTTGCGGGAACGGCGCTTCTCTTGAGCGCCGCGATCGGCCTCGCCATACACGGCCTGATCATCGGCCTGATCGGGCTGGATTGGATTCTTTCTCTCGAACCCGTCTTCATTTCAACTTCCTTCGGCGCCACCCTCGCTTTCACCCAACTCGCCGCTGCGCTGGCCTTTGCCGCCATCGTTGCGCCGGAAAGCCGTGACGGCGTGGCTGTGGGCGACATCGGCGGACTTCTTCTCGCGACGCTTCTCGGCGTCGTCTATTTGAATTTCATCGCCGTGCTGGTCATCTGGTACGGCGACCTGCCGCATAAGGTTCTGTGGCTGGTTCGCCGCGATCACTGGCCATGGACCCTGATCGCCGGCCTTGCTTTCTTTCTGGGGGCGGTTTTCCCCATTTTCTGGTTGTTCCTGCAACGCGTCCGCAACAGCCGCCGCGGCCTGCGCATTATCGGCGCGATCGCGCTCGCTGGAATAGCGCTCTATTACGCCTATCTGATAGGCCCGCCATTCGGCGCGCTGTCGCTCGGCGCCGGCCTCGTCGCCATGATCGGAATCGGCGCGCTGTTCGTCGCATTCATCGGCGCGCCATGGGCGCGGACGGCCTTTTGCAAATGGAGTTCCGGTCGTGCCCCCTGAAGACGACGAGCTCTCGCCCGCGCAGGTCGACGCGAGGCTGGTCCTGCGTGTCGCCGGCGGAGTTCTGGTTTTGCTCGCGTCGGGCGTCGGCGTATCGATCGGACTCTATGATTGGATGGCGCCGTCCGGAAAGTTCAAGGAGCCGACCTCATTTCCGTCGCCGAGCGTATTGCAGACCAACAACCGTGAATCGATCGCCGATCGAAATCCTTATGCGGCGCCGGATGCGGATGGCGGCGCCATTCCGATCGAGCAGGCCATGGAGATGATCGCCCGGCGCGGAGCAGACGCTTATTCTCCGATAGAACAAAAGAGCCTCGCGCAGCAAAAATCACAGCCGCCCTCTGAAGAAAATGTCCGCAAGCCCGCGGCGAAGACGCAAGGGCGGCCCAGGCGTCATGGTGGCGGCGGAGGCAGAGGGCGTTCTCACCGCGGATGAGTTTCAACGGTGACAGGTCGAGCAATCGGTCAGATGCCCGGTTTCGATCCCATATTCCCTGAGCAGCCGCTCGCCTTTTTGGTCCTGATCCGCTCCCGGCTTCCAGTCAGAGCGAAACAGATCGGCGAGCGGGCGCAGATTTGGGGCCGGACTGCGATGGCACTCCAGGCACCATGACATTGTGAGGGGCTGCGTCTGCCTCACGAGCGGCATGGTGTCGATGCGGCCATGGCAGGTGGAGCAGCCGACGCCTTTTGCAAGATGGATCGAATGGTCGAAATAGACATATGCGGGAAGCCGATGAACCCGGTTCCATTGGATCGGGACGCCCCGAGCCAGGCTTTCACGAACCGGCGCGAGCATTTCCGCATTGGTGTAGAGCTGGGAGTGACAGGTCATGCAAGTGTAGGTGGGCGGGACCGAAGCCACCGGCGACTTCTCCACCGCATCATGGCAATAGCGGCAATCAAGCCCCAGTCCGCCGACGTGATGCTCATGGCTGAAGGGCACGGGTTGCTTCAGCGTCACATTCTCTCCGGTGACGAAAGGCGACCACATCACGCCGTAAGCGACGCCTATCGCGGCGAAGGGAACAATCAGGATCGCGAGCAGGACGAGGCGAGCGATCGTATCCGCATAGGGGCGAAAGACCTGCGGCATTCTGCTCTCTCGGGTCGACGGCCGTCTGGAGCGCCGCGCATGCTGCTAAAGCCGGAAGAGAGCAAGAAAGTTCCACTGCCGCTTGCGTCGCCTCTGGGCCAAACGAGAGTCGACCTGCGGAAGATTGCTTTCAGCGATTTGCAGCGCCCGGCGTATCGGGTCCAAACCACAGATCTTTCACCTGATCGAAATGGACGCCGGCGTCATATTCCTCGACCTTGAGACCCAGAGTCGCGGCCGAGAGGCGTCCGGCGGCCGCCATCACGCCATAGGAGGCGACGACCCGGTCACGCTGGGCGAGGACAAGGCCGATCCTTGCGCCCAGCAGCTCATACTGAGCGTTGAGAATATCCAGCGTGGTTCTCTGCCCCGCTTTGGCCTCTTCCCTCACGCCCGTCAGCGCGCGCTCCGCCGCCTTGACCTGCGCCTGCGCCGCTGTGACCTGGGCTTTGGCGGCTTGCAGGCTTCCCCAATTGGCGCGCACGAGGGACATCAGCTCGGCGCGCGCGACGTCGACGTCGAATTTCTTTTGCCCTGCGGTTTCCTTGGCCTGGCGGACGCGTGCCGAAGTTTCGCCCCCCGAATACAAGGGTATGGAGAGTTTGCCCAATACTTGCGCGCCGACGGCGCGATTGCCGCGTCCGTCTATGTCGGATTGGGTGTAGACATTGCCCACGAGTGAAAAGGTCGGCATGAAGTCGCCCTCGGCGACGAGCACCTGGAGATCGGCCGCATCCGCATCATGCAGCGCGGCGCAGGCGATCGGATGCTCGACCAGCGCTATGCGTTCAGCCTCTTCCCGCGTTTTTGGCAGCAGATTGTCGATGGGGGACGCGGGAACCAGCTTGTTCGGTTCGTCGCCGACGACCTTCTTATAGGCGCCGATGCTGGCTTCCACGGTCGCCCGGGCGGCTGCGGCTTGCGCGCGTCCCGCCGAGAGGCGGGCTTCGGCCTGCGCAATGTCCGTCAGGGTGATCTGCCCCGCGGCGTATCTCTCCTTGACCTGACGGAGCTGTTCGCCGAGCACCGAGACATTGCTCTCATGGAGCTGCAAAATCGCGGTGTCGCGCATCACGTTCATATAGGCGGAGACGACATCCAGCAGCACGCGCGACTCGGTGAGGCGCAGCCGCTGCCGCGCGGCATAGACATTTGCCTCTGCGGCGCGCGTCGAGTTGATGGCCTTCAGCCCGTCGAACAGGGGCTGTTCGACGCTCAGGATCGCGGAACGGGGGGCGCCCTGGTTGTTCTGGATCGATTGCGTGAACACCGGGTCCAGATAGTCGCCGTTGCTGATGTCGGTCGCATTGTTGACCGAGCGCCGCCGCTCCGCCCCTAAAAATGTGTCGGTCTTGACCCGCGGACGCAGCTGGGACAGGGCTCGGGGCACGTTTTCGTCCTGTGCGCGAACCCCTGCGCGATCAGAGTTCAGCACCGGATTGGCGCGATAGGCTTTGGTCAGCGCGCCGTTCAGGGTTTCCGCGCCCACCGGAGCGGGCGCCGCGAAAACCAGCGTCGCCATCAGAATCCGCCGTTTCAACAGCTCACCCCCCCGAGGTCGGCGGGCTCCGTTTTACGATTTCGCGTCGCTCCTTCAAAGAGGGTGTAGAGAGCCGGGAGCACGATCAGGGTCAGGAGCGTGGCGCTGATCAGGCCGCCGATGACGACCGTCGCTATCGGCTTCTGCACCTCCGCGCCGGTTCCGGTGGCGATCGCCATCGGCACGAAGCCTAGCGAAGCGACGAGAGCGGTCATGACCACCGGTCGCAGGCGGGTCATGGCGCCTTCGACGATCGCGTCCCGCGCCGGCCGCCCTGCGTCCATCAGCTGCCGTATGTAAGTGCGCATGACGAGGCCGTTGAGCACTGCGACGCCCGAAAGGGCGATGAAGCCGACCGCCGCGGACACGGACATGGGCATGCCGCGCAGCCACAGGGCGGCTACGCCGCCCGAGAGCGCCAAAGGCACGGCGCTGAAAACCAGCAGGGCGTCCATGAAGCCGCCGAGCGCGGAGAACAGCAGGAGGAAAATCATGAAGAAGCAGATCGGCACCACCAGCGTCAAACGCTCTCGCGCCTCGACCAGATTTTGGAACTGACCGCCCCAGGTCAGCCAATAGCCGGGAGGCACGCGCACCTTGGCGTCGATTTTCTTCTGCGCCTCGGCGACGACCGATGCGATGTCGCGGCCGCGCACATTCGCCGTGACCACGACGCGCCGTTTGCCGTTCTCTCGCGAAATCTGGTTCTGTCCCTCGACGAAGGAGAACTTCGCCACCTGCTTGAGCAGGATCGTGCCCGTCTGGCCTTTTTCATCGGGCGGCAGCGACAGGGGAATGTTCTCGAGACGGCGGGGGTCTTCCCTGATGTCGTCCGCCAGACGCACCATGATCGGAAAGCGACGGTCGCCCTCGAACACCACTCCGGCCTGCTGGCCGCCGATGGCGGCTCCGATCACGTCCTGCGCCTCGGAGAAGCCCAGGCCCAGCCGCGCCAGCTCTTTTTTATCGACATTGATTTCGAGGAAGGGAAGTCCGCCGATCTGCTCGACCTTGACGTCCTTTGCGCCTTCGATGCCCCGCAATATGGATGCGATCTGGTTGGCGCTCTTGAGCATGACGTCGAAATCCTCGCCGAAGGTCTTGATCGCTATATCGCCGCGCACGCCGGCGAGCAGCTCGTTGAAGCGGTTCTGGATCGGCTGGGAGAATTCATAGGCGTTGCCCGGCAGCACATCCACTTTGGCTTGGATGCGGCGAATGAGCTCCGGCTTGGGAAGGTGGGGATCAGGCCATTCCGCCTCCGGCTTCAGCATGATGTAGGTGTCGGTCAAATTCGGCGGCATGGGGTCGGTCGCCACCTCGGCAGTGCCGGTCTTGGAGAAGACATAGGAGACCTCCGGGACCTGAAGAATCGCCTTCTCGATCTGCAGCTGCATGGCCTGCGACTGCGTGAGCGACGTGCTCGGGATGCGGTAGGCCTGCATGGCGAGGTTCTTCTCGTCCAGGGTGGGGATGAACTCCTGGCCGAGGCTGCCGAACAGCAACAGGGACGCGAGGAATATCGCCGCCGCGGCGCCGATGGTCGGAATGGGAGCGGCGATGGCGCGCTCGAGCAAGGGGCGATAGCCGCGCTTCAGCGCCGCCATGAAGAAATTCTCGCTTTCCTCGACCTGGCCGGAAATAAGAACGGAGGTCATCGCCGGAACGAAGCTCAAGGAGAGAACGAAGGCGCAGACCAGGGCGATGATGACGGTCAAAGCCATGGGCTGGAACATCTTGCCTTCGACGCCCGAGAAGGTCAGCAGCGGCAGGTAAACCAGAATGATGATGGCCTGCCCGTAGACCGTGGGCTTTATCATCTCCTCGGCCGATCCGATGATGGTGCTCAGCCTTTCGCCGATGGACAGATCCTCTCCGAGCTCATGGCGGCGCTCGGCGAGCCGGCGCAGGCTGTTCTCCGCGATGATGACCGCGCCGTCGGCGATGAGCCCGAAATCCAGCGCGCCGAGGCTCATCAGATTGGCGCTGATTTGGCCCTGCACCATCACGGAGATCAGCAGGAGCATGGTGATGGGAATGACCAGCGCGGTGATCAGCGCCGCGCGGAAATTGCCCAGCATGGCGAACAGAACCACGATGACGAGGGCCGCGCCCTCGGCGAGGTTTTTCGCCACCGTCTTGATCGTGGCGTCGACCAGCAATGTGCGGTTCAATATGGCCCGCGTTTCTATGCCGGGCGGCAGCGATTTGCCGATCTCCTTCAGTCTGGCGTCGATCGCCTGGGAGACGATGCGGCTGTTGTCGCCGATCAGCATCAGGGCGGTGCCGATCACGACTTCCTTGCCGTCCATGCTCGCGCTGCCGGTGCGCAGTTCGCGGCCGACGCCGACCTGGGCGATATCCTTGATCCGCACCGGCACGCCGCCGCGGCTGGCGACCGGAACCGACAATATGTCGGAAAAATCCTCGAGGCGGCCGCGGCTGCGAACCACATAGCCTTCCCCGTTGCTTTCGATATAGCCGGCGCCGCGGCTCAGATTGTTGCGTTCCAGGATCGAGGCGACGTTCGCAAAGGATAGGCCGAGCGCGTAGAGTTTCGCCGGGTCGGGATGCACGCCATAGGTCTTGACGTAGCCTCCGAGCGAGTCGATGCCGGCGATGCCGGGAACGACGCGCAACTGCGGCCGGATGATCCAGTCCTGCACGGTGCGGAGATAGGCGGATTTCTCGAGGTCGCTGCGCAGGACCTGCCCTTCGGGCGTGAGATAGGAGCCGTCGCTCTGCCAGCCCGGCTCGCCGTCGCGTCCCGGCTTGGGCTCCTTGAAGGTGACGCTCCACATGTAGATTTCGCTCAAGCCCGTGGCGACGGGGCCCATGCGGACGTCGACGCCCGCGGGAAAATCCGCCTTCGCCTGCGCAAGCCGCTCCGAAACCTGCTGTCGGGCGAAGTAGATGTCCACCTTGTCGGCGAAAACAGCCGTGATCTGGGCGAAGCCGTTTCGTGACAGGGAACGGGTGTATTCGAGTCCCGGAATGCCGGCGAGTGCGTTCTCGATCGGAAAGGTGACCTGCTTCTCCATCTCGATCGGAGAGAGAGACGGGGCCAAAGCGTTGATCTGGACCTGATTGTTGGTGATGTCCGGCACGGCGTCGATCGGGAGGCGGGTGAGCGACCAAGCGCCAAAACCGCATGCGATGACGACCGCGACCAATACGAGCCACGGGCGGTGGACCGAAAAGGCGATTATCCCCCTGATCATTTACGCACACCCATCCATGCGGCCGCTCCAATGCCCCTGCCGACACGGCATTCGGCGTCAATCGCCCGTGTCTATCGAGCTTTTTCCGAGTTCCGCCTTCAGGGCGAAGGTCCCGCCGACTGCGATCGTCTCTCCCGGCTCGATTCCGGAAATGATCTCGGTCGACTCGTCGTCGGAGGCGCCGAGGTCGACTTTTCGCCTGACGAAACCATCCGGAACGCGAATGAAGACCGAGGGTTCGCCGTCGATCGTCTGGATCGCCGCCCGTGGAACCGCCATGCGCACGCGGGCCTTGGCAAGATCGATTTTGGCGGTGAGCATGGCGCCCGGGCGCAAGACGCCGTCGGCGTTGTCGAAACTCGCCAGGACCGAACCCGATTGGGTGCCCTGATCCAGCACCCGGGGCGAGTAGGTCACCAGCCCGTCATGGCCGGCCCCGTCCGCGGTCACAATACGAACAGGTTGATTTTCCTTGATGTTCGCAAGGTCGGCCTGGCCGACGGAAAGCTCGGCCTCGACGACGCTCAAATCGGCGAGCCTGAACAGCTCCTTTTCCTGACCTTCTCCGCCGACCGGCTGGCCCAGATTGACCCGGCGCTCCACAACCGCGCCCGCCACGGGCGCGCGAATTTCCTTGCGGCGCAGCTCGGCGACCGGTTGCCTGGGCAATGTGGCGATCTCATTCTCGCTGAGGTCCAGCGCCGCGAGCTTCTGGCGGGCGACGTCGAGCCGCAGCTTGGCCTCCGAAAAGGTCGTCCTGGCCCGCAAGAACAGCTGTTCCGCGGTGATTTTCTTCTCGAAAAGGCCTTTTTCGCGCTGGAACAGCTCGTTTTGCAGATTGTAGTTCACGAGTGCGGCGAGATATTCGCTCTTGGCGTCGGCGACTTCGCGGCTGTCGAGAATGGCGACGACTTCGTCTTTCTGCACCATGTCGCCGAGCTTCTTGCGCAGTTCGGCCACGGTTCCCGCAACCTTCGCCGCGACCCGGCCGACACGGTCGGGGTCGGACGAGACCAGCGCCGGGACGGTCATTCGCTTGGTCAGCGCGCCGCCCGCGACGCGGGCCGTTTCAACGCCGGCGGCGCTGATCTGCTCGGGCGACAGCTTGATGTGCCCCTCGACCTGTTTTTCGGCGTCCTGCGCAGACGGCGCCACGGCTCGCGAGGAAAACAACGACCTCAAAGGCGCGGATATTTGCGGAAACCATGAACCGGCGAGGAGGCTTGCGGCAATCGCCGCGGGGATGAGCAGCTTGCGCGACCAGGACGCAAGAGGGCCCGTTCTGCGCTCGTCGCTTCGGGTATATCCGCCGTGAAGAGAATCCATGTGTTTCGCTCTCGTCGCGCTCGGGCGCGCGTTACCCTCGAATAATCTTTCGGGCTAGCGGGAATCGAGCCGGATGAAAGGGTTGTAGCGCATCCTGACCGCAGGAGTCCGTCAATTTTCCGACGCTGCTTTCCAGGCCGATCCTCCCCGGTAGCGCGTCATGCCCTGGAGCCTCCCTAGCACGCGCCGGTCATTCAGCGTAGCCCGCGCTCGGATTCGCCGCTCCTCCGTTCCGGGCGAGCGCTCGTCGCCGGGGGTGAAAAAGAAAGCGGCGGGAACCGGATGCCGGTCCCCGCCGCGTCTCGCTGGCTTGTCCTATCGGGTTAGAACTTCACATTGGTCGCGACATAGAAAGAGCGGCCCATGCCCGGCACGGCGATGCCCCAGGGCGGAGCGATAGGCAGGGGCCCGGACATGGTGGCGCCATAGCCGACATAGGCGCCGCCCAAAGGCAGATAGTAGAAGGTGTTGAAGAGGTTCTCGATGCCGAGGTCGATGCGGACGTTGTTCCATTCGTAGCTGGTGCGGAGATTGAACAGGGCGTAGCCGCCGGTCTTCACTTCGTTTCTGACCTGATCGACATTCTTCTTGGCGCCGACGAATTGTCCTTCGATGGCGTTGGTCCATCCGCCCCATTTCTGTTCGAGCGACAGTTTCGAATTGACCGGCATCATCTGATAGAGGTTGCCGCCCGTCACCGTGTTCTGGCCGTTGACGTAGCTCAGAGTTCCTTTCGCCAGAAAATCGCCGAACGGCGTGTCCTTGGCGAGCAGGGCGTGCCCGGAAAGGTCGCCGCCGAAGAGCCGCGCGTTCTGGTTTATGAACTGCAGGGACACGAAGCCGGTCGTGCCGGTCAGATTGTTCATCGCGGACGTTCCGCAAACCCAGGGCGGACAGCGCTGAACGTCGATGTAGTTGGAGACATAGGTGAAATAGGGCGTGAATTTCAGCCCCAGGCTGTTGTCGACGCTGTGCCAGTCGGCGGTGAAGCTGGCGGTATGCGCGGTTTCCGGCTGCAGGCCGAGGTTGCCGATATAGAAGTTGCCGTCGCCGAACCACCCGATCATCTCCATCGCCATCAGGGAGTTGGACCAGGTGTAGCGTTCATAGAGATTGGGCGAGCGGGTCTTCATCGAATAGCCGAACGTATAGCTCTGGGTGGGGCTCGGCGTATAAGTGGCCAGCGCGGTCGCATTCCAGTTGGGGTCGGTGTAGCCCCTGTCTGCATTGTTGAAGTTGGTGACCGGATACAACGGAGTGTCGTAGGCCTTATTGTAGCCGTGCACGGGCCCCGCGTTCATGACGACGACGTCGCTGCGGACGCCGACCAGCGTCGTCCATTCCGAATTCCAGCGCGACTCGACTTCGCCGAAGAGATCGAAGCGGTCTCTTTGGCCGTTGTTGATGTTGATGAAGGTGTCGGGAGCCATGCCGCCCATGGCCCAACCCTTGGGAAGAACGACGGGCGACGGCGGCCACCATTCCCAATAGCGATAGAGCTGGAATTCTCCTCCGAGCCTCAGAACATGCTTGTCTGATATGTTGATGCTGGAAGTCAGCTTGGCCCCGGTGTTTTCGGCCTTGGTGTCCATCGGCATGCCGGGCGCGACAACGGTTCTCAGCGATCCGTAAAAGTACTGTTTATCCTCGCCGAAATCCATGATGTGGCGGACGGTCTGATGGTAGACCTGACCGTCGAGCTTGCCCCAGTCGAACTCGCCATTGTAGCGCACATTGCCCTGGATGCTCCGGTTTTCCGTCATATCCATGCGCTGATTGGGATAGTCCTGGTAGGGAATGTGCTGGAACGCCACATCGGCCGTAACCAGATGATTCTCATGGCGGAACGCCAGCGAAATATCGTGGTTCTGGGACTGGTAGTCGGTCGAGCCGACCTCGTTTCCGGCCAGCCAGGGCGTGAGGTTGCCGAGCCGCGTGATCGGGAAGGTGGACGGAGGCGTCAGAAAGGCCGGTCCGAACAGATGGAAATTGGCGCCGGCGCGGTAGTTCTGCGACTGCGCGAACGAGCCGTTATAGGTGATGCTGAAGTTTTCCGTAGCCGCTGTGGCGGAAAGATTGCCGCCGAGGGCGCTGCCGTTGCTGCGGTAGTAAGTTCCCGCTTCGCCCTTGGTCAGCAGCATCTGTCCGGGAGCCGCGAAGACAGGGGCCGGGGGATCGACCTGTATGGCGCCTCCGATGCTGTCGCCGCCCGCGCTCACCGGAACCACGCCCGTATAAACGGTGATTTTGCCGACATGCGAGGGGTCGATATAGGACAGCGGCGGGTTCATATGGTTGGCGCAGGCCGCGATTATCGGAATGCCGCTGACCGTGACATGCAGGCGATCGTCCGCGAGGCCGTCGAGCACGGGCATCCCCGACACGCCGCCCGCCGTGAAGACCGACGCTCCCGGAATGTCCCGCAGAAGGCTCGCCGTGTCATTGGTGGTCGCGCGTTGCACGGCGACATTGTCGACCACCGCCGCGGCTCCCGCGGGTTGCGAGATATCGCGCGAGTGGTCGCCCTGCGCGGGAGCGGAGGTCGCCGCCCTGCGCTGCGCCGCCTGGATTTCGATGGGCGGCAGCGCATGCGCGCCGCTGGCGTCGCTTTGCGTTTGCGTCGCGGCTTGAGCCAGCATGATCGAGACCGATTGGCGCCCGGCGTCGACCTTGTAGGTGAGGCCGGTGCCCGCCAGCAGTTCATGCAGCGCGGTGTCGAGCGTATGTTTGCCCGATACGCCGGCGGTTTTCATGTGGCGGGTGAGAGCGGCGTCGTAAAGCAGTTGCGAGCCGCTTTCGTCCGCCAGCCTGTTGAGCGCGTCGGGCACCGGACCCGCCGGGATTTGATAGGCCTGGGTCGCGATATGGGCCTTGGCGGGCGAACTGTCGATCGCGAGGGCCGATGGGCCGGCGATGAAGAAACCGATCGCCGTCGCCGTCGCTGCGCGTTTTCCGCGTCGTTTCGAATATTTTCCTGTTTCCGCCATTCCGGCCTCCATCTTAGCGGCTTGGGCGCTTGCCCGCCCCTAAGACGTGGAGGATCGAAAAACAGGAGTCCTTGATTTTAAGAAAAGATTAATGTGGTATTTTTGTCACATATGCAAAACGATCAGATAGTCCGAAACATAAGTGGACTTCACACCCAGAAGCGACTCTATGGCCTTGAGCGCGTCGCGAGGCTGATCGACGCGAAATACGCCGGTCACTCTCCGGTCGCGCAGTTCCGAGCCGGCGATCAGGATTACGCCGTGGTAGAAGCGTCCAATAGCGGCGGCGACTTCGCTTAAGGGTTTGTCCATGAAGATGAGCTTGCCGCGCCGCCAGGACGTGACGCTCTCGGGGTCCACCTCATAGGGCGCGAGCGCAGGAAGGCTTGGACCATAAGCGGTCTGGCGTCCCGCGCCGACGACGACCGTCGATCCTTCGGCCGCGACTTCCACGCTGTTTTCGGTAACCGTCACCTCGGTGCGCGCTTTGTCGAGCGCGACGTCGAAAGCCGTGCCGCGAGCCGTGATTGTTCCCCCCGCCGCCAGCACCGTGAAGGGGCGGCTCGGGTCCTTCTCGACCTCGAACCAGGCTTCGCCTTGGAGTAGCGCCAGCCGTCGCTTGTCGCCGGAGTAATCCAGCGCCAGCGCCGTCGCCGCATTCATATGCGCGCGCGACCCGTCCGGCAGCGTGACGGTGCGGAGCTCGGCCACGCCGGTGCGGAAGTCGGCGCGACACCATACCCACAGGTCGTCGAAGGTCAGGTACAGCGCCAGGGCCGCCGTCGCCAGCGCGGCGGCCGCCCACATGCGCTCACGCCGGCGTCCGGGCCGCAGCGACCAGAGGTAAGCCTGCACCTCCGTCCGGGGCAGGGTTTGCAAGGAGCCCCAGAAATCGCAGGACTCTTCGAAGGCGGCCTCGTTTCTAGGATCGTTGGCCAGCCAGGCGCGGAATGCCGCGAGTTCCGACGCCGACAAATCGCCCCGGTCGATGCGGACCCACCATTGGATGGCCGCGTCGACCCGGTCGGAGGCGTCGGTATCGTCGGGCTTGAGCTCTGACATCGTTTCTTTCTGGATCAGGCGGCGGCTAGGCTGAAAACCGGTCGCCGCCCTTCACAACTCGCGCCAAACCGGCGCGCATTTTCGTGAAAGCGCTGCGCTTGCGCGAAATGCGCTTCCTTGGCGGAGTATAAGACGCCGAGCGCGCGGAAAACAGGAGCCCGGACTTCCGGGCTCAATCGAGCGCCTGCTTTAATTCCCTGAACGCAGTACGCAAGTGCTTTTCGACCATATTGCGCGATATGCCGAGCCGGCGGGCGATTTCCTCCTGATGCAGGTTTTCGAACCTGCGCATCACGAACACCTCCCGGCATCGCGGAGACAGGGAGTCGAGGGCGTCGAAAACCCGAGACGCCGATTGTGTCGCTTCGAGGCGGGCGGCCGGAGAAGGCGCCGACCCGGCCAATTCGTCCACGGTCAGACCGCCGACGACATATTTGCCTTCGGTTCGTCGTCGCCGCGCGAAGTCTCTCGCGAGGTTCATGGCCGTGACGCGCAGCAGAGAAGCAGGATTTTCAACTACTCCGCGTTCGGCGTGGCGCAGAACGCGGAGCACGGCTTCCTGAGCCAGATCGGGCGCGTCGTCCGCGCCGACCTTCCGGGTCAGGAACCGCACGACGTCTCGCGACTGGCTCGCGATCAGATTACGAAGAGAGTTTTGCTGGGACATTGGAGATGTCCAAATTCGATACTCGATGTCCCTCCCGGCTGGTTCAGGCCTGTGGAGTGACGCTTTTCGGGAAACATCGAGCGGACATGGGGACGACCGGCGTCGAGCCGGAGGATGGCGTTGCGCCGTCCGGCGCTATTCAAACATTGAAAAAAGGAGGCGCCCGCGACGACCAGGTGCTGGCCCAACCGGTCTGGGTTCTCGGCGGGTCGTCGGCGAACGGGGGCGGAACCTCCAGGTCGGCGCCTTCAGCCGCGGGGAGGAGGAGAAAAGCGGCGAGACTCCAGCGCTCTATGAAGGCGAAGTAGCTTTCCTGCCTTCCGCCGTGACAGCAGTTGGTCCAGCAATGGTCGTGATCGTGATGGCGCTGGTGAGAAGGCGCGTGATCGTCGCCGTCGTCCGCCGTCTTCGAGCACATATCGGCGTCTACGGCGGCCGTCGCGCCGGACCACGAGGAGCCCGACGCATGAGCGATAGCGGCGTAATTGAGGCCCTGAACCGCGAGCAGGCAAGCGACGACGACCGCATAGATTGCGTCGAGTGAGCGACTTCGTCGTGGCGGGAACAGAGCCATGAGGGTCACAATTAATTCCGCGGACGGCCGGCCGTCAACCGATCGGAGCCGGGTTTTCCATCGGCATTATATTACCGGACAAGGTCTTCGGAGCCTTCAACGATCGGCGCCGTCGCGGGCGATGCGTATTTTTACTCGACCGGCGCTGGATTTAGTCGGCGCCAGCTCCTTTGTTGTAATCGTCAGGTCATATTTTGCGGGGCTTTCGGGGCGCAGGGAAATCTGCGTCACCGTACCATGAAGCCGATTTTTCCCGTCCGTATCGAGCACGAAGGAAACCCGGTCGCCGACCCTGAACTGTTCGATCGCGCGATTCGAGACCTGCGCGACGATTTTTACGTCCTGAACATCGGCGCCGAAGGTGAAAAGTAGCCGCCCCGGATTTACATGGTCGCCCATTTCGGCGTCGCGCGCGATAACTGCGCCCGCGATCGGCGCCCGGATCGTCGTCGCGGCGAGGTTGTCCCGCGCCGAACGGAGCGCGGCCAGCGCCAATTCGACGTCCGCTTCGCGGTCGGCTGTTCTTTGCTGCGCGGCGTCGAGTCTTTTCTCGGCGATCCCCCCGGACTTCTTCGTCGACGCTCCTGCGCGGCTATGCTCGAGTTGTCGCCGGGCCTCGCCGAGACGCAGCCGAGCCTCGGCGAGCGCGGCTTCCGCGCGCTTCGCCAGGAGTTCGTAGGGGCGCCGATCGAGCGCCGCGCAAGCCTGCCCCGCGTCCACATGCCTGCCGACGTCGCAATCGACCGCCGCGACGACGCCCGGCACAGTTGCGACGGCTTGCTCCGTCGGCGGCGCCTCGATGGTCGCTTCCCAATCGACAGAGCGCATGAAATCCCCGGTCGAGCCGCCAAAACGGCTCAGGCTCCAATAAAGGGCGCCTCCGGCGATCATGAGGACCGCCGAAACCGCTGTTGCGAGCCAAACCGGCCTCCGGGACTTCGGCGGGAACATGGCCCGTTCGATTTCGCTCGTCTGAGAAGCAGGGCCGTCGCCGGCCTTTGCCGGGGCCCCCGGCGGCGCCCGGCCAGCCGAAGGCGTAGCCGCGTGTTGGTAGATGTCTTCTTCCTGAGCGTTGTGAATACGGACCAGCGCCACTATCGTTTCAATGATGTGTTGAGCGTCGCGGACGACATGCGGCTCGGGATTTTCCTTCCCCAGGCCTTTTGAAAGCCGGCCCAGCAATCTGGCCTGATGCTGGATTTCGCGATGAGCGCCGCTCATCGCGCTGAGGCCGTGGCTGTCCTGGAGAAATCCCCCGACCCCTGGATAGACGACGGCTTCGTCCCGCTTCTCGTGGTCGACGACGACCGACGAGACGATCCGCTCCGCCTCCGAAATGAGGCTGTCGGCGCTCGCGGCGTCGGCTCCGTCCAGCGCGTCGGCGATATTGCGCAGGCGTTCGAGGGCTTCCTCGATCTTTTCGTGTTCCTGGCGCAGAAGCTCCGTCGCCGCTTCCGGCATCGGAGGCCGGTCGAAAACGCTTTGCGGACCCAGCGCGCGCAGTGCGTTCAGGATCACGGCGACGTCGATCAATTCCTGGATGAGGGCTCCGGACACCGGGGTGACGTAGCCGAAGGCCGCCGCGATCATGGTCGCGCCGGACAGCGACATGCCGGTAAAAATGCTTTGAAGCGCAATCGCTTCGGTTCGCCGGGCGATCGCCATTGCTTCGGGAACGCGGTCGAGCCGATCGACCAATATCACGACGTCGGCCGCTTCCGATGAAGCGCTCGCGCCGCGCGCTCCCATGGCCATTCCGACATCGGCCGCGGCGAGGGCGGGGGCGTCGTTGACGCCGTCGCCGACCATGAGGGTCGGGGCCGCCAGTCTTTCGGCGACGACCGCATCCACCTTTTCGTTAGGCGCGCGCTGCGCCAGCACGGCGTCGATGTCGAGGGCGTCGGCGATGGTTTCGGCCGGCTCGGCGCGGTCTCCCGTCACCATGACGATCCGCCGGGCGCCGACGTTGCGCAACGCCTGGATGGTGCGCGGCGTTTCGCGGCGAAGCTCGTCGGCGAAGAGCAGAGCCGCGACGATGCGGGAGTCCGAAGCGACTAGAACCGTCAGCGCCGACCGCCAGGACGCGCGCCGGACCGCGCGCTGCGCCCAGTCCTCGAGCGGCGCCTCGCCGGCGACCATTTGCGGCGAGCCGACGGCGACCCGCTTCCCATCCACGAGGCCCTCGAGCCCCGAGCCCAGAGTTTCGCGGACGTCCTGCGGCGCGGAGAGCGGAAGTCCCTTGCTGCGCGCCGCGTCGACGATGGCCGCCCCGACCACATGATGCGAGGCCTGTTCTATCGAGGCGGCGAGCCGCAGCGCCTCGTCGGGGTCGGTTCCCGGAGCGGTTTCGACGGCGATGAGCCGCGCGCCGCCGACCGTGAGGGTTCCCGTTTTGTCGAACATCACGGTTTTAACGCGGGCGAGGGCCTCGATCGGTCCGCCGCCTTTGACTAGAATTCCGCGCCGCGCCGCCTGGGAGGTTCCGCCGATGAAGGCCGCAGGGGCGGCGAGGATCAAAGGGCAGGGGGTCGCCGCCACGAACACGGCGAGAGCCCGGATCGGATCGCCGGAGAGCACCCACGCCGCGCCCGCGACGATGAGCGTGACGGGCAGGAGCAGCAGCGCATAACGATCGGCTGCGCGCATGAAAGGAGCCTTGGCCGCCTGGGCCGCCGTAGCCATCCGGACGATGCCGGAATAGGCGCTCTCGCCGGCGGTGGCGCTCGCCTGCATCTCGAAGGCCGCGCCGGCGTTGACCGTTCCGCTCCGGACCAGTTCGCCCGCTCTCCGGGGGACCGGAATCGGCTCGCCCGTCAGGGCGGCTTCGTCGATGAGGGCGCCAGGGCTCAGGATCAGGCCGTCGGTGGGAACGACCTCTCCCGCCCGCACCATGACGAGGTCTCCCGCTGCGACTTTCTCGACCGGGACATCTTCGATCTCGTCGCCGCGTTTGCGGTGAGCGACGCGCGGCGCCCGGTCGACCAGCGCCTTCAGATCGCGCTGGGCCCGCCCGACCGCAAAGCCCTCGAGCATATTGCCGCCTTCATACATGACGGCGACGATGACGCCCGCGAGGGTCTCCCCCAGGGCCAGGGCGCCCGCAATGGAAATGAGAGCGATGACGTCGACGCCGGCGCGCCCGCGCCGCAGCTCAGCCAGGATCGAAACTGCGATATGCGCAAGAACCGGCGCGGCGCCCAGCGCGGCGGCCAGACGGCCAACATCCGGCAGACCGGCGGCCTCGGCTGCGACGCCTGAGATGAGGCCGCCGAGCGCAATGGTCAGCAGCACGCGCCTCGAGCTTTGCTCGTCAAACCGCATCAGGCCTCCGTCAGGCGGCAATCAGTCTAACCTAACGCGTCCCCGGGCCAGCGGCACTCCAATTTATCGTGAAGCCATGGGCCTGGGACGAACGTCGGCCGGGCGTTCCGGGGCCTAGCCAACCGAAGGGCCGCGGGCGCCCGCCGCCCGGCGGCCCGCCGTCTCCTTGCGGGCGCGCCTCTTTTGCAGCCAGCGGATGACGCCCGTGACAAAGAGCGCCGGGCAGGCGAGGCCGGTGGCGAACACCAGAAGCCGACCCGGCATCCCAAACGCACGGCCGGAATGCAGCGGCCATTGCCATTGCATGAAGACATCGCCCGCCGTGCCCTCGACCGGGTCCGCAACGCCGAGGATGGCGCCAGAATATTGGTCCACGTCCACGCAACGCGTCCCGATGAAGCGGCTGAGCGCAGCGATCTCGTCTCGGCAGATTTTGTAGACGCCGTCTTCTTTTTCCGGAAAACCGACATTCGCCAGCCGGCCCTCGGGATAGCTGGCGGCGGCGTCGGCGACCGCGGCCTCGAAGGGAATGGCGCTGCGGCCCTCGGCCGGCCCGGATTTGTTTTCTCCGCGCTGAGCGGGGCTGAGGGGCGCGGCGCGCTCCACCGCCCACACGAACTGATCGTGCAAATTCATGGAAATGCCCGACACCAGCACGGCGAGCATGACGAGCGCGGTATAAATGCCGGCGAGCTTGTGGATGTCGTAGTTCAGACGTTCGCCTCTTGCGCCTGATTTCAGGGTCAGGGCCGCGCGCCATTTGCCGGGCGGCGGCCACCACAGATATACGCCGCTCGCGACCGAGACGATCAGCAGGATCGCCGCGACGCCGACGACGACGCCATTGTCGCCAAAGAAATCATAGAGCAGCAGCGACCAATGCAGCTGAAAGAGAAAGCTCATGAAGCTGTGCCCGAGAACCCCGCTCTTCGACCAGTAAACCTTGTCGTCCAGCACTTTTGCGCGGTAGGGGTCGATGCAGAGGCGGCGCGTGTCGCCGCTCGATTTCTCCTGATAATAGACCTTGTAGCAGCCGTTTTCGGTGCGCGGGGCGCTGAAGCCGCCGGCCTTGGCGCCCTCGGGCAAAGCGCCCTCGAGCGCCGCGCGTATGTCCGAAAGCGGCGCAAAGGCGCGCTCCCCTTCCGGCGGCGCGGCCACGGTGAACATGGCGGGATCGAGCCATTCGTCGATCTCCTGCCAGAACACCAGCAGGCTTCCGGTCAGGCCGATGACCGCCAGCATCGCGCCGACCACGAGTCCCAAATAGAGATGAACATCCAGCCATAGCCGGCGTTGCGCCTGCGACCGCGCGCGTCGCTCCTGGGCCGCCTTTATCGAGATGTCCTGAGCCCCAAGTCTTGCAGAAAGAGGATTGTCTGACATTGTGCCGCCTTCTCTCATGACCGGCGCCGCCGCAGCGGCGCCGGAGTTGGCGTCAAAGCTTCACCACGCCATGTTCACCTGAGCGAGGAAGGTGCGAGGCTGGCCGTAATAGGCGAAAGCGGAAGTGTCGCTATAGGTGAAATATCTTCTGTCGGTGATGTTCTTGACGTTGAAGCGGAATGTGACCTGATGACCGTCCACCGGCAGACGATAGGCGAGCATAGTGTCGAATTTTACATAGCCGGGCATCTTCCAGCTGTTGTCGTTGCTGCCATAGCGCGAGTCCATGGCATAGGCGCCTGCCCCGAATTCCCAGCCTTGTGGAAGATGGGGAGCCGTGTCCCATTTGGCCCAGATATTTCCGACATTGGGCGCTGCGCCATAGTACCATTTGCCGACATTGCCGTTGTTGTTGTCGTTTGTGATCTTCACGACATCGAAAGTATAGCTGGCGATCACGTTGAGATTGTCCGTGACCTGGCCCGCAAGATCGAACTCGACGCCGCGGCTGGTCACCTGCCCGACCGCGATGCTCATTCCGGGATTTGCCGGATCGGGCTGCAGCACATTGTTCTTGCGCAGATCGAACAGCGCGACGCTCGCCGTCAGCCTGTCGTCGAGCCACTGGGATTTTATCCCAGCCTCCCATTGTCTTGCGACTTCGGGCGCGGGATGGCTGCCGTCGGTGACCGAGGCGCCGTTGCTGGCGCCCGTCGAATGTACATAGCTGCCGTAAACCGAGATATTGTCATACAGCTTGTAGAGCGCCGCCGCGCGGGGCGAAAGGGCCGCGTTCTCGGGATATTGCGTCATTGGATAGCCGGTGCAGTTCGGAAAACAGTTCGATCCGCTGCTTCCGTAGGTATCCGATTGCACCGAGTAGGTCTTGTCCCAGCGGCCGCCGAGCAGGATCTGCAGCCGGCCATCGAGGGCGGAAATCTGGTCCTGGCCATAAACACCGAAGTCGCTCCAGCGGTAACGGAACAGGATGTTGTTTCTCGCCGAATCCGCCATGTAATGCAGCAGGCCGGTGAAATAGCCATAGGCCGGAGCATAGATATTGAGCGGCGGCGTCAGAGCGCCGCCGCCGATGAAACCGGGGGAATTTTCCTCATACTGATACCAGTCGAGGCCCGCGAGCAGCTTGTGGGTGAGGGGACCGGTTTCAACCTCGCCGACCAGATCGAGATTGGTGTTGATGGTTTTTCGATTCATGCCGTAATTGATGAAGGCGCGATTGATGGTCATGCCGTCGAACCCGTTCCAATCGCCGATGCCGGTCTGGTTTTCGATATTCATCAAGTAGTGAAGGCGCTGCGTGACCTTCCAATTCTCGTTCAGCCGGTAGCTCCAGTCGTAGTAATAGAGCGTTCGGTGCACGACATAGGGGAAATTCGTCCACATCGCAGGATCGCTGACCGAAAAGGACCGCGGCAGGTTCAGCGGCCTGTCGTTGAACCCCGGCAGGACCAGCGGTTTGCCGTTCGGCCAATAAAGCAGATTGACAGGGATGGCGCCTTCTCCATCCGGCACGGTTTGCTCTTTTTCATAATGTTCGAACTGGGTGTTGAATTCGAACTGCTGCGTCGGCCTGAAGGTCAGGAACAGCGCCGCCGCGCCATTGTTGCGATGCTCGAAATTGACGAAGGAATCGCGATGGTCATACACGCCGATGGCGCGGTAGAGCACTGTCTTTTCGGCGTCGATCGGCCCCGTGACATCGGCGACGGTGCGCGACAGGCCCCAGCTTCCCGCCTGTTCCGATAGCTCCGCCTTGAACTGCTCCTGTGGACGCTTGGTCACGACATTCACAAATCCACCGGGGTCGATCCTTCCGTAAAGGACGGAGGAGGGGCCTTTTACGACTTCCACGCGCTCGGTGAAGGCGGTTTCCTCGTCGTCTATGAGGCCTTCGAGCCGCAGTCCGTTTCTCCAGGTGGACTGGGATGCAAAGCCACGGATCAGATAGGTGTCGTAATATGTTCCGTTCGCCGCCTGAACGCCGGAGACGTTCATGGCCGCCTCCATCGTGTTCAGGATCTGCTTGTCCTCGATCAATTGGCGCGGCACGATCTGCACTGCAGCGGGCGTATCGATCAGCGGCGTGTTGGTTCTGGTGGCGGCGTAGCTCTCGGTCCTCCGATAGCCTGTTTCCGCCGACGGAGCCTCTTTGCCGCCCGGCGCAGTTTGGGCGGCCGGGTCCGCTCCAGAGTTTTGCGGCGCTGCGGAATTGCCCACGTCGATCGTCGGCAAGGCCTCCTGAGCATGCGCTATGGAAGAAAACAATACGAGAGTCAGTGCGCCGGCGGAAACGCCGCGCAACATCGAGATCCGGAACATAGAAGATTCCCCTACGCGCGGCGTGCTGCGCCGGCGCCAGCCCAAAGCGATATGTCTGCGGCCCATGAGGGCCATGTGCTCAAAGGGTCAGGGAAGGGTGAGGAGGCGCGCGCGAGGACCAGGTGCTGGCCCAACCGACAGGGCGTCCGCCGCCGGATTGGCGCCGCAGAAGCAAAGCCGGGCCTTGCGAAGCAAAGCGAATTCCGCCGCTGATTTCGCTCAGCCCATGGGCAGGCGGGCCGAAGCCGCCAGCGGATGAGCAGAGGATGCAGCATTGCGCGTGATCGGCGTGATGCTGCGGCGATTGATGGTCGCTTTGTATATTCTTCGCGCAGATGCCGTCTAACAGGGAGGCGATCAGGCCGGTTTCGCCGGCCTTGTAGATATGCGCGAAAGCGGGAGCGACAGCGACGAGGCTCTGGAGGAGAATGACCAGGGAGACGGCGATCGCAACGACGCCGCGCCGGGAGCGCGCTTCGCGCCCGGCCGCAACTTCATCGCTCGCAGTTCCTTCCGACATGCTCACGCCATTCCCATGTCGCGCAAAATATCGAGGTTATTCATCAACCTCCGTCGACAGTAGTAGCGCCCCTACCTTACATGGGCCTGTCACGAGCTTATCTGTGGCAAAATATGGGATACTGTGTCTTTTCCGTCACAGAAGACGATGCCGCCGCCGGCGCTTGATCGGCAGTGGGATTTACGGCAGGCTCCGCTTCACTATGGTTGATGACGGCAACTAAGCAGATTTGAGCGCGCCGGATGAGGATATTGCTGGTTGAAGACGAGCCCGACATGGCGCGGCTGGTCAGGGCGCTGGTCTCAGGCGCGGGCTTCGTCGTCGATCATGCGGGCGGGCTGGGAGAGGCCCACGAAGCCGCGAGACAATATAATTACGATCTTCTCCTGCTCGACCGCCGGCTTCCCGACGGCGACGGTCTTTCTCTTCTGCCCATCGTTCGCGCCATGTCGCCCGGCGTTCGCGTCATGATGCTGACCGCGCTCGACGAGTTGAACGACAGAGTCATGGGGCTCGACGCCGGCGCCGACGATTACCTGACCAAGCCTTTCCAGGGCGAGGAACTGATCGCCCGCATCCGCGCCTGTCTGAGGCGTCCGGGCGGCGCGCCGCTGCCGCCCCTGGTGGTCGGCCTGTTGTCGCTGGATATCGCGACTCGCGAGGTCTCCGTGGCCGGCCGGCCGGTGGCGCTCAACCGGCGCGAACTCATGCTGCTGCAGGCCATGATGCGGCGTGCGAGCCGGGTGACGACGCGCGAGGCCTTGCTCGAGGAAGTTTACAGCCTGCTCGACGAGGTGCAGGCGAATACTCTGGACACGCTCGTCTCGCGGCTGCGCCGGCGGCTGGCCGAGCTCGATTCGGGCGTCGCTATCCACACTGTCCGCGGGATCGGCTACATTTTGACGGAGCAGGCCTCCTGAAACGCCCTTCGCTTTCCTGGCGCATCGTCGGATATCTCATTCTCGCGCAGATCGTCGCCTTTGCGCTGGCCTGGGCGGCGTCGACCGCCCTCGGCCTCGCGGGCGTCGAGATATTCAAGACCACCTGGGACGAACTGGCCGCGCCGCGCGCGAGCCGCCTCGTGATCGATTCGCTCGTGCGCGATGCGGACGGCGCCGTTCGCATCGATCCCGTTCCCGAGTTGCGCGCCGAACTCGAACGGGCGCCGGGAATGAAATTCGCCGCCTTCGACCGGGAAGGCAAGACTTCGCTGCCCGGCTCGTCTCCCGAACTGGTGGCGGCTGCGCAGCGTGTCCTGGGGGTGAGCCCGACGCATACGCATCTCATCCTTCCGGGCGATCCGGGGACGAGCCCTCTCGGGTTCATGGAGCCGCGATGGACGCCCTACGGCCGGTTCCATATCGCGGTCTACAGGCAAAAATTCCGCTGGGACGATATTTTTCACGCCATCGGCGCCGATCTGCAATGGCTCGCAATCTATCCCCTGGCCGCGATGTTCATGTCCGCGGGAACGGCCTGGTTCGCGATGCGCAACGGCCTTACGCCCTTGCGCGCCGTGGTGCAGGAAGCCTCCGGCATCGATATGAATTCGCTCGACAGGCGCCTTTCGACAGCCGGCGTTCCAGAGGAGATCAACCCTCTTGTCGAGGCCATGAACGACGCGCTCGATCGGCTCTCCGCCGGGGCCGCGCGGCAGCGTCGCTTCATAGCCAATGCGGCGCATGAGCTGCGCACGCCCGTCGCAATCCTCAATGCGCGTCTCGACGCCCCGCAGGAGCCGAGCTTCAAGAGCGATCTCAAGCGCGATGCGCGACGGATCCGCAACATCGTCGAGCAACTGCTCGCGAGCTCGCGCCTCGGCGAACGTCCCAACGAACTCGACCGGCAAATCGATCTGGTCGCGCTCGTTCGCGCGGCCGTCGCCGATTCTGCGCTGCTCGCGATCAAGAACAAGCGCCAGATCGCTTTCGAAACGGAAAGGCCTTCCGTATCCGTGTGCGGAAACCGGATCGCGCTCGAATCCGTGGTGGCGAATCTGATCGACAATGCTTTGCGGGCGGAGCCCGAGGGCGGAACGGTCGCCGTTCGCGTCGAAGCCGAGGCCGCCGTCGCAGTGGTCGATCACGGCGAAGGCGTCGCGCCGGCCGACCGGGACATGATCTTCGAGCCTTTCTGGCGCAAGACCGAAGCCAAGCCGGGCACAGGCCTCGGCCTCGCCATTGCAAGAGAACTGGTGAGCCTCCACGGCGGCAGGATTTTCGTCGAAGACACGCTCGGGGGCGGCGCCACTTTCAAAATAGTCCTGCCGCCCGCGTTCGATGACGCACAAAAGCTTGTCTCATCCACGAATGCGCCTTGACGCCTGTAACAGCGCCGCATACGTTCATCGGCGAGCAGGAGTTCCGGCTTGATCTCTCATCGCGCAACCAACGCATCAGGAAAGTGGATCGTCGTCACCGTCGTGACGGCGTGCTTTTTTGTTTGGCAGGCGTTGCTTGCAGGCGCGATGCCGGGAGGGATGAGCTACGCAGGCGACGCCATCTGCGCACAGCAAAGCGATATCGGCTCCAAAGACACTCCTCCTGCTCCCGGAGCCCATCATCACGCTGCTTGCTGCCTTTTGCATCCCGGCGTTCTGCTTCTTCCCGCGCCTCGTCCTGCGTCCGCCGTCAAGGCGGAGCGCATAGGGGAACTGCTGCCTTTGGCGACGGACCGCTCCGCTCGCCTCAGCGGCGGTGCGCCGGAACTCGGCCCTTTGTCGGCGCGCGCGCCGCCCCGTTTCTTTTCCTGATTTCATTACTGACGTTCATATCCGTCGCGTTCGTCGTTCGCGCCTTTCCATGCGAATAATTCGTCGAGCGTCGGAGGATCGCGCACCGAGCCGGAAACTTCGATTCCCATTCCGTCGCAAGAGCTTGTCGACCTTTTGCGATTGATGCGCTTTCGGAGCCTATGTCGGCGCCGGCGCTCGCGTGACCCCCGTGTAAAACCCGGCGCAGCCGTTTCTCTGCGACTGCTGCGCCGTCGATTTCGCCTCCCTGGTGAGAAACGGCTGCGTGCGCACTCTCCCAGCGCGCAAAGTCGTCAGACTTCCCCGCTCGATCTTTTTCGAGCGGGGCTTTTATCCGGCGCGGGCGGAGCGCGCAGCTCGCGCGCCGATCTCTTCGAGCGTCGCCGTCACGTCGTCCATCAGGGGCCTGGCGCGTGAATCCGGCTGCACGCAGAGGGCCTCCAACTCCCGCAGTTTTTCCAGGCCGCCCGCATGTGGCGCGCATTGTTCCAGCAGTTCGCCGAGCAGCAGCCCCCAGGCCCGGACCTCGACTCGCCGCCATGCCTCGCCCTCCGGGCCATGTGGAAGCGCACAGGCGGCGCCGAAGTCGCTGAGCTTGGCCTTTCCGGTCTCGCCGTCCCACAGCGTATTATGGGCGTAAAGGTCGCCGTGCATTATGCCCCGCTCATGAAGATGGGCGGCGGCGGCGGCCGTACAGCGCGCGATTTCGAGCGCGGAATCGACGGATAGGCCGAGCGCCGGATCATAGACGTCGCGGCTGCAGCTCTCGAGGCTGGGCGGACCCGCCAGCACGCGCCAATGTGCGGGAAGCAGCGGCATGACCAGCGCCTCTGCGCCATCGGGGTGATCCGTGAGCCGCCCGAGCGTCCCGATCAGATTGGGATGATCGCCAGCGGCGAGGCACGCCGCCATCTCGCAGGAGGGTAGGCCGTCGCTCGTCATGGAGCCTTTGTATAGCTTCAGGGCGACGGCTTCGGCCTCGCAGCCGCCTGGCCTGCTCCAGCGCGCCGAGTGCACCCGGCCCGAAGCGCCTTCTCCGAGCAGCGCGTCGACTTCGAGCTGCGCCCAGGAAACGAACTGCGCGCCGACCGGCGCAACCGGGCGCTCGCAGGGATTTCCCGCCCAGGATATCCACGCGAGACCGGGCAGCGTCGCGAGCCATGGCGGCAGGGTCTCGAAAGCGTTGGAGCTCAGCCTTATGAGTTCGAGGCTTGCAGCCCCCGCCATGCTCTCGGGAAGGTTCTGGAGCCGATTGCCGGCCAGCATCAGCTTTTGCAGAAGCGGCCGCTCGCCGAGAGATTCCGGAAGGCGCTCGATGCGGTTGTCGGTGAGCGTCAGCCAGCGCAACCGGGGCGGCAAGGCTTCTGCTGGAACCTCCCGCAATCCGGTGGCGCGAAAACCGATCTGGCTCAATGCCGCGCAGTCTCCCAGCGACGAGGGGAGACGCTCGAAAGGATTTCCCGAGCAGAACAGCGCCCGCAGCCTGTGGAGACGCCCCATGTCGTCGGGAAGAGACGTCAGCCCGCCTCCGCTGAGGTCCAGGACCTCCAGCGTATCGGCGAGCGCGAAAATCTCGCGCGGGAATTCGCAGAGCCCGCCAAGGCGCAGGCGTCGCGCGCCGGCGAGATCGCCACGGCGAAGAGAGTCGAGTTCGATGCTGCTGTCCATGGCGCTGCTGTATGCAGCCCTGGGCCGAGGCGCAACGGAAAATGGAACGGTGTCTACCGGGCGGGAGGTTAGGGACCTCCCGTCCGATCGCCGCCAGAGCGGGAAGCATCAATATTTCGCGAGTTGCGGCGCCGCGCCCCAATCGAAATGATAGTTCAAGCCGGCGCGAACGACATGGCCGCCCGACCATCCTGCACTGGTGACGTTGGACACATAGAGGAGGGGGCGGCCCGCGACGGCCTGATTGACACCGCCGAGAAGGCCGTAAAAGCCCTGATTGCCGAGATCGCAATAGAGATATTCGAGCTTGGCGCTCCAATGCGGGTTTATCAGCCACTCTCCGCCGGCGCCGACGGTCCAGCCGATCCGCAAGGAGTTGGCGTTCTCATAACCGCCATTCACGCCGAAGGACGCCGAATTCGAAAATTGCCAGATGGAGGCGGCGAGATGCGGCTCGCCATAGGCCAGTCCGCCGGTGGCGTAGGCGAGCAGGGCCGGCGTGACCAGATAGCCGAAGCGCCCGCGAGCCGTGCCGAGATAAGCGAGGCTTTTCGAGGCGGTCGTCGTCGTCGTGACGCTTGCGCGGGTGACGGCTTCGTTTGCGGCTCCGAGGGCTGAGCCGGAGGCGTGCGCCGTGGTTCCCTGGAAATCGGCTTCCAGGCCGGCGACGAGCTTGGGCCGGAACTGCCAATTGTAGCCGATCTGGCCGCCGCCGAGGAATCCCCCCTCGCTCAGAGGGACCACGCTGGCGGCGCTGGAGGCGCTCGCCCGCCCGAAATAGGTCGCGCTTCGTAGGATTTGGCCGCTCTTTGGATTCTTCGCTCCCGGATCATCGAACGCGTCTCCCGGAACATTATTGAGGCCGTTGTTGTCGCCGAAGAGTCCGCCGGCGTTCACGCCTGCATAAAAGCCCGTCCAGAAGGGGGCAGGGGACGGTTCCGCGGGAGCCGCCGCCTTGAAAGGCAGATCGGCGACCGACTTGTCCGAGAAAGCGAGTTTGAGCTCCGAGCCCCAGACCGCGCCCCATGCCGGGTAGCCATAGATCGTCTCGTAGCGCTTGTTGGTGATGTTGCGCCCATAGAAGGTGAGCTTGGCGTCGCCGCCCGAGATGGGGAAGTCGTAAGCGAGATTGGCGTCGACGGTGGCGTAATTGCCCACCTGATGATAGGCGCCGTCGGCCGAGTTGAAATTGGACCAGAAGGCGGAAACATAATTCACCGCGACGGTGGCGGTGAATTTGTTCCAGGCCTGGGTGAGGGCGAAGTTCGCCATCGATCGGGGAATGGTCATCCCGTAGGGCGTGCTTGTCGAGCCGCTCCAGGCTTCGGTCAGCCGGGTATAGCTGGCGCGATAGGAAGTCTTACCGAGGGGGTTGTCGAGGAACACGCCGGTCGCCACCGCCTCGACGCCCTTGCGCACCGTGTTCGCCTGTGTCCACACCGGTGTCAGCTGGCCGTTGTAGGTGATGTAGCGAGACGGCGTTTTGTCGTTGGCGATCTCGGTGTCGAAATAGGTCACCTGGGGCTTGAACCAGCTATAGAGCGGCAGGATGACGGCCGCTTCATATTTATCCTGCAACTCGGGCAGCAGGGTCACGCCGTTGTCCGGGATGATGCCCGAGACGTCGCTCTGCTCGGTATGTGAATATCGGCCGCTGAAAGCGACTTCCCTCAACGGGTCGAATGCGCCGAGATCGAATTCCTTCAAGGGTTTTAGGGTCGCGCCCGCCGCGTAGTTGATCGCGAGCGGAAAGCCGCGGTTATAGAAGTATCTCGTGGATGAGCCAGAGGCCGCCTGATCGACGCCGATGTAATCATAGTGATCGTCGACCCGGAAGCTGCCGTCCAGAGTCAGGCGATCGGAAAACAGCTTCTGCTCGAAATTGCCGTAGCCGCTGAGCGTATCCTCCTTGCGGGCGTAGCCGGCATAGGATGTTTGACCCGTCGGGTTCGACCAATTGATATATTGTATGCCGAGCTGCGCGAGGGTTCCGTCCCAGGTGAAGCTGTGCCGCGCGTTGATCTGGCCGGTGTAGCTCTTCTCGTTGTTGACCGTGACGATCCCATTGTTGAAGGCGGCGAGGACGTTGTTGTCCTGCGTCTTGGTGTAGGACAGGGTGATCAGGCTGACATTGTGCGCGTCCCAGTTCAAATTCGAGTTGGAGGTCAGAAAGGTGGCCTCCATCGGCGAATAGGACCACTTCTGTCCGATCAAGCTCGGCGTGTTCTGGCCGAAGGTCGCCTGTTGAAAGCCGTAACGCGTGCTCTCCTGGAACAGCGTCCAGTTGGTCTCGAGGATGCCGGCGGAAAAGCCGCCTTTGAGCAGGCCAGCGGTCGTGTCGTTCCAGGCATAGAAGTTCGGGGGGCCTTCATTGCTGCTTTTTTGAA
The DNA here is from genome assembly GCF_004802635.2 of Methylocystis heyeri. Classification (NCBI taxonomy): domain Bacteria; kingdom Pseudomonadati; phylum Pseudomonadota; class Alphaproteobacteria; order Hyphomicrobiales; family Methylocystaceae; genus Methylocystis; species Methylocystis heyeri. Next base: position 192,722 of record NZ_CP046052.1, read on the forward strand.
TGAAGCCCGAAATGAAAGTCGGGAGCGAGCCCGGCTGCTTATCGAAGACATAGCCGCCATAGGCGCTGCCCAGCACGCCGCCGTAGGTTTCGACCGCAGTCCTGAATTCCGCCTCGGTATTTTGCGGAATATGGGTGCGGATGACGACGAAGCCGCTGTTGAGCGCGCCGGAGGCCGAGCCGAAGTCGACGAGCGGCCCGAGCGTCAGCGCCGAGGGGTCGCGGACGATGTCGACCTGATCGACCTGTGACAATGGCAAGGTCTGCATCATCAGACCGGCGGTCTGCGCGCTCATATAGGCGCCGTCGACGACGAAGCCGAAATTCGAATCGCCGCGGAACTTGAGATTGTTGGGGAATTTTCGCCCCTGATAGGTGACGAGGACGCTGGTCGCGTTCTGCAGAAGGCCGAAAATGTTTTGAGGATTGAGGTCCTCGATATCCTGGCGCGTGAAGGTCTCGGTATGAGGGCGGCTGCTCGGCGCGACGCGCGCCATATTGGCGACGTTGTCGGGCTGAAGATCGGGCCGCGCCTGCTGCGGCGTGAGGAGGCGCGGCGCTCCGTCGGAAGAATTCGAGGCGCCGTTTTCCGACGATCCGCCGACGTCTATTGCGGGCAGAGACTCTTGCCCTCGCGCGCTTCCTTGCAAAAGCGCAATGGCGGCGAGCGAACAGGCCCCCAGAAGGCGCGTTCTCGGTCTGCGCCGCATCGACGGCTGATCGTCCATACCCATCTATTCCTCCAACCGGCCCTGCGCACGAAGTCGTTCAGGCGAGTTCCGTCGGCCTGAATCAAACGCTGCGCGGGTAATGAAAATATAAAATATGTATATGGCGTCGATACACGGAGGAACAGTACAAAGCTTGTGCATTCGTTATATAAAATAGACACATAGATATTTCGGACGCCAAACATCCGCATCCGGGGCGAGGGAATCAGGCCGATGCATGCGAAGCTGGAAAGAGTCGCCTGACGCCGCGTTCATCATTCACGGTCTCGACGCGTACGCCGTAGATCCGTTCGATCATCGCGCTGGTTACGACCTCCGGCGCCGGCCCGTCCGCCGTTATGCGCCCGCTTTCAAGTATTGCTACGCGGTCGGCGACGAGAAGGGCGTGTTCGGGATTATGGGTGCTCACCAGAATGCCGCAACCGTCGCGAGCGAGCGCCGAAAGCTGCGCCAGCATCTTATGCTGATAGCCGTAGTCCAGCCCTGTCATGGGTTCGTCCATGATCAGCATGCGCGCGCCCTGCGCCAGCGCGCGGGCGATGAGCGTCAATTGCCTCTCGCCGCCCGAGATTTCCGTATAGCAGCGGTCGGCGAGATGGGTGATGCCGAGCTTTTCCAGAGCGGCGCCGACAGCTTGCCGGTCTTCCCGGCCTGGGGGCCGGAGCAAGCCGGATTGCGCGATGCGCCCCAAAGCCGCCACGTCCCGCACCCGATAAGGGAAAGGAGCGGCGTGGCTCTGCGGCACATAGGCGATCGAACGCGCCGTCTCCCGGCGCGAATAGCTCGCGAGTTTCCTTCCGTCGAGCTCGACGGCGCCGCGCTCCGGCTTCAGAAAACCGAGCAGTAGGCGGAAGAGAGTGCTTTTGCCGGCGCCGTTGGCGCCCAGCAGCGCGATGATTTCGCCTTCCCGCAGCGTGAGGCTCGCGCCCGAGAGAATGGGACGTTCGCCGCGGCTGAAAAAGAGGTCGCGGCCCTCCAGGCGACGGCGCGAGTCGCGCGTCATAGCCACTCCCGCCGCGCATGACGAAGCACTGCGACAAAGGCCGGAATGCCGAAGAGTTCGGTGACGACGCCGATGGGAATCTCCGCGTGCGCAACGACCCGCGCAATGCAATCGGCGAGGATCATGAAGATGGCGCCGAGCATCGCGCTTGCGGGAAGCAGGCGGCTGTTGAGCGGCCCGAGCGCCAGCCGCGCGAAATGCGGCACGATGAGCCCAACCCAGCCGATCATGCCGGCCAGCGCCACGGACAGCGAGGAGATCAGGGTCGCGGCGGCGATCACGCCGTAGCGCACGCCTTCCACCGGAACCCCGAGAGAGCGCGCCTCGTCGTCGCCCATGGACATGGCGTCGAGCGCCCGGCCGAGCAGGACCAGACATGCGACGCCCATTAGTATTGGCCCTGCCGCAAGCGCGGCGTGGGGAAGGTTGACGCTGGAAAAGCTGCCCATGAGCCAGTAGACGATGGCCGGCAACTGATCGTTGGGGTCCGCCGTATATTTGACGATCGAGAGCATCGAAGTGAACAAGGCTCCCGAGATCATGCCGCCGAGCACGAGCATTACGGTCGAAGCCGAGCCGAACAGATTGGCGATGACCGCTCCGGCGCCGACCGCGGCGAGGCCCATGACGAAAGCCAGGATCTGCACGAGCGCGCCGTTGCCGAACCAAAGAATGCCCAAAGCGGCGCCGAAGCTCGCCCCGCCGAGCACGCCCAGAATTCCCGGCGAGACGAGAGGATTGCGAAACACAGCCTGAAACGCGGCGCCCGAGGTCGCGAGCGCCGCTCCTACGAGGCCCGCCGCGAGCACGCGCGGAAGGCGGATCTCGACGATGACATTGTGCAGCAGATCGTATCGTGCGGGCTCCATTGCCGTCCAGCCGAGCGCGGCCCAGCCGAAGTCCGCGAGATCTGAAAAATGCAGGGGGTAACGCCCGAGCGTAAGCGCGAAGCAGGCCGTCATGATGAGCGCCGGCGGCAGCGTGAGCAGCGAAACGCCCCGCACTTTAATTGAAGAGCCTGGCGAAATCCGCGTCGTCGATCTCGACGCCGAGGAACAGCCGGTAGAATTTCTTGGTCTCGTCCTTGAGGTCGAGGGGATAGCGAGTGGGATAGAAGGCGTTGGCGAGCCATTGGATTCCAAGAGCGCGCATGAAGCTCGGCGGGCGATCGAGCCAGTTGAACGGCGCGCGAGGAATGGCGAGAATGCGTCGCTCCTGGACCGCCTTCACATTGCGCCAGCCTTCGGTTCCAGTTACCGAAGACGCAAAGCCGTGATCCTGCGACAGGATCAGATCCGGGCGCAGCGCGATGATCTGCTCCAGGCCTATTTTTTCCATGCCCATATGGGTCGCCTGCTCGCAATGATAGACATTGTCGGCTCCGGCGAGAATGATGGGCTCGGCGTGAAAGCTCTTGTCGCAATCGGTTGCGAGCCCGTCCGCGCTTTCCGCGTAATAGACCCGCAGCCGTTGCTGCGCCGGAATGTCGGCCACGGCTTTTTGCACGCGCGCCAGAGCGCCATCTATATAGGCCGCGAGCTCGTCGCCTTTCGCCTTGCGGTCGAACAGCTCCCCGAGAAACCGGAAGGATTGCGCATATTGAGCGAGCGTGTCGAGCTTTATGAAGACGACCGGCAGCTTGATTCGCGCAAAGCTTTCTTCAGTTTTGGAATTATCGCCGAGCCTGTCCGCCCAGGCGATCACGATGTCCGGATGCTGCGCCAGGATTTCCTCCGGATTGAGCTGGCGTCCGCCGCCGGACTGGCTGCCGAGCGCGGGCAGGTCGCGCGCTTCCTTGCGGATGAGGCGCTTGTCGTCTCCCTTCATCGGCGTGTTCAAGCCGATCAGCAGTTCAGGAGCCAGGGCGTAGAGCATCAGGGTCGGAGGCGGACCCGAGCCATAGACGCGTTCGATCTTCGCCGGAATGGTGACGCGGCGCCCGATCATGTCGACGATTTCGCGGGTGTCGCCCGCAAGGGCGGGCGCGATCGCGGCGAGGCAGAAGATGAAAAAGGCGAGCAGTCGCATAATCAAGACGCGATCTCCAGGGGCTTGGAAGCGGACAGGGCTTCGGCGATGCGCGGACGGATGATGGTCGCAAAGTCGTCGAGGCTGCGCAGCGCGTTGGCCTCGTTCGCGGTTGTCGGCTTCAGCAGCAGCGAGCCGATATTCACGCGCTCGTGAATGGCGAGGATCTTTTCGGCCACATCGTCGTAACTGCCGATCAGCGAACGCTCGAGCATCTCGGCAGGATCGAAGGCCGCCGCCGGACCCGGCCCGTTGGCGAGGAATATGCCGCGCATGCGCTCGGCGAAACGCTGAATGAACGGAACCGCCTCGTCGAGCGCCTGCTGGCGCGTCGGGGCCGCGTAGTAGAAGCGCGCCAGTGCAAGCCGCGGATCGGAGCCGGGGGCGGCCTGCCGATAGGCGTCGACCGACTGGGCCACGCGCGCGAGCGGAAAGGGGGATGCGGCCATGATGCCGAAACCGTTCCGCGCTGCATATTCGATCGCGTCTGGCGTTGCGGTGGCGATCCAGGTCGGGATGGGCTTTTGCAACGGCTTTGGGGTCAGCGTCACCCCGTCGGCCTGATAATGGGCGCCGGCGAAGCTGACGGTGTCCTCGTAAAGCAGGCGGTTGACGAGTTCCAGCGCTTCGATCGTCAGCTCCCGCGAGACGTCCTTGCTCGCGTTGAAGTGCCGGTTCTGCAGATCGAAAGGACCGCCCTTGGCGACTCCGAAATCAAAGCGCCCGTTCGAGAGCACGTCGATCGTGGCCACGTCTTCCGCGACCTGGATCGGATTGCGGAAAGGCAGCAGCACGGCGGCCGAACCGAGGCGGATGCGGCTTGTGACGCCGGCGAGATAGGCCAGTAGAGCCAGGATCGAGGGGCTCGCCGCGTCCGGGTTGAAATGGTGTTCCGCAACCCAGGCTTCTTCGAAACCCAAAGCCTCGGCGTGTAGAATCAGCCGGGTCTGGTCGTCGAAACACTGTTTGTAGTTCCGCGTGGGATTCTCGTAAGTGCAGAATATCCCGAAGCGCATGAGACCTCCGCCAGCCGCCGGTTTCCTGCGGAGTCGAACGCCCCGGCGCCGATCCAGTCGATCGCGGCGCTCGACGCGGACTTCCCGCGTCTGGACAAACGACTGTGCGACTCTGCATATATCCGCAGTATATAGCGGTAGCTAGAGGGAACAGCCTCCTTGCGCAAGCGCAAAAAACGGCCGCCGGCGCCCATCTTTTCAACAAGTTGGGCTTGTCCAGGGACGCCTCGACGTTTTTCGAGCCCGACGCAGGCCTCGGCGCGCTAGCCTACGGGCGGGCCCTTGAGTTCGACGACATTTCCTTCCGGATCCGTGACATAGATTGAAGGCCCCGAGCCTTCGGCGCCGTAACGAACGGCGGTGTCGCCCGCGTCGACGCCATGGGCTTCGAGATGACGGCGGATTGCGCCTTCGTCGAAGGGATCGATCCGAAAGCAGAAATGATCGAGATTACGTCCTTCCTTTCCCGGCGCGGCTCCTCCGGCGCTTCCGAGCGGCCCGTCGACGGGCACGAGGTCGAGAAGCGATCGGCCCGCTCTCAGCTGGGTGAGGCCGAGCGCTTCCTGTCGGCGCTCAATCACGCATCCCAGAACATCGCAGTAGAACTTCAGCATGGCGTCGAGGTTCACGACGCGAAGCACGAGATGGTCGAGTTCCCGGATCTGGATCATGCGACTGCTCCTCGGGGGCGATCAAGCTACGCGATTGAGCTTTTCGAGAGATGAGATAGCTCTTCTGAAATACGTAGCGGCGCGCCGGTCTGGGGCAGGAGGAAGTTGCGGCGGCTGCATGGCGGGTTCGTCCAGACGGACCGATTGCTTCGCTGCCGAAGCAAAGCGGTCCCGTCCAATCGCAGCGCTCAGCTTACCTCACCAGGGCAGTTGTTGCGCCTCGCTTACGAAAATACCGCTGGGGCCCTCGTCATCGAGCAACGCAAAGTGGATTGCAATGACGGCGGCCTGTTCGGGCGTGCGCGTACCTGAAAAATTCGTCGCCTCGGTTGCGGTATAACCCGGGCAAACGGCGTTGACCTTAAACCCTTTGTCCTTCAGTTGGTCGGCGTAGCTTACGGTCAGCGAGTTTACCGCCGCCTTGGATGCTGCATAGGTGGGTAACTTTATTTCACTATAGGCCCAGTTCGGATCCGCGCGCATCCCGAACGAACTCAGTTCAGATGAGACATTGACGATACGCGGACGGGTGGATTTCGCCAGGAGCGGCGCCATCGCCTCGGTGAGGCGCAGAGTGCCGACGACGTTGACATCGAGCGTCTGCTGCATCCGTTCGATGACAGAAAGCGTCGGGTGATAATCAAGCCCGATGCCTGCGTTGTTGACCAAGCTGTCCAAGCGGCCGTATTCCTGCTCGATCAAGGCGGCAAGGGCGGAGACGCTGGCTTCGTCGGTCGTGTCCAGTTGCACTGGCGTGACCCGCAAGCCCTCGGCCTGCAAGGGGGCGCTCGCTGCCTTGCCTCGGTCGAGTTGGCGGCACCCGAGCAACACATGCACGCCCTTGTGGCGCGCGAGCCCAGCGGCAATGGCCAGCCCGATGCCGCGATTGGCGCCGCTGACCAAGGCGATAATCTCACTCGTTTCCATTACGTCCGTTCCTATAGCAAGCGTCTCGCCGGTCCGTCATGCGAACACGGCTGCCGACGCGGGAGATGCTTCGGCCGTGCTTGGCCGAAGGGCTTGCAAAGGCAAGCGGACACCTCGTATAAAACCTCAAGCATGGTTGAGGTCAAGGGATATTTCGCTGTGGACAGAAATGGGAAACCGCCCCAGCACATGACGGTGGGAGAAGTGGCGCAGCGGAGCGGCGTCGCGGTTTCGACTTTGCACTTCTACGAGGCCAAGGGACTCATCGCAGCGACTCGCAGCCGCGGCAATCAGCGGCGCTTTTCGAGAGACATTCTGCGGCGCATCGCCATTATCCGGGTGGCGCAGCACCTTGGAATTCCTTTGGCGGAAATCACTACCCTCCTGAAGCCGATACCGGCTGGAAAGCAGCCGACGGCGGCGGATGTCCGCGAGATGGTCGCCAATTGGCGGCAGTCTTTGCAGGCTCGCATCGACGGACTGACCCGATTGCGCGACCATCTGGATAGCTGCATCGGATGTGGATGCCTGTCGCTTGAGGATTGTCCACTACGTAATCCTTCAGACGAGCTAGGCGCCGCCAACGGCTCAGGGCCAGTGCTGCTGCAGCGCGATCAGGCATGAGTTGCAAGACTGGCGGCAATTGCAGCGGGAGAGAGAGAACATAGCGCGCTGCACGGGCTCTCCTGCGAAGCAAAATCGTACGCCGGGGTTCTTGAGTTTTAGCCGGGCTGGCCGCGTCAGCGATGTTCTTTCTTTTCCTGTCCTACGCGCAAGGCGACATGGGCGAAAGAGACGCCGGACCCTTGCGAGGACTCGCGAAGCGCCTGCCTCAGGAACCGGACAGGAAAACGAATGGCTTCGATGTTGGAGTCCCGCATTTCGGCCGGTCTGTTGGAGTCTTCGGTCAGCTTCGACTCGACCCTGGCCAGAAGCGCCTCGAGCTCCCTCTGCTGGAACAGTCCCTTCTCGCACATCGCCTCGAGCAGGGCGGCGAGGACGACATAGAAGCCCTCGAGCTGTAGATTTGCGGTGTTCATGCGCTTACGATCCTGGCTGCGGAGAGCCGCGCCCGGGGCCTTCGCGGGCGCCTGAGATGCGAGCGAGGCGGGGGCCACAGCAAGGTAAGTATGGCGTCGCGGCGCCGAGTCGAGCGAGCGGCGGTCCGCCCCCGCCCTGAAATTCATCTCCTTTCGCAAGGGGCCGCCGCTACTTGGTCTGCAGGCGGCGTTCGGTCGCATGGTTTTCGGCTTAATATCGACGGCCCGCCGCGGCAGAATGGCTTGCGGCGCCGGTTTTTCAGGCGGGTCAGAATTTGGAGAGGTCTGCTATGACGGAAAGCATCAGCGCATATCTCGTAAGACGGCTCCAGGAAGAAGGGGTCAACCATGTCTTCGGCGTCCCCGGCGATTATTGTCTTACCCTGTTTTCCGAGTTCGAAAGGAGCCCCATTCAGATCATCAACACCTGCGACGAGCAGGGCGCTGGATTCGCCGCCGACGCCTATGCGCGCATCAACGGAATAGGGGCGTGCGTCGTCACTTATTGCGTCGGAGGGCTGAAGGCGGCCAATGCGGCGGCGCAGGCTTACGCCGAGCGCTCGCCTCTGATCATCATCAGCGGCGCGCCCGGTCGTCGCGAGCGGCTGCGCAACCCACTGCTGCACCACAAGGTCAAGGATTTCGACACCCAGATTCGGATTTTTCGGGAGCTCACGGTCGGCACGGCGTCGCTCGACGATCCGCTGAGCGCGGCGGATGAAATCGACCGCATGTTCGCCCTGGCGAAGCGCCACAGCCGCCCGGTGTATATAGAATTGCCACGCGACATGGCGCTCGCCGGCATCGCGCCTGCGACCTCGGGCCCGCTTCCGCCGGATTCGAGCGACGGCGAAGCGCTCGACGCTGCGGTCGAAGAGGCTGTCGCGCGGGTGTCGGAAGCCCGCCGGCCGGTTATTCTCGCCGGCGAGGAGCTTCATCGCTTTCATTTGCAGCAGCCGCTTGCGGCGCTGGTCGAGCGCAGCGGAATTCCGGTCGCGGCCACCATCCTGGGAAAGTCGGTTTTCCCGGAGTGCCATCCCTCCTATCTCGGAGTCTATGGCGGGGCTCTCAGCCTGGAGAGCGTGCAGCGCTATGTCGAGAGCAGCGACTGCCTGCTGCTGCTCGGCGCCATGATGACGGACGTGAACCTGGGCGTCTACACGGCCAGCATCAACAGGCGGACGTCGATCTATTCGGCGAAGGATCGGGTGTCGGTGGGCCTGCACACCTATGACGACGTCCGCATGGAGGACTTCATCGCCGCCCTTTCGAAACACGACTGGGAGAAGCGCCGTTTCGAGCCTTTCGATCATCCAAGGCATCCTGGCCCTTTCGTTCCCGCGGACCGGAAAATGACGGTCGCCGCCTTGTTTCATCACATCAACGCCTTCCTCGATAAGAATATGATCGTCATCGCCGATCCGGGCGACGCCCTGTTCGGAGCCTCCGATCTCTTCATCAGCGACGGCGCCCACTTCCTGGCTCCGGCCTATTACGCTTCGCTCGGCTTCGCCGTTCCCGCCGCGATCGGCGTAAAGGCGGCGGCGCCGAAGCTCAGGCCGCTGGTGCTGGTCGGGGACGGCGCCTTCCAGATGACGGGCATAGAAATATCGACGGCGGCGCGTTTCGGCATGAATCCGATAGTGGTGGTTCTGGACAATGGCGGCTATGGCACCGAGCGTCCGATGCTGGACGGGGCCTTCAACGACATTTCGTCCTGGCGCTACGCGGAGCTTGCGAAAGCAATCCCGGGCGGCCGGGGCTTCGAGGTCGAGACCGAGCGGGAGATGGAGGCGGCGCTGATCGAGGCGCGCTCGAATGTTTCGGGCTGGTCGCTGATCCATGTTGCGCTCGACCGCGACGACCGTTCTTCGGCTCTGAAGCGCTTTACCGCCAAGCTCGGCGAGCGGGCCCGGGGCGGGTAGGCCGAGGAGATTCGGTTCATCTTGCACCAACATGCGGGCCGAGGCCCGCATGTCGGCCCACGGCTATGCCGTTGGACGCTTATATGCGCCTGTGTCAATGGCATGCGACCACAGAAGAAAGGTTCTCGGTCCCACAACGAGCTGGGGATGGCCGCATGTCTTTAAAGGTCGCACTGGAGCGCGCCGTCGCGAAAGTAGACATGGTTTTGCTAAAGGCATGCGCTCCAACTTATGATCTGGAGCGATTTCTTATCGACCGGATGATGCCGCCCGGTCGGAAAACGCTCTAGGCTTCAAAGCGTCGCCACGATTTACTTGATCTGGATTTCGTCCCAGTTGCCGGAGTTGTCGAACACGTGGAAGAAGGCATACGATCCCCTCTGGCATACGTCGATCATCACGGGCTCCATTGAACTCGCCAGGATGCTGTTCACGGCCCAGAGCCAGACGAGTCCTTCCACCGTGTAGGCGATGGTGTAGGAAGTCGTGCCATTCCAGTAGTTCTGAAGGTTCCAGCAATGCACCCCATACCAGCCGGGAGACAGGGCGGAGGGGGTTACGTTGAATGGGGCGCCGCTGATCCCGCCGGTATATTTGTAGGAATGGCCTCCTGCTGGAACGTTTTGCAGTAGCGCAGCGAGTTCCTTCGACCCCGGCAAAGTGTTTGGCGCTACCTCGGCGCTTGCCAGGGTGGAGGAAAACGCGAGCGGGAGAATTGCCAGCATGGCTTTCGTGATATGCCTCTGATTCATTTCTAACTCCCTCTGTTATTCCCAACGATAACGCTGGGTCTATTAGAAATGCAGGCAAATAAGCTGCTATCATGTTATCTTGTTATCTCCAAGGTGTTAAAAAACAACACGATTACAATGCATAGTAAGTGTCGGAGATTATTTAGTGTTTCGCTTTGCAGTAGGAGTTATTTATTTTCTCTGACAGTGCCAGCGAAATCATAGCTGCTAATCTATATGTGTGCTTATAAGATTTGCGGGTGGGGTTATGTTCAGGAGGCGAGGCGACGCCATGTAGTAAGATTGTTTCCTGTTGTGGTTAGTGTATTTCCAGTTGGCCGCCCGCTTCGGCTCGGTCGGCCGTCTGAATTTTCTCCTGTTCTAGGCGCCGAAGCACATTATGCTGCGTCTTATGGCTTGGCGCCCCGCTTGCTGCCGGGCGCCCAACGACAAAAGAGACATTGGGGGAGCCAAGGATGTCGCCGCTTTTGCGCCGGTTGACCGAAAGGCTGGCGCTGCCGGTCGTCGACGAGTCTTCGCTGGACGATTTTCTCGACGCTGCGGCGGGAGAAGGGCTGCACGCTCTTCTGTTGCTTTCCGGCGACGGCGCCCAGCGCGCCGAGACAGCCGACGTGCTGGTGATTTTTCCCGAGCTGCTGGCGCATTTTTCCTCCAGCCTGCGCGGCGCCCTGGTCGCGCCGGAGGCGGAGGAAAAGCTTCGCTCGCGGCTGTTCGCCTTTGCCTCGCCCAGCCTCGTGGCGATGCGGGGGCGCGAGCCTCTCGGGGTGTTTCCCAAGGTTTACGACTGGGCGGATTACATCGGAAAAATCGAACGCCTGCTCGACCCGTCGACGCCTGCGCTGACCGGCGCGAGGCGACCGCAAACCGAAATCACCTTCAGCCGCGGAGCCTGAAACCATGAAAGCGGGATTTTGGGTGGCGCCCGAGGGCGAAGACGCCGCCGTGACGCTCATGCCGATCGGCGTCGGGGACGATTTTTCAGCCCGCAAGGCCGGAGCGAGCGCCCTGGCCCATGCCGAGTCGGAGCAGTTGATCCGGCGCTGCGCGAGGGTCGGCGCCTTGCTGCCACAGCTGTCGGCCGCGCTTGCGGGCCAGAAAGCCGATCAGCCGGGCCAATTGTTCGATGTGACCGACTACAACGAGGAGGAACGCGAGCTGCTGACGCAAGCGCTCGGAGCGGGCGAGGTGAGCGGCGTCGTCTCCCTGCCCGACGGCGTGACGGCTCAGATCGTGGAAGCGACGATGGCGGGCCTCTGGAGGGTGCGCTTCACCGGCGGCGACGACAAGCTTGTCGGCGATTATCTCGAAATTGCAGCTATTCCGGAGGTGGTGAGGCGCGCCGCGGTCGTCAACGCCTATGACGTCGCCTTCGGCGAGGCGCCGGCCGGCGCGATGAACGTAATGCCGCTTCTCGCGGAGATACGGGAACGGGTCGCAAATTTCAGCGAAGGCGACCCTTCCCATGCCGTCAACTTCTCGCTTTTTCCCATGACGCCCGAAGACATGTCCTTTCTCCAGGACTCTCTCGGCGGGGGGCCGGTCAATCTCGTCTCTCGCGGTTACGGCAAGTGTCGCGTTCATGCGACGGCGACGCGGCATGTCTGGTCCGTCCAATATTTCAACGCGATGGACGAGATCATTCTCGACACGCTCGAAATCGGCGGCGTTCCCGTGGTCGCCCTTGCTGCTGACGAGGATTTCCTCGATTCCAGCGAAAGGCTGAGCGAAATCCACGAGGCCTATTTCAAATGAGCTTCGAAAACTTCGACGCTCCCGCCGATCTCCCCGATGACGCCAAAATGGAATGCGGCGTATGCTGGCAGGTCTATGATCCCGCTGCCGGCGACGATGTCTGGCAGATCCCGCCCGGCACGCCCTTTTCGGCCTTGCCCGAGGATTGGCGTTGCCCATGCTGCGACGCGCCGCGCTCGAAATTCCTGAGGCTGGGCGATGACAAAAGCGTCTGATTTCGAAAGTGCGGTTTGCGGCGCCGGGGAACGTCTCGCGAATTACTATCGGACTGCAAGCGACCGCATGAGGGAGTTGCCGGTTTTCAACTCGCGGCTGGATGTCGAGGCGGTGGGCTTTCGGCCGTTCGGCGAATATGCGTGCGGTGTTCTGGTTGCGCCCTGGTTCATGAATCTGACGATCTGCGGCGCCGGACGGGGCGCGCTTCCCCCGGTCTCCTCCGGCGAGGCGGCGCAATGGCGTTTTCCCGCCGGCTCGGCGAGCTTTGTTGCGGCGGATATCGAAGGATTCGGCCTGGTTCATAATTGTTCGCTGTTCTCTCCGATGGATGAATTCGCCGATCAGGCCGCCGCCCGCGCGACCGCGACGGCGGTTCTCGACGCCTTGTTCGAGGAAGCGCGGGTCCCGACGCCCGAAGCCTCGGGGCTCGATCGTCGGGCCATGCTGTTTGGGACGCGGCGGGATGCGAGGCCGTCGCCGTGACGGCGCCGCTGTCGGTCGGAACCGCTATCGGCATCGAGGCGGAGCTGCTGGACGGCGGCCGCATTCGAGCGAATATTACGCCGCGCAAAACATTGGGCGCTTCGCGCCTGCTCGAGGGCGTTGCGGCAAGCGCCGCGCCGCGCCTGATCGAAACGCTGTTCACATTATGCGCGGCCTCCCAGCGCATCGCCTGCGAGGCCGCCCTGGCCGCCGCGCAATCGCTGACGATAAACGACGCCGTACGGCGGCGGTGGGCGCGCGCGATCGACGCCGAGCGCGTCGCTGAACTGTTGCGCGCCAGCGTCATGGACTGGCCCGGCGCGGCGGACCGCCGCGCCTGCGGCTTACCGTTGCGCGAGGCGCTGAAGGCGGCTCGAAGCGCTTGCGCAGAGAGTTGTGACGAGGCCGCGATCCATGCCGCGCTCCGGCAATCGGCGCTCGCGCTCGGGGCGCCGCTGTGCGCCGATAGGCCGCCCGAGGGGTGGTTCGCTCTCCTTTGGCGCGACGTTGCGAGCCTCGCGGAGCCGGCGCCTTTTCCCGCAGAGGTGGATTTTCTGGCTGGCGGCGACGCCGAAAGGGTGCATCTCGCCTTGCGCAAGGGAGGCTCGGAATTCGTCAGCCGTCCTCATTTGCCCGGACGTGCTCCCGAAACCGGCGTGTTTGCGCGGCGTTTCGATCTGCTTCGCCGTGACGGCGATCTGCTCGCCGCAAGGCTTCAGGCTCGGCTGATCGACATCGCCCAGGCGCTGGAGGCCTTGAACGAGCCCGAGGGGCGCGGCTCCGGGGTGGGCGTCGTCGCGATCAGATCCGAGGGGCCGGGCGAGGGTTTCGCCATGGTGGATTCTCCCCGCGGATTCCTGTGCCATCGCGTCGAGCTCGATTCTTATGGCGCAATAAAGAATTATGATATCCTTGCGCCCACGGAATGGAATTTTCACCCGTCGGGCCCTTTTTCCGCCGCGCTCGCGGGCGCGAGATTCGGCCAGAGCGAACTCCACTGGCTCATCGGCGTCCACGCGGCCCTGTTCGACCCCTGCGCGCCATGCGCGATCCAAATTCGCGAGGCGCGTCATGCATGAGATGTCGCTGATGGAAGCCCTGGTCGATCTCGCGGAGGAAGAGGCGCGAAAGGCCGACGCCAGCCGGATTTCCGTGGTGCGTCTCGCCGTGGGCGCGCTCAGCCACGTCGATCCGGAGTCCTTGCGCTTTTGCTTCGATGCGGTCGCGCGCGGTTCGATGTGCGAAGGCGCGCAGTTCGATCTCGTCGCCGTTCCCGGCGCCGGCTGGTGCCTCGATTGCGGCAAGGAAGTCGCCATTGGCGAACGCTTCGGGCCCTGTCCGGATTGCAACGGGTTCCACGTCCAAATGACGCGCGGCGACGATTTTCGCCTGCTTGAACTGGAGGTCGTCTGATGTGCACTGTCTGCGGATGCGGAACCGGCACGGTCGAAAGCGCCGGCGCGGCCGAAAAGAAAGCCGCCCATGAGCATGGCCATCACCACGGCCACGGGCCGCACGACCATGGCCACAGCCATGATCACGGCCACGCCCATACGCATCATCATCATCCGCACGATCACGATCATTCGCATCACGACCATGATGGCGAAGCGATTGATTACGGAGCAGGGCTCGCCGGCGTCCACGCGCCCGGCCTCAGCCAGGAGCGCATCGTCCGCATAGAGCGCGACATCCTTTCCAAGAACGACGCCTATGCGCGGGAGAACCGTCACCGCCTGTCGACCAACGGCAATTTCGCGCTCAATTTCGTCTCCAGCCCCGGCGCGGGAAAGACCAGCCTGCTCGTGCGGGCTATCGAGGATCTGAAGGCCGGCCATGGGATCGTTGTGATCGAGGGCGATCAGCAAACCTCGAACGACGCGGAGCGTATCCGCGCGACCGGCGCGCGCGCCCTGCAAATCAATACCGGCAAGGGCTGCCACCTCGACGCACATATGGTCGGGCATGCGCTCGATGCGCTCGCGCCGGAGAAGAACGCGCTGGTCTTCATCGAGAATGTCGGCAACCTCGTGTGTCCCTCGGCTTTCGACCTCGGCGAGGCGCATAAGGTCGTGGTGCTGTCGGTGACGGAGGGCGAGGACAAGCCGCTCAAATATCCCGACATGTTCGCGGCGGCGGACCTCATGCTGCTCAACAAATCCGACCTCCTGCCCCATCTCGATTTCGACTGCGGCGCCTGCATGGCCGCTGCGCTGAGGGTCAATCCCAATCTGCAGATATTGACGGTCTCGGCGCGCACCGGAGAAGGGCTGCAGGCGTTCTACGCCTGGATCGAGACGCGGGCGGCGCGCATAGCGGTTCCGGAATAGGCGAAGATGGGCCGCGTCGTGGCAGTCCCTTCGCAGGCGTCGCAGCGGCTTCGCGTGCGGGTGCGCGGGGCGGTGCAGGGCGTGGGATTCAGGCCCTTCGTCTACGGCCTGGCTACGCGGATGGATTTGAGCGGCTTCGTCAGGAACGACGCGTCCGGGGTCCTGCTCGAAGCGCAGGGCGGCGACGTTCAGCGCTTTCTCGAACGGCTTTCTCGCGATGCGCCGCCTCTGGCGCGGATAGACGCGATCGAGGTCGAGGAATTGCCGCTCGGCGAGGATTTCGGTTTTCTCATTCTCGAATCTGTCGCCGGAAAGAGCCAAACCCGGATTACGCCAGACGCGGCCGTCTGCCGAAGTTGCCTCGACGAGCTGTTCGATCCCGCCAGTCGGTTTTACCTGTATCCTTTCGTCACCTGCACCCATTGCGGGCCGCGCTACGCCCTGAGCCGGCGCCTGCCTTATGATCGCGCGCAGACTTCCATGGCCCCCTTCGCGATGTGCCCGGAGTGCGCGCGCGATTATCGCGACCCGCGCAATCGGCGCTTTCACGCCGAGCCAATCGCCTGCCCGACCTGTGGCCCGCGGCTCTCGCATGCGCCGAAAGAAATCGCCGCAGCCTTGATCTCGGGCTTGATCGTTGCGGTGAAGGGCGTCGGCGGTTTCCATCTGATGTGCGACGCGCGCAACGCCGGCGCGGTGGAGGAATTGCGTCGGCGCAAGCAACGCGACGCCAAACCGTTCGCCGTCATGGTCGCCAATCCGGCTTCTGTCGGGAAGGCAGCGCGCGCTGCGCCGCAGGAGCTCGACCTGCTCCAGAGCGTGACGCGCCCGATCGTGCTGATGGAAAGCGCGGGCGCGCTGCCTCGTGCGGTCGCGCCGGGGCTTGGGCGCATCGGCGTCATGCTCCCTTACACGCCTCTGCATCATCTGATTTTTCACGAGGCGGCGGGAGCGCCGAAGGACCAGGCCTGGAGGGACAGTCCGCAGGAGCTGATCCTGGTGGCGACGAGCGCGAATCTCGGCGGCGATCCCTTGGTGAAGGACAACGACGAAGCGCAGGCGCAGCTCGCCTCCATCGCCGACCTGATCGTCACCCATGACCGAGAGATCGTGACACGGGTCGACGACTCGGTTTTGAGCTTGGTCGGCGGCGCGCCTGCGTTCCTGCGCCGCGCCAGGGGCTTCGCGCCCGAGCCGATCGAGCTCGCCTCGGACGGACCTTGCGTCATCGCCGCCGGCGCGCATCTCAAGGCGACCCTGACCGTCACGCGCGGGCGCGAGGCTTTCGTATCGCAGCATATCGGCGATCTCTCGGGCGCCGCGACGACCCGCTTTTACCGCGAAACAGCGGCAAAACTGCTCGATCTGCTGGACGTTGCGCCCGAATATGTGGCCTGCGACCTTCATCCCGATTATTATTCGACCCGCTGGGCGGAAGGGCAGGGCGCGCCGCTCATTCGCGTGCAGCACCACTGCGCCCATCTCGCCGGCGTGCTGGCGGAACACCGCATCGAGGGGCCGGCGCTCGGCCTCGCGCTCGACGGGCATGGTTTCGGGGATGCGGGCCAATCGTGGGGAGGCGAACTGATGCGCTTTGAGGGCGCAACATGGCGGCGTCTCGGCGGCCTCTCGCCTCTGCCGGCGCCGGGCGGCGACCATGCCGCGCGCGAGCCCTGGCGCATGGGCGTCGGGGCCCTGGCGAAGCTCGGCCGGCTGGACGCGGCGGAGCGGCTTTTCGCCGGGGAGCCGCGCGCAATCGAGATGAAGGGCCTTATCGAGAAAGGCTACGCGCCGCCGGTCACCAGCAGCATGGGGCGGCTTTTCGACGCCGCTGCGGCGCTGCTCGGCTTTTCATCCGGTCAGCGTTACGAGGCCCAGGCCGCAATGGAGATGGAGGCGTTGGCCGCCGTCCCCTGCGCGATGGAAGGCGGATTTGAAATGACCGAGGTCGAACTCGATTTCGGACCGCTTCTCGCCGCGCTCGCCGATCGGAAGTTTACGCCGCAGGAAGGGAGCGAGCTTTTCCACGGGACCATCGTCGAAGGCTGCGCCGCCTTCATCCTGCGGGCGGCCGAGGCGCAAAGGCTCGATATTGTGGCGCTCGGCGGCGGTTGCCTGATGAACCGAATTCTCGCCGAAGGGTTGACCCGGCGGCTGCAGGCTGCGGGTTTGCGGGTTTTGCTGGCGCGCCGGCTGCCTCCCAACGACGGCGGAATTTCCTTCGGTCAGGCCGTTGTCGCGCGCAGCTTCGTTCAATCACGCACAGCCGAGGAACTTGCCTTATGTGTCTAGCGATCCCTGCAAAGGTGACCGAGCTTCTCGGAGACGATATGGCCCGCATCGATATGGACGGCGTATCGAAAGTGATCAATGTTGCGCTGGTCGAAGATTTGAGCCTGGGCGATTTCGTGGTGGTTCACGTCGGCTACGCTCTTTCCAGGATCGACCCGGAAGAAGCGGAGCTGACGCTGTCCCTGTTGCGCGAGGCCGCACTGGTAGGGAACGCCTCATGAAATATGTGGACGAATACCGCGATCCGGCCCTCGCAAAGGGGCTCGCCGCCGCGATCGCGGCCGAGGCGGAAGCGGGCAGGACATACCGTTTCATGGAGTTTTGCGGCGGTCACACCCACGCCATTTCCCGTTATGGGGTCGAGGACATGCTCCCGGCCAATGTGAGGATGATCCACGGTCCAGGATGCCCCGTTTGCGTTCTCCCCGTGGGCCGCATCGACGACGCCATCAGGCTTGCCGCGAGGCCTGACGTGACGCTCTGCACCTACGCCGACCTGATGCGCGTGCCGGCCTCCAACGGGGCCAGCCTGCTCAAGGCGAGAGCCGCCGGCGCCGACATTCGCATGGTCTATTCGACGCTGGACGCGCTGCGCATCGCCCGCAGCGAGCCCCGGCGGGAGGTGGTGTTCTTCGCCATCGGCTTCGAAACCACTACGCCGCCCACCGCTCTCGCCGTCAGGCAGGCGAAAGCCGAGGGCTGCGCCAATTTCAGCGTCTTCTGCAATCACGTGCTGACGCCTGTCGCCATGCGCGCCATTCTGGCGGGAGAAGAAGAGGGCGTTCCGCCGCTCGACGGGATTGTGGGGCCTGCGCATGTGAGCACGGTGATCGGCTCCAGGCCCTATGAGTTCGTGGCGACGGAATATCATAAGCCGGTGGTGATCTCGGGCTTCGAGCCGCTCGATGTGATGCAGTCGATCCTGATGCTGGTGCACCAGCTCAATCAGAACCGCTGCGAAATCGAAAACCAATACGCCCGCGCGGTCGTGCCGCAAGGCAACGCAAGAGCGCTGGAAGCGATCGCCGAGGTTTTCGAACTGCGCGACAGTTTCGAGTGGCGCGGCCTCGGCGCGGTAGCAAAAAGCGCCTTGCGGCTGAGGGACGCCTTCGCCGCTTTCGACGCCGAGCGGCGCTTCGAAATAGAGACCAAAGCGGCGGCCGACAACCCCGCCTGTGAGTGCGGCGCCATTCTGCGCGGCGCCAAGCGTCCCATGGACTGCAAGCTGTTCGGAACTCTCTGCACGCCAGAAACGCCGATGGGGTCCTGCATGGTGTCGTCGGAAGGCTCTTGCGCTGCGCATTACGCCTATGGGCGGTTCAGGGACCGCGCGCGGACTCAAAAAGAGGGCGTATTACAGTGAATCGCGCAAAACCCATTCGCCGAAAGCTCGATATCAAAAACGGAAGAGTGGAGCTTTCCCACGGCTCGGGCGGGCGCGCCATGGCCCAGCTCATCAATGATATTTTTCACGCCGCCTTCGACAACGACTGGCTGCGCAGCAACAACGATCAGGCTTCGCTCGACGCATTGCCGGGCCGGCTCGTGATGACCACGGACGGCTATGTGGTTTCGCCGCTGTTTTTCCCGGGAGGGGACATCGGTTCTCTATCCGTCCACGGCACCATCAACGACATTGCGATGGGCGGCGCGACGCCCAAATATCTTTCCGCGAGCTTCATCATCGAGGAAGGCTTTCCCTTTGCGGACCTCGAGCGCATCGCGCAAAGCATGGGCGAAGCCTCGCGCGCCGCTGGCGTTCCCATCGTCACCGGCGACACCAAAGTGGTCGAGCGCGGCAAGGCCGACGGGGTTTTCATTTCCACTGCGGGAGTAGGCGTGCTCCCCGAAGAAATTTCGCTTTCGAGCGACAAGGCACGGCCGGGCGACGCGGTGCTGGTCTCTGGCTCCATGGGCGATCACGGCGTCGCCATCATGTCGCGCCGGGAGAATCTTCAGTTCGACGTGGAGATCCTTTCCGACTCCGCGCCGCTGCACGGCCTCGTCGCCGATATGATCGCCGCGGCGGGAGGCTCCTTGAGGGTCATGCGCGATCCGACGCGGGGCGGTCTCGCCGCCGCGCTCAACGAGATCGCGCTTCAGTCGGATGTCGGCTTTGCGATCGAGGAGGCTCTCATTCCGGTAAAGCCTCAGGTCGCTGCGGCCTGCGAATTTCTGGGGCTCGATCCGCTCTATGTCGCCAATGAGGGCAAGCTGGTCGCAATCTGCGAAGCGCAGGCCGCGGAAACGCTGCTCGCGGCCATGCGCGCCCATCCTCTGGGAAAAAACGCGTCGATGATCGGGCATGTGGTCGAGGATGAAAACAATTTCGTCGAGATGAAAACCGGCTTTGGCGGCGGGCGCATCGTCGATTGGCTTTCGGGAGAGCAACTCCCGAGGATTTGCTGAAGCCATGCGCAGCGAAGCGAACGCTTTTCGGTCCGATGACGTCGTGAGCGTTTCCGCGACCGTTCTCGTCATAGACGACGAGCTTCGCTCGCGCGAGACCTTGCAGCGCGTGCTGTGCGACGAATTCGACGTCATCTGCGTCGCCAGCGCCAAAGAGGCCGAAGGCGTGCTCCAGGGCGAACTGGTCCAGGTCATCCTGTGCGATCACAGAATGGCCGGCGAGAGCGGCGTCGATTTTCTGAAGCGCGCGCGCATGACCTGGCCCGATTCCATCCGCATGATCATCTCCGGCTATGCGGATTCGGAGGATATCATCGCCGGCGTCAACGAAGCCGGCATATATCAATACATCACCAAGCCCTGGCAGCCGGAAAAGCTGATTTCGAGCGTGCGCGCGGCGGCGCAGCTCTACCGCTATCAAAAAGAGGTCGGGGGCGCAGGAGCGGAAAACAAGCCCGCCTCCGAGGTGCTCGCCGAGAAAATCGAGACGCGCCGGCGCAAGGAGCAGCGGCTCTTCGAATTCGGCCGCATCATCCACCGTCCCGACAGTCCCGTCGCCTCTGTCGTCGCGCTGGCGCGCAGGGCGACGGAATATGACATTTCGGTGCTTATCACCGGCGCCTCCGGCACCGGCAAAGAGCTTCTGGCGCGCGCGATACATTATGGTTCGGAGCGCGCGGGCAGGCCTTTCGTGGTGCAGAACTGCGGGGCGCTGCCGGACGAACTGCTCGAAAGCGAGCTGTTCGGCTGCAAGAAGGGCGCTTACACCGGCGCCTATCAGGATCGCATCGGCCTCTTCGAACTCGCCAACGGAGGCTCGATCTTTCTCGACGAGATCGGCGAGACTTCGGCCGCCTTCCAGGTGCGCCTGCTGCGCGTGCTGCAGGAGGGCGAGATCCGCCCGCTCGGCGCCCTCAGATCGCGGAAAGTCAATGTTCGCCTGATCGCCGCAACCAACCGCAGCCTGGAGGAGGAAGTCGCCGCAGGGCGTTTCCGCGGCGATCTCTATTACCGCGTCGCCGCCTTTCCCATTCATCTGCCGCCGCTGTGCGAGCGGCCGCGCGACATAGAATTGATCGCGAACTGCATTCTTGTCGAGGTCAACCGCAACTTCAGGCGCAATATCAAAGGTTTTTCACGGGAGGCGATCGACGGGCTGCTCAAATATGACTGGCCGGGAAACGTGCGGGAACTGCACAATGAAATCCAGCGCATGGTGGCGCTTTCCGACACCGACGAGCCTTTGCCGGCGAGGCTGCTGTCCGCTCGCGTCCTGGCGCCCCGGCGCCCGGTCCAGAACGTCACCGCAGGAAACACGCTGAAGGCGCGGGTGGAGGCGCTGGAGCGCGAGATGATCGAAGACGCGTTGCGACGGTTCGAGGGCAACATCAGCCGCGCCGCAGAGGAGTTGGGGCTGTCCCGCGTCGGGCTGCGCAACAAGATCGAGCGCTACAAGATCGAGCGGGATCTACGCGATGATGACGAATAGGAGTTCGAGACCCGGCAATATGCTCGAGCTTCTTTCCGGGAGCCTCGGGCTCCCCGACGACGCGCAGACCGAGAACATATGGCCGGAGGTCGTTCGCAAGGTCGACGAAGTCTATTCCGATCTCATTCGTTACGAAGCCGACCTCGAATCCAAGAACGCCGAGCTCGAAGAAGCGCAGCAGTTCATTTCCAGCGTGATCGCCTGCGTCTCGGACATTCTGGTGGTTTCCGATGAAAAAGGCCTGATCGTCCAGGTCAACCCCGCGTTCCAGCGTTTGATCGGCCTCGACGAAGACAGTCTGCGCGGGGCGTCGCTGGCGGATTACATCCTTGCCGAGGACCGCTCCGTTTTGCGCAGGATCGCCCACGGCGGCGAAGGAAACGTGACCGAATGCGAGCTGCGCTTTCTTTGCGTCGACGGCGTGGCCAGACTGATGGCGGTGAATTGCTCGGCCCGTTTCGACCATGCCGGCCGCCGGGTCGGAGCGGTGCTGACCGGCCGGCCGATAGGCGAACTGAGGCGCGCATATGAAGCGCTGCACAATGCGCACATCGAATTGCAGCAGGCCCAGCGCACCCTCATCGAACAGGAGAAGATGGCGAGCATAGGGCGTCTCGTCGCCGGCGTCGCCCATGAGCTGAACAACCCGATCAGCTTCATTTACGGCAATGTGCATGCGCTGGAGAAATACCGGCGTTCGCTTTCGGATTATTTTGCGCAGACCGGAGAGAAAACCCGCCAAAGCGAGGCTTGGCGGGCGCACCGGATCGACGCCATTCTGGCCGATCTGCCATCGCTGACGGAAGGAATGATGGAGGGGGCGGTCCGCATCAGCGAGATCGTCAGAAACCTGCGGCGCCTCTCGTTCAGCCGCCCGGCCGAGATCCAGCGGATCGATCTCGAGCGCATGGCCCGCACGGCGGCGAACTGGGCCTCGCGCAGCAAGCACAGGCGCGCCGATATCCTGTTCGATTGCGAGCCCGGCGTCGTCGCCGAAGCGCATGAAGGGCAGATGCATCAGGTTCTGGTCAATCTGATCGTCAATGCGTTCGACGCCGCCGAGAGCGTCGCCGAGCCGAGGATACGCGTCGCGATCCGGAATTTGGGCGGCGAGGCGGAGATCGTCGTGGAAGACAACGGGCACGGCTTCGCCGAAGGCGTCGCAGACAAGATTTTCGAGCCCTTTTTCACGACGAAAAGCGTAGGCGAGGGAACGGGACTCGGGCTCTGGGTCAGCTATTCGATCATAAAGGAACACGGCGGGTCCATCGTCGCCGCCAATCGCGCCGGCGGCGGAGCCGTGCTCACGGTGCGCCTGCCGATCGACGGCGCCCGCACGCCGGGCGGAGCCCAGGAGCGGATATGAGCCCGAACCCTTTCAACATCCTCTGGCTCCAGGCCGGCAGTTGCGGCGGTTGCACCATGTCGACCCTGGAATATGGCGAAAAGGGCTGGTTCCGCGAACTCGAATCCGCCGGTTTCCGGCTGCTTTGGCATCCGAGCGTCAGCGAAGAGACCGGCGAAGAGGCGCGGCTCGCGCTGGAGCGGATCGAAAGCGGAGAGACGCCGCTTCACGCGCTGTGCATCGAGGGCGCGGTGCTGCGCGGGCCGGACGGGACGGGGCTTTTCAACCGCCTCGCGGGGACCGGCCGCTCGATGCTCGACTGGACGCAGAGCCTCGCCGCCAGGGCGGATTACTGCGTCGCGATCGGTTCCTGCGCCGCCTTCGGAGGCATGGCCGCCGCCGATCCCGATCCCACCGACGCGGCGGGCCTGCAGTTTCGTGAAAGCGACGCGGGGGGCGCTCTCGGCGCGGATTATCGTTCGCGCCTCGGTCTGCCGGTCGTCAACATCGCCGGCTGCGCGCCTCACTCGGGCTGGATAATGGAGACGCTCTCGGCGCTCGCGCTCGGGGCGCTCGCGGCCGACGATCTCGATGCGCTGGGGAGGCCGAAATTCATTTTCGGCCACCTCGCGCATCATGGCTGCAGCCGCAACGAATTTTATGAATTCAAGGCCAGCGCCGAAGAACCTTCCCAGCGCGGCTGCCTGATGGAGCATCTGGGCTGCAAGGCGACGCAGGCGGCGGGCGACTGCAACCAGCGCGGCTGGAGCGGTTCCGGCTCCTGCACCAGGGGCGGCTACGCCTGCATCGCCTGCACCTCGCCCAATTTCGAGGATATTCGCGATTTCCACAATACGCCCAAGATCGGCGGCGTTCCGGTCGGGCTTCCCGCCGACATGCCGAAAGCGTGGTTCATGGTTCTGGCGGCGCTGTCTAAATCGGCCACCCCGCCGCGCGTGCGCGAAAATGCGACGGCCGATCACATCGTCGCAATGCCGCGCTCTGAAAGAAAGCCGGTAGAATGAGCCGTCTTCTCGTCGGCCCGTTCAACCGCGTCGAGGGCGATCTCGAATTGTCGCTCGACATCCAGGACGACGCCGTTGTCGCGGCCAGGGTTGCAACGACGCTTTATCGCGGATTCGAACAGATCCTGCCGGGCCGCCCCGCCATGGACGCGCTCGCCGTCGCGCCTCGCATATGCGGCATCTGTTCGGTGTCGCAATCGATGGCCGCAGCGGCGGCGCTGCGCGCGCTGCATCAGGCGGAGCCCGCGCATAATGGCGTGGTCGCGGCCAATCTAGCCCATGCCGCCGAGAACCTCGCCGATCATCTGACGCATTTCTATATTTTCTTCATGCCGGACTTCGCTCGCGCACAATATGCGCCGGCGGGTTGGCATGGGGCGGCGGAGCGCCGCTTCAAGGCGGTAGAAGGTTCGGCCGCAAACGAAGTTCTGCCGGCGCGTCGGCGTCTCCTCGAAATCATGGGCCTGCTCGCCGGCAAATGGCCCCATAGTCTGGCCTTTCAGCCGGGCGGAACCACATGCAGCGTCGATCTCGGCCAGAAGATCCGGCTCATAGCCATACTGCGCGACTTTCGCCGCTTTCTGGAGGAAGTCTTCTTCGCGGCGCCCCTCGAATCGGTTTTGGAAATGGGAACGGTCGAGGATCTGGACAGCTACGCCGAAGGGCCTGGGGCGGGCGGCGATTTCGCCGCTTTCTGGCGCATTGCGCGCGCTCTCGATCTCGAGAATCTGGGGCGCGCCGCCAATGTGCTGATGAGCTATGGCGCCTATCGCGGGGCGCAGGGTTCTCTGCTTGGCGCAGGCCTGTTCGATCCCGTCTCGGGGTCGCCCGAGCCGTTTGATCCCGCCGCGATCCGCGAAGATGTTTCGCACGCTTTCATGCGTGAGGGCCCCGAGGATCCCATGCTCGCGAGAACGGAGCCCGATATCGCGAAGGCGGAGGCCTATTCCTTCGCCAAGGCGCCGCGCCTCGGGGGGCGTCCGGCCGAGGTCGGGGCGATCGCCCGCCTCGCCGTCCACGGACACGCCTTGACGCGCGTCCTGCTGGCGCGGTCGCAGGGCTCCAATGTCGCCGCGCGCATAGTCGCCCGTTCGATGGAGATTGCGATCGTGACGCGCGCGGCGGAGGAATGGGCGAGGTCCCTGTCCCTCGATCAGCCCTTTTGCGCCTCGGCTCCGCTGCGCGACGAAGGGCAGGGCGTGGGGCTCATCGAAGCGGCGCGCGGATCGCTCGGCCACTGGATGAGCGTTTCCCGGAGCAAGATCCGCCGCTATCAGATCATCGCGCCCACGGGCTGGAATTTCTCGCCCCGGGATGAGCAGGGGGTTCCCGGGCCCCTGGAGCAGGCTCTCGAGGGCGCCCCGCTCCAGGGGTTCGGCGCCCGCGCCGCCTCTGTCCAGCATATCGTGAGGTCTTTCGATCCCTGCATGGTCTGTACGGCTCATTGAAACCGGTCGGTGTGGCAACGCTATTTCCACGGCCTGAAAACGACCTAGCCGGGCCGGAGCCGGCCGCAGCCGCGCGGCGCTGGCGAAACAAGTTAATTTTCCTTGGCTTTTCTTAGAATCGGCTGAGCTGGCCCAAGCCTTGCTATTCGAGCCTCAACGATATGAGGCGCGCGGCGCAGACCGCGGCCCGCCGTTGGGGAAGCCATCAGGAGGAGCGGGTAATGGCCGCTGTCGAAACCTTTTACGACGTCATTCGCCGTCAGGGCGTGACGCGTCGGAGCTTTACGAAATTCTGCAGCCTCACGGCCGCCAGTCTGGGTCTCGGCTCCACGGGCGCCGCCCGAATTGCAAATGCGCTGGAGACCAATGAGCGCACGCCGGTCATCTGGATGCATGGGCTGGAATGCACCTGCTGCTCGGAAAGCTTCATCCGCTCGGCGCATCCGCTGGTCAAAGACGTCGTGCTGTCGATGATCTCGCTCGATTACGACGACACCATCATGGCGGCGGCCGGGCATCAGGCCGAAGCCATCCTGGAAGAGACCAAGCAGAAATATAAGGGCAAATACATTCTCGCGGTCGAGGGCAATCCGCCGCTCAACGAAGACGGCATGTTCTGCATCGACGGCGGCAGGCCCTTCGTCGAAAAGCTCAAATGGATGGCCGAGGACGCCATGGCCGTCATCGCCTGGGGCGCTTGCGCGTCCTGGGGCTGCGTGCAGGCGGCCAAGCCCAATCCGACCCGGGCCACGCCGATCGACAAGGTGATTTACGACAAGCCGATCATCAAGGTGCCGGGCTGCCCCCCGATCGCCGAGGTCATGACCGGCGTCGTCACCTATATCACCACTTTCGGCCGCTTGCCGGAACTCGACCGGCAGGGCCGGCCGAAGATGTTCTACTCCCAGCGCATACACGACAAATGCTATCGCCGCCCGCATTTCGACGCCGGCCAGTTCGTCGAGCAATGGGACGACGAGAGCGCGCGCAAGGGCCATTGCCTCTACAAAATGGGCTGCAAGGGCCCGACCACCTATAACGCCTGCTCCACTGTTCGCTGGAACGGCGGCGTATCATTCCCGATCCAGTCGGGTCATGGCTGCATCGGTTGTTCGGAAGAGGGCTTCTGGGACAAGGGGCCGTTCTATGAGCGGCTGACCAATATCCATCAGTTCGGCGTCGAGAAGACCGCAGACGAAATCGGCATGGCCGCCGCGGGCGCCGTCGGCGTCGCGGTCGCGGCCCATGCCGCAGCGACCGCAGTCAAGCGCATCATGTCGAAAGACCAGGATCACTGACAATCGCTCGGCCTGACGCCGCCCATTCAGGACAATGAAAATGACGCAGCAGAGCACTTCACAGGATCAAGCGGCTCCGGCCGCCGGCGCGGGCGTCCAGACGCCCAACGGCTTCAAGCTCGACAACAGCGGCAAGCGCATCGTGGTGGACCCCGTAACGCGCATCGAAGGTCACTTGCGCGTCGAGGTGAACGTCGATTCCGACAATGTCATCCGCAACGCGGTTTCGACCGGGACCATGTGGCGTGGCATCGAAGTCATCCTCAAGAATCGCGACCCGCGCGACGCCTGGGCCTTCACGGAACGGATATGCGGCGTCTGCACCGGCACGCATGCGCTCACTTCGGTGCGCGCAGTGGAAGACGCGCTGGGCATCACGATCCCGGACAACGCCAACTCCATCCGCAACATCATGCAGCTCACGCTGCAGACGCACGACCATCTCGTGCATTTCTATCATCTGCACGCGCTGGACTGGGTGGATGTGGTCTCGGCGCTTTCCGCCGATCCCAAGGAGACCTCGGCGCTGGCGCAGTCCATTTCCAGCTGGCCGCTGTCGTCGCCCGGCTATTTCAAGGACCTGCAGACCCGCCTGAAGAAATTCGTCGAATCGGGCCAGCTCGGTCCCTTCAAGAACGGCTATTGGGGCAGCAAGGCCTATAGACTGCCGCCGGAAGCCAATCTGATGGCGGTCGCGCATTATCTGGAGGCGCTCGACTTCCAGAAGGAGATCGTGAAGATCCACACGATCTTCGGCGGCAAGAATCCCCATCCCAACTGGCTGGTCGGCGGCGTGCCCTGCGCGATCAACATCGACGGGACCGGCGCGGTCGGCGCGATCAACATCGAGCGGCTCAATCTGGTCAAGAGCATCATCGACCAGACCATCGAGTTCATAGACAAGGTCTATATTCCCGACGTGATGGCGATAGGGTCCTTCTACAAGGACTGGCTCTACGGCGGCGGCCTTTCCGGCAAATCGGTGCTGTCCTATGGCGACGTGCCCGAGCGCGCCAACGACTATAGCGACAAGAGCCTGCTTCTGCCGCGCGGAGCCATCATCAACGGAAACCTCAGCGAGGTTCATCCCGTCGATCACCGCGATTCTCACGAGATCCAGGAATTCGTCACCCACTCCTGGTACAAATACGGCGACGAGACCAAGGGGCTGCATCCCTGGGACGGCGTCACCGATCCGCATTTCGAGCTGGGGCCCAACGCCAAAGGCACCAAGACCAACATCGTCGAGCTCGACGAAAGCGGCAAATATTCCTGGATCAAGGCGCCGCGCTGGCGCGGCCATGCGATGGAAGTCGGCCCGCTCGCCCGCTGGGTCATCGGCTATGCGCAGGGCAAGCCGGAGTTCAAGGAGCCGGTCGAAAAGGTTCTGCACGACCTCGGCTTGCCGGTGTCGGCGCTGTTCTCGACCCTCGGCCGCACCGCCGCCCGCGCGCTCGAGGCGCAATGGGCCGCCTATCAGGAGCGCCATTTCTTCGAAAAGCTGATGGCCAACATCAAGGCCGGCGACCTGTCGACCGCGAATGTCGACAAATGGGAGCCGCAGCACTGGCCCAAGGAGACCAAGGGCGTCGGCTTCACCGAGGCGCCTCGCGGCGCGCTGGCCCACTGGATCAAGATCAAGGACGGCAAGATCGACAATTACCAGTGCGTCGTGCCGACGACCTGGAACGGCTCGCCGCGCGATCCGGCCGGCAACATCGGCGCCTTCGAGGCTTCGCTGATGGATACGCCGATGGTCGATCCCGCCCAGCCGCTCGAAATCCTGCGGACCCTGCATTCGTTCGATCCCTGTCTCGCCTGCTCGACCCATGTCATGAGCGAGGATGGACAGGAAATGACGCGAGTGCAGGTGCGCTAGGGGAGGGAGGGCGTCATGACCGACATTTCACGCATTGTCGAGGTCGCCGATCCGCATGGCGAGAAGACCATCGCTCGTCCGACCGTCTATGTCTATGAAGCGCCCGTGCGCCTGTGGCATTGGATCAACGCCCTGGCTATCGTCGTGCTCGCGGTGACCGGCTATCTGATTGCTTCGCCCCCGCCGACGGTGACGGGCGAAGCTTCCCAGCATTTCATAATGGGCTACATCCGCTTCGCTCATTTCAGCGCAGGCCAGATCATGGCGGTCGGCTTTTTGCTGCGCCTCTACTGGGCTTTTGTCGGAAACGAACACGCCAAGCAAATCTTCTTCGTGCCCGTTTGGCGCGCATCGTTCTGGAGCGAACTGGCCCATGAAATCCGGTGGTACGCCTTCCTGGAAAAACAGCCGCTGAAATATGTCGGCCACAATCCGCTGGCCCAGACTGCGATGTTCTCCATGTTCACCGTCGCCGGCCTGTTCATGATCGTGACGGGCTTCGCCCTGTATTCCGAGGGCGAGGGCCGCGACAGCTGGCAGTACAAATTGTTCGGCTGGGTGTTCTCGATCTGGCCGAATTCGCAGGACGTCCACACCTGGCACCACCTCGGAATGTGGGTGATCGTCACTTTCGTGATCGTCCATATCTACGCTGCGGTGCGCGAGGACATCATGTCGCGCCAGAGCATCATCTCCTCGATGATCTCTGGCGAACGCCACTTCAAAGGCGGGAACTGACTAGTGGCGCGTCGCTCGCTCATCCTCGG
This sequence comes from Methylocystis heyeri, assembly GCF_004802635.2. Lineage (NCBI taxonomy): Bacteria > Pseudomonadati > Pseudomonadota > Alphaproteobacteria > Hyphomicrobiales > Methylocystaceae > Methylocystis > Methylocystis heyeri. The sequence goes on from NZ_CP046052.1 coordinate 221,547, forward strand.
GATCGGCAATATTCTCTGGGGCGACGAAGGCTTCGGCGTGCGTGCGGTGGAGGAGTTCCACCGCCGCTACGACGTAACGGGCGATGTCACGGTGCTCGACGGAGGCACGCAGGGGCTCTATCTCGTGCAGTTCGTGCGCGAGGCGGACGACCTCATCGTTTTCGACGCCATCGACTACGGCCTGACGCCGGGCACGCTGAAAATCGTGCGTGACGAGGAAGTTCCCAAATTTACCGGCTCGAAGAAAATGAGCCTGCATCAGACGGGCTTCCAGGAAGTGCTGAGCGCCGCCGATCTGCTTGGCGATTATCCGCAGCGTCTGGCGCTGATCGGCTGCCAGCCGCTCGACCTCGAAAACTGGGGCGGTCCGTTGACGGCGCCGGTGCGCGGCGCCATCGACCTCGCGGTCGAGGCGGCGAGCGGTTTGCTGAACGAGTGGGGTTTCGCCTGTGCGCCGAGGGTCCAGCCTCTCTCGCCGCGGGAGGGGCTGCTCCGCCACGACATCGATCGGCTGGGATATGAACGCAGCCTGGACAGCGACGCCGCTATCGAACGAAGAGGCTGATGAAACGGGCGTAGGGCGCTATGAAGGGAAGAACCTGGGAACGTGGTGCTCCCCATCCCTCCCCCTTGCGGGGAGGGCGTAGCGCGTAGCGCGACGGGTGGGGGATAAATGCAGCAATTGCAACAGAAAGCCACCCCACCCCGCCGCTTCGCGGCGACCCTCCCCCTCTAGGGGAGGGTTAAGAGCGCCGTCTGCCTGAGCTAGACGCCTTTGCTATTTGGGGGTCATCCAATAAATGTGCATCGGCGTCCCGATGAAGGTGCTCGAGAGCGACGAGTTTTCGGCCCTGTGCGAGAGCGAGGGAGAGAGGCTGAGGGTTTCGACGCTGCTGGTCGGCCCGCAGCCGCCCGGTGCGCATGTGCTCGTGCATCTGGGCAGCGCCGTCCGGGTGCTCGACGATCATGAGGCGGCGCTGATAAGCTCGGCGCTTGCGGGCCTCGGCGCCGCCATGGGCGGGCAGGGCTTCGAGAGGCATTTCGCGGATCTCATCGATCGCGAGCCGCAGTTGCCGGACCATCTGAAGCGAAACTGAAGGCGCTCCCGCGCGAATGAACGGCATCGCGTCGTCCTCGCGAGGAGACCCGCGACGCGGCGATCCTGGGTGTTGGGGGTTGAGGATCGCCTTCCGCTTCGCTCGTGGCCGTGATGGGGCCTGATCGACCAGCCTCGGATTGTCGCAGGCTTGGGCGTGTCCTGTCCGGAACTTCCGGGGGCCATGCTGGTTGATCCCTGATGGGCCCCATCATCGTCATTGCAGCTTCGTCGGGCGGCTTCGATCCGCTGAAAAGCCTCGTCGCGGCTATTTCTCGCGACTGCGGAGCCTCCGTATTCATCGTCCTTCACATCGGAAACACCCCAGCGATCTGGCGACCATCCTTTCCCGGTCGAGCGGGCTCGAAGTGTCTTTCGCCGAAGACGGCGAAGCCATCTCGCCAAATCACGTCTATGTAGCTCCGCCGGATCGTCACATGGTTATCGAGCCCGGGCGGGTTCATCTGCACCCCGGACCCAAGGTCCACTACACCAGGCCGGCCGCCGATCCGCTGTTCATCTCCGCCGCCGAGGCTTATGGGGAGCGGGTCATCGGCGTGGTTCTCAGCGGGGGCGACAAGGATGGCGCCGAGGGCCTGAAATCCATCAAAGCCCACGGCGGGCGAACCATCGTCCAGACGCCGGAGGAAGCCCTCGATCCGTCGATGCCTCTGACGGCGCTGATCACGGACACGCCGGACTTCTGCCTGTCACTAGAACAAATCGTAAAAATCATGGAATTGTGCGGGCCGTAACGGGGACGGCGGAAAAACCAGAATAGCCATTGTGTTATCTCCCCGATCCGACGCCCGAGAACGTGCTGCAGTCCAAACTTTAGATTGGAGCTAAATGCGCCCCTTGGGGTCGCCCCAGGTCTCGGACGACCGGCCCGAAGGGAAGGTCCTTGTGCTACCCAGTTGAATTTTCCCTTTTTCGGCGAAGTACTTATATTGGGGGTGAAAGCCAGTTCGACATTTCGCCCCGCCATCGCCCCAGGAGCGCCGTTTTGACCGATCCCGCCGATCACGCTTTCCATACCCCGGTATGCGCGCTCGGGGGCTCGGCGGGAAGCGTCGCCGCGCTTCAGAGTTTCTTTTCCAGGATCGAGGACGATCTTGGCCTCGCCTATGTCGTCATCGTGCATCTGGCCCCGGATCAGCCCAGCGCGCTGGGGGAAATTCTGGCGACGCGCACCCGGATGCCGGTGGAAACCGTCACAAATCAGATTCGTCTTCAGCCCAATCGCATCTACATCATTTCGCCAAACCGCGAGCTGGTGATCCAAGGCGATGATCTTGCGGTGCGGCCTTTCACCGAACCGCGCGGCCGGCGTTCTCCGATAGACGTATTCTTCCGTTCAATCGCTACCGCGAGGGGCGAAGGCGTGGCTGTCGTGCTCAGCGGCTCCGGTTCCGACGGAGCGCTGGGCGTCCGAGCCATAAAGGAGGCCGGAGGGGTTATTTTTGTTCAAGACCCTGAAGAAGCCGAATATCCCATGATGCCGCAGAGCGCCATCGAGACGGGCGCCGTCGATTTCGTTGCTCCGATCGAGAGTCTGGTGAAGCACATCGCCGACGTTGCGCGCAGCAAGGAAGCCATGCGCAGCATGGAAGGAGAGGAAACGGAACGAGAGCTACGCCAGATCATCGCTCATCTTCGGCGGCGCACGGGGCATGACTTTTCCAATTACAAGCGCCCGACCATCCTGCGCCGCCTTTCGAGGCGTATGCAGGTGACACAGCAGATAAACCTCGGCGCCTATACTCGTTTTCTCCAGGCCAATGCAGACGAGGCGAAGGAACTCTTCAGCGATCTGCTGATCTCGGTCACGTCGTTTTTTCGGGACAAGGCCGCATTCGCCGCGCTCGCCGAGAAGGCGATTTCGCCGCTTTTCGATCAGCTCAACGGAGACGCGCCGATCCGCGTCTGGGTGGTGGGGTGCGCGAGCGGCGAAGAGGCCTATAGCATTGGGATGCTGCTTCTGGAGGAGGCGAGCCGGCGCGGCGTGCATCCCTCCATTCAGATTTTCGCCAGCGACATCGACGAGGCCGCGCTCGCCACGGCGCGCGAGGGGCGCTATCCGAAGGCGATCGAATCCGACCTGACGGAAGAGCGGCTGCGCCGCTTCTTCATCGAGGACGGCGTGAATTACCGGGTGAGGAAAGAACTCCGCGACCTCGTGCTCTTTTCGCTGCACAGCGCGCTGAAGGACCCGCCTTTCATCAGGCTCGATCTGATTTCCTGCCGCAATCTGCTGATCTATCTGCAGCGCGAGCTTCAGCGACAATTATGCAGCCTGTTCCATTATGCCCTCAAGCCGGGCGGCTTTCTTTTTCTCGGATCGGCTGAAGCGGTCGACGCTACCTCTTTTTTCCGGCCGCTCGATCGCGAGGCCCGGATTTTCGCGCCTGTCTTTCAGGCGGACAAGGTTCCGCCGCTTCTGCCTGAGCTCATGACGGACCACCGGTTTCAGCAATTTGTTCCCAAGGGCGTCGTTTCGTCCGGACAGGTCGTCGCAGTCGGCCATGCGCATTCTTTGGCGCTTGAGCACCACGCGCCGCCCAGCGTCCTTGTGGATAGCGCACACCGTATCCTCCATCTCTCCCCTAACGCAGGGTTCTTCTTCAGGCCGACGGAAGGACCATACAGCCCCGAACTGACCTCCCAGGTGCGGCCGGAACTGCGCGTGGATCTGAAGCTCGCCTTGCAGCGCGCCTTCGATACCGGCGAATCCACCCTGACCATGCCTATTCCCGTGGGCTTCAACGGAGGCCGCAGGCTGGTGTCCTTGAATGTCTCGCCAGTGGCGGCGAAGGAAGGCGAAGGCCTGGCGCAGGCGATCGTTCTCTTCCTCGACGCAGGCAAGACGCCGGCGGCCGGCGAGCCGCCCAGGGACGAGGACATAAACCAGGAGGAGGTGGCGCGCTTGCGCAAGGAGCTTGCCGTCGCCCAGGAGCGCGTCAGCGCCAGCAGCAAGGAGCATGAGCTGGCGACGCAGGAGTTGCGCGCGGTAAACGAAGAACTGCAGTCGATCAACGAAGAGTATCGCTCCACCGCCGAGGAGCTCGAGACCAGCAAGGAAGAGCTTCAGTCGATGAACGAGGAGCTTCAGACCGTCAACAGCGAGCTCAAGAGCAAGCTGGAGACGATCTCCTCCGCGCATAACGACCTGCAAAACCTGATGGCGACGAACGAAATCGGCACGTTGTTTCTGGATGCAGACCTGAAAATCAAATTATTCACCCCGGCGGTCACCAATTATTTCAACATCACCACCGCCGACATTGGCCGCGTCATAACCGATTTCACCAACCGGCTGGCCTATGCCGATCTGGAGGCGGACGTCGCCTCGGTGCTCAAGACCTTGCTGCCGATCGAGCGCGAGCTTTCGACCAACAGCGGCCGCTGGCTCTCCATGGGGCTGCGCCCTTATAAGACGATGGACGGCCGCATCGAGGGCGTCGTCATGTCGCTCACCGACATCACCAACCGCAAGACCGCCGAGCAAGGGCTGAGCAAGGAACTGCAGACGATGCAGCGCCTCCAGCTCTTGAGCACCAAGATCGCCGAAAGCGAAGAGCTGAGCGGGCCGCTCGCCGCCGTGCTGGACGCGCTCATCGCGCTCATCGACTCCGATTTCGGCGTCATCCAATTATACGACGAGAAGACCAAAAAGCTGCAGATCCTGGTGCAGCGCGGGTTCGAAGAACGGTTCCTGCAGTATTTCGCGACGGTCGACGCCGCGTCGGGCTCCGTCTGCGGCCTCGCCTTGCGCGCCTTGCATCAGGTTATCGTCTCCGACATAGAAAAGGAGCCCGCCGTCGCGGCCATGCGTGAAGAAGCGCGGGTTGCGGGCTATCGGGCGGTGGTGTCCACGCCGCTGGTCGCGACCGGCGGCAAGCTGGTCGGCATGATATCCGCGCATTTCCGGGCGCCGCATGAGCTGTCGAAACGCGACTTGCGCCTGATCGACATTTGCGCGCGGCAGGCCGCCGATTCCATCCATGTGTATCAATTGCAGCAGGCGCTGCGGAACGCCAACCAGCGCAAGAACGAATTTCTGGCGATCGTCGCGCATGAATTGCGCAATCCGCTGGCGTCGATCGGCAGCTCCCTCGCGGTGCTGAAACGGATCGGCTCCATGGAAGGGGACGCCAAGCGGGCGCGCGAGATCATCGAGAGGCAGATCCAGCATCTCACGCGCCTCGCCGGCGACCTGCTGGATATCTCGCGCATCACGCGCGGGACGGTCGAACTGCGGCTGCAGACCGTCGACCTCAACGAGGTCGTGCGCCACGCGCTCGAGACCTGCGAACCGCTGGTAAAAACCAATGGCCACAAGCTCCAGACTTCGTTTTTTCCGATGAAGCTGTCGGTCACCGGCGATCCTGTCCGCCTGGCCCAGGTCTTCGGCAATCTTCTCGACAACGCCGCCAAATACACGCCGAAAGGCGGGAAAATCGAGGTTTCGACCGGCGTGGACGGCGATTTCGCGGTGGCGAGCGTCTGCGACAACGGCGTCGGCATCCCGGCCGAAACGCTGCCGCGGATATTCGACCTCTTCGTTCATCTCCCGCAGGAAGAAGCCGCGAAGCAGTCCGGGATAGGCGTGGGACTGGCGCTCGCCCGCAGTCTCGTCGCCCTTCACAAGGGAACGATCGCGGCCTCCAGCGACGGCCTCGGCAAGGGAAGCAAATTCACCGTTCGGCTCCCCCTGGTGAAAGAGGCTGCTCCCGATTGACGAAGGGCCGAGGGGCTTCTCCGCAGCGTGTTCGGGCGCGAGCCTGTGCGGCCCGAACCGCGGCGGAGGCAGTTGGTCACTTCAAGCCGATCACCACGCCGTCCGCGCCCAGAGACAGGGCCAGGCCGCGACGCTGCGTCTTCAGGCGCATGACGACCCCCTTGTCGTTCTGGAGCCAAAGCGCACCTTTGCCATTGTCTCCGAGCGCCCATCCCCTGCGGATCTGGATATAGGCTCCCGGGAAATCTTCGAGGCGCTGGAGGCCGTAGACTTCGCCCGAAGCCTTGAGCTCCGAGGCTCCGATGCCCCCGACGCCGAGGCCTCCGACCGTAATCGGATAGGTCTTGCCGCGGTAGCTCAGGCTCCCGCCGCCGAGCGCTCCCGAACCGATGAAGGCGACCTGCAACTGCTTGATGGAGACGCGGCCCGACGGGGCGCTATTGGGACGCTCCTGGGCCAGCGCCGGTTGAGCGAGCAGAAAACAGGCCGCGACGGCCATTGCGATACGCTTGAAGATCATAACGCCCCCCTTGCAGATGGTTCCTTGCAGCCCGGCTCGGCATGCGCTCGAAAAGCGCCGGCTCCGGACTCCCTGGCGCGCCTTCCGCTCGAATGGAATCGTTCGAGCGATAAGAAATCGCGCAAAATCAATATGTTGGAGTGCATTCTTGTCGCAAAAGTCTGCCAAATTTTGCGGAATGCGCTCTAGATCCTGATGTTTCGGCTCGACGACCGGCGCGCCCGTGGTTTCTCAACTTTAGATCATGACGTCGGCGTAGCTACAAGGGGCGAAGCCGGACGTCCGGCAGATTGCGGTAAACGGCTTCATCGCTTTCGGCGCTTTCGAGCACGCTTAGGACATCGGCGAGGGGCGCCGCCCATACGCCGGGCAGATCCCGCTCGCCCGGATCGTTGAGCGAATAGGCGAGACGCTCGCGCGGGGGATCGAAACGCGCGTCGATCCCCGGCTTGTTTCCCCTGGCGTCGAGCCTCACCCAGCCATGGTTTTTGAGAAAGGCGGCGTTCAGCCCGTGAAGGCAATAGGGCGGGCCGGCATCCCCCATGCAGAGCCATTGGTAGCACAGGCCCGCCGGAATCCGGTTGGCACGCAGCAGCGCGGCGAGAAGATGGCTCTTGGCGTAACAGAAGCCCGTGCGCTCGAGAAGAACTTCCGAGGCCTTGCAGGTGGGGCGTCCCTCGCGCCTGACATCCCAGCTATGGGCGATCTCGTCTCGCACGAAGGCGAAAGCCCGGCGAACCAACGCGGTTTCGTCGCCGACGCCTTCGGCGAGGCGCGCGGCCGTCTCCGCCACCGCGGGATGGTCGAAGTCGATATATCGGCTTTGGGAAAGAAACAGGTTTTGCATGAGATGAGCCCGTCGCGCGCCGTTCGAGCGATGGTTTTCAAGGGTCCGCATCGGCCGTGACGACCTGGTTTCGGCCGTTTCCCTTGGCGCGATAGAGGGCCTCGTCCGCAGCCTCGATCAGATCGATGGGAAACCGCCTTTGGCCCCCGGCGGTCGCTGCGCCGAAACTGGCGGAAACCGTGCGCGGCGCCCCGCCGAGATCGAAGGCGGATTCGCAAATGGCCTGACGGAAGCGTTCCGCCGCCTTGTTCAGCCCGTCCGGCGTCACGTTTTTCATCACGATCAGGAACTCCTCGCCGCCATAGCGTCCGAGCTGGTCCTCTTCCCGCAGAACGCCGGTCAGGCGGCGGGTGAACTCCTTCAGCGCGGCGTCGCCGGCGGTGTGCCCCAGCGTGTCGTTGATCGCCTTGAAGTGATCGATGTCCGCCATGATCACTCCGGTCGTTCTGCCGCTTTTGCCGACCTCCTGGAGCGCGTGTTCCAGCGTCGTCCAGATGGCGCCGCGATTGAGCACTCCCGTCAGCGCGTCATGGCTCGCCGCCTGCTCGAGCTTTTGGCTTTCCCGCACCAGCTCGACATTGCGGTCGAGCACCTGTTCGTAGATGCGGCTTTTCTCGATGACGATGGAGACCTGACTGGCGATCTGCCGAAAAACAGCCTGATGGACGTCCTGATAGGTGTTCTTCTGTCCGCTGGTGAAGAAAAGAAACCCGATCGGGCGTCCCTCGACGAGGAGCGGGCAGGTCAGGTTGGAGCGACCGCCCTCGGCGACGATCTGGCGCGTGGAGGCGGATTTGGGCTTTGAGCCCAGATAGGCCTCGAGATCGTTTATTATGCGCGGCTCGCCGGTTTTCAGCATATTTTCCAGGCTGCTGTTCTTCATGGGGCAGGCGAAGCCCGTCCCGACGACGACCGGGCCCAGGTTGGAACGCGCCCAATGCGAGGTGAGCGTCTGACCGTCGGCCGAAAGGAACGCGCATCCAATGCGGTCATAGGGGATGACTCCGGCGAATCCGTCGAATATTCGATTGAGCACGTCCTCGATCAGGACGCCCTGTTCGACGAGTTGCACCAGATTGAAAAGCTGGCGCGTCTCACGTTCGCGGCGGCCGAGCATATCGGCGAGGAGCTGGAGTTCGCAGCCGAGTTTCGCGAGCGGATCGGCTCCGTCCAAGGGCAGGGAAGGGACAGGCCTTCCGTTCCGCAATTCCCTGATCCATCTTGCGTATTTCTCAACGGAGTCCTCGCGATCCGCGTCTTCCGGCTGATCCGTGCCGCCTGCCGTCGTAGACACCCGCGCCTCGCCTGTTTGAATTGCGCCAGGAAAGCTCGCGCCGGGCATATATGCCGAGCGCCAGCAAAATCAAAGAACGGCGCAGTCTTAGCGGACAAGGGTTGACGAGCCTTGAACGATCCTGGATCCCGGGCGGCGGCCTCTGATCCGCCTCCAGATCCGTCATCGCAGGGAAAACAGGGCGAAAACCGGCCGGGCTCCGCTCTCCGGCCGAATGACCACGGTCGCGGTGCGGCCGGCCACGAGACGAATATCCGGGTTGTCGCGGTCGAGGGCGATCCGGACCGGGATGCGCTGCGCGAGCCGGACCCAGTTGAACGTGGGATTCACATTGGCCATGAGATTGGCCCCGCTGGTTCTCTCGCGATCCTCGATGCCCCCGGCTATGCTTTCGACATGGCCATGAAGGTCCTGGCTTTCCCCCATGAGATGCACGGCGGCGCGGTCGCCGATCTGAATCATCGGTAGCTTGGTTTCCTCGAAATAGCCGTCGACGTGAAGGCTGTCCTCGTCGACCAGAGCGGCGACGCCCTTGCCGGCGGTCACATAGGTCCCCGGCCGCAGCTCGAAGTTCGTCATCTGGCCGTTGACCGAGGCGCGCACCTCGGAACGCTCCAGATTGAGGCGCGCAGTGTCCCTTTCGACGATGGCCTGCTCATAAGCCGCGCGGGCCTGAGCCTGCTGGCCGCCCACATTTTCCAGCTGCTGCTTGGAAACCGCGATATTGTTCTTTGCGTCGAGGGCGCGATAACGCACGAGATCCTTGGAGGCGACATCGAGCGTGGCGGCCCGTCCGGCGAGCGTCGCTTCCGCATGTTTCAGCGCGAGCTCGAAGCGATCCCTGTCGATGCGAAAGAGTATATCGCCTTTTTTCACCCTCTGATTGTCTGCGACCAGCACCTGCGTGACGAGTCCAGAGACGTCGGGCGCGACAGAAACCACTTCCGCGCGCACGCGCCCGTCGCGCGTCCAGGGTTCGTTTTCGTAATAGTTCCAGAGGCCCCAGCCGAAATAGGCGGCCGCGGCGGTCGCGGCCGCGGTGGAGGCGAGACCAAGAAAGCGCGCGATTATCGTCCTCATAGCGAGGCTCCCGAGAAATAATGAAGGGTGACGGCGAGCAGGCAGACGAAGACGGCCGCGTTGAACAGGCCGCGGCTCCACACGAAGCGATAGAGACCCGCAAAGCCGAGCGACAGCCTGACCGCCGAAGCGAGGGCGTAGGCGACGGGCGCGCATATGAGCAGCGCCGGCGCATAGAGTCCGAAGAAGCTAATTTCCGGATACAATGTTTCTCTCCAGGGAGTTGAGCAGCGCCGGGGCGGCTTCGGGGAAAAGGCAGCGGCGCAGGCTGGAAAGCGCGAGAAGCGCAGGCCTGTCGTCGTCGTCGTCGGGCCGCAACGCCGCGATGGCGCGGTTCAGGGCCTCCAGCGACTTCACGCCGGGCGAGACATGGCGCCGATAATTTCGCTGCAGGCGCAGCAAGGCGGCGTCGAGCCGGCGCCGGCGCCTGTCGGTGAGGGGCGCCCGCGCCCTGCGCGCTTCGACCATGTTCAGGCCGGCCCGCAACTGCCGCATGGCTTCGGGCAGTTCCTCGTCGGTCCCTTCCACGATGGGCGCCAGCAGCGACAGGCGGTCGAACATCAGCCCCATGACATGGGCGTCGTCGCGGCGGTTTCCGACGTCGGCGACCACGGCCAGGCTGCGCTCATTGGCGTGAAGAAACTGCTCCGCCCGCCGTTTGGCTCCGGCCCGGCGCAAGATGGCGGTCGTGACGGTCGCCAGCGTCATGCCTGCGACTATGGCGAAGCCGGTGTTCAGGAAAGCCTCGGCGTCGACGTCATAGGCCCGCTGCAGCGCCATGGTGGTGGGCATGATGATGCCGAGCGCCACGCCGATGACGAAGGTCCTCGGCTCCGCGATCAGCAGTCCGAAGAGGAGCAGGGCCGGAGCCAGAGCTAGCGCCAGCGTCTCGAAACTGTGCACATTGGGCAGAACGGCGAAGACATAGACGCCGGAAACCGCGACCCCGACGGCGCTCCAGAAGGCGAATTTCGCCATGGGAGGCGCGGGATCGTCCTGCGTGGCGAAGAGGCTGGCGGCTACGGCGGCCATCATCGCCGCCGCCGCGCCGTCCGGCCAGCTCGTCAGAATCCAATAGGAACAGCACAGGACGAGAGCGATGAAGAGCGTGGCCGCGGCGCCCAGCGCGCGACCATGTTCTTCGTAACGAACCCTGTCGGCGCTCGCCTCCATGCGGAAGTTCAGCCGCGGGCTTTCGGACGCAGCCTCGCCGGCGAGGGCGCGTGCGAGCGCGTCCTGATCCGATATCAGCGCCATGAGATCGCGCAATCGCATGGCGAGACTGAGCTCGGCCAGGACCCGCCAGGAAAGGATGGGGCCGAATTCGGCGACGAAGGCGTCGGCTGCGTGCAGCGTCGAGGCGTAGGCGTCGGCCTCCTTGCTGGCGAGCGCACGCTCCGCTTCTTCGATCAAGGACGCCATCTTTGGAGACGGACCGCCGAGAGCCTCGACTTCCGCCATGAGGTCGCCGATCGCGGAAATCTCCGGCAAGGTCATCAGCACGCGGGGAACGAGCCGCTGCACCAGGGGAAGGATGTCCCGCTCCGAGGTAGTCTCGAAGGGCAGATGCGCGGCGACGTTTTCGATTTTCGCGGTGTCGGCGGCGAGCCGCAGCCAGTGCGCCTGCCTCGCGTCGGGGTCGACGCGGCGCGCGGCGTCCTGCGCGGCCGTCCTTGCGTCCTCGAGCCAAAGCGCGACGTTTTCCGCCACGACCGGGCCGACGCTGCGGGGAAAGACGAGACTCGAGATCAGGCTGGCGCAGAAAATCCCGACGAGGATTTCCTCCGTGCGCGAAAGCGCGAGGTCGAATATCTGGGCGGGCGACTCCACCGCGGGGAAGCCGATGATCGCGGTGGTGTATCCCGCCAGCATGAAGGCGTATCCGCGCGGGCTTCGATCCAGGATCGAAAAATAAAGGCAGAGAGCGCACCACAGCGCGACGGCCAGGACCAGAACCGGCGGCGCGTTGACGAGGTTGGGAATCAGGACCACGGCCATGGCGGCCCCGGCGAGAGTGCCGATGACTCGAAAAAAGGCCTTCGAGCGGGTTGCGCCGGTCAGCGGCTGCGACGCGATATAGACCGTCGCAAGCGCCCAATAGGGCCTCGGCAGGTCGAGCCAGAAAGCGATCGCCAGCGCAAGCATGCCGGCCAGAAACGCCTTGAAGGAGAAAAGCCAATGCTCGATGCGTGGCGGCACTGCTGAAACCTCGAAAGGGGGGAGGCTGCGGCGGACCGTGTCCTCCGCCTGTTGATTTTTTAAAAATGACCACGTAGTCATTTTATGTCAAGGGAGAAAGCGCAATTATGAAAACGGCAGGGGAAACGGCCGGCGAAACCGGCGAAACCGCGCCTCGGCGACAAAGAACGAGAGCGCCGAGCCCGGAAAAGACCGCCCAGACCAGGCGGGCGATCATCTCCGCCGCGCTCGCCGAGTTCCTGGAGAGAGGTTTCGCCAACGCCACCATGGATGCGGTGGCGAGGCGCGCCGGCGTCGCCAAGGGCACTCCCTATCGTTACTTCCCCACCAAGGAGGCCTTGTTCGAGGGCGTGGTGAGGCAGGAAATCGCCGGGGCGCTCGTCGACGTGAACTCCGCAAACCGAGCCCCAGGCGAGTATGTAGGAGCCTTTTTGAGACGAACCATGCTGCCGGCGATGCGGGTGGTGGAGACGCAGGGCCGGGGCGCCATCGCGCGACTGGTGCTGACGGAAGGCGTGCGATTTCCGGTTCTGGTGGAAATCTATCGGCGGGAAATGTTCGATCCTTTGCTGAATCAGCTAAAAGAGCTGGTGCGCAAAGCGCGGGAAGAAGGCGAACTCAAATCCGATACCGTCGTGGAGCATCCGGAGCTGCTGATTGCGCCGATCTGGTATGGGATCATCCACAATGGTCTTCTTGACCGCTCGCAACCGCTCGACATCGGCGATCTGTTCGAGGCCCATCTCGATCTTTTATTCGGCCGGCGAGCATAGCGGAGACGATTGAAAAAATGGCGTCTCCGGGCGTTGAATCTCCTTTCGGCGAAAAGACCCATGACGACAGGGGCGGCCTCGTCTCTGCGCTGGGCGCGGCCGCGATCGTCGCCTTCTGCGCAATTGCAGCGACGGGCGCGCTGACGCTGATCGGCAAGCTGGCTCTGTGGGCCGCCGAGGCCCTGCGCAGTCCGCAATTTCAAATCTTCGAAAGAATCCTCTCGCGCGACAACGGGGCCGCGCCGGCCGCAGTAGCGGTTTTCGTCGCGACCTATGTCGTCGTCGCCATCGGCAAGCTTCCCGGTTTTCATCTCGATCGCGCCGGGGCGGCGCTGCTCGGCGCCAGCCTGATGGTGGCGTTCAATGTCCTTTCGCTCGATGAGGCCTATCGCGCCATCGATCTCGACGCGCTGACGCTGCTGCTCGGCATGATGATCGTCGTCGCCAACTTGCGCCTTTCCGGCTTCTTCCGGCTCGCCAGCAATTTCTTCGTCGCGCGCGCGCGGCGCCCGCTCATGCTGCTGCTCGCCATCATCGCGATTTCCGGCTGCTTTTCGGCCTTTCTCGTCAACGACACGATCTGCCTCGTGATGACGCCGCTGACGCTCGATCTCGTCCGCAGGCTCAAACGCAATGCGACGCCTTATCTGCTCGCGATTGCGATGGCCTCCAATATCGGCAGCGTCGCGACCATAACCGGCAATCCCCAGAACATGATCATCGGGAGTTTTTCAAACATCTCTTATGGCGCCTTCGCCGCGGCGCTGTGGCCGGTGGCGGCGATCGGCCTCATCGTGACCGCGGTCGTGATCGCCCTCGCTTATCCGCGCGAGTTCCTGACCCGCGAAACCCTGCTGCGGCCGCCGGTCCGCCCGGTACGCAACCATCGTGCGCTGGCGATAAAATCGGTTCTGGTGACATTCGTCATGATGGCGCTGTTCTTCGCCGGTCAGCCTGTCGCCAAGGTCGCGATCGTCGGCGGCGCGGCGCTTCTCTTTACGCGGAGCGTGAAGGCTGAAAAGGTCTATCGCGAGATCGACTGGCCTCTGCTGCTCATGTTCGCGGGGCTGTTCATCGTCGTCGCCGGATTGGAGAAGGCGGCGCTGACGCCGCAGGCGGTCGCGACGCTCGGCCGCTTCGACATCGACAGCGTTCCGCTGCTTTCGGCCGTCACCGCCGGTCTTTCCAACCTCGTCAGCAATGTGCCGGCGGTTCTGGTGCTGAAGCCGTTTCTCGCCCATGCCGCCGATCCGCAACGCGCCTGGCTCGTCGTCGCGATGGCGTCCACGCTGGCGGGCAATTTCACGCTGGTAGGCTCGGTCGCCAATCTGATCGTCGCACAACGGGCTCAGGCGGAAGGGATAGTTTTGAGCTTCTGGACCTATTTCAAGGTCGGCGCGCCTTTGACGCTTCTGACCATAGCCTTGGGGGTGTGGCAGCTGGGGAGCTGAGTTTTTTCCGGGGAATGTCATCGCGAGCGTAGCGAAGCGATCCAGAGCCGACGCAATCCCTCTGGATTGCCGCGTCGCTACGCTCCTCGCAATGACGGCGCGAAGCCGCTTCATTCCGGCTCCCGTATTACTGGGCTTTGGCCTTTTGCAATAACTCCTCCAGCCGGTTTCCCCCGGCGCGATGATGCAGCATTTGTTCGACGCGCTCGGCGATAAGGCCCGCTGCGCGAACCGGCGGCGTCCCCAGCTCATAGATGTTGGAGAGAACCGTATATTCGTAGCGGCTCGCATTGGCGCCGCGCTCCCCGCCCGACAGCCGACAGGCCAGATAGGCGGACAGGCTCCTCGACGATGCGGCGTCGCCGCCCGGCCGCTCGCCGATCAGCATGACGACGATCCTCGGCTTTAAGGCTTCGCCGATGGCCTCGGCGAGCTTGACGCGCCCATTGGGCGCGAGCAGCGGCGTTCCCACGCTGGCGCCGAGACGCGACAGCGAGTCGATCAAAGCGGGCAACAGCGCCGGGATGTTGTGATGAACCGCCTCGGCGCTCAAACCGTCCGAAACCACGATTTGCACGTCGCAGCCGTCAGGCGTCAGCGTGTGCAAGGAGTCGATGTCGAGAAAGGCCCCGAGTTTCGGATCGCCCAGATGCTGGGATTTCGTTTCGGCCCGGGTCCGAACCGGCCGCATCGGCATTGGCCCGAGCTTTTCCGCCGACAGTTCCGCATAGATCGCTTCCCGCGCCACGGCGATATTGGCGCGGGTTTTTCTCGATACGGCATTGGAAGGCCTGGGGCCGGCGTTGTCCCACCCGTAGGCGGCCGGCAGCTTTTTTCGCAGTTGCTCCAATTCGCAGAAAATGCCTGGATTGCCCCAGTTCGGACCCCTTCGGAGCCGCCCCTTGTCGTCCCGGTCGAATATGCCGCGCTCGATCGCCCATGAGGTGAATTCGGGCGCCGGCTCGCGCGCGAAAATCTCGCGCAAGGTCTGATCGTCGTGCGACGAGGTATCGAAATAGGCGAGCATCCGATCGACGCTAAGATAGACGTCCATGAAATAATTGGCGCCTGCCGCGGTCAGGAGTTCCGTCGCGATCTGCTGGCCTTCCGGCGTGATTTCGGAGTGCAGCGTGTAGCACGGGGCCATGCCCATCGGCAGCCCGAGCAGCTTGCCCATAAAATGGTCCTGCAGGTTCGACAGGATCATCTCCATATTGCTGCGATGGGTCTCGGGGCCAATGAAGCCGGTGACATTGTTGACCATGAAGGGGTCGTAACGCCGCGCCAGCGTATAGCAGAGCGCCTCTGCGGTCGTCATGTCGATCCCGTCGTGCTTGCCATAGCTCAATTCGCTGCCCTGGCCGGTTTCGAAATACATGAACTGCCTGGCGACGCCTTTCAGCGCGCCGCTTTCCGCCATGGCGCGATAGCAGCGATCCAGAAGTTCTATGTCGCAGTCGAATTCCTCGGTGAGCGTGCGCTGCGTGCCGGCGAGGCTCTGAAACATGATTTCGACAGGCGCGTTATTCTCGAGACAGGCGAGTTGGGTGCGGATGTGGGAGAGAACGCAGATTTGCGTGGGGGCGCCGGCTTCGCGTCGCAGCCGGTCGATGTGACGGAGCAGGGCGCTGGTGTTCTCGATCGTATCGAGCGCCGGGTTTATCCCGATCAAAGCATCTCCGGCGCCGAGGCTCAATCCGGCATAGACGAGCAGGCTTATCGCGGCGAGGTCATCGGTCGCATGGTTGGGCTGCAGGCGCGAAGACAGCCGGCCCGGCAGGCCGATCGTGGTTCGGGCGGTCGTCGACGTCGCGATCTTCCGGCTCGCGTAAACCAGCTCGTGCACATCCATGATCTTGGCGATCCCCGCGACCATGACGGCGGTGAGGCCGCGCCCGAACCGTGCGATCTCCTCCTCGGCGCCGCCGAGAATGAAATCCTTGGCCGCGCCGACGGTCATTCTGGCGTTGCGCCCGAAGACCTCCAGATCGATGTCGTAGCTGACCTGCATGATATCGTCGACGCGGCCGTCGTCGTTTGTGAGCGGCGCGTCGTAGATCTCCTGGAGCGTCAGAGCGGAAAGAATTGCGCGCGCCGCCTCGCGTTCGATTTCGCTTTTCGCGGCAAGGCCCGCCAAGCGGTCGCCCGCCTTGTCGAAATCGGCGGCGCCGAGGAGGCGTTTGAGGCCCGTGAACGCAAACGGCCTGTCGAAGAGCGCAATCTCATAGCTTTTGTCCGGCTTGGCGGGCGGCACATAAATATCCGAAAGCGCCTTGAGAGCCGGCATGGCGGTTTCCGTTATTTTTTCAGAGCAAGGCTTCTGCCTGGTGAGCCAATTAGAGCGCTCGCGCGGCTTTGGAACGCCCGCCTGCGAGTGGGGCGTCAGCCACGCGGCGGCGATGCGGTCGCGCGCGGCGGTTTCGCATCGGGCCTGCGCCATATATGGCGCCTCGTATCCCACGCATTTGGAGAGAGGCCATGCTCAAGCTCTATTATTATCCCGGCGCCTGTTCCCTGGCGCCTCATCTTCTTCTCGAATGGATCGGCGCGCCCTATGAACTGACCCGCGTGAAACTGGGTGATCCGGCCTATAACGCCATCAACCCGGCCGGAGCGGTGCCGGCGCTCGACACCGGCGAGGGGTGGATCCTGACCCAGGCAGGAGCCGTTCTCCAATACCTGGCGCGCCGCTTTCCCGAGGCCAAACTGGGCGGCGACGGCTCGCCGCGGGAAGAGGCCGAACTCGATCGCTGGTCGCATTTCATTACCGGCGATTTGCACCCGGCTTTTTTTCCGCTGTTCTCGCCGCAGCGTTACACGACATCGCAGGACAAAGCCGCGCAGGAGGCGGTGAAATCTGCGGCGCAATTGCTGGCCGCTAAAAAGCTCGATCTCATCGAGGCGCATCTTGCGGGAAAGGATAACATGTTCGGCGAGCGCCTCAGTTTCCTGGACGCCTATGTCGTGCCGATGTTTCGCTGGGCTCAGGCGATGTTGCCTGAAAAGCTCGACCGCCATCCGAACTGCAAGACATTGCTGGAGCGCTTGCAGGCCGATCCGGCGGCAAAGAAGGCGCTTGCCGACGAAGGGCTGTAAATGGAGCCGTCATCGGTGGGGAAGCCGGGCGGCGATGCGCCCGGCTCAGTTTGTTTACAAACTCCTGATGCGGCCTCGTCTTTCGAGACGCGAGCAACGCTCGCTTCTCAAGATGAGGCCCAAGGCGCCGCAAAAAGAGGTCCTTCGTGCTGAGGAGCCTGCGAAGCAGGCGTCTCGAAGCACGAACGGCTATCTCGCGATTACGCCGGCAATCCGAACCCGGCCGCTCCTGGCGTTTGGCGTCAACCAATCGCGTGCATCGCCAGGGCATAGGCGATCCAGACGAAGCCGACCGAGGAAACGACGAAGCTCAAGGCAGTGTAGACCCGCCACAGCGGCTTGTCCCAGAAATTGGTGTCGAACGCGGCGATGGTGAAGACGGTGGGATTGGAGAAGCCTCCGACCGCGACGCACCAGCAGGCGATCACCGGCAACTCAACGCCGGAGCCGTAAAACCCCACGCCGAACAAGGCCATCAGCGCATAGTCGACATGGGCGCGGATCATGGTCTTGTAATCGATGACGAAACGATCCACGGCGTCGATCTTGAACCATTTTGCGAATGTCATCAGCCATGCCGTCGTGATCAGCGCGAAAATGCAGGCGGCAGAACCGATCAACAGGATCTTCATTGTATTTGTCCCCATCCTCTGGATTGATGAGGCGATTCAATTTCATGGGGCGCGGTTTGACGCCCTGGCAATTGGCCCGCCCGCCTTTGGGCAATTTGCCCATCCGCGGGGCGATCGACCCTGTTATTCCTTGAGCCGGCTGAGGCGGCGCTCTAAAATCGCGGTCTTCGCCTTCCCGGAGCCTGCGCATGCAATTGATCGTTCGCCTCATCTTCCAGCTCTTTGGCGTCGTTCTGCTGTGCCTTCTCATCACCGCCGGCGCGGTGATGAGCAATGTCCATCGCTCGATCGGGGAGGAGACTGCGGCATCGAGCGAGCGCGTCGCTCATGGGCTGGCCAATCTGTTCTGGCGCGAAATTCTCTGGCGCGAAAGCCTGCGCGGCGACCGTCTGCTCCTGCCGTCGCCCGATTGGGAGACGCTCGAGACGCTCAAGCTGGTCTCTCCCGGCGTTTGCGTGACCTTCAGCCCCGGGGAGGAGCGTGGGGTTCAGACTTTGTGCAGCCAGACCGAGGGCGTCGGAACCCCGGCTCCCGCCTGGTTCGCAAAAGCCTATGACAGCTTCTTCGGCCCGCAATCTTCGGTATCGACGCCGGTCTCGGCGAAGGAGCCCGGCGCGGTCGTGGTCGCGACCGCGGAACCCGCAGCTGCGGTGCGGCAGGCATGGCGGCAGGTCTCAATCATCCTGACCTTCGCCGTGTCGATGGCGTTCGGCATTTGCATCCTCGCCGCGGCGATGATCGCCCATGCGCTGGCGCCCACGGAACAGGTCGTCGCCGGGCTGCGACGGCTGGCCGACGGCGACTACCGCCACCGGGTTCACATCCGTTCGAAGGGCGAATTCGGACTGATCGCCGGCGCCGTGAATGATCTCGCGGCAAGGCTGGCGCAGGCCAGCGGCGAGCGCGTCTCGCTCACCAAGCGGCTCTTCGAGGTCCAGGAGGAGGAGCGGCGCGCGCTGGCGCGCGACCTGCACGATGAATTCGGCCAATGCCTGACCGCGACGGTCGCCTTCGCCTCCTCCATCAAAGCGAGGGCGAGCGACCGGCCCGATCTCGTAAAAGACGCCGAGGCCGTCATCCGCACTGCGAAGCGCATGATGACGACATTGCGCGAGGCGCTGGCGCGGCTGCGGTCGCAGGATCTGGACGAGGTCGGGTTGGAAGCGAGCCTCATCCAACTCGTTTCGGGATGGAACGCCGAGACGACTCCCTCCGCCACGGTCCACCTCGATCTCCTGGGCGATCTCGACGGCGTGCCCCAAACTGTTTCGACCAATGTCTACCGCATCGCCCAGGAATGTCTGACCAACGCCATGCGGCACGGGAGACCGAGCGACGTTCGTCTGCGAGTCGAACGCCTTGCGGCCGACGGCGATTTCATCGCTCTGATGGTGGAAGACGACGGCGGCGGCGATCCGTCCCGGCTCGCCAATGCGCCGGGACACGGCATTCTCGGCGTCCGGGAACGCGTGGCGGCCTTCGGCGGCAGCATGTGGATCGCGCCTTCCGCGCGGGGCGTGCGGGTTTCGGCCCGCATTCCGCTGACGCAAGCCGGCGTCCAAACGACTCGCATCGCAGCATGAGCAAGCTTTCGATCCTGCTCGTCGACGATCACCCCGTCGTTCGGGAGGGATACCGCCGCTTGCTCGAAAGCCAGCCGGGTTACGAGATCGTCGCGGAGGCCGACGATGCGATGACGGCCTATCAAGCCTATAAAAAGGCCCAGCCCGATGTCGTCATCATGGATCTCTCGCTTCCCGGCGCCGGGGGGCTCGAGGCGGTCCGGCATATCAAGCAGTGGGACAAGCACGCGAGGATCCTGGTCTTCACCATGCACGCCAATACCGCTTTCGCTTTGAAAGCCTTCGAGGCGGGGGCCATGGGCTATATCACCAAGAGCAGCGACGCGAGCGAGCTGATCCGCGCCGTGGCGATCGTCGCGCGCGGCGGGCGGGCGCTGAGCGACGACATCGCCCATGCGGTCGCCGCGGAACGCCTCGCCTCGGGGCGATTGCCGACCGACGAATTGAGCCCTCGCGAAACCGAGATTTTGAGGCTGGTGGCCTCGGGCCGCACGACGGAGGAGATCGCCGATCTTCTCAATTTGAGCTCGAAAACGGTGCAGAACTATCACTACCAGATCAAATCGAAGATCGGCGCAAGGACCGACGCGCATCTGGTTTGGCTGGCGATGGCGGCCGGGCTCGTGAGCGCCAATGGGCCGGTTGAGCGAGCGTGAGCAGTAGTTCGATGAACTCGCCGCGCCGGCGCCCGCCAAAAGCGCCGTTGCAATCAGTCTATAAAATAGATAGTATTAGACGATAAATTGATCTGAACTTGGCCTCTGGGCGCAAGGCTTCTTCTCTCTGGCCTTGGGCGGGGCGAGGAACCTTTTGCGGATCAGACCAATTCGCCAGTTGAGATAAATCCGAAAACCCCGGGAAACATATTGCGATGAGCCTAAGAAAACCGGCTTTGGCGGCCTCCGCGGTCGCGCTTCTTGCTTCTCTCGGCGCCCCCGCCGAGGCGGTTTCGCAACCAGCGGGCTCCGCGCCGGGCGCGCTCGAAATCGACGCGGACGATATCGCCGGCGTCGTCGCCAGTCCCGCGGGAGCGGAGGCGGGCGTCTGGGTCATAGCCGAGACCACGGATCTTGGAACGCGATACGCCAAGATCGTCGTGACCGACGGGGAAGGGCGGTTCCTGATCCCCGACCTTCCCAAGGCGAAATACCGGCTATGGGTCCGCGGCTATGGGCTCGTCGACTCGCCGAAGATCGATGCGGCGCCGGGGCAGGAAGTGAAGCTTGCCGCCGCCATCGCCCCAAATCTCGCCGCGGCGTCGCAATACTACCCCCCGATCTATTGGCTCTCTCTGCTCAAGGTTCCGGGGCGCGAGAAATTTCCAGGCACAGGCCTTTCCGGCAATGGCGTGCCCGAGAGTTTCAAATCGCAGGAACAATGGCTCGACGGGGTCAAGAACAACGGCTGCGGCGTCTGCCATCAGCTCGGCAATCTGGCGACGCGCACTGTTTCCCCGGCGCTGGGCCATTTCAGCTCTTCGGTAGAGGCGTGGCGTCGCCGCCTGCAATCCGGGCAGGGCGGCACGGCGATGATCAACGCCATCTCCCGTCTGGACAGCGCCGATGGCGGGCAACTGGCGCTTTTTGCCGATTGGACTGATCGCATCGCCGCGGGCGAGCTTCCGCATGAATCGCCTCCGCGCCCTGTGGGCGTCGAGCGCAATCTCGTCGTCACCGTGCGCGACATCGCCGACGCCAGACATTATCTCCATGACATTGCGCTGACCGATAGGCGCAGCCCCACGGTCAACCCCAACGGCCGGATTGTCGGGGCGACCGAACTCGGCAGCGACGACGTGCCCGCGCTCGATCCGGTCAAGAACACCAGGGCGCTCATCCCCGCGCAATTGCGCGATGCGGATGCGCCGAGCTCGCTTCTCGCCAATCC
This sequence comes from Methylocystis heyeri, assembly GCF_004802635.2. Taxonomy (NCBI): domain Bacteria; kingdom Pseudomonadati; phylum Pseudomonadota; class Alphaproteobacteria; order Hyphomicrobiales; family Methylocystaceae; genus Methylocystis; species Methylocystis heyeri. The sequence continues at coordinate 242,746 of NZ_CP046052.1, forward strand.
GGTGATTGCGCCGTCTCCCTATTTCGGCGACAGCGTGCTCTGGAACAGCCGGTTCAACGCCCATACGCCGACGATGGACGCGGAAGGCAGGATCTATTTCGCCGCGCAGACGCGCTCGCCGAAAAACACGCCCTCCTATTGCTCCAAGGACTCGACGCTCCGCTCGGCGCAGCTTTTTCCGCTCGCCGCCAAGCCCGAGGGTTTTGCAGCCAACGCCCGGCAGGTGTCGGTCTATGATCCCAAGACCGGAAAATGGTCCTTCATCGACACTTGTTTCGGCTCGCATCATCTGGCTTTCGCGGCGGACGCCATCGACACGCTGTTCCTGAGCGACCCTTCTTCGCCGATTCTCGGCTGGGTTTACGCCAAGACATTTTGGAAGACCGGCGACGCCGCGAGGGCGCAGGGCTGGACGCCGCTGATCGTGGACACCAATGGCGACGGCAAACGCAGCGCGGAATATAACGAGCCCGGCAAGCCGGCGGACCCCGCCAAGGACACGCATGTTCCTTTTGGACTTTACAGCGTTTCATGGAGCCCCGCCGATGGCTCGGTGTGGGGTTCCAATCTCACGTTTCCCGGCTATGCGGTTCGCATCGCGCTCGGCGCCAATCCGGCCGAGACCGCGCTGACCGAGGTCTATAAAATCCCCGCGCCGGGCTATGGCATTCGCGGCGCCGATGTGGACAGCAAAGGCGTGTTCTGGGCCGCGCTCGGCAGCGGGCATCTCGCCAGTTTCGACCGGCGCAAATGCAAAGGGCCGCTGAACGGCCGGGACGCCGACAAGGGCGAAAAATGCCCCGAGGGCTGGAGCTTCTATCCTCTGCCTGGACCGGGTTTCGCCGGCGCGCCGGGCTCTGCGGAGACGCCCTATTACGCATGGGTCGATCAACATAATATTCTGGGGCTGGGCGCGGACGTTCCTTTCGCGACCGGCAATCAATCGGATTCCCTGCATGCTCTGGTGAAAGGCCAGATCGTGGAGCTGCGCGTGCCTTACCCGATGGGATTTTATGCCAAAGGCATAGACGGACGCATCGACGATTCCATGGCGGGCTGGAAGGGAAGGGGGCTATGGGCGGTTTCGGGAAACCGGACACCCTTCCATATCGAAGCCGTCGGCGCGGCGACGCCGGGCGCACCGGGCAAAACGCCCGAAAGCTACTCAGGCCCGCTGGTCGTCAATTTCCAGCTTCGGCCCGACCCGCTCGCCCACTGAGATCGGCCCTGGTGGGGGCGCATCACCGCAGCAGCACATTCTCCCTGTGGCCCCGGTTGCGCAGGGAGGCGATGCTGGTGCGGTCCAATATCAGCGCGATGGAATCCCGCACGTCGAGCATGATGTCGCGGATGGCGCAGGCGTCCTCGTCCGGGCAATCGGCGCATCGCTGGTAGGCGGTCTTGCTGGCGCAGGGGATCGGGGCCAAGGGGCCGTCGAGAATGCGGATGATCTGGCCCACGGTGATTTTTTCGGGCGGCCTCGCCAGAAGATAGCCGCCGCCCTTACCCTTGCGGCTGTTCAAAATGCCCGCATTGCGCAGCTCGACCAAAATGGCGTCGAGAAATTTCCTCGGAATGTTGTTGTCCTTGGCGATGTCGCCGGCCAGACACTGGCCCTCGGCCCCGGCCAGATGCATCAGCGCTTTCAACCCGTATTTGGCTTTGTTCGAAAGCATAATTTTGGAGGCTCCCCACGCCAGCGCGCTTTGTGACGCCGGCAAGACGCGCCGCCATTCTAAATGCTAACCGGGGACAAGTCATATGGGAAAGGTGGGTTTATCAGGGCGATAGGCTGCCGGGCGCCTCCCATGCAGAGGCATATTCTTTTACAAATATATGTTTTTGAGGACATTTTTTGCCGCCGGGCTCGTCCCGGAAGGTTCTTTTTCTCTGCTCCGCTCGCCTCCTGCAGGGGCCGGAAAGGAAAAGACCATGCGCGAACGAATCGCGCGACGGCGCCGTTCCGGCGCAAGACGCGCCTCTTTCAGGGACCGGGCCGGGAAGGAGCGAGCGGCGAGTGGGGAGAGAATTCGCCTGCGCGCCCGATCTCTAAAGCCCGGTCCCCTTCGCTTACCGGCCCGGGGAGGAGGCCGATTTCCCACCGGCGGACTCGGAAACCAGCGCCACCTTGACGTATCCGGCCGCGTTGATCACGCCCATCGCCTCGGCGACCCTTCCGTAGGGAACCGCCTTGTCGGCGCGGACATGCACGCGCCTGTCCTTGTTGTTGTCGCTGTTTTCCTTGAGCACCGCGAGCAGGCCATCCGTGTTGCCGGCCTCGCGCTTGTCGACGAAATAGCCTCCGGCGGCGTCGATGCTCACGACGATGGGCGGTTGCTGGTCGTTGAGCTGCTTGGCCTGGGTTTTGGGCAGATCGACGGGAACTCCGGCGGTCATCAGCGGCGCCGCCACCATGAAGACGATCAGGAGCACCAGCATCACATCGACGAGCGGGGTCACGTTGATGTCGGCGATGGGCTGAGCGTCGAATTCGGAATCGTGTTTACGCAGCGCGAAGGCCATTGCGATCTCCTCTCTTTGCAAGCTGGCGCGACAGTTCGACTTCAAACACGCCGGTGAAGGCGGTGAGGCGCTTGCCATAGGCGCTGATGTCGGTGCTGATGCGATTGTAGAAAATCACCGCGGGAATGGCCGCGACGAGGCCGAGGGCGGTCGCGAACAGGGCTTCCGCAATGCCCGGCGCCACGACGGCGAGGCTGGTGTTGTTGGAGGCGGCGATGCCCTGGAAGGAATTCATGATGCCCCAGACGGTGCCGAAAAGACCGACGAAGGGAGCGACGGCGCCGATGGTGGCGAGGCCGGGAAGACGCGATTGCAGATGATCGAGCGCGCTGGAGCTCGCGAGCTGCGCCACCCGATGCACGCGCTCCTGAAGGGAATCCCGCTGCCCCTCCGACTGAACGAACTCGCGCGAGCGGTCATATTCCTCGACCATGGCCTTGTAGACCTGCGCCAGCGGATCGCTCGCGGGGGCCTCGGCGAAGCTTTCCGCAACAGTTGAGACGGGAAGGCTGTGTTGCACGCTGTCGACCAGCTTCGCGGCCCGGCGATGAAGCACGGCGAGACGAACCAGCTTCTCGGCGATCACCGCCCAGCCCCAGGCCGAGGCCAGGATCAGGAGAATGATGACCGTTCTGACTATGGCGTCGGCCTGTAGAAACAGCTCGACGGGCGTCAGCGTGTGGGCGAGGGCCGCCGAGGCGGTGTTGGCTGCGTCACTCATGAGATTTTAGCCTTTCTGTTGTGGCGCCCATCAAGGGCTGAAAGTGAGGGATCCGGACAGCGACACCGCTTTTCCGGGAGCCGGCACGGAGCCGCATCTCGAGCCGAGCCGGTTGGCCACGGCGTCGAAGGCCCCATTGCCCGAAGGCGAGATGGCGTAGGAGGTGAGGGAGCCCGAGGCGCTGAAAGTGGCGTGGTAGGAGATGTGGGCCGTGCGCGGCGCCTGGGATTCGGGATAGGCGTTGGCCGCAGCGCGTTGCATGCAGGCGTGGAAATGATTGGCTATCGCCGAAGGCGTTGCGCCGGGCGGGGCCGCCGGAGCCCTGACCGCCGGAACGGCGCTGGCCGCAGCCGCGTGAGGCTTGGCTGTCGCGCTGTGTTGCTGCGCCTGGGGCTGGGGCCGCTCCACGTGCTTTTCCGGCGGTTTCTGCGGCTTGGGCTTTTCAACCGGCTTAGGCTCCTCGATCGGCGCAATCGGATCGAGCGCCGGGGGCGGCGGAGGCTCGGGAAGCGTCATTTCCTCGGGCGGAGGAACGATGTCCTCCTGCGGCGGCTCCTCGACCGGCATAGGCGCCAGTTCGACGACCTGCTGCTCCTCGATCGGTGTTTCGTTCGTCTTGAACCCGATCGTCACCACCGCTCCGAGGACGGCGAGATAGGCCGCGGCGGCGCCGATCCTCGCCACGTAATTCGGGCGGTGTTCGCCGTTCTTTAAGAGCGACTGCGCCCCCGAGGGGGATGCATCGTCTTCGTGCTCGCTGTATGGCGCCTGGAAATCGGAGGCGGCGGCTAAGGACATTGCGGATGCGCCTTTCCTATGAAACGAAGTGCAGCCACGATAACATCATAAATCCTATAGACGCAATGTGATTATGAAGCGGGTGCAATATTTTTTGTGTCTGGAACAGCGCTGCGGGCCCGAGTGGTGACTCGGACCCGCAAGCAGGGTGGGAACGGAAGCCTGGCCCGCTCAGTAGAGTTTCACACGCAGAGTCGCGCCGATCCACCGGAACGCGCTGTCGCCGAAGGTGACTGTCTGCGCGGCGGTGTTGCCGCTGACCTGCCCGATCGTCTGATTGGTGACATATCGGGTGTCGAACAGATTCTTGGCCCAGACTGTGACGCTGTATTTCTCGTCGTCGGTTTTTAGGCCCAGCCCGAAGTTGAAGATCGCATAGGATGGCTGGAATACCGGATAGATCGAAAGAGGTTCGGAAAGCTGAGTCTTATAGCGCCAGGCCATATTGCCATAGGTGAAGGCCGTCACCGGAACGTCAGCCCAGGCGCCTAGATTGCCGAAGGCTCTGCCGAGCGGCTGCTCGTAATTGGCCCCGACGTTGAGAGAATAGGGAGCGACGGGGTTGTTTCCCGAGAGGCCGGCAGTGATTCTCTGGCCCGAGAGATCAACGGAAAGCGGCGAAGAGACGCCGTTTACATTGGCGGAAGTTGGCCAGGTCCAATCGGGCGGGGGGGCCGCATTCTTGAAGTTGACGTAGCGGGCGTCGGTGAGAGCGCCGGAGAAGGTGATCCACAGCCGTTCGATCGGGCTCCAGCGACCGTCGAACTCGAATCCTTTCAGCCGCACATGACCGATATTGCCGAGATAGGTCTTGCGGAGAGGAACGCCCGTCACGTCCACGATGGACGTGTTGACCAGAATGGATTGGAAGTCGTAGATGTCGTTCCAGTAGAAATTGCCGTTGAGTATGAGCTTGTTGTCGAGCCAGTTGGTCTTGACGCCGAACTCGTAATCCCAGGAGGTTTCCGGCTTGGTGATGAGCGGCTGGAAGCCCTTGAAGTTTCCCTTGGTGTCGAACAGCGGCAGGTCGTTGGTGTTGATCGCGCCGGATTTCTCGCCGCGCGCGGCCGATCCGTAAACCAGGATATTCTCGTTGTATTTGTAGGACGGATTGATCAGGCCGGAAAGCGAGTTATGCGTGACTTTCTGGCCGCCGGTATCAAAGAAGGTGGCGCCATAGGCCGCTTGCGTAGCGGCGTAGGAACCCGGCAGCAACGCGCCGCTCACCCAGCCGAAATCGGAGCCCTCTCTGATCTCGAAAGTGTCGCGCAGACCTCCCGTGAGCGCCCACTGATCGTCATAGTGATAGGTCGCCTGGCCGAACTCCGCTAGGCTGAAAGTGCGGGCCTTGCCGTCGCTGTGCTGCTGCGTCCCGTCGAGAAGCAGCGGGTTGGCCTTGAAGTTGTTCAGATACCACTGAGCGCCCTGATAGCCGTAGTCGGTATGGTCGTAGGAGGTGATGTTCTCGTAGAGAGAATATATGCCGGTCTGCCAGTCGATCTTCTGATCTTTGGGCGAAGCGAACCGCACCTCCTGCGAATACTGATCGACCTGGACGTCGAAGGCGTTGCTGCTGATCTGGGTGAGGTCGTTGCCCAGAGAGTTGTTGGGGTGCAGGATGAACTCACGCCACGCCGAGACCGAGGTCAGCGTGTTGTCGCCGATCTGGACATTGGCCTCGTTGGAGACGCCGGTGGTGCGCTGGTCGAGATTGCCGAGCCGAGTCAATGCCGGAGAATAGGGGCTGTTGACGAAATAGGGCCAGCGCAATCTGTTCCAGAGATTCTGGGCGTAAGTGGTGTTTAGCCTTCCATTGGCATAGACCGGAAAAGAGTCGCCGATCACGCCGCTGTAGTTGTTGTATTCGTCCGAGCGCAGGCGATCGAAGATCAGGCGATCGGTAAAGTTGTCGCCCGTATACAGCAGCTGTCCACGCGCGCCCCAACGATTGTTGTTGAGCAGGCCCGCGCCCGTCACGGCGTCATTCAGCACGCCGTCGCTCTTGTCGAGATAGAATGTCACGCGATAGGCGAGCTTGTCGTCGAGGATCGGACCCGTGGCGTTGAGCTTCTCGATGATTCGGCTGCGGCTGGCGAAAGAAGTTTCGAAAGTCGCGGCCGGCGTGAAGGACGGCAGCTGCGTATGAATGACCACGGCGCCGACGGTGGTGTTCTTGCCGAGCAATGTGCCCTGCGGGCCGCGCGCGACCTCGAAAGATTGCAGATCGACGAAGTCCGCCCACTGGAAGCCGACGTGGGTATAGAACACATTATCGACGATGAGGCCGACGGCGGATTCCGAGCCGTCCGCACCGCCGGATATGCCGGAAATGCCCCGGATCGACATCGCCGTGGTGCGCGGATTGGTGATCGAGGGCACAAAATTCGGAACCTTCTGTCCGAACTCCTGCATGCGCTCGATTTGCTCGCGTTCCGCGGTCTTGGCGCCGACGACGCTCACGGGGAGGGGGACGTCCTGAGCCTTCTCCTCGCGCAATCTCGAAGTGACTTTGACTTCTTCGACCTCGGCGCTCGCGGGAGCGGAAGCGCCTGTGCTCTGTTGTGTAGCGGCGGGCGGATTGTTCTGAGCGGGCGCAGATTGGGCGAAAGCCTCCTCGAAAGGGGCGCCTAGCGCAACGCTTCCAACCAGAGCGAAAGGCGCCAGCCTTGCGCCCGTCAAAAGCCGGGCTCGCAGCGCTGCCGTAGACCGAAGCATACCTTAACTCCTGTTTATTAGTATTTCTACCAACTAAGTAGATATTAATGCGGGCGTCAAGCGCCGTTATGGGAATCCAGTTCAAAAATCCGCAGGTGTGCTCTTTGTGCACAGCGCCGGATTCCGTGCCGATTTAGGCTGGGTCGGAAGGGCTTTTTCCTGGTGGGACAGATGTCGCGAAGCCGCGGGCTGCTTCAATAAATCTATATATATGATCGGAAGAATGACGCAAAAAGCGCGCTCGAGCCATGACGGCCAGAGCGCGCCGAAAAGGTTGCGAGCGAAGAAATTTCACCCGTTAATCATAACTGAAGAAGGCACGACGCCTTACAGATTGGCGACGTCCAAATCAGGCGTCGGGGCGAACTGAAGAAGCAGAGCGAAAAGCGCCGATACGGCGAGGAAAATTCCGATGGCGCGTAGGCCTCGCGAGCTTCTGATCGCTTCTTGCGGCGCAACGAGGCGGGCTGATTTACGACCCGTCACCATAGCGGCGATCAGGTTCTCCTTCTTGATGGCCAGATAATAGAATGCAGCGCCTATATGCACGGCGATGGCGGCTGCGATCCAATAGAACAGCTTGCGGTGCAGCGAGGTGAGCAGCAGGCTGACGTCCTTGGAAACAAGGCCCGCAAGCGGTCCGGTATTGAAAATCTCGTCATTGGCGAAGAGGCCGAAGCTCGCTTGAGCTCCGACTGCGGCGAGCAGCGTGACGACCATGAGCGCTCCGGCCGGATTGTGCCCCGCATATCTAGTCTTTCTGCCTCTTCCCGCAGCGGCGAGATAGCGCAGCACGCTTTTCGGTCCGCGGATGAAATTGACGAAGCGCGCATGCCGCGTGCCGAACAGGCCCCAGGCCACGCGGAAGATTACGAGCACGATCGCGGCGTAGCCGAAAAGCGCATGATAGGTGAAAAACTTCACTCCCAATCTATTGGTGACGAACGCGCCCAGAATCGACGCGGCGAGTCCCCAGTGGAACAACCGCACCGGCCAATCCCAAACCAGGCGGCCCTCCGCGGCGACTCCAGCGCCAGTGGACGCAACATTCGCCTCATTGTCGATAACGGTCATATCCGTGCTCCGCGATAAAGCGAGTGTTACGATCGCTTGATATTCTGCCTCGAGGCCATCGCGTCACCTTCATCCTGAGGCGCGCTTTTTGCGGAATGCAAAAGGCCTCGCATTGATGCTCGATGAGGCTAATCCCATCCTTCGAAATGCCCGCTGCGCAGGCAGCTCAGGATGAGGGCTCTTGTGTTCCAGACACGTCCGTTCCGAGCCGATCGGCTGAAAACCAGGGTAGACCGCGGCGACGGCCGTTGCGATGCGCCGCGGTTTCCTTGCTATTTCGCCTTGTAGCTGTCGTGACAGCCCTTGCAGTCCTGACCGAGCGCCGCCACTGCGGCTTTCAAAGCCTCGGTGGCGCCTTTCTCTTTGGCGTTGACTTCTACGAGTTCTGCGGCGTGAGCCTGGAAGTCCCGCAGCTTCTTTTCGAAATCGCTCCGATTGCTCCAGATGTCCGCTTTGGCTTTGCTGTCGGGTTCGCCGACATTGGAGCCCTCGGGAAAGTTTTCGGCGGGAATTGCGGCTAGCAGCGCGATTCGCGCCGCGCGCTTGGTCGCTTCGGCTTCGTCATAGGGAGCCGCGCCCTTTGCGACGGCGCCGAAATAACGGAACGAATTGCCTATCAGCGTATAGGCCGCCCTGCGATTTTCGACCGCCTGCTTCGTGGGCGACGGCCCGCTGGCTCCGGCCGGCGTCGGCGGAGCGGCGTTTTGCGCATCCGCCGAAGCGATGAACGCGCTCGCTGCAAGCGCGATGGCCCCACACAAGATCGCGCTCCTGCGCAGCCCGACTATTCTCATCTTGGAACTTCTCCTCTTCAATTGATTTGCCTCTCGGAGCCGTCAGTGGCCCCGATGCTCGTCGCGCCACTTGCGCACGAACTCGAGCGTCGACTCCACATGTTTCACGGGATTGGAGTCGGTGAGCGAAAAGGCGACCTTTCCGTCGACGATCACATAGGAAATCCGGTCCGCCAGCGCTTCGCCGGAAGTTCCCGGCTTTTGCCTTTGCGCGTCGTACGCCTTGATCGTGGTCAAGCCGGGATCGGCGCCGACCGGAAATTTGTCGCGGCATTCCTTGGAAGAAAATTCGCGCTGGATATCGATGGTGTCGCTCGACACGCCGAGGAGGCTCGCGCCCGCAGCGGCGAAATCATCGCGATGATCTGCGAATTCGTGAGCCTCGACGGTGCAGCCGCGGGTGAAGGATTTCGGATAGAAATACAGCACCACCGGCCCTTGCCTGAGATGTTCGCTGAGGGAAAAGCTGGTTTCCTTTCCCCCGATCGCCGCGGCCAGAGTAAAGTCGGGCGCAGGGTCGCCAGGCTTCAACGCCGCCTGAGCGCAAGGGCTGAAAGACGACATGCCGATGCTCAGCATCAGCGCCGCGGTCGCGTTTCTTGAGGTTGCTTTCATCGCTATGGCTTTCTGCTGGAGCATGTTTCAAAAAAGTTCGAGTCGGGCTTTAGAAACATGCTCCGTCGATGACGTCTGGAGCGCGTTCGACTCGGTTTAAGCCGGACACGCTCCAAGGGAGGGCCAGGTCACTGAGCCGCGGTCTGGGAACCCGGCGCCTGCGCGGCTTTCGGAGGCGGAGGAGCGATCTTCGTCAGCACGCCGCCCTCATCCTGATAATCGAGAACGCCGATCGCGCCGACGACGTGATAGCCGTAGCCGGCGAGGAGGTCGCCCACCGCGCCGGCCCGATGCGCGCGGTTCGACACCGTCACGATCAGACGATCATGCGGTATGAAGGAAAGGCTTCTCTGGATGTCCGCGGTCTGGATGCTGAGATAGGCGGGAAAGCCGCCCACTTTGGTCAGTTCGTCGGGACGCCGGACATCGAGCACGAGAAGCTGTTCGGGCTTGCCGAGAAGCGCGTCGAAAGCGGCGCGATTGAGCCGAAGAGTTTTGTATGTGTAGGCGGGATCGTTGGCCGGGGTCGCGGCCACAGGCGCGGGCTGCGCATTCGGCGAGGCGGGGGCGGCCTGCTGCGCATAGGCGCTTTGCGCGAATAAAACCGCAGCGACGCCGGCGAGCTTTGCAAGATTTTTCATGAGGGTTCCGTTGTGTTTGAGCCGGGGATTTTTTCAGCCGCGCAAATGGGCGTTGAAGAAGTCGATCGTTCTGCTCCAGGCGAGCTTCGCCGCCGCCTCGTCGTAGCGCGGCGTGGTGTCGTTGTTGAAGCCGTGCTGCACGCCGGGGTAGATGAATGCCTGATAGTCGGTCTTCGCCGCCTTCAGGGCCGCTTCATAGGCGGGCCAGCCCGCGTTGATGCGGTCGTCATTGCCGGCGTAATGGATGAGCAGCGAGGACTTGATCTTTGTGACCGCCTCCGCCGGCGGTTGTGCGCCGTAGAACGGCGCGCCCGCGTCGAGCTCGGTCGAGTTGGTCGCCAGGAAATTGACCACGCCTCCGCCATAGCAGAAGCCGACCGCGCCGACCTTGCCATTGCCGATAGGGCACTTTTTCAGGAGGCTCAGCGCGGCGACGAAATCGTTGCGCGTTTTGGTCTGATCCAGTTTTGGGAAAAGCTCGCGCGCCTTGTCTTCGTCGCCGGGATAGCCGCCGAGAGGAGCGAGCGCATCGGGCGCGAAAGCGATGAAATTATCCAGCGCCAAGCGGCGAGCGATGTCCTCGATGTGCGGATTGAGGCCGCGGTTTTCGTGAATGACCAATATGACCGGCAAATTGCCCGAGCGATTCGCCGGCTCGACGAAATAACCCTTCACCGTCCCATAACCGTCCGGCGACGGGGCTTCGAGAGTTTTACCCTTGATGCGCGGATCGTCTTTTTTGACCTGTTCGGCTTCTGCGAAGCGGGGTGAAAGCGCTTCCAGAACGGCGGCCGCTCCGACGCCGCCGACAGCAAAGCGCTTTGCGCCGTCGAGAAAGCTTCGCCGATCGATGAGGCCATGGACGAAGAGGTCGAAAAGTTTGAGAACTTCTGGATGGAAGTCTGCGGCGGTCTTGCGTGTCATGCGTCTTCTCCGTTTACGTCACCGCGCGAGGCGCGGCTTGTAGATGTCGTGGCAGGATTTGCAGACCGCCGTCGCGTCGCGCGCCGCCGCCGCCGCCTGATCGAAGTCGGATTTACCGATATAGTCGTTGATCTGGCTGATCAGTTTCGAGCCCTTGCGGGAGATTTCAACCGCGTCCTGGGCCCCGCCCTTTTTGTTGAAATAGTCCTCGGTGTAGCGGAATCCGTCCGCCAGCACTGCGGCGTCTTCGCGGGCGGCGTCGGCGTTCTGCGCCGTAATGTCGGGCTCGAAATATTTGATCGTCTTCTCGAGGTCGCGCATCAGCTCGTCGTCGTAGTCCTTATAATCGAAGCCCGGAGCCGCCGAGGCGACGCTCGCAAGCAGGCTGAAGCCGATCAATAAAACCTTTGCGCGACCCGACATCTTTCTTTTCGTCCTTTCCTATCGAACGAGCGAGGCGAAGCCTTCACTGGTTCACGATTATCTTTGCGCTCATCCGCCCGTGCAGGCCGCAGAAGATGACGATCTCTCCAGGACGGTCGAGCGTCACCGAATAGGCGTCGTCAGCGTCGATGTATTCGGCGGAGCGAAAGGCCTCTTCGCCATTGCGAAAGCCGACGACGGAATGCGGAACCTGATCGCGGTTGACGAACACGATCCGCTCGCCGACCTTTGCCTCCAGCGTCGCCGGCTGGAAGGCGAAGTTCTCGATGAGAACTTCGCTGCCGCCTTGCTCAACAGCGGCGGCGCCGGAGGTGGCGATGCAAATCGCAAATGCGATCTGCATCGCCATAGTCCTTGGTTTTCCTGACATCAGCGATGGATCAGGCGAGGATATCCTGAACCACCTTGCCGTATACGACCGTCGGGCGCTCCGCGCGTCCGGCGCGCTTGTAGATCGTCTTCAGGTGATCGAGGCCGAGCAGCTGCAGCACGGTTGCGTGGAGATCGTAGGTGTCGACCGGATTTTCGACGGTTTTCAGCCCGATCTCGTCGGTCTGGCCATAAGAGAAGCCGTGCTTCAGGCCGCCGCCGGCAAGCCACTGCGTATAGCCCCACGGGTTATGGTCGCGACCGTCGCCGGATTGGCCGTAGGAGGTGCGGCCGAACTCCGAGGTCCAGACGACCAGGGTCTCGTCGAGCAGTCCGCGTTGGGCGAGGTCGGCGAGCAGTCCCGCGACCGGCTTGTCGATCGCTTTGGTGTGCGCGCCATGGTTCTGCTCCAAAGCGCGATGCGCGTCCCAATTGGCGTCGTCGCCTTGTCCGAGACCCGCAATCGGGCCGGTGACGACATGGACGAAGCGAACATTGCGCTCCACCAGACGGCGCGCGCGGAGCAATACATTGCCCATGTCTTTGGTCGCATCGTCGTTGAGGCCGTAGAGCGCCTTTGTCGCTTCCGTTTCCTTGGAGAGATCGACCGCCTCCGGCGCCGTCGCCTCCATGCGATATGCGAGATCATACGACCTGGTGCGCGCTTCGAGCTCGCTGTCGTCGGGGCGCGGCGCAGCTCCGATTTCGTTGAGCTGCCTCAGGAGGTCCAGGCTCTCGCGCTGCTGCTTGAGACCGATCAGCTCGGGCGGCGCCTGATACAGGATCGGCTGCTCGGTCGGACGGAAGGCAGTGCCCTGATAGACCGCGGGAAGGAAGCCGGAACTCCAGTTGACCGAGCCAGCCCGGGGCTCGCGCCGACCGCCGTAGAGCACGACATAAGGCGGCAGATCGGGATTGGCGGAACCCAGCGCGTAAGTGACCCAGGCGCCGAGCGACGGCCGGCCCGGGCTCACGTCGCCGGTGTTGAGCTTGAGGATGGAGATGTCATGCGTGGCGCCGACGGTGACGCTCGACTTGATGAAGGTCAGCTTGTCCGCATGCTGAGCGAGATTGGGCAGCCAATCGGAAAACCAGGCGCCGCTTTCGCCATATTGCTTCCAGGTGCGATTGCTCGCAAACAGCTTGCCGACGCCGCCCTGGGTGCTCGTCTTGATGCCCTTGAGGAAGGATTCCGGCACTTCCTGGCCCGCGAGCCGAACGAGCTCGGGCTTATAGTCGTAGAGGTCGAGCGTGGAGGGCGCGCCATCGAGGTGAATCCAGATCACCGATTTGACCTTGGGCGCGAAATGCGGCTGCTTGGGCGCCAAGGGATCCACGAAGGTCGCTGCGTTGGCGTCGGGAACGCCAAGCCAGCCGCCGCCCGGCATGAACCCTCCTACCGCAAGTCCGCCAACTCCATAGGCTGCTCCGCGCAACCATTCTCTTCGCGACGTTTTGATGAGCATGTTTTCGATCCTTATCGAATGATGGAAGCGCCGTTATTAAAAGCGGTAGACGAACTCGTTGGAGTTCACGACCGTATGGACGAGATCGACGAATGCCGAAGCGCGCAGCGGGTCGGCCGGCTTTTCCTTGAGACCCACCGGGATTGCGAGCGATAGTTTTCCGTCCTCGGCGCGTTGCGCGATAGTCTGCTGATGCTTTACGACGAAAGCCTCCAGCAACTGCTTCTCCTGGTCCTTGGGCTTGCGTCCGAACAGGATCTGGTAGAGCCGATCGAGTTGCGCGTCGGCGTCCCAACCGACTTCGTTGACGATGCGTCCTGCGAGGGCCTGCGACCAACCGAAAACGATGTCGCTGTTGTAAAGCGTCAAAGCCTGCAGCGGGGTTGTGGTCACGTCGCGCTTGCTGTGGATTTGCTGCGGATTGGCCATATCGAAGGTTTCGAGCAAGGGATAAGGCAGGCTGCGGCGCGTGAAGGTGTAGATGCTGCGGCGCACGTAATCCTTGGGGTCCTTCGATGTGGTCCAGGCGGGGTCCTGATTGAAGTTGCCGCCGCCGGTAAGATTGGCGGGAATGGGCGGGAAGACGCTCGGGCCGCCGACTTCGTCGTTGAGCTTCGCCGAGGCCACCAGTATCGAATCGCGGATTTCTTCGGCTTCCAGCCGCTTGCGCGGAAAGACCGCGACAAGCTTTCCTTCGGGATCGGCTTTGGCGACTTCCTCGCGGAAATTGGAAGACTGGCGATAGGAGCTCGACAACAGGATGTCGTGATGCAGCTTCTTGACGTCCCAGCCGTCCTTCACGAAACGGTCGGCGAGGTAATCGAGCAGCTCCTGATTGGTCGGCTTGTCTCCCGCCTTGCCGAAATCGCTGACGGTGGCGACAATTCCCTTGCCGAAATACTGGTTCCAGATGCGATTGACGAAAACCCTGGCGGTCAACGGATTGCTGGGGCTCACCAGCCAATTCGCCAGCGCGGTGCGGCGACCCGAAGAGCCTTCGAGCGGCTTGATGTCCGGCTTCTCGCTGGTCATCGCTTCAGGGAAAGCCGGCTGCACCTCGTCGAGCGGACGCTCGTGGTTGCCGCCGAAGAAGATGAAGGTCGAAGGCGCGTCCGGGTGACCGAGCTCAGTTGCCGTCGTAAAGGTATCGGCGCCGCGGGTCGGCCTTTTGGCGACGAATTTGCGCAGTTCCTGAGTGAGCCTTTCGTATTCCTGCCACCTCTTGACAGCTTCTTCGTTGTGCTCCGGAGCTGTTTTGTCTTCCGCCGCATAGCGGAGGAATGCGCCGAGGGCTGGGTCGTCGGTCACCGCTTCGAGACGATGATTGACCCAGCGATCGAGGGCGTTCCATTGCTCCTTCGGCTTAAAGATCGATTCCCGGCTGTCGGTCAGATAGCGTTCTTTGTGGTATTTGAGAGCGGCTTCCCGCACGCTGTCGATGATGGCTTTCTGCTTGGAGCGAATATCCTTGGTCGCCTCGTCGTAGATCGCCTGCGCTTTCTCGAAGGCGAGTTCCTGCTCGCCCTTTATCGCCGGCGCCTTCTCCTCGAAGGCGGTGTTGGCGAAGAAGGCCTGCAGCGAATAGTAATCCTTCTGCGTGAACTTGTCGGTCTTGTGATTGTGGCAGCGCGCGCAACCGACGGTCGTTCCGAGAATGGCCTGGCCAACCGTATCCACTATGTCGGTCGTGATCTGGTATTTTCGCTGAACCAGATCGCGCGAATTGGCGTTGTCGGGATAGCCGGCGAGAAAGCCGGTCGCGACCAGCACATTCTGATCTCCTGGCGCGATTTCGTCGCCGGCGATCTGTTCCTGAATGAAGCGGGAATAGGGCTTGTTCTCGTTGAACGCCTTGATGACGTAATCGCGGAAGCGGAACAGATTGGGCCGCGTGTTGTCGTTCTGGAATCCGGAGCTGTCCGCGTAGCGCGCGAGATCGAGCCACAGGCGCGCTTGCCGTTCGCCATAGTGCGGAGAAGCCAGCAGGCGGTCTATGAGTTTCTCATAGGCGTCGGGCGAGGAATCATTGACGAAAGCCGAAACTTCTTCCGGAGAGGGAATGACGCCCCAGACGTCGAGAGTGGCGCGGCGGATGAAGGCGCTGCGATCGGCGTCCTCGGAGGGAGCGAGGCCCTTGGCTTCGATCTTGGCCAGCACGAAGGCGTCGAGAGGCTGCCGAACCCAATCCTTTTTGGCGACGATCGGCAGGAATTGCGCCTGAACCGGTTGCCACGCCCAATGGGGCTTGGAAGTCGCAGGCCTGGGTTGGCCTTCAGCCTGCGCCGCTGGGGCGTTGGCCGGCTTCTCCTCGGCCGCAGCGCCGAGCGCCAGCGCCGAGACGCTCAGAAGCAGCGCTAAGGATGCAAGCTTCGTCGTCCGAGTCATATTTTCGACCTCATCGATCAATGGCGGCTGCGCGCCGCGCCCGTAAAATCCCATTTGTTAGGTCAGATTAAGCTCGCCGCCGTTTAATGTCTAGTTACATAATAGGAAAAATATTCTAATTTATAGCGGGTCTGCAGGACAGGAGGCGCAAATGGCGCGAATTCCTCCTGTTCCTGGGGATGGTCTTGCGTTAGGTCGTTTGTCTAAAAGCTATCTATAAGATAGATAGGAGTCTTGTCCGTGTAGAGGCGGGCTATCGGGAAGAAGGGAGGACGATGTGAGGAAAGGGCTCGCAATTCTTGGCGCGGCGCTGGCGCTCGCCGTGGTTTCGAAAGGGACGCTGGTCTCGCTCGCTGCGCAGCAGGCGGACTTTCAGCAGCTGGACCCGGAAGAGGTTCATTTCAAAAGTCCGTTCGGCGCCGGGCCCGAATCGGTGGTGATCTTCGGCGATCCGTCAAAGCCGGGGCTCTATGTGGTCCGGAACAGATTCCCGCCCGGCGTTCACTCATTCCCGCATTTCCACACGAAAGACCGGCATGTGACGGTGATCAAGGGCGTATGGTGGGCGGGGACCGGGCCGGAACTGGATTTCAACAAGGCGAGGCCGCTCAAGGCGGGCGCCTATATGTTCCACCCGGCCGGGGGCGTGCATTGGGACGGGGCCGGCGGAAATGAAGAGACCATAGTTCAAATCATCGGCGAGGGGCCGGTGGAGACCACCCAGATCGGAACGCCGGCGACCACCAAGGGCTATTGGCCGAAAGCGGAGTGAGAATCCGCCCGAGCCTTGCCGAAAAGCCGCTCAAACCCTTTTGCGATTCGCTCGCGCGACCTATAGCGCGTTGATGTTTCTGGAAACATGAACGCGCTATAGGCTTTTGTTTTAACGCGTTTCCCACGCTGAACCGGCATTCACTTCGGCTGGAAACGCTCTATTCGCGCGAGGCTCGCCGGCTTCTGCTCGAGGACCTGGGCGATCCGCTCGCCATGGGCCTCGCGTCGCGCGCGCTCTTGCCCTTTCCCGTGCAGAACAAGTCGTTCAGCAAGGCCATCATCGCGACGACGTTGTCGTCTGCGAGCGAGTAATGGATCGTCTGCGATTCGCGTCTGGTCTTCACCAGAGCGTCTTTCCGCAATCTCGCCAGATGCTGTGAAAGAGAGGATTGGCTGAGGTCGACCGACGACTGCAGGCTGGCGACCGATCGTTCGCCCGCGAGGAGTTCGCACAGAATCATCAGGCGGTGGCTGTTCGCGATCGCTTTGAGGAATTTTTCGGCTTCGGCCGCCTTGGCTCCGAGGCTGGGAGCTTTGAAAAGGCGGGTTTTCGCTTGGAGCGACCCGTGAATCTTGGCGGCGGACAAGGGGCGTGTTTTCCTGGGCGTCGGGGTCAAATGTCGTATATCAGCTCCTGCGAGACGCGTGCCGACATTCCTCTCATTTCCGCCAGGGTGCAATTATCCAGAACGAGGGAAAGCGCGCGCTGGGCTTCCTGCATCAAGCGCCTGACGGCGCATAGTTGTTCATCGGCGCAATCGTCGCAGGCCTGATATCTTGTTCTGCTGGCGCAGGCGATCGGCGCCAGAGGTCCGTCGATGGCGCGGATAATGTCGCCGACGCTGATCTCATGGGCCTCGCGCGCCAGCGTATAGCCGCCGCCTTTTCCCATTCGGGAGTTCACAAAGCCGGAATTCCTCAGCTCGCACAATATGGCGTCGAGGAATTTCTTCGGGATTCGTTCCGCGAGCGCAATGTCCAGAACCGGGACCGGCCGCCCGGGGGGAAATTGGGCGAGATGGGTCATGGCCTTCAGGCCGTATTTTCCTTTCTTGGTCAGCACCCGACGGTCTCTCTCGCTCGTTCCGATCCGCCGAAGCTAACCGGAGCGAGCGGGATAGTCAATTAAAACTATAGACTATAGAGACCGGTTGGAACGAAGGGCGCCGAGCGGGGCTTGCTCAGCCTCTCTGCAGTTTGAGCAGCGCGGCGACCAGGGCGTCGACGTCCGCGCAAGTGTTGTAGAACGCCAAGGAGGGGCGCACGGTGGCCTCGAGCCCGAAGCGGCGCAGGATCGGCTGGGCGCAGTGGTGCCCCGCGCGCACGGCGATGCCTTCGCGGTCGAGCGCCTTGCCGACATCCTGGGTGTTGCGCCCTTCGAGCACGAAGGACAGCACCGAGGCTTTTTCGGCCGCCGTGCCGATGAAGGTCAGGCCCGGCACCATGCGCATTTTTTCCGTGGCGTAGACGAGGAGGTCATGCTCGTAGCGGGCGATGACCTCCATGCCGACGCCTTCGACGTAATCGAGAGCCGCGCCGAGTCCTACCGCGTCGGCGATATTGCCGGTGCCGGCTTCGAAACGCTCCGGCGCGCCCTGATAGACTGTCTTCTCGAAAGTGACGTCGGCGATCATATTGCCGCCGCCCTGCCAGGGAGGCATGTGTTCGAGCACCTGGGCTTTGCCGTAGACGACGCCGATCCCGGTGGGGCCGAACACCTTGTGGCCGGAAAAGATGAAAAAGTCGCAGTCGATCGACTGCACGTCGACCGGCATGTGAGAAACAGATTGCGCGCCGTCGATCAGCACGCAGGCGCCGTGCCGATGGGCCATCGCGGTTATTTCGCGGACCGGCGTCACCGTGCCGAGCGCATTGGAGACCTGCGTCATCGCGACGATTTTGGTCTTTTCGTTCAGCAGCTTCTCATATTCTTCGAGAATGAGCTGGCCGCGGTCGTCCACCGGAGCGACGCGCAGGCGGGCGCCTTTTTCAGCGCAAAGCATCTGCCAGGGCACGATATTGGCGTGATGCTCGAGCCAGGAGACGACGATCTCGTCGCCTTCCCGCACATTGCGGCGGCCCCAGGCCTGGGCGACCAGATTAATGCCTTCGGTGGCGCCGCGCACGAAGACGATGTCCCTGGCGGATGGAGCCTTCAGGAAACGGCGAACTTTTTCGCGTGCGGCCTCATAGGCGTCGGTCGAGCGGGCGGCAAGCGCATGGGCGGCGCGATGGATGTTCGAATTCTCATATTCGTAGAAATGCGACAGGCGGTCGATGACGGCCTGAGGCTTCTGCGTCGTGGCGGCGTTGTCCAGCCAGATCAATGGCTTGCCATGGACCTGCTGCTGCAGGATGGGGAAGTCGCGCTTGATCCGATAAGGATCGAAAGGCTGGCGCGTCTGATCCGCGGCGGGCGCGAGTTCGGGCGCATAGGCCGGGGCGCCCTTCGCTTCGGCGGGAACCGGTTCGGCGGCGCCGGAATGTCCGCCGCTGTGGCCGACAAAATACAGCGCGTCATGAGCGGCAGGCCCTGCAGCGCCCGGCGACGCCGCCTGTTCGTAGCCCATGACGGACGGAGGAGGAGAAACCGGCGGCGCGGCGAAAGAAGCGATGTCCGAAATCCGGTGAGGGTCGGCCTCGGAGGGAGACGACAGGGCGAAGCTCTCCGGCTCCGCCCTCGCGGCGTCGGCGGCTGGGGTCGCGCCCGAAGAGTGCGGCGCTGCGCCGATAGCCTCGGGCGGGGTCGGCGCGTCGCCGGGAGCGCCCATGCGCGACCGCTCGCCGAGAAAGTAGAGATCGCCGGATTGGCCGTCGGTCGAGGGCCGTCCGACGCCGCTGGTCGGAGCTTGCGGGGCCGCTCTCGTCAGGTCGAGCGAATCGCCGAACAGCCTCGGGATCGCACTGTAGTCGATCCCGACCGGCGGTTCGATTTGCGCGGAGCCGGCGGAGGCGCCGGGCTGCGGCGGGTCCGGCATGCCGAGAGGACGCGATCCCGGCTGGGAATTGATGGGCGCCGCGGGCGCGGAAAGATTGGGCGTGGGGACGACGGAAGGGATCGAGGTGGGCGGCAGATCCGGCGGTCCGTAGGGCGCGCGCGCCGGAGCGTAGGGGGCGGCGGCGGTCGCCACCGAGGGCGCCGGAATTTCGGGCTGCGCGGGAATCGCAACCGGGACGCCCGGAGCCGGGGGGGCAGGAGGCGTCTGATTGGGCGGAAGCTGGAAGAAGGCGTTGGCGAGCCGGGCGATCATGTCGGCATCGGGCGCGCCGATTACATCGTGGCCGGAAAGCTGTTCCGAGGGAAGATCGCTCGGAGCAAGGCCGGCCGGAGGGGCGATCGACTGCGCAGATGTCATCCTGATCTATCCTCAAAAGACGAGCGGCCGGCGGCGCCTGGAGCGCATTCAGCTTAAACGCAGTCGAACGCGCTCCAACTATTATTGACGGAGCATGTTCTCTTCCAAAAACCGCAGGGCGCTTTCTGGGAACATGCTCGGAAGGGATTTCCGGCGAAGCGGACGCCGCTTTTCGCAAGGAAAACCCGATCAATGTCGAGCCCGGAGAATTCGCGGTTCGAGGCGAACCACAAATTCTCCCGCCGCCGGCGCGGTTTGGGTTCAGGCGTATTTGTCGTCGTATTTGTGGAATTTGCCGACGTCGACGTCTTCCAGGACGCCGAGAGCGTCATGGGTCAGCACCGCCGCCGAGCAGTAGAGCGAAATGAGATAGGACGCGATGGCCTTGCGGTTGATGCCCATGAAGCGGACCGAAAGACTGGGCGCCACCTCGCCCGGCACGCCCGGCTGAAACAGGCCGATCACGCCCTGTTTCTTTTCGCCGGTGCGCAGCAGCAGGATGTTGGTCTTGCCGTTCTCGTCGATATAGAGCTTGTCGCTCGGCACGAGAGGCAGGCCGCGCCAGGTCAGGAAGGGCGAGCCGAACAGGGTCACCGTCGGCGGCGGCACGCCGCGACGGGTGCATTCGCGTCCGAACGCCGCGATCGCGCGCGGATGGGCGAGGAAAAAGGCCGGCTCCTTCCAGACCCTGGAGATCAGTTCGTCGAGATCGTCGGGCGTCGGCGCTCCGGTCCGGGTCTTGACCCTCATCGACGGCGCCGCATTGGCCAGGAAGCCATATTCGGCGTTGTTGATCAGTTCGGCTTCCTGCCTCTCCTTCACCTTTTCGGTGAGGAGGCGCACCTGCTCCTGAATCTGGTCGTAAGGATGATTGTAAAGATCCGAAACGCGGGTCTGAACGTCGAGAACGGTCGTCACCGCATTCATCGAATATTCGCGCGGCGCGTCTTCATAGTCGACGAAGGTTTCGGGCAGATCGGCGTCGCGGTCCCGCGCGGGGCTGCATTGCACCACGGCGTCGCTCAACGCCGAAGATTCCTTGACGCGGTTCAAGCGGTAGATGCCCGCCTCGACGGGCACCCAGGGCAGGAACGACACTAGCCAACGCGGCGTGATGCCGGACCATTGCGGGCGCGTCTTGGTCGCGTTCGCAAGTTGCCGCGCCGCCGATTCGCTCAGCGTGCGACGTATTTCTGGTTCTGTGGTCATTACTTTTCCCCGGAAAAAAGGGTCCAAGCGAACGCCCCGGATTATGGGACGAAACCTGCGGACGCCGCGTCGAGAGGCGCGACGCGTCTTACGGCCGCTATATATCAACGGCCAAGTTGCGGTCGCAAGTATAAAATTGGTAGAATTGCAAGTATCATGACCTCTAAATATTACAAAACTTGTAGACCTATACAATAATTCTAGACTGTTGCGTTCCTGAAATCGGCTCGGCGCTTTCGGCCCGATGTTGGAGCGCGTTCGGTTCAAACGCAGTCGAACGGGCTCCAGATCTCATTGACGGAGCGTGTTCTTTTCCAAAAACCGCTTCGCACTTTTCGGGAACATGCTCTAGGCGCAGGCGCCGAAGCCCGTTTCGTAGGACATCACGAGATAAATTATCGCGGGTACGACGCCGAGGTTGCGATAGCTGTGCGGAACGTCCGCGAGAAAATCAGCGGCGTCGCCTTCGTCGAGCTGAACGGCGGGTTCCCTGCCCACGACGATCTCCACCGCCCCTTTGGCGACGATGACATTTTCCTTGGTTCCGGGGGCATGCGCCTCGGCGTGCTCGAGATGGCCGGGGCCGATGGTTATTTCGTAGAACTCGACCGGGCGTTGGCCGTCGAACGCGAACAGGGGGCGCGAAACGAAACGGCCTTCGCTGGAAGAGATGGAGCGAAGCGCGCTTCTTCTGACGATGCGCACGCCCTGCCGCTGCTTCGAGGCGACGAGGCTGCCGAACGGAACGCCGAGAGCGTTCGCTATCCGCCAGAGCCGATCGATCGTCGGAGCCTCCGAGCCGGATTCGATTCGCCTCAGTTCGTCCTCGTCGAGGCCGGTCAATTCGGTCAGGCGCTTCAGCGAGCGGTTCTCGCGCCCGATCAACCCCTGCAATCGTTCCGATACGAGCGCCGCGAGCGCATCCGCATCTCGCGCGCCGGGGCTGCGACGATGCCGGGTCCTGGTGGGTTGATCTGGCGTTTCCATTTGATAAAGTCCGTCATCCAAGAGTGATATGCTAGGGGCAAACCAGCTCTGGGTCAAGCGCGGCCGCATTCTGCGGTGGGCCCCTCAATCTGATTTATCCTGGTAGAATACCATTATGTAATAAATACTTATGAATAACCTTGGCTAGGCGAGCCTGGGCGTCGGGCCAGTTGGTTCTGACTCTGGGCTATTACAATAATATATCTATACACTAGGAAAATGGACTGCTATCCTTGGTCGTCACGCTTACCGCAAACAGGTTGAAACCAATGACGCCCAAGCTGTTGTTTTCGTCTTTCGTGTCGGTCGCCCTGCTTTCCTCGCTCCCGGCGCCCGCCCAGGCTGAACTGCCGTCCATAAAGATCCTGTCGGCGCAGGCCGCGTTGACGATCGGCCAGGCCGCCTATGACGCCTGCGTGCAGCAGGGCTATCACGTGTCGGTGACCGTGGTCGGCGGCGAGGGGCAGGTCGTCCTCGGCCTTCGCGGCGACGGCTCTTCGCCGCACACCCTCGAAAACAGCCAGCGCAAGGCCTACACCGCTCGAACCTTTCGGGTGTCGTCGGGCGAATTCGCCCAGCGCGTGAAGGACAATCCCACTTCGGGCCAGGCGCATCTCGCCGGTGTGATCGCCATTCAGGGCGGCTTGCCGATCAAATTGGGAGACGCCGTGATTGGAGCTGTCGGCGTCTCCGGCGCGCCCGGCGGCGAAAAAGACGAAGCCTGCGCGAAAGCCGGCATCGACAAGGCCGTCGATCAACTCAAGTGATTTGGTCGGGGACGCGCCGGGCCGGGATCGGCGGACCGTGGGCTTCGATCGCGTTGCTCTCTCGCGGCGCGGCGCGTCCCGAAGCCCAATCATTGAGAACCGGATGCGCCCCATCTGCTGCGGAGACAATGAATGACGAGGCATGTAGAACCGCATGCTTTAAAGGAAGAGGGGATCGCTCTCGCGGAGATCGTGGCTGCGCTGCGGGCTTTGCGCCGGAGCTCCCAGCGATCGCGCTACAGCAATGGCGTGGTGCCGCGTTTGCCTTCGCGCGAGGCGATCCTCGAGATCGTCGAAAGTCTGGTCGGCGTTCTTTTTCCCCGGCATTTCGGGGCTCCGGACGTGAGCGAGGAGAGCGTCGACGGCTATCTGATCTATAAGCTGGACGCGGCGCTGAGGTCTTTGCAGGAACAGGTGAGGCTGGAGCTCGACCTGTTCGGCGAGGGAGGCCACGCCACCGCGGCGGCGCGACAGGCCAAGGCCGAGGAAGTCGTCCGCGTTTTCGCCCGCTCCTTGCCGCGATTGCGAGCCGTGCTCGACACCGACATTCGCGCCGCTTTCGACGGCGATCCGGCGGCGAGAAGCATAGACGAAGTGGTCTTCTGCTATCCCGGCGTCGCGGCGGTCATCAGGCATCGTCTCGCGCATGAGCTTTACGCGCTGGGCGTGCGAATGCTCGCGCGCATCGTGAGCGAGATCGCGCATTCGCAGACCGGCATAGACATTCATCCGGGCGCGCAGATCGGCGAAAGCTTTTTCATCGATCACGGAACCGGCGTCGTGATCGGCGAAACCGCCCGCATCGGCAAGGGCGTCAGGATTTATCAGGCGGTCACGCTGGGAGCCAAGCGCTTCGAGCAGGACGGGGCCGGCGCGCTCGTCAAGGGACAGCCGAGACACCCGATCGTCGAAGACGACGTGGTGATTTACGCCGGCGCTACGGTTCTGGGGCGGATCACCATCGGGCGAGGCTCCTCCATAGGCGGCAATGTCTGGCTCACCCATAGCGTGCCGCCGGGAAGCAACATAACCCAGGCCAAAGCCTGCGTCGAAACCTTCGGCGACGGCTCAGGGATTTGAAGCGGCTTCGCGCAGTCATTGCGAGGAGCGTAAGCTCCACGGCAACCCAGAGGGACTGGCGCGGATCTGGATCGCGTCGCCTTCAGCTCGCGGATGACGGCGAATGGATCAGTCGTAACTCGTACGATATGACTTTGGCGCATCAGGAGAGCGCCGCGCCTTGGTTTTAGGCTTGCAGAATCAGTCCCTCATTGGGGCGCAGCTCGACCATCCCGCCGGCGCATTCTCCCCCACGATCGCCATGGGTGGAAATCGCGACGACGGCTCCGACGTCGTCCGGAAGTCGCCATGTCCGCGGCTGGTTCGAAAAATTCAGCGCGATGAAAAAACGTTCGCCGTCTTGCGCGCGCTCATAGGCGAGCACGTCTTCGTCCTTTGAAAGCAGCCGCCAATCCCCGACGCAGAGCGCCAAATGCGCGCGCCGGCAATGCAACAATTTGCGCACCAGGAGCAGGATGGAGGTATCATCCAGTTTCATGCGCGCGACATTGCGCTTTTCCCAATCTTCCGTGAGCGGCAGCCACGGTTCATGCGCAGAAAAGCCGGCGTGAGGCGAGGCGTCCCATTGCATCGGGGTGCGGGACGGATCGCGCCCGACTCCGGCATCGGGTTCGCGTTTGGCCCAGGGGTCTTGAATCCGCTCCGGCGGAACCGCGACGCGCGCGAGACCGAGTTCGTCGCCATAATAGAGCGTCGGCGTGCCGCGCAGCGTCAACAGCAGCATGGCGGCGATGCGGGCCTGCTCGTCTCCGACGCGGGCGGCGACGCGCGGCCGGTCGTGATTGCTGAGGACCCAGTTGGGCCAGCCTCCGTGCGTCTCGCGCAGCGCCTCTTCGTAGCGCTCCACGATATCCGCGATTTCCCGCGCGTTCCATGGCGTATTCAAAAGCTGGAAATTAAACGGCAGATGCGCGCCGCGGAGATTTTCGCCGTAATAGGCGACGAGGCGTTCGATAGGCAGATAGATTTCTCCGATGAGGACGCGGTCATCGAATGCGTCGACCACTGTGCGCATCTCGGCGACGACCTCATGCACTTCCGGCTGGTCCTCCGAATAAAGCGCGAGCAGCCGTTCGATCCCGGGTCGATCCTGGGTCCAATCCGGATTTGGAGGGTTATCGCGGAAGGCGGCGTCCTTCATCAGATGCCACATCACATCGACGCGAAAGCCGTCCACGCCGCGTCGCAGCCAGAAGCGCATCACGTCATGGATCGCGGCGCGAACCTGCGGATTGCGCCAGTTTAGATCGGGCTGCTCGGCCAAATAGGCGTGATAGTAATATTGGCGGGTGTTTTCATCCCAGCTCCAGGCCCCGCCGCCGAAATGGCTGAGCCAATTGTTGGGCGGCGCGCCGTCGGGCTTGGCGTCGCGCCAGATATACCAATCGCGCTTGGGGCTGTTCCTGGAGCGCCGGCTTTCCGTAAACCAGGGATGGGCTATCGAGGTGTGGTTCGGCACGAGATCGAGGATGATCTTCAAGCCCTTCGCGTGAGCGTCGCGGACGAGTTCGTCGAATTCGGCCAGGGAGCCGAACATCGGGTCTACGCCGCAGTAGTCCGAGACGTCATAGCCGAAGTCCGCCATCGGTGAGGGATAGATCGGGGAAATCCAGATCGCCTCGACGCCGAGCCAGACGAGGTGATCCAGCCGGCGCCGCAGGCCGCGAAGATCGCCCACGCCGTCGCCGCTCGAATCCTGGAACGAGCGCGGATAGACCTGATAGACGACCCCGGATTTCCACCACGCGAAACGCATGTTCGATCCTCGAAATTTCCCTTGAGCGCAGACTATGGCCGGCGCTTTACAGAAATAAGAGGCGCGGAACGCCCAGGGCGACTTCGTTAAACGCTCGTCATGAAGCCGTCAGAAACTCGCGCCGACTCGCGGCCTGGAGTGTCGAATCCAGTCGCGACAACCGGGCGGAGCGCGAAAACTTGACGATCAAACAAAGGCTTGGCGTATGCTATTACCCTGAACAGTGGCCGCGGTCGTTTTGGGCCGAAGATGCGCGAAGAATGCGTGAAATCGGCATCGCCGTCGTTCGCATCGGAGAATTCGCCTGGTCGCGATTGGAGCCGAGGGAAGGCTTTTATCAGTTCGATTGGCTCGCCGGCGCCCTGGAAATATTGCATCGCGCGGGGCTCGAGGTCGTCCTCGGCACGCCGACGGCCACGCCGCCCAAATGGCTGGTGGACAAAATGCCCGATATGGCGCCGCTCGGCGCCGACGGCGCGCCGCGCAAATTCGGTTCGCGGCGGCATTATTGTTTCAGTCACGAAGGCTACGCCCGCGAATGCGATCGGATCGTCGAAGCCCTCGCCTGCGCCTTTGGAGAGCATCCCGCCGTCGTCGGCTGGCAGACCGACAATGAATATGGCTGCCACGACACGGTCGAGAGCTACTCGATCGCCGCCCGAGACGCGTTTCGCAAATGGTGCAGGTCGAAATACGAAACCACGGAAGCCCTCAACCGCGCATGGGGCAATGTCTTCTGGTCGATGGAACTCGGAAGCTTCGACGAAATCGAGCTTCCCAATCTGACGGTGACCGAGCCGAATCCCTCGCATCTCCTGGACTTCAAGCGCTTTTCATCCGATCAGGTCGTAGCGTTCAACCGCCGTCAGGTGGAAATCATACGCAATCACTCGCCGGGCCGCGCCATTCTTCATAATTTCATGGGGGCCTTCGACGCCTTCGACCATTATGCGGTGGGGGCAGATCTCGACATGGCCGCCTGGGACAGCTACCCGCTCGGTTTTCTCGAACGCAGCCGCCACAGCGACGAATTCAAGACCCGCTACATGCGCCTCGGCGATCCGGATTTTCAGGCTTTCCATCACGACCTTTATCGCTCCTGCGGTCGGGGGCGCTGGCAGGTGATGGAGCAGCAGCCCGGCGCCGTGAACTGGGGCGCGTGGAACCCGGTTCCCGCCCCTGGCGCGGTCCGGCTCTGGACTTACGAGGCCTTTGCGGCGGGAGCGGAGGTCGTCAGTTTTTT
The DNA here is from genome assembly GCF_004802635.2 of Methylocystis heyeri. NCBI lineage: Bacteria > Pseudomonadati > Pseudomonadota > Alphaproteobacteria > Hyphomicrobiales > Methylocystaceae > Methylocystis > Methylocystis heyeri. The sequence continues at coordinate 269,387 of NZ_CP046052.1, forward strand.
CCGCTGGCGGCAGGCGCCTTTCGCGCAGGAGCAAATGCATGAGGGCCTGCTCCTGCCCAACAGCGAGCCCAACGAAGCTTATTTCGTCGCCGGCGAAATCGCGCAGGAGCTGAATCGGATGGAGGCGCGGGCCGAAAGCGCGCGCGCTCCCATAGCGCTGGCATTCGATTACGAGAGCGCCTTCGCCTGGCGCATTCAGCCGCAGGGACAGGACTTCTCCTATTTCGATCTCGTGAGCGCCTTCTATCGCGCGCTTCGCAAGCTCGGGCTTTCGATCGACGTCGTTCCCCCAGCGCCGGAAGAGATGAAAGGGCGCAAGATGATCCTTGCGCCGGGCTTGTTCGCCGCCCGTCCCGAACTCGCGGCGGCGATGGCGCAAAGCGGCGCGCTCGTCCTGCTCGGGCCGAGATCGGGGTCTAAAACGAAGGATTTTCAGATCCCCCTCGCGCTTCCGCCCGGAGATTTCGGAAGTTTGCTCGGGGTAAAGGTCCGCCGGGTCGAGAGCCTGCGGCCAGGGGTCGCCCTTGCGATCCGGGACCTGCCGGGAGCGCATTTTTCGGGCTGGCGCGAATTTATTGCGCTCGGCGAGGAAGCCGAGGCTGCGCTCTGCTGCGAGGACGGCGAGGTCGCGCTTTCGAGGCGCGATAATTTCTATTATCTTTCGGGGAATCCCAACGACGAGTTGCTCGATGCGCTGCTGAGGCGGTTGCTGGCGCAAGCCGGAGCGGACATAATCGATTTGCCGCAGGATATAAGGGTCCGGGACAACGGCCCTCTGCGATATGTGTTCAACTATGGGTCGGAGCCAGCCGACATATCGGAAATCGCCGGCGACGCGGTTTTTCTTCTGGGCGGCAAAACCCTCGATCCCTGCGGCGTCGCCGCTTTCATGCGCAAAGACGAAGCCGAATGAAAATGGCGGTCGAGCTTGCTTCGGCGTTTCAACGCCGCTTCGGGGCTGCGCCGAGGATCATCCGGGCGCCCGGCCGCGTCAATGTGATCGGCGAACACACCGATTACAACGACGGCTTCGTGCTGCCGGCGGCGATAGAGCTTGCCACCTACGCCGCCATAGCGCCGCGGCCGGATCGACGGCTCGTCGTGCATTCCATCGCCTTTGCGGAAACGCTCGAGTTGGACCTCGACGACCCCGCGCCGATCGCGCTCGGGAACTGGGGCGATTATATTCGCGGCGTCGTGACGGAGCTGCAGAAGCTGGAGCGGATCGGGGGCGCGAATATCATGCTCGGCGGCGATTTGCCGTTCGGGGCCGGGCTTTCCGCCTCGGCGGCGCTGGAGGTCGCGGTCGGGTTCGCGTTGTCTCTCAATTCCGGCGCACCGGTCGACAGGACGCAGCTCGCCCTGTTGTGCCAGCGCGCCGAGAATGATTTCGTCGGGCTGCAATGCGGCATAATGGATCAATTCATTTCCTGTTGCGGCAGGGAGGGCAGCGCCTTGCTGCTCGATTGCCGCCGTCTCGAGGCGCGGCCTGCGCCGATCGGCGCCGACGCCCGGCTGGTGATCTGCGACACGACGATCCGTCACCAATTGGCTTCCAGCGCCTATAATGAAAGACGAGAGGAGTGCCGCCAAGCGGTCTCAATTCTGTCTTCGGTCATTCCCGGCGTAACGGCGCTGCGCGACGTCACGGTTCAGCAGTTCGAGCGCCATGAGGCTTTGCTTCCAGAACCAATTCGCCGCCGCGCCCGGCATGTCGTCACCGAAAACGAACGGACGTTGCAGGCGGCGGCCGCATTGGAAGCGGGGGATATGGAGGAATGCGGCAGGCTCATGAACCAGTCGCATCGCTCATTGGCGGAGGATTACGAGGTCAGTTGCCCGGAGGCCGATGTGATGGTGAGGCTGGCGCAGGCGGTTTCGGGCGTTTTCGGCGCCAGGATGACTGGCGGCGGCTTCGGCGGATGCGTGGTGAGCCTCGTCCGCGCCGGCGAGGTCGAGCGCTTCATCGGTTCCGTCGGCGAAGGCTACCGCAGCGCCACCGGCCTCGAGCCGAGAATCTTCTGCTCTGCGCCTTCCGCGGGCGTCGGCGAAATTTCGATCGAAGCGCCATAGAAATGAGCTTTCTGCAGGAATCCCCCCATCGGCGTTTCAATCCCCTGAGCGGCGATTGGGTGCTGGTCTCGCCCCACCGCACCAAGCGTCCCTGGAGCGGGCAGATCGAGCCCGCCGCCGGCGCTTCGGCGCCCTCGCATGATCCGGGCTGCTATCTCTGCCCCGGGGCGGTCCGCGCCAATGGCGCGCAGAACCCGGCCTATGAGAGCGTTTTCGTCTTCGATAATGATTTCGCCGCGCTTCAGCCTCATGTCACCGTCGAGGCCATCGACATCGGTGGCCTGCTGACCGCCAGAACCGAGCAGGGCCGCTGCCGCGTGATCTGCTTTTCTCCCCGCCATGATCTTTGGCTCGCGCGCATGGACGCAAAGGACATCGCCGAAGTCGTCGAGGCGTGGCGGCGCGAGTTCGTCGATCTCGGCGCGCGGGACGACGTGAATTACGTCCAGATTTTCGAGAACCGCGGGCCCATGATGGGCGCCAGCAACCCCCATCCGCATTGCCAGATCTGGGCGAGCGCCAGCGTTCCGAACGAACCGGCCAGGGAAGATCGTTTCCAGGCCGATTATCTGAAGCGCAATTCGCGCTGCCTCCTGTGCGATTATCTCGCCAAAGAGACGCAGGCGAGGGAGCGCATCGTCTGCGAAAACGACAGCTTCGTCGCGGTTGCGCCGTTCTGGGCGGTGTGGCCGTTCGAGCTGCTGCTGCTTTCAAAGCGCCATCTGGGGGCGATCGACCAGTTCACGGAGCCGGAGAAGCGCGATCTCGCCGCGATGCTGAAGTCGGTCTGCGTGCGCTACGACAATCTCTTTCAAACGCCGTTCCCCTATACGATGGGGTTTCATCAGCGTCCGACCGACGGCGGGGATTACCCCCATTGGCATTTTCATGGCCATTTCTATCCGCCGCTGCTGCGCTCGGCCTCGATCAGAAAATTCATGGTGGGGTTTGAACTCCTGGCCTCGCCCCAGCGCGACATCACGCCCGAGGCGGCGGCGGAACGCCTGAGGGCCTGTTCGGAACGGCATTATCTGGAGCGGTAGAGGGCTTATAGGCCGCGCGCCCAGGCCGGCCGGAGCGGAGCCGCCTCCGGTTCTGCTATTGCCGCGCGCAATTGCTGGAGCAGGCGGGTCTTGTCCGCCCCCAGCGTGCCCTTCAGCACCAGCCAGTTGGAGGCGTGGTCGCTGCGGAATACGGTCCGCTTCAGCTCCAGCTCCGACAGAAACAGCTCCATTTCCTGCATCAGGCCCGTCACCGACAGCGGCTCCCAGCCGGGAAATTTCTCACGAAAGCGCTGCTCTCCGAGCGGGAAGCTCACGACGAGCGTCGCCAGAAACTCCGGCTGCGCGGCGTTCATCAGCGCCGCCGAATTGACCGCATGTTGCCGTGACAGCGCTCTTCCGCCGAGGCCGTTGAGGATCATCACCGAGCGCTTGATCCCGGCCTCCCGGAGCTTATCCAGCGCCTCCCGCGTGGTGGCGAAGCTTTCGCCCTTTTCGACGCTTGCGAGGGTTTCGTCGTCGCCGGATTCGGCGCCGACATAGACCAGCGTCAGGCCGAGATCGTTGAGTTCCTTGAGCTCCGCGGCGGTTTTCTTGCGCAGATTGCGGGGCAGGCAATAGCTCGAAACCCGCCGCACGCCGGGCAGCTCGCGCTTTATCGCCTCCAATATTGCGGCAAGGCGTCGGATCGACAGCGTCATGGCGTCGCCGTCGGCCAGAAAAACCCGCTTCACGCCTTCGCCGTAATATTCGCCGCAGAGCCTTATGCTTTCCAGCACTTCCTGCTCGTCGCGAGGACGGAAGCGCTTTTGCGGGGCGGTGTACATTTCGCAAAAGGCGCAGCGGTTCCACGAGCAGCCGTCGGTCACGGGCAGGATGAGGGAATCCGCCTCGCTCGGGGGGCGATAGACCGGTTCGACGTAGCGGACGGGCTCAATGGTCATTTTGCCGCTGTGTGTCGGCTTCCCGGCCGTCTTGTTCTCGAACGGGCGGCTGCTCCCAGCCGAACACGCTTCTTCCGCCATATTCATGGGAGCGCGAGGTCTCCTCGGCGATGAAGTCGGGCAGGGAAGGGCCGGACGCGAAAGCTTCCAGCCGCCGCGCCTGCGCATCGAGCCTGCGCAGCGCCTCGAGCCTGTCGTCATTGCCGAGCTTTGCGCTGGAGACCGCGCTTTTCAAGACTTCGATGGTCTTGTCATAGACCTTCAGCGGCGCCGGAAAGGGATGTCGGTCCTTGCCGCCGTGAGCCAGCGAGAAGCGCGCCGGATCGGAAAAGCGGCACGGGGCGCCGTGCACCACTTCCGCCACCTTGGCGAGCGAGCGCACCGTGCGGGCGCCGACGCCCGGAACCAGCAACAGATCGGCGAAGTCCGTCGGCCCGCATTCGGCGGCGGCGGCGAGCGCGCCGTGCAGCCTGCGCAGCATCACGTCGCCTGGACGGACGTCGTGATGGTCGGGCATGACGAGATGGGGCAGCAAAGGCTGGGCCGGCGGCGGTTCCGCTTCGCCCTTTATCGCGGCCATCTCGCGGACGATCCCGTCCGGGCCGAGATTGTGCAGAAGATCGAGCTGGCCCGCCCGCGAGGCTTTCGCCCTGCGGTCGGTGAGATTGACGATATTGCCCTGGTTCTCGCCGTCGATTGCGGCATGGGGCGCCTCGACGAAACTCTTCAGGCCTTCCGAGAGCCAGTGATAGCGGCGGGCGAGGGCCGAGTCGCCGTTCATGCCCTGCTGCACCACCACCCAGTCGCCGTCGTCGGTGACGACGAAGCTGTGCAGGTAGATATCGAAGCCGTCCTGCACGGCGGCGCTGTCGACCTTGGCGACCAGCCGGCTGGCCCTCGCCAGCGCCTCTCCATCAAAGCCGACGCGTTCGCCGAGGGCGGCGAGCTCCAGCGGCGTCTGACGCGAATGCTTGCCCCGGCCGCCGCAGACATGGATGCCGAGTTCCCCCGAAAGCGGCGCGAGCCCGCGTTTCAGCGCGCCCATCACGCTCGTGGTCACGCCCGACGAATGCCAGTCCATGCCCATGACGGCGCCGAAGGACTGGAACCAGAATGGATGAGCAAGGCGGCGCAGGAACTCCTCGCGCCCGTAGTGATGGGTGATCGCCTCTGCGATCACCGCGCCGAGCCGCGTCATCCGCTGGCCGAGCCAGGCGGGAACCCGGCCGTTGTGGAGCGGCAGATCGGCGCTGCCTGATCGTCGAGCCACGTAGCCTCCAAGGTAGCGAGTCGCATTGGAAAATGCGCCCGGGAGGGTCCGGGCGCAAGCGCAGAACAATATGAGCGCGCCGATATTTACCGCGGCGCTGCCACTCGCTCAGGGGAAGCGGGGCCCCGCTTCGCGCACATCCGAGACAAGATTTTGCAAGCCCATCTCAAACGGCGGCTCGAGCGGGTTCCGCGCGCGGAATGAGCAGCATGCTTGTGCCGCCGCTCCATGGATGCCCGCTATTTCCCGATGAACGCGGCATATCTTGCGAGTGTAGGTCCGTCCAGTTTATTCATACGAGATATGTAAATGTCCTTGTTCTGCTCCCACTCGTGGCAAAGTGTTTCAAGCCGTGGGCTGGTGTGGCGGTATGCGCACCATTTCCTGACGGGCGGGGTCACTTGTTCAAGCGCTCGCTTCACCCTATTGCGGCATGAGTCTATGTATTCAGATAAATAATACGTCTTCGTGTGGCCGCGCTGTGTTACGGTTTTACTTTCGGCATTATGATCCATGTATTCGTCGGCGGTAACGCAATCTGCGTCCTTTTTGTCTGCGCTGATCCAATAGGCAATCGACCAGCTTGGGTCTTCGATGCGGGCGCCCAAGGTCGGGGGAACCGAGAGATCGTTGATTTCTCGTTCGTATTTCTCATTGGATCGGCCAATAGCCTCCCTGTCCATATTCGCGTAAAATATCACCCCGGCGATCCAAATCCCCAGGAAAACGAGATATTTCAAGGAATTCATGGAAGCCTCTGCAAGCTGGCCGCTACATAGCCGTGAGCGCTCGAGACAATGACCGTCCCCGGTTGATATTTTGTTCACCGGACCGCAACTGCGGCGTTGTCGCGGATCGCGCCGGGCAACCGGCGGTGCGAGCCTCGTTTGCCCCGTGACTTTCTGGGAGCCGTCGAGCGCTTCTTGAAGCGAGGCTTTTGCGTTCCGCAAAAAGCGCCTCAGAAAGAGGGCGTGACCTTGTCACGCGTCGCCGCAAGATTCCTGCGGGCGCCGTTGAACCCCTGCGGCGTTCGGCCCTGTCGAATTCCCTTGCATCGGAGCGGGCTTGACGCGCAATGTCAGCCGAATGACGGCAGTTGAGGCCATGGTCCCGGTCGAGGCGATGCTGCATGTCCATGGCATGCATTGCCACGGCTGCGAGCATATTATCGAAACATCGGTCGGCAAGCTGCCGGGGATCCTCGAGGTCAAGGCGGACTATGCCGGCGAAACCGTCTCGGTGGCGTTCGACCCCAAGAGCGTCGACCTCGCCGCAATCAGAAAGGCGATCGAGCAGGCCGGCTATCGCACTTTTGAACTCGGCGACCCTGCGAGACGCCGGGGGCCTTTATACAGGCTCCTCGCCGCGGCCTCTGGCGTCGCCGCGATTCTGCTGATCGTCTTTTTCGATACGCAGTGGATCGGCGGAGCAGTAGAGCCGGACGTCGCCCGGCATCTCAGCCTCGACCTCATCTTTTTGCTCGGGCTGCTCACCGGCTTTCATTGTGTCGGCATGTGCGGCGGCTTCGTGCTCAGCTATACGGCCGACGACGCCGCGGAAGGACGCCACTCTTATCTTTCCCATATTCTCTACGGCGCCGGAAAAACGCTGTCCTATGTCGCGATCGGCGCGGCCTTCGGCTTTCTCGGCGCTTTCGTCGCCTTCACGCCTTTGCTGCGCGGCATGGCGGGCCTGTTCGCAGGATTGTTTCTGATCGTCTTCGGCTTGAACATGCTGGGCCTGTTTGCGCCGTTGCGCCGCTTTCGGCTGGGGCTTCCCGCGCCGCTTCAGCGCTTCGTGTTCAGCGAGCAGAAACGGTCACGGCATCGTCCCTTCGTCATCGGCTTGCTCAACGGGCTGATGATCGCCTGCGGCCCCTTGCAGGCCATGTATGTGATGGCCGCCGGCACAGGCAGCGCGTTTGAGGGCGCCAAGATGCTGCTCGCCTTCGCGCTAGGAACTCTTCCGGTGTTGCTCGGCTTCGGCTTCGCGGCCACGCTGATCTCGAGCGCCGTTACGCATCGTCTGCTGAGGACTTCGGGCATTATCGTTGTGGTCCTCGGCGCGGTGATGATCAATCGCGGGCTGATCCTCACGGCTTCGGGCTATGATCTCTCTTCGGCGATAGAACGGTTGGGCGGGACCAGCGGATCAGGCCGCCAGTCCGAGCCGCTTGCGGAAAACGAGACGGCTCATGGGAGCGGCGCGGCCGAACCGCTGCCGGCTTTCCAGACCATAAGGATGCAGGCGGACGAATTCGGCTATGCGCCCAACCGCTTCGTGCTCATCCGCGGCGTGCCGGTCAAATGGGTGATCGACGGAAAAAGGATCACGACCTGCAACCGGCGCATCATCGCGCCCGGGCTGGGGTTGGAGTTCGACGTTAGGCAAGGCGCGCAGACGATAGAGTTCACGCCAAAGACCGTCGGCGTCGTTCCCTGGAGTTGCTGGATGGGCATGTTGCGGGGCGAATTCGACGTCGTGGAGCGGCCCGGCGCCCTCGCGGCCGGGCGGAGCGCCTCGGCGGCATCGGCGCAAGTCGCCGCCTCAAGGCAGGCGCCGTCTCCATGCGCGTCCGTCGGCGAACTTGTCGTCGCGGCCGGGGACAGTTTGCGCGGTTTGGCGAAGCGCTATTATGGCAAGGCGAAGTTCTGGAATGAAATTGCGGCGGCCAATCCCGGCCTCGATCCATTGCGGCTTCGCCCCGGAATGAAAATCAAGCTGCCGCGGCCCTTGTGCGAACCGCGGAAAATCCCTTAGGCGCAGCGATGAAAAAACTGGCGCTTTCGAAGGTCTATCAGTTTCTGGAGCCGGGACCGGTCGTGCTGCTCGCCACCGCGCATAAGGGCGCATCCAACGTCATGACCATGTCATGGCATATGATGGTGGATTTCGAGCCGCCGCTGATCGCCTGCATCGTCAGCAATCGCGATCACAGCTTCAAGGCGCTGCGGGCGACGAAGGAATGCGTCATTGCGATACCTCCCGTCGAGCTGGCCGAGAAAATAGTCGCCATCGGCAATTGCTCCGGGCGCGACGTCGATAAATTCTCCGCCTTCGGGCTGACGCCGCGGAAGGGCGCGCTGGTTTCCGCACCCTTGATCGCCGAGTGTTTCGTAAATATCGAATGCCGCGTGATCGACACCCGCCTCGTAAATCGTTATTGCCTTTTCATCCTCGAGGGAGTCGAAGCCTGGCTCGACCCCGCGCAATCGGGCGCGAAAGCCCTGCACCACAAGGGCTTCGGCAGGTTTATCATCGACGGCGAGACAATCGAGCTGAAGTCGAATATGCCCTGATCAGGCGCCGGGCTGCTATCCCGTGACTTGCCGCCGGGCGAATGAATGGTTAGAGGCGTTGTCGTTCCAAAGACTTGTCCCCCGGCGCAATGCCGCTCCAACAATAATAGGCTGCTGGAAATGTCCAATTTGTTTCAGCCCTTGAAAATCGGCGCTCTCGAACTGCCCAACAGGATCGTCATGGCGCCGCTCACGCGCTGCCGGGCGGTGGAAGAGCGCACGCCCAATGCGATGATGCGAGACTATTACGTTCAGCGCGCCTCCGCCGGACTCATCATCTCGGAAGCGACCTCGGTCACACCCATGGGGGTGGGCTACGCGGATACGCCCGGCGTGTGGTCCGATGCGCAGGTCGAGGGGTGGAAGGAGATCACACGCGCCGTCCACGCGGCGGGCGGGCGCATTTTTCTGCAATTATGGCATGTCGGACGCATCTCGCATCCGACCTTCCTGAACGGCGCCCAGCCGGTCGCTCCGAGCGCTATCGCCGCGGAGGGCCATGTCAGCCTGTTGCGGCCGAAGCAAGCTTATCCCGTCCCGAGGGCGCTGGATCTCGCCGAAATCCCCGAGGTCGTAGCCGCTTATCGCCTGGGGGCCGAGAACGCCAAAAAAGCGGGCTTCGACGGCGTCGAGATTCATGGCGCCAACGGCTATCTGCTCGACCAGTTCCTTCAGGACAGCGCCAACAAGCGGACCGACCGATATGGCGGCTCGATCGAGAACCGCGCACGCCTGCTGCTCGAAGTGACGGACGCCGCCATCGAGGTGTGGGGAGCCGATCGCGTGGGCGTGCATCTCGCCCCGCGCGGCGACTCTCAATCCATGGGCGATTCGGACCCCAAGGCGCTGTTCGGATATGTCGCGCGCGAACTCGGCGGGCGTCGCATCGCCTTCATCTGCACCCGCGAACACGCCGGGCCCGACGCCCTCGGCCCCTATCTCAAGAAGGAATTCGGCGGGGTTTTCATCGCCAATGAGGGCTTCACGCGGGAGACGGCCGAACAGGCGCTCGCCGCCGGCGAGGCCGACGCCGTGGCCTTCGGCAAGCTGTTCATAGCCAATTCCGATCTCGTCGAGCGATTCCGCCGCAACGCGCCGTTGAACGAGCCGGACCTCGCCACCTTCTACGCCAAGGGGGCCAAAGGATATCTCGATTATCCGACTTTGGCCCTGGCCTGAGGGAGCTGGAGAAAGCTCAGCGCGCCGGATAGGCGAGCGCCTCGGAATGCTTTTGCTCCCAATCCAGAAGCGGGCCGCGCACCGCCTTCGCGAAAACGTCCCTCGCGAAGGCGTCGCCGCGAAAGCGGTTTCTGAGCGATCGGGGCAGCTCCACCTGGATTCCTGCGCGCAGACGGCCTCTGTTGCAGATGTTTTCAGGATGTCTGCCCTGCATGTGATGGTCGACCGAAACCGGAAATCCCGCTCGCTCCAGAGCGGCGCCGATCCTGTCGCGCATATCGAGCCGCAATCCGCCCATCCAGATGGTTTGTCCGTCGCCGGCGTCGGCGCGGCCGTGGATCGCGATCGCGATTTCGCTCGCCTCGACGAGCGCCAGCCCTCTCGGTTCGTCGAAGCGCGCCGAGGTGATGTGCAGGCGCCCGCCCGGTAGCAGAGACTCGAAGCAATAGAGGGAAAAATCCTCCGCCGCGATCAAGGCCGCGGTTTCCGAGGTTCCGGGCTCTATCCTGCCGCCGTGAGGCGCGACGACGGACACGGATGAGCATCTATCTTTGACGCGGACGCGAAAGCTCGCTCCTTCCCGCTCGCGGGCGAGAAGTTCGGCGTAGCAGCTGTATTTGTCCGACATTTGTGGTTGACGCTCGTACAATGGTGAGGCTTGCGGGCTGCGCCATGATCGCCCGATCCAAGCCAGGCGTGCAAGACGGTCGGGGCGGGAGCGGTTCTTTTGCAGCCAGGCTCCCGTCGCGACAAATCTTCACGCCGCAGCGCGCGCGCTTGATTTTCTCGCCGCGGCCTCAAAGTGCAATGAAGGAGCTTGGGCGGCAGGCGCCCGAGAAAAGAGGGGGCGTTCCCATGCAGGTTCCGCTCGATATTTCCTTCCAGAATTCAGAGCCTTCCGAGGAAATCCGCGCCGAAGTCGAACGGCAGGCCAAGCGCCTGGAAAAATTCCACGGGCGCATAACCAGCTGCAACGTGACCGTCATCGCACCGCAATCGCGGCATCAGAAAGGCGGGATCTACAAAGTCGACATTCGGATCGCAATGCCCTCGCACCGGGACGTTTTCGTAACCAGATCGCACGAGGACGTACCCGAACATGAACATTACGCCGTCGCGATCAAGGACGCCTTCAGCGCCGCGCAGCGCCAGATCGAGGATACGGTTCGCGACATGCGCGGCGACGTGAAAAGCCACGAGGTCGAGGACCACGGCCGCATATCCAAGTTTTTTGCCGGCGAGGATTACGGTTTCATCGAGACTTCCGATGGTCGAGAGGTCTATTTTCACCGCAACAGCGTTCTCGACGACGCGTTCGACCGCCTCGTGGTCGGTTCGCAGGTGAGGTTCGTCGAGGAAATCGGCGAGAAGGGGCCACAGGCGAGCACGGTTCGCGCCGTCGGAAAGCATCATTTGGATTAGGGCGCCGGAAAAAATTCGAGGCCGAAGCTTCGGCTGCGCCTTCGGAGTGCGAAGATGAGCGTTTTCGAAGCGCCCAGCGCAGGCAAGACCGTTCGCATCTTTCTTTGTGGGGATGTGATGATTGGCCGGGGCATAGACCAGATCCTCCCCCGGCCCTGTCCACCCTTGCTGCATGAGCCCTACCTCGCCTCGGCCATGGACTACGTCAAGCTGGCCGAACAGGCATCCGGGCGGATAACGGCTCCGGTCGATCTCTCCTATCCCTGGGGCGCCTCGCTGGAAAAGCTTGAATCGAGGCGCCCGGATATTTGCATCGCAAACCTCGAGACCAGCGCGACGACCAGCGAGGATTACGAAGCAAAGGGCATCAATTACAGGGTAAGCCCGGCCAACGCAGCGTGCCTGCGCTCGCTCGGCGTCGATATTTGCGCGCTCGCGAACAACCATGTTCTCGACTGGGGGCAGGGGGGGCTTCTTGAAACCCTCGATACGCTCGAGAGATTGGGAATTCGGACGGCGGGCGCCGGACGCAATCTTAAGGAAGCGCAAGAACCGGCAGTCTTCCCGCTTCCCGGAAGAGGGAGGGCGGTCGTCTTCTCCTTCGCTCTGCCGAGCGGCGGAACGCCGCGACATTGGGAGGCGACTCGAGACAGGCCAGGGGTAAACTTTCTTCCCGATCTTTCCGGAGAAAGCCTCGACCATGCCTGCGATATCATAGGAGCTTCGCGCAAGCCTGATGATCTGGCCGTCGTCTCCCTCCACTGGGGACCGAATTGGAGCTACGAAGTCCCTGAGGAACAACGATTGTTTGCTCACGGATTGATGGACCGGGCCGAAGTCCGGATCGTCCACGGCCATTCCTCGCATCATCCCAAGGCCATCGAAATCTACCGCGACCGCCTCATACTTTACGGATGCGGCGATTTCCTGAACGATTACGAGGGGATCGGGGGGGACGAGACTTATCGCGGCGATCTCTCGCTGATGTTCTTCGCCGACATCGACGCAGATAACGGCGAGCTCGTCGCCCTGGAGTTGGCGCCCTTGAAGGTCAGGCGGCTACGGCTAGAGGCAGCCTCACCCGAAGACGCAGAATGGATGGCGCAGAAGCTCGACAGTGAAAGCGTCCCGTTCGGCGTCCGGGTCAGGAAAATCGCTCGGGATTCGCTGAGGGCCGAGCCGGCTCTGTGATCCTTATCCTTTGATGCAGATCAGCGGGGCAAGATAGGCGACCTTCCTGGCGAGCCCTGCGGCTTCGGCGCAATCGACGACCGCCCCGACATCCTTATATGCGCCGGGCGCTTCTTCGGCCACGCCGCGCATCGAGGGACTTCTCACCACGATGCCCTTTGCGCGCAGCTCGTCGACAATCTGGCGGCCGCTCCAGGCGCGGGTTGCGGCATGCCGGCTGAGGCGGCGTCCGGCGCCGTGGCAGGCGGAGGAAAAGGCGCGATCCTCGCTTTGTTCGACCCCTGCGAGAACATAAGAGCCCGCGCCCATGCTGCCGCCGATCAAAACGGGTTGTCCATATTGCCGGAAGGGCTCCGGCAGGCTCGCGCTGCCCGGGCCGAGAGCGCGCGTCGCCCCCTTTCGATGAACGAAGAGCGCGCGATCTTTTCCTCCAATGCGATGGGTTTCCAGCTTGCAGGTGTTGTGAGAAACGTCGAACATCAGCGGAAGCTCGCTTTTCCCGAAAAACCGCGCAAAGACCTCCCGCGCGATGTGCCCGACGATCTCGCGATTGGCGAGCGCGCAATTGATCGCGGCGCGCATCGCGCCGAGGTAGCGCTGCCCCAGCTCGGAATTTATGGGAGCGCAGGCGAGCTCGCGGTCGGGCAGCGAAATGCCGAAGCTTTGGGCGGAGACCGCCATCTCGCGGAGAAATTCGGTTCCAATCTGATGGCCGAGACCGCGCGAGCCGCAGTGTATGGTCAGGACGCACTTGCCGCGCTCGAGACCGTAGGCCGCGGCTGTCGCTGGATCGAAGATGTGCTTTACCTCCTGAACCTCGAGATAATGATTGCCCGATCCGAGCGTTCCCATTTCGCGCCTTTGGCGCTCTTTGGCCCGTTCCGAGACCGCGGCGGGCTCGGCTCCTTCGATACATCCCCCTTCTTCTATTCCGAGGAGGTCTTTTGCGTTCCCGAAACCTTGCTCCAGCGCCCATCTCGCGCCACCGGTCAGCATGGCGTCCATGGCCGCGCGATCGAGGACGACCTCGCCTTCCGCGCCGACTCCGACAGGCACGAGCGCATAGAGCGCATCGGCCAGTTCTTCTTGGACTGAAAGGACTTCTTCGCGCGTGAGCGAGGTGAGATGGGTGCGGACGCCGCACGAAATATCGAAGCCGACCCCGCCCGCCGAGACCACGCCGCCGGCCTGCGGATCGAAGGCCGCCACGCCGCCAATGGGAAATCCATAGCCCCAATGCGCGTCCGGCATGGCGTAGGACGCTTCGACGATCCCCGGAAGCATTGCGACATTGGTCGTTTGATCGAAGACCTTGTCGTCCATTTCCTCGAGCAGGTCTTCGCTCGCGTAAATGACGGCAGGGACGCGCATGGCGCCGAAAGGAGCGACGCGCCAAGCATTGTCTGAAAGCTTCTCGAAGCGACGGCGATCCATGGCGCAGCCCCCTTATCCGATAGCCGGACGCCCGATCAGACGTCGATGACGCATTGGGCTCGCCACAATCCGGGGCGATCCTCGCGGACGGCAAGCTCGGTGAATGTCGCGCCTTTTACCTCCACTGCTGGAGCATGGCGCTCGCGAGAAATCTTCTCGCCGAAAGCGCGCGCCGCCAGCTTCGTTCCCGAGATCGAGACTTCGAAGGCCCCGAATATAATCCGACGCGTAGCGATCTCATATGTAACGGCGTTCAGCCAATCGACCAGCAGCAGGTCGAGCGCGGGCGCTTCCAGCGTAATCTCGACCGGTTCCTCGAGGCGAATGTCGCGCGGATCGACCATGGCGGCGCACAGCGCCACCGCCGCCTGCTCGAACGCGATCGCGGGCGTAGCGCCAAGGCCGCGTATCCCCAGATCCGCGCCATGCGAGAAATGCTCCCAGCGTGGGGCGTCGGCGCGCGGCGCGGGTTCGCCGTCGCTCATGTCTACGCTTTCGCCCATGATTTTTTTTTCATCCCTCGTCAAAGGCTTCGGTCGTCTTCTTGGATTGGCGGATATGTCGGAGAAACCAGTTGGCGGCGAGGTCCGCGACATTCTCAAGGGCGCCCGTCTCCTCGAAAAGATGCGTGGCTCCGGGGACGATTTCCAGACAGGCCTCGCAGCGCAGCCGCTGTAGCGCCTTGCGGTTGAGTTCTATGACGGGGAAATCCAGCCCGCCCACGATGAGTAATGTCGGCGCGGCGACTTTTTCGAGTTCTGCGGCGGCGAGGTCGGGGCGGCCCCCGCGCGAAACCACCGCGGCGATCCGGCGTGGCTCCTGGGCTGCAGTCACGAGAGCTGCGGCCGCTCCTGTACTGGCGCCGAAAAGGCCGATGGGTAGACGGCGCAACTCCTCGCTTGCGGACGCCCAGTCGACCGCCTCCGCCAGGCGAGAGGCAAGCAAGGAAATATCGAAAACATTTTCCCTGTTTTCGGATTCCTCCATATTTAGGAGGTCGAACAGCAAGGCGGCCAGACCCTCATCGGCCAACTTTCGGGCGACGAAATTATTGCGCGGACTATGGCGCGACGATCCGCTACCATGAGCGAAAATTATCAGCCCGATCGGCCGCGGAGGCAGAAAAAGGCTGCCATCCAACCCTTCTATCCCGACTGCGACGGCGCTGCGACGAAGATCGACCATGATGGCCTCCGCGCTTCGACTGCGACTGTGTAGCGGCCAACCGGCGTGGGGTCGCCGACGCTATCTCGCCAATTGCTCCTATAAGTAGGGTTGTTTCCCGCGCCGTCGCTGTTCTTGTCGCGCTCGGGATCGGGGCCTCGAAAAAAAGCCATGCGTCATCGGGCGTGAATGCGCATTACGCACGGTGGCGCGCTTTTTAAGCCTTCGGGAGAGCAGGAGCGCATTTTTATCGCGTCTGCTTTTGCGCCAACGCGCTTTAAAGCCAGTTCTCGAACTGGAGCGGGGTCCAACCTTCGAGCTCCGCTTCAATCGCGAAGGCGACGCCGCGGGCGATCAGCACGCTCCGCTCGCCCATGCCGGCGACCTGCCCGGCGTCGGACCGGCAGATCTCGGCGACGGCGGTTCCGTCCCGGACCGCCAATCCCTTGCGCGCCAATCCCTTGATGCGTCCCGCCACCGGCGAATAGACCGGAGCGTCGTCGATCTCGCCCAGCATGTCGCCCGCCCGCACGCAGGAGCCGATGGTCTGCCGGGCGCGAAAAACCCCACAGGCGCCCGCCAAAATCCTGGAGGTTTCCTCGACAGGGCTTTTGGGAAAGCGCGGCGGGGCGCCTTCGCGGACGATCGCGCCGGGATCGCGTCCCTCTGTCTGGATTGCGACGTGGCAGTCCCTTCCCACACTGAATTCGGGTCCGACGCCGATGGTGAACTCGGCGAGATTGAGAAGAGGCTCGGGCGGCGCTTCGCCGTCATCCGCCGTGGCCACGATGATGTCCCAGGGCCAGCGCTCGGTAACGTCGACAAAGCGCTGGGTGAGGATCGGGATGAATTCTCCAGTCTGTAGGCCGAGCAGGAACTCGGAGCTGGTGTCGGCGCGCCTTGCGCTGAAACCGTCCAGAGAAGCCTGAACATCGAACCACGCGTCCGAAAAGCTCATCAAGCGCCTGAGCGTGGCCGGTGGCGTCTCCTGATGAATTGCGACTGCGTAGCCTTCGCCCGCCAACCGGCGCGCCGTCGCCGACGCTATCTCGCCGATTCCGCAGACAAGTATGGTCTTTTCCTGCGTCGTCATAGTCATGGTATGAGCTTGGGTCAGGGCTGCAATGGATCACCCGGCCGGTGGATTGCGCCGGGTCGGCGCGGGCGCAGTTTTTGCGACAAAGCGCACGCATCTCAAGCAAGGCAAGCAAAATACGCGCCACAGATTTGGAGCGCATTCGACTGTGTTTAAGCCGAACGCGCGCTAACGGTAGCGCGTGACCTGCAACCCGTCGCGCCGACCGATCGATTTCAACGAACGTTCGACGAGCGGCGCTATTCCGGCGACGATCCTTCTGACGCCGAGCGCGTTGGGGTGCTCGTTGTCGCTTTTCATCAGCAAGGGGTTGCCGTAGACGCCCTGCAGAAAGAACGGATAGAGCGGCGCGCCCCGCGCGCGCGCAAGAGCGGGATAGATCTCGTCGAAACCGACGACATATCTGGGTCCGTTCTTTGGCAACGACAGCATCCCGGCTAGGATGACGCGGGCGCCTTGCCCCCGGATGATGGCGATCATCGCGTCGAGGTTTCGGTAGACTTGCTGCGGCGGAACATGCTCCAGCATGTCATTGCCGCCAAATTCCACGATGACGAGATCGGGGTGATATTCCAGCGCGGTGGAAATGTTGGAAAGCGCTTCGCCGCTGGTCTCGCCGGGCGTGGAGCCGTTCCAGACGACGACGTCATAGCCGTCTGCGATCAGTTTGCGTCTGAGCACGGAAGGGAAACCCTGCTCCTCCGGCAGTTCGAAACCCGAACTGAGGCTGTCGCCGAACACCAGCACCTGCATCGGCTGCGCCAGCGCGGGAGAAGAAAGGATAGCATACAGCAACGCTGCAAGCGACAGTGCGCGGACGAAGGAACGACACTGGTCTCTCATGGGTCGGGTCCAAATGAATTTCCGCACTGCAGCCAATTTAGCGTGTCCGAAATCCGGGACCAGCCCTTGGCGGGGTGGTTCCCATTACTGCAAGCCGTCGGCGGCCGCGCTAAAAAATCCCCGCGTCCAGGCCCGCGGCCGCCCGCATCGCCATCTCCCGGCAATCGGCCAGAAATCCGTCGCGCCATTCGCCGCGGCAAATGAGGGGTTCCTGCATTTTTCGCCAGCGCAGTCCAGTCGCAATCGTCTCGACCGCGCGCCTCGTTCCGCCGCCGTCGCTCCCGGCGCGGACGCAAAGCGCGTAAGGCAGGCCCTGAGTGCGCTCCAGGCAGGGGTAATAGATGCGATCGAAAAAATCCTTCAGCGCTCCGCTCATATAGCCGAGGTTTTCGGGCGTCAGAAGAATGATCGCATCGGCGGCGACGACGTTTTCGGGATGGGTTTGGAAAGGCCCCAGAGCCTGGACCTCGAGCCCTTCGATTTGCAGCTCGCGGGCGCCCGCGGCCAGAGCATCGCGAAGACGCAGCGTGTTGGGGGACGGGGCGTGCGCGACGATGAGGAGTTTCTTGGGGGACGCTGCTTTCGTCGGATCGGCCATGAGGCCATTATAGCGCCGGGCGACCGAGGAAAGCCACGGCCGGCGAGAGAGACGGACGAGACCGGGGGGGCGCCGCACAAGCTATTGACAACGCCGCCCTCCGGAACGACGCTTCGAACGTCGCGGCGCTGTTTGTAACGACAACGGGAGCGAGCGGGCGTCATGGGGTTATTCGGCCTGAAACCGCCGCGTCTCGCGGTCCTGCTTCCGGCGGGCGCCATGCTCGCCGTCGGCGTTGTTTTGGCGACTTTCTATTTTCACTCCCCGCACGCGACGCTGCGCATCACGACCGGGCCTGCCGGAGGCGCGGCGGAGCGCTTTATCGCCGCTTTCGTTTCGACCGCGGAAGCGGAGCATCCCCGCATTCGGTTTGAAACCGTCTCCGTGCCTAATCTGAAAGCGAGTTCCAAAGCGCTCGAAGACGGGCAGGTGAGCATCGCCGTTGTGCGAAGCGACGTCGCGCCCCCCATCAACGGCCAGTCTCTGGTGATTTTGCGGCGCGACGTCGTAGCCGTCGTTCTGCCGCCCGGCTCGCCGATAAAGAGCTTCGGCCAGCTTGCAGGCAAGACCGTCGCCGTTCCGCTCGGCCCCGTGCAGGCGGAAAACGCCCACGCCCTCGACCTGATATTGAGCTATTTCAATGTTTCTCCGGAGACGGTGAAGCGCGTCTTTCTTCCCTTTTCGGAAATTGGGCTGGCGATCCGCGAAAAGCGCGCAGTGGCGGTTCTCGCGGTCGGACCCATTGGGCCAGGGCAGATTGTGGAGACCGTCGCCGCCGTCGCCAAGGCCACGAAGGGGACGCCGGAAATCCTCGGCCTCGATGAGAATGAGGCGATAGCCAAGCGCTTCCCCGGCCTCGAGGATATCGACATTCCCAAGGGCGCCTTCAAAGGGCGACCGGCCACTCCCGACGACGACATCAAGGGCGTCGCGGTCACCTACCGTTTCGCCGTGCCCACCAGAATGCTCAACGCGGTCGCCGGAGCGCTGGCCCGCTCCATACTCAAGACCAAGGGCAAGCTGATGGCGCTCACGCCGCTGGCCGCGGAAATCGAGGCGCCTGATCCTGACGAAAAAAACCCGATCCTGCCGATCCACCCCGGCGTCGCGGCCTATTTGTCTAGCGGGGACCAGAGCTTTCTCGACGAGTTGCAGACCTATCTATACGCCATCGGCATTCCTCTCAGTCTGCTCGGATCGCTCATCGCGGTTCTCTGGGGCCTGTTCACCAACAGGCGGCTGGCGAAAGACCAGGAGAGAGTCTTTCGCCTTCTCATGCTCGCCGACGAAGCCCCGAAAGCGAACGCCGACGAACTCGCGTCGCTGGAGCGCGAGTTTCGTTCTTCCGTTTCCGCCTGCGTCAGCAATCTGCTCGAAGACAGCGGGAAAGGGGATCATGCGCCGGTTTCGCTCGCGATCGAACACGCGCGGCGCGCCATCGAAAATCGGAAGACCGTGCTGGCGGAGGCCGCGGCGAGAGCGCATGCCGACGAGAAGGCCGCAATCTCCGCTGCGGCCGATTAGATCGATCGTCGAAGACCGCCGCCACAGGAACAATAATCGCCACGGGGATTGCTTGTGCGCGGCTGTCCGCCTCATGGACGGCCGCTTGACCGCCTTCTCGCCGGCTCCAGTTACCGGGCGGGCGGAGAGGAATGCGGGCATGCACCAGAGCCAGATACATTATCTTCCTCTTCCGCCCTTCTTCTATCTGTTTCTGATCGGCGCGCTCGCCCTGGTGTTCTTTCTTATTCAGTTTGGCGTTCTCACATACGCCTACAGGCGCATAGGGCTCAGCGCGAACTCGGCTCTCCTGTTGCTGATCGCCTCTCTGCTCGGCAGCTATGTCAACATCGCAGTCGCTCGATTGCCGGAAGTGCAAACGCGCGCTCAGGAGGTCGTGGATTTCTTCGGCGAGCACTATGTCGTTCCAGTTCCGGTCGATTGGCCCGGAACCGTGATCGCGGTCAATGTCGGCGGGGCGGTGATCCCTGCGTTACTGTCCCTTTACCTCATCCTTCGCAACCGCATCTGGATCGTCGGTCCGATCGCGATCGGCATCGTCGGCGCCATCGTGTACGTCTTGGCGAGTCCCGTGCCCGGCGTCGGAATAACGGTTCCCTTCTTTATCCCGTTGCTCGCCGCCGCTGTCGTGTCGCTTGTTCTATCCTGGGAGCGCGCGGCTCCTTTGGCCTATGTCGCCGGCAGTCTCGGCACGCTCATCGGAGCCGACCTGATGCATCTTCCGCAAATCGAAGAGATCGGCGCCCCGATCGCTTCGATCGGCGGCGCAGGCACATTCGACAGCGTTTTTCTCACCGGCGTGCTTGCTGTTCTTCTCGCGGGAATCCCATCTGGCTGGGGACATCGGTCGACGGCGTATTAGCGCTCGAGAAACCTCCGGGGGAGGAGGGCGCGCAGGCGAACGCCCTCTCGCAATATCAAGGCGACATGCGCCCGGAACCTGTGTCGGTTCCAGTCGTCGCGTCGGATTCGGTTCGCATGGAAAAACTCTCGAGGTCTCGTTGTTCGGTCTGGCTGAGCTGCACGGAAGCGAAACCCGTTCCGCCGTCGAGTGGAAGATTCGCCTCGATATCGTCGAGTCTGCGCCAACCGTTCCCCTTGTTCCATGGCCCTTCGCAATCGCCTTCCCCGCGTGACGCATTGACATATAGATCCGCGAATTGCGGCATTCCGGGGAGCTTGCCGGGAGGGAAATTGTTCTCGATCGAGTAGAGCGCTTTTTCGAACGACTTCTGATGCGCGATTTCGCGGGTCATGAGAAAGCCCAGGGCTTCCTTCACTCCCGGGTCCTCGGTGATGTTGATGAGGCGCTCATAAATTATCTTGGCCCGGCTTTCCGCCGCAATGTCGGAACGCAGATCGCTGGCCGGGTCTCCGATCGTGTCGATATAACCGGCGTTCCATGGCACGCCGGAAGAATTCGTCAGCCCCGGCCCTCCGCCGTAGAGCAGCGATTGCGTATGGCTGTCGCCCCCTTGCGTCAGCGACCTGTAAAGATCGGCCTCGGCCTGGCGCGCCTCCGCCAGTTCGCCTTTGACGCCTTTGTTCAGCATGGACACGACGCTGCCGATGATCTCGAGATGGGAGAGCTCTTCCGTGGCGATATCCAGAAGCATGTCCTTGCGTCCGGCGTCCTCTTCCGAAAGCGCCTGGGTGAAGTAGCGCATCGCAGCCGCCAACTCCCCGTGAGGGCCGCCGAACTGTTCCAGAATAAGGCTCGCAAGGACCGGATTGGCCTCGGAAACGCGAACGGTGTACTGCAGCTTCTTGTTGTGCGTGAACATGGGGGACCCTCTCCGCGCCGCCTTGGATCTCTCGGCGACGCCATGAACTCGGCCGCGCCTGCGCAAAGGGCGCGCGACGCGCTCTTACAACGCTGCTTTGAAATGGTCGTTCCTCGGAATCGCTTCGGAAATCAGCCGGCTCCGGGTCGTATTCGTCAAAGCCCTGGCTTCAGCGAAATCATTCCCACGCTCCTGCTTCGGTTCCGCATGGACATGCTCGCGAGCGGTAATCCATATTTGGTTCTCAATCGGCTCGGTCGCGGTGTTTCAGGCTCCTACGCGCAACTCCTAACTACATTGAAGCGGATGCATTCGATTGCAAGCCGGGTTATTGGTGAGGCGACCGCCAATTAATTTGCAACGAACGGTGTGAAGTAATGACAGACCGGTCTTCTCTCATCGGACGAGACGTCGCCGCAATCGTCATAGACGGATCGCAGAATGCGTTGTCGGTGGCGCGCAGCCTGACCAGCCTGGGCGCACGCGTCTATTGCCTCTCCGAACCGCATGAACCCGTGCGCTATTCGAAAGGCGTGACGCGAATTGCCGAGGGCGGCGCCAATGCGGCGTCATGGGAACGTTTCCTGCTCGGCCCGGAGTCGGAGTGGCTGCGCGGTGCGTTGCTGCTCGCGTGCAGCGATCAGGCGATAGAATTTCTGGCCAAGAAGGCCGGCGATCTGTCGAAGAAGTTCGTTCTGGAAGAGGGAGAGCCCGAGACCCGCCTGCTGCTGCTCGACAAGTTCAGAACCTACCGCCACGCCCGGGACGCGGGCATTCCCACAGTGAAGTTCGAATATGTAAGATCTTTTTCCGATATGAAAAAAGCATCCGGCGCCTTTCAATTTCCCGTGGTCCTCAAACCGATCCATTCTCCCGACGCAGATCGGCTGGGCGGCAAGATCGTGATCGCCGATGACGAGGACGAATTCCTGCGGCTCGCGCCCCTGCTCGAAAAAGGAGTGCAGGCGGTCGCCATGGAGTTCATCCCTGGAGGAGACGACCAGCTCTGCAGCTATTACGCTTATCTGGACGAGAAAGGACATGCGCTGGCCGAGTTCACCAAGCGCGTCGTTCGTCGTTCCCCGATTCATACCGGCAGCGTGAGCTATCACGTGACGGACTGGAACCCCGAGGCCGCCGCGCTGGGCCGGCGATTGTTTGCAAGTCTGAAGTTGAAAGGCATAGGCAATGTCGAATTCAAGCGCGATCCGCGCGACGGGCAACTCAAAATCATCGAGGTCAATGCGCGCTTCACGCTCGGGGACCCTCTTCTCGTCAGGAGCGGCGTCGATCTGACGGCTATCACGGTTGCGCGTCTGACGGGACAGCCGACGCCCCCGCCCGCAGACTACGAGAAAGGCCTCGTGCTTTGGATTCCCATGGAGGATTTTCGCACCTTCCTGCAACTCTGGAGAAGGAAGGAGATCGGCTGGGGCAAATGGCTGGCCGAGATCTCCCGGGCGCGCGTCTTCCCCTATTTTTCCTGGCGCGATCCCGCGCCCAGCTTGCGGCACAACGTCGGGCGAGCGGTGTTCGTCTTCAGCAGCTGGATCCGCCTGGCAAAACGCGCCCTCACGCCTCCTGCGCTGGAGAGCCGCGCCACTCGTTCAGCGGCAGATAGGTCTCGCGCTCCGTGACGCTATGCAACGCCCATGTGGCCGCCATCAGAAGCGGTCGCGCGAGAGGCAGGGCGCTCAATTCTGCAAGTGCCGCTTTGCGGCGTTTGCTCTTCGTGCCTCCCGACAGAGAGCCGTCGCGGACGCGATAATGCGTGAGAGGCTCGGGGACGCGCCATTTTTCGACTTCGTCGAGAGTGGCGATCCACCAAGCCCCGTCTTCCCCGACCCAGAGGTCGGGGTCGAACGGACGACGCAGCATGATTTCGCGCCTGACCATCCAGGAACTCGTCATCGGTATATTTCTGGCGAGCGCATAGGCGAAAACGGCGCCGCTCTCGGTCATCAGCATGTGATCGACGCCGACGAAGTCACGCTCGCCCCGTTCCATGACATTCAATTGCTTCTCGATCTTGGTCGGCAGCCAGACGTCGTCGCCGTCCAGAAATGCGACGAATTCTGTTTTGGCGGCGGCGATTCCGCTGTTGCGGCAGGCGCCCGGAGGGCCGACCGGACGGCGCAAGATCTCAACCCCTGGAAAAGGAACGCATAGCTCCTCGATCCAGGTGTTTGCTTCCTCCGCCACCACAATGATGTCGCATGCCGCAGTCTGGCTGACGACCGAGGCCAGAGCATCCGTCACGAACGGCCGCTCCGCGTCCGTCATGCAGGTGACTATAGCCGTGGCTTCGCTCATCTTCGCGTTTCTCCGGCGATTGAGGGAGAGCCGAGCGGGATGCCCATATCCCCGCTCAGCTCGGCTGGAGCTCGCTCTCGAGAGCCGGCGTCGATGATGGGCCGCGATCCAGCCTTGCCGCCGACGGCGCCGAAAGCTGGCTCGGCGGACCTGCTGTATGGGAGCCTTGGTTCAGCGCCCACACCGCCGCCTGCGTTCGGTTTTTCAATCCGAGCTTGCGGAAGATGGCTTTGACGTGAACCTTGACTGTGGCCTCGGCGATATCGACCTTCCTGGCGATCATCTTGTTCGAGTCTCCCACGATCAGACAGGACAGGATTCGCTTCTCCTGCGCCGAAAGTTGCGGGAACGACGCCGGCGGCCTTGGATCGAAGGGAGGGTGGGGCGCACACACCAGATCGAGTTCCGGCTTCGGCGACGATATCTGTTCCGTTCCAGTTTCCGCCAGCCAGCTTTCTTCACATTTGAGCAAGTGGGAAAGCATGCCTTGGGGAACGACGGTTTCTCCGAGCATGACCAGCTCTATCGTCTTGAGAAGGGCGTCGGAAGTGGCGTCCTTCGTCAAGCAGGCGTTGGCGCCGGCCTGCAGCGCCGAGACGATCTCCAGAGGTTTCTCCTGTTCGGTAATGATGACGGAATAGCCGTTGTGCTGTTGATCTTTATAGAGATTCAGTTGGCCTGCTGTTTCTTCGGCGTCGAGTCCGGCGCCCAGAACCAGGAGACTGATTTCAGTTTGTCTCAAACAGCTCATGACCTCGATGTCCAATATGGACGTAGAGGCGACTACTTCGTATCTTTCTGATGATAAAATGCGAGAGAGTCCTTCACGAAAAAGACTGTTCTTCGCGATGATAATTGTGGGGATTTTACTCTTGAACTTGGCCACAACTACCTCCTTTTAGTAGATTAAAAGATACATTTATGATTGTGCGACGCAAGAGAAAATTTAGTACAATTATTGTGACACGACCATTATCTACTACAAAAGACTAATTATTTTAGAGCTATAGCCGGATACTAGAATTGATACGTACGTACTATTTTAGATAAAAAGGTGGTAAATTCGCACGTTTTCCTAACAGGCTGTATCCCGCGGTTCTTCCAGCGTTCGGTTCCATTTCGGCTCGGCGCCGCCCTCCCGGCGCGACGTCGGAATGACGAGACGAGCGTAAATCGATAAATTCTCTGGAGTACCAAATATTCGTCAGCAACGTACGAGTTTCAACGTAGGATTACCTGAAATATTGGTTGACCTCCAAACGGGTTACCGTTCCCTCTTTTGGATTGTAAGCCGGAGTATCGCTTCTTTTCGTCGTTGCAGGTCGGCTATCATCATCATGAGTTCAATCCACTGGAGCATCGCCGTGACGGAGATCCTTGCGCAGTCCAAGTCTCACTTCCCACAGCAATCCAGTGGAGGAGTGGCTCCGCCCCGGTCGGCAAAAATCCATCTCGGGCCGGGTTTCCGCATAAGGTCCAACTTCGCACGGCCGTCGAGGGATCTGCTGGAAGCTTTCGCCGGGGTGGAGGTCGCCGACCTCTCCGATCAGATGAACCGGCTCTACGCCATTTCGGCTGAAATCAAGCCGATTTCCTCCGCGGAGAGCAGGCTGGTCGGGCCGGCTTGCACGGTGAGGGTGTTCCCGGGCGACAATCTCATGGTGCACAAGGCGCTCGACATCGCGAAGCCGGGGGATGTCATAGTCGTCGACGCCCACGCTTCCCCTTTGAACGCCGTGCTCGGCGACATGATCTGCACCAAGGCCAAGCATCGCGGCGTCGCAGGGTTCATCGTGGACGGCTATGTCCGGGACGTCGAGGACATCTGCAGTCGGGATCTGCCTGTCTTTGCGCGAGGCGCCACTCCGGTCGGCCCCCTGCATCGCGGGCCGGGGGAAATAAATTACGCTATCTGCTGCGGCGGGGTCGTCGTTCAGCCCGGCGATATTGTCGTGGCGGACGCCAGCGGCGTCGTCGTCATGCCTGCCGCTCATGCGGAGAGCGTGCTCCAACGCCTCATGGAATATTTGGAGCGAAGCGCCGACTACCGGAAAAGCCTGGAAAAAGGCTCGTTCTCCAACGCGTGGGTGGACGATGTACTGGCGGGCCTCGGATGGAGCGAAGCGGAATGAGTTTCTAAAACCTGTCGGTCATTCCGATGTCTCTCGATCTCGGCGAGAGCCGAACGGCGGCGCTCGCCGGGCGTGTTTTCGCGTCGGCGGACCATTTCGCTCAAAGTTTGACCGCGGAGCCTCATCGGCATGACGAAGGTAGCGCTCATCTCGCCTGGGTCGCTTGGCGCGGCGGTCGGAAAAGCCCTTGCGGAACAGGGTCATCTCGTCTGCTGCGCCGTCGCCGGAAGAAGCGCGGCGACGAGCGCGCGCGCAGCGGATGCGGGCTTCGAACTGCATCCCTCCCTCGACAGCATGCTGGCGGGAAGCGACTTTATCCTGTCTCTCGCCACTCCCGCCGAGGCGATCAACGTATGCGTCGAGGTGGCCGCGGCGCTCGAGCGCCTGCGCGGAGCGGGTGTTGCCAATAGCGGGAAGAGGGCCGTCTTCATCGACGGCAATTCGATCTCTCCTTTGACCGCCATGTCGATAGCGGACGCCTTGCGGGACGCAGGCGTGGTTTGCGCGAAGGCTTCCTTTTTCGGTCCCGGCAATCGTCTCACGCGAAGCAACGTCGTCATGCTCAGCGGCGCGGGCGGCCGGGCTGCGGCCGCACTTTTCAATCCATGCGCCGAGGCGAAATTCATCGGAGAGGATTTCGCCGCCGCCGCGGCGGTCAAGATGTGCATGTCGATCCTGACCAAAAGCCTGCCGGCTCTCTATCTCGAGTCAATGCAGGCCGCGCGCGCCTCTGGTCAATTCGACGCCGTCCTCTGGCTTTCGGGACGTCTCTATCCGCAGATATCCGAAATGATGAGCCGGCTTCTCTCGACTTACCCCGCGCATTTCCAGCGGAGGATCGACGAGATGCGAGAGATGGAGCAGTGGCTCGAAGAGCTTGCGCTGGCGCCGCCCGTCGCGCGCGCGGCGCGCGCTTCGATAGAGAAGCTCCGGCTCGATCGATATGAGGGGATCGGTTTTGAGGGTCTTGGCGAAATGCTCGTCACGTTTCTCTCAGCCGACGGCGCGGGGGCGAAACCGGAAGCGGCGGAGGAGGCCATTTGTCGTGATTGAGGCGTCGTGCGGCGCGGCGCAGCCGCTTTCGAAAGACATGGAGTCAACGCAACCCGTCCTCGGCGGCGCGGTTACGTCACGCGACTTCGTCTCCATACAAATTTTGCGCGCGCTGGCGGCGCTGATGGTCGTCGTCTGGCATTCCCATCTTTCGGTCAAGCATTTCGTCCATAGCTACCTGCCGACGGACGACCGGGAATTCCTCCGCCTGCATTGCCCGAGCGTCTTCAACCACCTCTATTTCGGAGTCGATATTTTCTTCTGCATCAGCGGGTTCATCATGACCATGCTGGTTGTGCGGGGAGGAGAGGACAGGCCCGGCGTCTTCATATTGCGTCGGGTGACCAGAATCTTTCCCATGTACTGGCTGTTCAGCTTGATCGTTCTGGCGGTCTGCATGATCAATCCCCGTTTCAGCGTCGCGGGTTTCAGCGGGAACGCCGCAGCGGATTTCAAACATGCGATTTTTTCCCTGCTTCTGCTGCCGGAGGGACAGGCCCCCATGCTCGGGGTGGGATGGACCCTGGTTCAGGAAATGGGCTTCTATTTCTCCATTTTCGTTCTGCTGTTGCTGAACGGCGGGAGGTTCGTGGTCGCTTGGATCGCGCTGATCGCTTCAGTAATGCTGATTGCCGGCCTCGGGGCTGCTCCAGCGCGCGCGGACGGCTTTATAAGCGTATTTTACCCGGAATTCATGTTCGGCGCGCTTGCATATAAATTCCACCCTTATGTCTCCGGGCGATGGGCGGCGCTGCAATTGTCGCTGGCCGTGCTGTTCTACGCGCTGCTTTCCGCCGCATCCGATTTTTGGCCCATCCCCGAAATATCTGAAATCCGCATCGTAGGATGCGGGCTCGTCGGTTTTCTGCTGATTTGCGGCTCAATCGGCATGGAGCCCCGCCTGAACCGAAGCTTTGCCCGCTTTTTCAAGGCGATCGGCGACAGCTCCTATGTGCTTTACCTCAGCCATTGGCTGGTCCTTTCCTTCCTCGGAAAAATCGGCGCCGCGCTTTTTCCGGGGCTCGGAGCCGTCGGCGTCGCGGGCTGGCATGTCGCCTCGATTTCTGCCGCCGTGGGCGTCGGCTATGCGATCCATCGGCTGGTGGAAAAGCCCCTGAACCTCCGGCTGAGAAAATGGCTGGAGCACACCCGGGCCTCCAGCCTTTTCGGCCGTGGCGCGCGGGCTTTCCTGCCTGCCGAACGATAGATATCCGCACCGCTGACAGTGGATGGCGCGCCTGAGAGCATGAGCCTCGCCGCGCAAGTCTCTCCCCCGCGCCTCCGCATCGATCGGGCAAGCCCTTTATCTCCGAGGGGCTACCGATCATTCAGGGGGCCCGCCAGCCCGGAGGTCGACCGGATTTTGTCCGGCTCAACGGCTCTCTCCGCGCGGCTCGAGGGGTATCTTACGAGCGCGCCGCGCACTGCCGCCAGCGCCGGGACGGAGGCTCACGCCTCCGCGGCTTTGCATTCTCCGCCGGCGACCGCGGCGCCGGGTTGCTCCGCCGGCGTCGCAAGCTGCGCGTTTACCGAAGGCATGGCCAACAGCCGGGCCTTGGAGGCCCAATATCTGCGCTGGTGAAGGAAATAGTCGGAGAGAGCGCCGCTGCTGTAGAGCGCCTGGCGGGCGAGATCGACCTGCGTATATACCGGCATGATTTCATCAGGGGCGCCGGAGCCGCGAAGCATGCGGAAGGCGCTCCGCGCCTGGTCCCATTTCGTGCTCTCCCATTTCACCAGAAAGAGGATCCTGTCGGCAAAGGGCGTGACCAGCCGAAAGTCGGAGACTCCGAGAAGGGGAGGGCAATCGAGGAGGATATAATCATATTTGCGCTTGAGTTCGTCGAAGGCGTTCGCCCAGTCCTCGCTCGTGAGCAAGCGCAACAGATCTCCGGAAGAGCGGCCGAGCGCGAGATAATCGGCGTCGGCGGGCGCGATCCTCTCAATCGACTCCACGACGCCGGCCGTCGATATCAGAGGCGCATTGCGTTGAGGCCCCCGCTTGTCGAAGTCAATGATCAACACCTTCAGCCCTATCGATGCGACGAAGGCGCCGAGACTGTGGCAAAGCGTAGATTTCCCTTCCTCAGGAAGACTCGACGCCGCCATTATCACCCTGGCGATCTTTCTGTTTCGTTCCGAGGCTTCGGGATGCACGGACGCCACCAGAAAGCGAATGGCCTGAGCATACGGCCCCAGTTCGGGGCCGAGCAGATCCTCGCGCGTCTTGGGTTGAAAGAACCGCTTCTTGCGGACTCTGGGAAGGAGCGCCGAGCAGGGAACGCCGAGGCAGTTGTGCAGGTCCCCTTCGCTGCGCAGGCGCATGTCGAGTTTGTCGAGCCACGCCGCGATCCACGATCCGGCGATCAGAAGAGAAACGAACACCGGAACCGCGAGTATGATCGGGTTCAGCGAGTTCGGCTTTTGCGGCGTTCTCGCCAGAGCCAACACGCGCACGTCGGGCTTGATATTCGCCAACTCGGCCTGGAGAAGCCCCAGTCGACGCTGGAGGCTGGGCTGAAGAAGCCGCGCGGTGGCCGCTTCAGAGGTAAGCTCGCGGAGCCGCTGATAGGTGAACTGCTTTCCCTGGCCGGCGGTTTCTCCGGTCGCTTCGGGCCGGCGTTGCAATAGGCTCAAAGCTGAAGCGTCGGCTCGTCCTACCTCGCTCTTGACGACGGCTATGTTCGCGGTGACGTGCGCGATTTCTCTTTTGGTGGAGGCCTGGAGCATTTCGGTGCGGTTGTCGACATAGGACTCCGCTATGCGATTCACGACGTCGGCGGCGAAAGTCGGATCGGAAGAATTGAATGTTACGGTGATGATGTCCGACTTGCCGTCTTGAGCGATTTTAATGCGCTTTTCCAATTCGTCGGCGATCGGCGTTGTGGATTTCGGCGATTTGAGCAGCGCGTCGGCCCAAACGGCGAGCCGTTCGGAGAGTTGGGATACGAGGTCGCCGGAAGTCGCCTTTTTCCGGGGCTGTTGTTCCTCGCTCTGTTTCACCGTCTCGGGCGCCGTCTCACCCGAAAGACCTGAAACCGCGCGCTGCAGGAAGTCGCGGGAGTTCAATACGCCCATATGGGTTTCGATGGCGAGGGCCGCGCTTCCGCTGTTGATTTCGGCGACTCGGGACGCGGTTCCTTCGTTGGAGGCGTCGGTAGGCGGTCTCACCTGAGGGTCTACGATCAGCATGGATTTCGCGGCGTAGGTGGGCGGAAGCATCAGGGCTGCAAGAAGGAAAAGCGCAGCGCCGCCAGACGCGAAAAGCAGGATGAACGGCAGGCGTCGCCTGATCAGCTGCTTCCTGGGCTCCAGACTGTCCCGAGCGTGCCGCCTCGCTTGCACAATATCTTTCTCGATGATCGGCAGTTCGTCCAGCGTACGATGTTTATCCGCGGATGAATGATTCCTCGGCGTGAACAGCATCACCTTCATTCCCTGACAGGAGCTCATTTCGTGAGCGGGCTTCGACTGCGTCTACTGATCGTGAGCGAACGGGGACGTTGCGCTAAAGAGGAAGATAGGTCGCTCTCCGGTCGCTTTCAGCCTCTGGAGAGTCCCAAAGCCTGGCCCGCTCCGTCAATGGATATTAATCGCTAAAGGAAAGTCCTTGGAGACTATAACGTTTGTCCCGTGGACGGAACTATTTGACGAACGGCATGTCTTCATCGAATTCTCGTCTGCCGTGCGAGTCTTTGCGCGCCGAAGCTCTCGCCGGTCGTCGTCGCTTCATGAGGACGGCGTCGCAGATCGCGACGGGGGTTGGAGCAGCTCGCAGAGGAGTAGTTCGAATGGGCATTTTCCAACCAACGGCGCGCAGCTCTATGGAATGCCGATCGCTCGTCGGCGCCCACGTGAAGCGACCCCGTCGGGCTAATGCGCTTGCCTTTCACACGGGCGATCACTCCCGAACGGAAAGCGCATAAAATGGTCTGACGTCCAACTTCGCCAAAGGGGGTTTCTGTGAGAATCCTGATGAGCGCTTTCTCATGCGGTCCCGGTCGTGGCTCCGAGCCCGGCGTTGGTTGGAACATCGCAATCGAAACCGCGCGGCTCGGACATGTCGTCCACGTCATGACCCAGACCGAATGCAGATCTGAAATCGAAAGAGAAGTCGCCAGGGGCGATCTGCCTCCAAATCTGACATTCGACGTTTTCATGCCGGTCTGGCTCGAGGCCCTGCGGGATCGCGGCTTGAAGCTGGGGCTCTTCTCGACGACCTGGCATCTCGTCAACTTTCTTTGGCAGTTCAGCGCGCTTCATCGCGCGAGGCGTTTGTACAGAAGCGCCGGCTTCGATATGGTTCATCATGTGACGCTCGCGGGAATTCGCTATCCCACGCTATTGGGCTCGCTCGGACTTCCGACCGTGGTTGGCCCCCTCGGGGGTGGAGAACGGGCTCCCTTCGCGCTCCGCAAGAGCATGCCGGCGAAGGAATGGTTTACGGAACTGCTGCGCGACATCCATAATGTGATGTTGCGGTTTGAGCCCCTCAACCGTTCAGCTTTCAAAAACGCGGACCTCATCATCGTCCGATCGGAAGCGTCATTGCTCGCGGTTCCGGCTTGCTACAGGCATAAGGCCGTGGTCGATGTGGGAATGGGGATGGGAGGCGCGCCTGAGGCAGCTCCCTTGCGCCGTGAGGCGGGCGAGCCGCTCAAAATGCTGTACGCAGGACGCCTGGTATACTGGAAGGGAGGACATCTCGCCATACGGGCGCTGGCCGCCGCGCGTTCGCAGGGCGCCGACGCTTCCTTGGATATGGTCGGCAGCGGGCCGGCCCGGCAGGATTTCGAGGATCTCGCGAGAAGTCTCGGCGTATCGCAATATGTCTGCTTTCGGGGCGAAGCGCCTCGGGACGAAGTGATGAGCTTGTTCCGCCGCCGCCACGCCTTCCTATTCCCGAGCCTGCATGACGCCGCGCCGACAGTGATTTTGGAGGCGTTCGCCAGCGGCCTGCCGGTCATCTGCCTCGGTCTCGGCGGTCCGGCCAAAATGGTCGACGCAACCTGCGGCTATGTCGTCGATGTCGACGGCCGAAGCGAGGAGGAATGCGTCCGCGAACTCGCCAACGCTATCGTTTCGCTCGCTTCTAACGAAGATCTGCGACTTGCAATGGCCGAGGCTTCGGCGCAGCGCTATTCGGAATACAAATGGCCGACGGTGACGGCCGCTCTCTATGCGGAAATCGAGAAGCGCGTGCCGCGGGCGAGCCCGTCGGCGCAGCCGGAACACAGCCGTGCGAACGGAAGCTGCGTCCTCGGCTCCAATGGCCGGTAGAGAACCTTTCTCGCGCGCGCTCTATAGCGCCATCGCCTGCTCTCTTTGCCTCGGCAGGTTCAGGGCGCGCCCATACGCCGCCATGAGCTGGAGATAGTTCGACTGCGGCGCGTAGCTGGCGACAAATTTGTGCAAGGCGGCTTTTCGCATCCGCTTCCGCAATCCCGGATCGCCGAACAGCCGTTTGACTTTTTCTGCAAGATCGGCGGCGTCGGAGGGCGTGAACAGCAGTCCGTCCTCGCCGTCGGCGACGATCTCGGGCATGGCGCCGAATCTCGAGCAGATGACGGGAGTTCCGCGGGAGAAGGCCTCCACGATGACCCTGGGGAAGTTCTCATAGCAAAGAGAGGGTGCAATCAGCGTTGTCGCGCGACCCGCGAGGTCGCAGATTTGCTCGCCCGAAACATGGCCCAGAAAGTTAATTCTGCCGTCCTGCGCGGCGGCGCGTTCAACGAGGTCGGATTCAGGCCCCTCGCCGGCGATGGTGAGCTGGATATCCTGATCTAAAAGCTTCCACGCATCGAGCAAAGTGGAGACGCCTTTTTCGGGAGACAGCCGCCCTGCATATAGCGCAAACCGGCCGTCGCCGCGGCCTATCGCATCCCGCTCGGAGAAGTTTGGCTTGATGACGATCTTCGAGCCGGGCAGGCCCGCCCGGATCAACTTGTTCTTTTGGAACTCGCTGAGCGCGATATAGGTGTCGACGGCGTTTTCCCAGGTGCCCATCAGCCTGTGCAGGGACGTCATGAGTGCGATCGTCGCGCTGGCGGTCAAGCTGCCGCGATAGCATCGCCGTAAGACCCCGGGCCAGGGAAAGCGCCTCCCCAGGCAACTCTCGCACACGCGTTTATCCTGAAAAAACAATCCATTCGGGCAGGCTAAACGGTAATTGTGAAGCGTTTGGACGACGGCGGCGTTTTCGGCTTTGGCGGCGTAATAGGCGGAGGGAGAGACGAGCGGCATCGTGTTGTGAAAATGGACGATTTGCGGCCTGTAGCTCCGGCATATTTCGCGCACGCGGCGATAGGCGGCGCGATTCCATATCGCCCCGGCCGCGACCGCGAGCCGGTTGGCGTCCGCTATCGCCGCATTGTCGAGAAAATACTCCACCACATTGTGGCCTCTCGATTTCAACAGCGCCGACTCCGCTCTCACGCACAGGTCTTCGCCGCCGACCTGCTGATAAAAGCAGTGCACCAAAAGAATGTCCATTTCGCACCCCTGTGAGATTGGGAGAGTCGGCCGCGACAGCCTCAGACGAACTCGCACAATTGCCCGTTGGTGACCGGCTTCGAGGATGAAGCTGCCTCCGAAAGGGCCTGCAGCACCAGCTCAAGCCGTCTCCACTGCTCGTTCTTCTGAATCTCCCATGAGTGTCCCCAAAGGTGGAATACGCCCCCCTCTCTGACAGCGAGGTTCAGGCAGAAGCGGGAAAGCGCTACCCAATCCGAATTCGAACCGCTTTTCACAAAGCGCCATGCGTTGCGAAATGCGGCGCGCTTGACGAGGTTTCTGGCGTAGAGCTGCAGTTCATGCTGCTGGGTCTGAACAGTCGTCGGAATGACCGAAAATGCCCGCTTGCGCCTCGGGGGGGCGAGCGAAAGCAGTTCGGTGGTGCGCATTCCGTCAAAGCCGGCGCGTTCCACGATTTCCATATCCCTGCGCTTGAAACGGCCCTGCGGAGGGCAGAAGACTTTGCAGGCGACTCCTGTAACGTCTTCGATCCATGCCTTGGATTGGCGGACTTCCCGTTCGACGACTTCCGGCGGGGAATGCGCCAGGATCACATGGTTCATCGTGTGAGCGCCGACTTCGAAGCTGGCGCCGAGCTCCCGCATCGCGGCCGGATCGATGACGGTCGTCTCGCACTTTCTCGGAATATAGAATGTTCCCTGCAATCGATACTTCGCCAGGAGTTCGGCCACCCGCATATCCATGGGGTGGCCATCGTCCCAACTCGTCGTGATGTAGCTCCTGATCGGCGCGCTGGACTTCGACATGCAGATCACGAAGCCAAAGCCGAAGCGCCTTGATCGGGCGCCGGCTTTCGCGCGAGCATACGCACGCTTCCATCGACCATGGCGGCCTGCAAGAGAAAGTGGATAGCTCTTTTGATGACCGGCGCGTTGGGGAAGCGTATCGGCCAACGCTTTCTCTCCACTTGTTCGAAACCGCTCCGCTCCAGCGCCAGCTTTAGGGTCGGCGCCGGGAAGAACAAGAGATGTCCTGGCTTTTCGGCTTCTCGCCAGCTCGATCCCGACACAGCGGCATTCAATCCTTCGGGGTTCGGCGTGGTCACGAAAAGCCATCCGCCCGGCGTCAGTCTCGCGCTCAATTGTCGCAGCGCGGCGGTAGGGTCGGGAAGGTGTTCGACCACCTCGAGGCTCGTGATGCCGTCGAAGGTGAACTCGGCTGGGATATCCTCGAGAAATCGGTAGGCCTTGAAGCCGCGCCCGGTGAGGTAATCCACGCCGAACGGCTCAACCACGAACACATCGGCGCCACGACGCCTCAGCGCCGCGGCCATGGCGCCGAGACCTCCGCCAAAATCCAATATCCGCTTGCCCGCAAAGCTAGGCGAGTCGGTAGAGCGCAGGAGATAGCCCGCAATGGCGTCAGCGACGCCGCTGTCCGTCGCGCCGGTTTCCGCGCGCGACGCTTCGGGCGCAACCCAACTCCTTTCATAGAGATCCTTCAGCGCCTCTTCGCTTGGAAAAGGGTCCCGAAAAATCGCGCCGCAGGCGTCGCAGCGGAAGAAGTCGGGGTTTCGCCAGAAGGACTGCAACCTTTCCTTTTCCCGGCACAATGGGCATGTTTTTTGTTCATCAGCATTTGAAGCCATGTCTCGACCTATTGTTCGCGGAGTCGGCGTTACGAAATCGGATCGGCCCCGGTCTTGGCGCCCGAGAGGCGACTCAGAACGCCGATGAAGAGCAGGCCCAAAAAAGACGGAACGACGTGAAGATAACGCCGGCTGAGCCGCTTCGGTTCGCTGCACATCCTGAATAGCCATTCGCAGCCGCATCTTTGCATCCATAGTGGCGCTTCAGTTTTGCTTCCCGAGAGAAAATCGAATGCCGCTCCCACTCCGATCATCACCGGAGCAGTGATTTCAGCCCTGTGCTTCGCCATCCACAACTCCTGCTTCGGCGCACCGAGACCCACCCATAATATGTCAGGCTTGGCTTGGTTGATTCGCCGGATCATTTCCCGGCTTTCGAGATCCGTCATTTCTCGGAACGGAGGGGAAATGAACCCCGCTATCGGAAGGCCGGGATATCTTTCCGTCAGCCGCTTGGCGAGTTCGGAGAGCGCCTCTGTTCGACCGCCGACGAAAAAGTTGCGGTATCCGCGCTCCGCCGAAACGCCGCAAAGTTCTCTCATCAAGTCCGCCCCTCTCACCCTTTGAGGCCGCCGTTCGTTGAGAAGCTTGCACATGAGAATCAACGGCATTCCGTCGCCGAGCACGAGGCCCGCGGTTTGATAGGCGTTGTGGAGCGCGCGGTTCTTTGTGGATACGACCGCGCAATGCGCGTCGGCGAGGCACACGAAGTTTGGGGAACGCGATGCGATCCAGTTCTCGATCTGTGAAAGCGCGCCGTCCTTGCCTGTAAGGCTCACTCTCAGGCCTCCGACATAAAACCGCGTCTTCCCCGTCAAAGACTCGCATTGGTCGACATGGCGTCTTGCGAACCATCTTGCTGAACGCTTCGCATCCATCTGCCGGCTCCACGTTCGATCGCTGTTGAGGTCGATGCTTCGTCGAGGACAAGAGAAGTATCGGCGACAGCGCGTGTTTCAAATTGAGCAGATGAGGCACCCGGAAAACGTCGCTGGATCGCGAGGTATCTCGAAAGTTCGATAACTATTCGCGCCCGAGGCGCCAATCTGGCTACTTCGGAAAGCAGCCGAGGCGCTCAGGAGGTAGCGCGCCATGGGACTAAAAATCCGGCGCCCTTAGGAATATGAAGGGAGTGACACGGTCTGCGTCGATCGGGAGACAGCGTATGCCGCCTGGAAAGAATGATGCCGTTTTGAGAAAGGCTTTCGTCGCATTTGCAAGCCATGGCGATCAATCAAAATACAGGACGGACATGGCGGATTCGTCGAGGATATTGGCAACTCGGAGCGTGAGCGTTGGAGAAACCAAACGAGCATTCGATGTCGCATTGGCGACGCTTCTTCTGGCGTTGTCGGCGCCGCTTCTGCTCGTGGTCGCCGTCGCCATCAAGCTCGACAGCCATGGTCCCGTATTGTTCACGCAACGTCGACGCGGGCTGAACGGCGAGCCTTTCTTCATATTCAAATTTAGAACCATGAAAGTTCTGGAAGATGGTCCTGTTGTGCGGCAGGCCACGCGAAACGACCCTCGCGTGACTCGCCTCGGACGCATTCTGCGAAGAAGCAGCATGGACGAACTGCCGCAGCTCCTGAATGTGATAAGGGGCGAAATGTCCCTCGTCGGGCCACGGCCCCATGCGCTGGCTCACGATGAAATTTACGGAAAGATCGTAGAAAACTACCATGTGAGATACGGCGTTCTGCCCGGCATAACCGGTTGGGCTCAGGTCAACGGCCTGCGAGGCGAAACCCGCACCGTAGAGGAAATGTCCGAGCGGGTGAGGTTGGACGTGGAATATATCGAAAGGCGGTGCATTTCGATGGATATATGGATCCTGCTGCAAACGCCCCTGCGGGCTTTTCACAAGATGGCGTATTGATCGGCGGGTTGACGGACATTGCTTGGGAACTATTGAAACGGGCGCAGCGGGGGAGTGACGAATGTCGCAAGTGGATAGCCGGCGAGATCGCGCGTGAGTATCCTTGTTCCCAACTCGCGCGTCGAACCCAGGCGAAAAAACGGCTTCGGCCTTTTGAAATCCGTTCGTGAACTGCAGGGTCGCGCCTTGGCCTCGATCACGGCGAGAAGCGCCACTCTACCGTTTCGCATCGTCTCGACTATGGCGGAACAGGCGCTGTTCGCAGGAACGAACTTCATCGCGACTGCGCTCATGGTGCGCTGGATGTCCTTGCAGGAGTTCGGCGCCTACAGCTTCGCATTTTCGATTTACCTGCTCGTTTGCGCGGTATTCGAGTCGTTTCTGGCGGAGCCGATAACCATTATCGGCGCAGCCAAATACGGCGACGACGCCGGAGAATATACGCGTGTGGTTCTTAAATTGTTCGCGGGCGCGGGAGGCGGCCTGTTTGCGTTGCTGACGATCGTGTATTTCGCGAGCGAACAATCGATATTTTCGGGCGCCATGCTCGGGCTCGCGCTTTCCGCGCCTTTCATGCTGCTCAGAGCTTTCACGCAGCAGCTGTGCAACACCCGCGGCTTGAACGGACTTTTTCTCTTCGCGGGAATTGGATATGCGTTTCTGGCTCCGCTGGCGCTCGCGATGTTTCACTGGGCCGGCGCGCTGACCCCGCTTTCCTGCTTTTTATCTCTCGGGCTTGGCACGGCGGCGCCATGCATCTTGATCATAGCGCTGCGGCTCTGCCCCAGGGAGGAGAAGCGCCAGGGCCGGCGCATTTTCCGTTGCGTCGTCACCGATCACTTGCATTATGGGCGCTGGGCCAGTCTTTCACAATTTGTGCAGTGGCTGGGCAACAACTTCTTTGTGACCTTGGGGCCAATCCTGATCGGTCTGGACGCAACCGCCGGCGTTCGCGCTTTGACGAACCTGTGCATGCCGGTTTTCGTGGCCCAGGCGGCGGTGCTGTGGACCTTCGCTCCGCGTCTTTCACGCTACGCCTTTGCTGGAAGCGAAGCGAAATACCGGAGGCTCTACACGCTGCTGTGTCTTTGCGCCGGTTGCTTGATCATCGGCTATCTGTCTCTTGTGATCCCTTTCGGGGCTGACGCAATTCATCACGTGTATCGCGGCGCTTTCGACGAAATGGCGTCGCCGTCAGTTATTGCGATGCTGGCGGCGGGACCAGCGCTCGCCACAGCGAATAGCCTCGTCGAACTGCATCTTCGGGTTACCGGCCGGATCCGGTTCATTCTGATGAGCAAGAGCCTCTGGCTGATCGCGACGGTCGGACTTGGTTCGATCGCCTGTTGGGCGTTCGGTTTCCTCGGCGCATTCCTCGGGGGTGTCCTGTCGACGTCTATCCTGTTTGCCGGAAACGCCTGGATCGCTTTCAAATTCGCGAACGAAAACAAGGGTGTTGGGCAATGAACAAATATGCTGTGCCTCTCATCATGGCCGGGAATATTTTGTTCAGCTGGTCCTTCAGCCAGATCAGACTGCCGCCTGGGGGTGGAGCGCCGCTCAGCGAGGCGGTTCTGGCGCTGTGTTTTCTCACCTTCAGCACGAGAGCCGTTCTCGAGGAAATGGGCGAGGTGATATGTTTGGCGCCGTTCATTCTGTGGTGGGTCTTTTGTATCGGGTGGGCCGCGCTCGGCATTTCCGACTATGGTCTTTGGGCTTTGCGGGATGCGAGCCAGGCTATCGATTCGCTTTATCTGATCGTCGGATTCAATTACGCGCGAAACGATCAGGATCTGAATCGTCTCGTGAAGTGGGCGCCCTGGCTGGTGGGTCTGGCCGCGGTCAATACGCTTGTCGGATATACGTTCAGAACGGAAATCGCGAAATTTTCCCCGACGATCACGACCGAGCACGGCGAGGCGACGCCGATTTTCGGCTCTTTCGATCTCGGCGTGACGGTCCTGATCTGGGCCGCCACTTATCTTGTCATCACGGCGCCGGAAAACAAAAGCTCGCTGGGGCGAATGGCCGTCGCGGGGGGGCTGGTTTCCTATGCGATCGTAATGTTTCAGACCCGGACGGGCTATCTGCAGCTCTTGTCGATGCTTCTGTTGTTCTTGTTCGTTCGAAGAAAAGCCGGACTGCAGCTGCTGTCCTTCCTTCCCATGCTGCTTTTGGTCGTCGCCGTTCTGGGATTGGCGGGCGCCAAAATATCGGGTCGCCTCGGCAACGAGATTTCGATGGATTTCTTTGTGGGTCATCTGGGCGCGATTTTTGGCAGCGCGGATCGGAACAGCGAGGCGGTTACTGCGGCCGCTTCCGGCGTGGACCAGCGTCTGCAATGGTGGACTCTGATCTACGAGAAGGTGACGTCGGATCCATGGTCGTTTCTGACTGGCCTCGGCTACGGCTTCCCTCTGGTTCCCTTCACCAACAGCCAAGGGATACAGGTCAGGGAGCCGCATAATTCGATCATTTCGGTGTTCGCCAGGTCGGGCTTGATCGGGCTGTTCGCGTTCGTCTGGATGCATATCGAGCTGTTCGTGAATTCGTTCAGATCCTATTATGCGGCGCGTGTCCTGACGTTCTCGCGCGAGTGGCAGGATATGGTGTTGTGGTTGATCGCCTTTCACATCCTTCTCCTCGCCGGCGCCGGAGGGGAGGATGTCATGGAGAAGCCTTTCCACGCCGTGCCTTATTATTTTCTGTGGGGCGTGCTTTTGAACTTGAGTTATCGGCTGCTTCCGGTCAGCGACCCAGATAGCGAATCTCCAATCGACGATTCACTCGGTCCCTGCGCCCGCAATTCCGCGTAAAACCTCGTTTCAACTTCGGCCTGCGCGGCAGATACGTATTGTTACGTAGTGTTGGAGGGTGTAGTAGCGTGTAAGAGTATATTCGAATCAGTTTTACAGGCGTCTGCTGCAGCTTCGCAGGGGTTCGTGTGAAAGGCATTCCGGGATTGAAAATAATGCGAAACTGGCTTGTCCTGGCGGCGACCGCGCTGAGCCTTTCCGGCTGTCTCACCCCGTCATCCGGTCCGCAAGCGACGATGATATATGAGCATGCGACCGACGGTTCAGGGCGCCTCTCCTATGAACTCATCGAGATCGACACCTCCATTCTGGATCTTTTTCGGATGCGGACGCAACCGACGCTCGTCGGCCGGTTCGGGA
Organism: Methylocystis heyeri; assembly: GCF_004802635.2. Classification (NCBI taxonomy): domain Bacteria; kingdom Pseudomonadati; phylum Pseudomonadota; class Alphaproteobacteria; order Hyphomicrobiales; family Methylocystaceae; genus Methylocystis; species Methylocystis heyeri. The sequence continues at coordinate 308,884 of NZ_CP046052.1, forward strand.
ACGAGAGGGTAGGGCCGACCGACGTAAAGCTCGGCGTAGGCGATCTGATCGGCATGTCGATTTTCGAAGCTTCCGCCGGCGGATTGTTCACTCCGGCCTCGACGGACACCCTTCGGCAAGGCAATTATGTAGCCCTGCCTCAGCAAGTGGTGGATAACGACGGCACTCTGAGCGTTCCATTCGCAGGCAGGATTGCCGTCGCCGGCAAATCCTCCAAGCAGGTCGAGGCTGAAGCCGTCAACCGGCTGAAGGATCGGGCCATCGAGCCGCAGGTGCTCATAAGTCTCATCGAATCCCGCTCCAGCCTGTATTCGGTTTTTGGGGATGTTCATGCGCCCAACCGTTTTCCGGTCAATTGGGCGGGTGAACGGATAACGGCGGGCATCGCTCGTGCGGGCGGCCCTGTTTTCCCGGATTACGAAGAGTCGGTCACGCTCAGCCGCTCAGGGAAAACGGCGACGGTGATGCTGGACGCCATCGTGCGCAATCCCCGCGAGGACATTTATCTCCGTCCCGGGGATTCGATTTATCTTCGGCATGAGCCGCGTTTCTTCACGGCGCTCGGGGCCGCGGGAAGAAGCGGTCAATATCCCATCGACGTTCCGAGGCTGACCCTGGCCGAAGCGGTTGGTCGCGCCCAGGGCCTGCTGGACACCCAGGCCGACCCCACAGGGGTATTTGTGCTCAGGTGGGAAGACCCGCGAATCCTGGAGCGGATGGGGCGCGACATAAGCGCCTACGGGACCAAGCGAATCCCGACCATCTATCATATCGACCTTCAAAACCCGAAACTTCTGCTCGCCTCGCAGCAGATCGACGTTTTGGACAAGGACGTGGTCTATGTCACCAATGCCCCGACAGTCGAATTCATGAAAAGCCTGGTGGTGTTGAACGAACTTTCGAGCATCTATCTCAATATTTCGGCGATCAAACCGTGGTTCTGACGCGCCTTTGTGCGCGAGCGGAACGGTTTGAGGCATAATAACAAATCAAAATTTCATATAGTTATAGCGGTAGAGCCAGTTGACTCTCTCGGCGATGCCCCAGGCGCCCGCCAACTCCGGCCAGTCTTGGCGGTCTGGTCCTCGGACGCCATAAAACACGGCGGATCCGCCGGTTTAATCCGGGTTGCGTCGGGAAATCCTTTACCTTCCCACCATCGCAACGCGCTCCATCCCCAATCGGAGGATACCGATAAATCTAGCTCAAATTCCCTTGGATCGTGCAATTTTTCATCGGCTTGGGTTGACGGCGGGGCTTTTGCGTCTGGACTCCGATCGAAAGCGGCGCCAACCTGCAAAGCCTTTATTGCAGCGGCGCGTCCCGGGATGGACGAAGGGAAGGCGAGAGTCATGAGCGAACCCCTCTTGCTGCAGCCAAAGCCTGCGGCCGAGGGCGCGCCTGTGGACGCGAAAGTCTCTTCACGGCAACGTAACAGGGGATTCGGGTCTATTGCGGTTGCGGGGCTGATCTTGCTCTGCGGCGGGATCGCCCTGTATTGGTCGATCGACAGGAAAAGTCACATCGGCTTCGTGACGAAGAGAATATCCCGCGGGCCGGTCGTGCGGACGGTGACGACCAGCGGCACGGTCAATCCGATCATCACCGTGCAGGTCGGCGCCTATGTTTCCGGCGTCGTTCAGGCGCGCTATTGCGACTACAATACCGAAGTCAAGAAAGGACAGATCTGCGCCAAGATCGATCCGCGCCCCTACCAGGCAGTGGTCGATCAGACGCGCGCCAATCTCGGCGTAGCGAAGGCGCAGCTCGTCAAGGACAAGGCGAATCTCGCCTATACCAGGGTCGCCTTGGAGCGCAATCAGAAGCTCGTCGTGACCAAGGCGGTCTCGCAGGACGTCCGCGACCAGTCGCAAAGCGCCTATGATCAGGCCGTAGCGCAGGTGGGCCTCGACGAGGCGACCATCGCCCTCCAGGAGGCCAATCTTCGCGCAGCCGAGATCAACCTCGGTTACACCGACATCATCGCACCGGTCGACGGCACGGTTGTCACGCGAGCGGTCGAGATGGGCCAGACCGTCGCCGCAAGTTTCCAGACGCCGACGCTGTTCCTCGTCGGCACGGATCTGACGATCATGCAGGTAGACGCCAACGTCTCCGAGAGCGACGTGGGCGCGATCAGGACGGGCGACAAGGCTAGCTTTACGGTGGAGTCTTTTCCCAACCGAACATTCGCCGGAGAGGTGATCCAGGTGCGCCAATCGCCGCAGACCATCCAGAACGTCGTCACCTATGACGTGGTGGTCAGCGCGCCGAATAAAGACCACGCGCTGAAGCCCGGCATGACGGCGACGACCCGGATCGTCATCGACGAGCGCGCCGACGCGCTGCGTGCGCCCGATCAAGCCTTCCGATACGCCCCCAAAGGCTCGGCGATCGAGGCGCCGAAGGAGGGATCGGCGAAGCTATGGGTGCTGCGAGACGGCGCGCCGCAAGCCGTAATCGTTACGCTCGGGCTGGACGACGACGTCAATACCGAAATCTTGGCGGGCGAAGCGCACGAGGGCGACGAGGCTATCATTGGTGAAGAACGCCGCCCCTCTCCCTGAGCGAGGCTGGATGGGAATCTATGGTCGACCTGGTGATCGATGTGCGTAATCTCACGCGGACGTTCGCAGTCGGCGATGTCCAGGTGCGTGCATTGCGGGGCGTCGATCTCGCGATCGAGCGAGGCGAGTTCGTCGCGATCATGGGCTCGTCCGGCTCGGGTAAGTCGACGCTGATGGCCATTCTGGGTTGCCTCGATCCTCCAACCGGCGGCCGTTACTACCTCGAAGGGGTGGACGTCGCCGGCCTGAACGAGCCGCAACTCGCTAAATTGCGCGGCGAGCGCCTGGGGTTCGTCTTTCAAAGCTTTAATTTGCTCGCGCGCACGAGCGCGATCGAGAATGTCGCGTTGCCCTTGTTCTACTCCGAGCGCGTGAGCGAGAGGCGCGACAGAATGGAGAAGGCGCGCGCAGCTCTGAAATTGCTCGGTCTTGCTGAGCGCGAGAACAACACGCCCGCTCAGCTTTCCGGCGGCCAGCAGCAGCGCGTTGCGATCGCGCGCGCGCTCATCAACGGCCCGAGCGTGTTGTTCGCCGACGAACCGACCGGCAATCTCGACACCAGGACTTCACACGAAATCATGGAAACCCTGGCGTCGCTCAATCGCGACCAAGGCGTCACGATCATCGTGGTCACGCATGAGCAGGACATAGCGGAATTCGCCGGCCGCATCATCACCATGCGCGATGGTCTCATTGTCAGCGACGTCAGGCGAGAAGCGCCGGCTTCCTCGCAGCTCCCTGCGTCCGCCGAGGCGAAAGGGAGTTCGGCGGCAGCCGCGATCTTCCATCCGACCAGCGCCGTCTCGGCGCGCCTCCCTCGCGTTTCGACCTTCGCCTTCGCCTCGATGATCGTCTCGGCTGCGGTTGCGGCCATCGCCCGCAACAAGCTGCGCTCTGCGCTGACCATGCTCGGCGTGTTCATTGGCGTTGCGGCGCTGATCGCGATGGTGGCGGTCGGCGACGGCGCCAATGCCGCCGTGCGCAAGCAAATCGAAAGTCTCGGCACCAATCTGGCGGTGGTGCTGCCCGGCGCCGTCCTTACCGGCGGCGCGCGCGTCGGTTTTGGCAGCGCCTCGACCCTGACCGTAGCCGATGCGCAGGCGATCCGTCGCGAGGCTGCGACCGTGTCGCTCGTCGCCTATCTCATGCGGCAGATGGGACAGGTGCAGCTCGGCGCCCAGAACTGGACGACGAACATCCAGGCCGTGTCTGTCAATTACCCGCCGGTGACCAATTGGAGCATAGCCGCGGGACGCGGCGTCACCCCGGAGGACGAGCGGCGCGCCGCCCTCGTCGTCGTGATCGGCCAGACGGTCTACAAGCAGCTCTTCACCCACGGCGAGGACCCGCTCGGCGCGATGATCCTCGTGAAGGGCTTCCCGCTGCGTGTGGTGGGCCTGCTCGCAGCCAAGGGGCAGAGCATGTGGGGACAGGATCAGGACGATCTCGTCATGATTCCGTTCAAGACCGGCGAACAGAAAGTGCTCGGCGTCGCGAGTCCCAATCAGGCGACCAACCTCACGGCGCTCTATCCGCTGCCCCCAAACCCTTTCAACCTTCAGCCGCGACTGGCGGGCTACGTCAATTCAATCTATGTGCAGGCCGCGGCCCAGGACAAGATCAAGACGGCGATCGACGAAATCAACCAGATCCTCATGCGCCGCCATCGCATCAAGCCCACCGACGTCAAGGATTTCGACATCCGTAACCTGAGCCAGATCGCCGAGACCGCCGAAGGCTCGAGCCGGATCATGGCCGTCCTGCTCGCGATCGTCGCCTCGATCTCGCTCGTCGTCGGCGGCATCGGCATCATGAACATACTGCTCGTCTCGGTGACGGAACGCACGCGCGAGATCGGGCTGCGCATGGCGGTCGGGGCGCGGCGTCTTCACGTGCTGGCGCAGTTTCTCGCCGAAGCGGTCCTGATCAGCGTTTCCGGCGGCGTCGCCGGCATTCTCGCCGGAATCACGATCTCCGAAGCTATCGCGCTGTTCTCGCGATGGTCGTCGCCCGTGTCCTTTGCCGCCATCGCCATCGGCTTCGCATTTTCAGCCGCCGTCGGCATATTCTTCGGCTATTACCCGGCGCGCAAAGCTGCGCGCCTCGATCCGATCCAAGCGCTGCGCTACGAATGAGGCTCACATGATCCAGCGGCTGTCACTATTGCTTGCATCTCTGCTGAGCGTCGCAGGAGCCGCCGCGGCGCAGGAACGAACCGAAGAGTTGGCGGCTTCGGGGCGCAAACTCGCTTTGAGCGTTTGCGGAAATTGTCACGTCGTTGAGAAGGGACAGAAGCCCCCGATCTTGAAGCCTCCGGCCCCGGCTTTCGCGTCGCTTGTCGCGCGGGGAGGCTTCGATGAGCAAAAGCTGCGGAATTTCCTTTCCAGCCCTCACGCAAATTATGGACGATGGCGGAAGATGCCCAACCCCCGGCTCGCGGACTTCGAGGTGGACGAGATAGTGGTCTACTTCAACGAGATGAAGGCGCGGGCGCGTTAGAGCATGTTCCCAAAAAGTGCGAAGCGGTTTTTGGAAAAGAACATGCTCCGTCGATGAGATTTGGAGCGTTCGACTGCGTTTGAACCGAGCGCGCGTTAGAGCATGTTCCCAAAAAGTGCGAAGCGGTTTTTGGAAAAGAACATGCTTTGTCGATGAGATTTGGAGCGTTCGACTGCGTTTGAACCCAACGCACTCTAGCTTTCGCCGGCGGCGCCTGGAGCCGCGGGGCCAGGGCCAACTATACATAAAAGGAGGCCGGGCGTGAGATGCGCCCGGCCTCGTCTCGCTTAATTGGCGGCCGTCGAAAGGGGCGCTCCCAGCGTGGGCGATCCAAACGGAATGGGGAGGTTCGGGTCGGAGGTGTTGCCGACGACGATCTCGTCCGTCCTGCCGAAGGTGTTGATTTGGGCGCTTGGTCCCCAGGCGTTGTTGATGACGTTGTTGTAGGAGATATTGTCCCTCGTCATATAGCCGATGATGCCCATCGCGAAGCCGTCCATATAGTTATATTTGGCGGCTGCGCCGGCGCCGGAGATCTCGATGCCGATGCCGGTGGAAACTTTCCCTTGCGCGTAATTGTCCAGGACTCGCGTGCCGGTTCCGGTGGTCACGATGGAGTAGGCGATCGTATTTCCGTCGGCCACCGGATTCACCCATTTGGTGAAATTATTGCCCTGCACCAGGAGATTGGTGGTTTCGTTGGTTCCGCCCTGTCCCTGGATTTCAATGCCCATTCGCGAGATGCCGCTGGCCTTGTTATAGGACACGACGATGTTGGCGCCCTGGTCCGCTCCCGAATTGACCATGGATATGGGTTGGAAGACGTTGGTGATGGTGTTGTGGGTGATCGTCACGCTGTCCGCGTAATAGCCGAACAGCGCCGAACCCCATTGCGTCGGGATGTCGCTCACGGTGTTCCCCGATATGACCGAGTTTTTGAGGATGACCCAGCGCAGCCCGTTTTTCTTGAAGGTGCAGTTCATGACCGAGATGTGGTTGGAGCCGTTCGTCGACGTAAAGGTGTCGCCGATCAGTTCCACTGCGCCGTGGCTGGTGTCGACGCCGGTTCCGACGAAGTTGAGAGCGCTCAATGATATGTCGTGGCTGTCCGACGGATTGAGCTGGAAAATCGGCACAGAGTCGGCCGTATCGTGCAGGACGGCTCCCGCGACGCCCTGTAGGGAAACCCCTGATTTGAGCGTCACGCCGGAGAGATAATAGTTTCCCGCGTTGAACTGGACGATATCGCCCGTCGCCGATGCGTTGATCGCTTTCTGCACGGCGGTGGTGTCGTTCCCGCTGGGAGACACCGCTCTCGTCGTCGCGTTTGCGGGAATTGCGGAGAGGCAAAGGATCACACAGGCGGTAGCCGCTCCGGGTTGATGAAATGACATGAATGCTCCTTGGGTTGGGTTGTTGAAACGCCAGCCACCCACGCTTCGGTTAACGCCAGGCTCACGAGCATACAAGTTATTGACAAATAATGATTTTATGATAAGGCTAAGTCTGCCTCGGGAGCAGACGCGCAGAGCGGATTCCGCTTGTTGGCCTTTAAACCGGATCAACAAGGTGGAAAGATGGCGGCGCCCGAAATGGTGCGATCTTCGCGTCGAGCGCTCGCGAGGAAGTCCGATATTTCCGACATGGCGTCATCTGGATCAGTCTCCTCGAAAAGCCTGTTGAGCCTGCTCATCGAGGGCGGCTGCATGTGGCCTGTATCTCGGCGAGTAGTGAAAGGTGACGACGCGCTTTGCTCCTGCGAGGCGCGCAATGGTCCCTGCCTGCCATGCGGTGAGGTGGCGCCGCGCGGCGGCGATCTCTGCGTCGGACTGGAGGAAGGTCGCCTCGATGAAAAGAATGTCGGCATTTTCCGCGAGGCGGACAATCGTCTCGATGTTGGCGTCGGTATAGGCGCAGTCGGTGACATAGACGAGTTTTCCACCGGCTCCCATTCTCATGATGGACTGCCTGAGTTCGCCGAGGGGCAGGGTCGCCGGCGCTCCTGTCGCGCTCTCGCGCCATGAAACATCGATCTGCGTGTCGTCCGGCGCGCCGCGGATTACCGCTTCCTTGAAAGTCCCGAGCCAGGGGCCGATCGCCAATCCCATTGCCTCCGCTTTGTTTCTCCAAATATTGACGTGAGCGCGCTCCTGCACCGCGAAAGCGAGTACGGGCATGCCATGGTCGAGCGTCGCAGCCTTTACGAGGACATCGGGCTCCTTCAGAATTACGCCGTCATGGCGGCGTTCGGCCTGCCGGCTCTCTCTTGCAAATTCGCGGCTTCCGGCGAAGCGCGCTGCGCCGGCGACGCCCGATGAATTGATTTCCATGACGCAGAAAGCGAGCTGTCCCTCACTGCCGCCGATGAGATTCCAATTGTAGGCGCGCAGCTTGTGTTCCACGGCGTCGATGACGCCCTCCGGCCCGAACAGGTTGATGGTCCTGTCCCGGCCGAGCAGGCGCCGGAGCAGGCAGTCGAATCCGATGAAATGGTCCATGTGCCGATGGGTGATGAAAATGTCTCCGACGCGTAAGAGTTTCCGCGTTGAAAGCGATGAAATTTCACCAAGATCGAACAGCATGGCGCGTCGCTGGAAAACGAGGTCCACATATAATCCGGGATCTTCGAAGGGGGCGTTTACGAGACGGGCGTCGAAATGACGGGGCATGTGCGCACTCTCGGCCGGGCGCCTGTGTTTTTTGCTTTTTCCCGGCGTGAGCCGGCCGTTTCTGGACGTCGCTTCAGGGTAAGTATAGCATCTCGGACAACCCAGGAGGCAAAGATGAAGGCGATAGGCTCATCTGTCGGCGGTCTCTTCCTTTCGTTCATCGTTGCGGCCTCGGCCGGCGCGCAGACGGTCGATCCGGCGGCGGGACAAAGGCTGGCTGAGGCCGACTGCGCCGCCTGTCACCAGGTCAAGCCCGGCTCCCCGCCGAAGAATCCGGCGAGCAAGGCCCCGAGCTTCACGGCTGTCAGCCGAATGCCCTCGACGACCGCGCTTTCAATAAAAGTGTTTTTGCGGACTTCTCACGCCAATATGCCGAATATCGTCCTCACACCCGAGGAGATCGACTCCGTCGCGGCTTATATTCTGAGCCTTTCGGGCAAATAATCCTGCGGCGACATCGAGGGTCGCGTGAGGCGATCCCTCGCGCGCGGATTTCCCACAGCCGTCGCGTGCATTACGGCAGCCGCAAGGTTTCGCGGCGCCGGCCCGCTCATTGCCGGTCGGCGGCGTAGCCTTCGCAACTTTCGTCGAATTCCGCCAGGCCGCCCTCCAGGAAAGAGGCGAGCAAGGGTATGCCCAGCAGATAGGCTGCGGTCGGTCCCTGTCGTCTCTGGCGGGCCTGAGCTACCGCGTCGTCCCATTCCGCCGCAGTAAAATCTCCGCGCCCGACCCAGGCCAGGGCGACCAGCTCGCATTGCTCGTCCTCGTCCATCGCCTCGATGAATTCGCTGATTTCGCGGTGCACCGAAGGATAGGCTTCTTCGGTAAGGACGCTGACGAATTTGTCGTCGGAAGCATCGGACGCGTCGGCGTGAATTCCTTCGTCCTCGGATTCCAGCTCGCGCGCCTTGACGATCACGTAACATACTTTGGCGGTGTTGATGTCCGGCATGGTCCGCCCCCTGCTAACCGCGCTTTCCAGGTTCAACGAGCGTGAAGCGCCGCTCGAACCAATATAGACGCATCGCATGCCAAAGGCGATGCCCGCTTCGCGCACGCAGTCCGATCGATAGTCCGAGGATTAGAGGCGGCTGCGAGAAGCGCTCCGCCCAAACGACGCGAGCGAGGGCGGAGCGCGGCGCATTGTCTCCGCCATGTCCATGCCGTCACGAAACTTTCTCAAGCATCCGGCGTTTCCCCTGCGCCATTCAACCTCGGAGCAGAACCATGGGCTCATACAGGAAGGCGATAAAGGACGATCTGCAGGCCCTTCGCGACGACATCGGCAAATTGGCCGACACCTTGACCGGCATGGTGACCGACAAGGGCGGCGAGGTCGGCGACGACGTGAGAGAGCGCATCGACAATATCCGGGAGCGCCTCGACGGAGCGATGTCTCAGGCTTCCGAAAAGGGCGGACAGCTGGTGAGCGCGGCCCAGGTCGGCGCCCTGCGCGAGACCCTGGAAAGTTCGGTGAGAGAATATCCGCTGACCATGCTCGCGGTGGCGGCGGGCGTCGGAGCCGCGGTCGCCGCTCAATTGCGGCGCTAGAGCGATCCGATTTCAGCAGGCGCGCAAGCGCATTTCGCAAAAGTTGCGAGGCTTTTGCGATAAAAATGCGCTCCGGTCTTATGAGCAGGCGCGAATTCTTTTCGATCGGACGAAGCCGTCCGATCGGAGATCGCGCAAATGCAGGCGGGCGGCAAGTGTTCGAGTCCCTGATCCACAGCGTGAAGCAATCGTTTGGCGAAGCCTTCGCGGCGATTGTCATTGGATGCGTCGTTGGTGTGCTGGGGGTGACGGCCTTCGGGCTTTTGACTTTCGCGGCTTACCAATGGGGACAGTGGCTGGCCGGCCCCGTCGTCTCCGCCGGCGCGCTCAGCGCCATATATCTGGCGCTGGCGCTTGCGATCTGGTTGGTGTGGCGTTCGAGGCGCGATGCGCAGCGAGAGCTGCAGGCTTCTTCCTTCCGGTCCTCGGCCGAGGCGCTGCCCCGCTTCCTGCCCGATCAGCGCATCCTTGCGCTGGCGGCCGGCCTGAAAGAACTGGGGCGCTTCACGAAATCGCCGAAGCTGGCGCCGGGTTTGATGCTGGCCGCGCTCCTGATTTTGCTGCTGCAGCGATCCTCCAGGTCCAAGGGAAGGTAAAACCGGGGGCGTTTGGCGCGGGGGCTTGCGGAGCATCCTCATGAACACTGAAAAAGCCCCCGCGTCCGGCCGTTTTGCGCAGGCCGGCGAAGCCGCCGCGCGTGAGCATCGCGAATTGCAAAAGCACGTCGAGGAAATCGCTCCCGCCTTCGTGTTTCTGGCGGCGCCGGCCTGCTCGAGCTACATCACGGGCGAGATCCTGCCGATCGTCGGGGGCTACTGAAAATGCCTCCCCGCAAGATCATGATCATCCGTCACGGCGAAAAGCCGCTCGCCGGAGAGCGTGGGGTCGATCGGTTCGGAGAGCAAAGCGAATTCTCGCTGAGCGTGCGGGGATGGCAGCGCGCCGGCGCGCTCGCGCGGTTCTTTGCGCCGCTGCACGACCGTTTCGCGCATGATCTCATCGCGCGTCCGGGAGCGATCGTCGCCGCCGGCGTCGGAGAGGACAGCCAGAGCAGGCGGCACATCGAAACCGCGGGGCCGCTGTCAGCGCTGCTCGGCGTCGCGGTGGAGGACTGCTTTCTCAAACACCAGACGTCGCAAGCAGCCGAATATGTTCTCGGCCTTTCCGGCGTGGCGCTCATGGTCTGGGAGCACAAGAAGATCGCGGAACTCGTCGAAGTCCTTACCGGCGGAGCGGTGAAGCCGCATCCCTGGCCGGAAAACAGATTCGATATCGTGCTCATTCTCGACGATGTGGATGGCGAATGGCGCTTTTCTCAGATTCCCGAACTTCTGTTGGCGGGCGATCTGGAGGGCGGTCTGGATTAGAGCTTGCTCCGAAAAAGCTGCGAAGCGGTTTTTGGAAAAAGAACCTGATTGAGCAAAATCCTAAAACATGTTCGACCGTGGCTGCACCGAAGGCGCCAGACGGATTCTCCTCCATTTGCGGTGGAAAATGAGCCGCGTCGCGCCCGGCGCGCGGCGATCTTCGACAGGGAATCCGAACGCGCAGCGAATGTCTATCGCCTCGTCCTCTCTGGAAGCCTCGATCAGCCTTAAGTACAAACCCCAGCATTATGAAGCGCTTGTCGTAAAACATCTTTCGCCTATCTACATTTCACGAAAGCTTATTTGGTCTTTGAAGCTGCGGAGACGGGAAGAGAGCAGGATAATCGGCGATCGGCCAGAGCGTTTTCCGGCCGGATGGAACCATCCGGTCGATAAGAAATCGCTCGAGACGAGAGATTGGAGCGCATGCTCAATAGTAGAGCTCCGGATCGCCATTGCCGCCACGACTGTCGCCCGACGACGAAAAGCAGCAAAGGAGACGAGCGATCGGCGCGAAGGTGGCGACGAGCCTTTTCGCCCCGACGATTCCCGCGATAGAGAGGCGAAAATGCCAACCGATCTCGACACCCACCGCGCTCCGCGTCCGGAGCCACGGCCGAAGCTCGAACTGCCTCCGATCGTCCGGGACTATCTGGAGAATGTGAGGGGCGCCCCGGAAATGAACCGCGGCCTCGGATTACCTCGATTCCCTATGGGGGCAGGCGAGCGATTTCGCCAAGCGCAACGGCGTCGATTGTCCGGTGCACAAGGAGGAAGTGGATGCGCTTCGCGACCTCATCGAGCGTCAGGGCGACTATGTGCCGCCGCGCGGGACTTTCCCCCCGCCGAGAACCGGCTGGCGCGGATGGCGTCACTGAGCGGGGGGAGCTGCGACCGCAGCCCGTTGCGAATGATGAAACATCGGCCCCCGGCGTGGAACGCGCCGACTCCTCGGGCGTTGTCGGGGACAAGAGAGCGGGGCTGGATTTACAAACGCTCCGCTCCGGCAAAAGGAGGCCAGAATGGCTACCGCAAATCCGACCTTCAACCTGATCTCGAGCGAAGACGTCGAGGGCACGAAGGTGTTTGATCCCGCAGGGAACGACATCGGCGAAGTCAGCCACCTGATGATCGACAAAGTATCCGGAAACGTGCGCTACGCGATCATGAGTTTTGGAGGCTTCCTCGGGCTCGGCCGCAGCGAGTATCCGCTGCCGTGGGGCACGCTGAAATACGACCCGGGCCGTGAAGGCTATATAACCTCCGTGACCGAGCAGCAGCTCCGCGACGCGCCCGAATTCGGCGAGGAGGACTGGAAGGACCGCGACTGGGAAACGCGGTGGCACCAGCACTTCCAGACCAGGCCCTATTGGGAGGAAGGCTCGAGGTCGGAAAGCCAGATGAAGCCTTGAGGCTTCTTGGTCTGAAACACGACCGAGGCTGGTGCGCGGCGCCAGCCTCGGTATTGATGTGTGCAATCTTTGTAGGACTTCCGCAGTATCATGCTTTGCCGTCTTAGAAGATAGCGCGCTTCAAGGCGGTTGAGGCCCCGTTTTTTCCCGAGCCTGGCCTTGCATTCAGTATTCCTGTCACATGGATGTTCCTGAGGATTTTCGTCTTCCTATTGTTGATGAGATCGGGGTTTTTAACGAGGCACGTCGCTATCAGCCAGTCTTCGAGGAAGTTGATCGTGCGTAAGGACTTGCCGTTCTCGGGCCGTTTCCGGAGCCTTCCCGTCGACGTCACCATCGGAAGCAGGAATATGACGGGGTTGCCTTTCTTGTGGGGGACCCCATTGTATTTTGTGATGTTTGCAGGATTCAAGGCCTCCGCCACAAGGGGCCTCGCGCAAGCTTGCTGCCCTGCATAAAAGGGCGTGAATCCTTTGCCGGCTCGGACGGCGAAGACATAACACCCGCAGGCGTCCGAAAGCCCTTCCCAAGCGGTTTCCACCTCGTTCCGAAGGTCGGAGCAGGACTGTTTGTCGATCAGCTTTTTGGGGCCGTGCCTTGTGATGACGAAGGGGCCGACAACGTCGAAATTCAAAATCCTTCTCCCTTGAACAGCTCGGTAGGTCGGGTCGAATTCGAATCCTTTAAACGCAGATACGGTGACGTCAACTGCTGAGATCAAGGACATAACACTCCTCAAACCAGGTTGACGCCATGCCCGCTGCCCCCCCATACGTTTTGCCATCCGTACATCGACGGAGCCCTCCGATGCGCGTCGTCAAACGGGGCATCGGCCTCGCGGTTCGCCTGCCTGCGGCCCTGATCAAGGCGCTCGAGTTGAAACAAGGCGAGGAGATCGAGATAAACATTGTCGGTCGCGGCGCTTTTGACATTGCGCGGGCGCCGGACCGCCGAGAGCTTCGACGAGGCTGGGCTGTCACGCACAAATGCGAACGATCCCGACATTGGACAGTTGCGGCGAACGCCTCTGCCGGTGTAGGAGAGCACTCTTCCCTGCCTGCTGAAGGCGGCTGGGCCGGTAGCTCAATTGGTTAGAGCCGACCGCTCATAACGGTCTGGTTGGGGGTTCGAGTCCCTCCCGGCCTACCAATAAATCAATGTGTTGCGTACATTTCCGCGGGCAAAGAGAAAATCCGCACAGAAACGCTCCGCCGCACTGCTTTTTGGGCATCGCCTGAGGCGAGTTAAAGCAGACTATTGCAGTCGGAAAAACTACCGGGCATTGGCCTCGCCCCGGTCGAATCGGAATCTGGCCGGCAACCCACTACGAAAAGCCCGCCTTGGCCGGGCCTGCCCCGGCCCTTTGCGCCAGGGCAAGGCGAACCAGATGCAGGCGAGGCGCGTTATTTCGTTTATACGCAAGAGTTTGCGCAGATGGATGGCGCGGGCGCCGGCAAAGAGGTGGGGCGAGACGCTGAAGTCAGTTGCTCGGAAAACAAGATTCAGAACGCCTGAGTGGATCGGACGCCGCTTGTCCAAAGCGCCGCAAGCCCTGTAAACGGAGGTTTCGCCGGCGCGAGCGCGGCGGGGTGGGGGCTGACCATGACTTATTGCTGCGGCATTCTGGTGCGCGAGGGGCTGGTGATGATCGCAGACACCAGGACCAACGCGGGGCTCGACAATATCTCGACCTTCCGCAAGCTTCAGCTGTTCGAGCAGCCGGGCAGGCATGTGATGACGATCGCCGCTTCGGGCAATCTTTCCGTGACGCAAGGGGCGGTCAATCTGCTCATGGAGGGGCTGGAGAATCCCGAGACCGGCGAGACCGAAAGGCTCGCCGACGCCCAGTCGATGGTCGCCGCCGCGCATCTCGTCGGGCGCGCGGTCAGGCGATCGCTCGAACTCATGGGCGACGCCGTGAGGCAGCCGGGCGTGAGTTTCGACGTCTCCTTGCTGTTCGGCGGCCAGATCGGCGCGGCGCGGCCGCGTCTTTTCATGATCTATACCGCCGGCAATGCGATCGAATGCACGCCCGACACGCCCTATCTGCAGATCGGCGAGCATAAATACGGCAAGCCCATTCTGGACCGCGCCATCACATACGACACCGAAATCTACGACGCGCTCAAGATCGGGCTGATTTCGATGGATTCCACGATCCGCTCCAATCTCTCGGTCGGCCTGCCGATAGATATCGCGCTGATGCGCAGCGGCGCGCTGAAGACGGAGGTCGCCGCCAGGATAGACGCGAACGACGCCTATTTCCGGGATTTGCGGGAGCGATGGTCCGCGGCCTTGCGCGAAGCCCATATGGCGATACCTCCGCCGCCCTACCGGAATCCGCAATGACCGAAACCCGCTGCGCGAGCGAACAAGGCGCGATAGAGCAGGCCGCCCGCATCCTGCGCGAAGGAGGGCTGGTCGCTTTCCCGACCGAGACCGTCTACGGCCTCGGCGCAGCCGCCGCTTCGCCGCTCGCGACGGCCAAAATCTACGCCGCCAAGGGACGCCCGTCCTTCAATCCGCTGATAGCCCATGTCGCGGATCTCGATGCGGCGCGCCGGGAAGCCGATCTGCCCGAGCCGGCCATGCTGCTCGCCGAGAAATTCTGGCCGGGACCGCTGACGCTCGTCGCGCCGGTCGCGCCTCGGGCAAGCGTGTGCGAACTCGCGAGATCCGGATTGGCGAGCGTCGCCCTGCGCATTCCGAGCCATCCTTGCGCGCTTGCGCTGCTGCGCGCTTTCGGCGGGCCGGTCGTCGCGCCTTCCGCCAATATTTCCGGACATGTGAGCCCGGTGACGGCGGCGCATGTCGAAGCGGACCTCTCGGGGCGGGTCGATCTCATCCTCGACGGCGGACGCTGCAGCGCCGGCCTCGAATCGACGATCGTCTCCTTCGTCGGCGAGGAGCCGGTGATTCTGCGGCCAGGCGCCATCGCGCGGGAGGCGATCGAGGCGGCGATGGGCAGGCCGTTACGCGTCGCGGGCGGGGACGAGCCCATAGTCTCGCCCGGCATGACCGCCTCCCACTACGCCCCGCGGGCGAGGCTGAGGCTGGACGCAACGTCGCTCGAGCCCGGCGAGGCGGGAATCGATTTTTGCGGCGCGCTGCGCCGCGCCGGCGCGGAAGGGGTGATATTGGATCTTTCGCCGAGCGGCGATCTCACCGAGGCCGCCGCCAATCTTTATGTTTTCCTGCGCGAGCTGGACGCGCGGCAGATCCCACGCGCCGCGGTCGCGCCGGTTCCCTCCCGCGGCCTCGGCGAGGCGATCCGCGACCGGCTCAGGCGCGCGGCCGCGAGATAGGCTCACTAGAGTCTCTTCATGTTTCCCGGAACATGAAGAGACTCTAAGTTCTTGTTTTGACGCGTTCCCACGCCGAACCGGCATCCACTTCGGCTGGAAGCGCTCTGGCGCGATTTCTCGTCGCAAAATTCTCTCAACTTTTGCGGAAAGCGCTCTAAAACGGGTTGGCGCAGGTGTTCACCCATTCCAGCTTCTGGCCCGAGGGCGTATCCGCCCAGATCTGCTGGTAGCAAACGTCCGGATAGGACTCCACGGGGTAGCCCGGCACGATATAGGCGCCGCCGCCATATCCCCCATAGCCATAGCCTCCCCAGCCGCGGACGCCGTGGCCGACGAATCCGCCGTGGAAGCCGTTGCCATGGAATCCGCCTCCGTTGAAGCCGCCTCCATGGAAGCCGCCGCCGTGGAAGGCGCCGCCGCGCGCTTGCGCCATGTCGGCGCTCGCGAGAAACAGACTTGCCGCCGCTGCGAGCAAGGGAAAGAGGGGTGTTGCTTTGTTCGTCATGGCGTCGACCTCTTTGCGATCCAGGATCGCCGGCCAGGCGCCAATCCCTCGGCCGCTGGAAGCGGAACGCGGACTGCGCAATGGTCGACTGAGGTCTACGTCGGGCGCTTTTTCCAGGTTTCAAGCGCCGCAGCGATTTGCCGCTGGCGCGCGCTCTTCGCCAGATTTTACGCGCGCCTCTTCGCGAAGCGCGGCGATCCAGTGATCCCGGATCGCCACGCAGCGCCGTTCGGCCCTAATATCATGCGGCCAGGGGGGCGACCGACGCTTCGTGCAATGTGAAATCCGCAGTCGCGGGTTTCGGCAGGCTGTTCCATGAGGCCGCTTCATAACCGCGCGCGGAAAGCGCGCCGGTCCCGGCTGCGGACATCTCGACCACGAGCCGAGTGGTCGGATTCAGCACGGGGGGAACGGCCCAGCGGAAGGCGGCGCCGCCCGGCGTGAAGCCGTTCATCATGGCTTTGCGCGCTTCATTGTTCTCGAAGCCCATGCGGCCGTTCCAGCCGGGCCTCGGCGACTGCCAGTCATTGGCGACCGTGACGGGCCCCCGCAGCACCAGGGCTTCGCGCTCGGTGCGCTCGACGACGGCCAGCTCGCCCGGAGCGGCGCCGGTCAGAGTGAACAGCGCCGGCCGCGCCAGCGGTTCGCGGCTGAGCAGCTCGATGGCGTCCTCGAAAGTCGCGCATGTCTCGAAAGCCCGCCGCAACAGATGATCCGGCGGCCAGCCGTCTTCACGCATGAGGGCGTTGGCGATGTTGACCGCGGCGTCGTAGGGGAGCCCGACCGGTCCCTGGATGCGACGACGCATGGGGGCCTGGTTGATGACCGCGCAGAAGCGTCCAGGCGCCATCGCAGTGAGAACGCCCACCGCGCCCGGCCATGTCACATTGTAGAACTCGCCCGCCGATCCTGCCTGCCAGGCGACTTCCACGCCGCGACCGAGGCCTGCGAATGGCCAGTCGAGGGATCGCCGCAATACAGGGGTCCCGTCCGGCCCGGCCGCCGCCGAGGTCGTGCAAGCGAACAGATAGGACATATTGAGCGTCAGCGCGCCGGGAAAGCCGAGAATCTCGGATATGCGCTCGAGGTCCTCGACATAGGTCGAAACCGAGCTGCGCAACCATTTCGCCGCGATGCGATCGATCGAAGCAAGGCAGAAGTGCCTACTCCAGCGCGGCACCGGCGCGAGACAGGCTTCGCGCAAGCTCGCCGCCGCATGGATGCGCGCACGGGTATGAGCGATGGGCCCGCCGGAGCGCACGTCGAGCAAAGGGATGAGGTTCATGCCGATCTCCGGTTGGAAATTCGTCGTAGAACCGAAATATTTTTCACATGTATCTGTCATAATCAGCAAAAAAATTTGTCACAAACGCCGCGGGCCGGAGCGGGGGCGCTGAAGTGGCCTTCCCTATGACGCGCGCCGGCCCGGTTCGGATGCGCGATGGGCGCCGTCTCCGGCTTCGGCCGCGCTTGTGCGGTCCACGGGGCAGGGGTTAGACTGCCGCAATGGAACTGCGAAGGCTCATACGGATCCTCGCGTCGGCGCTTTCGCTTGCTTGCGCGAGCGCGCCATGGGCTGCGCCGCGCGCCCAGCCGGCGGACGCTGCGGGGTCTGGAGACGGCTCCGGTCCCGGCCAGTTCATCGAGATTCCCGGAGTCGGCCGGATTCAGATGCCTCCGGGCGTGTTTCAACCTCGGGGTCTCGATCAGTTCGGCGACGAGGAAGAAGCGGAGCCCTGGATGAGGCCGCCGCAGGGAAAAACGCCGAAAGCTCTGTCCAAGCCGGCGGCGCCACAGAAGCCCGCTGTGCGCAAGACGCCCGAACAGGCGCGCGCCGAAGCGCTGAACGCTCTGCTGGCGCGGCTGAAAGACGCTTCCGACGAGGCCGAGGCGCAGGCCGTCGCTGCGCGCATCGCCACGCTTTTCGCCGTTACGCCGTCCGACACCATCGCCTTGCTGAGTTCGCGCGCCGCCGCGGCCGAGATGGTCAACGCCCAGCCTGTCGCCGAGGCGCTGCTCGACCACATCGTTCTTCTCGATCCGTCTTGGTCCGAGGGCTTCGTGAGGCGCTCCCGCAGCAGAGCGGCGCGCGGCGATACGGACGGCGCGGTCGCCGATCTCCAGACCGCCATCCGGCTGGAGCCGAGGCGCTTCGATGCGCTGGCCGCGATCGGCGGGCTGAAAGAGGAGGCGGGCGACAAGAAGGGGGCCCTCGACGCCTATCGCCGGGCCCTTGCGCTGGACCCCAGGCAGGAAACATGGCGCAAGGCCGAAGAGCGTCTGCGTTTCGAGGTGGAGGGCCGCGACATTTGAGGATCGGGCTCCGCCATATTGCGAAAAAGAGGAAGAAAGGTCTTTCCGATGAAACCGCGCCTGCCTTCGGAGGCTTTCGCCCAATTATTTCTTGAAGCGAGAACCCATAACGGATGGCGCGACGAACCGGCGCCCGACGCCCTGCTCGAGGAGGCGGTCGAAATAGCGAAATGGGGGCCCACCAGCGCCAATTGTTCGCCGCTGCGGATCGTCTTCGTGCGATCGGGGGAGGCGAAGGCCCGCCTCGCCCCTGCGCTCGCGCCGGGAAACCTCGACAAGACCATGGCCGCGCCGGCGACCGCGATCCTCGGATACGACATCGAATTTTATGAAAAACTGCCGCGCCTCTTTCCGGCCGCCGATGCGCGTTCGTGGTTCGCGGGCAATCCCGATTTGATCGAGGAAACCGCTTTCCGCAACGGGACCCTGCAGGCCGCTTATCTCATTCTCGCCCTGCGCGCGCTCGGTCTGGATACGGGTCCGATGAGCGGTTTCGACAAGGCGGTCGTCGACCGCGAGTTTTTTCCCGACGGCAAGACCAAATCCAACTTCCTCGTGAATATAGGCTATGGCGACCCCGCCAGGCTGCATCCGCGCGGACCCAGGCTGAGCTTCGAGGAAATGGCCCGGATCATATGACGCAGGGGACCGGAGTCTATTTCTTCTGCACCGACGCCAGATAGGCGAGCAGCGCCTTGATGTCCTCCGACGAAAAAACAAAGGGCGGCATATCCTGGCCTTCGTGGCCGACGACTATCCCTTCGCCCAGCGCTTCCTCCAGATCGGCCAGAGGGTATTTCCTGCCAAGCGTCCTGAAGGGCGGGGATTTGGGGTTTGGGCTTTTGCCCCGCGGCCCCACGGCGTGGCAGCGGCTACAAAAACTATCCGCTATCACCCGCCCCTTTTGGCCGAGGGACTCCGCCTGCGCTAAGGGAGCCAGAAGCGCCGACAGGACGAAGACCGGAACAGCCTTGCGCATGACCCGTTTCATCCCGCTGAGCCGCTCCTTTAAAGCG
This sequence comes from Methylocystis heyeri, assembly GCF_004802635.2. Taxonomy (NCBI): domain Bacteria; kingdom Pseudomonadati; phylum Pseudomonadota; class Alphaproteobacteria; order Hyphomicrobiales; family Methylocystaceae; genus Methylocystis; species Methylocystis heyeri. Next base: position 328,088 of record NZ_CP046052.1, read on the forward strand.
CGATCGGCCTAAACGCAGTCGAACGCGCTACAAATCTCATTGACGGAGCAGTTTCTTTTCCAGAAACCGCTTCGCACTTTTTGGGAACATGCTCCAAGAGCGTTTCCAGCCGAAGTGGATGCCGGTTCGGCGCAGGAAACGCGTTAAAACAAAAGCCAAGGGTGTTTTCATGTTTCCAGGAAACATGAAAAGACTCTAGTCGCGCGCGACCAGAACCGAACATTTGGCGTGGCGCACGATGGTTTTGGCGTTTGATCCCAACAGATAGGTCGACATGCTCGGGCGATGCGACCCGATGACGATCAGGTCCGCGCCCCAGGCTTCGGCTTCGGCCAGAACCTCGGCGTAGACCGATCCGAGGCGTATGGCGGTCGAAACCTTCTCCTTGGGATAGTCGAGCCCGGCTGCGAGTTCTTTCAGCGCGCTTTCGGAGTTTTCCCTCAACTGGGCTTCGAAATCGTCCGGCACATAATCCATGAAGGTGAGCGGGGTAGGGAACTGGACGGTTACGAGCCGAATCTCGGCATCGCCGATCTTCGCCAGTTCGACCGCCGCAGCCTCGCCTTTTTCCGACATGGCGGGTTCGCTCAGATCGACCGGGATGAGAATCTTCTTGTACAATTCAGTCTCCCTTGGATAGGCCGGCTTCTCGAACAGGATGGCGCTGAAGCCATCGCCGTTCAATATTCCTCTTCTAGCGGCGAATCGTCACGCGATATTATCTCGGCTTCGATGATGTCGCCCTGTCGCGCCGCCCTGGTGAAATCCACCCGGTTCGCCGCCACTTCCTCGATCCGTTTTCCGATCTCGGGGTTGTGGCGCATGAGGCGGCGCAGGTCGAAGGCGTCCAGAATCAGGAGCTTCGTCGGGCAGAGCGCTCGCACGTTGGCGCTGCGCCGCGTTCTGCGCAACAACGCGATTTCGCCGAAAAACTGCCCTTCGCCGAGCACCACCTGGTTTTGCGGCAGTTCGATTTCCACCTGGCCGGCGGCGATGAAATACATCGAATGGGCTTCTTCCCCGCGGCGCGTGATGGGGGTGCCGGCGGGAACGGATTGAGCCCGCAGACATCGCATGATTTCCGCCACCGACGAAGCGTCGAGGGACCGAAACAGGGGAACGCTCGCGACCATGCTCCAGGTGACGACGAATTCGCGCCTATGGATTTCCTCGGCGAAGGCCGTCGCCACGATGCCCACCGGCAGGCCCAGCATCACGAACCCCGTCACCATGGTCAGCGCCGCGATGATTCTCCCGGCTCCGGTGATAGGAGTCACGTCTCCATATCCGACCGTGGCGATGGTCTGGACCGCCCACCACATGGAGGCGGGAATGGAGCCGAAGGCCACCGGCTGCGCGTTATGCTCCGCGACATGCATCGCGGTGGCGGCGAAGAGAACGACTCCGAACAGCAGGGTCGCCGACGAGAACAGCGCCCGCCTTTCGGCTTCGATCACGGCGATCAGAGATCTTATTCCCGGCGAATAGCGGGCGAGCTTGAAAAAGCGCAGCAGCCGCAAAAGCAGAAACATGCGCAGGTCGGAGCCCATAAAGCCCAGAAAGAAGGAGAGATAGGCCGGCAATATCGCAAACAGGTCGATGATGGCGGTTCCCGAGCAAATGAACGCCAGCCGCGCGCGCGTCGGGGTCATTCTCGCGTAGGGCGTGTGCTCCGGCGCCGTCCAGATGCGCAACAGATATTCCAGCGTGAACGCGCTGACCGCAAATATTTCGATCGCCCTGAAGGCGAGGCCGTAGCGCTGGGCGATGTCCTTCATCGATTCCAATATGACCGCGCCGACCGAAAGGGCGACTAGGGCGATCAGCGCGCGATGCAGAAGCCAGCCGGGGCCGTCGTCTGCGGCGCCGTCGAGCATAAGGTAAAGACGGCGCCGGAAGCTTTGCTGCGCATGGAGGGCGCCGACGAAGCCGTCTTCCACTGTCAGGCGCCCGCCTTTGCGCGCAAGGCGTCTTCCACCGCAGCCAGGGCCGCGTCGATGGCCGAGGCGTCGGGCCCTCCCGCCTGCGCGAGATCGGGTCGGCCGCCGCCTCCTTTGCCGCCCAGCTTCTCGCTCGCGGCGCGCACGAAATCGACGGCGTTGAATTTTTCGGTGAGATCCGCCGTCACGCCGACGACGATCCCGGCCTTGCCGTCGGCCGAGGCGTTCGCGATGGCGACGATTCCGGATCCGACGACCTTCTTCGCCTCGTCGACGAGGCCCTTGAGATCCTTGGCGTCGACGCCGCTCACCGAGCGCGAGAACAGCTTGACGCCCGCGACGTCCTGCACCGGCTGGGCAGCGGCTCCGACGCCGGCGCCCCCGCTCATGGCCAGTTTCTTCTTGGCCTCGCCGAGTTCGCGCTCGAGGCGCTTGCGTTCCTCCAACAGCGACGTCAGCCGCTCCGGAGCGTCCTCGACCGGCGCGCGCAACAGCGCGGCGAGCTCCCGCAAGGACCTGGACTGGGCCGAGAGTTCGAGCCGCGCCCCTTCGCCGGTGCGCGCTTCAAGGCGCCTCACGCCGGAGGAGACGGGGCTTTGCGAGACGACGCTGATGACGCCTATGTCTCCCGTGCGCGATACGTGGGTTCCGCCGCACAGCTCGACGGAAAAAGCGCGACCGGCCGCCGGGTCGCGCCGCCCCATGGAGACGACGCGCACTTCGTCGCCGTATTTTTCCCCGAACAGCGCCCGCGCGCCGGAGGCGATGGCCTCCTCCTGCTCCATCAGCCTCGTCTGGACCGCGCTGTTGTCCTGGACGATTTCGTTGGAAAGCCGCTCGACCTCGGCGAGTTCCTGGTCCGTGAGGGGTTTCGGATGGGTGAAATCGAAACGCAGCCGATCCGGCGCGACCAGAGAGCCTTTTTGCGCAACATGATCGCCCAGCACCAGGCGCAACGCCTCGTGAAGAATGTGGGTGGCGGAGTGATTGGCTCGCGTCGCGCGGCGCCTGCCGTGGTCGACGTCGAGCTCGAGGGTCATGCCGACCGAGATTTCTCCCTCTTCGACCACGCCCTCGTGAACGATGAGGTCGCCGAGCTTCTTTTGCGTGGAATCCACGCGGAAGCGCACGCCCTTGCCGCGAAGCTCCCCGACGTCGCCCATCTGACCGCCGGATTCGCCGTAAAAGGGAGTCTGGTTGACCAGGACGAGGCCGCGCTCGCCGGTTTTCAGGAAGTCGATCTGGGCGCCGTTATGCGCCAGGGCGGTGACGACGCCCTCGCTTTTCTCGGTGTCATAGCCGAGGAATTCGGTGGCGCCGACCCGGTCCTTGATCGCGAACCAGACTGCTTCGGTGGCGGTCTCGCCGCTGCCCGCCCAGGCTTTGCGGGCTTCAGCCCTCTGGCGCTCCATCGCGGCGGCGAACCCGTCCTTGTCGATGGCGATGCCGCGCGGGCGCAGGGCGTCCTCGGTCAGATCGAGCGGGAAGCCGTAAGTGTCGTAAAGCTTGAAAGCGGTCTCGCCGGAGAGCTGGGCGCCGGCCGTGAGCGCGGCAGTTTCCTCGTCCAGTATGGACAGGCCACGGGCGAGCGTGGTGCGGAAACGGGTTTCCTCGGTCTGAAGCGTATCGCGAATCAGGTTCTCGGCCCGCTGCAGCTCCGGGAAGGCGAGTCCCATCTGGGCGACGAGGGTGGGAACGAGACGCCACATCAGAGGCTCGGCGGCGCCGAGCAGCTGCGCATGGCGCATCGCGCGCCGCATGATGCGGCGCAGCACATAGCCGCGCCCCTCGTTCGACGGCGTCACGCCGTCGGCCACAAGGAAGGCCGAAGCGCGCAAATGGTCCGCGATGACCCGGTGGCTCGCCGCCTGCGGACCTCTGGCGTCGACGCTGGTGAGTTCGGCGACGGCGCCGATCAGGGCGCGGAAGAGGTCGGTGTCGTAATTGGAGGTCTCGCCCTGAAGCAGCGCGGCGATCCGCTCCAGGCCCATGCCGGTGTCGATCGACGGGCGCGGCAGGGGAACCCGCTCGCCGGGGGCGACCTGCTCATATTGCATGAAGACCAGGTTCCAGAACTCGAGATAACGGTCTCCGTCCTGGTCCGCGCTGCCCGGGGGGCCGCCGGCGAGCTTTTCGCCCTGGTCGAAGAAAATCTCCGAACAGGGGCCGCAGGGGCCAAGCTCGCCCATGCTCCAGAAATTATCCGAGCTGTCGATCCGGATGATGCGGTCGTCGGAAAATCCCGCGATCTTTTTCCACAGCCCGTAGGCCTCGTCGTCGTCGTGGTAGACGGTGACGAGCAGCCGATCCGTCGGCATGTCGAATTCGCGGGTGATGAGGTTCCAGGCGAGCTCGATCGCGCCTTCCTTGAAATAGTCGCCGAAGGAGAAATTCCCCAGCATTTCAAAGAAGGTATGATGCCGCGCGGTATAGCCCACGTTGTCGAGGTCATTGTGCTTGCCGCCCGCCCGCACGCATTTTTGGGAGCTGGTCGCGCGCGGATGGCGCCGCTTCTCGACGCCGGTGAAGGCGTTCTTGAACTGCACCATGCCGGCGTTGGTGAACATCAGCGTGGGGTCGTTGTGCGGCACCAGCGAGGAAGAGGGCGCTTTTTCGTGGTCGTGGCGCGCAAAATAATCGAGAAACGTGCTGCGGATCTGATTGACGCCGGTCATGGTCCTGCTGGCTCGCTATGGCTCGTCGCGCCTTCGCGCGACGCCGCGCTGATCTTGGCGGCTGGAATAGGTTTCGTGCGATATGCCAGTTAGGGGCCGCTTGGGCAATGAAAAACGCCCGGCGGGAGCGAGATGGGTCAAGGAACCCCGCCGGGCGGCCGTAGAATTTTAGTCTTCCCCGCCCTCGGCGTCCTCGCCCCCGGCTTCCAGGATGCGCTCGGCGATGAGGCCCGAGTTCTCCCGGATCGCCTGCTCTATCCGGGCGGCCGCCTCGGGATTGGCTCTAAGGAAGCTCTTGGCGTTTTCGCGGCCCTGGCCGAGTCTTTGACTGTCGAAAGAGAACCAGGCTCCCGATTTTTCCACGACGCCCGCCTTGACCCCGAGATCGATCAGTTCGCCCACTTTGGAGACGCCTTCCCCGTACATGATGTCGAATTCGACCTGCTTGAAAGGCGGCGCTACTTTGTTCTTGACCACCTTTACCCGGGTCTGGTTGCCGGTGACCTCGTCGCGATCCTTGATCGCGCCGACGCGGCGGATGTCGAGACGCACCGAGGCGTAGAATTTCAGGGCGTTGCCGCCGGTGGTGGTTTCGGGGGAGCCGTACATCACGCCGATCTTCATGCGGATCTGGTTGATGAAGATGACGAGAGTATTGGAGCGGGAGATCGAGGCGGTGAGCTTGCGCAGGGCCTGGCTCATCAGTCTCGCCTGGAGGCCGGGCTGAACGTCGCCCATTTCCCCCTCGATTTCGGCGCGGGGCGTCAGCGCGGCGACCGAATCGACCACGAGAACGTCGACCGCGCCGGAGCGCACCAGAGTATCGGTGATTTCGAGCGCCTGTTCGCCGGTGTCGGGCTGGGAGATCAAAAGGTCGTCGAGCTGGACCCCGAGCTTGCGGGCGTAGACCGGGTCGAGCGCATGTTCGGCGTCGACGAAGGCGCAAACACCGCCGGCCTTCTGCGCCTCGGCGATGACATGGAGGGTCAGCGTGGTCTTGCCGGAGGATTCGGGCCCGTAAATCTCCACGACGCGGCCGCGCGGCAGGCCGCCGACGCCCAAGGCGATGTCGAGGCCGAGCGAGCCGGTCGAGACGGTTTCGATCTCCACGGCTTTCTGGTTCTTGCCGAGCCGCATGATCGAACCTTTGCCGAAGGCGCGTTCGATCTGAGACAGAGCGGCGTCAAGAGCCTTGGTCTTGTCCACGGATGATCCTTCCACGAGGCGGAGATTGGCTTGGCTCACAGCGAAATTCCTTCTGGCACGGGTTGGCCGGTGGGCGCAACGCCGGACCGGCAAAACTCGATTTGAAAACTGCGTCCCGCATCATTGTGCATGTTTTGTTCTGCAAGCCAAGTTCTTTTTTTGTTCGCGCGGGGATTTGTCCTTCGCTGCTTTGGGCGCCCCGGCCATCCTCTCCTGCGGCGTTGTGTCCGTTTTCGTCCGGCTTTGAAAGAACTGAGCATTACTGAAACGTCTGGATAACAATTTCCCGATTAAGTGGCTGTTTCTAACGGGTCGACGGAGACGTCACAGGTCGGGGAGAGGGATGAAAGGGATCGTCTTCACGGAGTTCCTGGAGTTTGTGGGCTCCTCGCGGGGCGAGGACTTCGTGGACGACATGATCGCCGAGGCCGGGCTCGCCGAGAGCGCCTATACGTCTGTGGGCACATACGATTTTAACGAACTGTCGAGACTGCTCGGCGCCTATTGCTCCCTGACCGGCGAATCCTCCTCACGAGCGTTGAATGGACTGGGGCGTCATTTGTGCGGCGTCTTTCAGAAGAAGTTTCCCGAAGTGTTCGGGAGTTGCGGCGGTCTGCTGGATTTTCTGCGCAGCGTCGACGGCCATATCCATGTCGAGGTGAGGAAGCTCTACGCCGACGCGGAGCTGCCGCGTTTCGAGGAAATCGAGAGCGGTCCCAAGCAGCTGGTCCTCGATTACATCAGCTGCCGCCCTCTCGCCGATCTCGCCATCGGCCTGATCGAAGGCGCGAGCGAGTATTATCGAGAGAAAGTCGCTATCGTCGTGCGGCCGGTCGTAGCGGACGCCGGCGTGAGGCAGCGTTTTGAAATCAGCGTGTGCTGAAAGTGCTGGCGGTCCCGAATCCAATCGACGAATCCGGCGTCGTGAAAGGCGCCGAGCCCGACGTCCACAGCCGCATGGAGAGATTGCGTGAGCGAGCCCAGCGCGAGCGCCGCGCCCGGCTGGCGGCCGAAGAAATTCTCGAGGCCAAATCCCGCGAACTGTTCCTGCTCAACCAGACGCTCGAACGCAGGGTCGCCGAGCGCACGCACGAACTTGAAATCGCCAAGGAGGAGGCGGTCGCTCTCGCCGAGAGAGACCAGCTGACCGGGCTGGCCAATCGGGCCAGTCTCCATTCGACGCTGAAAAAAATCAGCGCCGGCGAAACGGGCCCATTTGTTCTGCTCGGCATCGATCTCGACCACTTCAAGGAGGTCAACGACAGCCTCGGGCACGCGGCCGGCGATCATTTGCTGCGGGAAGTCGCGCGGCGCTTTCGTGGAACGCTGCCCAAGGGTTCATTCATAGCCCGAGTGGGAGGCGACGAATTCGCCGCGGTCTGTTTCGGCGCCGAAAACATTCGCGACCTCGACCTGATATGCGCTCGGATCGTATCCGCTCTGTCGCAGCCTTGCTTTTACCGCGGCTACGAGATGTGCGTCTCCGCGTCGATCGGAACGGCGCTCTATCCGGCCGACGCGCGCTCGATCGACGATCTGCTCCGCTACGCCGACCTCGCGCTTTACGAAACGAAGAAGAGCGGGCGCAACGGCGCAACGCGATTCTCGCCCATCATGAGCCTGCGCCTGGAAGAGACCCGCAGCCTGTCGGTGGATCTTCGGAATGCGCTCCTGAACGGAGAAGTCGAGCCCTGGTACCAGCCCAAGATCAATTTATCCACGGGCAGGCCGATCGGGGTCGAGGCGCTGGCGCGCTGGAATCATCCGGCGCGCGGCTTGGTGCCGCCGGCCGTCTTCGTTCCGATCGCCGAGGAGCATGCGCTGGTCGACGAGCTGGACCGTTACATGCTCCTGCGTGCGAGCGCGGAGGCCGCCAAATGGGTGGCGGCCGGCTTGATCGACCATCTGTCGGTCAACCTTTCGCCGCGGCATATCGAAAAGGGCGATTTCCTGGCGGATATCGACCTCGCGCTCGAAGAATCCGGCCTTCCTCCGGCCGCTCTCGAAATGGAAATCACGGAAAATCACTTCGTGAACGCGAATGCGGAGTCGCTGCCCAAGCTTGCGCGGCTCGCCGCGCGCGGCGTGACCATTTCTCTCGACGATTTCGGCGTCGGCTATTCAAATCTGTCCTATCTCCGCAAGATCCCGCTGAAGACGGTGAAGATCGACAGGAGCTTCACCGAGGATATCGAACATTGCGCGGATTCGCGCGCCATCATCGACGCGATCACCCGCCTTGCGAAAGCTTTCGGTCTGAACACGGTCGCGGAAGGCATCGAGACGGCGCGGCAGCTCGAGATCATTCGCAATCTCAACTGCGACGAGGGACAGGGATTTCTGTTCGCGAGACCAATGCCGGCGGACGCCTGCGAAGCGTATTTGCTGTCGCGGCGCAAGAACCCGCAACCCTGGCCGATGCTTTGACGCGCATTCGACCGGATATCCCGTCCGGTCGAGAAACCGCGCCATGAGCGCCTGAAACCGGTTCATCGGTCATACAGCCACTTTGAGCTCCAGCCTGCTTTCATGGCGTGGTCGGAACGACTCGAGGCTGAGCATTCTGGTCATCATTGCAGGGCTCAGCGGCCTTGAAAAATAATATCCCTGGAATTCCCGGCAGCCGCCTTTTTTGAGAATGTCCAGCTGTCTGGAGGTTTCGGTTCCCTCCGCGATGACTCTCATTCCAAGGCGTTGCGCGAGCGTGATGGTGGCGTCGACGACGGCGCGGCTGCGGGAAGAGGCGAGTATGTCCACGACGAATTGCTGTGCGATCTTGATCCGGTCCACCGGGAATTTCGAAAGATAATCCAGCGAAGAATAGCCCGTCCCGAAATCGTCGAGCGCTATCTTTGCGCCGAGCGCTCTGATGCTGTTGATGACGTTGTCTTCGGTCTTGGGTATGTCGATCAACACGCTTTCGGTCATCTCGATCTCGACCCGATCGGCCTGCACCCCCCTGGCGCGCAGGATCGAAGCGAGCCTCGCGGCGAAATCGATCTGCTTCTTCAATTGATGGGCGGAGACGTTGATCGCAATGGACGGGGGGGCGATTCCATGCTCGATCCACGCCGCCATCTGACGCGTGGCTTCGTTCAGAACCCAATCGCCGATCTCGATGATAAGTCCGCTGTCTTCGGCGACCGGAATGAAACGGCCGGGTCCGACGACCCCCTCGACCGGATGGAGCCACCGGACCAGGGCCTCCACGCCAGTTATCCTTTTGCCGTCGATTTCAAACTGCGGCTGGTAACAGAGGAAAAGCTGGTTTTTGTCCACCGCCTCGCGGAGCTGGTTGAGAAGGTCGACCCTGGAGCGAACCTCGCAATCCATTTGCCTGGTGAAGACGGCGAATGTTCCGCGACGACGTTCTTTGGCGCGGTAGAGCGCCACATCGGCGTGCGACAGGAGCAATTCGGCGGAGGGCGACTCGGGGCCAAAAATCGCGATGCCGACGGTGCCGGACGAGAGAAGCCTGATTTCTCCGATCGCATAGGGTTCGGCCAGCGCGGCAGTCAGCTTTCCCGCCAGACCCTCGGCCTCTTTTCCGTCTCTGACATCCAGCTGAATGACGACGAACTCGTCGCCGCCGATGCGGCAGACGATGTCGTCTCTTCTCACGCAGGAGGAAAGACGCTTCCCGACCGTGGCCAAGAAGCGGTCGCCCAGAATGTGCCCGAGCGTGTCGTTGATGTCCTTGAAGTTGTCCAGATCGATCAGGTGAAGCGCAAAAGTGCTGTCTGCGCAATCGCGATAGCGCGAGATCAGGCCTCCCAGCGACTCCAGCAGGCTGTTCCGGTTGGGAAGTCCCGTGAGAGTATCGAAATGCGCCAGCAGCTCGATCTCCCGGACGGCCGCCTCGTGCGCCGCCTGCTCGGCGAGGGAGTCGAGCGCAAAGCTGACGCTCTCCGATATCTTCAACAGGAGCGCCCGGATTTCGTCGTCGAAATAGTCGGGCGTGTCGAAGTAAATGATCAGGACGCCGGCTACGCGGCCTTTTTCAAAGAGCGGCAGGCCGGCGCTGCTCCGCCACCCATATTTCTTTCCGCGCTCCCGCCATGGCGCGGTTTGAGGGTCCTTCGCGAAATCCTGGCACCATACCGCCACTCCCTCTCGAAAGGCGGTGCCGGTGGGGCCCTGGCCGTGTACATCCGAAGGGTCGGTGGATATGGTGATGTCCTCGGCGTAGCTGACGCCTTGCCCGGAAGCCTGGATCATCTTCACCAATGGCGATGAATCCTCACGTACGCCCACGCAGACGAGCTTCGCTACGCCCTGATTGCACATGACGTCGCAGACGCGCGTGAAGATTTCCTGCTTCGTCTTCGCATGGACGACAGCTTCCTGGCATCCGCTCAACGCCGCGTAAAGCTTGCTGAGACGCTTGATTCTTTCTTCTTCGGCCCTCGCTTCGGTGACGTCGAAGAATGTCGCCATGAAGGATGTCCTGCTGTCGTCGAGGAAATTTGTCGCTATGACGACGGTGCGGTTCCGCCCGTCGCTGCAGCGGATCCGGGTCTCAAGCGGCTCCATCGCGGTTTTTTCCTCGCGCGCCCTGGATATGTGAGCGATCCATTTGCGTTCGGCGTAATCTCTGTCGAACTCCTGCGGATAGGCTTTGCTGAACCAGAGCGCGAGAGTGGGTATGTCTTCGAGCCGGTAGCCGTATGCCCTCGTAAATCCGGGGTTGACGTAAGCTACGGTGTCGTCGGAGTCGCAGATCGAAATGGGCGTTGGCGATTGATCCGCGAGCAACCGAAAGCGTCTTTCGCTATCCTCGAGAGCCTGTTTCCGCCGCCGCAGCAATTCGGCTTTCTCTCTGAGTTCCCTGGTTCTTTCCTCGACCTTCTTCTCCAGCGACCTGTTCAGGCTTTCGACGCGACGTTCGTTCTCCAGGAACGCGGCTTCGGCCTCCTTGTATCTGGTGATGTCGAACACGACGCCGAGAGCCCGTCGGGCTCGTCCGCCTTCGTCCAGAAATACTTCGCCTCTGCTTCTCACCCATCTTATCGAGCCGTCGTCCTCGCGGATGATGCGAAATTCGGCTTCATCGACCCCGCCCCGCGCCAATGCGGTCCGCATAATGGCGTCGACGCTTTTGACGTCTTCAGGGTGAATGCGCGCGAGGAAGCTGGCGTAATCCTGGGCGCCGTTTTCGGGGATGCCGTAGATGCGATAGTAATGGTCGGAGACGAAGGTTCTGTCTTCGTGGATATGCCAGTCCCAGGTGGCGATATTCGCCGCCGACTGGGCTAGACGCAGGCATTCGACACGCTCCCACAGCGCCTCTTCGGTTTTCTTGCGGTCGTCGATATCGATGTTGACGCCGACCCATTTCTCGATTTCGCCGTCTTGATCGAGGATCGCCGTGGCGCGGGCGTTCGTCCAGCGGTACCCTTGATCGGCGTGACGAATCCTGGCTTCGACGTCGACGTCGGCGCGAGAGGCCATCGCCTCCCGCCAGGTTTGCTGAACGCGGGCGCGATCATCCGGATGGACGGCGTCGAGCCAGCCGTGGCCGAGCATTTCTTCGAGCGTCTGGCCGGTGTAGGCCCGCCAGCTCGGGCTGTCCGACACGGTTTGTCCGTGTCTGTCGGCTTCCCAGATCGCCTGGGAATATTTTTCCAGAAGGCCGTGAAAGCGTTCCTCGCTCTCCGCCAGCGCTTTCCTGGTCGGTTCCTCCTGCGCGGTTTCTTCCGCGAAGACGACGACTCCGCCCAGGTCGCCGTCTGACCTGCGCCATGGACAGACTTTTGCGCGCAGGCCCGGGAGTTCGCCCGGCCGGGGCTCGAGACGGAACTCCAGCGCCGCGGCTTCGTCGTCGCGAAGGCCGCGTTCGAGATCGCCTCTAAATTTTTCGCCGAGATCGGGACGGCTTTCAAAGAGTCCGCCGCCGAGCGCGTCGCTTCCGAGCCTCGGTTCGCGCCGCCAGGCCGGGCTGGCGGCGAGACACCGCAGGTCGCGGTCGAAAACCGCAACCGCCGCGGGTGTCAGTTCGAAAAAGGATTTTAAATCGGGAATTTCCATAGGACACTGTTTTCCTAGGACGAATTTTGCGCGAGAAGCCTCTGCCCGGCAGTTTAATTTTTCGTGTCCGCCGGCGTTTCGATCACTTGCGTCGCGACAATTCACCGCGCCCTCTCTGGAAGTCCTCCAAAATACCGAAATTGACGCGATTACGTTGGATTCCTTATAGCTTGAGGCGGTTTTGCGCATCAGCGGCAGGTGCATCGATGGCGTCGATTCGGTTCAGGACTAGCATCGCGCGCGGGCTTGGCGGGGCAGTGGCGCTGGTCGTGGGTTTCTCCGCGGCGGCTGTTGCGGAACAGTCCGCGCCAGCGTTATCGCCCATCGAGCAGCTCGGCTCGCGGCTGTTCTCGGACGTCTCCCTTTCCGAACCCAAAGGCGTTTCCTGCGCCTCCTGTCATGATCCGGCGCGCGCCTTTTCCGGCGTGAACGGATCTTCTGTGCCTGCTGTCGCGCGCGGGGCGCCCGCAGGGGCTTTCGGCTCGCGCAAGCCGCCGTCGGTTTCCTATGCGTCTTTTGCGCCGCCGTTCTCCTTCGTCGACAAAAAGGACGAAGAGACCGGCAAGGTCGAGAAGACGCCGGTGGGCGGCCAATTCCGCGACGGGCGCGCCAGCGATCTCATTGAGCAGGCCGGCGGACCGTTGCTCAATCCCGTCGAGATGAACAATCCCTCGAGAGAGGCGGTCGTCGCCAAGGTCAAGGGCGGCGCCTATGCCGACCTTGCACGAACGGCCTTCGGCAAGGATGTCTTCGACAATCCAGGCCAGGCCTTCGATAAGCTCATGCAGGCGATTGCGGCCTTCGAGCGCACGGAGGCCTTCCATCCCTTTGCGTCGCGTTTCGACGCCGTGCTGCGGGGCGAAGCGAAGTTCACGCCTCTTGAAGCCAGGGGCTTCGCGCTGTTCAAGGACCCGCACAAGGGCAATTGTCTCGCCTGCCATGCGGGCGACGTGAAATCGCATGATCCGAAAGACTGGCTGTTTACGGATTTCACCTACGACACGCTCGGCGCGCCGCGTAACGGGGCCATTCCCGCCAACGCCGCTCAAGGCAGTTTCGATCTCGGCCTGTGCGCGCGGCCGGGGCTCGCCGCTTCGGCGCCGAAGGGTTTCGAGACTGAGGGCGTCTGCGGCGCGTTCAAGGTCCCGACGCTGCGCAATGTGGCTGTGACCGCGCCCTACATGCACAATGGTTCTCTCGCCACCCTGCGCGATGCGGTCGCTTTCTACGCCACCCGCGACACGAACCCGGAACGCTGGTATCCAAAAGGAGCCGACGGCAAGGTCAGTAAATTCGATGATCTGCCTTCGACGTTTCACGCCAACGTCAATGTGAAAGAGGTTCCCTACGATCGCAAGCCGGGCCAGAAGCCGCGGCTTTCCGACGACGAGATCGACGCCATCGTCGCTTTCCTGGAGACTTTGACGGACAAGCGCGGGAATTAGCCCGTCTTGTTCCTTAATGGCGCGCTGGGGCGGCGGAACGCCATCCAAGGCGTGATGCGTGATCGGTCCCGGCGCCGGGAGTGACGAGCATGACTTACGACGAGTACAACGCCTTCTGCGGCGCGCTGCCGGCGACGAGCCATGTCGTCCAATGGGGCGGATCGGATGTCTGGAAGGTCGGCGGGAAGGTGTTCGCGATCGGCGGCTGGGACGAGGGCGAGCCGCGCTTCACCTTCAAGGTCAGCGACATCGCCTACGAGATGCTGAAGGAGCAGCCCGGCCTGCGTCCAGCGCCTTATCTCGCCTCGCGCGGGTTGAAATGGATCCAGCATTTCGCGGCGCCGGGCCTCTCGGACGAAGCCTTGCGCGACTATATCCGCGAGTCCCATTCGATCGTCTCGCGAGGCCTCCCGCGCAAGAAGCGGGCCGAGCTCGGACTGGATATTGCGTAGGCCGCAGCGGGTTTCGGCGCAGCCATGATGGTGAAAAAGCAAGGTTCGCCTGTTTGGGTTCAGCGCCCGGACGGCATGTGCTCCGATTGACTCCTCCATTGATATTTATGACTGTAGTTGCGGTTTTATAGGAGATTCTGCTTTGTCTGCCTCTTTCCCGGGACGGTTTGGTCGGTTCTTCTCCAGTCTTTCGCGGCGCCGTCTTCTCTTCCTCGCAGGATCCACCGCGCTCGGCGCCTCAACAGCTTTCGGACAGACGAAACCCGCGACGAAAGCGCCAAAGCAAGACGTTCCTCCCAAAGAGACAAAGCCCGTAATATCGCTCGAGGAAACCGAGAGCGCGTGGGTCGACGTGGCGGGAGCCGATCAGCGGGAGTTTCCGCTCAACGACCCCAACATCACGGAGATCGCCGGCTACACCGAGCAGCTGAGCTACGAGCCGGGCAACACGGTCCGTCTATTCGTGCACACGACGGCGCCGACCTATGACATAGAAATCATTCGCGACGGGCTGAAGCCCCGCACGATATGGTCCCGCTCCGGACTCAAGGGCCTTCGCCAGAACACTCCCGAAAACGCATATGCCGTCGGCTGCGGCTGGCGTGATCCTGTGGCTATCCAGGTCGATCCCGGCTGGCAATCGGGATTTTATCTGATCCTCCTGCGTGCGACGGGCGCCGATGGCCGGTCGGTCGAGCGCGAGGCCGGCTTCGTCCTGCGCCCCAAATCCGGCCAGCGCAAAAACCGCATCGTGCTGATCCTCACGACCGTGACGGCGACCGCCTATAATGATTGGGGCGGGGCCAATTCCTACCGCAGCGTCGTCGACGGCAAATCGACCGAAACTCTCTCGCCGCGGCTGTCGCTTCAGCGGCCGTGGGCTCGCGGATTTATGCGCCTTCCGATCAACGCGCCCCGTCACTCCGACACGCCGGATCTGCCGACCGACGCCTCGCCCTATTATCCCTTCGTCGATTGGGCGCTGGCGCATGGCTATTCACGTCATTACGGCGACGGCGGCTGGGCCTATTACGAGCGCCCATTTGCTTGTTGGGCGGAGCAGAACGGCTACCAGCTCGATTACGTCACCCAGCACGACCTGCAACTGCGTCCCGATTGCGTCAGTGGCTACGCCTGCGCCGTGATCGTCGGCCACGACGAATACTGGTCGTGGGAGATGCGCGACGCCATCGAGAATTTCACGCGCAAGGGCGGTAACGTCATGCGGCTCGGCGGCAATTTCATCTGGCAGGTTCGGCTCGAGGACGACGGTCGGACGCAGGTCTGCTACAAGACGCTTCCGGATCCCATTTCGGCGACGTCGCCCAGCCGAACCACGGTTGCGTGGGACTTCAAGATCGTCAATCGGCCGGGCGCGGCGACCTTCGGCCTGACCGGCTTCGGCGGAATTTACGTGCGGCTGGGAGCGACGACGCCTCGCGCGCCTGGAGGCTATACCGTCTACCGGCCAAACCACTGGGTTTTCGACGGCACAGACCTCTATTACGGCGATATGTTCGGGGCCGAGCCTTCGCGCATCCTCGCCTTCGAGGTCGACGGCGTGGATTACACCTTCCGCAACGGATTGCCCTATCCGACCTATAAGGACGGCGCCCCGCAAAGCCTGGAGATATTGGCTATGGCCCCCGCCGTTCGCGGCGAGCCCATGCCGCCGCGGCATGGGAATCTTCGCATGAATCCCATGACCGACATTCCCACGAAGAACGCGTGGCCGATTTTCTACGACATCCCCGAGGAGTGTCTCGAATATGGCGCGGCGATGATGAGCGTCATGACCTCCGGCTCCGGACAGGTTTTCAACTCTGGATGCTGCAATTGGGTCACCGGCTTGCTGCGTGAGGACAAGATGGTGATGACGATCACGAAAAACGTGCTCGACCGCTTTACCCGCGTCGCGGGCGGATCAAAGCCCAGGGCAGGATGAGCGTAAGGTCCTCGATCAATAGTGATGACGTTTGTGGCGGTGGCTGCGATGCGACCCGCCGCCCCTGACGCCCCAGCTCGAAGCGATGGCCGGTCCGGCGGTCGCACCCACGACTCCGCCGGCCACGAGGCCGATCGGCCCGCCCACGATGGCTCCCGAGACGGCGCCGAGCCCGCCGTCGAGCGTTCTTTCCGGCGTGCAGGCGGCGAGCGCGCCGCCAAATCCGCCGAGGACGACGGCAAAAACAAGCTTTCTCATTGGAACTCCAACCGAATCGCGTCGCAGCGACCCTGGGTTCAAAGCGGGGCCAAACTGTGGCTGGAGCGTTTCCAGCCGGAGTGGAGCCGGTTCGGCTTAGGAAACGCGTTAAAACAAAAGCCAAGGGCGTTTTCATGTTTCCTTGAAAATGAAAACACCTTTGGCCGGGGCTGCGAGGAGGCGCGCGCCGCCGTGGTTGGAGCTATGGCGGCTTTTGCGCAAAGGGCTCCGGCGTGCTAGCCCTGTGCGCTTGAAGAAATTGCAAATCCCGCCGGAACCATGACGCAAGCGCAGCTTCTCGAAAAGCCCTCGGACACGCTCGAACTGATGGCCGCCATAGGCGCGGCGGCGCGGCGCAGCGCCCATGCGGCGGCGCTCGCGCCGAGAGAAACCAAGGATGCGGTCTTGAGGGCGGCCGCGGCAGCGATACGCTCGTCGAGCCGGGAAATCCTCGAAGCCAATGCGGCGGACGTAGCGCAGGCGAAGGCGGCCGGCGCGCCTGCTGCGTCGGTCGATCGCCTGACCCTGGACCAGAAGCGGCTGGAGGCGATGGCGCGCGGGGTCGAGGAAATCGCCGATTTGCCCGATCCCGTCGGGCGCGTGCTGGCGGCGTTCGAGCGCCCCAACGGTCTGCTCATCGAGCGGGTGGCGACGCCTTTGGGGGTCGTGGGCGTGATTTACGAGAGCCGCCCCAATGTGACGGCGGACGCCGCCGCTCTTTGTCTCAAGGCGGGTAACGTGACGGTTCTGCGGGGCGGCTCGGACAGTCTGCGATCTTCGCGCGCTATCCATCGCTGTTTCGTCGCGGCGTTGCGACAGGCCGGGCTGCCGGAGGAAATCGTGTCGCTCGTGCCGGTGAGCGATCGCGCCGCGGTCGGCGCCATGCTGGCCGGGCTCGACGGCAATATCGACGTGATCGTGCCGCGCGGCGGCAAAAGCCTCGTCGCCAGGGTGCAGCACGAGGCGCGGGTGCCGGTGTTCGCGCATCTCGAAGGCATCGTCCATGTCTTCGTCCATGCGGCTGCGGACCTCGACATGGCCCGGACCGTCGTGCTCAACGCCAAGATGCGGCGCACCGGCATTTGCGGAGCGGCGGAAACGCTGCTGGTGGACCGCGCCTGTGCGTCCACACATCTCGCGCCGCTGGTGAAGATGCTGCTCGACGCCGGCTGCGCCGTGCGCGGCGACGAGTCCGCTCTTCTCGCAGACCCTCGCGTGACCGCGGCGACCGCAGAGGATTGGGACACCGAATATCTCGACGCCATCATCGCTGTCCGCATCGTCGATGGTCTCGACGCGGCGATGGCGCATATCGCCGAGCATGGCTCGCATCATACCGATTGCATTCTCACGCAGGACGAGGCCGCGGCGAAGCGGTTCCTGGCCGAGGTCGACTCGGCCATCGTGGTTCACAACGCCTCCACTCAGTTCGCGGATGGCGGCGAGTTCGGTTTTGGCGGCGAGATCGGCATAGCGACAGGCAAAATGCACGCGCGGGGGCCGGTGGGCGTCGAGCAGCTCACCTCGTTCAAATACCGCGTTCATGGAACGGGACAGGCGCGCGCGTGAGCCTTTGCCCGGAATGACGCCGCGTCTGCCCCCTCATTGTCCGGGAATGCGGATTGGCCTTTTCGGCGGTTCGTTCAATCCGCCGCATGAGGGCCATCTGCACGTCTCGCGGGCAGCGCTGACGCGGCTGAAGCTCCATCGCCTGTGGTGGCTGGTCACGCCCGGAAATCCCTTGAAGGACACCGGAAACCTTCCTTCCCTCGAACGGCGCATGGCGGCGTGCCGGGCTCTTGCGCGCGATCCCCGTATCGCCGTCACCGGGATCGAGGCCCAGATCCGCACCCGCTTCACCTACGACACGCTGCGTTTTTTGCGCATGCGCTGCCCCGGCGTCCGCTTCGTCTGGATCATGGGAGCCGACAATCTGCTGGGTTTTCACCGCTGGCGGCATTGGCGAGACATCATACGCCTCGCACCCATCGCCGTAGTGGACCGCCCCGGCTCCACCTGGAAGATTTCGGGAGCGCTGTCGACGCAGGTTCTGGCGAAATCCCGGCTTCCCGAGAAGGACGCCGGCGTTTTGGCGAAACGCGCTCCGCCTGCGTTCGTCTACCTCCATGGCAAGCGCGCGGCGCAATCCTCCACCGCGCTGAGGGCGGCCTCTCGCAGTTCTTGCGAGAGGCGCATCCGACCGTCAGGGCCATGAGAGCCGACGAATTTCGTCCAGACTCTGATCACGCATCAGGCGGCCGTCGACGAACACATCCTCGAGCAGGTTTTCGGCGTCGGCGTGGAGTTCATCCTCGCGGATCGTGCGCCAGTCGGAATCTTCGCGCAGGAGGGCGAGCCGTCCCTTTTTCGAGGCCTTGCCGGGATCGGTCGCGGGGTTTTTGAACACGTCTCTCCAACCGTCGCCATTGAAGCGGATTGCGCTCGCCTTCATCGCAAATTTCATTGTGTCGCGATCGAGCGCTTGAAGAAGCGCGCCGCCCATCCCGAAAGCGATATTGTCGGCGGCGAAGCCTTTCGCCTTCAGATTTGCGAGAATTGCCGCGATCGTGCGCTCGTTGACGCCGTCTCCCTGAATCACGCGAATGCAATCGGGCAGAACGCGAAAGCCCTTACCGTTTATCCGGCTGCCGAATTTCTCGGCGAGGATCTCTATGACATTGACGGGCACGACGGTCGGATCGCCGGAATCGGGGCGCACGACGAGCGTTCCTCCCATCGTCTCGACCTCGCTCTTGAGAGTTCCGCCCCAAATATCGGCGACTGCCCGATAGACGTCGTAGCTGTCGGAGACGACGGCGAAGGTTTTGCCCGGACCGCCGAAGCGACGGAGCATATTGGCGTAGGCGCTGGTTTCGCCATCCTGTCCCCAGGCGGTCATCGTCGAATGCTCCGACGCCGGGATCGAAAGACCCGCCATCGGCGCGTCGTAGAAGCGCTGCGCCGTCAGCAGTGCAGAAATCGTGTCGGTTCCGCGGAAATTGACGAGATGGGCCACCGAGCCGATCCCGGCGCTTTCCTTGCTCGAGACGCCGCGCGCGCCAAAGTCGTGAAGCTTGAACGCGAGTTGCCCCGCGGGATCGTCGGAGGTCTCTTCGAGCGCAGTGGAGATGAGTTTTTTGATCATCAAGGAGCGCGTCGCGACCGTCGTCGGATACCAGACGGCCCGCAGCAAAGCGGTTTCGAGATAGGAGACGATCCAGGGGATTTCGGGATCGGTGTTGACGATCTGCACCAGCGCATTGCGCGTCGGCAAGACGATTCCCTCGCGGACCGCCTGAATCCGAACCGGCATGAAGCCCTTGTGCGCCTTCAGGATATGTTCCCAGCCCTCCCGGTTGAAGGGCTCGCCATGCAACCGAAAAACAGCCTCGGCCTCGTCGATGTCGGAGCGTGAGATCGGCTTCGTCAGCACGTTTTTGAGATAGATCTGCAGGCCGAAGAACAAGGTTTCCGGCCAGGCGCCGCCGCGAGACTCGATATAGCTCGAAACATATTCCGCGCCGGGCGGATATTGCAGATAGTGACTCGCCTTGTAGCTGTCGACGTCGAGGATCAGATTGTCGAAGTTCGTCATGACCTGGATCTCCTCCAGTTGCGGGATCGCGGACGGACTCCCCGCCGCGATTTGGAATATCAGAGTGTTTCGCGATCTTCCTCCCTCTCCCCGCGCTTGCGAGGAGAAGGAATGCGCGCCCTAATCGATCAGCGCGCCTGTCATCTCGCGGATGATCGCGGCATGATCTTCGAAGAATTGATCCGCGCGCAAGCGCCCGAGTTCATGCCAGCCGGCGCTCGCCGCGTCGTCGTCGCCGCGCACTGAAAACAGGCTTCTCCGGGCGGGCAACTCGAAAAGATAGGCTTGCGTGACGACGCGCCCGCGTTCCGACCGGTTGGGATCGTCGAAGAGACGCGTTTTGGTCTCCTGTATGAAGGACGCCAGCATGGCCGGCGGGATTTCTCCTTTGGGGTCGGATATCCGCGTTTCTTCCTTGAGTTCCCGGATCGCGGCGTCACGCAGAGACTCGCTGGGGTCGACATGCCCCCCCGGCAGCGCAAGCAATCCCAACCCGGGCCGGCGGGCGCGCTCGACCAGCAGGATATG
The DNA here is from genome assembly GCF_004802635.2 of Methylocystis heyeri. NCBI lineage: Bacteria > Pseudomonadati > Pseudomonadota > Alphaproteobacteria > Hyphomicrobiales > Methylocystaceae > Methylocystis > Methylocystis heyeri. The sequence goes on from NZ_CP046052.1 coordinate 348,159, forward strand.
GCCGGACTGGATCACGACGGCGTCGACGCAGTTGATGAAGACGGGGTAGGGCGTCCGACCCCACGACGCTTTGTAGTCGCGATAGAAATTGGTTTCGTCCACGAGCCATTTGAAGGCTTCGGTCAGCATGAACCGGCCGAGGAATTCAATCGTCTCTTCCGGACAGAGACGCCGATCGGGAATATGCGGAGCCCGGCGCAGGTAATCCTCGCGGATGTCGCTCGAATTGAGCGTTCCGTGCTGCGTCTTGACATCGACGGAGCTCCAATTGGGGAACATCCGCAGATAATAGGATGACTTGTCCTTGCTATGGCCGATGAGGCCGACGCGCGACTCCATATCTCCGCCATCTTCGGAAATCGCCTGGTCGACGCAACGCTGGACATGCGCGATCCATGCCTGATCGTTGTAGAGGAAATCGGGCAGCGCTTTGACGATGATCTGATCGGCGGCGGCCTCGATCGAGCCGCCGGCGGCGAGGATCACGCTGCGCCGCTCCTCGTAGCTGAAGGGGTTGCGCGGCGATCGCGCGACATTGGCCGAGCCCACCAGCACGATGACCTTGCGCGACGCGGCGAGCGCCTGCGCGAGGATGTGGATATGGCCGTTGTGGAGAGGCTGGAATCGTCCGATGAAGACGAGATAATCATATTGGAACGCTCTGGCGCTCATATTCAGGACTCCCCTGAATGTTCGTGCATCGGACTCCCCGATGCATCTTGAGCGTAGACGGCCCGCCCGAGGCGGTCAACCAGTCCGTCTTCGGATCATTGCCGGAGCGTTAACGAACACCGCGGTTCGCGCAGGAGCCATCAGCAGCCGTAACTTGCGAGCGAGCGGGGTCAGCCCCGCTTGCGCCGCACCCAGCTCACATAGGCCGCAAGGCCCATCATGGGGATGATCACCAGCACCAGCACCCAGACCGAGGTCTCGTCGTAGGGATGCTTGTCGTAAAAATCATTGGTGACCGCCTGTGTGTAGGGATTGCGGAAAAAGAAGGTGACGAAAACCCACAGCGCCATCACGCCCGCGGCGAGCAGATAAAGCCCTTTGGAAATCCGGTATTGCGGAGGCCGCTGGGGCTGCTGCTTTTGAGGCTGTTCCTGCGTCATCTCATTGTACTCCGGGGGAGACTTCGATCGTAAAGCTAACATAATTCGCTTGGTCGGCGGGGCAAAGACGCTAGAGTGTTTTCATGTTTCCACGAAACCGGGCCGATCTGCCTTCTCTCCTGCCGTGGCGGGCGTAATGCAGCAGTGGATGGGTCCCGGCGTTCGCCACATCGGGATTGGCGAGAAGATAAAAGCCGACGTCGAAGCCTTTCTTCCTCAATCTCGACATTTCCAGCGTTTCAGCAAATGTGGAGATCAGCCAGATGTTCTTTTTTATGAACCAGTCGAACGCGGGCGCGGCGTCTTGCGCCGACGCCATCGAGGCGTGAAGCGACTTCAGCAGTTTGGAATGTCCTCTGTCCCGCAGCCGGGCGGAAATGGTTTTCAGATATTCTATCGAGACGCGCCTGTTCTTTTTTAGCTCCGCTCTGCCGGGCGCGCGCTCGTCCCGCAGAACGCCGAGCGTAAGCTTCTTGAGAAGGCCGGTTTCGAGCAGAAAAACCGTGGTGGAATGTCCCGAGAACGGCGTTCTTATCTCCGTGAGGCGGTCCGGCGGGATGACTTTTCTAAGTTCCTCAATGTGCTTTTTATCATCGTCGAAGTTGTCGTAAACAAAGTAATAATTTGATTTTTCGTAAAATGCGTCATCGTCGATAATATAGCGCCATTCTATTTTATCCCCGTAATCGGCAAACCGGATATCGAAATGGTCCGTGATTGCATATTGCGGTGAAAAGGCGAGCACGACATCGCATTTGAGCAGCTTCGAGAAGCATATCGCCGCATATCCTCCCATGGACGATCCCATGGAGACGCGGCGGCCGTAGCTCTCGCGGATGCAAAGCGCTTCTATGGCGTCGAAAACCTCCGGCGGTATGGATTGGAACCAGTCGTACTGCGTGGTCTTGAAATTTATGACGTCGAAACCGTTTTCGAGCAGGAAATTGCCGCCATAGAGATTGCCGGACAAGATTCTGTTGCCGAACGGGCTGAAGATGAAAGCGACGTTGGGGTTGTGGCTGTTCGAGCGGAAGTGCTCGATTTTCAGGGATTCCGTCTCGTAAAGCGTGCGACCGTCCGCAGCGCCGGCCTGTTCGCCTGCGCCGTCGGGCGACTGTCGATGAACTGCGGAAGCCATCACGGGCGGAGCGGGACGATCCAAAAGGCCAAGTCGGGCGAGACTGGCCGAAGGATCATGAACGCATCGTAAATCACACCGCCGCGCCCAACAGGTCATAGGCGTCCGATCCTTCGATCCTGACGCTTACGATGTCTCCCGCGCGCAAGGGGCGGCGCGACGACACATGAACGGCGCCGTCGATTTCGGGCGCGTCGGCCTTGCCGCGTCCCTTGGCCATTCCGCCCGCCGCGCCGCCGCCGGCTTCGTCGATGATGACCTGCAGCCTCTGTCCGATCTTGCGCTTGAGAATTCTTGCGCTGATCGCCTGCTGGCGCTCCATGAAGCGGTTCCAGCGGCTCTGCTTCACCTCCTCGGGAACGACGGGGAGACCGAGATCATTGGCGGGCGCGCCCGCGACGGGCTCATATTTGAATGCGCCGGCGCGGTCGATCTGCGCCGCCTCCAGCCAGTCGAGCAGATAGGCGAAGTCTTCCTCGGTTTCGCCGGGGAAGCCGACGATGAAACTGGAGCGCAGGGCGAGATCCGGGACGAGGCGGCGCCAGCTCTGGATGCGCTCCAGAGTTTTTTCCTCATTGGCGGGCCGCTTCATCGCCTTCAGCACCGAAGGCGCCGCATGCTGGAAGGGAATGTCGAGATAGGGCAGGATCTTGCCCTCGGCCATGAGCGTCAGCGCCTCGTCGACATGGGGATAGGGATAGACGTAATGGAGCCTGACCCAGGCGCCGAGTTCGCCCAATTCCTTGGCGAGATCGAAAAAGCGCGCCCGCACGGCCCGGTCGTGAAACGGGCTCTCAGTGTAGCGCAGATCGCGGCCATAGGCGCTGGTGTCCTGCGAGATGACCAGAATTTCCTTCACGCCCGCAGCGACCAGCTTTTCCGCCTCGCGCAGAACCTCGGCCGCGGGGCGCGAGACCAGCGGCCCGCGCAAATGGGGAATGATGCAGAAGGAGCAGCTGTTGTCGCAGCCTTCCGAAATCTTGAGATAGGCGTAGTGGCGAGGGGTCAGCTTGACGCCCTGCGGCGGAATGAGATCCTGGAACGGGTCATGGGCCGGCGGCGCCGCGCGATGCACGGCTTCGAGCACGCTTTCGTAGTCCTGGGGCCGGGTTATCGCGAGCACCTGGGGAAATTTCTCCGCGATGGCGCCGGGCTCCGCGCCCATGCAGCCGGTCACGACCACCTTGCCGTTTTCGCCCAGCGCCGCGCCGATCGCCTGAAGGGATTCCTCTTTGGCGCTGTCCAGGAAGCCGCAGGTGTTGACCACGACCACATCCGCGGCGGCATGGCTGCGCGAGAGCTCATATCCTTCCGCGCGCAGTCGGGTGATGATGCGCTCGCTGTCGACGAGCGCCTTGGGGCACCCGAGCGAAACGAAAGAGACCCGCGGCGCCGCGGCATTGGCGTTTTCGGACGAGGGGTGGCTGGGTTTATCTTGCATGGAGCGGGCTTGCCACGCCGGAAGGCGATTGGCAATCTTGGCGGCAAAGCCCTCGCGCATCCCGATGAGGCGCCGTTCAGACACAAATATTCAAGTTTATTCGCTGAAAATTTTGTATAGGCCCCTGAGCATGAGCGAAAGCTTCCCGCCCATCCGCGAGAATCCGTAACGGGGCCTGATAATTTGTTGACTTCCGTAATCCTCGGCACCGGCGCCTATGCGCCGTCGAAAGTTCTGACCAACGACGATCTCGAGAAAATGGTGGCCACCAACGGTCCCTGGATCGTCAGCCGAACGGGCATCAGGGAGCGGCGGATCGCCGCGGACGGGGAGGCGACCTCCGATCTCGCCGCAGAGGCCGCGCGCCGCGCCATGGAGCTTGCCGGCGTCGATCCCGCCGAAATCGATCTCATCATCGTCTGCACGGTCACCGGAGACACCCCGACGCCCTCCTGCGCCGCATATGTCCAGGCCAAGATCGGGGCTACGCGCGCTTTCGCCTTCGATGTGTCGGCCGCCTGCGCCGGATCGCTCTATGGGCTGGTGATCGCCGATCAATTCATCCGGACCGGGGCGGTGAAACGCGCGCTGGTGATAGGCGCCGAAACCTTGAGCCGCGTCGTCGACTGGACCAATCGCGAAACCTGCGTGCTCTTCGGCGACGCCGCCGGCGCCATGCTTCTCGGCGCGAGCGAGGAAGAGGGGCGCGGTCTTCTGTCGTCGCGGCTCCGCACCGATGGCTCCATGACGGAAATCCTCGGCATTTTTGGGGGAGGAAGCCGCCGGCCCTTCTCCCAGGAAATGCTCGCCGACAACACCCATAAGATAAAGATGCGGGGCAGGGAGGTTTACAAGGTCGCGACCCGCCTGCTGCCCGAGGCGGTCCAGGACGCGCTGGCGCAGGCGGGGCTGAATGCCGAAGACGTCACCCATGTCATCGCCCATCAGGCCAATCTGCGCATCATCGAGTCCGCGATGGAGACGCTGGGCATTCCGCTGGAGAAATGCTGGATCAATATCGACCGCTACGGCAACACCTCGAGCGCCTCGATGCCGATCACGCTGGACGAGGCAAACCGCGCCGGCAAGCTCAAGAAAGGCGACGTCATCGCCATGATGGCGATCGGCGCCGGCATGACCTGGGGCGGCGCCGTTTTCAGATGGTGATGCGAAACCCGCTCGATCAGAGCGGCGTTTTGTATTCCGTCGGCGCAAAAATCGACGCCGATCAGGAATTTTTGCGCCGGTCATTTCCGCGGACCGCGAAGCAATCTCGCGGAAGTTGCATGACTGGGCGAATCTTCTCGCCTTGCCGGCCGAACTCAGCGCGCGTAAATCATGGCGATGCCCGAGATTGATCTTCTTTCCCGCCTGCTGCATCGCGACGGGCTGTTGCTGGTCGTGGACAAGCCCGCCGGCCTGCCGGTCCATCGAGGCCCCAAGGGCGGCGATAATCTCGAAGACCATTTCCACCAGTTGCGTTTCGGCCTGCCGCGCGCGCCGGCGCTGGCGCATCGGCTCGACAAGGACACCTCCGGCTGTCTCGTCTTAGGGCGCCATCGCAAGGCGCTGGAGCGGCTCGGCAAGCTGTTCAAATCGGGACGCATCCAGAAAACCTATTGGGCCGTGGTCGAGGGCGCTCCGGCGGGGGAAGAGGGCGAGATCGATCTCGGCCTCAGTCGTCTCGACGCCGATCGCGGCTGGTGGATGCGGGTCGATCCGCTCGGGTTGCCCTCGAAGACCAGCTGGCGGGTGATGGGCCGCGGCGTCGATCCCGACCTGGGGGATCTCGCCCTGCTCGAGCTGACGCCCCATACCGGCCGCACTCATCAATTGCGGGTTCATTGCCAGGCGATGGGCTGGCCTATCCTGGGCGATCCCGTCTATGGCGGCGGGCGGCGCGAGGGTTCCCGACCGCTGCATTTGCACGCACGCTCGGTGGTCATCCCGATGCAGGACAGCAAAGCTCCGGTGGCCGTGGAAGCGCCCGCGCCGGCGCATATGACGGCCGCTATGGCGACCTGCGGCCATGTTTTTCGGGAGAGCCAAGAGTAACACAGTATTAGGGATTTCCTATGGACGTCATTGCGAGCGTAGCGAAGCAATCTAGAGCCGCTTCAATGAATTTAGCTTGCAGATTCTCTATTTCCACTACTGGATTGCTTCGCTGCACTCGCAATGACGGCGCCTATTGCCGCAATCTCGGAAACTCGCCTATCGTCTCGGCGCCGCTTGTGCGATTTCGGCGACGAGCGCGCTGACGTCGCCGATCGCGCGCGCCGTGACGCCGGCCCCTTTGTCGTCGTCGTTGAGCTGCTGAGTCTGGGACAGAACGGCGCGGGCAAAGCCCAGCTTGCCTGCTTCCTTCAGCCGCGCCCCGGCGTGGATCACCGGACGCACCGCCCCGGACAGACCGATTTCGCCGAAATAGACCTGGGTGGGGGGCAGAGGCGCTCCCGTGAGCGAGGACACCAGCGCCGCGGCGGCGGCGAGATCGGCGGCGGGCTCGTCGGCTCTCATGCCGCCGGCGACGTTCAGATAGACGTCATGCGCCCCGAGTTTCAACCCGCCATGGGCTTCGAGAACCGCCAATATCATCGCGAGGCGGTTTGAATCGAAGCCGACCACGGCCCGGCGCGGCGTGCCGAGCGAGGAAGGCGCCACCAGCGCCTGGATTTCGATCAGCATCGGCCGCTGGCCTTCCATCCCGGCGAGCACCGCCGCGCCCGGCGCTCCGGCGTCGCGCCCCGCGAGGAAGAGGGCGGAAGGATTGGCCACCTCGGCGAGGCCGAGCCCGGTCATTTCGAACACGCCGATTTCGCCGGTCGCGCCGAAGCGGTTTTTGGAAGCCCGCAACATGCGAAAGTGATGCGCGCCGTCGCCTTCGAAGGACAGAACGGCGTCGACCATATGTTCGACGACGCGGGGGCCGGCCACCTGCCCGTCTTTGGTCACATGACCGACCAGTATGATGGACGAACCCGTGCTCTTGCCGTGCCTGAGCAGGGCCTGGGCGCTGGCGCGCACTTGCGTCACCGTGCCCGGCGACGAGTCCACCGACTCGACATGCATGGTCTGGATCGAGTCGATGACGATGAGGGCCGCACGCCTGCCGGTGGAGCAGGTTGCGAGAATATCCTCGACCTGGGTGGCGCTCGCCAGTTCCACCGGGGCGTCCGCCAGCCCGAGGCGAGCCGCGCGAAGGCGCACCTGGGTCACGGCTTCTTCTCCGGAGATGTAGATCACTCGGGAGCCGCGCCGGGCCAGTTCCGCACAGGCCTGGATCAGCAATGTGGACTTGCCGATGCCGGGCTCTCCGCCGAGCAGCGTGACCGAGCCGAGCACGAAACCGCCGCCGGTCACGCGGTCGAATTCGTCGATGCCGGTGCGAAGGCGGGGAGCGGCGGGGCCCTCGCCGGAAAGCCCTTCGAGATTGAAGGGTCTCCCGCGCCCCAGTCTTGCGGCGCTGGGAGTCCCGGGCGTTTCCTCGACGATGCTGTTCCATTCATGGCAGGAGTCGCAGCGGCCCTGCCATCGATTGGTTATTGCGCCGCAATTCTGGCAAACAAAAGTGGAGCGGGATTTGGCCATGAACTCCAACAGCACGAAGGGCGCCGCTTTGTCGAGGGCCGATCGCCGAGCTTGCCCTTTGGCGTCCTCCGGTCTTTGGATTTGGGCGCGCGCGATCGCGCGTCGGCGACGGACGCAACGAGTCGCAGACCGCAGGCTCGTTGCTCCGCAATCCCGATGGGGAGAGCGCTCTTTGTTTGATCCGCCTCGCCCGCGATCGCGAAAGCGCTTCAGTTCATTTATCCGGCGCGCTTTTTTGCGCGCCGCGATTGGGTTCGGGCGCAGCGCGCATTAATCTCCCGCTACGCGCGAACGCAGGATGTTCGAGGGTTTGAAGCTCACCACCAGCCTGGCTGAAATCCTCGCGCCCGCCCCAGTTTTCGGATTTCGACCGACCCGCTCGCGTTTTTCGCGAATGGAGAAGGTGCCGAACGAGGAAAGTTTGACTTCTTCCCTGGCGACCAGCCGCTCGAAAATTTCGTCCAGCACAGCCCCGATGAGCTCGGTCGCCTCCGTTCTGGATATGCCGACCGCGTTCTGAATAGCCCGCGCCAAATCCGCGCGGGTCAGGGTGCCTTCGCCGCCGAAGGCGTCCAGATCGGCTGAATTTTCTTCATTGTCGTCTCGATCTGAAAAAAAAACTCCAACAGTTTCCCGTGACATTTATTAGCCCGCATATCGGAACCAGCAGCCAGCTAAATGCAAATCTCCTCTCTTACTTGGAAAGCGTCGCTGCGTTTCAAGCAAAAAGGGAGATTTAAATTGCACATTAAAGCCAGACGCTAGAAAACAACTACAGGGAGAATTTTCCAGAAAAGTGCTCAAAAATCAAGCGCTAGCCGGAAACGAGTCCGCTACAACGCACTCGGCTCCGGCGGTTTTAAAAAATTCTTTTACATTACGGACTTACCATCTCAGCAGCGCTGCGCCCCAGGTGAAGCCGCCGCCGACCGCCTCGAGCATGACGAGGTGGCCCGGTCTGATTCGGCCGTCCGCGACCGCGGCCGAAAGCGCCAGGGGAATCGATGCGGCCGAGGTGTTTCCGTGCAGATGCACCGTCGCGACCACTTTTTCGGGCGCGATGCCCAGTTTGGCCGCCGACATGTCGATGATTCGGCGGTTGGCCTGATGCGGCACGAACCAGTCCAGATCCTCTGCGGTGGTTCCCGTCGCCTCGAAGGCGTCTTTCACCACGCCCGTCACCATGCCGACCGCGAAGCGGAAGACCTCCTTGCCTTCCATGCGCAGGTGGCCGACGGTTTGGGTGGAAGACGGGCCGCCGTCGACGTGTAATTTTGCCCGGTGCCTGCCGTCCGAACGCAATTGGGTGGTCAGGACGCCGCGGTCGGTTGCGCTTCCCTCGCCCTGAGACGCCTCCAGCACCACCGCCCCGGCTCCGTCGCCGAAAAGCACGCAGGTGGATCGGTCCGTCCAGTCCAGAATTCTGGAAAAAGTCTCCGCGCCGATGACCAGGGCCCGCTTATGCGAGCCGCTGCGCAGGAATTTATCGGCTGTCGCCAGAGCGAACACAAATCCCGAGCAGACCGCCTGCAGATCGAAGGCGACGCCGCGAGTCATGCCCAGAGAAGCCTGGATTTGCGTCGCGGTGGAGGGGAAAGTGTAGTCCGGCGTTGAGGTCGCGACGATCACGAGGTCGATGTCGTGGGGCGAAAGGCCGGCGTTCTCGAGCGCGGCGCGCGCGGCTTTGTCGCCCAGCATGGATGTCGTTTCGCCTTCGGCGGCGATATGGCGTTCCTTGATGCCGGTGCGCTGCACGATCCATTCGTCGCTGGTGTCGACGATCCTGGAAAGATCGTCGTTGGTCAGCACCCGGCTGGGGAGATAGCTGCCGACGCCCCGAACGACGGAGCGCAAAACCTTGCAATTTGACGTCACTGACTCATTCCTGCGGGCGCGCGGCGATTGCGGAAGCGGTGGCAGCCGCGGCGTCCTGCTCGTGAGCGACGCTGGCCGTATGCCGGATTTTCGCCAATAGTTCTTCTCTGACCATCTCGTAGCCGATTTCGACCGCTCGCGCGAAGCCCTTCGCGTCCATCCCGCCGTGGCTCTTGATGACGACGCCGTTGAGGCCGAGGAAAACGCCGCCGTTGACGTTGCGGGTGTCGAGCTTGACCCGCATCTCCTCGAAGGCGCTCCTCGCGAGCAGAGCGCCCAGCTTGGTGAGCAGGGAGCGGTTCATGGCGTCCCGAAGCAGCGTTTTGACCTGGGTCGCCGTGCCTTCCGCGGTTTTCAGCGCTATATTGCCGGCGAAGCCTTCCGTCACCACCACATCGACGACCCCCTTGCCGATGCCGTCGCCTTCGACGAACCCCTGGTAGTCGAGATTGGGCAACTGGGCTTCGCGCAGCAGCTTGGAGGCTTCCTTGACCTCCTCGACGCCTTTGATCTCTTCGGTTCCCACATTGAGCAGGCCGACCGTCGGACATTCGACGTGAAGGATGATCCGCGCCATGGCCGATCCCATGATGGCGAGGTCGACGAGATGCTTGGCGTCGGCGCCGACCGACGCGCCGAGGTCCAGGACGATGGACTGGCCGCGCAGGGTGGGCCAGAGCGCGGCGAGGGCCGGGCGCTCAATGCCGGGTATCGTGTGCAGGCAGATTTTCGCCATGGCCATCAGGGCGCCGGTGTTGCCGGCCGAGACCGCCGCATCGGCCTCTCCTTTTTTCACCGCCTCGATCGCCATCCACATCGAGGACACGCGCCTGCCCTGGCGAAGGGCGACGCTGGGTTTCTCGTCCATGCGGATCGAAACGGCCGCATGGCGCACCTGGGAGCGTTTCGCGAGCTCGGGGAAAGCGGCCAGCTCCTTTTGCAACAGGGCTTCGTCGCCGAACAGCAGGAATTCGCAGTCCGGCCGCCGTTCCAGCGCCCGGGCCGCGCCGGCGATGGTTATGGCGGGGCCGAAGTCGCCCCCCATCGCGTCCAACGCGATTCGAACACCTCGGGCCATGATCGCTTTCAACTCCTGAATGCCGTTTCGCCGTGCTGCGAGCCTCGCCTTCGCCGGCACGGCGTCGCGCTGTCGCAATTGCCACTGTTTTGGAAGGGCGCTCGGCCCCGCGCGCAAACGTCTGATTTTGTCGCGCGTGACTTGCCATCAGGAAGCCGGCAGCGCAAGGGCAAAAGTCGGCTGGAACGGCCGGGAGGCTATTGGTCGCGGGTTTTTGTCGCGATTCTCCGCAGGGCGGCGAAAGGATTGTCTTCTGCGTCCGGCCGGTGCGGCTCTTCGAACACCGCTCCCGGCCTGCGGGGATAGGGATCGAGGCCGAGGGTAAGGAATTCCGAGACCACGGCTCCGAGATCGATCGCTCCTCCGATGAGAGGATCCGGGGCGTCGGCGTCGATGTCCACGATATGGCCGCCGCCTGCTTCGTCTTCGATGGGCGGCATGCCTCTCCGCGACCGCTTGCCGGTTTCGTCGCCATGTCTGCCGCGCTGCGCTCCCGCCTGCCGACTCTCCGGCTCCGGCGCGTTCGTAGGGGCAAACCGCATTTGGACGGCCTCCTCGACGGTCGATTCGAAGTCTTCGAGGCCGACGACGCAGGTTTGCACGACTCCGGCCCTCAATTGGCCGGAAACCTCCAGCCCCTGTGCGCCAAAACGCGAGACGTGAAGGCGCGCTTCCAGGCCGTTCACGGCCACGAGGCCGTTGTCGCGGGCGAGGGCGGCGCGCTCCGGTTCGTTGGCGTGGATCACGACGTCCAGCCCCTCGGGCGGAACCGACGCGGCCTGCAATGGCCGTGAAAGCGGGAGGGGAGCCGGCTTTTCGTCTGGATGTCTGGTCATGTCGGGATGCTTTCTATGCTCGTTCGACCGCTGCGCCAAGTATTAGAGATGGGGCGCGGTCTTTGGGGAAGCCGAACCTCGCGGATCGCGCGCTCCGCCGGCGCGGCTGCGCCACGATCTCCCTTGCTTTACGAGCCCTCCGAGGCTACGAATTTGCGATCCAAATTCTTTCGGCGCGCGTGCGGCGCGCCGCTCGCGGCATGATAGCGGAGATCCATAATGGCGGCGGCTGCTTTGCGTGGTTTGTGTCGGCACCGGACGCGCAAGGACTTGATGTCGAGATTGGCCGCCATCGGCCTGGCGGCGGCTTCGCTGGGCGGATGCCTCGGTTACGACGGCGTCGTCAATCGGGGGGCCGTGTTCGATCAGCGCAAACTGGCGCAGGTCAAGCCGGGCATGCAGGCGCCCCAGGTCCTCAGCGTTCTCGGCACGCCGTCCACCACCTCTACCGTCGGCGGAGACGCCTGGTATTACGTGAGCCAGCGTACCGAGCGCGACCTCGCTTTCATGCAGCCCAAGGTCACGGACCAGCACGTCGCCGCAGTCTATTTCGATAAAGACAAGAAAGTGCAGCGCATCGCGGACTATGGCCTCGAGGACGGCAAGGCGATCGACTTCGTAACGCGCACGATGCCGACCCCGGGCGCGGAGAACAATCTCATAACCGGATTGCTCAAGGCCGTCTCGAGCGTGAACCTTTCGCCTTTCTGATCGGCGAATTGAAAACGCCGCTTCTCGAACTTCGCTTTGCCGCCTTTATGGCGCGATTGGGTAAGGCTGAAGCTTCGCAGTTTTCGTCCATCGACGCGCAGGAGCCGGAATCGCTGGCTTCGGCAGCGTTCCGCAACCGTTGCGATTATGGCTCCAACGGGGCGGGTTTCGTCGATTTTTCGCCTATCGCTTTAGCTAGTCTCCCGGTTCCGACTGCGCTGAGAGCAATAAGGCGATCTTTGAATGAGTGTTTCGGAGGCTTACCCCTCAGGGGCCTGCCGCGGACTGCTTGAACAATTCCGTAACCATCTTGCTTCGGCGCTAGGGCGCCGGGAGCAGGCGACGGCGAGGCTCTGCCTCTCCACCTGGGTGCGAGCCCTTTGCGTGGCGTGCTCGCTGGCGGGGGCCTTCATGCTCGCCGCAAAAGCAGATCGACGCGAGCCGCCCAAATCGTCGCAATCGGCGAGAGCCGCCCGCGCCCGCTCGCCTGTCGTGATGGCGGCGGGACAACCGGACGATTTCCCGCTCGACGCCGACTTCTCCCTGGATCAGGCTGCGAAAAGCTGGGCGCGCAGGGTGTTGGACCGCGATCCTCCCGGAATCATGCGTTTTGGCGGCCAGCGGGTGCAAAGCGCCATCGTCGAGCGGGTGGTCAAGGCGGCCAAGAGCACGGGGTCGGATCCTGCGCTTCTCATGAGCATCGCGGACAAGGAATCGAGTTTCTCCTCCACCGCCAAAGCGAGCACGTCCTCGGCGAGCGGCCTTTTTCAGTTCGTCGAGAAGACCTGGCTGAAGGCGTTGCGATCCTTCGGCTGGCGCTATGGACATGAGGAAGAAGCCAAAGCGATCGGAGGCGAGGACGAGCGTCCCGTGGTGGCGCCGCAAAAGCGCGCCGAGATTCTCGGACTACGGAACGATCCTTATCTCTCCGCGGCGATGGCGGCGGAAATGCTCAAACAGGACGGCGCCAAGATCGCCGAGCGCCTCGGCCGCGCCCTTACTGCAGGCGAGACCTATCTGATCCACTTCCTCGGCCCGGAGGACGCCGCCCGCTTCATGACGAGGCTCGAGGAGGAGCCGGACGCCTCCGCCGCTCAATTGCTTCCCAAGCCCGCGAAAGCGAACAAGCCGATCTTTTACGAGCGCCAGGGAGGTAAGCTCAAGGATCGCAGCCTGCGCGACGTGCACGAGGCCTTCGAGCACATGATGGGGACCAGAACCAGCCGCTACCAGGATGTGGAGGCGAGACTGCCCGCCGAGGCGCAGGCCTACGCCGCGGCCAATCGCTAAAATTCCCCGCCATTCAGCATCAGATCGAGGTTCTGGACCGCCGCGCCGGAAGCGCCCTTGCCGAGATTGTCCTGCCGGGCGACCAACACCGCCTGACGTCGGTTCTCGTTGGCGAAGACATAGACCTCCATGTCGTCCGAACCGTTGAGCGCGAGCGCGTCGAGCTTTCCGTTTTGCGGCGCCTCGCACAGCCGCACATGGGCGGCGCCGAGATAATGACGCGCATAGGCGTCGTGAAGATCGGCCGCCTTGGGCCGGCCGGGCAGGGTCTCCAGCAGCAAAGGAATGGAGACCAGCATCCCCTGGCGGAAATTGCCCACCGAGGGAACGAACAAGGGCCGCTGGGCGAGGCGCGCATAGGCCATGATTTCGGGTATGTGCTTATGCTCGAGGCCCAGTGCATATAATTCGAAAGCCGGCGCAACCCCCTGCTCATAGGCTTCGATCATCTGCCGCCCGCCGCCGGAATAGCCGGAGACAGCATTGATGGTCAGCGGATGATCGGCGAGGAGCAGACCGGCGTCGATCAGGGGGCGCAAAAGGGCGATGGCGCTGCTGGCGTAGCAGCCGACATTCGCCACCCGCGCGGCCTTTGAGATGGCTTCCGGCTGGCCGGGGCAGAGCTCGGGGAAGCCATAAACCCAGCCCGGCGCGACGCGGTGGGCGGTCGAGGCGTCGAGAATGCGCGGCGCAGCTTCGCCGAGCGCGTCGCACAGCGCCACGGTCTCCTTCGCGGCGTCGTCGGGCAGGCAGAGGATCGCGACCTCGACGCTGGAAAGGATCTCCTTCTTGGCGTTCCGATCCTTGCGCTGTTCCGGCGCTATGGCGACGAGCTCGACGTCAGTCCGGCCGGCGAGCCTCTCGCGTATTTCGAGGCCCGTGGTGCCCGCCTCGCCGTCGATGAAAATTCTCGCCGCCATGTTTGCCGCCCACTGTTGCACTGCGGAAATTTGCGGGCATCCATGATTGCCAGGGCGCCCTTTGTCAATGCAGGCTAAGCGGGCGACGCCACATCCTCCCAGCGCGAGAATGTCGCGCCCTGGCCGATAACCTCGCCGTCGGGGGTCGTCACGCTCCAGACCGTGGCGCCCGAAATGCGGAAGCGCCGGCCCGCAGAGCTGATGCGAATTCCCTCATAGCCGGTGACGAAGCCCTTGCGCTCCGCCTCCTCGAGAAAGCGCGCTCTCGCCTCTCTCTGCTCCGGCTCCGCGGTGAGGCGGGAGGGCGTGGCGATGAAGTTTTCGACCTCCATCTCCCATAATCTGAGCGCCGCCCGATTGCCGTAGTTCAGGATCGGATCGGACTCCCCGCCATGGGAAACGACGACCATGGGCGCGAGAAAGAGCCTCTCGGCTTCCTCTTGCGGGTCGGCCGAACGCGCGATCAACTCCTCGCCGGTGAGCTGGCGATAGGAATCCAGCAGGGCGCGCGAATGGGCGATCCAGCGCGCTCTCATCTCCGGGGGCAGAACCGCCCAACAGATTTCCGAGCCGCTCATCTGGGCGCAAACAGCATGAGACGATGCCATTTATGCGGGACGGAGCCGGGCAAGGGCTTTAGCCCTGCAGCCTCCGCCTGGGCGGCGAGAAGGGAATAGGGCTCGGGAAGGTCGTTGTTCACGAGATGGTCGCAGATCTGATCCGCTTCCTCGCGGCTGAGGGCGACCATGGTGTCCCGGAGCCATGCGCAATAGGAGTCATGATAGGCGGGAAGACTCTGGCCCTCCTCGCGGGCGACGTCGACCAAGACGAGCAGACCATTGGGATTCAACCTTTGCGCCGCGAGCCGGAAGAACTCGGCCTTGCGCTCGGTCGTCAGGTGATGGACCGCGAAACTGCTGTAGATCACGTCCTGCGCCGGCGCCCGGGAAAGCGCCTCCATGAAATCCGCCTCGATGAGGTCGACCGGGCAGGAGAGGCCGGAAAGATTTTTGCCCGCGAGCTTCAGCGCCGCCTCCGAGAGATCGGCTCCCTGATAGCTTTTGAGGGGGAGGCCGACGAGCAGGGGCGCGAGCGTCGCCGCGTCGCCGCAGCCGAGATCGAGCATCGAAAAAGAGCGGTCGCCGAAATGCGCGCGCAGCGCGGCCTTTATCGCTTCGCCGAGTTCGCGATGGAACATGTAATTGGCGGCGACGACCTTGGCGTAGGTGTCCCAAACCTGAAAAAAGCCGACGGCCGCGGGCTGGTCCATGAAGCGAACTCCGGTAAGGGCGGGTGATGGTGAGGGAGCAGTTCTCTCGATACGCCCGCTCCCGGGCCCATCACTCGGAAACGGCAGATTTGATTACATCAGGCGCGAGGCGATCCCAAGCCTTGGGCGAGGCCGGCGTTCAAAAAGGCGAAGCCCTCACGGCCGGACCGGCGGCTCGCCCGAAAAATCGAAAATTTCGCTGGTGTAGGTTTCATGGACTTCGGAAAAAGGCTTCTGGTCGGCGGTGAACAATACAGCGCGCAGTTCGAATATTTCGCGGGGGATCGACAGCGGCTCCGCGCCCGCAGCCTGTTCCCGATGCGCCTGCATCTCCCAGCCCTCGGGCAGGGGCGACCACAGCGTCCTGAAGCCGATCGCGCGCCGGTAGGGCTGCAGCGCCCGCACCGCTTTTCCAAACGGCGTGTCGGTCGTTTCGAGGAGCCTGTTCACGTCTTGGGGCAGGCGCGAGGGAACATACCAATTGTCGGCCTCGGACAGCACATGCTCGCCGCAGGAGAGCCGGACGCGCCGATATTTTACGACCTCGCCCGCATCCGCCTGAAGCCGCTGGCGGATTTCATCGTCCGGAGCTTTTTCGGCGCCTTCCGCGCGGCGCGCGACGAGGCGCGGCTCTTGCGCCATGTGATGCGTCGAGCACCAATGTTCGAGCGTGGCGGTCGCGCTCGGGCTGGCAAGGAGTTCGGCGCCGAGCGTCTGCTCCAGCGCCAGCAATTCGAGGCGCGAGAGAAACGCGTCCGGCCATGGCCGATGCAGAACTTCCGCCGTGGCCTGCGCGAGGCCGAGGGCGACGAACAAAGCCGCCAAACCGATCCGCTTGCTGCTTGAGTTGCGCATTCCTGGTCGCCCCAAAAAGAAACGCCGCGCAAATTGCGCGGCGTCCGATCGCTCCAATCGACAGCGCTCAGCGCTTCGAGAACTGGAAGCTGCGGCGGGCTTTCCGCTTGCCGTATTTCTTACGCTCGACCACGCGCGAGTCGCGGGTGAGGAAGCCTTCGCGCTTCAGCGCGCTGCGCAGCTCGGGCTCGTAGTGGGTCAGGGCCTTGGCGAGGCCGTGGCGCACCGCGCCGGCCTGTCCGGAGAGGCCGCCGCCCGCGACCGTAACGACGAGGTCGTACTGGCCGGTGCGCTTGGCGACGGTGAGCGGCTGCTGGATGATCATGCGCAGCACCGGGCGGGCGAAATAGACCGTCAGATCGCGGCCGTTCACCGTGACCTTGCCGGTTCCGGGCTTGATCCAGACGCGCGCGATGGCGTTCTTGCGCTTGCCGGTCGCATAGGCGCGGCCGTATTTGTCGAGCTTTTGAACGTGAACCGGCGCCTCGGGAGCGACGGCCGCAGCCGCCTGATTGAGGTCAGCCAGGGAGGAGAGAGTGGTCTCGGCCATAATCAGGCGCTCCGGGAATTCTTGGAGTTCAACGCGGCGACGTCGAGAAGCGTCGGGCTCTGCGCGGCGTGGGGGTGTTCGGCGCCCTTGTAGACGCGCAGATTGCCGAGCTGCACGCGGCCGAGAGGCCCGCGCGGCAGCATGCGCTGCACGGCCTTCTCCAGAACGCGCTCGGGGAAGCGGCCTTCCAGAATGAACTTGGCGGAGCGCTCCTTGATGCCGCCCGGGAAGCCGGTGTGGTGGTGATAGACCTTCTGCTCGCGCTTGCGGCCGGTCAGCACGACCTTTTCGGCGTTGATGACGATGATGTTGTCGCCGTCGTCCATATGGGGGGTGAAGGTGGCCTTGTGCTTGCCACGCAGACGCAGCGCGATCAGCGAGGCGAGGCGGCCGACGACGAGCCCGGAGGCGTCGATCAGCACCCATTTCTTTTCGATGTCGGCGGGTTTCGCCGAATAGGTCTTGCCGTACATGGGATGGAAGTTCCGTCTGAACCAACTGTTCGGATGGCGGTGGATAAAGGATATGAGGGCGGGGGTCAAGCGGTTTAGTGGCGTTATATGGGTATTTTCGCCCAGAAAACCGCTCGATTCCGATGAATGGTATTATGATACCGCTTTCCTTGTTGCGCGCATATGACAGTCGCGCATGCCTCCCTCGCCCCTGATCTCCACCGCGCCTTGTTCCGCGAGGGCGAGATAACGCCCCCAGATAAAGCTGTCGCTGACAAGGCGGCGAGGACTTGAGCAGCAGAAGCGGGCGAGGGCGTTGCCAACCACCCGGACGGCGCGCTCCCAATCCTGTGGGACCTCTTCCAGCAGCTCCGCGTCGAAGAAGGTAAGGGGTTTCGACAACAACCGATCGTTCTCCGTAATGCGAAGCAAGGCGTTTTCAGCTTTTAGTCGGCTCCAGACTTCCCGGCCTTCTGCGATTTCGGCTGGCGACATTTCTCTTTGGCGCTGAAACAGGCCGGCAGAGATCATTTGCGCTTCGGTGACGATTCCGAGCGCTTCGATGCGCCAAGGGCCGGCTCGCGTTTGAATCATCACTTCGGTCGCATCGATGAGTTTGAATGGACGCTCGCCCACACGCGAAAGGAACTCCAGAAAGCCCGAATGGGCCCAGGCGTCCGAGCGACAGGTCCAGATGATCGGAAAGGCGTCCGGCGCGAGGGCCTCCTGCCAGGCGAGTTCGGCCTCGTCCACTGATTCGCCGCCGTCGCACATATTTTCGTCGAGCCATTTACGTCTGGCCTCGAGGTCCCCGTCGATCGGCCCGTAGCCGAGATGATCGCCGATCGCGACGACTTTCTCGTTCAGGCCGAGTTGCTCCAGCGCCTCTCTGACCGTCCCCGCAGCGGAGTGGCCGGGGAGAATATGGACAATGGTTTGAGACATGAAAAACGCTCACTAATCCCAATCCCAATGAACGTCAAAGGCCCCGCAATGTAAACAGCGGAACACATAGGCCGTCGGGCTGCCCTCGACGTCGAGCTGGTTGAAAAATGCCGTCCACTTCTTGTCCGACAGCGCCGTGGCCTCGCGCTACCATCTAAATGCGCCAAGCCCCTCACCCCAGCCCTCTCCCCGCGGAACCGCGGGGAGAGGGAGGCGATCCCCGAGGTCCGTGGGCCATCCCCTCTCCCCGCGCGCGGGGAGAGGGCTGGGGTGAGGGGCTGGGACAAAAGACCGGGCATTGCGCCGCCGTCACTGATGATGCAGCGCCTCGCCGTGGAGGGCGATGTCCAGCCCCTCGCGCTCGTCGTCGCCGCTCACCCGCAGGCTGGTGAAGAGCGAGACGATCTTCAGCGAGACAAAAGTGCCGGCCACGCACCAGGCGATGGTCACGCCGACGCCGATCGCCTGCACCAGAAATTGATGCGGGTCGCCTTCGAGCAGGCCCGAAACCCCGGGTTCGGAGGCCGAAGCGGTGACGGCGCGGGTGGCGAAGACGCCCGCTAGCAAAGTGCCGAGAATGCCGCCGACGCCATGGACGCCGAACACGTCGAGCGAGTCGTCATAGCGGAAGCGATGCTTGGCCACGGTGCAGAACCAGTAGCAGACGCCGCCGGCGACGAGGCCGATCACGACCCCATGCCAGGGCAGAATATAGCCCGAAGCGGGGGTGATCGTGCCGAGTCCGGCGACGGCGCCGGAGATCACGCCGAGCACCGAGGGCTTGCCGCGCTCGTACCATTCGAGGCCGCTCCAGACCAGCGCGCCGGCGCAGGCCGCAAGATGCGTGGCCACAATGGCGAACACCGCGCGGGAGTTGGCGCCGAGGGCCGAACCGCCGTTGAAGCCGAACCAGCCGACCCACAACAGCCCGGTGCCGATGACGGCGAGGGAGAGATCGAAGGGCGACAGATTCTCGCGTCCGAAGCCCTGCCGATTGCCCATCATCAGCGCGGCGACAAGGCCCGCGACGCCGGCATTGATATGCACCACAGTGCCGCCAGCAAAGTCGAGCACGCCCATCGTCTGGAGGAAGCCGCCGCCCCAGACCCAATGCGCCGACGGAATGTAGACGATGAAGAGCCAGATCACGCAGAAAATCATGAAGGCCGAGAATTTCATGCGTTCAGCGACCGATCCGCCGACCAGCGCGCAGGTGATGACCGCGAAGGTCATCTGATAGGCGGCGAACAGAATCTCGGGGATGGTCTTGGCGAGCGGGCTGATCGTGTCGACGCCGACGCCCTGGAGCAGGACCCGCGACAGGGAGCCGATGAAAGGATTGTCGCCGGTGAAGGCGAGGCTGTAGCCGACCGAGCCCCAGAGGATCGAGACGATCGCCGTGGCGATGAGGCTCTGCGCCATCGTCGCGAGGACGTTCTTCTTGCGCACCATGCCGCTGTAGAACAGCGCGAGGCCCGGAAGCGTCATCATGAGAACGAGCGCCGTGGCGACGATCATGAAGCCGGTGTCGGCCGCGTCAATCTTGCTGGTTTCCTGCGCCAGAGCCGGGGCGGCGGACAATAGGGCGCAGAGCGCCGCGGCGCACGCGGCGGAGATCTTGGTCATCGGGGCTTTCTCTTTGGAATATGGGGGACGGGGCCGGGGGCCGGGTCAGAGCGCGTCCTGGTCGACCTCGCCGGTGCGGATGCGCAGCGCGCGCTCCAAAGGCGAAACGAAGATTTTGCCGTCGCCGATATGGCCGGTGTGGGCGGCTCTCATGATCGCCGCAATAGCGGACTCGACGATGGGAGAGGGGACGGCGACCTCGACTTTGACCTTGGGCAGGAAGGCGACGACATATTCCGCGCCCCGATAGATTTCCGAATGGCCCTTCTGGCGGCCGTAGCCTTTCACCTCGGTGGAGGTCATGCCCAATATGCCGGCCTCGGTGAGAGCCTGGCGCACTTCGTCGAGCTTGAACGGTTTGATGATGGCGGTGATCAGTTTCATGTCGGTTCTTTTACGCTTCCGTACAAGGCATGGTGACCGCAAGATGAGCAATAGCTGTACCACGACTGGCGCATAAAGCGGCGTATTGACTGCTTTTGTAGCTTGAGCTCAAGAAAGCTCTCAGTTGAATGGTTTATCAGCAGTAAATGCCCAAAAAATGGACATTTAGAGCAAATTTTGGACTCATATCCGTGGGAACGCTGCTCGGGACGTCGGAATCGGAGCGTTCAGTTTGCGTTCACGCGGTCGGCTCTCTAAATCGTTAATCAAAAACAACCGTCTGGCAGGAGCGCCCTTGATGAAGAAAAGTTTCGTTTTGAGCTTCCTCGTGATGGGGGTGTTCGGACTGTTCGGCGCCTCGGGGGCGTTTGCGCTCGAAAAGCGCATCGCTCTCGTCGTCGGGGAGGCCGCCTATCGCGCCAAACCTCTCGCGACCGCGGCCAATGACGCCGGCCTGATCGCGCAGACCCTGCAGGCGGCGGGCTTCGACGTCACCGGCGCCCGCGATCTCGACGGGGAGGCGCTGCGCAAGTCCTTGCTCGATTTTCTCGACAAGGCGGGATCGTCGGGGCCGGACACCGTGGCTTTCGTCTATTTCTCGGGATACGGACTCCAGCTCGAAGGGGAGAATTATCTGGTCCCGACCGACGCCGCCATCTCGCGCGACGCCGACATTCCGATGCGCGCGTCGCGGGTCTCCGATTTTCTCAAGCCGCTCGCCGCCCTCAATCTGAAGACGACCGTCGTCGTGCTCGACGCCGCGCGCGAAAATCCTTTTTCGCTCGGGGGCCAACCTATCGCCGGCGGCCTCGCGCTCGCAGAGCCTCCGGCGAACCTCCTGCTCGCCTACAACGCCGCGCCCGGAACCATCGCGCCGGTCGAGGCCGGCCCATACGGGGCCTATGCCCACGCTCTTGCTGAGATGATCCGCGCCGGCGGCCTGCCCCTCCCGCAGCTTTTCGAGGAAACCCGCCTCAGGGTCTCGGAAGTCTCCAAGGGCGGGCAGATTCCGTGGAACTCCAAGGTCGAGAGTTCTTTCGTATTTCTGGAGCGGACAGCCGGGGCGCCCGATCGCGGATATGATTCCGCAATGCGCGCCAAGCCGATCTCCCAGTTGAGCGCCCCCGACGCCTATTCCGCCTGCGTGGCGCGCGACACCATGCAGGGCTATCAGGAATATCTCGCCGCCTATCCCGCCGACCCTGCGGCCAAGCGCGTCCGCGCCATGCTGGCGGCGCGGCGCGAAGCCATGTACTGGCGCCGCGCCTACGCCATGGACACGCCCGGCGCCTATTGGTCCTATCTGCGGCGCTATCCGCATGGGCCCCACGCCTGGGATGCGCGGCGCCGGCTCGAGTATCGCGCCGTCGCGCTCGAACCGCCTTCGGGCTTCGAACCCGTCGACATGGGCTATCCGCCGCCGCCGCCGGAAGAAATCGTCTATGTCGACCGGCCGGTCCTCTATTTTGCCGATCCGGTGTTCGCTTTCGCGCCGCCGCCGCCGCCGCCGGTCTATTTCCTGCCGCCGCCGCCGCCGGACTTCGTGGTTCTGCCGGCTCCTTACGTGGTCGAGACCGCCTATGTCCTTCCGGTGCCGGCCTATGTCCCCGTGCCGGCCTATGTCGCGGCGCCGGCCTATATCGCGGCTCCGCCGCCGAGCAACATCTTCTACGCCAACATTCACAACAATGTCGTGGTCGAACCGGGAGCCCAGAACTTCGTCGTCAGGAACCCACAGGGCCATGTTCTCTCCTCTGGAGCCTTGACCGCGATCGGCGCGGGCGCGGCCGGCGTGGCCATCGGCGCGGCCTTGCCGCATTTTCTCTCCAAGCAGCCGGTCGCCGTTCCGGCCGCAACAGCGCCGGGCGGCGGGCCGGCCGGCCATGCGCTTCCCGCCAATCTGCCTGCGGCCGGGCCTGCCGGAGGACCGGTCGGCGGCCATGGTCCCTTCGGCCCTGGCCAACAGCATGTTCAGCCCGGCGCGGCCGGCGTCGCTCCAGGCCTGACGCCGAAGGGGCCCGTTCCCGCCCCGTCGGTCGCCGGTCATCCGCCGGCGCAGCCCGGCGCAGCGGGCGTCCCCGGAGTCGCAGCTCCTCACGCGCCGGCCAGGGCGATGGGCGTTCCTCACGCGGCGCCTCCCGCCGCGGCAGGACTCCATACGCCCCCGGCGGGGGCGGGGCATGGGCCCAATTCCGGCTTCCTCGGCCGCCCTGCGGGCGCTTCGCCTGCTCCCGCAGCGCATGTCGCGCCCTCGCCCATGCCTCAGCATATGGGCGCTCCCGCGCCGCATATGGCGCCTCCCGTCGCGCATATGGGTCCGCCCGGCATGCCGCAGAATATGGCTCCCCCCGCGATGCACGGCTTTGGGGCGCCGCCGCCGTCCATGCCTCATCCGGCGGCTGCGGCTCCGCATATGCAGGCTCCGGCGGCCATGCATATGCCCATGCCCGGCGCGCCGCCGGCCTTCAGGGGACCGGCTGGTCCCGGTCCCGCCGGCCCTGGTCCGGGCGCGTTCCGGGCGCCGCCCGCCCCGGCGGCGGCAAGGGCGCCCGCGCCTCGCGGCCCGGCTCCCGCCGCGCATCAAGCGCAGCCGCACTGAGCCAAGGCGCAAGGCAGGCCTGTGAACAGGTGAATCAATCAGACCAGGGGGCGGGCGTTTCCGCCCCTTGACGCCAACTCACTCGACCCATGCCGCCTCATGCGCTTCCAGCACGCTGGGCGGTTCGAATTTCGCGGCGAGATTTTCGATCACCTCATGCGGCACGCGCCGTTCGCGAGATTTATTCTGGCGTAGAACGACATTGAGCGGGCGTTCGATCACATGGACGGCCACATAGGCGTCATAGCCGCGCGCAAGGCTGATGATCTTCTCGCGCGTTTGGCGCGTGACATTGGTCGCGTTCCAGATGAAGTCGCGTTTGATCCGTAAATGGCCGCGCGCTGCTTCATAGGCCGCCTGGATGACGGCGCCCTGATCGTCGGTCGGCGCGACATTCATCTCCTCACGCAGCGCGTCGAGACTGACGACCGCGCGACCCTCGAAATTGGCGCGGATATAGCTGTCCTTGCCGGAGCCGGGCAGGCCGCACATGACGACGACATGCGAACCCTTGGGCGATTGCGTCGCGTAATGCGGCGAGCGTTCCGGCTTTTCCACAAACTCGCGCTGCGACGCGGCGTCGGCGAAGGGCCAGGGGCGGTCGAGTATTCCGTTTTCCGCCAGCCACAGAGCAAGCAGCGCTATGGCGTCCTCTGTTTGTTGCCGATTTGGCGCGATGCGGCCGCGGTTGTCGGCGCGCGCCAGGATCAACAGATCGCGCCAATTGGCGACAGCGGAGTAAAGAATAGCGTGGCGCAGCATATTGTCCTGCGACCACAGGTGAAAGGGGCGCTGATGCCAGACGATGGGCCAGTAGACGCTCTGGCGCAAAGCGAGGTCGGCGCCCTCCTGCAGCAGCGCTCTCCACGCCATGCGCGCGCCGATCCGCGCATGTCCGAGCTGGCGCACGCGTTCGCGCTGTTCTTTCTCGTCCCATTCATGCGTGGTCGTCAGCGGCTTGCCGATATCATGGAGCAATGCGGCGAGCGTCAGCGTCCGCCGCCTTTCAGTCGGGAGCGATTGATATTCGGCGTCGCTGTGCAGCGCCTCCACCACCATGCGCGTATGAGTCCAGACATCGCCTTCGGCGTGATGGACGCTGTCCTGCGGGCAATGCGCCATGCTCGAAGCGAAAGGCAGATGCGCGGCGATCTCGTTCCAGCGCAAATTGTCTTCCGAAAGAAGATCGAGCCAGCTCATGCGTCGGCCCCTTCGAAAATATCGACTTCCGGCGCCAGGCCGTTGGGGAGGATCGGCCGGTCCTGCCAATGCGAGCCGGAATCCAGGATCGCCTGATGGAAATCGGCGCGCACATATTTGTAGCGGCCGATGACCGTATCCTCGCTCTCGTGCTTGAGATAAATCCCCTCGGCGAGAATGCTGTTCTCCGTCTCGGCGCGAATGCGCGCCGCGTCCAGCCGCGCGCCTTGCGCAGCCTTTTCGAGGTTCTCGCGCCATTGCATGGATTTGTAGAGCGACGGCGCAATGAGGCTGGCGATCTTCGCGCCCTTCGCCATGGGTCCGCGATGCATGACGGGAACAGATATGACGGGAAGCCCGGCGAGCATCTGACGGCGACGCGCCGTCGAAAGGAAAATCTCGCGATCCTTGTCGTAAATATCGAACTCGTGAAAATAATGCGGCAGCAGATCGTAGAACACGGTGTGTTTTGCGAAGCACCATTCGCCATACATCACGAAGCGGCGTTGAAGCAGGCGGCGCAGCCAGTTTTCATGCGTCTGCGCCCATGCTTTGAAGAGATTGAACTGCGTCTCTCGCGGGCCGCCGGAAAGAACATGGCCGCGCGATTGCAAAAGGAGGCGATCCGAAGCGTCGAAGCTTACCGCAGCGTTGGCGCCGTCGAGCTTTTCCTCGAACACGAGAAGGCCGCCTTTAAGGTCGCTGAGCGCGACCTGACCGCTGGTATCGTCTCCGGGTTGAAGACGCGAACCCACCAGATGAGGCGTGCGGGGATATTTGACAAATGACATGGCCCCAACGTCTTCATGAAACAGCGGCTTCGCGTGAGGAAAACACTTTGAACAAGGAATTTGGGAGACTTTTCGCTTGAACGAAAAGTCTCCGATTGTTCTTCGCGGCGGAGCTACCCCCCCGCCGCCTTTTTCGTCGCCGTTTTTTTGGCGGGAGCCTTTTTCGTCGCCGCTTTCTTGATCGGTTTTGCGTCGTCGAAGGGCGTCTCGTCGCTATCTTCGATCGCCTTTTTGGGCTTGGCGGCGGCCTTCGCGGCGGGCTTCTTTTTGGCCGGCGCTTTCTTCTTCACCGGCCCGCCCTTTTCCTCGATGAGGCGGATCGCTTCGTCGAGCGTCACCTCGTCGATGGTCATGCCCTTGGGCAGCGTGGCGTTGACCTTGCCGTGATTGACATAGGGGCCGAAGCGTCCGGCCCGGACCGTTATGGCGCCGCCCTCAGGGTGCTCGCCCAGCGATTTGCCCCCCGCCGAGCCACCGCCGCCCGCGGCTTTGGCCGCCAGCATTTCGATCGCCTGCTCCAGAGTGACGGAGGCGGCGTCGGTTCCTTTCGGCAGGGTCGCGTTGACCTTGCCCCAGCTCACATAGGGGCCGAAGCGCCCGGATTTCACCGAGACGGCGCCGCCCTCGGGGTGATCTCCCAGCGCCCGTCCCGGATCGCTCGTGCGTCCGAAGCGCGAGCCGCCGCCGCCCGATTCCTTCTCGATGATGAGATCGATCGCGCGATTGCCCCCGATCGTGAGCACGTCTTCGTCGCGGCCGATATTGGCGTAGGTCTTCCCGTGCTGGACATAGGGGCCGAAGCGGCCGAGACCCGCGACGATGGGCACTCCCGTGGTCGGGTGCTTGGCGACCTCGCGGGGAAGCGACAAGAGCGCGATCGCCTGCTGCAGCGTGAGGTCGTCCGGTTTGATGTTCTTGGGCAGCGAGGAGCGCCGGGGCTTTTCGTTGCCGTCTTCCTGTTCGCCTTCCTGCACATAGGCCCCGAAACGGCCCTCGCGCAGCGTGATTTCCGCGCCGGTTTCGGGGTCCTGGCCCAGAACTTTAACGCCGGGGCGGGCGCTTTCGGCGGCGTCGCCGGTCGGCGGCGACAGCGTGCGGGTATAGCGGCACTCGGGATAATTCGAGCAGCCGATGAAGGCGCCGTATTTCCCCAGCTTGAGCGAAAGCTTGCCGTTGGAGCAGGAGGGGCAGGCGCGCGGGTCGCCGCCGTCGGCCTTGGTCGGGAAAATATGCGGGCCCAGGAGGTCGTTCAGGCTGTCGAGCACCTGGGTGGTGCGCAACTCCTTGGTGCCGTCGACGGCGGCGGAGAAATCCTTCCAGAAATCCCGCAGAACCGCCTTCCAGTCGATCTCGTTGTTGGAGACGCGGTCGAGCTGTTCCTCGAGATCGGCGGTGAAGTCGAATTCGACGTAGCGGGTGAAGAAGGCCTCGAGAAAGGCCACCACCAGCCGGCCCTTGTCTTCAGGCACGAGGCGCTTCTTGTCGAGCCGGACATAGTCTCGCTCGCGCAGCACGGCGAGGGTCGAGGCATAGGTCGAGGGACGACCGATCCCGAGCTCCTCCATGCGCTTGACCAGGGTCGCCTCGGTAAAGCGCGGCGGCGGCTCGGTGAAATGCTGCGTGGCGTCGATCTTGTCTTTTGTGACCGGCTCGCCTTCCGCCATCGCCGGAAGACGGGCGCTGTCCTCGTCGGCCTCGTCGTCGCGCCCCTCCTGATAGACCTCCAGGAAGCCGGCGAATCTCACCACCTGCCCGGTGGCGCGCAAATCGAGAATGCGCGAACCCGCCTTCGCCTCGATCTCGACCGTGGTGCGTTCGAGCTCGGCCGATTCCATCTGGCTCGCGATCGTGCGCACCCAGATCAGCTCATAGAGCCTCGCCTGATCGGCCTCGAGGTATTTGGCGATATGCTTGGGCAGGCGGGAGGCGTCGGTGGGGCGGATCGCCTCATGGGCTTCCTGGGCGTTCTTGGCCTTGGCCGTGTATTTGCGCGGGGCGTTGGGGACGAAGCGGTCGCCATATTCCTTGGCGATCACCCGGCGGACGCTGGCCACGGCCTCGGGAGCCATGTCGACGCCGTCGGTTCGCATATAGGTGATGAGGCCGGCGGTTTCGCCGCCGATGTTCACGCCTTCATAGAGGCGCTGCGCGATGCGCATGGTTTGAGCGGGCGCGAGGCCGAGCTTGCGGGAGGCTTCCTGCTGCAGCGTGGAGGTGGTGAAAGGCGCGTAAGGATGGCGCTTCACCGGCTTCGATTCCACGGAGCGGACGGTGAAACCCGCAGCGTCGAGCGCCTTCTTGAACGCCTGCGCCTCCTCGCCCTGGCCGATGTCGAGGCGGGCGATCTTCTTGCCGTCGGCGCCGACGAGGCGGGCGGTGAAGGGCTCTCCGGCCCGCGTCTTCAGATGCGCGACCAACGACCAATATTCGCGCGCGATGAATTTCTCGATCTCCAGCTCGCGGTCGCAGACCAGCCGCAGCGCCACCGATTGGACGCGGCCGGCCGAGCGCGCGCCGGGGAGCTTGCGCCAGAGCACGGGAGACAGGGTGAAGCCGACCAGATAATCCAGCGCCCGGCGCGCGAGATAGGCGTCGACCAGGGCCTGGTCGATCTGGCGGGGATGGGCCATCGCCTCCTTGATGGCGTCCTTGGTGACGGCGTTGAACACGACGCGCTCGATGGCCTTGTCCTTCAAGGCGCGCTTCTTGTTCAATATGTCGAGCAGATGCCAGGAGATGGCCTCGCCTTCGCGATCCGGGTCGGTCGCCAGGATGACCCTGTCGGCCTTTTTCACCTGTTCCGCGATCGCCGCCACGCGCTTGGCGCCCTTGGCGTCCATCTCCCAGATCATGGCGAAGTCGTCTTCGGGATCGACCGACCCGTCCTTCGGCGGAAGGTCGCGGACGTGGCCGTAGCAGGCGATCACGCTGTAATCCCGGCCGAGATATTTATTGATCGTTTCAGCCTTGGTCGCCGATTCGACAATGACGACGTTCATTTCAGCCCATCCTCAGAGGTTCGCCTCCAGCCGCAATAAAAGTTCCGCCAGGAGCGGAGCCCGCGGAGGCGACCGGCCGGGAAAATGGTCAAGCGAGCCGCCGGTGTCAAATCGGGCTTGGTGACGCGCCTGCAAAAAGGGGGCGTCGCGCGCCGGCAAAGGCTTGGCTTTTTTTATTTTACCGGAGCGAACCCGCGTCCGGGCGGGGCCTCGCGCCGCGCGCCGGCGGGTGATTGGATTTTGGCGCGCGGACAGCCTTGCTCCCGGACGAAGGCTCCTGTATAGCCGCTGGCGCTGCGTCGGCGTCGACTCGGCGAGAGGCCTCGTGGCGGAGTGGCTACGCAGAGGACTGCAAATCCTTGTACGGGGGTTCGATTCCCTCCGAGGCCTCCAATTGGAATTCGCTTTATCTACAAGCTTTTGAGGCAATGCGTTCATTCGGCCCCACTGCGCCGGGAAAAGCAGTCGCTACAAAACTCCGGCGCCTGCGCTAGGTGGGGTTGCGCGCAATCAGGCGTTGCGCGATTGTTCGAACTGAAGTGAAACGACATCGGTTTGGCTCCTTCACGTCGCCGCAGCCGTTCTCACTCGCGATCGGGTTGCTGGATCACGCGTCTCGAACGGGTAGGTTCGGTCCGCTTCGGCGACGCTTCAGGGAGTGTGGAAATGCGCAAGCTCTCAGTTGCGGGCCTCGCCGCGGTCGCCTTGACGGCGCTGGCGGCGACGAGTTTCTCCGACGCCGCGGTCGCTGGGCCGATCACCGTCTTGAGCGCAGAGAAAATTGCGCCCGATTCCCCGACGACGCCGGTCTATTACCGCTCCTATTGCGGCAGGCCTTATGTCCGGCATTGGCGCTATCGGCATTATACCGCCTGCGGAACCTGCACTCCCGTCCATGGATACGGATACAGCTATCCATCCGATCGTCAGTATGGCTGGGATCTCGCCGCGCCGGTGGCGGCTGCGGCCGATGTCGCGGCCTTCCCTTTCGCCGCGCTTTTCGGCGGGTGGTGAAACCTTCGATTAACCCATGGCTTACGGTAAATACGTAGCCTTGCCGAAAATCCGCGCGGCCTGCGGCCTCGTCGGCTGCGGGCCGTTTCATTGCCGGCGGAATTGGTTTAAGCGTTCCCCGATCTGACGCTCTTGCGCGCGCTTATGCCGCAGGGGCGTGAGCGACCATTCGGGCGCGCGGCCGGCTGGCTGGCCATGCGCGACGCGCCCTTTTTCTGGGAGAAACCATGACTGCCAACGCCATTGTAACTTTTGCCCAGGACCGGCTGGACGCGGCCCGTCGCGAGATCCGCGAAGCCGTGATCGATTTTTCCGTTCCGGACGAGAAACTGCTCGAGCTTCGCGCCAATGCGCGGCAGGCCTATGAGGAACTCCGCAACCTCGACGCCAAGGCCGCGAAGCCGGGTCCGTTTTCGTTCCTGAAGCTGTGGTGAGCCACGCCGCCCAGCCGCCATGGGGCGGCTGGGCCGGCGCGCGTTTTTGCGTCTCGCCGCGGTCTTTATCCCCTTCGCGCCGGGGCTCGCGCGCCTGTTCGGTCCATCCCGGTCGCTGCGGTAAAGTTATTCTACTATTGACAAAGCCGGGGGCGGACCTATTCCCTTTTCTCATGTCCGAGACGGCTTTTCCCAGACGGCGCATGCGCCACGCTCTCGCCCTGCCGAACCTGCTCACTTACGGCAGGTTAGTGGCGGTCCCTGTCGTCGCTCTGCTTTTGCAATGGCCGCAGGAGCATTGGATGCGCTGGGCTGCGCTCGGCGTCTTCACGGTCGCCTGCATAACCGACTTCTTCGACGGCTATCTGGCCAGGATATGGAAACAGCAGTCGCCCCTTGGGCAGATGCTCGACCCCATCGCGGATAAGCTGCTGGTCGCCACCACGCTCCTCGCCGTCTCGGCCAACCAGACCCTTACGGGCTGGACCATCTGGGCCGCGATCATCATCCTGTGCCGCGAGATCCTGGTTTCCGGCCTGCGCGAATATCTCGCCGACCTCAAGGTGCCCTTGCCGGTGAGCGCCGTCGCGAAATGGAAGACCACCGTGCAGATGTTTGCGCTGGGCTTTTATATCGCCGGTCCCGCCGGTGAAGTCGTATTGCCGGGAACCGTCGCCATCGGCGCCGTGCTGCTGTGGATCGCGGCCGTGCTCACGCTCTATACCGCCGCCGACTATCTGATCGCCGGATGGCCGCATTTCGGGGACGAGGAGTGATGCGCGCGGTCTATTTCGCCTCGGTGCGCGAGAGAATCGGGGTTACCGAGGAAGACATCGACCCGCCGGCCGAAGTGGCCACGGTCGCGCAGCTCATCGACTGGCTGGCCGGCCGCGGCGAAGGCTATGCGGCGGCTTTCGCCAATTCGAAAACCATCAGGGCCGCCATCGACAAGGCTCATGCGCGCCCGGATTCGCCGATCTCCGCCGCGCGGGAGGTGGCTTTTTTCCCGCCCATGACGGGGGGATGAAAATGCCCGCGCCTGAAGTGCGCGTGACGTCCGAACCTTTCGATGCAGCGCGCGAAGAAGCCTTGCTGATCGAAGGGCGGCGCGACATCGGCGCCCTCGTCTCCTTTACCGGATTGTGCCGCGACGAGGCCGGAACGCTCGATGCGCTCGAGCTCGAACATTATCCCGGCATGGCGGAGCAGGAGATAGCGGCGGTCGCCGGCGAGGCGCTCGCCCGCTGGCCCTTGCAGGGACTGACCATCATCCACCGCTACGGCCTGATCCGGCCGGGAGAAAAGATCGTCCTGGTCGTCGTCGCGGCGAGCCATCGCGGCGAAGCCTTCCAGGCGGCCGAATTCCTGATGGATTTTCTTAAAACACGCGCCCCTTTCTGGAAGAAGGAGCACCGCGCCGACGGTCGTCCGGGAGACTGGGTCGAGGCCAAGGCCTGCGACGACGAGGCCGCCGACCGCTGGAGCCAAAACCGCAGTTAGAGTGTTTTCATGTTTCATTAAAAACATGAAAACATTCAAAAATTTCTGTTTTGACGCGTTTCCCACGCCGAACCGGCGTCCACTTCGGCTGGAAACGCTCTAATTCGTAAACGCCGTCCACGGAACCGCGAGGCGGACGATCCAGGCGTGAAGCGCGCTGGTCGCGACCGAAAGCACCAGAACAGTCAAGGACAGGACGTCCGCGTGGTCCCTGGGGCATTTCATCATGCGCGGCAGGCCGTAATAAAAGACATAAAGGCCGTAAAAGCCCACGATGTCGACCCATCGCAGCCCGGGAATGAGGCCGAAGGCGGAAGCCAGCCATGCGGGCGTGTAGGAATAGGCGGCGAGCGTGAGCGCCCGCTTGTCGTCCGTCTTGCCGTCGAAATAGGGGGCGATCATCGAAATGACGAAGGCCACCAGATAAAGCATCGGCAGGCTGAGCAGATACTGGAAACCGGCGCGCACCAGTCCGCCTGTGAGCGAAATTTGCTCCACGCCATGCGCGGCCGCCCGCGGAACGCCGAAAAAATACGCGCTGAGACAGCTGGCGAAGGGCGGAATCAACGCGAGATAAACGATGTATTCGCGATAGAGATCGAGAACGCTCTTATCCTCGGCCTCGATGATCTCCCATTCTTCCTTGGGAGAGAGAATGAGTCCGCGAATGCGTCGCGCGATATTCATGCCTGCCGTTCCTGCCGTCCTTGCGCCCGCATGGGGCGCCTCGAGCGACGATGAAAATCGCCGAAGACCAAAGCGCGCGTCCTTGTCGCGGAAGCTCCACGAACCTTGGATGAGCCGCGCCCTAAAGCGCGGCCTCTGGAGAGACGCGAGCGGAAACCTAGTCGAACGCGCAATTTCCGCAAGGGGCTTGCGAGGGAGGCCGCGCTGTGCGAGGGAAAGCCGCATCTCCCGGCCAGCCTGATCCACGCTTGCGAGCTGGCGCCTAAACCTGGTTGGCCGCATGAAAAAGAAACTCGAATATCTCTGGCCGGCGCTCGGCCTTTGCGCGGTCGTGGGCTCGTTTTATCTGCTCTATCACGAGTTCCGGGGCGAATCCGTCGGCTCCGAGGTCTGGTCCGCGCTGCGGTCGATATCCGTGCAGAACTACCTCCTGGCGGGCGCGGGCTCTCTGCTCGCCTATATAGCGCTCGCCTGGTACGACCGTATCGCGCTGCTGCACTTGGGCGTAAAACACATTTCCTGGGTGTTTATTTCGCTGTGCTCCTTCACCACCTATGCGCTCTCCCACAATATCGGCGCGAGCGTGTTTTCGGGCGCGATGGTTCGGTACCGCGCCTATTCCACCAAGGGGCTGACCGCGGCCCAGGTGGCCGTTCTGGTCGTGCTGTGCTCCTACACCTTCGGCTTCGGCAATGTGCTCCTCGGCGGATTGCTGCTGACCTACGACCCGGATTTGATGCAGAGGCTTTCGGGCTTCCTGCCCGATGTGTTCACCCATCCGCACGCAGCGCGCGCTGTCGGCCTTGCCTGCCTCGGCGGGGTCGCGCTCTACATCATCGGCTCGCTGATGCATTTCAAGCCGCTGAAAATCGGCAGCCTGGAAGTCCTGTATCCGCGCCCCGAGGTCATGAAGCAGCAGCTTTTCGCGGCGCCGCTGGAGCTGATCGGTTCGGCCAGCATCATTTATTTCGCGCTGCCGGAGCAGGGAAATCCCGGCTATCTGGTCGTGCTGGGCGCCTTCATCCTGTCCTTCTCGGCCGCGCTGGTATCCCATGCTCCGGGCGGGCTCGGGGTGTTCGAACTGCTCTTCATCAAGCTGATGCCCGACGTCGCCCGGGTCAAAGTCCTGGCGGCTCTGCTGGTATGGCGGCTTTTCTACCTCATCATCCCGCTGCTCATCGCCCTCGTCGTCGTCGTGGTTTTCGAGCGGGGAAGACTGGCCCAGGTCATGCGGGACGCGCGTCGGGCCGACGCTGCGATGCGAAAGGAAGAAGTGGATTAGGCGCGTCGCGGCGAAAGCCGACAGGGGTTTCGCGGTAGAACGCGCGTTCCGCCTCTGGAGCATGTTCCCGAAAAGTCGAAACGGCTTTTGGAAAAGAACATGCACCGTCACTGAGATCTGGCGCGCGCTCGACTGCGTTTAAAACGAACGCGCTCTAGGGCTTGTTGAGATTCATCGCGAATTGATGAGCGCGGCGGCGAGGCGGATCATGGCTGTGAAGCTTTGATCGGTTTTGTCGGCGCGCAGGGCGATCCGCTTGAACTCCTTGAGTTTGCCGAAGAAGTTTTCGATGAGGTGACGGGCTTTGTAAAGCTCGATGTCGATGGCGAGAGGCGCGTTTCGTCTTGGATGTTGGGAGATGACGATTTGCGCGCCGCGCTCGTTCAGTTCGGCGACGATCCAGTCGCTGTCGAAGGCCTTGTCGGCGAGCAGCGCGCCAAATTCGACGCCCTCGATCAAAGGCGCGACGCCGACCGTGTCGAAGCGTTGCCCCGGCAGCAGAACGAAGCGGACCAAATTGCCGAGCGCGTCGGTGAGCGCGAGGATTTTGGTGGTCCAGCCGCCTTTGGATTTGCCTATGGCCTGGCCCTGAGTCCCCCTTTTGCGCCCTGTCCATGGCGGTGGACCTTGACGATGGTGGCGTCGATCATGGCGTATTCCATGTCTGGATCGTCCGACACGGCGTCAAACATCCGCTTGAACACATCGGCCTTCACCCAATCGCGAAAGCGTTTGAACACGGTGTTCCACTTGCCGAAGGCGGGAGGCAGATCGCGCCAGGGGCTGCCCGTGCGCGCAATCCACAAGATCGCCTCTAAAAACAATCGCCCATCGCTCCCGGTCCGGCCGGGATCGGAGGGCTTGCCAAGACAAAAGGGCTCCAGCTTCGACCATTGGCCGTCCGTCAGACAGAATCGGGGCATTGCAAACTCCTTTCGGAGCTTGAATCATCCTTCCACCAAAATGGGAATCCTGATTCTCAACAGGCCCTAAATGCAGCGCCCGAAGTTTCGGGCGGATTGAATGAGCTTCGCGCTGTCGTCGTGCGGAGCGCAGGGACCGAGAAAGACTGTCGCGGCCCTGGATCTTCCCTGCGCTCGCAATCACGCGAAAACTGTTCAGTCGAGATGGCGGCTCACCGCCATGGCCGGCTTCAAAGACCAAACGGCAAAAGCCGACCCCTGGCGAAGGAGCCGGCTTTGCACAGGGGAAAACAGACGGTTCAGGCGCGGTATTGTTGCAGCCGCGTGGTGCGCAAACCGGCGAGTCCATGCTGGTCTATCGACATCTGCCAGCTCAGAAACTCATCGACCGTCAAAGTATAGCGACTGCAGGCTTCATCCAGGGAAAGAAGTCCGCCCCGAACGGCGGCGACTACCTCCGCCTTCCGGCGAATGACCCAGCGCCGCGTCGTGACCGGAGGCAGGTCGGCGATGGTCAGGGGACTGCCATCGGGGCCGATGACATACTTGGCGCGCGGACGATACGTCTCTGTCATATCGCTACTCACATACTCAACACGAGGTAGCGTCTTTATAGCGGGGTCGCTTTAAGATTTACCTAAGCCCGCGCAATCAAAACTGTTCTTCATTTCAACCTATTGTTAGCATTTTGCCCGGCGGCGGCCATGCCGGGGCGTCGCGCGAATCCGAGAAAGTTTGCAGACTTTCGAGAGAATCCGCTCGGCGCCGGCGGCGTTCTCGTCAACGCAGCGCTTCGACCCGCACCTTGGCGACACCGGCCGAACGAAAGCCGAGGTGATCGGCCGCCGAGGTCGAAACATCGATGATGCGTCCGCCGGTGAAAGGTCCACGGTCGTTGATCGTCACCACCACAGAGCGGTTGTTGTGCAGATTGGTGACCCGGGCCTTCGAACCGAATGGCAGGCTGCGATGGGCGGCGGTGAAGCCGCCGACGCGGCTGCCGCTGGCTGTCCGGCCTTTCAGTCCATAGTAGGAAGCCTTTCCGGTCCATATTTCCGAATGCGCAGGGAATGTCGACGCCAGTAGAGCTGCGAATGCGAAAGTCTTTTTGATCATCAGGCTTCTCCCCTTTGGCGTAAGGCCGGAATGTTCCGGCGCGCTCGACCGAGAAGGCCGTCGCACAGCTTGCGCTAACGGGACGATGTGATCGAAAAAGGGCGGAAAAAAGCAACATTCGGGTGAACTTGATTAGTATCAATCAACCATCGTAGAAACTGATGAATATCCTGCTTCTTTAAAAATCAAATATGCTTTCTATGCAGGTGCTTATATTTCATTTTTGGGCTAAAGCCGCGCCTGTTGTAAAAATACAACATGCCGCAATATTCGTTCTGCTTGGGGCGCCATTGTGCGATGCAAAAAAGGACGCGGCGGGCGTAGCAACGCCGGGCGCGCGTCGCCCGCGCGAAACGCCGGCGCATATTAATGTGCTTATCTGGCGCCCGAATTGCCACCCAGGCCTCGTTTCATCAAAGGACGAGGCGCGGCGGATGAAGTTCTACATGGCCCCGGGATCATGCTCGACGGGCATACATATACTGCTCGAGGAAATCGGCCTGGTTTTCGAGGCTTATATCGTCAATCTCCCCAAAGGAGATCACCTCAAGCCCGAATATCTCGCCATCAACCCCAATGGAACAATACCGACACTGGTTCGCGACGACGGCTCCGCCCTGACGGATTTCGTGTCGATCGCGACATGGCTGGCGGAAGCCTATCCACGCCGCAAGCTGGCGCCTTCCGACCCCAAGGCTGCCGAAATGGCGTTCGAGACGCTCGGCTTTTGCACGCGACACATTCACGGCGAAGGATTCCGCCGCGTGTTCACGCCCGAACGATATGTCTCGAAACGCGCCGGCGTCGAAGAGATCCGGAATGAGGGCCGCAAGATCGTCGCCGAGGCCTTCGCGGAGCTCGACGTCCGCATTCCCGCCAGCGGCTATGTGGCGGGGGATTTCTCCATAGCCGATCCCGCCCTGTTCTATGTCGCGTTCTGGGCCGACAAGACCGGCATCCCGCTTCCTCCAAATTGCCTCGCTCACTACCAGCTGATGCGCACGCGCCCCGCGGTGCGGCAGGTGCTGGCGGAGGAGGGCTATCGATGAGCCCGCAGCAATCATGACCAATCAGGACAATGATGGACTGCCGCAGGATATCCGCGGCTATCACCAGCGCACCAAACATGCGCCCAACCGCTACGCCCTCGGTCCGGCTTTTCTGGATTGGACCTCGCAGCCCTCGCCTTACCGTCGGTTTGAAGGCGCGCCGCTTTTGGAGCTGCCGCTTTCGGACGGCGACGGCGGTCCGTCCTTTCCGGGGCCGGCGCAAAGGCCGGAAAAGCTCGACGCCGACTCGCTGGGCCTTTTCTTCGAACTCGCCTTCGGCCTCAGCGCGTGGAAAAGCGTGGAGGGCTCGACCTGGGCGCTGCGCAACAATCCTTCGAGCGGCAATCTGCATCCCACCGAAAGCTGGATCGTAATGAACGCCGTCGAGGGCGTTTCGGATCGCCCTGCGGTCTATCATTACGCGCCGCAGGAGCACGCGCTGGAGACGCGGGCGGCTTTCGACGGCGCGGCGGCGGCGCCTTCGGGCGGCTTTCTTCTCGGCCTGACCTCGATCCCCTGGCGTGAGGCCTGGAAATATGGCGAGCGCGCCTTTCGCTATTGCCAGCTCGACGCCGGCCACGCCATGGGCGCTGCGGCCCAGAGCGCGGCTGCGCTGGGGTGGCGCCTGCGCGCGCTCTCTTATCCCTCGGACGACGAGATAAGCGCGCTATTGGGCCTTGCTCGCGCCGACGCCGCACATCGACGCGAGCCGGAACATCCCGAGCTTCTGGCATGGGTGGAAACCGGCGAGAGTTCCGCGAGCCTTCCCGAAATAGAATCCCTTGCGGCCGCCGGGAGGCAATGGTTCGGCGAGGCCAACCGGCTCAGCGAGGACCATGACGGCTGGCCGCTGGTGGATCTCGCGTTCAGGCTTTGCCGCAAGCCGCGCAGCCGGCCGCTGATCCAGCCGCCGGCTGGCCCGTCTGCGGCTCCGGAGGCGGGCGCCCGTTCCATCGCGGATGTGGTTCGCACGCGTCGGAGCGCCCAGCGCTTCGACGGAACTTCCATCCTTCCCAAGGACGCCTTCTGCGCGATGCTCGCCGCGACCGCTCCGGGAGCCGCGCCGTTGCTCTCCGCCTTTCCCTGGACGCCGGCGCTCGCTCTGCTGTTGTTCGTGCACCGGGTCGAAGGGCTCGAGCCCGGACTATATCTCTATCCCCGCAACGCCTCTCTGGGCGATCGGCTGCTCGCCGCCGGTTCTCCGTCTCTCCAGCGCGCGCCGGTCGATTTCGGCGGTCTGTCCCTGATCCGATTGCAATCGGGAAGCGTCGAGCGAGAGGGGACGCGGCTTTCCTGCCTGCAGCCCATTGGCGGGAAGGGGTGTTTCAGCCTGGCGATGATCTCCGATTTCGACGCCGTCGTCACGGCCGAGGGCGGCTTCGGATACCGCCGCCTGCATTGGGAGGCCGGGCTCATCGGCCAGGCGTTGTATCTCGGCGCCGCCGCCCATGGATTTTCGGGAACCGGCATAGGCTGCTTCTTCGACGACGAGGTCCACGGGCTGCTCGGCCTCGGCCCCGAACAGAGCGCCTTTCAGGATGTCTACCATTTCACCGTGGGCGCAGCGGTCGAGGACGCGCGCATTCTGACTTTGCCACCTTATCCTCGAGAAAGACGGATGCGGCGATGAACATTCAAATCGAACGGGCGCATGTGGAAGCGCTGATCGAAAAATTCCCCGCTCATTCGGGGTTGGCCGATCAGTTGCGGTTCAGCGATCGCATCGAGGTCGATTTTGCGCATCTTTCTGCGCAGGAGCTGGATTTCCTGGAGGAGCGCTATCGTCTGGCGGGACCGGACATGCGGGCCAAGGCCGCCCAGCTTTCGACCCTGCGCGCGGCGTTGCTGGCCGGCGAAAAAAGATATGCGGCGGGCGAGCTCGAGGACGCCTTTCCAGCGCTGGTCAGGCATCTCGCCGCGAACGCCATCCGGGGCTGGCTGTTCACCGCGAGCATCGCGAGCAAGCCTCTTCCTTATGTCATCACGCGCTTCGATTACGTGCCGGCGTCGAACGACGAGGCCGGCAAGATTCTGATCGAACTCAAGGCCAACGCCAAGGGCGTGCTGCAGAGCAGCGCCATACGCATCGTGGCGGGCGACATCGCCGGGCGCACCATCAGCGAGATACTGGCCGGGAAAGGCTATCTGCGGGAGACGCCGGCGCTGCTCGAAGCCTTCGACGCCGCATCGGAAATCTATTTCGACTGGCGCGGGCGCTACGGCGGCCAGTTCACCGGGAAGGGCACGGGCTTCCATGCCGAGGACCCCAACGCGTCCCATCGCGACACCGACTGGGCGCGAAAGGATGTGGTGGTGCTTTCGACCAGCGGCGGCGACGCCCGGCTGGTGAACGACGAGGCGATTCTCTCAGCCCGCAGCCTCACTCTGGAGACCCCCGGCGACGTGCTTGGGCACTTCCTGCGCAAGGCCTCGAAGAGCAACCGTTTCGCGGCTGAAGACGAGGTCGCCGAGCTCGCGGGCGAGCTGCCCAAGGACCTCTTCATACGAGTCCCCGTGCATCCGTACATACTGATGTTTCACCTCGATCTGCATCACCATGTCTGGGTGCATGTCGACGAACTGGCGCTTTACCGCTATCAGCCCGAGCTCAAGAAGAAGCTGGTGCTGCCTCCCGAGCAGACCGATCTCATCGACATTCTGACCGCCGAGATGGATGTGCTGATGGATGATATCGTGGCCGGGAAATCCGGCGGGACCACGGTGCTCTGCGCCGGGCCGCCCGGCGTCGGCAAAACCCTGACGGCGGAAGTCTATTCGGAAATCATCCAGCGCCCTCTGTATCGCGTTCATTCCGGCCAGCTCGGGCTGAATGTGTCGACCATGGAGACGGCGCTGAAAGATATTCTCACCCGCGCCCAGCGCTGGGGCGCGGTCATGCTGATCGACGAAGCGGACGTCTATATCAAGCGGCGCGACGACAATATCGCCATGAATGCGGTCGTCGGCGTGTTCCTGCGCGTTCTGGAATATTTCAACGGCCTGCTGTTCCTGACGACCAATCGCGTCGACGACATCGACGAGGCGATCGTCTCCCGCTGCATAGCGCTGATCAAATATTATCCGCCGGACGCGGAAGCGCGGCGGCGCATCTGGAGCGTCATGTCGGAGCAGTTCGATCTAGAACTGTCGCATTCGCTCATAAACGAGCTGGTCTCGGCCTTTCCGCAGGCGAGCGGACGCGACATCAAGGGCTTGGCGAAGCTCGTCGCGAAATTCTGCCATCAGAAGCAGGTGAAAGCGGATATGGACGCCTTCCGGCGTTGCGCGATATTCCGCGGTCTCGACTTCGCGCGCGACGAGGCTTTCGAGGCGGCGTAGGACCGAACTGGCTCAGCGCTTCGACGTTCACCGGCGCCCTGTTCCGACGTAAAAGAGTCCGCCGCTCGAAGGCGCGGCGGGCTTTTTCGGGCGGGGGAAGGCGGAGCCGGAAAAAGCCGTCGCCGATTTGAAGGCGCTTCGCCAGGATCGGCGGAGCGGACCCTGCGTTACGGCGCCGTCTTGTCAACAATTCAAAACTCAAGGAAATTTCCAGGCGGAGCGGCGCTGTACGGCGAAATCCTAGTTTATGACGCCCCCTTTGATAACGGCGCGAAGCGCAGTTAGTGGAGGATAAAATGACCACTATTTCACGCACCATCGTTCATGCAGTTATTTTGTCGGTAAGCGCGGTTCATTCCTTGACCGCGAGAGCCGACGGCGGGCCGCCTTATCCGAGCGGTCCGAGCGTTTGGGTTCCGTTTGCGAACGCAACCCAGGTCGGAGATCCGTCAAAATATGTCAGCCCTCAAATCACGGTCGGGTTCAACAGTCCCAATGCTACCGACGTTCACCCGACGTTCATTGTCACGATGGACACCGGTTCAACAGGAATTATCGTAGGAAGTTCTTATTTCACTCCGCCGACAAACGGGACATTGGATCCGAGTTTTGTTGGTCCCGGGAGCGAAACGCTCACCAGCAGCGGTTTTCAATTCACCGGCGATTGGTATGAGACTACGATTAACTTATACGGCGCTTCGAACACCGTTGTTGCGAGTTCGACGGTGCCTGTTATGGCGGTAACCAAGGTTTCTTGCCTGCCGGATTCAAGAATTTGCGATCCAAATAACCTTCCTGCTGCAGCTGATACGCATTATTTTGGTATTGGTTTTTCTGGAGGGGCAGGACAGCCTCAAGGAACGCCTGATAAGAACGCTTTTTTGAATGTAACCAGTGTAACAGGGGAGACTTCAGTGCCTTCTCCTGGTTATATTTTATCGACGCAAGGTGTGCAGATCGGCCTGACGTC
Source organism: Methylocystis heyeri (assembly GCF_004802635.2). Taxonomy (NCBI): domain Bacteria; kingdom Pseudomonadati; phylum Pseudomonadota; class Alphaproteobacteria; order Hyphomicrobiales; family Methylocystaceae; genus Methylocystis; species Methylocystis heyeri. Next base: position 388,136 of record NZ_CP046052.1, read on the forward strand.
AAGCAATACGCAAGGTTTTAGCCTGATCAAACTGGAGCCGCTATTGGCGCCGAACGCCGCCCAATGGCAAATTGCCCCTGCATCTGCAAATGTGCTGACCGATTGGCAGCATGCGCGGGGAACGATCACGGTCAACGGAACCTCGGGAAGCGCCGGCATATTGTTCGATACCGGCGTTACGACAGGTTTCTTGACCCCACCCATAGGAGTGACGCCGCAAGTAGGAACGGGGCCCACAGGCGCCGAATGCAATGGGTCGACGCCGCCCAGTTGCGCCGTCAGCGGAACCAGTGTCAGGGTTTCTTTTTCGAATGGAACTTCGCCGGTAGCTTCATTCCAATATACTGTCGGCCCGAATAACGGGGCTCAAAACGGCAATCCCGTTTCGCCGTACGCTGTGTCGGTCGAGCGCAACGGCGCGTCTTTTTTGAACGCTACCGTTCGCTTTTTGCAGGGGTTCACTTATTTTTACGATGCAGCAAATGGTTTCATTGGCCTGAAAGCTACAGGTGAGACGCCGACCCAATTTGCCGCCAGCATCCCGTCCGCTATGGCTGTCGAAGGCGTTTTTCAATGCTTTTTCAGTTGGGCCGGGCCTAATTTCGTCTCTCCGCCGTCTCGGTGGTATGATCGATTGACGACGCCTAAATATAAATGGCCTTATACCTATATATACTACCAACATGATCAGATATACGTCGGAGTTTCTTCCGGCAATCTGGCTTCCGGCAATATTCCCGCTACGACATCCAACTCTGTATATACTCTGGGATCTGACGGGCAATATACGAATAGAGGCGCTCTATCCGATTGGTTGGCTGCTGCAGGTTGTCAGTAAGGTTTTCGCTTGATCCCCGGAACCTTGGTTTATCGGCTGGGATGAGGCCGGCAAAAAGGACCACATGGAAGCCCGCGTCGCGATCGTATCCGAGGCGAGCCATGAACGCTGGTGCGATGCGAGGCTTTTCAAATCCAAAGGGAGGCCACCGCCTCATCGGTGGCGGCTCCCTTTTTAGAGCATGTTCCCAAAAAGTGCGAAGCGGTTTTTGGAAAAGAACATGCTCCGTCAATGAGATTTGGAGTGCGTTCGAACGCGTTTAAACCGAACGCTCTCAAGCGCGTTGAAGCCCCTGGTTTGCGGGGGGCTTACTCTTCAAATCCAGGAAAAGATCGCAGACCGTTGCTGCGAAGCTGGGAGCTCACTCGCCGAGCGACCTCCAGTCGCGGTTCAAAAACAGCATCGCCAGCGCGTTGGGGCGCTGGCGATGGAAAATCTTGCGCCTTCCTGGCTTCACAGCGCGGAGGAAATCCACCGCATCAGCTCGCCCTTCGGCGCAGCGCCGACCTTCTGCGCCGCCGCCTTGCCGTCTTTGAACACGATGAGGGTGGGAATCGAACGGATTCCGAGCTTGCCAGCGACGTTCGGATTCTCGTCGATATTCAGCTTGACCACCTTCACCTTGTCGCCGAGCTCGGCGGCGATTTCCTCCAACGCGGGCGCGATAAGGCGGCACGGGCCGCACCATTCGGCCCAGAAGTCTACGACGACCGGCACCGTCGCTTTCAACACGTCTGACTCGAAGCTGGCGTCGGTAATTTTATGGGTGGTCATCTGGAAAGTTCCTCATGCATCGGTCTGGAACCTAGGAACGGTTGTCGGTTGCGTCAAGCGCCGGAGCGGCGAAGCAAGAAAAGTGCATCGGACCCGGAAATTCGGCGTTTTCGCTATGATTCTTGTGGCGTTCTGACGCATTGCGCATGATGCCCCGAGGGAGCATCGTGTTTATCTATCAGATGAGTGGAGGTCTCTATCGTAGCCCTACAAACACAAAGAGCGGGGACGGCGACTCGCCTCTCCCCACTCTTTGCTACCCGTCCTTAACCGGTCGTGACGTGAGTGGCTCGAGGTCTTAGCGCCCCTGATGCCACTACCGCAGGTTCGTGCAGGAACCTTTGCGGTCGCTTAAAACCGGCGTCCTCCCTGACTTGGACCGTAGCTGGGCGGTAAATCGCTCGACTTTGGCGTTCGAACGTTACCCAATCTACATGGCGAGCGCACAATATGACAAAATCTGGGCTGTGTCATTCGAATTGTGCAGGCTGCCGCAAAATGATGCGGATTATCGCATTTTGATGCAGCGGCTGGGTTGGCGGGGCTATCGGACCGGTTTGCGCGCGAGTTGCGGGAAACCCGGCGCCCGCGCTTGAACGCACTGATTGTGCGCGCTGTTTCTCGAAGACCCAGCATGTTTTAGGCAACGCCGCCTTCCAAAAGGCGCGCCTCAATATTGGTCCGCGCAGGAAATGTGTGACGCGCTGCGGGCGATTGGGGCCTGGGCGATCAGCTCTGGCGCTTTTGAGACAAACTCCTTGGTAGGAAGGCTGTTGAAGGCGGGAAAAACCCTTGCCTGCGTGAACAATTTTTCAAAATGTGGCGTTTTTGAGGCAGTCTGCTGCGGTGGTTAATGTTTTATCAACTGGGCAGCGGCGCCTATGCTGCGGCGGGCACTCCAGAATCGGCGCTCGTCAGCATTCTGGCTTCTGCGGCGAAAGCAAAACAATCGTCTTCCTCCCCCACGAATACGGCCAGCCCCAATGGGACGAGCGGGGGAAGTTCGCCATCCGATCCAAACTCGAAGCAGGTGGATGTGACGTGCGGGGTTTTGACCGTGACTTTCAAACCCACGACCCAATGCCCGCTTGCTTCCAAGCCTGCGCAAAAAGCCGAAGCCAAGGCGCCGAAGCCGAAACCCCTGAAGAAGTGAAAATCAGCCCGGGATTCGGCCCAGCGGGTGGATAACCGGGCGCGGGCTGTTCCTTCCCCGTGGCAGCTACCGCGTGCGGATATTTCGAAGTCTTCAGAGCCGCCGTGGCCGGGCTTGTCTTGGCCAGGGCGGCTCTTGGGAGAGATGCGTTACTCCGTCAGTCTTCGACGGGCCGGGGCGCCGGGAGGCGGGGCAGGGCGATTTTCTGGCCCTGTAACACCCGACGGCCTTGGGCGTTTCCCGCGCAGCTTTCGTCAAAGCGGGATGTTGTCGTGCTTCTTCCAGGGGTTTTCGAGCTTCTTGTGCCGTAGCAGCGCGAGCGCGCGGGCGAGGCGTCGGCGCGTGGCGTTCGGCATGATCACTTCGTCGATATAACCGCGCTCGGCCGCGACGAAAGGCGAAAGGAAGCGGTCCTCATATTCCTTGGTCCGAAGGGCGATCTTCTCGGGATCGCCGATGTCGGAGCGGAAAATGATCTCGACCGCGCCCTTGGCGCCCATCACGGCGATCTGCGCCGAAGGCCAGGCGTAGTTCATATCGCCGCGCAGATGCTTCGAGGCCATGACGTCATAGGCGCCGCCGAAGGCCTTGCGCGTGATCAGGGTCACTTTCGGAACGGTGGCCTCGGCATAGGCGAAGAGCAGCTTGGCCCCGTGCTTGATGAGCCCGCCATATTCCTGCGCCGTTCCGGGAAGGAAGCCGGGCACGTCGACCAGCGTCACGATCGGAATGTTGAAGCAGTCGCAGAAGCGGACGAAGCGTGCGGCCTTCTTGGAAGCGTCGATATCGAGGACGCCGGCGAGCACCATGGGCTGGTTCGCCACGAAACCGACCGTGCGGCCCTCGATGCGGCCGAAGCCGATCACGATGTTCTTTGCGTGCGCATCCTGCAGCTCGAAGAAATCCCCTTCGTCCACGATCTTGGAGATCAGCTCCTTCATATCGTAGGGCTTGTTGGGATTGTCGGGAACGAGCGTATCCAGCGACATGTCCAGCCGGTCCGAATCGTCGAAGCTGGGCCAGTCGGGGATTTCGTCGGTATTGGACGAGGGCAGGAAATCGATCAGCCGCCGCATCTGGAGCAGCGCCTCGACGTCATTGTCGTAAGCGCGGTCGGCGATCGAGCTTTTCGTGGTGTGGACCGAGGCGCCGCCGAGCTCTTCGGCGGTCACGGTCTCGTTGGTGACCGTCTTGACCACGTCCGGGCCGGTGACGAACATATAGCTGGTGTCGCGGACCATGAAGATGAAGTCGGTCATCGCGGGCGAATAGACGTCGCCGCCGGCGCAGGGGCCCATGATGACGGAGATCTGGGGAATGACGCCGGACGCCAGCACATTGCGCTGGAACACCTCGCCATAGCCGCCGAGCGCCGCGACGCCCTCCTGGATGCGGGCGCCGCCGGCGTCGAACAATCCGATGATCGGAGCCCGATTCTTGAGCGCCATATCCTGGAGCTTGGTGATTTTCTGCGCATGGGTCTCGGAAAGCGAGCCGCCGAAAACCGTAAAGTCCTTGGCGAAGACGAAGACGGCGCGTCCGTTGACGGTGCCCCATCCGGTGACGACGCCGTCGCCGGGGATTTTTTCGCCGCTGTCCATCCCGAAGTCGGTGCAGCGATGCTGCACGAACATGTCGAATTCCTCGAAAGAGCCGGTGTCGAGCAAGAGCTCGATGCGCTCGCGCGCGGTCAGCTTGCCGCGTCCATGCTGCGCTTCGATACGCTTGTGGCCGCCGCCGAGGCGCGCCGAGTCGCGCCGCTTTTCGAGTCCGTCGAGGATGTGCTTCATGGACGTTTCGCCTTAAATGTTTTAGGCGCCGTAAGCGCCGATTTTGGATTAGCGCATTTCGGCGAAAAGCGGAAACCCGCTTTTCGTGCAGAAAACGCTCCTGGGGGTCGGGGGCTACAGTTTCTGGGAGCCGAGCCGCCAGCGCGAGATTTCAGCTCTGGTCAGCACGTGAATGCGGTCGGGCGACGTGTGTTCGGCGAGGTTGATCAGGCTGGGGCTGACGCCCATCATCGAGCTGTAGCGCGCCAGCTTGTCGCGCATGTCCCCGTCGTCGAGATAGCGCTCACGCACGAAGCCCCCCGCCGCCAGGTCGAAGCTCGTCGTATAGTTGAACATGCGATGCACGCCGACGCGGCTCTGCGGCGGGATTACGCGCTTGCGCCCGCCCATCAAGGCATAGACGCAGGCGGAATAGCATCGCCCGGAGAACAGATCTCCATTCTGGGCGGTCGAAGGTCCCGGCCTCGCGACGACGACGGCCATGCCGAGGCTGCGGATGGTCTGGCCCAGTTCCATGGAGGCAGCGACGCGTCCCCCCGGCGAGTCGAGCAGCACGATGCCGTGAAGTTCGCCTCCTCCGATGTTTTCCCGGACGAAGCGGAGGAACTCCTCAGGGCTTCCTTCGCCGATCTCGCCCTCCGCAGAGATGACTTGAGGGCAGTGGGCTCCGCAGTGCCGGCCGCCGAGGGTCACGACCTCGAAATTCATGGCTTCGGCCTGAGCGGAGAATCCCAGCATCAGCAAAAACGCCAGAGCGAGCGGGCGGTAAATTTCGATAAAAAACTTTCCCATGCCCCTTCTCGCCGCATCCTCGCCGGTCGCGTGCAATCTTAGTGCTTAAGCGGCTTTCGCTCGCGGCCATGGTGGGCGGTGACGGGCTCGAACCGCCGACCCTCTCGGTGTAAACGAGATGCTCTACCAACTGAGCTAACCGCCCGTCGCGCGTTCCGCGCCCAAGAGACTTATCGGATGCCGGCGGACAAAAGCAAGTCTGGATCTCGCCAAGGGCCGCCGAAGGCGGCGCCCCCGGCGGCGGAACCTCGCGAGACTATTCGACCAGGCCTCGAAAGCGAAAGCGGCGTTATTTCTTGTTGAGAGCGGCCTTGAGAGTGGCGCCGGACTTGAAACGGGCGCTCTTGGAAGCCGGAATCTTGATCTCTTCGCCGGTGGCGGGATTGCGTCCCTTGCCCGCGGCGCGCTTCTTTACGGAAAAGGTCCCAAAGCCCACCAGCCGGACTTCCTCGCCCTTCTTGAGAGCCTTGGTGATCCCCTCGAGAACCGCGTCGAGCGCCGCCGCTGCGGCGGCCTTGGAGGTGTCGGTTGCGGCGGCGACGTGTTCGACCAATTCCAATTTATTGACCATGGCCTGTTCCTTTTTGTTCCTTTCACCGATTGCCGGAGCCCGCTGGACTCGGTTTCCCGCGGGCTGAGATCGAATCCCGGCGCCCAGTGCTCGCGGACGGTGAGCCCGAATCGCAGCAATTGCAAGGGCTCGGAGGCTGCTCAACGGCAAAAATCCCCGGAAAGCCGGGGAAATTTACGCTATCGCGTCACTTTTATCCCGAGAAACCCTTGATTTGGCGCGTATTGCGCTGCGCCAATTTCTTCGCAACGCAAAAAAACCCGTCCCGCCGGGAGGGCGGAACGGGCCAATTCTACGGGCTTCCGACGTTCCCGTCGGGCGCGATTATTCGCCTGTCTCTCTCTTTATGCCGCGCAGGCCGATCGCCGCCCCGGCGCAGAGCATCCGGAGCAAGCGCGGCGGATCAGTGCGCTCGCACTCCGGAAGCGTCTTCGTCGCCCTTGTGCGACGAGAGGGCCGCCGGCGGTTCGTGCCAGACGATAGGCGTCGGCTGCGAGACGAGAGCGTGAGCCAGGACTTCCTCCATACGGGAGACCGGGACGATTTCGAGCCCGCTCTTGACGTTTTCGGGAATGTCCGCGAGGTCCTTCGCGTTTTCTTCCGGGATCAGAACTTTCTTGAGCCCGCCACGCAAAGCCGCAAGGAGCTTCTCCTTCAATCCGCCGATCGGCAGCACGCGCCCGCGCAAGGTGATTTCACCCGTCATGGCGATTTCCCGGCGAACCGGAATCCCGGTCATGACCGAGACGATGGCGGTCGCCATGGCGACGCCCGCCGACGGACCGTCCTTGGGCGTCGCGCCTTCCGGCACATGGACGTGGATGTCCCTGCGGTCGAACAGCGGCGGCTCTATGCCGAAATCGACGGCCCGCGAGCGCACATAGGACGCGGCCGCGGAGATCGATTCCTTCATCACGTCGCGCAGGTTGCCGGTCACGGTCATGCGGCCCTTGCCGGGCATCATCACGCCTTCGATGGTCAGCAACTCGCCGCCGACTTCGGTCCAGGCGAGGCCGGTCACTGCGCCGACCTGATCCTCGAGCTCCGCTTCGCCGTACCGGTATTTCGGCACGCCGAGATAGTCGGAGATATTGGCGGCGGTGACGACCACGTGCTTCACATCCTTGGAAAGCAGCAGCTCCTTGACCGCCTTGCGCGCCAGATTGGACACTTCGCGTTCGAGATTGCGGACGCCCGCCTCACGCGTGTAGCGCCGGATCAGAACCTTCAGGGCGTCGTCCTCGACGGTCCATTCCTTGGGTTCGAGGCCGTGCTTCTTGATCGCGCTGGGAATGAGGTGCTTGCGCGCGATTTCCGCCTTTTCGTCCTCGGTGTAGCCGGCGATGCGGATGATTTCCATGCGGTCCATCAAGGGCGCCGGAATATTCAGCGTATTGGCCGTGGTCACGAACATCACGTTCGAGAGATCGTAGTCGACCTCGAGATAATGGTCGTTGAACGAAGCGTTCTGTTCGGGATCGAGCACTTCGAGCAGCGCAGAGGAGGGATCGCCCCTGAAATCCATGCCCATCTTGTCGATCTCGTCGAGCAGGAACAGCGGATTCGAGGTCTTCGCCTTGCGCATCGACTGAATGATCTTGCCGGGCATCGAACCGATATAGGTGCGTCGATGGCCGCGAATCTCCGCCTCGTCGCGCACGCCGCCTAGCGACATGCGCACGAACTCGCGCCCAGTAGCCTTGGCTATGGATTTGCCGAGCGAGGTCTTGCCGACGCCGGGCGGTCCCACAAGGCACAGGATCGGGCCCGCGAGCCTGTTGGCGCGGGTCTGCACAGCCAGATATTCGAGGATGCGCTCTTTGACCTTGTCGAGGCCGAAGTGATCGGCGTCGAGGATTTCCTGAGCCTGCACCAAATCCTTCTTGACCTTGGAGCGCTTGCCCCACGGGATAGAGAGGATCCAGTCGAGATAGTTGCGCACCACTGTCGCCTCGGCGGACATGGGCGACATCTGGCGAAGCTTCTTGAGTTCGCCTGTCGCTTTGTCGCGCGCTTCCTTCGACAGTTTCGTGTTCTTGATGCGCTCCTCGAGCTCGGCGAGATCGTCCTTTCCGTCCTCGTCGCCGAGTTCCTTCTGGATCGCCTTCATCTGCTCGTTGAGATAATATTCGCGCTGCGTCTTCTCCATCTGGCGCTTGACGCGGGTGCGAATGCGCTTCTCCACCTGCAGCACGGAGATTTCGCTCTCCATCAGCGCCAGACACTTTTCGAGCCGCCGCGAGACGTTCACCGTTTCGAGCACGTCCTGCTTGTCGGAGATCTTCACCGAGATGTGCGAAGCCACGGTGTCGGCGAGCTTGGAGAAATCCTCGATCTGCGTGACCGCGCCGACGATCTCGGAAGAAACGCGCTTGTTCAGCTTCACATAGCTTTCGAATTCCGACACGACGGAGCGGCCGAGCGCCTCCACTTCGACCGGATTGTCGATTTCATCGCTCAGAACTTCGGCGTCCGCCTCATAGAAGTCGTCGGAACGGGAATACTGACGCACTTTGGCGCGGCTCTGACCCTCGACGAGCACCTTGACCGTGCCGTCGGGCAGCTTCAGCAGTTGCAGAACGGTCGCGAGAGTCCCGATCGCGTAAATGGCGTCCGTCGCGGGATCGTCGTCGCCGGCGTTTTTCTGCGTCGCCAGAAGTATCGGCCTGTCGGTCCTCGTGACTTCTTCGAGCGCCCGAATCGATTTGTCCCGCGCTACGAAAAGCGGCACGATCATATGGGGAAAAACGACAATATCGCGCAAAGGCAGGACCGGAAAGCTCTCGACCGTTCCTGGTGCGATGGCTCCGCGCTTTTCACTCGTCATCTGCTATTCCTTAAGGTTCTCGCCGCGACTTGGACGCGACTCGACGAAGCAAACTTCACGCCGTAGCGCGTCTGGTGCTCACTGTCTGCTTCGACGCGACCCATGACGCTCCTTGGGGAGGGTTATGCTCGGGGACTTCATTACGCAACAGATGGGTGGCGCCGGGCGTGTTTCAAGATTGTCAGGCCACCGGCTCACCGCGGGCTTGGCGCGCCCCGGCGGTCGCCTCAGGCTTCACGCATGCGCGAACGCTTGACGCTCCGCTCACCCGATAGTCCTTTTTACGCGCTCTCGTTCAGGCGACAGACTGCCGCGACGAGAAAATGCTTCGGTCTCGCTCGTCGGAAGCGACAGCCATGCGCTGCGTCTCGGCGCGTCGGCCCGAGACGTCGCTCCCGCGTCCGTAAAGAGGCGCCCGGTTTCATCCGTCGCTCGAAGCTCGACGGTTGTGCGGGCGCCCGGTGCGCAATCACGCGCTGGCGCCGGCCTTCTCGGAGCGTTCGGCGTAGATATACAGTGGACGCGCTTTGCCTTCGACCACCTCGGGACCGATCACCACTTGCTCGACGCCTTCGAGACCGGGCAGATCGAACATGGTGTCCAGCAATATGCCCTCCATGATGGAGCGCAAGCCGCGCGCGCCGGTATGGCGCTCGATCGCCTTCCGCGCGACGGAGGAGAGGGCCTCGTCCTGGAAGGTGAGTTCGGTGTTCTCCATTTCGAACAGCCGCTGATACTGCTTGACCAGGGCGTTCTTCGGCTCGGTGAGGATGCGCTTCAGCGCTTCCTCGTCCAGGTCTTCCAGCGTCGCGATCACGGGCAGTCGGCCGACAAATTCGGGAATGAGGCCGAACTTGAGCAGATCCTCGGGCTGAACCTGACGGAATATGTCGCCGGTGCGACGCTCGTCGGGCGCCTGCACCGTCGCGCCGAAGCCGATGGAGGTGCTGCGTCCGCGGGAGGAGATGATCTTCTCGAGCCCGGCGAAAGCGCCGCCGCAGATGAACAGGATGTTGGTCGTATCGACCTGAAGGAATTCCTGCTGCGGGTGCTTGCGTCCGCCCTGAGGCGGCACCGAGGCGACCGTGCCTTCCATTATCTTGAGCAGCGCCTGCTGGACGCCTTCGCCGGAGACGTCGCGGGTGATCGACGGATTGTCGGACTTGCGCGAAATCTTGTCGATTTCGTCCACATAGACGATGCCGCGCTGGGCCCGCTCGACGTTGTAGTCGGACGCCTGGAGCAGCTTGAGGATGATGTTCTCGACGTCCTCGCCCACATAACCGGCTTCCGTGAGCGTGGTCGCATCCGCCATGGTGAAGGGGACGTCGAGGATGCGGGCCAGGGTCTGGGCCAGCATGGTTTTGCCGACGCCCGTGGGCCCGATCAGGAGAATGTTGGATTTCGCGAGTTCGACGTCGCCGTGCTTGGTCGCGTGATTGAGGCGCTTGTAGTGGTTGTGCACGGCCACGGACAGCACGCGCTTGGCCTGGGCCTGGCCGATCACGTAATCGTCCAGAACCTTGCAAATCTCGCGGGGGGTAGGGATGCCGTCCCTCTGCTTGACCAGCGCCGTCTTATTTTCTTCACGGATTATATCCATGCAGAGTTCGACGCATTCGTCACAGATAAAGACCGTCGGTCCGGCGATAAGCTTGCGCACCTCATGCTGGCTCTTGCCGCAGAACGAGCAGTAGAGCGTGTTCTTGGAGTCGCTGCTGCCGACCTTGCTCATGTTTTTCTCCCGATCAATTCAGCCCGCGCGGCGAATCGAACCAACCATAACTGTTACCAGACGCCCGCCTAACAAATGGTGGAAGGGGCGCCGCATGGATCCCAAGGAAAAGACGCCGCTCCCTACCTTTGCCGGGGTGACCAAACCAATGTACAGCCGGCTGCCCAGATTGCAACTGGCGCAGCGTTCACTGTGGGAAGCAAGAACGGCGCCCAAAAGGCCCAGCCGATGCTCAGCCCTGGCCCTTGAGGATTTTAGGCACCCGGGCGAGCCGCAGACGATAGGCGTCCGGCATGCCGCTTCCCAGCAGCGGCCTCAGATAGTAGCGGAAGGCGTCGGTGACGTCCGAGCCGCAGGGGCTGATGAACTCGTCCGGCATGGTCCGGGTTTTCGCCGCCACTTCTTCGAGGGGGGTGAGACGGTAATCCACCGAGTAGAACCCGGTGCGATGAATTGTCACCGTGCCGTCGCGGTCGCCCCATATGGCGTATTGCACCGCTTTTTCGCCCACTTCACGGGCTTCGCGCTGGTCCACGTCCGAAACGCAGCCGACGAAGCTTCTCTGCAGATAGCCGAAGGTGTCGGCGCGAACCCGCTTGAAGCCCAATTTTTCTTTTATCAAATCGGTAAGGTTGTCGGCAAGCGCCCCGCCTCCGAGATGGACGTTGCCATGGTCGTCGCGTTCCACCTGTTTGGCTAGTTTTTCGGCGATAGGCGTATGATTTTCGTCACAAACGCCTTCGGAAACGGCGATGACGCAGCGGCCCAGCCGGTCCATGGTGGCCTTCACGTCGGCCAGGAATTTCTCGACGACGAACGGCCGTTCCGGGATGTAGATGAGATGGGGGCCGTCGTCGGGGAATTTTTTGCCCAGCGCCGACGCCGCCGTGAGGAAGCCGGCGTGGCGTCCCATTACGACACCGATGTACACGCCCGGCAGCGCCCAATTGTCCAGATTTGCGCCAGCGAAAGCCTGGGCCACGAAACGCGCCGCAGAAGGAAAGCCGGGCGTGTGGTCGTTGACCGTCAGGTCGTTGTCGATCGTCTTCGGGATGTGGACCGCTCGCAGGGGATAGCCGTGGGCCTTCGCCTCCTGCGAGACGATGCGCACCGTATCTGAGCTGTCGTTGCCCCCGATGTAGAAGAAACAGCCGATCTTGTGGGCCTGCAGGACCTTGAAGATTTCCTGGCAATATTTGAGGTCCGGCTTGTCGCGGGTGGAGCCCAGGGCCGAAGAGGGGGTGCCGGCGACCAGCTCCAGATTATGGGTCGTTTCCTGGGTGAGGTCGGCGAATTCCTCGTTGACGACGCCGCGCACGCCGTGGAACGCGCCGTAGACCCGCTCGACCTCGCGGAACTTCCGCGACTCCAGCACCGCGCCTACCAGCGATTGGTTGATGACGGCGGTGGGGCCGCCGCCCTGGGCGACGAGAACCTTGGAAAAATCGATCTTGGACACGGGAATGGTCTCCGGGACTGGGTCGTCGCTTCTACTTCAGGCCGCTCGAACCTTTCCGTTCGAGCGGAAAGCGCGCTGACATGGAGGCCGGGCGCCCCATCAGGCCAGGGCGCCGTGGCAGTGCTTGTATTTCTTGCCCGAGCCGCAAGGGCAGGGCTCGTTGCGGCCGACCTTGCCCCAGGTGTTCTCGTCCTGCGGGTCGCGCGGCTGGACCGGCGCGGGCGCCAGGGCGGCGGGCGAGAAATCGGCGGACGCGAGGCGGGCGTTGAGGTCGGCGAGCGTTCCCTCCTCCGCTCCGGCGCTCTCGGGGGCGGGGTGCATCATCTGCAGCGGCGGCAGTTCCGGAGGCGCCGAGGGCGGGGCCTCGAACGAGACGTCGACCCACATGAGCTGGCTGGTCACGCGGTCGTCCCAGTGCTCCATCAGGGTCTTGAACAGCTCCAGAGCCTCGGATTTATATTCGTTGAGAGGGTCGCGCTGCGCCATGCCGCGCCAGCCGATGACCTGACGAAGGTGATCGAGCGCCACGAGGTGGTCGCGCCAGAGATAATCCAGCGATTGGAGCACGACCTGCTTTTCGATCATCCTCGCGAGGTCGGGCGTGATTCTTTCGGCCTTCGCCGCATAGGCCGCGTCGGCGGCATGCAGCAGCCGCTCGCGGATCTCCTCGTCGGCGATGCCTTCTTCCGCAGCCCAGTCCTTGATCGGAAGATCGAGATTGAGCTTGGCCTTGACCTCTTCCGAAAGGCCCGCGACGTCCCAGGCTTCGGCGTAGGCGTCGTGCGGAATGTGGCGCGCCACCAGCCCGCCGACGACGTCCTCGCGCATGTCCGCGACCTGCTCTTCGACGCTCAGGTCCGCCATGATCTCGCGGCGGCGCTCGAAGATCACCTTGCGCTGGTCGTTCATGACGTTGTCGAACTTCAGCACGTTCTTGCGCATGTCGAAGTTGCGCGCCTCGACCTTCTGCTGCGCCTTTTCGAGCGCCTTGTTGATCCAGGGGTGGACGATGGCTTCGCCCTCCTGAAGCCCGAGCTTGACCAGCATGGAATCCATGCGCTCGGAGCCGAAAATGCGCATCAGGTCGTCCTGCAGCGACAGGAAGAACTTGCTGCGGCCGGGGTCGCCCTGGCGGCCGGAGCGGCCGCGCAGCTGGTTGTCGATGCGCCGGCTTTCGTGGCGCTCGGTTCCGATGATGTAGAGCCCTCCCGCAGCGATCGCCTGTTCCTTGAACTTCGCGATCTCGGCGCGGATCTCGGCTTCCCTGGTTTCGAGCGCGGCCCCTTCCAGCCCGGCGCATTCCTGGGCGACGCGCATTTCCACGTTGCCGCCGAGCTGAATGTCGGTGCCGCGGCCCGCCATATTGGTCGCCACCGTGATCGCGCCGGGCACGCCCGCCTCGGCGACGATATAGGCTTCGAGCTCATGGAAGCGCGCGTTCAGGACCGCGAAGAGTTTCGACGGCTTGCCTGCGCGCGCGGCCTGATAGAGCTTCTGCAGGGCCTTGGGATCGGAAAAGTCGATCTGGCGATAGCCCTGCTTGGCCAGATATTCGGCGAGCTGCTCGGATTTTTCGATCGAGGTCGTGCCGACCAGCAGGGGCTGCATATTGGCGCTCGCGGCCTCGATTTCCGCGGCGATCGCCTTGAGCTTCTCGTCCGCGGTCCGATAGACCTCGTCGTCTTCGTCGAGACGCTGGACCGGACGGTGGGTCGGAATCTCGATCACGTCGAGCTTGTAGATCTCGGCGAATTCCGCCGCTTCCGTGGAGGCGGTGCCGGTCATGCCGGCGAGCTTGTCGTAGAGGCGGAAGTAGTTCTGGAAGGTGATCGACGCCAGCGTGACGTTCTCGGGCTGGACCGCCACATGCTCCTTGGCTTCCAGCGCCTGATGCAGGCCTTCCGAATAGCGCCTTCCCGGCATCATGCGCCCGGTGAACTCGTCGATGATGACGACCTCGCCCTTGCGGACGATGTAGTCCTTGTCGCGCTGGAAAAGCTTGTGGGCGCGCAGCGCCTGGTTGATGTGATGGACGATGGTGACGTTCTGCGCCTCGTAGAGCGCGCCGTCCGTGAGGACGCCGCCTTCCGTCAGCAGCTCCTCCATATGCTCGTTGCCTGCGTCGGTCAGGCTGATGGAGCGCTGCTTCTCGTCGAGGTCGTAGTCCTCGGGGGTCAGGGAAGGAATCAGCCGGTCGATCGTGTTGTAGAGATCGGACTTGTCGTCGACGGCGCCCGAAATGATCAGAGGCGTGCGCGCCTCGTCGATGAGGATCGAATCCACCTCGTCGACGATGGCGAAGGAATGCCGGCGCTGCACCATCTGCGCCAGCTCGTATTTCATGTTGTCGCGAAGATAGTCGAAACCGAATTCGTTGTTGGTGCCGTAGGTGATGTCGCTGGCGTAGGCCGCCGCGCGGTCCTCGTCGGAAATGTCGTGGACGATGGTCCCGACCGACATGCCGAGGAACCGGTAAACCTGCCCCATCCACTCGGCGTCGCGCTTGGCGAGGTAGTCGTTCACCGTGACGACGTGCACGCCTTCGCCCTTGAGCGCGTTCAGATAGACGGGAAGGGTGGCGACCAGGGTTTTGCCCTCGCCGGTGCGCATCTCGGCGATGCCGCCCTCGTGAAGGACCATGCCGCCGACCAGCTGCACGTCGAAATGGCGTTGTCCCAGGGCGCGCTTCGCCGCTTCGCGTACGGTCGCGAAAGCCGGGACCAGAAGATCGTCGAGCTTGCGGCCGGCCGCGAGCTGTTCCCGGAATTCCTGCGTGCGCGCCCGCAACTCGTCATCCGAGAGCGCCGCCACCTCGGGCTCCAGGGCGTTGATGGCGCGGACTTTCGGCTGGTATGTTTTCAGGCGGCGGTCGTTGGCGGAGCCGAAAATTTTTCTGGCGATGGCGCCCAACATGCAAGAACCTTTCTGTCTGGACCGTCGCCTGTCGCCCGCGCGGCGCGGCGCTTTCGATGAAACCTGAAAATTTCGTGGCTCACGCGGCTCCCGGCCATTCCGAGACTCGCCGCCAGATGGGTTCGCCAGGTTTCGGCTCGAATTTTTCCGCCGGAGAGATAAGAGGCGCCTCTATCCTTGTCAATGTAAGGAAAAATGGCGGGCTATCCGTTCGAACGGCGACGTTCGAGCGGCCATGGATCGCGCCAGACTAGCGGGGCCATGCGCCTTCGTACAGGATTGGCGCTCAAGTTTTGCGACAATGCCGCCTTCCGGGCGAAGACGGGACAGAGGGCTCGGCATCGCCTTTTGCCTCTATCCAGGCGGTCATGCTTCATCAACTGCAGCGCTTGATCAATAGATGCGGGATGTCTTGGAATACACATTTATTGATTCGGATCACGCTTCGAATGCCAAAGTGTTGTCGCCAGATGTCTAGCAAAAATTACTACTAATTTTTGTATTTATTCTGTTCTACGGCATTTTTGTTTGTGTGAAAATGTCGTTTTTCGCCGGCGCTTCGACGATGGGGCGAAAGGGCTTCGGCATTTTGCCCTGGGCGACGAGCCGGTTGAATATTTTCAAGCCGGCCTCTTCATTGCCGTTGGGGTGAACCAGCACGATCGAACCCGGCCGGGGCGGGGGCCCCAGAGCGAGCCAGCTGTCCGATCCGAGGACGATGAGGTGCCTCTCCCGCAGTTTTTCCATCAAGGCCTCGTCGGACACGAGGCCGGGAAAGCGGAAGAACGCCGAGGGCGTCGCGCCGCCCGAGATCATGAGCTTTTCCGTTTCAAGGATTTCCCTGCCGATGTCGACGCCAGGGGTGAGAAGATAGGTCTGGCCGTCCGGGCGACCCCGGACGTAGGGGTGCCTGAAGGAGTGGTTGACCCAACTGATGGCCAGGGCGCCGCTTTCGGCCTTGCGCTTCAGCCACTCCCAGTCGGGGCCGTGCCGCTGGATCCATAGGCCCGAGACGGCCAGCGCGATCGGCGTCCGGGGCTCCAGCGCTTCAAAAAAGCCGCGGTCGAGTGGCTTCCGGCTCGGGCAGAGGTCGCCGGTGAGGAAGCTTCCGCCTCCCTCGCCATGAATCAATCCCGCGTTTTCCAGCACTTTGGGAATCGTATCCCCGGCGGGCTTGCGTAGCGCTGCGATAAAGCGGGTCCCGCTCTCCTCCGCATCCGAGGCGTCGGCGCAGCGCCAGCATTCGGCGCGCTCGATGCGGGTGGAGAGCGACTCGGGGTCGACCATGAACAAGAGGGCCGCGCCATTGGCTTTCATGCTTCGGATGGCGAGTCGCTTTGCGCCGGCTTCATTGGCGCAGCGCTGGAATATCGGACGATAATCCTTCAGCACAGCGCCTTCTGCGGCGACGGGGGCCGAGCACAGCCCTTCCTGCGCAAAGACGGGGGCCGTCCGGATTGAAACGATCGCTGTGACGGCGAACAATAGCGCCGCGAGTTTTTTCGGCATGGGGTTCATATGGCTTGCGACGAAGGGTTTGACCAGCCGACGCTTCAGTTCAGCTTTCAGATCGACGAAGCGGGCGAGTCCCCTTTTGTCGCGGTGTTGCTGGCGGCGGAGATCGCTCCGAAATTCGGACCGCGCGACGAGCGGCCCTTTTCGATTCTGGCGAGCGACCAGCAGGGCGTTTTCATCGGCGGAGCGAATGGTCAATCCCATTGGCGATGGCTCTATGTCAGGCATTTTTTCGTGGCCCCGGAATGGCGGCGGCGGGGCCTCGGGCGCCGGCTCATGGCGCAGGTCGAGGCTCTCGCCAGGGCGAGAGAGTGCGTCGGGATATATCTCGATACATTCGAGGAAAGCGCGGCCCGTTTTTATGAGAGCTGCGGCTTTGCGCGCTGCGGCGGAATCGAGAATTTTCCTCCCGGCGCGGCGCGGATTTATCTGAAGAAAGAGCTGTTTTTCTAGCATCTTGCAGGGCAGCGGCGGGCGCCGGAACCCGGCGCGAGCCCTTCGCCGCGACGATTAACGCCGACGACCCCCGCTGCTGCTTATTCTTCGCCTACGAGAGTCAGAACTGCTGTGACGTTTTATGACATCGACCAGCAAGCGAACAAAGGCCATGCTTAAGCCGGCTTGGTTCGAGCCCGGGCATAGCAGGGGAGTGTTTTGATGTTCGGATTGAAGGCTTGCGCGGCCCTGGCTGCGATCGCCGCCACCATCGGCCTTTGCGCGCCGGTTCAGGCCGGAGCCGGCATTTCGGCCTGGGTTTCCGCAGCGGGACAGGATGTCTCCGGCTGTGGAATAGTGACCTCGCCCTGTCGCACCTTCCAATATGCCCACGACAATATTCTCGGCGCCAACGGCGGCGACATTCTGGTGCGCGACTCCGGCAACTACGGGCCGCTGAACATCACTAAATCGGTGTCGGTCGTCAACGACAGCGCGGGCACGGCCGGAACCGGGGCGCCGGCCAACCAGACCACCATCACCGTCAACACCCTTGGCGCCGTTCTGCTCAAGGGCCTGACCCTCGACGGCGTCAACGGAGCCTACAACGGCGTCACTGTCCTCGGCCCCGGCAATGTCACGATCGCAAGCTGCACGGTGATGAATTTTAGCCGTTACGGCGTCTATATCAACGCTTCCACTGGAAACGTGAACTTTTCGATCATGGATACGCTCGTCCAGAACAGCATCCAGGGCGTTGGCACCGACGGGATCGGCCCCTACTCGGTGAGCGGCGACCTCAACAACGTCAGGATTGTGGGTAACTCTTTAGCTGGCGTCAATGCGGCCTTCCTCGGCGCTCAACATCTCACCATCGCCGACACGCTCATTTCCCGCAACAACGATGGACTTTTCGCCTCCGGCGCCAGCGCTGTCGTGGCCCTGCGCCATTCGACCATCACCTCGAACACACAAGGCTACAATATCGTCTCCCCGGCAGTGGTTCAAACCTATGGCGACAATGTGATCAGCGGCAATGGCGGCAACAGCGGGACGCTCACACCGGTTTCGCCCAACTGATGCAGCAGGGCTCTTCGGTCGGGGCGCGACGCCGGCCCGAGTATCCAAACCCGAAAGCGTAGAACGCGCTCCAACATGCTTTAGCGTCCGTCAGCTCGAGACGAGGCGCCCGAGTTCTTCGACCACCGCGCCAAGATCCCGCTCGGCGTCGACGCGCCTCCAGCCGATGTCGCCGGAGTCCTTGTGCATCTGCGCTTCCAGCACTTCCTGCGTCGCGTCGGAGGGATCGCCCTGGCGGGCGCCGACGCGCGCGATGCGGGCTCCAAGATCGGCTTCGAGCCAGAACCCATCAAAGGGCGCGCCGGCGTCTTGCGCGACCTGTTCGATCTCCTGCCGGCTATCGGGCCGGTCGAATACGGCGTCGACCACCGCGGGCCAGCCCGCTTTTGTAACGCTCGCCGCCTGTTCCATCATCATCTTGTAGACGCGCGCCGAAACCTCGCTGGCGTAAGCCTCGGGGGGCAGCCGCTGCGCCGGCTCGGCGCCGAACAGGCTTTTGCGCAGCCGGTCGCTGTTGATGGTTCGCGCGCCGGGCGCCGCCCCGATCGAAGGCGCCAGTTCCGCCGCGGCGCTCGATTTGCCGGAGCCGCTATATCCGCCGATCGCCACCAGCCGCGGCGAGCCGTCGCCTGCGAGGCTCTGGGCGAGACGAAAATAGTCGCCGGCCTCGGCCGGCCGGTTTTGTTCCGCGGCCACATAGGCGCGGATGGTCGCCCTCAGCGAGCAGAATAAGGGCAGGAGGGGAAGCCCGTCGGTCTCGTCGCGCCGGTCCAGATAGCGGTTGAGCGCGAGATTGGCCAACAAGGGGAGCCCCACGCGCCAGAGATCCATCAGCAGAAAGGCCAGATCGTAAAGCACGTCGACGGAGGCGAGTTCGTCCGAGAATTCCAGACAGTCGAAAGGCGTTGGCTCTCCCTCGAACACGCATATGTTGGCGAGGGTCAGGTCGCCATGGCAGAGCCGGGTCTTGCCCTGAGAGTGGCGTGCGTCGAGAAGCGGGGAAAACCGCTCCAGCAACGCGCCCAGGCGGGCGAGATGGGCGTCGACCGCCGGTCGCGGAGCCGGCGGCGTCTCGCGCAGGCTGGCTTCCGCCAGGCCGAGAACCCCGGCCATGGCTTGAGCTCCGCCCGACCGGGCGACGATCTCCGCCTTGTCGTGGAAAGCGGCCAGCCGCCGGGCCAGCCTCTCGATCAAATCGCGGCTGAGCGCGCCGGCCGCGGCCATGCGGCTGAAGGAAGCGGCGGAGTCGAAACGGCGCATCTCCACCATGGCGTCCACGAGCTCGCCGGGGCCGTCGAGTTCGAGCTCGCCGGAGCTGGAGCGCGTGATGCGCCTTGCGCCGAGGTAAAGTCTGGGAGCGAGGCGCTGATTCAGGGCGGCTTCCCGCTCGCACATTTCGAGGCGCTTCTGCGGCGTGGAGAAATCGAGATAGGGAAAGACCACGGCGCGTTTGAGTTTGAACGCCCGGCTCCGGCCCAGGATCACGCGGGAAATATGGGTCTCGGCGATCTCGCTCGGCCCGTCGAGCGCGGCGAGATAGCGTAGCGTCTCCTCCTGCGAGTCGGCTTGCATTGGGCTTTCCCCTCCGTCTGCGCCAGGAAAACACGAAACTGGTTCACAAACAGCCCCGCCGCATTGCGAGTCGACGACAGGCGGGTCAACAATCGGCGCGCGCCGAAACTCGCGGGCGGTAGAGAAGCAGGGTCCGCAGGCCTGCGAGATCGAGCGCCGCTGCGGTCGCAAGGTATACCGCGGCTCCTACGGCGATCTGCGCGCCCATTGCGAGCGGCCCCGGCGTCAGCGCGCGCAGTGGCAGCGCTGCGGCCAGCATGAGCGCGCTGGCGAATAAGGTCCCGAGAACGTCCCGCGCCCGCGGCCACATCGGCTCGAGCAGGAACAGCATGAGAAACAGGGCGAGCATTCCGGCGAGGCTGGACAGCGACTGGGCCAGGGCGAATTTGGCGGCGTCGGCGCCGGAGGGCAGGAATTCGATCGCGAGCAGATTGACGAGCACCGCGAACAGGGCGCCGATGATGAGCGGCGCCAACCGGTGCGAGATCTGATAGGCCGGATTGAGAGCGTAGTTGATCAGAGCGAAGGCGGCCAGGGCGGGGGCCATCAGCGTGAAGTAATGGGCGAAGGGCCCGCGGTAGTTCTGGGGTACGAAAAGGCTTTCGAAGCTCGGAAGAATGAGCCAGCACCCCAGCACCGCCGGGACGACGATGGCGAAAACGACCCCCATATTGCGCGAGACCTGGGCGCGCGCGCCCTGGGCGCCGATGGTTTTTTCCGCGCGAACCGCAATCTGGAACAGGATCACGTCCAGCGCGGAGCCGATCGCTCCCACGATGCGCACGCCGATCTCGAAAGCGAGCGAGAGCTGGCCGGCCTCGGCGAATCCGAGGGACTGCGAAACCACGACCCGGTTGAGCAGCGGCGTCGACTGATAAAGGATATTCGCGGCGATGATGGGCAATCCGTAGCCGAGGAACCTCAGCGCCAGCGCCCGGTCCGGCGCCGCCCTGCGCGCATTGGGATCGATGAGGCCCTCTCTCGCCGCCACGAGCGAGCCCGCCGCGCTGACCATGAGGCCCAGCAGGGCGATGCGCGCGGAGCCGAGCGCGAAGGCCCCGCCGACGGTCAGGAGGAACGCCAATATGTTCTTGACGATGACGAGGACGCCGTAAGGGCGATCGAGAAAGCGCGAGCGGAGCAGGGCGCAGGAAAAATCGAACATGCCGTTGGTTATCGCCACGCCTATCGCCAGAGAGACGAGGTCGGGCGAGAGCGGGAGGTCGGGTCCGATGAAGAATGCGCCGATCGACGCCGCGCTGGCCGCAAGCCCGATCCAGACGAAAGCGCGATCCAGCGTGGCGCGGACCTGCGGCTTTTCGGCCTGGTCGCGCTGGGAGTAGAATCTGGTGGCGGCGAGCCGAAGCCAGTCGAAACAGAGCAGCTCCAAAATGACCGACGCCGCGAGCGCGACGGTGAAGCGGCCATATTCGGCGGGGCCGAGGAACTTCGCGACGAGCAGGCTGACCACGAAGTTCAGCAGGCTGTTCGCCGTGAATACCAGCATCATCCACATGCTTGCGTCTTCTCTCCGCCGGCGGAAACTTCGCTATTCCTGTATCCGCAGCCCCACGAGAAATACATTTGCGGTGTAATCGTCGCCCGCCGTATTGCTCGTCAGCCGCTCGTGGGAATAGCTCGCCTTCACGGCCACCGATCGCGTGATCTTGTATTCCAGCTTCACGCCCGCGGTGTAGCCTTTTTCCAGGATATCCGCGCCCTGGTAATTGTTGGTGAAATAGCTGCCGACCGCCGAGACGGTCAGGTTGCGCAGCAGGTCGTGGGAGAGCTGTCCCGTGACGGTGTGGGTCAGGGCGCCGGAGGCGTTTTGCACCGTCGTTTCGTTGAGCGTCGTCGCGATCCGCAGCGTCGCGGTCGTGAGCGGGGTCGGGGTGTAGATCAGGGCGGCGTCGACCGTCGGGCCGCGCAGTTGCGGCAGGCGGATGTCCTTGTAGCTGCGCTCGGCGTATCCGCCGGAGGACTCGCCGCGCAGGAGGTCGCTGATCTTGATTTCCGCGCCCGCCCGCGCCGCGACGCCATCGCTGTCGCGCGCATAGCCCCACGGGTCCCTGTAGGCGTCGTGAATGCGGGTGTCGTAGGTCGCTTCGGCGAAAGGCTTCAGGGCCGGCGACACTTCATAGGCCACCCTGCCGGAGACGCCGTAGTCGTTGAAGTCGGTGCTGACGAGATCGAGGCTGGTGCCGTCGCTGTAATAGGCGTCCTGATACATGGTCCGGTCGAAGGAGCCGCGCAGCGTCACCTCCAGCCGGTTGAATTTCTGAGTCACGCCGTCGCTCGTGCCCACCGAGAAGATGATGGGACGATTGATCACGGTGACGTTAGGCAGCCCGGAGGAAATAGCCGGCGCGCCGGGTCTCTGGGTGTCGAGCGTGAACCGCCCGGCCGTGACGAAGGAGGTGTCCCTGGTGATTTCGTAGCGGCCCGAGAATGCGCCGGCGCCGTCGGGCCGATTGGCCTGCTGGTAATCGAAATAATCCGCATAACCCAAGCGCATGTCGGCCTGGAAATCGTCCCGCGCCCAGTCTGAGCGCAGTTTGAAGCCGGCGTCCGCCCGGAACAACTTCGAACCGGTCGGATTGGAGGTCGAGGAAAGCCGATCCGGGTTGCTGTCGTAGCCGGTCGAGGTTTCGATGAAAGGCGTCAGGCGAAGCGAGCCGATCCCGATGCCGACCGGATCATAGGGATTGGTTTCGACCTTGGGCCTCGCCTTCGCCCTGATGGTCTGGGGCGCCGCGACGGTCGGCGGGATTTCGGGCGCGGGGTCGCCCTCCTTGCGGCGCATTCGGGCGAGGCGCCGCGCCACGGCCGAGGACTTGTAGGCTTCCAGCGCCGGCAGCGGATTTTTGGGCTGGCGGGGCGCGCCCGCATGGGTGCGCGCGGGAGGATAGCGCTTCGGCAGCTTGGTTTTGGGAAGCGGCGCGCCGTAATTCGAGCCTTGGGATTGGCTGTCCGCGCCTCTCAGCCCGCTGCGCATCTGGTCGACGTCGATGGAGGAATCGTCCCGCAGGCGCGGCGCGCGGCCGTCGGAGGTCGAGAGCGGCGGCGGCGATTGGCTGGGCGGCGATTGGCTGGGGAAAGTCTGCGCCAGAGCGCGCGCCGCGAACGCCATGGCGATGGCGAGCGCAAAGGGCGCAGCTGCTCGGCTGTAAACTCTCCGGGGCGGCAATCTATCCTCGCGCAGACGTCGAGCCGATCCAGGGGGCGGCTACGATCATCAGCGATAAGGACTTATGGTTAACGCGCGCTTACCGGGAGCCCTGGAGCGCATCCGCAAAAGAGGATGCGCCTTCGCGTTGAAACGCGCTCCAGACTTCATGCCAGGCCCCAATTACTCCATGCCGAGGGCGGCGAGATAGAGTCCCAGGATCTCTTCTTCTTCCTCGCGCTTGCTCTTGTCCTGGCGGCGCAGCGAAACGATCTTGCGGATGATCTTGGGGTCGAAGCCGGTGCCTTTGGCCTCGCCATAGACATCCTTGATGTCGTCGGCGATCGCCCGCTTCTCTTCTTCGAGCTTTTCGATGCGTTCGATGAAGGCCTTGAGATGGCCTCCATCGACCAGATTGTTGTCCATCGGCGGTTCCCGGGGGGTTGCGCGCGGAGCGCATGGCTCGCAGCGCGTGTGAGGGCCGAGGGGCTACGCCCTCGGCGGGATGATTCCGTTTGAGGCATGCAACGGGCGCGCGCGCGCCGTCAAGCCGCTTGCGCGGGAATTCCCGTTATCCACCTCTCCATCCGCCCCGATTGCTCGTCCAAGACCCCATTCGCCCAACCAACCCGCTTGAAAAGCTTGTCGCAGTCGACGACATTTGCGTCGTCGAGCAAAAGAGGCGGTCATAAATGAGTCGCAGCGATGGGCTTCAACCTCGCCCCGTCGAGAACATAGGGCCGCGCATTCCGCGCGCAGCGCTGGAGGGGGTGCGCACCCGGCGCATCACCGCGGTGGCGCTCGATTTCCTGATCGTCTCATTCCTGTCGGCGCTGCTGTTTACAGGCCTCCTGTTGCTGAGCTTCGGCATGACGGCCATACTGCTGCCGCCGATATTCCCGCTCGTCGCCTTTTTTTACAACGGTTTGACCGTGTCGGGCTGGCGGATGGCGACCCCGGGAATGCGTCTCGTGGATCTCGAGGTGCGCACTATGGAGGGGCGGCCGGTTCCCTTCATCAACGCGGCGGTCCATGCCGTGCTGTTTTACGTCACCACGCTCGCGCCGCCTTTGTTGCTGGTCTCCTTCATAACCTCTGACAAGCGTTGCCTGCATGATATTCTGGCCGATGTAATAGTGCTTCGCCGGGCGGACACGCGGATCGGCTTCCGCCCGGACTTCGAAGGCGCCGATCGGATCGAAAAGGACTAAAGCCACGTGACCAGAGAGCTTCGGGACGCGCCGCAGTTCTATCTCACGGCGCCGACGCCATGCCCTTATCTGCCCGGCCGCGACGAACGCAAGGTTTTCACCCATCTCATCGGCCGCCGGGCCGTGGCCCTGAACGACACTTTGACCCAGTCCGGTTTCCGGCGTTCCCAGACGATCGCCTATCGGCCGGCCTGCGAATCCTGCAGGCGTTGCGTCTCCGTCCGGGTGAAGGCGAACGACTTCGCTCTGTCGCGCGGGTTCCGGCGCGTCCTCAAGCGTAATGAAAACCTCGTCGGGGAAGCCCGGCCGCCCCGCGCGACGGCTGAGCAATATCGGCTGTTCCGCGCCTATGTCGAAGCCCGCCATTACGACGGCGGCATGGCGGACATGGGCTTTTCCGACTTTCAGATGATGGTCGAGGACAGCCATGTAGAGACGCGGATGCTGGAATACCGCGATGACACGGGCAGGCTGGCGGCCACCTGCCTCACCGACCATCTCGCCGATGGATTGTCGATGGTCTATTCCTTCTACGAGCCGCAGTTCGAACGGCGTTCGCTCGGCGCCTTCATGATTCTCGACCATATGGCCCGGACCCGGGAGCTCGACCTCGAGCACCTCTATCTCGGCTATTGGGTCGAGGGGTCACCCAAAATGGATTACAAAGCCCGCTTTCTGCCCCAGGAGCGGCTGAGCATGGACGGCTGGCGCAGGATCGAGTGAGCGCCCGGGCGCTCGAAGCGCCGCCCGCGCGTCTTGCGCCGGGAACTCGAAAATCGGGCCAGGCCGTTTCCGGGCCGATTTGGCGCCGGCTGTCACAAAATAGCCGGACTATTGGGGCGTTGTTAACTCAAAAATGCACTTCTAATTGGAACACGGCGACCGCGCGCGGCGTGCGGCGCGCCATTTCTTTGTGAAAGCATGCGCAATCGGAGCTGTCCCTTGCTCGTTATGAAAACCTGTCGCCTTTCCGCCCCCGCTCTGGCATGCGGAGCGGCTGCGCTGATCTCCCTGGCGCCGCCAGCCCGCGCCGCCTCATCGGATCCCTATGACGGGCAGGCCGAGTGGGCCCAGCGCTACGACGCGGCCGAGCGCCTTACGGTGTCGCGGTCGACGACGCCCATCCTCTCGCCGCAGACCGTCGCGGCCACCGAGGAGGCCATCCAGCGTTATCAGCAGATCGTCGCGAGCGGCGGTTGGCCCACGGTCCCGTCCGGGCAGCAGCTTCGCCTCGGCTCGAGCGGCCCGGCGGTGGTCGCGCTGCGCCGCCGGCTGATCGTCTCCGGCGACATCGGCTCGGAAACCGGCGGCAGTCCCGTGTTCGATTCCTATGTCGAGGCCGGGATCCGCCGCTTTCAGGCCCGTCACGGAATCAGTGAAACGGGCGTCGTCAACCAGCAGACGGCCGCCGCCCTCAATGTGTCCGCCGAAACCCGGCTTCGCCAGCTCGAAATCAACCTGGTTCGCCTGCGCAGTTTTTCCCGCGACCTCGGCAATCGTTACGTGACCGCCAATATTCCGGCGGCTTCGGTCGAGACGGTCGAGAACGGCGCCGTCGTGACCCACCATATCGCCGGAGTGGGGAAGATCGACCGCCAGTCGCCGGTCATGCAGACCAAGGCGATCCAGATCAATTTCAATCCGTTCTGGACCGTGCCGGCGTCTGTGATCCGCAAGGATCTCATCCCCAAGATGCAGGCGGACCCCAATTATCTGCACGACAACCATATCCGCGTCTACAATAAGGACAATCAGGAACTGCAGCCCGAGCAGATCAATTGGCGCTCGATGGAGGCGCTCAATTATCGTTTCCGCCAGGACACGGGCGGAGACTTCAATTCGCTCGGCGTCGTGCGCATCGACATCGCCAACCCCTATGGCGTCTATATGCACGATACTCCGGCCAAGGGCGTGTTCGGCGACGATTTCCGCTTTGTTTCGTCGGGGTGCATACGCCTTCAGAACGTGCGCGACTATGTCGCCTGGCTGCTGAAGGAAAATCCGGGTTGGGACCGCGACCACATCGACGAAGTCATTCGCTCCGGCGAGCGCGTCGACGTGAAGCTCGAACCGGCTGTCCCGGTCTATTGGGTCTATGTCACCGCCTGGGGAGGTCCCGACGGCGTGACCCAGTTCCGCGAGGATATCTATCTGAAGGACGGCTTTGGCGGCGCTCCCAGCGCCGCGGCCCAGCAGGGGCGTCCCGTGGCCCAGAACACCCAGTCGGGCAACAGGCTCGATCCGCGCGACGACGAGCAATAGCGAGCGCCTTCGGCAGGTTGCGCGGTCGCCATAAACGACCGCGCCCGCCGCAGGGGCTCAGGGCAAGGGGACTGATTTTCTGGAGAGGCCGTTCCCGAACGGGTCGGCCGGAGACCTCTATCGGGAAGCGCGATCCCCGCCGGCGCGACGCGCGCGCCATGTGCCGCCGCACATGTCCGTCGAGCTGGACCAGGCGCCGCTGCCGCCGGCCGCGCTGAGCCTGCCATTGGCGCGGGCCAGATGGCCGTTCGCATCGGAGAAGCGGGCGACGAAGGTTCCGTCGTTTTCGACATAGCCCCAGGGCTCGGCCGAGAGGCCGGCGGCCGAAGCCACCCGATTCGCCTGGATGGTGAGAGAGCCGGGGACCAGGGCGGAGCAATTGCCTACGGTCGTCGTGGCCTCGATGGTCCAGGGACCGTCATAGTTGGCGGCTTCGGATGGAGCGGATCGCGCCACCCGCGTTTTGTTCGGCTGCGCCGCCGCCGGCGCCGAAACGACGGCGGCCGCCAGCGCAAGCACGATCAACTGCTTCATTTGGCTTCCTCGATAGCGCGTTGCAACATGTCGTACATGTCGCAGCCGGCGAAGATGAAATGGGATACGCCCGCCTTACGGAACGCTTCCTCCATCTCGCCGGGCCGCCCTGCGAGATAAAGCTTGGCTCCGGCGCCGTTGAGGGCGATGGCGACGGGAGCTGCTGCATCGCAATAAATCCTGTCCGACGAGCAAAGGCAAGCGAGTTTCGCGCCGCTCTCGCGATATGCGCGAACGATTTCGGCGCTGTCTTCGGTCTCGGGGCCGAAGGTCGCCTCTACGCCTCCAGCCTCGAAGAAGTTCTTGGCGAAATTGGCCCGCGCCGTGAAAGCGGCGACCGGCCCGAGCGTGGCGAGAAACACCCGCGGGCGGGCGCCCGTCGCCGCGAGATGGGCGTCGGAGGCGTCCCGCAGGCGTTCGAATGGTTCCGAAAGCCGCCTCGGCGCGAGGAGCGGCGAGCGCGGAGCCCCCTGTGGCGCGGCGGCTTCCGAAGCTTCGGCCGAGAAGGGCGCGACGACGCTGAGCGCAGCTTCGTGGATATTTGGGAATTCGTTGGAGCCGGTGATCTTGTCTTTGGCGCGAGCGACGTTCCTGGCCCGTTGCCCGAACGCTTCCGCCGCTTTGGCCTGGAAGGCGCCGCTTTCGAGGGCGCTCGGCAATCCACCCGCGGCTTCGATCTCCTGAAACGCCGTCCAGGCGCGCTCGCACAGCGTGTCGGTCAGAGCCTCGAAACCGCCGGCGCCGCCGGCCGGATCGTCGACCACGTGAATATAGGACTCGTCCTGCAAAACGAGCTGGGTGTCGCGCGCCAGCCGGCGAGCGAAGGCGTCGGGAGCGCCCAGCGCCTGGGTGAAGGGCAGCACGGTAATGGCGTCGGCTCCACCCGTGGCGGCGGAAAAGACCGCGATGGTCGCGCGCAGCAGATTGTTCCAGGGATCGCTGCGGGTGGTCATCCGCCAGGCGGTCTCGGAATGGACCAGCGCCGGGGCGGGCTCGAGGCCGCAAGCCTCCTCGACGCGCTCCCAAAGCCGGCGAAGAGCGCGGAATTTCGCTACGCCGAGGAATTCGTCGGCGTCGGCGGCGAGCCGGAAGACCAGCAGCTTGCGCGCGGTCTCGATGTCGAGGCCGGCGTCGGCGAGGGCGCGCAGATAGGCGAGGGCGGCGCTCAGGACGAAACCGAGTTCCTGGGCTTCGGTTCCGCCGGCCGCATGCACGATGCGGGCGTCGGCCGCGACCGCGCCGTAGGCGAATCCGGCTCCGGCGACGCGTTTGACGCGCTCGGCGAAGCTCTTGCGCTCCTCGCTCCAGGGCGTCGGGAGGAAGCCATGGCGCGCAAGGGCCCCGAGCGGGTCGAATCCGAAGGAGACGCGGGTGATCGAGGGCTCGATGTGATTCCGGTCGAGCAACCGTATGATCGCGTCGGCGGCGTTCGGCGCGCGCGGCGAATCCTCCATGAGGAGCGGGATGCCGTAATCGAGGCGAATCTTTTCGAGGATCGCCGCCAGGGTCGGGTCCCCGTCGTCGGCGATCGCGGTTCCGTAGGCCCCCTGGCCGCCGGGGAAGACCAGATGCAGGCCGGCGGCTCCGTTTTCCAGGTCTTCGAGCGCCTGCGCGTTGGCCGCTTCCGGATCGGACAGATCGACGCGGGCGAGAACCGACCAGGGGCCGGGGTTCTGGCGCAGGGCCCGCGGCCCCGGATTCGCCACGCGGTTATAAAGCGGCGCCATTTCCGCGCCGTCATAGGTCTTAGACACCAGCTTTTCGAACGAGCCGCCCTTGAGGGCGCGTTCGACGGCCTTGCGCCATTGATCTTCGTTCGCCTGTGGAAAAACAGAGGCCAAGGGCTGGTCTTGTAATGTCATCGTCCTCACTCGATCATGGTCGTTCCCGGCCGCTATTTGGCACGAAGCGCGTCTTGTAGCCACACCATTCAGGTCTGGGGAGGGGGTGGGCTTTATTTTCGCCTTCAAACGCCGTAACCAAGGTTACGGTCCAGGGCGCCGGGCGACTGAACTCGCTTCAGGTCTAACGAACGCGCCGGTGGCGCTCGCCGACGACAAGGCGGCGGTCGAACCGAAGTCGGCGTTCTCCAGCCTGATAGCCGCAGACCCCGATACGGAGGTGAATGTGACTGAGAATCCAAAGGACAAGGCGAAACTGGTCGACGAGATTATCGAGGTCATCGCCGCCGAGGGCATGATCGATCGGTCGAAAGTCACCCCGGACGCTACGATCGAAAGCCTTGACCTGAAATCCGTGGACATCGTGATGATTCTCACGGCGCTGGAAGAAAAATTCAACGTCTACATCCCGATGGACGGGTCGCTTCAGGAAGCCAGGGACGTCAAAACCCTGATAGACGCCATCGCAGACCATATCGTTAAAGAAAGAGAGAAGAATTGATATGACGGCTTCGCAAGCAGGCGAGAGCCCCGCGCCTGCGCAAGGCGCCTCGATCAATCGGTGCGATAATCAAAAGAGAATTGTCATCTCCGGCATGGGCGCGGTTTCGGCGGCGGGCATGGGCGCCGGGGCGCTCTGGCGGGCGGCGCGCGACGGTTTGACGCAGGTGCGGGAGCTCAGGACCGAGCGCCCCTACGACGGACGAATCCGGATCGCGGCGCAGGTGCCCCAATACCAAGCTTCCGACCATATCGAATCGAGTCTGCTGCCTTTTTGCGATCCCTTCACGCAAAACGCCATCATAGCCGCGGACGAGGCGGTCGCGCAGGCCGGTTACGGCCGGGACGATATCGGCGGCTCCCGCACCGCGGTGATCATCGGCAGCGGCATCGGCGGCATGACCACCATAGATAACGGCCTCTGCCGGTACTACGCCGAGGGCATTCGTCCCGATCCTTTGAGCGTTCCGCGTCTGATTCCGAGCGCCGCCCCCGCGACTCTCGGCATGCGTTACAGGTGCCTCGGGCCGACTTTCGCGATCGGCAGCGCCTGCTCCTCGGCCTCGCAGTCGATCGGCCTCGGCCTGCAGATGATCCGTGTCGGTCTCGCCGACAGGGCTCTGGTCGGCGGCTCCGAGTCCTGCGTCATCAACGGAACCATGCGGGCCTGGGAAGCGCTCCGCGTGATGACGCCCGATTTCTGCCGGCCCTTCTCCACGGGACGCAACGGCATGTCGCTCGGGGAAGGGGCCGCGGTCTTCGTTCTGGAGACCCTGGAATCCGCGCTGGCGCGCGGACATCGCCCGTTGTGCGAACTGGTGGGATACGGCACGACCAGCGACGCCAAGGATCCCGTGCGGCCGGACGTGGTCGGGGCCTCGAGCGCCATGGCTCTCGCGCTGGAAGACGCCGGCCTTTCTCCGCAGGACATCGATTACATCAACGCCCACGGCACTGCGACGCACGCCAACGACATCACCGAATCGGAGGCGATCCTGCGCGTCTTCGGAGACGATTACGGCCGCAGGGTTCCGGTGTCCTCGACAAAACCCGTGCATGGCCATGCGCTGGGAGCGGGCGGTGGACTCGAGCTTACAATCACCATCAACGCCTTGCGGGAGCAGGTGGCTCCTCCGACCATCAATTTCCTCGAAGCGGATCCGCGCTGCCCGATCGACGCCGTCCCGAATGTGGCGCGTCCCCTCAAGATCGACGTGGCCATGTCGAATTCCTTCGCTTTCGGCGGCATCAACGCCGTGCTGATCGTACGGGCGTTGGGCGATGGAGCGTGAGTCGGCGACTGCTCTCGAACCTTTTCGGGTGCGCGTGGACAGGGCCCGCGCCGCCGAATTTGCGCGAGAGACGGACAACGCCGGAGAACTCGCCGCCATGCCGCTGGCCTATCCGGCGGTCTGGCTGAGCGAGCCTCGAGTGTATGCGGCGATCGCCCGAGCCTGTGCGCAGGCCGAAAGCCTGCCGGTGCACGAATCGCAGAGTTTCGTTTATGATCGTCCGGTGCTGTTCGACGCCGATTATGATCTCGTCGTCTCGATGGCGCGCGAACAATCGCCGCCGCGGTTGCGCATAAGAGCGGCGCTCGCGTCGCCCGACGGCGCTCCCGTCGGAAGTTTCGAGACCTTGCTGCGTCTCGTGCCGCGCCGGGAAACGGCGTCGTGACGGCGCGCGAGGCGACCGGCCTGCCCGAGATCGGAGAACGTCTTCCAGAGGTTGCGATCGGGCCGTTCGATGCGGAATCGCTGCTTCGCTACGCCAGGGTATCCGGCGACGACAATCCGATCCATCTCGATGACGCTCTCGCGGCGGCGATCGGGCTTTCGGCGCCTCCGGTGCAGGGAATGAAGCTGCTCGCCGCCTTCGAGCCGATGTTGCGGGCGTGGCGAAAGGATCTCTTTGTCGTGCGGCTCGGCGGGACCTTCGTGCAGCCCGCGCTGCGCGGTGAAAAAATAACCCTTTCCGGCCGCGTCGTGCGGTCGTCGCTGCAGGATGGCGTGCTGGTCCGGTTGCATGCCCATGGAGCGTCGCGCGCGCCGGCGGTCATCGCCGAAGCGACGCTGCGGCCAGCCGCCAACGGAATGTAGAAAATGAGCGGAAAACACATTCTCATAACCGGAGCGTCGAGCGGCATCGGCCGCGCATTGGCGCTCCGATACGCCGAGGAAGGCGCTCGGCTCAGCCTGCTGGGGCGGGACGCCAATCGTCTGGAAGCCGTCGCCGGCGAATGCCGGGAAAAAGGCGCCGCTGCGGACACCGCGATCGTCGACGTTCAGGACCGGTCCGGCATGTTCGCCGCGGTGGAAGCGGCGCTGGCCCGCGCGCCCATCGATATATTATTCGCCAATGCGGGCGTCGCGACGGGCCTCTCTCCGGGGCAGATTCTCGAGCCGACCGAATCCGTGCGGGCGATCCTGGCGATCAATGTCGCGGGCGTGTTCAACACCGTGGAGCCGGCGATTCTGCCCATGACCAGGAGAGGCGCCGGGACCATCGCCATGGTCGGCTCCATGGCTGGGGTCCGGGGGCTGCCTTATTCCCCGGCCTATTGCGCGACCAAGGCGGCGGTTCACTCCTATGCCGAGTCGCTGCGCGGCGTCCTTGCGCCCCATGGCGTCGACGTCAGCCTCATCATCCCGGGCTTCGTGAAGACTCCGATGTCCGCCCGCACCAAATCCTGGCAGCCGGGCGCCATGAGCGACATGCAGGCCGCCGAGATCATCCTGCGCGGGTTGGAGCGCCGCAAGCCGGTCATCGCCTTTCCGCTTTTCATGTATGCCGCGTTGCGGTTCTTCACCTTTCTTCCGCCGCGACTCGTCGACTCGGTCATGGCGCGCTTCAGCGCGGATGTCCCGCAGACCACCGAGAGAGAAGCTGTATGAACCTGGGCGAGGGCCTTTCGCTTTCCGAGGCTTTGACCTGGTTCGGCGCATTCCATTGGGTTGTCTCGGTCCTTCTGCTGGCGTTCTCCAGCATTGCGACCGTGATGCAGCCGTGGCTGACGGAACGACGCGCGAAAAACCGGTTACAACCGCCGGTGTCCGTGGTGCTTCCAGTGAAGCTGCTCGAAGATAGTTTCGAGACCGCCCAGGAATCGGTGCTCGCTCAGAGCTATCGCCAATTCGAGGCTCTGGCTTCCGCGGTCGACCCGCAGTCGGAAGCCTCGCAAAAGATGCGGAGAATATTCGAGCGCCACCCCGAGGTCGCCACGCGCTTTCTGGCCTCGACGGCCAATGGCGCGAAAAGCCCCAAGGTGAATAATCTCGTCGCGCCTTTCACGGAGGCGACGAACGACGTCATATTCATGAAGGACGCCAATGCGGTGCTGGCGCCGGGCGACCTGGCCGAGCACCTGCGGCAGCTGACCGATCAGGTCGGCCTCGTCTGTGCAATTCCTTACGGGGCGAATGCGGAGAACCTGGCGGCCCACATCGAGGCCTCGATCCTCAACGGCCCGCATCAGCGCATGCTTTATCTCGCCTCCGCTTTCGGTCATGGCTTCGGGGTCGGGAAAATCATGCTGTTTCGCCGAAGCGATTTCCTCAGAGCGGGAGGCTTCCACGCGATTTCGCATACCGTGGGCGAGGATAACGCCATGGCCAAAGCCCTGGCGCGAATCGGGCTCAAGACGGTTTTTTCGCACCGGGCGGTGCGGCAGGATCTGGGGCGGCGCTGCATGAAGGACGTCTACCAGCGCCAGCTTCGCTGGAGCGTGATCAGGCGCGGGGACGTGCTGCTGTCCTTTCTTCTGGAGCCGTTTTGCCAGGCTTTTCCGTCCCTTATAGCTGCAGCCCTGGCCGCGCCGCTGGTCGGCTTGACGCCGTTTTCAGCCGTGGCTGGGACCCTTTGTCTCTGGCTGGCCTCGGAGACATTGCTTTCCTTTGCGAAGGGTTGGCGCCTATCATGGGATGCGCCGGCTATTCTCCTTTTTCGAGAGGCGGTCATGCTCGCTGTGTGGCTGCAAGCCTGGATTACCAACCAGGTCGTTTGGGCTAATGAAAACTTCGACGCGCGCACGGACTCTCCTCGCGTCGTTTGCACCGAGGCGCCTTTGAAGCCGCCTGTGATGAAGTAGAGAAGGATAAAGTCTTGGTTCTCGATCTCTTGCGCTTCGTCGTCGATGCGCTCGCCTTCGGCAGCGGGCTTACGCTCATAATCATTGGCCTCGGCTTCTTTGCGGTGATTGGGCGGTTTCTTTGGGACGAACTGCGCGGCGCCAAAGATCCCGAGATCGTGGTTCTCCCCGATTCGGAATTGCCTCATGTGCTCGTTCAGATCCCCGTCTACAACGAGCCATTGGTCACCGAGCAGTCCCTGCGCTGCGTTGCGCAGCTCGATTGGCCGAAGGACAAGCTGCACATCCAGCTCCTCGACGACTCGACCGACGAAACCACCGCGCGGGCCGAGGCCGTCGCAAAGGAGCTGCGCGCAGCGGGAGCGGACATCGCTCATGTGCGGCGCCCCGACAGAGTAGGCTTCAAGGCGGGCGCCTGCGCCTATGGCCTCGGCATTTCCGATGCGCCATTCATCGCTATGCTGGATGCGGATTTCAGGCCGCCGCCGAATTGGCTCAAGCGCGGCGTGCCTTTGCTCGTGAAGGACAAAAAGGCCGGTTTCGTCCAGTCGCGGTGCGAATTCTCGAATTTCCGGAAGAACTGGCTGACGCGGGCGCAAGGCCTGGTGCAGGACGGGCACTTCCTGGTCGAGCAGCGCAGCCGCGCCCATGCGGGATGGCTTTTCCAGTTCAACGGCACCGGCGGCGTATGGCGCCGCGAGACGATCGAAAGCGCCGGCGGATGGTCGGATTTTTCGCTGTGCGAGGATCTCGACCTCACCGTTCGCGCCGCTCTCGACGGCTGGCACGGGATCTTCGTTTCGGAGCCGGCGATTCCGGGACAAGTGCCGGAAGGACTGCGGGATTTTCGCCGTCAACAGAGACGCTGGTCCAGCGGCTTCGTCCAGGTGGCGCAAAAGACGGTAATCCCGCTTTGGCGTGCGCCCTGGACCCTGGTGCAGAGAGTCGCGGCGATTACGCTGGTCGCGCACCAGATTTTCTTCCCCGCCGCCGCCATTGGCGTTCTCGCCATGATCGTGGGGACGATTCTGCACCGGTCACCCGCAACCTATGCGCCGATGCTGGAGATCATTGCGGCGATGACCACGGTCGTCGTGCTGGGAATGACTCTCCCGCCCTATGTCGCGCTGAAGCGCGGCCCGCTGGCCGAATATCTGAAGACCATGGCGTCGGTGCCGCCTCTGATGATCTATCTCGCCTTTTCCAATGGCGCCAAAATCATCCAGACCATGCGCGGGCGCAAATCGCCGTTCAAACGCACGCCCAAGATCGAACATGCGATCAAGGCCGAAGCTCCGTGCGACGCCGACGCCGAGGCGTAACGCGACCAAAGTGGGGAAAGAAACAGGGCGATCGGGTGAAGGGCTATTACCCTACCCCTTGAGGGGGAGGGTCGCCGCGAAGCGGCGGGGTGGGGCGGTTTTCCGCCCTATTTTGCGCCTTTACCCCCCCCCACGCGGTCAGCTTCGCCGACCGAACTCCCCGCCAAGGCTACCGCATGCACACATCTCGAAAAGTCGCCAGTCCCGTCATGACCGGGCTTGTCCCGGCCATCCACGCCGAGCAGCAGCGAAATCTTCGGAATGTGCGTTCAATCCGCGGGATTTCGGGGTTTTCGCGCGCTGGCGTTTTCGCGTAACGTCAACGCCTGATGAGGAGCCAGACGATCGCTTCATCTGAGGAGCGACGCGCAATTCCGCGAGAAACCCCAATGTCCCGGCGTGGATGGCCGGGACAAGCCCGGCCAGGACGGCCTCCTGGAGATGTGTGACTCCCTTAGCCCGCAAAGGGGAAGGTATTCGCCCCACATCGAAAGGTTCGGTCCTTCTCTCGATTGCCCTGGGGAAAGAGGCTTTTCGCCTTCTCCCCCTATCGAGGGCCACGAGTTATCCGATCGATAGGAAACCGCTCCAGAGATAGGGTTGGAGCGGTTTGTTTTTGCAAAAGTGTTTTCGAGCGAAGTCCGTCTTCAGGCTGTCCGGCGCTTGCGCTCCGGGACGAGATCCCAGCGTGTCCCAAACAGGGTGTCGCAAATGTTCGAGGAGCCGAACCCGTCGGAAAAACTGACATTGCCCCGCGCGTGATGAGCGGCATGGGCCTGGGAGCTTATGAGTTTCACCAGCATTGTGCGCAGGCGGTTCGCAGGTTCGGCGTCAAAACGCTGGCGCAAAACGCAACTGAAATCGTAACCGGAGTGCTCGTAAAGTCCGCCGAAGGCGCCGGCGCTGACCACCACGGCGTGGAACAGAAAATTGGAGCCGCCGACGCCCACCGCTGCAAGCGGTATCAGATAAGGGCAGACGATCTCGAGGAAGAAATCGGCGGCGCTCATATAGCAGGCGCTTATCCCCCGGCTTCCGACCGTGGAGTGATGCAGCGAGTGACCCAGCCGCCGCATCAAGTCGGGGCGATGCAGGATGAAACGATGGGCGACATATTGCACGATGTCGTGGCCGATCGTGAGGCCGGCGAAGCCCAGCAGCGCCGAGGCGAGCGCCACATGCTCCGAACCGACGAAAGCGAGCCCGCTCCACTGCGTCAGCAGCATGGCGGGCAGCAGCACGAAGACCTGGTTGGCCAGGACGCGCGGAAGCAATTTGGAGTATTTCATCCGTTCTGCGGGGCGCGTCTTGTAGCGAGACAATGAACCGCTGCGGTCAAGCCATTCGAACCACAGACCAAAGCCGTGGTAGGCCAGCATTTGAACGATCCATATCCACAATGCGAGTGGAAAAAGTGGAAGCGCAGGTTCAGAAGGCATAAATAGACTTCCCGTCATTACGCGAAAATGAGATAGCTCCTGATTCCCCGAAATCCGGACGACCGAGGCTCTTGGCATAAATTCCCGTGAAGATGAAGCTTTTATTTCAGCGCAGGGGATAACTGCGGCGCGCTTATTGCACGAAAAACGGCGCTGAGAGTTTGTTGACGTTGTGGGCTGCATCTTCAATACGTGTCACAGCCGGCTCCGCCGGCTGGCGTAATTGAGCAATCGGCGAGGAGCGAAGGTTGTGGCGAACGAAG
The DNA here is from genome assembly GCF_004802635.2 of Methylocystis heyeri. Classification (NCBI taxonomy): domain Bacteria; kingdom Pseudomonadati; phylum Pseudomonadota; class Alphaproteobacteria; order Hyphomicrobiales; family Methylocystaceae; genus Methylocystis; species Methylocystis heyeri. The sequence goes on from NZ_CP046052.1 coordinate 424,276, forward strand.
CTGACGTCCTGAAGGCTTTGGAGAAAGTGGCGGATCCGGCGGGCCGGCCCCTGAGCGCGGCGGGCGTCGTCAGCGGCATAAATGTCGTCGGCGGCAAAGCCTTCGTCTCGATCATCGGCGACCCGGCCAGGGCCGACCTGTGGGAGAAGGTCAGACTCGCGGCGGAGCAGGCCGTCGCCCAGCTCGCCGGCGTCGAAAAAGCCGTCGTCACATTGACTGCGGAGCGCGCGCCGCAGCCTGCCGCGCAGGGCGGCCATCACGGTCACGCCCATCCGCCGCAGGGGGCGCCGCGCCAAGGTCTCGCGGCGGCTGTGGCGAACATCCGCTTCATCATATGTGTGGCGTCGGGCAAGGGCGGCGTCGGAAAATCGACGACTTCGGCCAATCTCGCCCTCGGCCTCGCCGCGCAGGGTTGGCGCGTCGGCCTGCTCGACGCCGACATCTACGGCCCTTCGGCGCCGCGCCTGTTCGGATTGCACGGCAAGCCCGAGGTCGCGGACGGCAAAATGATTCCCCATGAGGCCTATGGGGTCAAGGTCATGTCGATCGGCTTCCTGGTCGAGGAAGACGTGCCGATGGTATGGCGGGGACCGATGGTCTCGCAGGCCCTGACGCAAATGCTCGGCGACGTCGCCTGGGGCCCGCTCGACGCGCTGGTCATCGACATGCCGCCCGGCACCGGCGACGTGCAGCTCACGCTCGCGCAGCAGGTTCCCATGAGCGGCGCTGTCGTCGTCTCGACGCCTCAGGATATCGCGTTGATCGACGCTCGCCGGGCGGTGAGCATGTTTCAGCGGGTCGAGGCGCCGATCCTCGGGATCGTGGAGAACATGAGTTATTTTCTCTGTCCGCACTGCGGCGGGCGGTCGGAGATCTTCGCCCATGGCGGCGCCCGTCACGACGCCGAAAAGCTCGGCGTGCCGTTCCTCGGCGAAGTTCCGCTCGATATCGCCATTCGCGAGACCTCGGACGCGGGACGCCCCGTGGTCGGCGCCGATCCGCAGGGCGAGCATGCGGCGATCTATCTCAATCTGGCGGCCAAGGTGAAAACGCTGCTCGAAACCCAGACGAAGCGCGCGGCGCCGACGATCGTGAAAGGTTGAATTGGAAACGCCCTCGGCGCGAAGGCCGAGGGCGCTCCATATGCGTCCCGCTTCGGTTCCTCGCACGCACAGCTCGGACGCTCCTATCCGGCTTCGCTGCGAGGCGGATGCGTCAGAAATGGGTCGGGATGAAGGAGTTGTCGCCGAGGTCGAATTTATAGGTATAGCTCACCGAAAATTCGAGGCCGCTGAGCGAATCGGTGATGTTCGTGCCGGCGGCGTAATGCGGCGGCACGGCCACCGGAACCGATCCGAAAGGCGTGCTGTATGCGAAACGGGCGAAGGGCACGTTCTCAGGCCCGCTGACCGAATTCTTGAACGCATAGACCGTCGCGAAGTCGATCGACGAATTCTTGGTCAGATCATATTTGAAGCCGCCCGCGATGTGATGTTCGCTGATCGCCGGCGCGAGGATATTGAGCGTGACGTCCTGCGATCCGATCATGGGGCTGGTGTGATTATAGCCCAGCCGCAAGGTCAGGTCTTTCGTCGCCCGCCACTCGACGCCGAAGGCTTCCGCGTCGGTGTCGCGCCAGCCGAATCCGAGCCCGCCGTAGGTTCCGAGCGTGCCGTAAAAAATCGGGAAAGTCGGATTCCCGAGGGCGGGAACCGCCGAATAGAAGATGTGCTTCCAATCCACCATCACCGTGACATTGGGGAGAATGTCATAGGCGAGGCCGACGCTGACCTCGGCGGGGATGTCCATTTTACCGTGATTGGCGATGGCGCCCGCATATTTGCCGAACTGGGTCATGAACATCGGCGTCGAGCCCGCCACGCCGAGACGCAGCTCCTTGGTGATTTCGTATTGGAGGCCTAGGCGTATGCCGCCGCCGACCGAATAGTCGTATCCATTGTCCGACAGGTGGTAGGGATCCCAGGAATAGGGGGCGAGCGTCTTGAGGCCCTGAACGTTCAACGCCTGGCCGGCCAGGGTCGGGGCGAAGCCGATGGTCACGGGACCGAATTTGCGGGCGTAGACCACGCTGAAAAACTGCTGCTGGAGGTCGATGCCGGCGAAACCTCCGCCGAGCGGACCGCCCAGGGAGGGGCTGACGAGCGGACCGGCGAGCTTGAAGGGGCCCACCGAGAGCGACGGCGCGTAAATCGGGGGCTTGTAATGCCCCCAGTCATAAGCGGTGTTGATGCCGCCATTGCCGTAGGAGACCGTGCCCCAGGCGGATTCGGCGTCGATCGGCTGGACATTGGCGTTGTTGGGAACAGGGAAGATCGGACGTCCGCTTCTGACATCCCCCGGCGCGACCACGGAGAGCGGACCGCTGGCCTGATAGCCGCGATCGGGCAGAAGGGCGCTGATGCCGAACTGATATTGGCGTTCCATGCCGACGATGCCGGCGGGATTCACGGCCATCGACATGGCGTCTTTGGAATCGGCGACGTCGGAGCCGGCCAGGGCCTTCTGCCGCGCGCCATAGCCGATGAGCTCTATTCCCTCCGCCGCAAGGCCGGCTTCGGCCGGTAAAATGCAAGCCACCGACAGCGAAACCACGAGCGCGCGCCGAAAATCCTGACTCATCGGGATGACCTATGCTGAAGTTGTGACTGCGCCCATGCACGCACAGGCCGATCCTAGTCTAGCCGCGAGCGTAACAAAAACTTCCTGATTCGAGCAGGGTTTGGAGCTCAGTCGCCGCTTTTTGTCCCGAATGTCACGTATTTGCCACATCTATGTTTCCGCATTACATGGGCGTGATAAAGCCTATTCGGGCTGGTCCGGCTTGCGAGCGGGCCGACAAACCACTAGCTTTCACCAAATGGCGAGGGGCGCCGCCGCGGCGGCTGAGAAGGACCCATAGAACCTGATCCGGGTAATGCCGGCGGAGGGAATGCCAGTGCGATCCAATCAAGAGCCGGGATCGGCTCGCGGATCATCGCCGCATTCTCCGCTACTGCGCCCGCCTCGAGATTACCGGAGCCAGATCATGAATGCGCAAGACAAACATTCCCCAAAGCCGGTCAGCGTCACGACCGGTCCGATCGGGCGCTCCCGGAAGCTTTATGCGTCGCCTGCGGGCTTTCCGGAGGTCCGCGTTCCCTATCGTGAGATCGCTTTCGAGCCCTCCTCGGGGGAGCCGCCGCTGCGCATCTACGATTCATCCGGCCCTTATGGCTGCGCTGAGTTCACTCCGGATCTTGCGGCGGGCCTGCCTGCTGCGCGGCCCTGGCTCGCGGCCCGCGAGGGGCTGGAGAACTACCAGGGCAGGACGGTAAAGCCCGAGGATAACGGCTTCGCCAGCGGCGAATATCTCGTTCCGCCATGCCCGGCTCCCCGCGCGATTTATCGTGGGACGGGCGCCGGGCCGGTCACCCAGCTCGAATTCGCCCGGGCCGGAATCGTCACGCAGGAAATGGTCTATGTCGCGCATCGCGAGAATCTCTGCCGCGAGCGCGCTTTCGAAAACGCCGCGGCGCGCATCGCCGACGGTGAGAGCTTCGGGGCCTCGATCCCGCAATTCGTGACGTCGGAATTCGTGCGCGACGAGGTGGCGCGGGGCCGGGCGATCATTCCGGCCAACATCAACCACCCCGAGCTCGAGCCGGTGATCATCGGGCGCAATTTCCTGGTCAAGATCAACGCCAATATCGGCAATTCGGCCGTGACTTCCTCCGTGGCGGAGGAGGTCGAAAAGATGGTGTGGTCGATCCGCTGGGGCGCGGACACCGTCATGGACCTCTCCACCGGCCGCAATATCCATAATATTCGCGACTGGATCATCCGCAACGCCAGCGCGCCGATCGGCACCGTGCCGATCTATCAGGCGCTGGAGAAGGTTGGAGGCGACGCGACCAAGCTCGATTGGGAGGTGTTCAAGGACACGCTGATCGAGCAGGCCGAGCAGGGGGTGGATTATTTCACCATCCACGCCGGCGTGCGCCTCGCCCATGTGCCGCTCACCGCCAATCGCGTCACCGGCATTGTTTCGCGCGGCGGCTCGATCATGGCGCGCTGGTGCCTCTCCAGGCACAGGGAGAGCTTCCTCTACGAGCGTTTCGGCGACATCTGCGACATCATGCGCCGCTATGACGTTTCGTTCTCGCTCGGCGACGGGTTGCGGCCCGGCTCCAACGCCGACGCCAATGACGCGGCGCAATTCGCCGAGCTCGAGACGCTGGGCGAACTCACCAAGGTCGCCTGGGACAAGGGCTGCCAGGTCATGATCGAAGGCCCCGGCCATGTGCCGATGCACAAGATCAAAGCCAATATGGACAAGCAGCTCGCCGTCTGTGGCGAGGCGCCTTTCTATACGCTTGGACCGCTCGTGACCGACATCGCGCCGGGCTATGACCACATCACCTCCGGCATCGGCGCCGCCATGATCGGCTGGTTCGGCACGGCGATGCTCTGCTATGTCACGCCCAAGGAACATCTCGGCCTGCCCGACCGCGACGACGTCAAGACCGGGGTGATTACCTATCGCATCGCCGCTCACGCGGCCGATCTCGCCAAGGGCCATCCCGCCGCGATCGAGCGCGACAACGCCATGAGCCGGGCGAGATTCGACTTCCGCTGGACCGATCAGTTCGACATCGGGCTCGATCCCGACACCGCGCGCAAATACCACGACGAGACGATGCCGAAAGAGGCCCATAAGGTCGCGCATTTCTGCTCGATGTGCGGGCCGAAATTCTGCTCGATGCAGATCACCCGCGACTTGCGCGAGGAGGCCGCCGCCATCGCCGAGCGCGAACAGGGCATGGCCGACAAAAGCGCGGAGTTTTTGGAAAAAGGCGCCGAGATTTATGTGGAGGCGGGGGAGTAGTTAACGCGGAAATCTTTTGATTGGCTTGAAGAGGCGCACTTGAACCACCCTTTAAGGCTCTTGAGCTTTGACGAGTACCTCGCCGGTAAGGCGGTCCGGATCGGCCGCCTTTGGTGCTCGCCGCGCTCAGTGGAAACCACGCTGCACCGTCATTGTAAAAAGATAGTTGGGGTAACGGATATGGGTTACGGATATCCTGGCAGCTCCACCGCAGTGGCGTTTGAAAAACGCTGCTTGCTCTTTTGTTGTGGGCATCAGATTGGAAGCTTTAATCCTGATCAGATCGGGATTTGGCCGTCTTACAACAGGGAGTGGATCATAACAGGTAATTCGATGGTAATCGCTGAGGCATCTCAGCAGATAGAATATGACGAACTTATTGATGTCCGATCGTTTAATTTCCCGGTAGAGTCGTATGAAATCCCAAGTCTTAGGAGCGAATTCTTTGATATTCAGGAGTCGGAAATATGGAAGCCTGGTAGAGAGCGGGTTTTCATTGTTTATGGATACCCCACGGAATTTCAGGACATCGGGTTTGATGAAGACTCTGGCGAAAACACTCATGTGCATGCGCGTTGTATGCAGACTACGGGGTTTTACGACGGGCCGAGCAATGCCCCGCATGTCCATCGCTTAACGATGTCCCGGCGAGGATCTTTCGACGCGGATGGGATGAGCGGCGGCACCGTGTTCTATCTCGGTGTCGATGGCAATGGCTTTTTCGTTGGCCTAGCCGGTATGATAATTCGTGGTTCTCGCACCTCGAATATTATTCATTTCATCGAAGTATCGGCGATTAAGCTGTTCGCCTCACATGTGGCGTCCAAAAATAAAATAGATGCGGTTAGCTAGCACCGTAAATCTCCGCCACCACCACCTCCAACCCCGGCGGGTCGAGCAAGGTCGCGCCCTCGCGGATGATGCGGGTGAGGATATCGCAGCCTTCCTGCCGGCGATGGTGGATGACGAGTGGCTCGTTCGAGTCGACAATCAGATAATGCGCGAGGCTGGGCAGGCGAAAATAATCGGCGAGCTTGCGCGCGCGATCCATGCGCCCGGTCGAGGGGGAAAGCACCTCGACGATAATGACGGGATTATCCACCGTGAGCGCGGAAGGCGCCGCCTCCTCGCCGCAATAGACCAGCGCGTTGGGCTCATAAGCGGTGGCGTCGTCGATCCTCACCGTGGCCCCGTCGGGCACGACATGGCAGTTAAGGCCGCCGGCGCGGACCGCGTTGAGCAGAGCGACATGAACCGCGAGCTTGACCTTCCAATGCGCGGCGCGCTCGGCGGACTGGGACACGACCTCGCCATTGATCAGCTCATGGCGCCCCGGCCGCTCGCTCGCCCAGACGAGGAACTCGTCGACGGTCATATGAGGCGGCGTCGGCGGCTGGGCGCTCATCGGCATAATCGTAGATGATCGGGCGGCCGGCGGCCATGAGTTCGGGGCGGCCGCACCCGCCCCAACTGGACATCCGCCGGACGCGCATGTTAGGGCCGCGGTTCTCCTGTTTTCGCTAGTTTGAGGCCGACGCCCATGATCCCGCGCTATTCCCGCAAGGCCATGACCGACATCTGGGAGCCGCAGACGCGGTTTCGGATCTGGTTTGAGATCGAGGCCCATGCCTGCGACGCTCTCGCCGAATTGGGCGTCATCCCGAAGGAAAGCGCCAAGGCGATCTGGGACAAGGCCGGAGGCGTCACCTTTGACGTGGACCGCATCGACGAGATCGAGCGCGTCACCAAGCATGACGTCATCGCCTTTCTCACCCATTTGGCTGAATTCATCGGGCCCGACTCGCGTTTCGTGCATCAGGGCATGACCAGCTCGGACGTGCTCGACACCTGCCTTTCGGTCCAGCTCACCCGCGCCGCCGATCTTCTCATCGCCGACGTTGACGCTCTGCTGGCCGCGATCAAGAAGCGCGCCTTCGAGCATAAAGACACCCCGACCATCGGCCGCTCGCATGGCATTCACGCCGAGCCGGTGACTTTCGGGCTCAAGCTGGCCCAGGCCTACGCCGAATTTACCCGCGCCCGCGAACGCCTGGTTTCCGCCCGCAAGGAGGTCGCGGTCTGCGCTATTTCCGGCGCGGTCGGGACCTTCGCCAATATCGACCCGCGGGTCGAGGAGCATGTCGCCGCAAAGCTCGGCCTCGCGGTCGAGCCCGTCTCGACCCAGGTGATCCCGCGTGACCGCCATGCGGCTTTCTTCGCCACGCTGGGGGTCGTCGCCTCCAGCATCGAGCGGCTGGCGATAGAGATCCGCCATTTGCAGCGCACCGAGGTGCTGGAGGCCGAGGAATATTTCTCCGCCGGCCAAAAGGGCTCCTCCGCCATGCCGCATAAGCGGAACCCGGTGCTGACCGAGAATCTGACCGGCCTCGCCCGGCTGGTGCGCGGCATGGCGCTGCCGGCCATGGAGGATGTGGCGCTCTGGCACGAGCGCGACATTTCCCATTCCTCAGTCGAGCGCATGATCGGCCCCGACGCGACCGTGACGCTGGATTTCGCGCTGGTCCGCCTCACCGGCGTGATCGAGAATCTCCTGATCTATCCCGAGAACATGCAGAAGAATCTCGACCGGCTGGGCGGACTCGTCCATTCGCAGCGCGTGCTGCTGGCGCTTACCCAAAAGGGCGTCTCGCGCGAGGACGCCTATGCCATGGTTCAGCGCAACGCCATGCCGGTCTGGCGCGGCGAAGGGGAGTTCCGCACGCTGCTCGGCGCCGACAAGGACGTGAGCGCCAAGCTCTCTCCCGCCGAACTCGACGAGCTGTTCGACCTCTCGTACCACTTCAAGCATGTGGATACGATTTTTGGCCGGGTGTTCGGCTAATAATAGAGAAAGGCTGCGGGCTTTCCTAAGGAAACCCGCGGCGGTTCATCGCCGCCGTCATCGCGAGGAGCGTAGCGACGTGGCGATCCAGTGGATTCACGTGGCGTTCAACGTTTTCATTTAGTCTGGATTGCTTCGCTTCACTCGCAATGACGGCTGTTTTTACTGCAGATATTGTAAATTAGCCTTGCTGGTGCTGCTTTTGCTTCGTCCCGGCATGGAGCCCGTTAAACGACGCCGAGCGGCGTGGCGTGACAGCCCCGGCGCCGGCAAGTGGCGCGGGGCTGTCGAGAAGGCCTCAGAGATGGAATGCCGGCGTGAAGGTCTGCCCCGGGCTCTCCGCTTATTTCCCGCCGCCCATGGCCTCGTGATAGTTCTCGATGTTGGTCTGAAAGTCGGCGGTGCATTTCGGCGGCACTTTGTCTGCGATCGAGGGCCGCTTGTCGTAGCAGCCCCCGAGCATTTCCGGCCCGGGCTTGAAGCCTTTGCAGAGCTCGGCGTAGATTTTGTTGCATTCGCGGGAAAGCTTTTCCTCGGCAGCTACGCCTGCTCCAAGCGCGCCGTCGATGAGCCCGCGCGCTTCCTCATTTGTCGGCGCGGAGCCGATCAGAGCGGGGTCGCCGCGCAGATCGAACACAAAGAGCGCGGAAGCGGAGGCGCCGGGCTTGTCAGTGCGCATATATGAGACGCGCACGATCAGCCCCGCAGCCTTGCCGTCGGCGTCCAGCCGCCATTCGGCTTTCTGCGCTCCCGAGACATTGGGAAACTCGCCGAGCTTGAAATCGGACAGCAGCGGCTTTTCCAGGGAGAAAAGCTTTCCGCCCTTTCCTAAAACCAGAAAGCTGCGCGGATCCTGGTCGATCACATAGACGGAATAGTCGTCGATCCCCTTGCAACGGAAAATGCCCGCCCCGTCGCCTTTCTCGATCACGCGTCCGGGCAGCTTCAGATGGTCGAGCGTCTCGCAATTCTGGAGCGAGGTATATTGCGATTTCCCTTCCTCCGCCTGCGCCGCGCCGGAAAGGAGAATGCCGGCGATGAGCAAGAGCCGGCGCAGGGAGGTTCTAGCGTTGGTCAAGATCGATTTTCCTTTGGCTTTGCGCCGAGCTGTTCAACCCTGACGCGGACGCTTCTGTCTTGGTTCCGCGCGGGGGCGGGTGAGGCCGATCCGGCGCATGAAGAAAAGCGTCACCAGCGAGGCCGTGACGCAGAGGGCCGCGGCATAGGCGGTTCCATGCGCCGCTTCGGCGAAGGGCAGGGCTTTGGTGTTCATGCCGAAGAAGCCGGTGACGAAGGTCGCCGGCAGCAGCAGCGTGGTGACCATCGTCAGGATGTAGAGCCGGTCGTTGGTCACCAGACTGGCGATGGCGTTGAGTTCGTCCTGTAAAAGCCGGGCCCGGTCCTGAACTTCGGCGAGATCATGGACGAGTATGTCGGCGCGGCGCGCCAGCCGCGCGCCAGCTTCCTTCAGCTCCTCCAGCTCGGGATCGTAGAGCGTCGCCTCCAGCCGTAGCAGAGGAGAGCGCAAGCCGGCGGCCTCGCGCGCCAGCCGCAGCGCGGCGCGGCGCACCGAGCCAAGCGTCGCGCGCTCGCTCTCGCCCTTGCCGTCGGCGACGATGCGCTCCTCGATGCCGTCGAGCGTCGAGGACAGCTCGTAGATGATCTTGCCCAGCTCGTCGCAGATATGGCCGACCATCGCCTCGAACAATTCGAGCGGCGTGCTCGCCAGCCGTCCATGAGTGAGAGCCGCCTTGGTCGCCTCCGCCGCGTCGATGGGGCGATGGCTGGCGCTGGCCAGGAAGCGTTCGCCGAAAGCGAAACGCAGAAAGCCGATCTGCGGAGGCCCGCCCGGCGCCCCGCGTTCGCGGTCGAAGAATGCGCCCCGCACGATGTCGCCGGAATGGTCGATGAACTGCCGGTCGACCGGCTCGGACAATATTTTGCGCACTTCTTCCGGCAGGGCTGCGAGCCTCGCGAGAAGTCCCGAAGAGCGGCTGTCGTTCAAATCGACATGCAGCCAGACGAAGCCTTCGCCGGGGGCCCCGAGCTTCGCGAGGTCCTGCTCTTCGCCCGGTTCGGCGCGTCCTTCCTCGTCGAAGCGCAACATCCATGCGCAACCGGGGACGGGGCTCGCCTGCTTGCCGTAATGATCGAAATCCATCGACAACGCCTTCCGCGACGCCCGGAGCGGCCGCCCGGCTGGAGCCGGGGCCAGCCGGGAGACGGCTTCACTCGCCGGTTGATAGCTTTGGCGAGCCACGCTTATATGAATGTTCGTCCACGCGAGCCATGAGATACTATGCCTCGAGCCAGCCGCGCCTATCTCGACTATAACGCCACGGCTCCGTTGCGGCCACAGGCGCGCGAAGCGATGCTGTCGGCTTTCGACGCGCTCGGAAATCCTTCATCGACCCATGCCGAGGGGAGGGCGGCGCGCGAAGTGCTGGAGCGGGCGCGGCGCGTCTTGGCCGGAGGCTTAGGAGCCGCCCCGCGCAATCTGGTCTTCACCAGCGGCGCCACCGAGGCGGCCAATCTCGCCCTCACGCCCAATCTTCAGCTCGGCCGGAACGAAAACCCGTTCGACCGGCTGCTGGTCTCGGGCGGGGAACACGCGGCGACGCTTCTTGGCCACCGCTTTCCCGCCGGGCAGGTCGAGACGCTGCCTCTCACGGCGCAGGGCGCCCTCGATCTCGAAGCTCTGGAAGACGCCTTGAAGCGGGCGGCCGGCCAGCGCATCGTCCTCGCCCTGCAGGCCGTGAACAATGAGACCGGAGCGATCCAGCCGGTGAGAGAGGCGGCGGACCGGGTCCACGCCGCGGGCGGAGTTCTGGTCTGCGACGCCACCCAGGCCGTCGGTCGTTGCGCTGCAACATTCTCGACATTAAACGCCGATGTTTTGTTCTTTTCCTCTCATAAGCTCGGCGGGCCGTTCGGCGCGGGGGCCCTGGCGTTCGCGCGCGACGATATCCATATCAGGGATGCGGTCTTGAAAGGCGGCGGACAGGAGGGCGGCCGGCGTTCCGGCACCGAGAACGTCGCCGCAGCCGCGGGCTTCGCGGCCGCTTTCTCGGCCTCGATCGAAAATCTCGACGCGGAAATCGCCCGGCTGGGCGCCTTGCGCGACGCCGCGGAGGCGAAGGTCGCCGAAATCCTCCCTTCTGCTCAATTTCTGTGCAGAGAGGGGACGCGCGCTCCCAATGTCTGCGCGTTCCTGGCGCCGGGCTTCGTCCCGCAAACCATGGCGATGGCGCTGGACCTGGAAGGGGTCGCCGTTTCTTCGGGATCGGCCTGTTCTTCAGGCAAGGTTCGCCCTTCGCACGTGCTGGCCGCGATGGGGCTGAAGGAAGACCGGCTGCTGCGCGTCAGCCTGGGTTGGTCTTCGAAGCCGGAGGATGTAGAACTGTTCGGCATCGCTCTTGCACGGGTGGCGGCACGGATGAGGCCACGGCGATCCGCCGCCTGAGCTGGGGCTGGCCCCCAAGGATTTCGGCCGACGGGCCTTGAACCCGCCGTGACGAGGAGAAGAGACCATGGCGGCTCTGAAAGAGACCGTTCAGACAGTCGAGTCGATCGACGTCGACGCGTATAAATACGGCTTCACGACTGAAATCGAGTCGGAGAAGGCCCCAAAGGGCCTTTCGGAAGAAATCGTCCGCTTCATCTCCGCCAAGAAGAGCGAGCCGGAGTGGCTGACGGAATGGCGGCTTGCGGCCTATCGTCGGTGGCTCACCATGGAAGAGCCCAAATGGGCCAGGGTCGAGCATTCCCCGATCGACTATCAGGATCTCTATTATTATTCGGCGCCCAAGACGACGCCCGGCCCCAAGACGCTCGAAGAGGTCGATCCCGAGCTTCTGCGCACCTATGAGAAACTCGGCATCCCGCTGCGGGAGCAGGAGGTTCTCGCGGGCGTGGAAACCCGCAAGGTGGCGGTCGACGCGGTGTTCGACAGCGTATCGGTCGCGACCACCTTCAAGGAAGAGCTGGCCAAGGCGGGCGTCATCTTCTGCCCGATCTCGGAGGCGGTGAAGACCCATCCCGAGTTGGTGCAGAAATACCTCGGCTCGGTCGTGCCGGTGACGGATAATTTCTTCGCGACCCTCAACTCGGCGGTGTTTTCCGACGGCTCTTTCGTCTACGTGCCGCCCGGCGTGCGCTGCCCGATGGAGCTTTCGACCTATTTCCGCATCAATGAAAAGAACACCGGCCAGTTCGAGCGGACGCTGATCATCGCCGACGCCGGCTCCTATGTCAGCTATCTCGAAGGCTGCACCGCGCCCAAGCGCGACGAAAACCAGCTTCACGCCGCGGTGGTGGAGCTCGTCGCGCTCGACGACGCCGAGATCAAATACTCCACGGTGCAGAACTGGTATCCCGGCGACAGCGAGGGCAGGGGCGGCATCTACAACTTCGTGACCAAGCGCGGCGATTGTCGCGGCCGCAACTCGCATATCAGCTGGACCCAGGTGGAAACCGGTTCGGCGATCACCTGGAAATACCCGTCCTGCATATTGCGTGGCGACAACTCCCAGGGCGAGTTCTATTCCATCGCGGTTTCCAACGGCTTCCAGCAGGTGGACAGCGGCACCAAGATGATCCATCTCGGCCGCAACACCAAAAGCCGCATCATCTCGAAGGGCATTTCGGCGGGACGCTCGCAGAACACCTATCGCGGCCAGGTCTCCGCGCACCGCAAGGCGGAAGGCGCGCGCAATTTCACCAATTGCGACAGTCTGCTGATCGGCGACAAATGCGGCGCGCACACCGTGCCTTATCTCGAAAGCAAGAACCCGACTGCGCAGTTCGAGCACGAAGCCACCACGTCGAAGATTTCGCAGGACCAGCTCTTCTACGCCATGCAACGCGGCCTGAGCGCCGAGGAAGCCACGGCTCTGATCGTCAACGGCTTCGTGCGCGACGTGTTGCAGCAGCTTCCGATGGAATTCGCGGTCGAGGCGCAGAAGCTGATTTCCGTTAGTCTCGAGGGGAGCGTGGGCTGAGCGGTACTACCTCTCAGGCCAGCGGTTCAAATTCTCGAAAGGGACGCATCCATGCTCGAAATTAAAAATCTTCACGTCTCCATCGGAGACCGCAAAATTCTGGACGGCCTCACCCTCACCGTCCACGACGGCGAGGTCGCCGCGATCATGGGTCCGAACGGCACCGGCAAATCGACGCTCTCCTACGTCATTTCCGGCCGCGAGGGCTATGACGTCACCGACGGCGAAGTGCTGCTCAACGGCGAAAACATCCTTGAGCTGGAGCCGCATGAACGCGCGGCGAAGGGCGTGTTTCTCGCCTTCCAATATCCGGTCGAAATTCCCGGCGTCGCGACGATGACCTTCCTCAAGGCGACCATGAACGCCCAGCGCCGCCTGCGCGGCCAGGAGGAGCTGCAGACGCCGGACTTCATGAAGCGCGTGAACGAGGCCGCGGCCAGGCTCGGGGTTTCCAAGGAAATGCTCCGGCGCCCGCTGAACAGCGGCTTCTCGGGCGGCGAAAAGAAGCGGATGGATATCTTGCAGATGACTCTGCTGGAGCCCAAGCTCGGCATATTGGACGAGACCGACTCGGGGCTCGACATCGATGCGCTGCGCATCGTGTCCGAAGGCGTGAACGCGTTGCGCGCCAAGGATCGAGGCTTCCTCGTCATCACGCATTACCAGCGCCTGCTCGATTACATCAAGCCGGACACGGTGCATGTGATGGCGCGCGGGCGCATTCTGCGCAGCGGCGGACCCGAGCTCGCGCTCGAGCTCGAAGAAAGCGGCTACAAGGATTACATCGTCGAGGCGGCCTGATCATGAGCGAGACAGCGACCCAGGCGGAAATCGCCCTCAAGACTTCCTTTGACCTCATGAAGGACGCGGGAGCCCAGTCGCTGCGGCGCGGCGCCTGGGAGGCCTTTGCAAACGCGGGCCTCCCCAACAAACGCGTCGAGAGCTGGCATTACACCGACCTTCGCGCGGCGTTGCGGGCCGTTGCGCCTCTCGCCGGAGCGGCCGGGGCGGTTCCGGCCCCGGAGCGGCGACAGGCTTCCTGCCGGCTGGTCGTGCTCGACGGCGCCTTCCGGCCCGATCTTTCCGACCTCGCGGCGCTGCCTGCGGGCGTCGGCGCGCAGTCGTTGCGCGAGGCGCTGGCTTCGGGCGAGGCGGACATACTCGCCGCGCTTGCTGGCGACGCCGACGACGCCATGATCGCGCTCAATGCGGCGCTGATGCAGGACGGGGTGGTCCTGCGCATCGCGCCGGGGACCGTGGTCGAGCAGCCGCTTGAAATCCTGAACGCGGTTTCCTCGGCGGGCGCCGCCCATTCAGTCTATGCGCGCTCACTGGTCATGGCCGGCGCGGGAGCCTCCGCCACGCTGATCGAGACGCTTGAATCACTGGAGACGTCCGACGCGCAGGAGAACCATGCGCTGCTGCTGTGCCTCGAGCGCGGAGCCCGGCTCGAACATGTCTGTTCGATAGCGCGGCAGGCGGAAGGGGCGGTCAGGGTGCTCTCGCTGCTTGCGACCCTCGGAGAAAAGGCCGCACTGAATTCTTTCTGCCTGATCGAGGGCGGCGGCCTGATCCGCCGCCAGGTCTTCGCGACGCTGGCCGGGGAGGGCGCCGACGCCGCCTTCTGCGGGGCGAATCTGCTTCGGGGGCGGGATCACGCCGACACCACGCTTTTGGTGCGGCACCAGAGTCCCGGTGGCAAGAGCCGCGAATATTTCCGCTATATCATCGACGAGTCGGCGACGGGTGTCTTCCAGGGCAAGGTTTCCGTCGCGCAGCCCGCCCAGAAGACCGACGGCGCCATGCAGTCCAAGGCGATCCTGCTTTCGGACGGCGCGACGATGAACAGCAAGCCCGAGCTGGAGATATTCGCCGACGATGTCGTCTGCGGCCATGGCGCGACTTGCGGACGGCTCGACGCGGACCAACTCTTCTATCTGCAGGCGAGAGGCCTGCCGCAAAGCGAGGCGGAAGCCCTGCTGATCCAGGGCTTCGCGAACGAGGCGTTGAAGCTGGTGGCGGGAGAGCAGATCCGGGAAACGCTGGAGGAGCGGATTTCGGCCTGGCTAGCGCGAAGGGACACAAAATGAACCAGCAATTCGGCTTGTCTCAGGCTGCCCCGATCTTCGACGTAGACGCGATCCGGGAGGATTTCCCCATCCTGTCGGAGCGTCCCTACGGCAAGGAGCTGGTCTATCTCGACAACGCGGCTTCCGCGCAAAAGCCCCGGCAGGTGATCGAGCGTCTCACGCATTTCTACGAGCATGAATACGCCAATGTGCACCGGGGCCTGCATTATCTCGCCAACGCCTCCACCGAGGCTTTCGAGGGCGCGAGGGAGTCGGTGCGCCGCTTCCTCAACGCGGAGCATGCCGAGGAAATAGTCTTCACGCGGTCCGCCACCGAGGCGATCAATCTGGCGGCGGCTGCGTTCGGCCTCGCGCATATCGGCGAAGGCGACGAGATCATCCTGTCGATGATGGAGCATCACTCCAACATCGTGCCATGGCACTTCCTGCGCGAGCGCAAGGGCGCCGTGCTGAAGTGGATCGAGGTCGACGACGACGGCAATTTCTCGCTCGAAGAATTTGAAAAGCTCTTCACCAACAAGACCAAGATCGTCGCGCTCACCCATATGTCGAACGTCGTGGCGGCGCCCACGCCGGTCGCGGAAGTCACGCGGATCGCTCATGCCCATGGTGTTCCGGTGCTGATCGACGGGTCTCAGGGCGCAGTCCATCTCGACGTGGACGTGCAGGCGCTCGACGTCGACTTCTACATCATCACCGGACACAAGCTTTATGGGCCGACCGGGATCGGCGCGCTTTACGGCAAGCGCAAATGGCTCGAAACCCTGCCTCCGTTCCTCGGCGGCGGCGAGATGATCGAAACCGTGACGCTCGACAGCGTGACCTATAATGTTCCGCCGCAGCGCTTCGAGGCCGGCACGCCTCCGATCGCGCAGGCGGTCGGGCTCGGCGCCGGGCTGGATTATATGGAGAGCGTCGGGCGGGCGGCCATTCGGGCCCACGAAGCCGACCTCACCGCCTATGCCCACGAGCGCCTTTCCGAGATCAGGGGGCTGCGCATCTATGGTCGGGCGCGTGAGAAGGGGCCTATCGTAGCGTTCAATATGGACGTCGCTCACGCGCATGACATTGCGACGGTGATCGACCGCGCCGGAGTCGCCGTTCGGGCGGGAACCCATTGCGCCATGCCGCTGCTCACGCGCTTCGGCGCGTCGTCGAGCTGCCGCGCTTCCTTCGCGCTCTACAACACCCGGAGCGAAGTCGACCGGCTCGCCGAGGCGCTGATCAAGGCGCAAACGCTGTTTTCATGATGGAGGCCTTCATGAGCAATACGGACACCATGGAGAAGACGGCCGCACTGACGGGCAATGCGCCGCAGATAAATATTGCCCCCAGTCTCGACCCCGAGGGCATGGAGCGGCTTTCCGGCGAGATCATCAAAGCCCTGAAGACGATATATGATCCCGAGATACCCGCCGACGTCTACGAGCTGGGCCTGATCTACCGCATCGACATCACCGACGACGGCTATGTCGACATCGACATGACGCTGACCGCGCCCGGCTGTCCCGTCGCCGGCGAGATGCCGGTCTGGGTGCAGAACGCGGTCAATGCGGTGCCGGGTGTAGCCGACACCAAGGTTCACATGGTGTTCAATCCCCCCTGGGATCAGAGCCGCATGTCCGACGAAGCGCGTATCACGCTCGATATGTGGTGAGGAGCCGGCCGCTATGGCGCCGAGACTGGGCGACGTGCTCGAGACGGCGCTTTATGTCGAGGATCTGGACCGCGCGGAGGAGTTTTACGCGCGGGTGATGGGACTCGATGCGCTCTCCCGCGACGCTCGCCTCTGCGCCCTCGATTGCGGACCGGGCAGCGTGCTCTTGCTGTTCCTGCGCGGCGCGACCCGCGAGACCGTGCATTTGGCGGGCGGAGAGATTCCGCCGCATGGGGGAAACGGCGATCTTCATTTTGCGTTCAAGATAGCGCGGCAGGATCTCGGAGCCTGGGAAAGCCATCTCGCGGCTTGCGGCGTTTCCGTCGAGGCCAGAATGAGCTGGCCGCGCGGCGGCGTAAGTCTTTACTTCCGCGATCCCGACAACAATCTGCTAGAATTGGCGACGCCGGGCTTGTGGGCCAATTATTGAAGGCGCGGCCAAGGAACGTCATCCGGCGCCACGGGCGCCTGTGGGAGTGCTGAATGAACCTCGCTTTATCCAATGTCCTCAGTCTCACCGACGCGGCCGCGGCTCGGGTGCGGGCTTTGCTGGCCAGTGCGCCGACCCCGGCCACCGGTTTGAGGGTGAGCGTCGAGAAAAGCGGCTGCGCCGGCATGGCCTATAAAATGGCGCTGGCCGAGCCGGAGCATGGCGACGAAGTAATCGAACAGGATGGCGCGCGCGTCATCGTGGACGCCAAGGCGGTCCTGTTTCTGCTGGGATCGCGCATGGATATCAAGACCGACAAATTCTCGTCGACTTTCGTGTTCGAAAACCCGAACCAGACCTCGGCTTGCGGCTGCGGCGAGAGCGTTGCGTTGACGCCGGCAGAACCTTTACGGTAGGTTTACGGGAAACTTCATTTTTTCCAGTGTATTAACCTTAAAATATCTTAAATCCGCACCGCAGCTCATATTTAAAAACTTTGTTTAATGTGGGACGCCCAGACTGCGGCAAGCTCGCAGTTCTGGAGTCGGTTTATGTCGTTTGATCGCCCGCGCGTCGCCCGCAAGTTCGTCAGCGCCTCCTTATTAGCCGCCCTGGGCGCTGCCGTCGGCAGTCCCGCTGTCGAGGCGCGAGAACTCGGCAACAAGCGCGAGCTTTCGAACGTCGAGATACAAAGACCCCAGCGACGCGTCCATGACGACGTGATTTTCGAAATGGAGCCGCTGCATCCTTGGCAGGGCGCGACGATAGGCTCGCAGGCTCCCGCGGCGAAGGCCGCCAAACCGGCTCCTGCTCAGGCGGGTCGGCCCGAAACGGCCGCAAAGGAAGGCCCGCGCGGCGCGGAAGCCGCGAAGGCTCCTTCCGGGATCGACGCCAAGGGCGGCGAAACCGCCAAAGAAAGCGCTCAATCCACGCCCAAGCCGACCGCCCCCGAACCTGCGAGCGAAGAGGCCAATGGCGCCGCGCCCGCTTCGACCGCCGCGCAGCCTTCTCAGGCCGTTCAAACCCAGGGCGGCGTCCCGGCCGCCGGCGAGCAGGGCCAGGCTGCGCCGGCCGTCGCCACATCGCCGGAAGCGGTCGGCGCCCAGGCTCCGGTCCAATCCGCGCAGCCCGTTCCCGCGTCGGCTTCCCAGACGGCCGCCAGCCCGGAAGCAGCCGCTCCGGCGCAGCCGAAGGCGCCGGAGGCCTCGGCTCAGGCCAAGGCTCCTGAAAAACAGGGCGAACCCGCCAAGGCCCAGGCTCCGGGAGTCGCGCAACCCGCGCAGGCGCCCGCTCCGGCACAAGGCGCCGCGCCCGCCGTGGCCGCCAAGGAAGAGGTTGCCCCCGCGGGAGCCAAGGAGCAGGCTCCGGCGGCGCCGCAGGCCGTCTCTTCCGAGCCGAACCCGGACGAAGAGGCCAAGGCCTACGCCGCCATGCTCGCGCAAGGGCTCAAAGGCCCGACCGAGGTGCGCATCGCCGATCGTGCGACGATGTGGCTGCCGGCGGGCCGGGTTTTCCTCGAGGGCGAGCAGGCGCGCAAGCTTCTTGGAATCGACCCCGCCTCTTGGGACGATGCGACGCTGGGCGTCGTGCTCCCGGTCGCCTCGGGACCGAAGTGGATCGCCTATGTCGATCTCATGAGCGACGGTTATATCAAGGACGACGAAGGCAAGTCCCTCGACGCAGGCAATTTGCTCGCGGCCTATAAATCGGAGGTCGACTCTCAGAATCCCGGCCGCGCGCGTCTCGGACTGACTCCGCTGGAGGTTACGGGCTGGCTCACCGAGCCGAGCTACGACGCCAAGCACCATTTGTCTTCATGCATCGGCGCCACCGCCCAGGGCTCCAAGAATCCCGACGACAGCATCGTAAATTGCACCTCCTTCGCGCTCGGTCGCGACGGGGCGGTCAAAGTCGTGGTTTCTGGAGACGAAGCCGGCTTCGCCCAGTTCAAGGGAGAAGCGCCGGCCCTGGTCGACACCATCGTTTTCGACAAGGGCAAGGGATACGAGGACGCCGATCTCTCGATGGATCGCGTGGCGGGCTACGGATTATCCGCTCTGGTCACCGGCGCCGTGGCGCTCAAAAAGCTGACCGGGGCCGCCGCCGCGGCCACCACGGTCAAGAAGGTCGGCCTGTTCTCCCTGATCGCGGCCAAGATTTTCAAAGCCTGGAAGCTTCTCCTCGCCGGCGCGGCTCTGCTGGCGGCCGGGGCGCGTCTCATCGCCCGCAAGCGCCAAGGCGCCCCGGAGACGGAGGTCGTGGAGACGGAGTCGGAGAAGACCGCTTCCGCGCCGATCTGGTCCCGGATCGCCGAAGGACTGCGGGCCCGCTTCTCTCGCTCCGCGCCGGAAGCTGCGGACGGCGGCGCCGTCGCCGAGCCGCAGGCTTCCCAGCCGGCCGCGGAGCCGAGCGAGGGCGAAGGCGGCGGTTCGCTGCTGGGCTCTCTTCGGGCGAAGCTCGCGGCGCTCCCTTTCTTCAATCGCGCGAAGGCGGAGTCGGAGGAACCTGAACCCGCGGCGGCTGGAGCGGTCGTCTCCGAGACGCTGCCGGCAGAAGAAAAATCGCACGGATCGATCCTTTCGAAACTGGCCTCCATGATGCGCAGGCAGGGTCGCCAGCCCGCCGGCGAGGCCGACGCGGCTGCCGGCGAGGCCGCTGGAAGCCAAGAGGCCGGCGGTCAATCCGCCGCCGCTTCCGGCCTCAAGAAATTCGCTTCGCTCATGCGCAAGCAGGCTCAGGGAGGCCGCGTCGCCGCGGATGTGCTGCGCGCGGCCGGAGACCATGCTCGGGCCATGGAAGTGGCGACGCCGGGGGGCTCGGCCGCCAAATCGCCGGCCGTATCCGCGGCTCAGGCCGACGGCGCCGGCCAGGCCGCAGCCGAGGCGTCGGCTGATGATTTCGTCGATCTGGTGGAGCCGGGCGACGAGGCGGCCGCCTCCGCGGCTATTTCGGCTCGCGAAGCTTTGCGCAAGGCGCGGGCCTGACGGAACGTCCGACCAAATCCTTTGGGGGCGGCGCAATCGGTTGCGCCGCTTTTCTCGCTTTTTGAAGCTCCGGCGCCAGCCGGGCGCGTTGATTTTCCTTGTCCAGCCGCGGTTCTTTCATGCGCTCTCGCGATCGAAACGCGCATCCGGCGTAATTTCTCGCGATCCCGGCTTGACGCTTTGAGGGCCTCGATCCGCCGATAATGACGCCGGCCTGATCGAATAATCCTCGTCTGAATTATAACTATCTGGTTTGGTTTGATCTTCTATGGGCGATGGCGCTGGCGCGCAGGGGAAGAATCGCCTATAGCAGAAGAGAGAATAAAACCTGAAAATTCGGATTGGCGCCTACTTTGGTCGACAGCGACATCACAAGCGGCGAGCCCGCCGCTCCGGGCTCGGACATTCGGCCGGTTTCCATCGCCGATGAAATGAAGCGGTCGTATCTCGACTACGCGATGAGCGTGATCGTGAGCAGGGCGCTTCCCGACGTTCGCGACGGCCTGAAGCCTGTCCATCGGCGCATTATGTTCTCGATGCACGAGAACGGCCACACCCCCGATAAGCCCTATGTCAAATCCGCGCGCATCGTCGGCGACGTCATGGGCAAATATCACCCGCATGGCGACGCAGCCATTTACGATGCGCTGGTGCGCATGGCTCAGCCTTTTTCCATGGGGCTGCAGCTCATCGACGGGCAGGGCAATTTCGGTTCGGTGGACAACGATCCGCCGGCGGCCATGCGCTACACCGAGTCCCGCCTCGCCAAACCCGCCCTGGCGCTGCTCGAGGACATCGACGAAGGCACCGTCGATTTCCAGCCCAATTACGACGGCAAGGAGCATGAGCCGACCGTCCTTCCGGCGCGCTTCCCCAATCTTCTGGTCAACGGCGCCGGCGGCATCGCCGTCGGCATGGCGACCAATATCCCGCCGCACAATCTCGGCGAGGTGATCGACGCCGCCATTGCGGTCATCGAGCGGGGTCACCTGACCACCGCCGAACTGATGGAAATCGTCCCCGGACCGGATTTTCCCACCGGCGCCAGCATTCTGGGGCGCGGCGGCATCCGCAAGGCCTATGAAACCGGGCAGGGCTCCATCATCCAGAGAGCGACGGCTCAGGTCGAAACCCTGCGCAAGGATCGCGAAGCCATCATCGTCACCGAGATTCCCTATCAGGTGAACAAGGCGGCGCTGGTCGAACGCATCGCGGAACTCGTCCGCGAGAAGAAGATCGAGGGCATCTCCGATCTGCGCGACGAGTCCAGCCGCGACGGCATGCGCATCGTCATCGAGCTGAAGCGCGAGGCGGTGGCCGATGTCGTGCTGAACCAGCTCTGGCGCCACACCGCGCTGCAATCGAGCTTCCCCGTCAACATGATTGCGCTCAACGGCAAACGTCCGGAACGGCTCAATCTGCTCGACGTGCTCAAGGCCTTCGTCGATTTCCGCGAGACCGTCGTCACGCGGCGCACCAAGTTCCGCCTCAACAAGGCGCGCGACAACGCCCATCTGCAGGTCGGCCTCGCCATTGCGGTCGCCAATATCGACGAAGTGATCCGGCTTATCCGCACCTCGCCCGACGCGGCCGCTGCCCGCGAGGCGTTGATGGCGCGCGACTGGCCGGCCAAGGACATGGCGCCGCTGGTGGCCCTGATCGCCGACCCCCGTCATCGTCTCGCCGAGGACGGAACCTGCCGGCTTTCCGAGGCCCAGGCGCGCGGCATTCTCGATCTGCGCCTGCAGCGTCTCACCGCGCTCGGCCGCGAGGAAATATCCGCAGCCCTGGAGAAGCTCGCCGCCGAAATCGCCGATTATCTCGATATCCTCGGCTCGCGCGAAAGACTGTTCGGCATCGTCAAGGACGAGATGCTGGCGGTGAAGGAGGCTTACGCCATCCCCCGCCGCACCCAGATCGTCGAGGCCGACGGCGAGGTCGACGACGAAGACCTCATCGCCCGCGAGGACATGGTGGTGACGGTCTCGCACGCCGGCTACATCAAGCGGGTGCCGCTTTCGACCTATCGCGCCCAGCGCCGCGGCGGCAAGGGCCGCTCCGGCATGCAGATGAAGGAGGAGGATTTCGTCCACCGCCTCTTCGTCGCCAACACCCATACGCCGGTTCTGTTTTTCTCGTCGCTCGGCCGGGCCTATAAGGAAAAGGTCTGGCGGCTTCCGCTGTCGGCTCCCCAGTCGCGCGGCAAGGCGCTGGTGAACATGCTTCCGCTGGAGCCCGGCGAGCGCATCGCCACCATCATGCCGCTGCCCGAGGACGAATCGAGCTGGAGCAAGCTCGACGTTATCTTCGCGACCACCAAAGGCTCGGTCCGACGCAACAAGCTCTCCGATTTTTCCGACGTCCGCCGCAACGGCATCATCGCCATGAAGCTCGACGAGGGCGAGGCCATCGTCGATGTCGCCACCGCGAGCGAAGCCGACGACGTTCTGCTGACGACGCGCGACGGCCAGTGCATCCGCTTCCCGGTGACGGAAGTGCGCGTGTTCCAGGGCCGCACCTCAATGGGCGTGCGCGGCGTGTCGTTGGGCGAAGGCGACCGCGTGATCTCGCTGTCGATCCTCAACCACTTCGAGGCGACGGGCGAGGAGCGCGCCGCCTATCTGAAACGCTCCATTGCGCTACGCCGCGCCCTGGGGGCCGAAGCCGTCGAAGAGCCCGCCGCCGAGGCGGAAGAAGCGCCGTCGGTCGATCTTTCCGATGAGCGTTTCGCGGCGATGCAGGTCGCCGAGCAGGTCATTCTGACGATCTCCGAAAACGGCTACGGCAAGCGCAGCTCGTCCTTCGAATATCGCATCACCGGTCGCGGCGGCAAAGGCATCGTCGCCATGGCGGTCAATCAGCGCAACGGCGCGCTGGTGGCTTCCTTCCCGGTCGCCGACGGCGACGAGATCATGCTGGTGACCAATGGCGGGCAACTGATCCGCTGCCCGGTCAGCGGTATCCGCATCGCCGGACGCGGCGCTCAGGGCGTCATCGTGTTCAACACCGCCGACGGCGAGCGCGTGGTCTCGGTCGAGCACATCGGCGATGTGGGAGGGGATGAGGAGAACGGCCCGGCGGGGGAGGAGGAGGGCGTGTGAGCTTTGCGGCTGCCGTCATGTTGCTCGCTCTAGGCCACAAACTCATAAAGGGGATTCCGTTTTCAAGCGAATAGTGATTCAAGCTCCTTGGAGGAGCGAGAATGAGCCAGCGCCGGTATGAACTTTCGGATTTCGAGTGGTCGATCATTGCGCCGCTATTGCCGAACAAGCCGCGCGGGGTTGCTCGCGCGGACGACCGCAAAGTGCTGAACGGCATCTATTGGCGGCTGCGAACGGGGTCGCCCTGGGCCGATATTCCCGAACGCTACGGACCAGCGACGACCTGCTACAACCGCTTCGTGCGCTGGCGCAGGCTTGGCGTCTGGGACCGCATCTTCGAGGCGGTTTCCAAGGCCTATGACGGCGATTTGCAAATGATCGATTCTTCCTCCATCCGGGTGCATCAGCACGGCGCCAACGGTAAAAAGGGGGCGAAGGCGAAACGCCGGCCGCCGTTGGGAACCTCTCTGCAAGCCGATGCATGGGGCGCTCGCGCGGCGGACTGACAATGAAGATTCATGCGCTTGTCGACGCCAATGGCCTACCGATCGCCCTGAAGCTCACGGAAGGCCAGGCTCACGATGGCAAGAGCGCCGCAGACATGCTGGGAGGCCTTGGCGATGGCCAAATTCTGCTCGCTGACCGCGCTTATGACAGCGATGCCCTACGAAGCTCTCTCGAGGAAAGAGGCGCTTGGGCTAACATCAAGCCCATGCCGGGACGGGTTAATGTCCCAGCCTTCAGCCCCTTCCTTTATCGATACCGCAATCTCGTCGAGCGCTTCTTCAACAAGCTCAAACACTTCAGGGCTGTAGCGACGCGCTTCGAAAAGCACGACGCTAACTACCTCGCTCTCGCCAAACTCGCCGCAGTCAAAATCTGGATAAGATTTATGAGTCGGTGACCTAGGGCCTGTTGAGAATCAGGATTCCCATTTTGGTGGAAGGATGATTCAAGCTCCGAAAGGAGTTTGCAATGCCCCGATTCTGTCTGACGGACGGCCAATGGTCGAAGCTGGAGCCCTTTTGTCTTGGCAAGCCCTCCGATCCCGGCCGGACCGGGAGCGATGGGCGATTGTTTTTAGAGGCGATCTTGTGGATTGCGCGCACGGGCAGCCCCTGGCGCGATCTGCCTCCCGCCTTCGGCAAGTGGAACACCGTGTTCAAACGCTTTCGCGATTGGGTGAAGGCCGATGTGTTCAAGCGGATGTTTGACGCCGTGTCGGACGATCCAGACATGGAATACGCCATGATCGACGCCACCATCGTCAAGGTCCACCGCCATGGACAGGGCGCAAAAGGGGGACTCAGGGCCAGGCCATAGGCAAATCCAAAGGCGGCTGGACCACCAAAATCCTCGCGCTCACCGACGCGCTCGGCAATTTGGTCCGCTTCGTTCTGCTGCCGGGGCAACGCTTCGACACGGTCGGCGTCGCGCCTTTGATCGAGGGCGTCGAATTTGGCGCGCTGCTCGCCGACAAGGCCTTCGACAGCGACTGGATCGTCGCCGAACTGAACGAGCGCGGCGCGCAAATCGTCATCTCCCAACATCCAAGACGAAACGCGCCTCTCGCCATCGACATCGAGCTTTACAAAGCCCGTCACCTCATCGAAAACTTCTTCGGCAAACTCAAGGAGTTCAAGCGGATCGCCCTGCGCGCCGACAAAACCGATCAAAGCTTCACAGCCATGATCCGCCTCGCCGCCGCGCTCATCAATTCGCGATGAATCTCAACAAGCCCTAGAGCAAAATCCGAAAAAGTTGATAGACTTTTTCGATAAGATTTTGCTCCAGCTTTTTGAATCTAGAGCGATTTCTTATCGACCAGACGATTGCGTCTGGTCGGAAAGCGCTCTAGTCGGCGTTTTCTGCTTGACGCAATGCGCGCAAAACGGCAGAGGTGGCGCTTTCAATCAACTTGGGGGTGCATATGCTCAGGCTCCTTAGCTCTTTCTTGGTGCTGTTACTCCTGAATTCTACGGCACAGGCGGCCGGTCTTCTAAAATATGTCCAAATAGAGGTCAATGCGGAAGCTACGCAAATGGCCCCTTTTTCATTCAAGTCGACGGTCGCTGTCGGAACTCCCTCGCGTACGATCAGAAGCGCCAAAAATAGCAGCGAAAACCCCGTACGTATGGACTATAGCATAGCGAGTTTGGGTGTCACCGAAGATGGGCAGCCGGCGGCTGTCGTGGTAGGCGCCTTATATGTCGGCGCCAAAGATACATGGACGATCGTCTCCGAATTCAATGAAACGCTGATCCTCGGTGGCGAAACAGCAAGCTTAAATCTTACGAGGTCATCCGGAGCGCAGGTTTCGTTAAACATTAGCGTTAAACCGGTTACTGAGCAGGCGCTTTCGTCTTTGCTTGGCGGACAACTCCCTAATGCCTCGACATGCCCAGCGGCTTCGGCGCCAGTCGGCATCGCGGCTCAGCTACTGGGGGCAGGGGCGGCATGGGCTGGGTGTCGCAGGCGGACCTGTAACGACGGCGCAACTGTGCTTACGTGTTGCGGTGCCACGCAGTGCTGCATTCAAGATCAGAATGGACCATGTTGCATTTAGAGCGCATTCCGATCAAACGAAACGTTTGATCGATAAAAATGCGGTCAAAAACAAAACGATAGAGCCGTATCGCAAGTCACCTTGAGCGGGTGCGGCTCTATTAAAATTTACCCTGGAAACCGCAGTTGGTCGCTGCGGGCGGGTCTTGAGCATTGAATTTGCAGCTTTTGTCTGTGTCGACACGCAATGGCGCGCTGGTCGCCTCCTTCCCCGTCGCGGACGGCGACGAGATCATGCTGGTGACCAATGGCGGGCAGCTGATCCGCTGCCCGGTCAGCGGCATCCGCATCGCTGGGCGCGGCGCCCAGGGCGTCATCGTGTTCAACACGGCCGACGACGAGCGCGTGGTCTCGGTCGAGCATGTCGGAGAAGCGGAGGAGAGCGGCGGGGCAGGGGAAGAACCCGGCGCGTGACGCGGGGGGAGGGGGACGTGCAAAGCGCCGCCCTTATTCTGTCCTTGCGACGACATGGGTTTTGCGCGCGTTGAACAACGCAAGCCACTTCGTGCGCACATCGTTGAACAACGCCTTCGGCAATAGCCCATAAGCGACGCTCGCAGGGTCGCCTGAGACCGCCGGCCGCAAATCCGGCCCCGGCCAGATGAAGCGGTTGCTCTCGCTGACGACGATCCATGAGCGCTCGTCATCGAGGCCGAGGCGACGCTTGGTCGCGGCTGGGATTTCGACGGCGTGAGCGGGGTTGCTCGGCGGCACATGCGTGACCGGCAGCACGGATGACTTTTTGCTCGCCTTGGTCATCGGTGAGGGCGAGCAGCACCGCGCAGGGACGATCTTTTACGCCTTCTTCCGGACCGCGCAGATACTCGCTGCGCCAGAGATAGGAATAGCGGATAACCAGTCCGGGCGCAGGCGTGGGAAAGGTCACGCGATTACGGCGTCAGCTCATGGTCGAACGCCGCCGACTCTGCGGGAGCTTCGGCGCGCCGGACGGCTTCGGCGTCGGCTTCCGTGAAATCCTCAATGCCGAGCACTTCGCGCTCACGACGTTTCAGGCGGCGATATTCTTCGGTCGAGATCAGCACGCAGCTTTCGCGACCATTGCGGGTGACGGCGACCGGCTGGCGCAGCGCGAGGTCTTGATAGCGGCCGATGTTGCGCTGGAACTCGGCGGCGGAGACCTTGAGCATGTCCATGCATCCTCCGGTTAAGTGCTTTGCATAATCTACATAGATTGCATGATCTTGTCGAGAATGATTTGACTGGCTAAACCGTCCAGCGCAGCCTCATTCCTTGCTCGTAAATTTCTTCCGCACGCGCGCAAGCTCATCGTCGCTCGCAAATTCTCCGCGATCCGCGGCCGCGATGCCGGCCTCTATCTTGGCGACCTGCCAAGCGTTGAGCGCGATGTAATCCTCGATCGCTTTGGCAGCAAGCCAGTTGCGCGAGCGCTCGATTTTTTCG
Source organism: Methylocystis heyeri (assembly GCF_004802635.2). Classification (NCBI taxonomy): domain Bacteria; kingdom Pseudomonadati; phylum Pseudomonadota; class Alphaproteobacteria; order Hyphomicrobiales; family Methylocystaceae; genus Methylocystis; species Methylocystis heyeri. Next base: position 451,252 of record NZ_CP046052.1, read on the forward strand.
GCAAGTTGGTCGAGCGCGCAGAGCGTCGCCTCATCGAGGCGGACGGTAAAGGCTGCGGACATCGAATTGCTCGTTCGGTTTGGCGGTTCTATGTGGTTCGCCTGTATTCTGGTCGAACCCCCGGCAAAAAGCCACAGAATTTACGGTCTGGCCCCGGGCGATCGGGCGAAGAGCATTGTCCCGCCCCTCCCACCCCCCGCCAAAATCCCCTATAAGCGTCCCATGACCTCCGCCGCATCCCGCGCCGCCATCTACACCGGCTCCTTCGATCCGCTGACCAACGGCCATCTCGATGTCATCCGCCAGGGGGCGGGGCTGTTCGATCGTCTGGTCATCGCCATCGGCGTGCATCCGGGCAAAAAGCCGGTTTTGAGCTTCGAGGAGCGCGCCGAAATCATCCTCGGCGCCTGCGCCGGGCTGAACTCGCCCTGCCAGTTCGATGTCGTCAGTTTCAAAGGCCTCGCCGTGGACGCCGCCCGCGAGCAGCGGGCAGGGGCGATCATCCGCGGTTTGCGCGACGGCGCCGATTTCGATTATGAAATGCAGATGGCGGGGATGAATTCCGCCATGGCGCCGGAAGTGACCACGGTTTTTATTCCTGCTTCCAGCAGCGTGCGGCATATCAGCGGAACGCTGGTGCGCCAGATCGCCGCCCTCGGGGGCGATATTACCGGCTTTGCGCCGGCGCAATCCGTCGCCGCGCTCATGCGAGCGCTAAAGGTCGACGGCAATAAAAAGTGAGGGAGGCTGCATGAAATTAGATCGCCGCAATTTCGTCGCCGGCGCCTCGGCCGCGGCCCTGATGGGCGCGACCGCCGCGAAGGCAGAAGACAAGCTGCTCTATCTCGACACCGTCTATGGCCGGACCGTCATCAAGATGCGCCCCGACATCGCCCCCAAGCATGTCGCGCAGATCGAGACCCTGGCCAAGCAGCATTTCTATGACGGCGTGCCGTTTCACCGCGTGATCGACGGCTTTATGGCCCAGACCGGCGACCCCACCGGAACTGGAACGGGCAAGTCCAAGCTGCCCAACATCCCCGGGGAATTCTCGAAAGAGAAGTTCCTGCGCGGCACGGTGGGCATGGCCCGCGGACCGGACAACGACTCCGCCAATTGCCAGTTCTTCATCTGCTTTGCGCCCGCCCGCTATCTCGAAGAGCAATACACGGTCTGGGGCGAGGTCGTCTCGGGCATGGAGTTCATCGACAAGATCAAGCGCGGCGAGCCGCCGAAGGACCCGGACAAGATCGTCAAGCTGCGCGTCGCCGGCGACGAGAGCTGAGACCACTCATTCCTCCCGCCGGCGCCTCCGGCGGGAGCTTCGTTTCAAGGAAGGGGAATAAATGACCGACGCAGGCAATACGCTGACGCTCGAGACCACCAAAGGCGATGTCGTGATCAAGCTCCGGCCCGATCTCGCGCCGAACCATGTCGCTCGGATCAAGCAACTGGTCTCCGAGGGCTTTTACGATGGCATCGTGTTCCATCGCGTGATCGACGGCTTCATGGCCCAGACCGGCTGCCCCCATGGCACCGGCATGGGCGGCTCGAAATATCCCAATCTCGCGCAGGAATTCAACGACGCGCCGCATGTGCGCGGAACCTGCTCGATGGCGCGCGCTTCCCATCCCGACACCGCCAATTCGCAGTTCTTCATCTGCTTCACCGACGCCCGCTTCCTCGACAAGCAATATACGGTGTGGGGCGAAGTGATCTCCGGCATGGAGAATGTCGACAAGATCAAGCGCGGCGAGCCGGTGCGCGATCCCGACAAGATCGTCAAGGCGACCCTGAGCTGAGCCTCGCCGGAGGAGCCGCGATCGGATGATCGTGGCTCACCTCGCGCATTCAAATCCCATGATAGCGATGGCGCCGCCGCCGTCATTGCGAGCGAAGCGAAGCAATCCAGAATTGCTCGAGCAGGTTTTTTCCGGGATTGCGATTTGCTGTCGTCAACGCGGTCTGTTGTTCGTTTTGGTCCTGGATTGCTTCGCTTCGCTCGCAATGACGGCCTAGGTCACGGCGCCTCGCACACGCTATAAAAGCCCTCATGCGCGTCGACCTTTTCGACTTCGAACTTCCTCAAGAACGCATCGCCTTGCGGCCTTCCGCGCCGCGGGACAGTTCGCGCATGCTTGTGGTTCCCCCTGGGGCGGCGCCGTTCGAAGACAGGATCGTCCGCGATCTTCCCTCCTTCTTGCGACCGGGCGACGCGCTCGTCATCAACGATACGCGCGTCGTGCGGGCGCGCCTGTCGGGCTTCCGCCTTCGCGGCGAGAACAAGGCGCGGGTAGAGGTCACGCTGATCGAGCGCCTCGGCGGCAATTGCTGGCGCGCCATGGCGAAGCCCGCCAAAAAGCTCGGCCTCGGCGAGCAGGTCTGTTTCGTCAAGGATCAGGCGAAGGGCGTTAACCCTCCCCTTGAGGGGGAGGGTCGCCGCGAAGCGGCGGGGTGGGCTGGAGCCCTCAAGGCCATTGTCGAAGAGAGGGGCGACAACGGCGAAGTGACGCTGAGGTTCGACCTTTCCGGCGAGCTTCTCGATCAGGCGATCGAGGATTTGGGCGCCATGCCGCTGCCTCCCTACATTGCCGGCAAGAGGGCGGTCGACGCCTCGGACGATTCCGATTACCAGACCCTGTTTGCGCGCGAGGCTGGCGCGGTGGCGGCGCCGACCGCGGGGCTGCACTTCACGCCGGAACTGCTTTCGGCGATTGAAGCCGCGGGCGCGCGCATCCACAACGTGACTCTGCATGTCGGCGCCGGCACTTTTCTACCCGTCAAAGCGGAAGACACAGCCGATCATCAAATGCATTATGAGCACGCCGTTCTGAGCGCGGAAACCGCCGCTGCGCTGAACGAGATCCGCACTCGCGGCGGGCGTATCTTCGCCGTCGGCACCACCGCTCTGCGCTGTCTCGAAAGCGCGGCGGACGAGAACGGAGAGCTGAAGGCCTATAGCGCGCGCACCAATATTTTCATCACGCCGGGATATAAGTTCCGCGCGGTGGATGTGCTGCTCACCAATTTCCATCTGCCGCGCTCCACGCTGTTCATGCTGGTCTGCGCCTTCTGCGGCGTGGATCGGATGAAAGCGGCCTATGCCCACGCCATCGCGCAGGGCTATCGTTTCTATTCCTACGGCGACGCCTCATTGTTGTATCGGGCATGAGCGATCATCGCGACGTGCGCGTGCTGGCGCTGTGGCGCGACGACCCGAGAGAGGCGCCGCTCACCGTCGATCTGCGCATCGATGTGGCGACCGGATTGATGACTTCCACCTGGGACGTCTTCGGCGCCTTCGATCTCGACGGCGAGGCCCGCCGGCCATTTGTCCTGCGCCGCAGCGGCGAGATAGATTTCGGCGCCGCTTGCGAGCTAAAATGGAGCGCGAACTTGCGCGACACAAAAATCGCGGTCGGCGCCTGTTTTACCGTGCGCTGGAACGAAACCGACAGCGGGGAATATAAAATCGTGAAGATCGCCGAGCTCGGCGCCAAGGACGGCCGTAAATGACACAGGGCTTTTCTTTCGAGGTTCAGGCTACCGACGGCGCCGCGCGCAAGGGCGAGATAACAACGCCGCGCGGCGTCATTCGCACGCCCGCCTTCATGCCGGTCGGCACCGCCGCCACCGTCAAAGCCATGTTCGTCGAGGACGTTCGCGCCGCTGGCGCCGACATATTGCTCGGCAATGTCTATCATCTGATGCTGCGTCCCGGGGCAGAGCGCATCGCCCGTCTCGGCGGCCTGCATCATTTCATGCGCTGGCCTTATCCGATATTGACCGATTCCGGCGGCTTTCAGGTGATGTCGCTGGCAAAGCTGCGTAAGCTCAACGAGGACGGCGTCACCTTTCAATCCCATATCGACGGCTCGAAACATGTTTTGACTCCCGAGCGCTCGATGGAGATTCAGGCGCTGCTCGGCTCCGACATCCAGATGCAATTCGACGAATGCGTGCGCCTGCCTTGCAGCGACGCCGAGGCCGAGCGCGCCATGCGGCTTTCCTTGCGCTGGGCGGAGCGCTCGCGGAAAGCCTTCGACAGCGCGCGCGGTCAGGCGGTGTTCGGCATCGTGCAGGGCGGCGCGGTGAAATCTTTGCGCATCGAAAGCGCTCGCGCGCTGAGCGAGATGGATTTCCACGGCCTCGCCATTGGGGGCCTCGCGGTGGGCGAGCCGCAAGAGGTCATGCTGGAGATGCTGGAGACGGTGATGCCGTATCTTCCGGCAAATAAGCCGCATTATCTGATGGGCGTCGGCACGCCGGACGATATTGTGAAAGCGGTGGCGCGCGGCGTCGATATGTTCGATTGCGTGATGCCCACGCGCGCGGGCCGCCACGGCCTCGCCTATACCCGCTTCGGCAAGATCAATCTGATGAATGCGCGACACGCGGAAGATTCATCGCCGCTCGATCCTGAATCTTCCTGCCCCGCGGCGCGCAATTATTCCCGCGCCTATTTGCATCATTTGTTCAAGGCCGGAGAAATTCTGGGCATGATGCTGCTCACGCAGATCAATGTCGCTTATTATCAGGAGCTGATGGCTGGCCTTCGCGCCGCAATCGAAGCAAAACGCCTCGCCGATTTCATCATACAAACTTCGGAAGCCTGGGCGCGCGGCTCCCAGAGCGGCGATTGACGCCATGTCGTCGCGCGGGCGGAAGGCGACACAGGCGCTTTCTTCTCTCGCCGAATTTTTGCGCGGATTCGACGGCTTCGGCGCCCAAACGGTTGAATATGTCGAGGACGGCGTTTCTCACTTTGTAAACGAGTTCTGGACCGCCGGACAGCGTCAGGCCCATGCGCTGCACGAGGTCAGCTATCGGGCCTGTTTCAAGCCGCAGCTTCCGGAGTTCTTCGTCTCGCGCCTCACCGCGCCGGGCGAAAAGGTCTATGACCCCTTCATGGGGCGCGGCACCACGGTGTTGCAGGCCGCGTTGCAGGGCAGGGCGCCGGTCGGCAATGACGTCAATCCCTTGTCGGTTCTGCTGGTGCGGCCGCGCCTGCGGCCGCCCTCGATCGAAGCGGTGCAGGAGCGCCTCTCGGCGATCGACTGGAACTGCGTGGGCGTCGAGCGCAAGGATCTCCTGGCTTTTTATCATCCCGAGACGTTGCGCCAGATTTGCGCGCTGAGACGCTGGCTGCTGGCTCACGCCCCGCTCGGGGGAGAGCCGGACCCCGCCGACGACTGGATCCGAATGGTTGCGATCAATCGCCTCACCGGCCATTCGCCGGGGTTTTTTTCGGTCTACACCATGCCGCCCAATCAGGCGGTTTCGGTGGAAGCGCAATTGAAGATCAACGCCAGACGCAAGCAGACGCCGCCGGTCCGGGATGTCGCCGCCTTGATTGTGAAAAAATCGCAGGCGCTGCTGTCCGAAGGCGCGCCGCCGGCCCATCCGGCGCCGCTCCTCATCACAGGCGACGCCGCAAAGGCCGCTTCGATCGCAGATGGTTCGGTGAGGCTGATCGTGACCTCGCCGCCCTTTTTGGACATTGTTCAATATGCCGCCGACAATTGGCTGCGCAATTGGTTCGCCGGGATCGACACGAGCGCGGTGAGGATTTCGACCCATCGCAGCGAGGCCGCCTGGGCCGACATGGTGCGCGATTGCTTCATCGACTTTGCGCGCGTGGTCGCGCCGGGCGGGCATGTGGCTTTCGAGGTCGGCGAGGTGCGCGGCGGCAGGATCGCGCTGGAGCGGCTCGTGTGGCAGGCGGTCGAAGGACTGCCGTTCGAAAAGCCGTTGGTCCTGATAAACGCGCAAAAGTTCACCAAGACCAGCCATTGCTGGGGCGTCGCCAATAACGCCAAGGGCACCAATTCGAACAGGGTGCTGATTTTTAGGAGAAGGTGAGGGGGCGGTGGCAGGAGGGCGGTCTCCTGTCCAGCTCATGTCAGCCTACTGTTGCTCAAGTCGTAAAACCACTCCATTCACCGCTTTCGTCAAAGAGAAGCCAACTGCGTTGCTTCGCGTGAACAAAATAACCGCTCCACGAGTTTCCAGATTGAATGTATTAAAAATATTCTCCTTTGCTCGCAGTGCAACCCCAACGAATTCTGCGCTAGTATCGAATAACAACCAAAATTTATCTGACTGCATTACTGTTAATACTATGGCGCTGATTTTAATATAGAATAAGTATAACCCAGGTATGTCGCCAACGATATTTGGGTTTATTGAACTCGTCACGCGCGGGTTCACCCCCCCCTCCATCCCGCGCGCCTTTCTGATATTACGTGAACATGCACATCGGAATCCTGCTCGCCCTTCTCTCCGCCGCGCTGTTTGGCGCGAGCACGCCCTTGGCCAAAATTCTCCTGGGGAGCGTGAGCCCCTGGCTGATGGCGGGGCTGCTTTATCTCGGGGCTGGGGTTGGCCTTGCAGCGGTCGAGATCTGGCGGCGGGCGTCTGGCAACGGCATCGCCGAAGCGCCGCTGCGCAAATCCGATCTGCCCTGGCTTGGCGCGGTCATTACGGCCGGCGGGCTTCTCGGCCCCTTGTTTTTGATGTTCGGACTGGCGCGAACCAGCGCCGCCAATGCTTCGCTGCTGCTCAATCTCGAAGGCTTGGCCACGATGGCGATCGCCTGGCTGGCCTTTCATGAAAATGTCGACAGACGCCTGCTGGTGGGCGCCTTTTCTATTCTGGCGGGCGCGGCGCTTTTGTCTTGGCAGGGCAGCGCGTCAATGGATTGGGGCGCCTTGCTGATCGCCGGCGCCTGCGTCTGCTGGGGCATCGACAATAATCTGACCCGCAAACTCTCCTCGGCCGATCCGGTGCAGATCGCCATGCTCAAGGGGCTGGTGGCGGGGACGGTCAATCTGGCGCTCGCCTCTGCGCTCGGCGCGTCGCTCCCTTCCATCGGCGTCGTTGTCGCGGTTTTGAGCGTCGGCTTTTTGGGTTACGGGGTCAGCCTCGTTTTATTCGTTCTGGCCTTGCGGCATCTCGGAACCGCGCGCACCGGAGCCTATTTCTCGCTCGCGCCCTTCATCGGGGCGATTTTGGCGCTGGCGCTTCTCCATGAGCCGCTAAGCGTGCGGCTTGTCGTGGCGGGCGGCCTGATGGCGCTCGGCCTCTGGCTGCATCTGACCGAGCGGCACGAGCATGAGCATATGCACGAGGATTTCGAGCACGAGCACAGCCACCGCCACGACGAACATCACCAGCATTTGCATGAAGAGGGTGTTCCGGTCGAGGAGCCACACACCCACAGGCACCGCCATGCCGCAATGGTGCACAGCCACCCCCATTTCCCGGATATCCATCATCGGCATGGACACGGGGAATAAATCAACTCCTGGGCCAACCGCCAACCGCAAAATAAAGCGCCGACAGGAGACACAACGCAATACCCGTCGCTTCCGAATAAAATGAAGATATGAACGATGCGAAATAGAAAATCGGGGCGAGCCTGTAATGATATGTAATGCGCGTCGCATTTTTGGTCTCGGAACCGAGAAGTTTTTCGTTGGCGGACGCATGGCGCCACAGCCCATGAAAAGACAACGATATTGCCAGGAACGTTCCCGTGTATAAACTCGTCGCTACCTTGGCTTCAGAATGCAGGAGATACTCAGCAAGCAGGCCCGTTGGGAATGGAACGAAGGTCACAAACAGCAATAATAGGCCGTTCCAATAGATTAGTTTGAGATCTGATTTTTTGATGGCGGAATATACCCAGTGATGATGCGCCCAAATCACGAGTATTGTTGCAAACGATATTATATAGGCTAAATAGCTTGGCCAGATATAAATTAGAGACAGCGCCAGGCCGTGTCTTTGAACCATATCAGCGCTTGGCACTTTTATTTCCAGAACCAGAAGCGTTATGGCGATAGAAAAAATGCCGTCGCTGAACGCCTCTATACGACGCGTGTTCAGATCCTGTTGCATTTGTCAAACCGGCTCCGCGCCCTGAACGTACATCGGCGCATATAATTTGCGCGAAGCTGGCCCCGCCATCGGGGCTTTCGCGTTTTCGGGCGCGTCGATCAAAAAGGGGGATTCCAAACGGGACCCCGCGGCCGAGTTTTGCGTGCCAGTTTCGTGATCGGCGATGGCCGGCCTTCAGGCTTACCCACCAGCCGAGAATATCCGCAACGCCGTTTCCAAGCACGCATCATCTTTCACAAGCCGCTCCATGAGCGCCAAGCCCCGGTGGGCGTGCGCCTTTCGGTTGGAGAGGCGCCCGGCGGCGAACTCGCTCCGATATTGGCGGGCGTTGAAAGGATAGGCGAGCAAAGTCGTGCTGACGGGGCAGGGGCGGGGGCGCCCGAACTTTCGCAACAGTCGTTTGCCCGCCGGAAGTGCCCGATTTTAAGGAACTGGGCGGTTGTTGCGAATCTTAGGTTTTGCACGTCTGCACGATTGCGGCGAACAGATTGCTCATGTCGTCACTTCCTTTTCGAGCAGCGCGCGCTTCCGCTCCACGCCCCAGCGATAGCCTGAGAGCGAGCCGTCGTTCTTGATGACGCGATGACAAGGGATGGCAACTGCCACCGGATTCGCACCGCAGGCCAGCGCCACGGCGCGGGCGGCTTTGGGTTCTCCGATGCGGGAGGCGATTTCCGCATAGCTCGCGGTTTGCCCAATCGGAATTTCTCGTAGCGCTTGCCAGACGCGCTGCTGGAAGGCCGTGCCGCGTATATCGAGCGGCAGATCGAGGCCTGTTCGAGGCTCCTCGACGAAGCCGACCACCCGAGCCACGAGTTGCTCGAAGTCGCCGTCGCCGCCGATCAGTCCGGCCTTTGGGAAGCGATCCTGTAAATCGTGGATGAGCTTGTCGGGATCGTCGCCTAACGTGATGGCGCAGATTCCTTTGTCGGTGCAAGCGACCAGAATGGCGCCGAGCGAACACTGTCCAACCGCAAAACGAATATCGATATCTTCGCCCCCTCGCTTAAACGCTGTGGGCGTCATGCCGAGCATCGCATTCGATTGTTCATAGAAGCGGCTGCCCGAATTGAAACCGGCGCTGTAGATCGCCTTAGTCACACTCATTTCCGCGTCGCTGAGTTCGGCCCGAACTTTCTTTGCGCGGAGCGCCGCGCCGTAGGCTTTGGGCGTTAGGCCGGTGATTGCCTTGAACTGACGATGAAAATGGAAAGTGCTCATGCCAACCGTAGCCGCCAGTTCATCGAGACTCGGCAATTCGTCCGCCAGTTCGATCTGCCGGCATGCCTCCGCCACAATGGCGGCAATGGCTTGCGCCGGCGATTTTCCTTTTGGATTGCATCGCTGGCACGCGCGGAAGCCGGCCGCTTCCGCCTCGACCGATGAGGCGTAGAAACGGACGTTCCTCGGCTTGGCGGTGCGGGACGGGCAAGACGGGCGGCAATAGACACCGGTTGTTTTGACAGCGTAGACAAACGCGCCATCCATAGCCGCATCACGATTGACGATACTTTTCCAGCGTGGGTCCCGCTCGGTCGGCGGACCACTCGGTTCTGCGAGAAGAATCATCTCGAATTGTCCCGCGATTTGTTTCTCGAGGTCATATTCTGAATGATTCCAACTTCGCCCGATCCACGTCAGGGCTGCGGTAGAGCGCCTCCGGAATTTCTCCAAGAAGCGATTCATGGACCTGCTTCGGGGCAAGTCCATAGAATTTTTGAAAACTCATGATCAGCGGTCGCCACTTGTCCGGGTCGATCCGGTTCCGGGTTCCCTCCATCATGATCTCTGGCGCCGCGTACACGCGCCGAATTCGAACTTCGAATACGGAGAGCGTCCCTTTCAAAGGGCTGTCTTCCCCCAAACCATGCCACGCGGAGACGACCGCTTCCATCTGCACCGGACATTCCATTGCTCTGGGCGCCGAGACAGTTTCCGAGTTGATTTGCGTCAACCCCGCGATCTCAAACTTTTTCGGTTCGTAGCTGTAGCCCCTTGCCGCCTTTGAACTGGGAACCGGGTTGGCGCCGGTCAGAAGGGCCAGACGATTGACCGCTCCGACTTCATCGACGGAGGGCAGATTCAGGACGCATTCGCCGGTGCGGATCATGTTCTCCGCTGTCTTCGACGAAGAACCAATGCCAAGCACGCATCGCCATCCCAGCCAGAAGGCTGAAGACATCGGCGCGATGTTCGAGCTTCCATCCTCGTTACTTGTGCTGATGAGAACGACCGGCGTTCCGAAATATAAAATCGAGGGTTCAATTCGTATGTGCCTGTCGTTCATAAGCCCTAAACCTTGTCGTCGTGGCAGTATTCACTTATGTCGGATCGACCTAGCACCCGCACTCCGCTTCTTGCGCCCAAAATTCGGGCTACCAACGATGCTTTGGACTGTTCGCCATACGCGAGCATGACTTCGACCTAATTCACGACCTCGTCTGCCAAATATTTTGATTTTTGCACTCCTCCTCTTCGCCCGTTGCCCTGATTTCGCTGGCGCAGTATCCTTGATTTTGCGCCGCAAAAAGCGGGCGAATCCCAAATTCAAAACGGGGCTCAGCCATGCCCGATCCCTATGATCTCATTGTCATTGGCGCGGGTCCCGGCGGTTATGTCGCCGCGATAAGGGCGGCCCAATTGGGGCTGAAGACCGCCGTCGTCGAGCGCGAGCATCTCGGCGGCATCTGCCTCAATTGGGGCTGCATCCCGACCAAGGCGCTGCTGCGCTCGGCCGATGTTTTCCGCGTCGCCCTCCACGCCGCGGATTACGGCCTTGTGGTCCAGCCGGCGCCGTCTTTCGATCTCGCCAAAATCGTCGCCCGTTCGCGGCAGGTTTCGGGGCGTCTCAACGCCGGCGTCGGGTTTCTTCTGAAAAAGAACAAGGTCGACGTCATCATCGGCGAGGCGCGCCTTTCCGGCGGCGGCCGGGTGATGGTGGAGCCGACAAAAAAGGCCCCCATGACGCCGCAGGCGCCTCTGCCCAAGGGGGCGCTGGGGCCGGGGGATTATCAGGCCAAGAACATCATCGTCGCGACCGGCGCGCGTCCCAGAGTCCTGCCCGGGCTCGAACCGGACGGGCGGCGGATCTGGACCTATTTCGAGGCGCTGAAGCCCGAGGCTTTGCCTAAATCCCTGCTGGTGGTGGGGGCGGGGGCGATCGGGGTCGAGTTCGCCTCGTTTTATCGCACCTTTGGCGTGGAAGTGACTCTGGTCGAGGCCCTGCCGCAGATCCTGCCGGCGGAAGATCAGGAGATCGCCGCGCTCGCGCGCAAAAGCTTTGAAAAGCAGGGCATCGCGATTCATAGCGGGACCAAAGTCTCAGGGCTGGAAAAGCGCGCCGACAGCGTCGTCGCCACGCTGACCGGGGCCGATAGGGCGAGCCGCCAGATCGAGGCCGAGCGGGTTCTGGCCGCAGCCGGAGTCGTCGCGAACACGGAAGGGCTTGGGCTCGAAGAACTCGGCATCAAGATCGAGCGTGGCGTCATCGCCATCGATGGCTTCGGGCGAACCAATGTCGCCGGGGTCTACGCCATCGGCGACGTCGCCGGCGGCCCGATGCTGGCGCATAAGGCCGAGCATGAGGGTGTGGTCTGCGTCGAAGCGATCGCCGGCAAAAATCCCCATCCTCTCGACAAGGGCCGCATTCCCGGCTGCACCTATTGCCATCCCCAGATCGCATCGGTGGGGCTCACCGAGCAGAAGGCCAAAGAGGCGGGCTTCGAGGTGAAGGTCGGACGCTTTCCCTTGCTCGCCAATGGCAAGGCCATTGCGCTCGGGGAGCCGGACGGGCTGGTCAAAACCATCTTCGACGCCAAGACCGGGCGGCTGCTCGGCGCGCATCTCATCGGCGCCGAGGCGACCGAGCTTATTCAGGGTTTTGTCATCGCGATGAATCTGGAGACGACGGAAGAAGAGCTGATGCACAGCGTCTTCCCGCATCCGACGCTCTCCGAGGCGATGCACGAAAGCGTGCTCGACGCTTTCGGCAGGGCGATACATATTTGAACGCGAGCGTAACCCGCGGTTAACACCGGGGGATTGGGCAAAGGGCGCGCTTTCCTGCCAGTCTGAAGAGAGTCCTCGTCCTGAGGAGGCCTCGAAGGGGCCGTCTCGAAGGGCGAGGATCTTTTTTCCCCCGTCCTTCGAGACGCCCGCTATGCGGGCCCTCAGGACGAGGGGAAGGGTTGGCTTCACTCAAGCCGGCTCTGCGGGAGCGCCGATCCATCTCGAATCCGGCGGCAGGCTTTCGCCTTTCATGACCACGGTGAGGGGGCCGAGCCGTGCATAGTCCCCGACATGGGTGTCGTAGAGAACCGTCGAGCCGGCGCCGACCGTGACGCCCTTGCCGAGGCGCACCCGCCCGATCTTCATGACCCGGTCTTCATAGAGATGGGTCTGCAGCGCCGAAACCGCGTTGAGGGCGCAATAATCGCCGACCTCGACGCAATCGAATTCGGTGAGGTCGGTCATGTCCATGAACACGCCCTTGCCGAATTTGGCGCCGAAGAGCCGCAGCATCCAGGGCAGGAAAGGCGTGCCGCGCAGATGCTCGAGCATGACCTTGCCGGCGAGGCCCCAATAGAGCACGGCGCAGGCTTCGGTCCGCATCGCCCAGAAGGACCACATCGGCTTCACCTGCGGCTCGTAACGGCCCATGGTGATCCATTTGACGATGACCACGGACAGGGTCATGCCGAGCGAGATCAGCACCGAGTCGAGAATGAACAGTCCGGCGAGCGTCGCATATTCGCCTTCGAGCAGGGAGGGGCCGAAGCTTTCCACCGCCCAGGTGCCGAATGTCATGAACAGCATGGTCGGCATCGACACGTTCACCGCTTCATAGACGGCGCGCATGACCTTCCTCCAGGCCGGCGGTTCATAGGTCCAGTTCGCGCCGCCGCCGTCGAATTTCTGCCTGACGGGGAGCTTTATGGGCGGCGAGCCGAACCATGTGTCGCCCTCGGACAATTCGCTGTTGGCCGGCGGCTTCGATTTGATGCCGATGAGGGCTCCCGAGGGGATTTCGGCCCCCGGCGGCACGACGCCGTCATTGCCGATAAAGACGCGATCCCCGGTCTTCACCGGTTTGAGATACATCCATCCGCGCCTGACGTCCTCGTCTCCGAGCACGACCTCGTCGGCGATGAAGCATTTCTCGCCGATCTCGACGATGTCGTAGCGGCCGGAAAGGTTGGTGGAGATTTCGGAGTCCTTGCCGATGCGGGCGCCCATCATCCGGTACCAGCTGCGCATGTAGAGCGTGGCGAACAGCGACGACAGCGTCTCCAGCGTCACCTCGGTCGCGAGAGCGACCGCCCATTTGCGCAGGTAGAACCAGGACCACACGGAATAGGCCCCCGCGCGCACGCGCGTCGGCATCACCACCCAGCGGAAGACGACGATGAAGGCCACCGTCACCAGCACCAGGACGAAAGCCGTCGGCCAGGCGAAAAGCGGAATCGCCGCAAGATAGAGCTGGTGATTCGACTCCGGTATGCCCATCCATGCGTCGAGTTTGTCGAACAGATAGAAGGCCGGGAAGATAGGCAGCAGCCCGAGCGGCGGAATGGCCAGCACCAGCAAGGTGAAGAGGAAGGTCATCACCGGCCGGCGGATCGGCCCCGCGGTCGCCGGCGCATCGAGTTCCGCTTCGTTCACCATGCCGGTCTTGCGTGCGGGCGAGCCGTTCCAGACTTCATGCGCGCCGACGCGACCGCCGGACGGCAGCGAGGTCAGATCTTCGAGCGCAGCGCCCTCTCCGATCACGACATTGTCCTCAATGGCGCAGGACGAGCCGATATAGGCGTCGGCGCCGATCTCGATGGTTCCGATGATCAGCTCGTCGCCTTCGACCCGGGCGTTGGACAGCTTGAGCTTGGAGCCGAGCGAAGCGCCCGCGCCAATGGTCACGAGGTCGATGGCGCCGGCGTCGAATTCGCTGATGAGCGCGTCGGCTCCCACCTTGGCTCCCAGCGCGATCAGATAGAGGTTCATCAGGGGCGAAACCTGGAACCATTTGGCGTGGGTGAGACCGATCAGCCGCTGCGAGAGCCACCAGCGGTAGTAGTAGACGCCCCACAGCGGATAGCGCCCGGGCCTGGTGCGGCCGATCACCAGCCATTTGCCGATGATCGACACCGCCACCGTGGCGAGATTGACGCACAGATAGACCCCGAGCAGCGCCACGGACTCTTCCAGCAGTGAAGCTTCGACGCTGGTGATGAGCTGATAGGAGACGAACACGCCGAGCCATTGCGCGGTCACGATGGCCAGGATGAAGGGCAGGGCCGCCGCCTGCGCGAGGCCGCAAAGGAAGCGGCGCAGCAGCGGCGGCGCCTTGAAGGAAAGATCGGCCGGGGCGGCGTTCAGCTCTACCCTGGCCGAGAGATGAGCGGCCAGCGCCCGCAGGGTGCGGTGGGTGTAGAGGTCCTGCAGCGTGACCGAGGCGAGGCTGGGGGTCTCGCGCAAGGCGCCGACAAAGCGGGCCGCGAGCAGGGAGTGGCCGCCGAGTTCGGTGAAGAAATCGGCGTCGAACGGAATTGCGCCGGGCGGGAGCACGCGTTTGGCCGCCTCCAGCAGTTTCGCCTCGGTGTCGTCGCGGGGGATCTCCTGCTCTTCATCGGCGCCGGCCGGCGCCGTCAGCTCGACGCGCTTCAAGGCCTTGCGGTCCACCTTGCCGGAAGAGAGCTTGGGCAGCGCTTCCATGAACTCGAAGCGGGAAGGAACCATATAGGGGGGAAGCGTTTCGCGCAGCCTTGCGCGAAGCTCCTGCGGGTCCGGCCTGCCCTCGCCGTCGAGCGTCAGGAAGGCGACCAGCTCGTCGAGGCCGCGCTCGTGGCGCAGAACGACGGCGGCGTGGCGCACGGCGGGATGGTTCGACAGCGACGCCTCGATCTCGCCGAGTTCGACGCGAAAGCCGCGGATCTTGATCTGGTCGTCGATGCGTCCGTGGAAGGCGAGATTGCCGTTGTGGTCGAGTGCGACGGCGTCGCCGGAACGATAGAGAACGGGATCGCCGTTTTCCTGCGAGAACGGATTGGCGATGAATTTTTCTACGGTGAGTTCGTCCCGCTTGAGATAGCCGCGCGCCACGCCAGGGCCGCCGATCAGCAATTCGCCCTCGACGCCGGGCCCGACCAGTTCCAGCTCCTCGTTGACGATGTAGCAGGTATAGTTCGGAATCGGCGTCCCGATCGTCACCGGCTCCTTCGGCCATACCTCGGAGACCGTGGCGACGACGGTCGCTTCGGTCGGGCCGTAGCTGTTGTAGATGGTGCGGCCGATGCGGGTCCAGCGCTCGACGATCGCCGGCGGACAGGCTTCGCCCCCGAGGATGATGGTGCGCAAGGTTTTCACTTCGCGCGGCAGCACCGCAAGAAGCGTCGGCACGGTGTCGAGAACCGTGACATTGGCTTCTTCGAGAATATCGGGAAGCTGTTCCGTCTCGCCGAGGATTTCCGGGGTCGCCACGAACAGGGTCGCCCCGACGAGATAGGGAATCCAGATTTCCTCCATCGAGAGATCGAAGGCGACGGAGGCGCCCTGGAACACGACGTCCGCGGAGCCGACGGCGTAAATCTCGTTCGCCGACCGCAGATAGTGGCAAATATTGCGGCCCGTGATGACGATGCCTTTGGGCGTTCCGGTCGATCCCGAAGTGTAGATCATATAGGCCGGATGGTCCGGGGTGGCGCCTCGGGCGCGCGGATCGGGCAGGGGAACGCCGGCGAGAACCGCGATTTCCTCATCGATCAGCACCGGCGCCGGAACCGCGCCCGCGGCCTTGCGGGCGAAGGTCTTGGAGGTCAGAAGGCCTTTCGCCTCGGCGTCGGCGAGGCAGACCGAGATGCGCTCGACGGGCGCGTCGGCGTCGAATGGCAGCCATGCTGCTCCGGTCTTGGCGATGGCGATCTGCGCGATCAGCAGTTCGGGCCCCCGCGCCATCCACAGGCCGACGACCTCGCCCGGGCCGACTCCGCGTTCGATCAGGCCATGGGCGATCGCCTCCGCCTGCAAATCGACCTCGCGGTAGGTGAAGCGGCGCTCGAGCGTCGTCATCGCGATGGAGCCGGGCGAAGCCGCTACGGTCGCGGCGAAAATCTCGCACAGCAGTTCGTCCTGCAGCAGATGAGGCATCTCCCGCCCGCGCAATATAGCGGGAGCGGGTTTCGGTCCGGGGGCTGCAAAAAACTCGCCTCCTTCGCGCTCGCGAGCCGAGGGCGTTTCCCGCCGGATGCTTTGCTGCAGATCGTTCATATGTTGGATTAATCCGATGAAAGAGGCAGGACGGGGGAAAGGCCCCGACTTCCGCCTGTCGCTCTAGCACAGGCGCCATGGCGATCCTATGCCGGTCTGCGCCTGAACAAAGCATGAAAGGGCGGCGGATTCCGGCGATAGTCGGGACCATTTCGGGGCCGGGTCGGCGGCTATGCTATTTTGTCTCGCTCTGGCCGGCCGCCGAGCGGCGCAATTGATCCACGGCGCGGGCGATCAGGGCCGGCTGAGCCCGCAGGGGCCCGATCTCGACGGCCGCCATATTGGCCATCACCTTGGAAAGATTTTCTGTCGGCTGGCCGGCTGGATCGAAAAGCGCCAGATCCTGATCCGGCCCGCTCACGACCCCTTCGGCGATATGCGAAGCGTAATTGCCGATGCGGACGAGTTCGGCCGAGCAGTCCAGGGCGGGCGCCGGCGCGGCGGCAAGGCCGGGCGGGCCGGCGGAAACGGCGTCGTTCTGGATCGCCGGCTTCTTGTGGGCCGGCTCTCCCATGCCCTGGGCGATCTCCGGCGCCGGAGCCAGCTCCAGCGCGGCCGCGCGCGCGGAACCGGAAACGCGGCTCATGGGGAGGGGGCCGCCTCGCGAATGAGCGGCGAGCCAGCGTGCGCGGAGGGTGTTGGCCAATCCATGGGGGGCCAGGCCCATCGGCAGCGGCCTTTGCGGCAGCATGCGGTAAAGCCCCTCCCGGGAGGATGCCGGGGTTTTGACCGCCGCTCTGACCGGCGCGGCCCAGCACTCCGCCGGAGCCCAGCGCGCGGCGATTTCGCGGGCAGTGCGGCGTTTGAATTCGAGATAATAGCGCTTGAGCAGCAGAGCCGCGGCGGCGGCTCCATGCTGCGCGCTGGAAAAAGCGACATGCCCGTCCGAATCGGCGGTTATCTCGCCGTTCCAGCCGGCATGCTTGACGCACCAGTAATTATTGAGCTTCACGCAGCGCGGAAGCGGGTTCGAGTCGGCGGCCAGAGCCTGACGCAGCGCGCCGATGGGCGGAACATCTAGGGAAAGCGCGCTTTCGATCCGCCAGTTGTCGACCGCCCGCTCTTCGCGCGAATAGGCCGGCCTGGAGATGATCGCGCCCGGCGGTCCCGGCCAGACGCTGAGAACCGGCGCTTCCCCGGGAGCAGCGAGGGTCAAGAGAACAAGCAGCGATTCGAGCACCATTTCCGACGCTCTCGGCAAATACGCTAATCGGGGTCTTCTTCGCCTCCGCGCAGCTCGGCCGGCGTCACGAAGCGATGGAGATTGGCTGCGCCCATATCTATGTCGGCCCAGCCGCCGGCGGAAAAATCGAGAATGGCGAGGGCGCCGGTGGGAAATTTGGCCTGCATGCGCGCCAGATTTTCCCTCGCGCCGGTCCCCGCCAGCGCGCAGGCCAGCTCGGCGAATCCCGGATTATGCCCGACCACCAGGAGAGTCGAGATTTTTTCGGGAGCCTGTCTCAATGTATCCAGCAAGTGGTCGACCGAGGCGAGATAGATCGAGTTTTCGATCAAATGGGTGACATGGCCGGGAAAGGCTTCGAGAACCTTTTCCAGGGTCTGCTTGGCGCGGCGGGCGTTGGAGGCGACCGCGAGATCGGGCGTGACGCCTTCGCCTGCGAGGAAAGCGCCGATCAGGCGCGAGTCTTCGAGTCCGCGCCGCGTGAGCGGTCGCTCCCGGTCGCCGCCGGCGGAGTGTCTATCGGCTTTGCCGTGTCGAAGGAGAAGAAGTCTGCGCATGAATCGTTTTTAGCATGGCGGGAAAGAGGCTCGCACCTGCCTTGCCGCGACAAATTGGGCAAAAATATGCGCGGCGGGAGCCAGGCGAATTCCCAAAGTGGTCACAATTCGCTCCAACGCCATGAGTTGGCGCGACTTCTTTCGATCTGACATTTCGGTTCGGTCGACAACAGCGTCAAAGCCGTTCAAAAGGCGAGCCAAAGAGCCTATCGTCGAAAACCGCATGCACATTCTTTCAAAAAGCGCCGTGATGGCGGCGGTCTCGCTCGCCGCGTTCTTTCGCGTCGCCGCGGGCTCCGCAGGCGAGGTCGCGGTTGAAGGCCTAGCGCTCGATTTCGGCTCGGTTTCCTTCCGCATTCCCCGATTGGCGGCGGACGGAACGACGCTGACCGCGGCGCAAATCAAGGAAAGCTTGCGGGTGGGAAGCGCCGCCGCCCTGGAGGAGCGGCTGGCGGGGCTCTCCGCCTCGCGCCTTTTGATACCGGAGATTTACATTCTGGCGGCGTCGAAGGAACGCCGCGTCGAACTCGTCTACCGGGATGTGGCGCTGGAAAATATCGCAGCCGGCCGCGCCGCGTCGATGCGCGCCGCCTCGCTCGAGGAGACCGTCGGCGGCGAAGGCGGCGGCCGGATCGTTGCTCGTTTTTCCGGGATTCGCGCAAAGGGCGTTGATTTGCGCCAGATCGCCCATGTCGCGGCGAGCCCGCGAGCGGATCGCGCCGAGGCCGCCAGAGACCTCGAGGAAGAGGCCTCCATCGACAGCGTTTCGGTCGCTCTGCCCGACGCCGGCGTGGAGCTGCGCGCCGGAAAAGTGAGCGCTTCCGGCTTGCGGGCGCGGGCTTTGGCGGAGCCGCTCCTGCGTTTTGCCGGGGCTCCTGCGCAGGCGTCTGCACCGCAAGCGGAATCGGCCGCTCGGGGGATTCTCGATATTCTCGGCTCCTTCGAGGCCGCGACGATAGAGGCGCGGGACCTCTCCTTGTCCGGTGCGTCGGGCGCCGAGAAAAAACCCTATGGCGTGAAAATCGGCTCGGCGACCCTGAAAAAACTCGCCGGCGGCGTCAGCGAGGAGGGCCGAATCGAGGGTTTCGCGCTGGAGGCCGCGGACGGCGGGCGGGTCGCTTTCGGCCGTCTCGCGTTCCGGCGGCTGGATTTCGCCCGGCTGGCCGCGCCCGGAGAACAGAGGCCCTGGATGTTGTCCGGAGCGCAGCTCGCCGATCTTTCCGCAGACCTGCCGGACTCCGATTCGAACGGCCGCCTTGCATTCAAGGTCGCCGCCGCCGAGGCCGATCTCGCCGATTTTCGCGAGGGGTTGCCGACGCGCGGCTCCCTGCGGCTGGATCGGTTCGATCTCGACCTTGCCGCACTCGGGGATTCGACCGCCACGGCGCAATTCGCCGCTCTCGGCTACAGGAATGTCGAGCTTTCCGCGAATCTGAAGGCCGAATGGCTGGATCGGAGCAAAGAGGCGATCGTCGAGCAGGCGCGGATTGCGGCCAAAGACATCGGAACGCTCGAATTGACCGGAAGGCTGGGCGATGTCTCGGGTCTGGTGTTTTCGGCGAACCCGGCCGTCTCCCGGACGGCGATGCTGGCGATGACGGCGCGGCGCCTTGAAATCACCCTTGAGGGGGGCGGATTGATCGACCGGCTCCTGGCGCAGGAGGCCAGGGCGAGCGGCGCAGATACCGCGAGCTTGCGCGCTTCCTATGCCGGGGATGTAAAAAAGATCGTCTCGGCGTGGCTGGAGGACGGCGATAAGGCGCGGCGCATCGCAGAGGCGGCGGGCAAGTTCATCGAGACCCCGAAGCGGCTGCGCATCATTCTGCAGTCTCCGAAGGGCGTCGGGCTTCTGGAGGCTCTGGCCAGGAAACCCGGGGATGTCCTCAATACGCTGGAGGCGCAGGCGGACGCGGAATAGCCGCGGGAGTCAGCTCGCCAGGCTTTTCGCCAGTTCGCCGGTGTGAGTGTGCATCCTTCGCGCCATCTCGTCGATCTCGCGCGCCATGGCGACCATGGCCTCTACGCCCGCCCCGGTCTGCGCCATCGCGTTTGCGACCTGATCGGCGTGGGCCGACATCGAACCGGCGCTGTCGGCGGCCGAGCGCACGCTGCGGGCGATATCCTTGGTCGCCGCGTCCTGTTCGTGCACCGCGTTGGTGATGATCGCGGAGATCTGCTCGACTTCGGCTATCTTTCGCTTGATCCGCTCGATGGAGGCCACCGACTGGTCGGTCGCCGCCTGAATCTCCGCGATCTGGTCGGCGATGTCCTGCGTGGCCTTGCCGGTCTGGGTGGCGAGGCTCTTCACCTCCTGGGCCACAACCGCGAAGCCGCGCCCGGCTTCGCCGGCGCGCGCGGCTTCGATGGTCGCGTTGAGCGCCAGCAGATTGGTCTGGGCGGCGATGCGCGAAATCAGATTGACCACGTCGCCGACGCGGTTGGCAGCCGCGGAGAGGCGAAGCATCTCTGCGCTGGACCCGTTGGTCTCGGCGACGGCCTGACGGACGACGGCGGTGGACTCGACCGCCTGCCGGCTGATCTCGCCGATGGCCGCGAGAAGCTGCTCCGAAGCCGTAGCGACCGTGGCGACGTCGCTGGCCGCCTGAAGCGACGCCATGCGCGCGACATCCGACTCTTCCCGGGCGCGACGCTCCTGCCCGATCATGTCCTCCGAGGACAGCGCCATACGCTTCGTCATGTCGCCGAGCTTGGCCGTCGTAGCCGAAAGATCGACCGAAAACTGCTCGACCTTGTCGCGGATGGCGGCTTCGCGGCGCAGCCGCTCTTCACGGTCGTCCCGGGCCTTGATCTCTGCGGTCAGTTCGTTGTTCGCGCGCACCGCGTCGCGCAACACCACCAGCGCCCGGGAGATATCCCCGATTTCGTCGCGCCGGTCGGCATAGGGGACCTCTATGCCGGTGTCCCCGGCCGCGAGATCGCCCATCTGGCGCGCGATCGTCTTTATCGGGGCGGCTATGGTGGCGTTCATGGTCGGAACCGATACGCCCAAAATCAGCACCGCCAGGAAAATCGTTCCGATGGCGAGCTCGATCGCGAGGAGGCTCGCCGCCTGATGGGCGTAGCCGATCAGGCCCCCGGCTTCGGCGGGGGGCGCGACGCTGGCCGCCGCCGTAAGGTCGCGCACGTTGAGGACGCCGATATAGGCGGCCGCGCCCATGAAGACCATAAGCGTCAGGAACAACAACTGGCGCAGCACCAGTCCGGCGCCGATGGAAAGGGTTTTCATGCAAGGGATCCGATCGGAATTTACCGTTCCCTTTTCTTCTAGGTCGCTTTTTGTTCATACTCGGTTAAAGGCGGCGGGTTCGAGCCGGCGCGGACGCTTCTCACCGCGGCGAAAAGGCGTTACAGCGCCTTCCGCCGAAGCCGAGGCGCCGCTCGCACTGAAATCCCCCGGCCGGAGCCGGCCCGCGCCGCGCCCTATGAGGAGGCCCCATGCTTGAAATCGCCGTCCAGATGGACCCCCTGGAGAGAATCAACTTCGCGAGCGACTCGACCTTCGCCCTGATGCTGGAGGCCGCGCGGCGAGGCCACCGCCTTTGGTTCTACACGCCGGATCACCTTTCGCTGGAAGGGGGCGCGCTTTCCGCCTGGGCGCGGGAGATCGCCGTCCGGGACGAGCCGGGCCGCTACTACGAACTCGGCGAACCTCGAATTCTCGATCTGGCCGATGTCGACGTCGTGCTGTTGCGGCAGGACCCGCCGTTCGATCTCGCCTATATCACCTCCACCCATTTCCTCGAGCGCGTCGGCCCGAGGACGCTGGTCGTCAACGATCCGGCCCATGTGCGCAATGCGCCGGAAAAGCTGTTCGTCATGGAATTCGCGGATCTGATGCCGCCGACTCTCGTCACCCGCAGCCGCGAGGCGATAGAGCGTTTCCGCTGCGACCACGGCGAGGTCGTGATGAAACCGCTTTACGGTCACGGCGGCGCCGGCGTCTTCAAGGTGGCGGAACGCGATCCCAATTTCGGATCGCTGTTCGATCTCTTCAGCGTCACCTTCCGGGAACCCTGGGTGGTGCAGAAGTTTCTTCCCCGGGTGGTGGACGGCGACAAGCGGATTCTGCTCGTGGAAGGAAAGCCTCTCGGCGCCGTGAACCGCGTTCCCGCGCAAGACGACATCCGCTCCAACATGGTGCGCGGCGGGGCCGCCGCCGCAACCGAGCTGACCGACCGAGAGCGTGAAATCTGCGAGCGGCTCGGCCCGCATCTCGAGCAGCGCGGGCTGCTGTTCGTCGGCATCGACGTGATCGACGGCTGTTTGACTGAAATCAACGTCACCTCGCCGACGGGCCTGCGCGCCCTGAAACGCATCGGCGGCCCGGATCTTGCGCCGGCCATCCTCGACGCCATCGAGAAGCGTCTGGAGCGCATTCGGCGAAAATAGGCATGCACTTGCGACGAGAACGCTCTCCAACCCCATGATCTGGAGTGATTTCCTTTCCCTCCGATCGGAAGGCGCTCCAAAGGAGAAACGGGCAGGGATTTGAAAAAGCCGATGGACGAACAGACGAGGCCACAACTCCGCGCCTTCGCAAGCAGAGGCTCCGAGCCCGAAATCCTCTCCATCCTGCGCGAAGAGCTGGCGGAGCGCATCGCGGCGGCCTGCGAAGGCTCCGCCACGCCGGAAGCGGCCCGCGCCGCGGTGCTGGAGCTGATCCGCCTGGCGCTGGATCAGGGCAGTGCTCTGGCCCGAGCGCAGCTCGAAGCGGGCGGCAGGGGGTTGGCCTGCGCGCGCTTCCTGAGCGGGCTCGAGGACGAGCTGATCCGGGCCATTCACGGTTATGTCGTGCGCTATGTCTATGTCGCCGAAAAGCCGACGCTGAGCGAAAGGCTCACCATCGTCGCGGTCGGGGGCTACGGGCGCGGCGCCCTCGCTCCGGGGTCGGACATCGACCTGTTGTTCCTCCTGCCTTACAAGCAGACCCCCTGGGGAGAGAGCGTCGTCGAGGCGATCCTCTATATGCTTTGGGACCTTCGCCAGAAGGTCGGCCATTCCACCCGTTCCGTCTCCGAGTGCCTGCGGCAGGCGAAGGCGGATATGACCATCCGCACCACCTTGCTGGAGGCGCGGTTCATCCTCGGCAGCGAAGAACTGTTCGTGGATCTGGTCGAGAGCTTCGACCGCGAGATCGTGCGCGTCGACGTGCGGGAGTTCGTCACCGCAAAGCTCGACGAACGCAATGTGCGGGTGCAGCGCGCCGGCGCATCCCGATATCTGGTCGAGCCCAACGTAAAAGAAGGCAAGGGCGGTCTGCGCGATCTGCACACGCTGTTCTGGATCGCAAAATATGTCTACCGCGTGCGCGAGGCCAGAGAACTCGTCGCCGCCGGCCTGTTCACCTCGGCCGAATACAGCCTGTTCGAGCGCTGCGACGAATATCTCTGGCGCGTGCGCTGCCATCTTCATTTTGCGACGGGACGCGCGGAAGAACGGCTTTCCTTCGACATTCAGCCGACGATGGCGGTGCGGCTCGGCTATCACGACCGCGGCGGGCTGTCCCGGGTCGAGCGGTTCATGAAACATTACTTTCTGGTCGCCAAGGACGTGGGAGACCTGACCGCTATCGTATGCGCGGCGCTGGAGGAGCGGCAGGCGAAACCGCGCGCGATATTCGACCGCCTGATCGGTCGCCTGAAGACCCGTCCGAAGAAGCAGCTTTCCGGCGATTTCGTCATCGACCACGATCGCGTGAGCGTCCGCCACGAAGACGCATTGGCGCGCGATCCGGTCAATATCATTCGTCTTTTCTGGACCGCCGACCGCTTCAGCCTGCCGCTCCACCCCGACGCCTTGCGGGCGGTGACGCGGAACCTGCGCCGGATCGATTCCGAGCTGAGAGCCAATCCGGAGGCCAACCGGCTGTTTCTGGAGCTGCTGCTTTCGCGCAATATGACCGAGACCGTCCTGCGGCGAATGAACGAGACCGGCGCGCTCGGGCGGTTCATTCCCGATTTCGGCAGGATCGTCGCGATGATGCAGTTCAACATGTATCATCACTATACGGTCGACGAGCATCTGCTGAGGGCCGTCGGCGCGCTGGTCGATCTCGAGGCCGGAACCCGTCCCGAGCATCAGCATCTCGTGATGGATATTCTGCCGACCATCGTCAACCGCAAGGTTCTTTATCTCGGGCTGCTGCTGCACGACATCGCCAAGGGCCGCAAGGAAGATCATTCGGCGGCCGGGAAGAAAGTGGCTCTGAGCCTTTGTCCAAGGCTCGGATTCACGCCCGGCGAGACCGAAACCGTCGGCTGGCTGGTCGAACAGCATCTGCTGATGTCGAGCGTGGCGCAGAGCCGCGATCTGACCGATCCGAGGACGATCGAGAATTTCGCCGCCGTCGTGCAGACCATCGAGCGGCTCAAAATGCTGTTCGTCCTGACGGTCTGCGACATCAGCGCGGTCGGCCCGGGCGTGCTGGACGCATGGAAATCCCAGTTGCTGCGCGCGCTGTATTGGGAAACGGAAGTCGTGCTCGGCGGCGGCCACTCCGCGGTCGATCGAAAGAGCCGCGTCGTGGCGGCGAGGGATCAGATGCTGGCGGCGCTGAAAGCGCCCCGCGACGGCGGCGACTGCCTATGGAACGAGCAAAACTGGACCGAAGAGGAGTTCGAATCCTACGCCAGGAGGCACTATCCCGCCTATTGGCTCAAGATGGACGTGCAACATAAGATTCGTCACGCCGAACTGCTTCGCTCCATCGCCCAATCGCATGCGCCGCTGGTGGTCGCGGTCGATCTCGACCAGCACAGGGGAGCCGTGGAGCTGACGGTGATCGCTCAGGACCACCGCCGGCTGCTTTCCACGATCGCCGGCGCCTGCGCCGCCTGCGGCGCGAATATCGTCGACGCCCATATCTTCACCACTGCGGACGGCCTGGCGCTCGACACCATACTGTGTTCGCGGGCCTTCACCCTGGACGACGACGAACTGCGGCGCGGCAATCGGATCGCGGAGTTTCTGAAGAAAGCGCTGCGGGGCGATGTCGTCATCTCCGAAGCCATCAAGGCGCGCAGCGGAAAGCTTTCGCAGCCCACGGCTTTTTCGGTGGCTCCCGAAGTCGTCATCGACAACAGTCTCTCGCACGATTGCACCGTGGTCGAGGTTTCCGGCCTCGATCGCGAAGGCCTGCTGTTCGAACTGACCAGCGTCATCTCCCGCCTCAATCTCAATATCGTCTCTGCTCACATCACCACCTTCGGCGAGCGCGCCGTCGACGTCATGTATGTGAAGGATCTGACGGGAGAAAAAATCCTCCTGCCGTCGCGCCAGGCGGCGATAAGGAAGCAATTGCTCGAGATTTTCTCCAACGGCGGCGAGAAAGAGAAAAAGGCGTCGGGCCGTCCGCAAAAATCGCCCGAGGCCGGCGGCTCGCGGGCGGGGGACGGGGGCAAGGAACTCCCGCCGACTTGATTTCTCGCGCGCGAGCCCTGATATCGGAGCAAAAGAGCAACTGGACCAGGTCATGATCGAGCAGAACGAAAACGAGACGCCGAACGACAACCAATCGTCCGCCGCGCCCGAGGGGCAGGGGGCGGCTCCAGAGCAGGCGCAGGCGGCGCCCGCGGCCGAGCCGCAGAGCGAGCTCGAGGCGTTGCGCGCCGAGCATGGCGCGCTGAAGGACAGGCTGTTGCGCGCCCTGGCCGAAATGGAGAACCTGCGTCGCCGCACCGAGAAAGAGGTCGCTGACGCCAAGGCCTATGGGATAACCAGCTTTGCGCGCGAGGCGGTGGCGCTGGCCGACAATCTGCGCCGCGCACTCGACAGCTTCCCGGCCGAAGCGCGGACTTCGATGGAGGCCCATGTCGGCGCGCTGCTCGAAGGCGTCGAGCTGACCGAGCGGGACTTCCTGTCGCGGCTGGCGCGGTTCGGGGTCAAGAAGATCGAGGCCCAGGGCGTGCGTTTCGACCCCAATCAGCATGAAGCGCTGTATGAAATTCCCGACGAAACCAAGCCGGCAGGCACGGTGGCGCAGGTCGTCGAGCCCGGCTATCTGATCGGCGAGCGGGTGCTTCGCCCGGCCAAGGTGGGGGTCACGCGCGGCGGGCCGAAGCAGTAAAACGGTCTCGCCATCATCGCGAGGAGCATAGCGACGTGGCGATCCAGGGGATTGGCTTAGCTCTGGATCGCTTCGCCTCCGGCTCGCGATGACGCGAACCGATCAGCATGAAACGATAATTATCCAACAGATATTTGAGATTTATCAATCAGGTCGCTGCCTTTTTTGCTAATGTCCTGATTCTTGCGTGGCCATTCGATTATTTTGCCTAATTGGGTGGTTCGATATAATGCCTTCTATGACACGCTCCATCGTCAAGATCATCGACCGGTCGGATGGCCGGAGGCGAGTGCTGATAGAACGGCGCGAAGACGACCTTTTCCGATTCATCGAGCAGGCGCGGCACGATATCCCACTCGAGATTCCGTTTTACGGGGATAGAGAGCGTTGGGCCTCCCTTGGGCCATACGGGACGATTTGCGACACGGCGGAATCTGCCGAACGAGAAGCCAGATTTACTGTCTCGTGGCTGACAACTTCGGACGTAAACCCATCTGCGGACCCAAATAAATCTTGAGATTGGCAAGCTCCAAGGGAGCTGTAACAGCTAAATCTGCGCCAAATAGCGCTCGAAAAGCCGCGCCGCTTAACCATTAAAACTACGGAAAATCATTTATCTATCGTGTGCAAAAGATAGGCGCAGAAGGCCGCTCGGTTTACTTGCTTGATCGCCCCCGAGCCGCAATGCGCTGCGGCGATTCTTGATATTACAGCGCATTCAGGTGCGACGGACCGGCGATGTCGCGCCTGAATTCACCAGCGCGAGGAAGCGGTCACGGATCGTGGCGAACAGGCCCGGGGGCAGCATGCCGTAAGCTACGGTGGCGTCGTCGGCGTTGGGCAAGCGCCGCAGATCGGGGCCGGGCCAGACGAACTCATTCCATTCCGACAGCACGACCCATGACTGCGCCTCATCGAGTTGCAGACGCTGTTTGACCTTGGCGGGAATCTCGACGGCCAGGCTGGCGTGATCGGGCGCGCTATGCGTGATCGGCAGGACGAGCACGCGGGTATTGCCGCTTTCGTCAGCGCGGATGGCGGCGACGATGGCGCAGGGGCGATCCTTTTGGCCTTCCTCGCGCCCTTCAAGATATTCGCGGCGCAAAGATAGCTGTAACGAATGACGAGGCCTGAAACCGGTTGCGGGAGCGCCACGCTATCTCACTTCAATTCGGCGTCGAGACCCGCGAATTCGTCCGGAACCTTGGCGTTCCGCACGGCTTCGACCCATTCCTCGGGGAGTTCGCGTGTCAGGCCGACGTGGCGGTCGCGGCGCTTAAGGCGTTCCCATTCTTCCGCCGACATGATGACGAGCGAGTCGCGGCCATGCTTGGTGATGACGACCGGCTCGTGGCGCGCCTTGTCGCTCAGCGCCCCGAAGGCGGATTGAAACTCGCTGGCGGTGACGCGGGTAGGCTGCATGCTCAAATCTCCAATTTGGGTATTATAGCCAAAATAGATAGTTTTGCAGCTATTGTTAACTTTTCACTTTCAGGCGCACCTTCGGCCCTATGCGGCCTTCGGGTTCGGCGCGCATTCATTTTGCAAGAGCTCGGGCGACTTTTACGAAAATCCGCTCAAGCCTCACCTTACCAAAGTTTCATTCCGTCTCCACTGGCGTGCAAGGGCGCAGAGCCCATCTTCGTTCTCATAAGGCGGGTGCAAGCCGCCAAGCCGGTCGCCGGAACGGCGCCGTGGTCTTTTCCTGGAGACGAAGCTTCATGTCGAATTCCTCCTTTGTTCATCTCCGCTCGGACAGCCTCGAGGCTCGGGGAGCCGTCGGCCGCCGGTCCCTCAAGGCGGGTCTGCTGGGCGCAGCTGCTCTGCTTGCGTTCGGCTCCGTCATATCGGTCGCGCCCATCGGAGCGGCGCGCGCGGAGGCGCCGGTGTCGCAGCCCAATGCGCCGGCTATCGGTCCGGCGTCCTTTGCGGATCTCGTGGCCAAAGTGAAAGGCGCGGTCGTGGCCATCAAGGTCAAGTCGCTGGAGGCCGGTGGCGGCGAGGGCGGCGAAATGCCGGAGATCTCGCCCGACGATCCGCTGTATTATTTCTTCAAGCGCTTCGGAGAAGTTCCCGGCGGCCATCAGCAAAAGCGCATCATGATGTCGCAGGGCTCCGGTTTCATCATCAGCGCCGACGGCTATGTGGTGACCAACAATCACGTCGTGGAGCACGGCAGCGAGGTCGAGGTTTCGCTCGACAACGGCAAGTCGCTTCCGGCCAAGGTCATCGGCACGGACAAGCGGACGGATCTCGCGCTGCTCAAGATCAGCGACGGCGCCAATCTTCCCTATACGGAATGGTCTTCCTCCGCGCCACGCGTCGGCGATTGGGTGATCGCCGTCGGCAATCCCTTCGGCCTCGGCGGCACCGTCACGGCCGGCATCGTCTCGGCGCGCGGACGCGACATCGGCGCCGGCCCCTATGACGATTTTCTGCAGATCGACGCTCCCGTAAATCGCGGCAATTCCGGCGGGCCGCTGTTCGACAGCCATGGCGGCGTGATCGGCGTCAATACGGCGATCTATTCTCCGTCGGGAGGTTCGGTCGGCATCGGCTTTGCGATCCCCACCGAGGTCGCCAAGGACGTCATCGTCGCCCTGAAGGAGAAGGGCGCGGTCTCGCGCGGCTGGATGGGCGTGCAGATTCAGCCCGTCACCCCGGAGATTGCGGAGAGTCTCGGCCTGAAATCGACCAAGGGCGCTCTGGTCGCGCAGCCCGCCAAGGGCGGACCCGCCGAAAGCGCCGGGCTGAAAGCCGGCGACGTCGTCGTCGCGGTCGATGGGGAGAGGATCGAAACCCCGCGTGAACTGTCCCGGAAAATCGCCGCCGACGGACCCGGCAAGACCGTGGCCATCACCTATATCCGGGGCGGCTCCGAAAAAGACGTCAAGCTAAAGCTCGGAACCCTTCCCAATGAGAAGGAAGCGCGCGCCGACGTCGAAGGAGAAAGAGGCGGCCTGTTCGGCGGGCTCGGACTGGAAGTCGCCCCGCTGTCCCAGGTGCGGCCCGGCGCCGGTGAAGGGCTTTTCGTCACCAATGTCGATCCCGACGGAGCCGCCGCGCAAAAGGGGCTGCGCCGCGGAGACGTTATCCTGGAGGCCAATGGGCAGGCGGTCGGCGATCGCGGCGATCTGTCCGCCGCCATCGACGCGGCCCGCAAGGAAGGGCGCAGGTCGGTTCTCCTGCGCGTCAAATCGGCGGAAGGAACCCGCTTCCTGGCTCTTCCGGTCGCTTCATCCTGAAGAAACTAAAGTAATTCCCTGCTCGCTCAGCGGGGTCGCATGCTCCCCTGATATTATTTGCGACCTCTGAGCAGGGAAGCGCCGGAGCCTCCGGCCCCCCATGGCTCGGCGCGGCGCAGGCCGGCTTCCCGCGAGCCGGCCTGCCGCTTTTACGCTGCAAGACCGCCCACAGAGCCAGGGCGCGGCGATCCGCGTCTTTCGAATATTAAGACAAACGAACTATATGACGATTATGCGCATCTTGATTATCGAAGACGACAAGGAAGCAAGCGCCTATCTCGTGAAGGCGTTCCGGGAGCAGGGCCACGTCGCCGACCAGGCCGGGGACGGCCTGGAGGGATACGCCGCGGCGCGCGAAGGCGAGTATGACGTGCTCGTCGTTGACCGCATGCTGCCCAAGCTCGACGGCTTGTCCCTCATCTCCGGGCTCCGGGAACAGAATATCGAGACGCCGACGCTGATATTGTCGGCGCTCGGCCAGGTCGACGACAGGGTCAAGGGGTTGCGCGCCGGCGGCGACGACTATCTCGCCAAGCCTTACGCCTTTTCGGAGCTGCTGGCCCGCGTCGAGGCGCTGGCGCGCCGCAGGTCTGGCGCCCGCGGCGAGGCGACCGTTTACCGCGTAGGCGATCTGGAGCTCGATCGGCTTTCTCACGAGGTCTCAGTCGCAGGGAAGGAGGTCGTTCTGCAGCCGCGCGAGTATCGCCTGCTGGAATATCTGATGAAACACGCCGGGCAGGTGGTGACGCGGACGATGCTGCTGGAGAATGTGTGGGACTATCATTTCGATCCGCAGACCAACGTCATCGACGTGCATATTTCCCGTTTGCGCTCCAAAATCGACAAGGGCAGGGAGACGCCGCTTCTGCACACCATTCGCGGCGCTGGATATATGATCCGTGAAAGCGCTCGGTAAGCTTTTCCGCACGACAGCCTTCAAACTGTCTTTCGCCTATCTGGTGCTGTTCTCCTTCGGCGCCTGGATGGTGCTCGGCAGCGTGGGATGGCGCGTCAGGGAGGTTCTCGACGAGCAGATCTCCCAGACCGTCGACGCCGAGATACAGGGGCTGTCGGAGCAATATTTCGAGGGCGGCGTACGGCAGCTCGCATTGGCGGTGCAAAATCGCGCCCGCGCCCCCGGCAGCTCGATCTATCTCGTGACCACCTACACGGGAGACGTGATCGCAGGCAATATTGCGGCGTCCTCCGTCATGGCGACCGAAGCCGCGGACCTGGTCGAGACCACCTATCAAAGGAGCGGGGAGCTCGCCGACGGCAGGACCCATTTCGCCCTCGCTCGTCTATTCGTCCTGCCCGGCGGCTTCAGGGTGCTGGTCGGCCACGATATCGAAGACCATCGCGTGCTGCGCCAGATATTGGGGCACGGTCTCGGAACTTCCCTGTTCTGGCTCGTGCTGGTCGGCACGATGGGCGGATTGTTCGTCGCGAACCGGCTGATCGAGCGCGTCGATATAATGTCGGCCTCCGCGAGACGCATCATGGCCGGCGACCTCGAACAGCGGCTGGAGGTCACGGGGGCCGGCGACGAACTCGACCGGCTGGCGGAAAACTTCAACGCGATGCTGTCGCGAATTTCCGAATTGATGGTCGGGCTCAAGGAGGTTTCGGACAATATCGCGCATGATTTGAAGACGCCGCTCACGCGCCTGCGCAACCGGGCCGACGAGGTGGTGCGCTCCGACGCGACGCCGGAGGAATATCGCGCAGCGCTTACAGGCGTCATGGAAGAGTCCGACGGCCTCATCCGCATCTTCGACGCGCTGCTGATGATCGCGCGGGCCGAGGCCGGCTATTCGAGCGACAATATGAGCGCCGTCGACGTCGGCAGTGTCGCGAGCGACATCGCCGAGCTTTACGAGCCCGTCGCCGAAGAGAAAGGCGCAAGGCTCGAGCATGTTCTCGAACCCGGCCTCGTTGTTTTCGGCAATCGCGAGCTGCTCGGGCAGGCTATCGTCAATCTCGTCGACAACGCGATCAAATACGGCGCCGAAGGCGCGCAGCCGCTCATCGAAATCCGCGGCGTCCGCAAGGACGATTCAATCGAAATCACGATTGCGGATCACGGCCCGGGAATTCCGTCACAGGATCGCGAGAGAGTTACGGGCCGGTTCGTTCGGCTCGAGAATTCCCGCTCGCGCCCCGGTTCGGGGCTCGGCCTGTCGCTGGCCGCAGCCGTCGCCCGGCTGCATCAGGGAGCGCTGAGCATCGAGGACAATGCGCCGGGGTTGCGCGTGACGATTTCGCTGCCGAGATTCCTGCCGCCGAAAGGCGAGTCCCGGTCCGAGCGCATGTGATAGGGCCGCATCGGCAGATTTGTCGCCGTCGCCGTGCGCACCTTGCCGGCGACGCTCTCGCGCGGCCGCGACGCCTCGCGGAGACTGGCGGCCTTTGCGTCCTTTACGGCGAAGCGCACCAGAACGATGGTTCCGACGCCGACGCGCGAGCGCAGGCGCAGCGAGCCCCGATGCAAGTCCATCAGCGCTTTCGCAATGGCGAGCCCGAGGCCGGAGCCCTTCATGCCGTTCTCGATGACGGCGCGGGATTGTTCGAAGGGCTTGCCGAGCCGCCCGAGCGCTTCCGGCTCGACTCCCTGGCCGTTGTCTTCCACGTAGATGTTCACCCATTGGCCGATCCTGCGGGCGAGCACGCGCACCTTGCCGCCGTCGGGAGTGAATTTCACGCTGTTGGAGAGAAGAACGCCCAATATCTTGACGATGGCGTCGTGATCGCCCGAGCAGGCGAGAGCGGTGGAAAGGTTGCAGCTGATCTCGATGTTCTTCTCCAGCGCCCCGGTGCGGCGCCCCTGCAGCGCTTCGTCGACCGCTTTCGCGACGTTGACTTCCCGCTCGTCGAGCGACATGCGTCCGGTTTCGAGGCGCGACATATCGAGGATGTCTGAAAGTATCTCGCTGAGATAAGCCCCGCTCTTGTTTATGTCCCTGCAGTATTCGAGATATTTCGGCGATCCGAGCTCGCCGAACACCTGCTCCTGCATCATCTCGGAAAAGCCTATGATGGCGTTCAGAGGCGTACGCAGCTCATGGCTCATGTTCGCCAGGAATTCCGACTTGGCGAGATAGGCGGCTTCGGCCTCGGATTTCTGGAAATGATATTGCTCGGCGAGCGTCGCGAGCTGCTGGGCCTGGATTTCGAGTTTCTGCCTCGATTTCATCAGGTCCGCCACGCTGGCGGTGAGGCGGCGCTCGGACAGCAGCAGGCTTTCCTCGTGGCGCTTCAGGGCGGAGATATCGGCGCCGACCGAGACATATCCGCCATCCTTGGTGCGGCGTTCGTTTATTTGCAGCCAGCGTCCGTCGACCAGGCGCACCTCATAGGTGCGGGCGTCTCTCGAACCGATCTCGGACGAAATCTCCGTATGCGCGAGAGGCGCAGTGGCGAAGGCCATGACGCGCTTGTAGCTGTCGCCCGGGTTCACGAGGGCGCTCGACAGGCCGTGCAGCTCCAGGAACTTCGAGTTGCAGGTGACGAGCCTGTTTTGTGCGTCCCACAGGACGAAAGCCTCCGATATCGCGTCGATCGCGTCGCGCAGCCGCATGTTTGCGGTGGCGGTCGTCGCGGCGAGAGCTTTCTCTTCGGAGATGTCCACCGCAATGCCGACGAGATGCTTGCCCGGCTCGCGGTCGTCTTCGACGAGTTCGGCCCGCGCGCGAAGCCATATCCAGTTTCCGGCCGCGTTCCTGATGCGGAATTCCACGTCGACGTGATTGGTCTTCGAACTCGCCACCATTTCGGCGATATGGGCGAGATTGGCGTCTTCGGGATGCAGCATCTCGTTGAGCTCGCAGATGGCAAGGCAGCGCCGTTCCGCCTTGCGCCCGAGAATTTCGTGCATCGAGTCGGACCAGTAGATGCGGCCATGCGCAATATCCCAGTCCCACAGGCCGCAGCGTCCGCGCGAGAGCGCGGTCTCGAGCCGGCGCCTTATGTGGCTGTTGACCTTCTCCGCCTCCTCGCGGCGTCGGGACTGGCGAAAATAGGCTGCGAGAATGATCAGTAGGACGATCGTCGCGCCCGCGAAGGTCAGGGCGTAGCGCCAGGCGACGGCGCGCCACTCTTCGAGAACGGAGTCGAGCGGATGGATGAGCGCGACCTGTCCATAGGGCGTGGGAAGCTTGCGCACCACGACGATGGCCCCGGTTCCGTCCGCGAGCGTCACGCGAGCGGCTCCCGCACCTTCGGCAAAATCGGCCACGGCCGGGTCCTGGCCCAGAATCTCGGCGAGGGTGACATTGGCGTGTGCCGCTTGCGGCCAGACCGCCGTCACGCGCCCCTGCTCGTTCGTGACGATGATGCGGCGGCCACGCGCGGCGTGGCGGGGGGCGATATGCGCCAAGGGCTCTTTTACGGATGGCGTCGCGCCCGCGGTTTCGATCGCGTCGCGTAGATCGCGCCATATCGCCTTTGAGAAAATCTCGAGATCGGCCGAAGCGTCGATCACGAGCCGATCGTGGACGCTCACGCTCAGCGCTACGGCGAATTCGCCGAGCGCGACGATGCAGACTGCGCAGGCGGCAAGGGCGAGGCGCGTCAGCCAGAGTCCGCTGAGCTGCGCCTCGTTCCGGTCGGGAAAGCTGTAAGAGCCCCATACCGTTTCGGCATGACTCAACGCTTTGGCTGCGGATGGACGCGCCATGATGAGCTCCTCTGGCTTGGGCTGGAAGAAGAAGACAGTCCCTGTAATCTTCGAATCAGGGCCATCTGAATCCCTTCCGCTCCAGTTGTCCAGAGGTTAAATTGTCGTAAATGAAGATCCTTAAGCAAATGAGTCGGTTAGGAAATGTATTAACCGGCCGGGACGGGATTTCGCCCCGTCTCCGGCCTCGACGGGAAGGGTCAGATCCCCAGCGCCCGCGTCGCGATGTCGCTCACATCGCGTGAAAGTCCCGGCCCCGCCGCCACGCGTTTCAGCGCGCTCTCCGCCAGCGCCCGGCGCTTCGGCTCCAATGTGCGCCATGTCCGCAGCGCCGACAAAAGCCGGGCCGCGACCTGCGGGTTCTTGGGGTCGAGCTCCAGCACGACATTCGCCAGCAACTCGTAGCCCGATCCGTCGAGGGCATGGAAGCGGGTCGGATTGCCGGAGCAGAAGGCGCCGATCAAAGCTCGAATGCGATTGGGGTTGGCCAGAGAGAAATCCGGATGCCGCATCAGCTCGCGGACCAGAGTCGTCGTCGCTTCCTCGGGAATGGTCGCCTGCAAGGCGAACCATTTGTCTATGACCAGGGCGTCGCCTTGGTAGGTCTGGTAGAATTGCGCAAAGGCCCTTTGCCGCGGTTCTCCTCCTGCCAGCGCGAGGGTCGAGAGAGCGGCGAGCCTGTCGGTCATGTTGGAGGCGGCTTCAAACTGACGTTCGGCCAACACGCCGCCTCTCGCCTTGTCGCCCGCGGCGATGAGATCGAGCGCGACGTTCCTGAGCGAGCGGCGGCCCGCGCTCGACGCGTCCGGAGAATAGGAGCCGGAGCTTTCGAAGCGGGCGTGAATCTCTTCGAGCAGCGGCTTCAGAGTCCCGCCGAGTTCCTGGCGCAGGGCGCTGCGGGCTGAAAACAGAATGTCGGGATCGACGTTCTCTCCCATTTCACGGGCGAGGTCGATTTCGCTGGGGAGCGACAGAACCTGCGCCGCGAAGGCCGGGTCCATGTCGTTGGCGTCGAGCAAGCGCTGCAAGGCGGCGTAAAAGGCGCTGTCGTCCGGCGTTTGGCCTTCGCCTCGCAGGGCGGCGACCCTCGCAAAGATGGAGCGCAGGGCGAGGCTCTGCGCCGCCTGCCACCGGTTGAAGGGATCGTCGTCGAAGGCGAGCAGCCGTACAAGATCCGCGTTGTCGGGAGCCGGCTCCAGCCTGATCGGCGCGGAGAAACCGCGCAGGAGCGAGAGCGTCGGCCGCGCAGGCAATTGTTTGAAGCGGACGGTCCTGCTTTGCGTGGAGAGTTCGATCGTCCCGCGGGATTTTTCTTCCGGAGTCGCGTCGTCGGAAACGAGAGCCAGCTTTTCGCCCTTGTCGTCGAACAGCGCCAGGGTGATCGGCATCTGCAAGGGTTTCTTCTCGCTTTGCCCGGGCGTGGGCGGCGTCGACTGGGTGAGCGTAAGCGACAAGGATCGGGCCGCGGGATCCCAGCTGGTCTCGGCGCGGACCAGGGGCGTGCCGGCCTGGCTGTACCACACTGCGAAATGGGAGAGATCGCGGCCCGAACTCTCAGCGAAGCAGGACAGGAAATTCTCGACCGTCGCCGCGGTTCCGTCGAAGCGCTCGAAGTATAGATCCATTCCGCGGCGGAACGCTTCGTCTCCGATCAGCGTCTTGAGCATGCGGATGATTTCGGCGCCCTTTTCATAAACGGTCGCGGTGTAGAAGTTGTTGATCTCGCGATAGAGGTCTGGACGCACCGGATGGGCGAGGGGGCCCGAATCCTCGACGAACTGGGTCAGCCTCAGCGTGCGCACGTCGCCGATGCGCTTCACCGCGCGCGAGCGCTGGTCGCTCGAGAATTCCTGATCGCGGAAGACGGTCAAGCCTTCCTTCAGACAGAGCTGGAACCAGTCGCGGCAGGTTATACGGTTGCCGGTCCAGTTGTGGAAATATTCATGCGCGATCACCGCTTCGATGCCGGCGTAATCGGAGTCGGTCGCAGTCTGCGGCGAGGCCAGAACATATTTGTCGTTGAAGATGTTCAGGCCCTTGTTTTCCATCGCGCCCATGTTGAAGTCCGACACGGCGACGACATTGAAAACATCGAGGTCATATTCGCGGCCGAAGGCCTGTTCGTCCCACTGCATCGAGCGAACCAGCGCGTCCATGGCGTAATCGGCGCGCGATTCCTTGCCGTGTTCGACATGGATGGCGAGCTTGACCTTTTTTCCGGAGGCGGTGGTGAAATCGCCTTCGATGCGGCCGAGATCGCCGCCGACCAGCGCAAAAAGATATGACGGCTTGGGGAAGGGATCGCGCCACACTGCATAATGCCGTCCGCCCGGCAGATCGCCCGCCTCCACGGGGTTGCCGTTGCCGAGCAGCACCGGGGCTTCGCCTTTGTCGGCTTCGATGCGCGTCGTATAGACGCTGAGCACGTCGGGCCTGTCGAGAAAATAGGTGATGCGGCGAAAGCCTTCCGCCTCGCATTGGGTGCAATAGGCGGAACCCGAGCGATAAAGCCCCGAGAGCTGTGTGTTTCCGTTGGGATCGACCAGCGTCTCTATTTCCAGGGTGAAAGGCTGCGCCGGCGGCGCGTGCACAACCAGGCTGTCGGGCGCGGCTTCGTAATCTGCGGCTGCGAGGCTGCATCCGTCGAGCTTCAAGCTCTGCAAAGCCAGCCCGTCGCCGTCGAGCTTCAGGGGAGCGTCCGCGCGTCCCTCGGGATTGCGGCGCAGGCGCAACCTGGCCAGCACCCTTGTTTCCGTTCTGTGCAGCGAGATGTCCAATTCGACCGTGTCGATCAGGAAATCCGGGGGCAGGTAGTCGCACAGGCGCACGGCCTGGGGCGGAGGGTTGCGCATCATGTCCTCGAAGCTGGAATCAGGAATCTGCCAAGAATATAGGCTCGAGCGGGGGGAGGCGCGAGCCGCGGCGGTCACTTTCCAGCATAGGAAGCGCGCCAGATCGAGCCATTGCCGTCCTCGCTGAACAGGAGCGATCCGTCTCTTGCAATTGCGACGCCGGTAGGCCGGCCGCGAACGTCTCCGTCGTCCTGGAGGAAGCCGGTGATGAAATCCTCGTATCCGCCGGTCGGCCGGCCGTCGTCGAAGCGCAAGCGGATGATCTTGTAGCCGGTGAGCCTGGAGCGGTTCCATGAGCCGTGCAAGGCGATGAAAGCGTCGCCCCGGTATTGCGGCGGGAATTGCGCGCCGTCGTAGAACGTCATGCCGAGCGGGGCCGAATGCGGCTGGATGAGCACGTCGGGCGTCGCAGACTTGTCGGCCAGATCCGGGCGCTCTCCGGCGTGACGCGGATCGGGATGGGAGCCGATGTAATACCAAGGCCAGCCGTAGAAGGCGCCGGCTTCGACATTGGTTGCGTAATCTGGAGGCAGGTTGTCCCCGAGCAGGTCCCTCTCGTTGACCGCGCACCAGATGTCGTTGCTTCCCGGCCTCGGCGCAAGGCCGGAACAATTGCGAAGACCGGTTGCATAGGGGCGGCGATGTCCGCCCTCGGGATCGAGGGCGAGCACCTGGGCTCGGCCTTTCTCCACGCCTCCGAACTCTCCGACGGCGCCCGTATTGTCGGTCGCCGGGGTCCGCAGGCCTTCTGCGGCGTTGGTTTCCGAGCCGATCGCCACATAAAGCGTCGCGCCGTCGCTGGAGAAAGCGAGGTCCCGCGTCGAATGTCCGCTGCCGCCGGGGATGTCGGCGATCTTCTCGGCTGGGCCGGTAGGCTTGGTCGCGCCCTCGGCGTAAGGGTAGCGCAGCACCTCGGTCTCCGCGCCGATGTAAATGTAACGCGGCTCCGGGCCCGGGGGATAAAAGGCGATTCCGTATGGTCCCTGCAGTCCGCGGATAAACACCTCGTTCAGGGCGAACCTGTCGCCGCTCTCGTCCAGCCTCAGCAGGCGAATATTGCCTGCCGTGCTTTCGGCCAGGAATATGTCGCCGTTCGGCCCCGTCCGCATCGTCCGAGGCCCCCTGAAATTCTCGGCCAGCATTCGCACCTTGAAACCTTCGGGAGCTCGGGGGCGCCAGCCTGCGGGAGGCCGAGCCATTCTGCCGCTGCGGGATGCGGAGCCGGCCTCGTTGGGCGCAGGCAGATCGTCGACCGTGATCTTGTGCGCAACGCCGGGGGCGTCGTCGCGCCAGTCTCCGAAAACCACAGGCGCCTCGCGCCGCGGTTCGTTCGCGGTCTCTCCGGGGCCGACCGCAAGGAAGACATAGGCCGGCGAGACGATCGCAAAGAGCCAGCGCAGTTTCATTCCGTTCGCCTTTTTTGCGCGTGGGAGACGTGAGCGCGGCGGCGCCATACGCCCCTCAGACGCCACAATGGACATGCATTCATATTGTGGTGGGGCTGCGACAAGTAAAGAATCACGGGGAGGCTGGATATGCGGGACGTCGACATCCGTTTCATTCGGCGCGGCTTAAAATCCTTGCTTCGGGCCTGATCTCCCCAAAGGCGCAGAGTTCGACCGGCGAATTCCCTTAGCTTCGATCCCTGCGCCGGCGTTGCGCCGCAAATCCCGGCGTCACGCGAGGAACAATTGTCGCGATGAAATTGGAGGTCGTTTCGGTGGGGGACTGGGATTCAGCGCTTTACATGAAGTTCGAGCATGAGCGGACGCGCGCGGCGATAGATCTTCTCGCTCAGGTTCCGGATATGGACCCCAAGATCGTCTACGATCTCGGCTGCGGTCCCGGCAACAGCGCCACACTGCTCAAGCGGCGCTTTCCTCGCGCCTCAGTGATCGGCGTGGACAATTCGGACAACATGTTGCAGGTCGCCCGCCAAAGGGTGGTGGACGCAGATTTCATCAAGGAGGACATCGAGTCCTGGCGGCCGCGGGAGGAAACCGACCTCGTTTTCGCAAACGCCTCGCTGCATTTCGTGCCCGAGCATTACGATCTGATGGTCCGGCTTGTTTCCTGTTTGAGGGACGGCGGTTGCCTCGCCGTGCAGATGCCCAACAACATGCAGGAAGACTCGCATGCGCTGATGCGCATGGTCGCCGCGGACGGACCATGGGCCGACCGGCTGGTGCCGGTCGCCAAGAGCCAGGCGATCATCGGTCCTCTCGACGAATATTATCGCCTGCTGGCGCCGATCTGCTCGAGTCTGGACATTTGGCAAACGACCTATATCCATCCCGTCGACGGACCCGATCGCATCGTGGAATGGTTTGAAGGCGCCGAGCTGCAACCGTTCCTGAAGCCTTTGTGTCCGGCGGAGAAGGAAGCCTTTCTGGCGCGCTACAGGGATGCGCTGTCCCAGGCCTATGCGCCTCAGCCGAACGGCAAATTCCTGTTACGCTATCCGCGTCTCTTCTTCGTTGCGCAAAAATGACGACGACAATTCGGAGCAGCTTACCGTGACCATCACGATTTATCACAATCCCGCCTGCGGCACCTCCCGCAACGTCCTGGCCATGATCCGGCAGAGCGGCGTGGAGCCGGTCGTGATCGAATATCTGAAAAATCCGCCGAGCCGGGAAAAGCTGGTCTCGTTGTTGAAGGCCATGGGCATGACTGCGCGTCAGTTGCTGCGCCAGAAGGGGACGCCCTACGACGAGCTCGGGCTTTCCGATCCCAAATGGACCGAGGACCAGTTGATCGATTTCATGATCTCTCACCCGAAGCTGATCGAGCGGCCGATCGTGGAGGCGCCCAAGGGCGCGCGTCTGTGCCGGCCCGCGGAAAAGGCGCTCGAAATTCTCCCCGGCGCTTGAGATCGGCGAAATCCTCGGCGCTACACTTTCGGTCCGGCCTGCTTTATAGCGAAACGAGCTTTGCCGGCGCTCCTTTCGGCCGCGATTGCGGCGATGGGCGCCGGAAGGCCTTTGGATTTGCGCGCGGCGGAAAGCGCGCGGAAATCGGCCATGAGAGCGACGACTTTCGCACAGGCCGGCGAGTTGTTGCGGGAAACGCTCCGGGGGACGCAGGATGTTCGACGCGCTCAAAGGTTTTCTTTCCGAGATCGCCGGCGGCGAGCCCTCTGAAAGGCGGTTCGAGGCCAACGACTATCGCCTCGCCGCGGCCGCCCTGCTGGTGCATATCGCGACGATCGACGGTGAATTCGACGCCAATGAACGCGAGCGGCTCCAGGCGATCGTGGAGAGCCGCTTTGGGCTGAACCGCGCGACCGCCCGGGAGCTGATCCAGCACGCCTCCGAGAGCGAGCGGGAAGCCGTGGACCTGTTCCGTTTCACCAGCGTGCTCAAGCGAACGCTCGACGAAGAAGGGCGTCGTCAGGTCGTCGCCATGCTGTGGGAAATGGCCTATGTCGACGGCTCGGTTCACGAGTTTGAGGAAAATGTCGTCTGGCGGGTCGCGGAATTGCTCGGCGTTTCTTCGCGCGATCGCGTGATGCTGCGAAAGGACGCCGAGGAGGAAGCCGCCGTCCGCGAGGTCCCGGCCGAAAAAGAAAGCTTTCCCGGTCCCTGGTCGAAGTCCTGAGGGGATCGCCTGCGCCAAAGAGGAACCATCCAGATGAACGACCTAGCCGTCGGGCGGACAAAAGCGACGATCGTCACGGGCGCGTCGGAGGGCATAGGGGCCGAACTCGCCCGCATCTTTGCGGCGAAGGGCCATGAGGTCGTGCTGGTGGCGCGTCGCCGCGACCGCCTGGAGGCGCTGGCCGCCGAAATCGCCTCAACGGGCGGCAAGGCTCATGTCATCGAACTCGACCTTTGCGGCGAGGGCGCCATCGACGCGCTGGAAGTCGCCTTGCGCCAGGCCGGACTAACGCCCGAAATTCTCGTCAACAACGCAGGCTTCGGCCTGATCGGCCCCGCGTCGAAGCTGGACGAGGCCGAGCAGCTTCATATGGTCGAGCTGAACGTCAAGGCGCTGTCGGCGCTGACCCTGCGCTTCATGAAACCGATCATGGAGGCGAAGGGCGGCATTCTGAACGTCGCCTCGATCGCCTCCTTCATGCCGGGCCCCAATTTCGCGGTTTACTACGCCACCAAAGCCTATGTGCGCTCCTTCAGCGAGGCCATCGCACAGGAGTTGGCTCCGCTCGGCGTCAAGGTCTCCTGCCTTTGCCCGGGGCCGGTGCTGACCGGCTTTCAGGCCCGGGCGGGCTTCGACCTCACGGGCGCGATGGCCGCGTTGAAGCCCTCGCTGGTTTCCGCGGAGGAGGTCGCGCGCCAGGGCTATGAGGGACTGTTTGCGGGCAGGCGGGTGGTGGTTCCCGGCGTGATGAACAAATTCACAGTGGCCTTCGCGCGCCTTACTCCCCGGGCGGTGCTGATGCCGATCCTCGCTTTCGCCCAGAACGGGCGAACCTAGGGTGTTTTCATGTTTCATGGAAACACCCTAGGCTTTTGTTTTAACGCGTTTCCAACGCCGAACCGGCGTCCACTTCGGCTGGAAAGACTCTAGGCTCCTTGTTTAATCGTGTTTTCTTCACGCGAACCGGTATCCGCTTCGCTCGAAAGCACTCTAGCCCGCCATT
This sequence comes from Methylocystis heyeri, assembly GCF_004802635.2. Classification (NCBI taxonomy): domain Bacteria; kingdom Pseudomonadati; phylum Pseudomonadota; class Alphaproteobacteria; order Hyphomicrobiales; family Methylocystaceae; genus Methylocystis; species Methylocystis heyeri. Next base: position 492,614 of record NZ_CP046052.1, read on the forward strand.
CACGAGGGGAATGATGTTGCAGGGCCGCTGCTATTTATCCTCTCATTGGCGCGAAGCGATCATTTGGTCGCTTATCGCCGTTTATCTCGCCTTGGGCGCGCTCTATGCTTGGGATCCATCGCCCTTCACGCTGTGGTGGGCCGCGATCGGGTGCGCCTGCGCCTTTATCCATTGTGTGAGGAACTATCGTTTCGGAAATGCTCTTGCCCTGTTGGCTATCTGCCTCGTCGTGAGCTTTACGACGGAAAATATCGGCAGCGCGACCGGTCTAATTTTCGGACGCTATCATTTCGAGGTCGGCGCGGCGCTTCCTCATGTGGGCGCAATTTCAATTATCGTCGGCGGCGTCTGGTTCGGCATGGGCTATTTCGCGTGGATTGTCGCAAGCACGATCCTGGACAACGCCGACCGTAGGCTGAACGAAAACGGCAACATCGTACTTTTGCCCATTGTCGCTGCGCTCGTGATGACGCAGTGGGATTTTGTGATGGACGCGCCGATGGCGACGATTTCCAAAGCATGGATCTGGCACGAAGGCGGGGCGGTTTTCGGGGCGCCTCTGACAAACTACTTCGGCTGGTTGCTCACCAGTTGGCTGTTCTATCAGGGATTCGCCTTCTATCTCGCCAGCCGGCGATCCATCCCCGTTCCAACTCGCGAGAGCGCATATCGGCTGGTCGCGATCCTCTTTTATGCCTTTTCTGGGTTAACCCATCTGACGCCCTGGCTCATCGACCAATCGGGAGACGTGGCAGACGCAACCGGCTATGTTTGGCGCGTCCACGACATTCGCGAAGCGACGGTTGCGGCGATGCTGTTCACGATGTTCTTCACGTCGATCATTGCTGCGGCGCGCCTCGCCAGAACGTATAAAAAACCGTCGACTCAAATCATTTGATGAAAGGCCCTGGCCCAAACGAAAACAGAGCGGAACCCGTGCGGGTTCCGCTCTCGTTAATTCGCAAGGCTTGCTGTCGATGAAGCTTACGCTTCCTGCGACTTGACCTTGAGGACCTGACGGCCGCGATACATGCCGGTCTTCAGATCGATATGGTGGGGACGGCGCAGCTCGCCCGAATCCTTGTCCTCGACATAGGTCGGCGCAGCCAGGGCGTCAGCGGAACGACGGAACCCGCGCTTCATCGGCGAGGTTTTTCTCTTCGGAACTGCCATTTTATCACTTCTCCAACAGCCCCGGGGCGCAGGCGCCATGCGCGGGACGAAAACTCGAAAGGCGCGGATACACCAAAACGCCGCCCATGGCTAGAGCGCGCTCCGCAAAAGTTGACAGGCTTTTGCGATCGGAATGGGGCGTCCTGAAGGCCCGCCGCAACGCCACGGGCCGCGCCCACGGAAAGCGCGCGAGACGCCATCCGGCGCGCGACCCATAGCGCGTAAAGCCCGATTCGAGCAACAGCCGCTCACATGGCCCCGAGAATGCGCAGAAACAGCGTCGCCTGCGCGCCGAAGCCGATCAGGAAGGCGACGGTGCGAAGCACCGGGACGCCAGCGGCGTAAACCACCGCATGCGCAAGGCGGCTCCAGAAGAAGAGAGCGCAGGCGAGCGCCGTCGCGGGCGTTCCGAGGCCGAGGACATGGACGATGAGCGCCAGCGGGGCGAACACGACCAGATTTTCAATCGCGTTGCGGTGGGCGCTGGCGAGCCGATAGGCCCATTCGGCGCGGGGGTGAGCGTCCCGGGCCGGGTTCTTGAGCGTCGGCCAGACGCCGATCTCGAAGAAGCGGTCGACCACGATCGGAACCCAGATCAGTCCCGTCAAGGCGGCGGACAGGGCGAGATAGGTCAGTTCGGGGGGCAGGGGGCTGGTCATGGGATGTCTCCGGGTTCGACCGACGGCGCCGGCCGTGACAAGAAAACAGCTACGCCGCTGCGACGAAGCTATCTATGATGGCGCCGATCGTTTTCTTGACCGGAACGACTGTCATGACGCTCGCAGATCCCTTGGACGACGCGCTGGACGATCTGCGCATCTCCGGCTCGGTGCTGGTCCACCAGGCCCGCAAGCCGCCATGGGCGGTCGACGTTCCCAGGGAGGCCCGGCTTCGCGAGCTTCTCGGGGTCGGCGCGGACATGCGGGTGCTGCCGTTTCATCTCGCCCACCGCGGCGGCTTCGATCTCAGCCGCGAGGGCGAAACGGTCGGCAGGGTGAATGCCCCCGAGCTTCTGCTGCTGCCGGGCGGAAAGGCGCATTGCCTCTCGGACGGATTCGGCGCGCGGCCCGAACCGCTGGAGGCCATTCTTCGCGCAGACGCGCCTCATATGACGCCGCACGACGAGCCGGGAGCGACGGAATTGATCTGCGGCGCCTTCGTCATGCGCGCGGCTCCGCTCAACCCGCTCTTGGGCGCTTTGCCCCCGGCTCTCAAGGTCGCGGCCGGCGGAAACGGGGCCAGTTCGGCTTTGGCGGCGGCGGCGGCCATGCTCGCGGCCGAATGCGGCCGACGCTCCCGCAACGGCTTCACCGCCCAGCGGCTTCTGGAGGTGCTGTGCGCCGAGGCGATCCGTTCATATCAGCAGAGCGCGGGCGATCGGGACGCCGGCTGGTTCCGCGGTCTCGCGGACCCAAAAATTTCCGAGGCGGTGCGCCATGTGCATTCCGAGCCGGGCGCGGACTGGAGCGTGGAGGTTCTGGCGGCGCGGGTGGCGCTGTCGCCCTCCCGATTCGCGGCGCGATTCCGGGAGACCATGGGGGAGAGCGTGATGGCCTATGTGAGCCGATGGCGCGTCAATGTGGCCTGCCGCTGTCTGCGCGAAACCGGGGCGCCCCTCGAACATATTGCCGAGCGCGTCGGCTACGACAGCGTTCCTGCCTTCAGCCGGGCGTTCAAGGCGCGGGTCGGTCTTTCGCCGGCCCAATGGCGCCGGGAGGCGGCGTCCGACGCCGGGCGTGATCCGTAAAGGATCGGGCCGCTCCTGTTATTGCGCGTGCTCGGCGATTTCTCCCTCGGTCTGCCCTTTGAGCCATCTGCGCCATTGCTCGTGGTTGCCGTGGAACGCGTTCTGGTCCACGGCGCCGGGAATGCCCGGAACCGAGCCGTCGGAGCGATATTGCCAGAAGGTCCATTTGCGCGACCCGTAGCGCACAGTCGGGTGGTATTTGGTCGAGCGCACCCATATCGGATATTCCGACAGGGCGTCCGAGTGCAGGATGGCCTGATAGAAATCCACCGAGGAATAGATGATTGGCTTCTTGCCGTAGTGACGCTCCAGTTCTTCGAGCATCTTGCGCATGTCGGCGAGAACTTCTTCCCGGTAGAGCGTGCGTTTGCAGGTTCTGGAAGTGGGCGTCGCCTCGACGTCGAGCACCGGCGGCAGGGCGTCCGGCTCGACCGGCACGATGTTCTTGAAATTGCCGATTTCCTCATGCGGAGGACGGCACCAGTAGACGAAATGATAAGCGCCGCGCGGAATGCCCGCGGCCCTTGCGGCCTCCCAGTTGCGCTCGAATTTCGAGTCTATCGCGTCGCCGCCCTCGGTCGCCTTGATGAAGGCGAAGGACACGCCGGAATCCCTGACCGCCTCCCAGTCGATATTGCCCTGGTATTTGGAGACGTCGACGCCGTGAACGGCGTAATTGGAGCTCAGGGTGGCGGGAAAATTGGGCAGTTCCGACTCCGGCACCGCATAGGCGAGGAAGTCCGGGTCCCGCTTGGGATGGGAGAGCGGCGCGCTGGTCGCAAAGCGCGGCGAGCGGTGGCCGTAGGTGGGGTCTACGCCGCTCCCGCAGGAGGCGAGAAGAAAGGCGGCGGCCATCGGCGCCGCCAGCAGCGATAGCGATCGGAAAGTGTTCAAGGCGCGCATTCCGTCAAATTAGACCTCGGGCGGTAACGATTCGTTTAAATCCAGCCCTTTCTCCGGTCGTGCTTAATAAAGTCCGAACCACAGGCTGGCGATGGAGAGAAACGCCCCGTAGCCCACGACGTCGGTCACAGTGGTCACGAAAGCGGAGGAGGACACCGCCGGGTCGATTTCAAAACGATCGAGCGTGAGCGGCACCAGTATTCCCCCAAGGGCGCCGGCGACGAGATTGGTGCACATGGCGAGCCCCATCACAGGCGCTATGCCGATATTTTGAAACCAATTGGCCGCAACTACGCCTGTTATAAGGCCGAAAGCGGCCCCATTCAGGGCGCCGGCGGCGAGCTCGCGCAAAATGATCCGAGTGGCGTTGGCGCGGGACAATTCCCGCGTCGCCAGGGCGCGGACCGCCACCGTCATGGTCTGGGTGGCGGAATTGCCGCCCTGGCTCGCGACGATGGGCGCGAGCACCGCCAGCGCGACCATCTGCTGCAACTGGCTTTCGAACAGCCGCAGCACAGAGGAAGCTATGAAGGCGGTGCCGAGGTTGATGAGCAGCCACAGGAACCGGCTTTTCGCCGTTTGCCAAAAATTGTCGGACAGTTCTTCCGCCGGGCTGACGCCGCCGAGCGCCTTGATCTCCTCGGTCGCCGCAGCTTCCAGAACGTCGACGATATCGTCGATGGTTATGACGCCGACGAGCCGTTCGGCCTCGTCCACCACGGGGACCGAGACGAGATTGTAGCGCTCGAACAGCCGCGCCACCTCGGCGCTCTCGTCGGTCGGATGCACGCGGCGACGGTCGGCCTGCATGATCTCGTCGACTCTCTTGGTCGGCGCCTCGCGCACCAGCGCGTCGAGAAACACGGTTCCTAGCAGGCGATAGCCGGGGTCGACGACGAACACTTCGAAGAAATTGTCCGGCAGCTCGTCCGGGTCGGTGTTGCGGAAGAAGTCGAGCACCTGGCCCGCGGTCCAGAAGGGCGGAACCGCGATCAGCGTGGTCTGCATCAGGCGGCCGGCGCTGTCCTCGGGACAATCCAGCGAGCGGCGCAGGATGACGCGCTCATGCGCGGGCAGCGCCTCCAGAACCTCGGCTTGTTCCTCGGGCTCCAGCGCCTCGAGGATCGCCACCGCGTCGTCGCTCTCGAGGTCGCGCACCGCTTCCGCCAGCGTTTCGACCGGCAGCTCCTCGAGAATGTCCTCGCGCGTGGTTTCGCCGACTTCCGTGAGCGCCACGAAGTCGAAATCCGCGCCCATCAGCGCGATCAGGCGGTTGCGGGTTTCGTGATCCAGCAGCTCCAGCAGCGCGCCGAGGTCAGACTCGTGCAGAGCGCCTACGAGCTCATGGACCTGGGCCGAATCTCCTTCGGCGACGGCGCGTTCCACCCTTTCGACGAAATCGCCGCGGGGCTCTCCGCTCTCGTCGCGAAAAATGTTCGGGTCGGTCTCGGTTTCTTCACTATCGAAGGTCATATGGAGCCCGCTGCGTCATATCCCGGCTGCATAACCCGGCCGCGGGTGAAATCAAAACGGTAAAGCGCCATGTCAACCTGCCGCCGTCTCCATGTCATCGCCGGCCTCGCCTTCCTTCTCGTGACTGCTCCCGCAGCCGCCGCTTCCTGCGGGCCCGAAAAACTCGGCGTCTCCCGGGAGATCGCCATCGACGGCTCGCAGGGGCTGTCGCTCGGATTGCAAAGCTATCCCGCGACCCTTGCGCTGGCCGACCATGAGGTGGTCTTGACCTTCGACGACGGTCCCGCCGCCACGACCGCGCAGGTTCTCGCCGCGCTGCAGGAGGAATGCGTCCGCGCCACCTTCTTCGTGATCGGCGAAAACGCCACGGGCATGCCCGCCACGGTAAAGCGCGAGGTCTCCGATGGACACAGCGTCGGCTATCACTCCAACACCCATCCCGCAAAAACGCTGAGGCTGATGTATCCGGAGGGGGCGAAGGCCGACATAGATGCGGGGGTGGCGGCGGTGGACAAGGCCGCCTATGGCGCGGCTTCGGACAAGCCGCATAATCCCTTTTTCCGCTTTCCGGGATTCGCCGATACGCCCGCGCTGCTCGACTATGTCCATGGACGCGGCATGGCGGTGTTCGGGGCCGATCTATGGGCTTCGGACTGGCAGGCGATGACGCCGCAAAGCGAGCTCGCGCTCGTCATGGGGCGGCTGGAGAAGCTCGGCAAGGGGATCGTGCTTTTTCACGACTCGCGGATCAGCACGGCGAAAATGATGCCCGATTTTCTGCGGGCGCTGAAGGAAAAGGGATTCAAGATCGTTCATATGGTCGCGGGCGCAGGCCCGACGCCGGTGGAGAAGGCCGGCCCCGACTGGAAGTCCACCACCGAGCCGATCATCGCGCGCACTCTGAGCGGCCATGGCCATGTGCATGGCGGCGAGACCAAGGAAGCCGAACCGGCGGCGCGGTGAGGTTTGGCGGGGTGGCGCGCCTGTCCTACGGAACAGGCGGCGCTGTCGCAACGCAGAGCTTGAGAAGAAAGCCGCGACGGGAATCGGGCGACGGGCGGAACCGTTCTATGTGTGGCGCCCCTACCTCCCCCTGCGCGGGGAGGTCGACCGCGGAACGCGGTCGGGTGGGGGTAAAAGGCGCAAAATGGAGGCTATGTCACCCCACCCCGCCGCTTTGCTGCGACCCTCCCCCTCCAGGGGAGGGTAAGCGGTCCTTCGCCTAAAGCTGTAAAAGCGTGGCCGACTTCCGGCGCGAAAGCCATTTTCGGCTTTCTCACCGATTTTGTCTGCGCCAAAATCTCGAAGAGTTTTGGTGCGGTCGAGAGGACTCGAACCTCCACTGGTTGCCCAACTAGCACCTCAAGCTAGCGCGTCTACCAATTCCGCCACGACCGCCCGGGGCGCTTCGCTCTGAAGCGCCGGCGGGTCAGCGTCTAACAAATCGGCCGGGCAAAGACAAGCCGCTGTTTTATTATTGTGACAGTTTGGCGGGGTAACCCGCGTCGGTGATGATCTGCGCCAGCGCCTCGGGGTCCTTGGGAGCGGGCGAAACCTCGACTTTTCCGGTGGCGAGATCCACTTTCACCTCGGCGCCCGGCTGCGCCGCCTGCACCGCCTTGGTGACGTGCTTCACGCAATTGCCGCAGCTCATCTCCTTCACGTCGAAGGTCGCGCTCATTTGATTCTCCTCTTCTTTCTTTGGTTCGGGCGATTCGATTCGCGAAATATGGGTGAGGTCCGGGCCGACATGGGGCGGCTGGAAACGGCGCAGGCGCAGCGCATTGCTGATGACGAAGACGCTGGAGAGAGCCATCGCTCCCGCGCCCAGCATCGGCGACAGCAGCGTTCCGTTCACCGGATAGAGCGCTCCCGCCGCGACGGGTATCAGAATCACATTATAGGCGAAGGCCCAGAACAGGTTTTGCGCGATATTGCGCATCGTGGCCCGGGAGATCGCCAGGGCGGCGGGAACCTTTGCGAGATCCCCGGACATCAGCACGACGTCCGCGGCCTCGATCGCGACATCCGCGCCGGCGCCGATCGCTATGCCCGCGTCGGCCGCCGCAAGCGCGGGCGCGTCGTTCACGCCGTCGCCGACGAAGGCGATTTTTTTATCCTGGCGCAGTCTTTTCAGGGATTCCACCTTGCCGTCGGGCAGGACGCCGGCGATCACCCGGTCGATCCCGACCCGGGCGGCGATGGCTTGCGCGGGCTTTTCCGCGTCGCCGGTGATCATCGCCGAAGCGACGCCCATGTCGTGGAGGGCCGCGATCGCGTCGGCGCTGGTGGGTTTGACCGCGTCCGCCACGCAAAGCAGGGCTGCCACCGCGCCGTCGACCGCGGCGTAGAGTGGAGTCTTGCCTTCCGCCGACAGGCGGGACGCCTCGGCCGCGAAAATTCCGGCGTCGAAGCGGAGCGAATCCATGTAGCGCGCGGCGCCGACGGCGATCTTCTTCTTGCCGACGACGCCGGAGACGCCCATGCCCGGGACCGAGACGAATTTGGAGCAGGGCGAGACCGCGAGCCCCTGGGCTTTGGCCGCTTCCACCAGGGCGCGGGCGAGGGGATGTTCGGAAAGCGCCTCGACGCTGGCGACGAGCGCGAGAACCTTGTCCTTCTTAGCCTTGGGAGCGGTCACGAAATCGGTCAGCTGCGGCTTGCCGAGGGTCACGGTGCCGGTCTTGTCGAAGGCGATCAGCGCAACGTCGCGGAGCGTCTGTAAAGCCTCGCCCTTGCGGAACAGAACGCCCAGCTCTGCGGCGCGGCCCGTGCCGGTCATGATGGCGGCCGGGGTGGCGAGGCCCATCGCGCAGGGGCAGGCGATGATGAGCACACTCACCGCGTTGACCAGGGCGTAGCTCAGCCTGGGCTCGGGGCCGATCAGCATCCATATGGCGAAGGTCGCCGCCGCTATGGCGAGGACGACCGGCACGAAGACGCCCGTGACCTTATCCGCGAGAGCCTGGATGGGCAGCTTTGCGCCCTGGGCCTGCTCCACCATGCGGATGACGCCGGCGAGGAATGTGTCCGCGCCGACCCTGGTTGCGCGAAAGGCGAAGGCGCCGGTGGTGTTGACCGTGGCGCCGGTGACCGTCGCGCCCTGCCTTTTGGCGACGGGCGCGGGTTCGCCCGTCATCATCGATTCGTCGACATGGGACTCGCCGCTCACGACCACGCCGTCGGTCGGGATTCTCTCCCCGGGCCGCACCAGAACGATGTCGCCGACGCGGACGTCCTCGGTGGCGATGTCCAGCGGCTGTCCGTCGCGCTCCACATGGGCGATGCGCGGCTGCAGCCGGGCCAGCGCCCGAATCGCGTCCGAAGTGCGGCCTTTGGCGCGAGCTTCCAGAAACCGCCCGAAGAGGATCAGCGTGACGATGACGCAGGCGGATTCATAATAGACATTGGCGGCGCCGGCCGGCAGCAGCGAGGGCCAGAAAGTGGCGACGACCGAATAGAGATAGGCTGCGCCCGTGCCGGTCGCGACGAGGCTGTTCATATCCGGCGTTCCCCGCAGCAGGGCGGGCAAGCCCCTGGCGTAGAACGGCCTGCCGGGGCCGGCCAGGATCAGAGTCGTGAGGACGAAGGAAACATAAAGCGCCGTCATGTGGCCGATATTGGCGGCGATCCATTCATGCGCGCCGGGTATGACATGCGCGCCCATCTCCAGGGCGAAAACAGGGGTCGTCAGAACGGCGGCGGCGAGAAGCCGTCGCGACAGGGCGCGGCTTTCCTCTTCCTTGGCGTCGCCCTGGGGGGCGGCCTTCTCCGGGATCGGCTCATAGCCGGCCTCGGATATGGCGCGGCTCAGCTTTTCGATCAGTCCAGGGCCCTTGAGCGCACGCACCGTCGCCCGCTCGGTCGCGAGATTGACGTTCGCCTCGATGACGCCCGGCGTAGCGCGCAGCGCCTTCTCTACATGGGAGACGCATGAGGCGCAGGTCATGCCGCCCACGCCGATCTCGATCGTTTCGATTACGGGCTCATAGCCCGCTTCGGCGACGGCTTGCGCGATGCCGGCGGCTTTGGTTCCCGGCCTGAGCGCGACCTCGACGCGTTCGGTCGCCAGATTCACGCTGGCGCCCGTCACGCCTTCGGTGTTCTTCAGGGCTTTTTCCACATGGGCCACGCATGAGGCGCAGGTCATCCCGCGCACTTCAAACCCTAGCCTGTCGGCGGGCGCGGACTGCGTAGCGGCGGCGTCTTCTGTGGCGGACATGGCGACACTCGATCTCTCTTTTGCCGCGCCTTTGTGGGAGCGCGTTGTCGCAAGAGGCGAGAGGCATTTGCGACAACGCGTTACATGTTTTTCGCCCGGCGCGATTTCTACCGAAGACGATGAGAAATCGCGTTAGAGCCAGCGGGGCGTGCGCGCGGCGTATTGCTGGAATTCGGCTCCGAATTTCCGTTCCAGATGTCGTTCCTCCGGCTCGATCGCCAGTTTCGTCAGAGCAAGAGACAGCAGCGGCGTGAGCAGGACCATCCACAGCGAACGCAGCAGCAGCCCGAGGCCGAGCGTCAGGGCCAGCTCCGAGACGTATATCGGGTTGCGGGAATAGCGAAACGGCCCGCTGGTCACGAGCGCCGACGCGGATCGATGGGGGAGTATGGTCGTCCGGCGGCGTCTCAAGGTCATGGCGCACCAGATGTCGTTGGCGACCCCAAGCGAGACCAGCAGAGCTCCCGCGACATGGCCCAGTTCAGGCGGAATCAAGGGGGCCGGAAAGAATTGCTGCAGCAGCCGTCCGGCGATGATGACCGCGATGAAAAGCAGGGGCGGCCAGGGGATGCTGGAGGGCGGGACGTCGCTTTCTTTGCTGGGAGGGATCAAAAAAGCGCTCCTTGGATTAGCTTTAGATGGCCCCGTCCAGTGAAAAATGCAAGCAACCGCCTGAATTCCCCGGAGGCGGAGCGAAAAGCTACGACATGCGCCCTTTGTTAAAAGCCGGGCGACGCGACCGCGTCAAGCGCCCCGGCGCCAAAAAGGAGAAAGCCCGAGGATCGCCGCCGTGCTTCCAAGCCGGAGCGGATAGCGCTAATTGCTTGGCCGCCATGACCACAAAAGCCGACAACTCCGATTTCCTCGCGCCTTTCGCCGCCGACCTCGATGCGCTGGCGGCTCGCGACCGGCTCCGCGCGCTGGCGCCTCGGGCAGGCTGCGATTTCGCCTCCAACGACTATCTGGGCCTGGCGGAGTCTCAGATTTATCGTGATGCGGCGAGCGCCGCGCTGGCTCGGGGCGTCCCGCTCGGCGCCGGCGGCTCGCGATTGCTGAGGGGGAATCATCCCGAGCACGAAGCGCTGGAACAGGAGGCGGCCCGGTTTTTCGGCGCCGAGGCGGCGCTGTTTTTCGGGGCGGGATTCGCCGCCAACGAGGCGTTGTTCTCCACCCTGCCGCAGCGGGGCGATCTGATCCTCTACGACGAACTCATTCACGCCAGCGCCCATGAGGGCATGCGCCTGTCGCGGGCTGAAAGCCGGCCGGTCAGGCACAACGACCCCGCAGCTTTCGAAGAGGCCATAAAATGCGCCGCGGCCGACCGCATCTGGATCGCGGTCGAAAGCCTCTACAGCATGGACGGCGACACGGCGCCGCTGGCCGAGCTCGCCGACATCGCCCTTCGGCGCGGCGCCTTCCTCGTGGTCGACGAAGCCCATGCGACGGGTGTGTTCGGGCCGGGCGGACGCGGCCTCGCCCATGGCCTGGAGGGGCGGGACAATGTCGTTACGGTGCACACCTGCGGCAAGGCGCTGGGCCTTTCCGGCGCGCTGGTCTGCCTGCCGCTCGTAATGAGAGATTTCCTCGTCAACCGTTGCCGCCAATTCATCTTCGCGACGGCGCCGTCGCCTTTGCTCGCCGCTTCGGTCCGCGCCGCTCTTGGGATAATCGAAGCCGCCGACGACAGGCGCGCGGCTCTGGCGCAGCGCGTGACGCGCGCGCGCGATCTGTTGCGGCTTGCGACCGGCGCCGAGCCTTCCTCGACGCAAATACAGCCCGTGATCGTCGGCTCCGACGCAAGAGCGCTGGCGCTCGCGGGGAGAATGCAGGCGCAAGGCTATGACATCCGCGCGATTCGTCCGCCGACGGTTCCGCGCGGCACGTCGCGCCTGCGTATCTCCCTGACCCTCAACCCGCGCGACGACGAAATCGACGCCATGATCGCCCTGCTCGGGCGAGAGATGGAGAGGCTTGCGCCATGAGCCGCCGCATCGTCGTCGCCGGAACCGACACGGGCGTCGGCAAGACGGTGTTCTCGGCCGCGCTCGCGGCGGCTCTCGACGGCTATTACTGGAAGCCGGTGCAGGCGGGCCTCGAAAGCGAAAGCGATTCGCAATGCGTCGCGCGTCTGTCGGGCCTGCCGCCGGAGCGCATCCTGCCCGAGGCCTGGCGCTTCAGGACTCCCGCCTCGCCCCATTACGCCGCGCGTCTCGACGGCGCCGTCATCGATCCGGCGCGACTCGATCCTCCCCGATGTCCTGCGCCGCTCGTCATCGAGACCGCGGGGGGCGTCATGACGCCGCTGACGCTGAAGGCTCCGACCATCGACGTCCTCGAGCGCTGGGGTTTTCCGGTCGTCGTCGTGGCGCGCACGTCGCTCGGAACCATCAATCACAGCCTGCTGACGATCGAGGCCCTGCGGCGCCGGGGGATTCCCGTGCTCGGCGTCGCCTTCGTCGGCGAGCCGAACCTCGAATCCGAGGCGGCGATCGCGGCGATGTCGGGCGCAAAGGACCTCGGGCGACTGGCTTTGCTCGCTCGCCTCGACAGCGAGAATCTCCGCGCCGCTTTCGCGCGCGGCTTCGTCGTCGAAGACTTTTTATAGAAGCGAAAACACATGACTCTCGTAACGCAGTCGCCGGTGTGGCGGCCCTTCACCCAGCATGGCCTGCAGCCCGGCGCCGTGAAAATCGCGCGGGCGCAAGGGAGCTGGCTGGAGGCCGAAGACGGCTCGCGATTTCTCGACGCCATCTCCTCGTGGTGGGTGATCACGCACGGTCATTGCCGGCCGGAGATCATGCAGGCGATCAGGGATCAGAGCGAGCGGCTCGATCAGGTCATTTTCGCCGGCTTCACCCACGAGCCGGCCGAGCGGCTGGCGCGGCGTCTCGTGGAGATCACGCCGGCGGGCCTCGATTATGTGTTCTATTCCGACAGCGGCTCCACCAGCGTCGAGGTCGCGCTCAAAATGGCGTTGGGGTTCTGGCGCAACCGCGGGGAGCCGCGCACGCGCATCCTCGCGCTGGAGCACGGCTATCACGGCGACACCGTGGGCACGATGTCGGCGGGCGCGCGCTCCGCCTTCAACGCCAGCTACGAGCCTCTGCTTTTCGACGTGACGCGCATACCCTTTCCCACGCAGGGCAGGGAACAGGACAGTCTCGATGCGCTGGAGGCCGCGTGCAAGGCGAAACCCGCCGCCCTGGTGGTCGAGCCCCTGATCCTCGGCGCAGGCGGCATGCTGATCTATTCGCCCGAGACGCTGCGCGAGATGCGGGAGATCTGCCGGCGCCATGACGTGCTTTTCATCGCCGACGAGGTGATGACCGGCTTCGGGCGGACCGGAACGCTTTTCGCCTGCGAACAGGCCGGGGTCGTTCCCGATATCGCCTGCTACTCCAAGGGCATTACCGGCGGCGCGCTTCCTCTGGCCGTGACCATGTGCAAGAGCGACATTTTCGACGCGCATTATTCCACCGATCGCTCGCGCGCATTTTTCCACTCCAGTTCCTTCAACGCCAATCCGATCGCCTGCGCCGCCGCGCTGGCCAATCTGGAGATATGGGAAAAGGACGAGACGCCCCGGCGCGTGGCGCGGCTCTGCGCATTGCAGGAACAGGGCGTCGCGCGTTTCCGAGGCGATGATCGCTTCTCGAATGTGCGCCGGCTCGGCACGATAACGGCGCTCGATCTTCGCTGCCGCGAAGAAGGCTATCTTGCGACGATCGGGCTGGATCTCATGCGCTTCTTCAACGACCGCGGCCTGCTGCTGCGCCCGCTGGGGCGGACGATTTATGTGCTTCCGCCTTATTGCACGACGGGCGAGGAGCTAGACCTCGTCTATGCGGCGATAGCGGAGGCGGCCTCCAGGTTCGGCTGAGCAGGGCGCTGCGACGATTGGGTTTTGCTGACCGTGTTCGCCCGCCGAAGCGTCCGGTTGTCCGTCGGCGCCTTTCGCGTCGACAAACAGCAAAAGAGTTGTGGGGGCCGAGGATCGACCGCCCCGAATCAGACTATGGTCGTCCTGCAACAACTTTGGAAATCTCGATGACCCTGATGGACTTAACGATCCAGGACGAGATTCATCGCTTGTGGGACGAGTTGGCCGATTACGGGGCGAATCAGTCCGGTGAAGCCGTCACGCGTCTTATGCAGCGCCTTTGCGGCTACGGCGATGCGTGGAACGCCACATGGGCGGGCGCGATTCGCCTCGATGGCGATCGCGACGATCCTCTAGGCGGTTGGCGTGTCGGCGCCGTACAGGCGCTTCAGCCTATCGCCCCGCATCCCGATGAAGGTCACTTCCGGGAAATCCTTCGAATTTGGGACCGCCGCGAGATCGACCCGTCTTTTCTTCTTCCGATGCGGGACGTCGGCAAATTCCGAGCCTATTCTTTTAGAAGGGATCTGCCCGAAGAATGGTTTGAATCGTCGTTCTATCGACATCACTACGCCTCCGTGGGCGTCTTCGACGCCGCCTTCGTCGCATTTCCATTGAACGACGACAGTGAGTCGCACTTCGGCTTCTATTCCGGCAGAGCCTTCACCGACAAAGAAATCGAGCTGTTCAGCTACGCGCTTCGGGGGATCAAATGGTTTCATCGCCATCTGATGCTCGGTCGGGGGTTGCTGGTTGCGTCCACGACGCTGACCGCTGCGGAGCGAAGGGTTTTGAATTTTCTGCTGACCGACACGTCGGAGAAGGATATCGGCCGTCAACTGTCCATGGCGTCTTCCACCGTCCATCAATACGTCATCCAGATTTATCGCAAATTTGGCGTCAACAGCCGAGCCGGCCTGATGAGCCTGTGGCTGAACCGCGCCGGTTGACGCGGCTCTGTGTGGTTGTGGAAGCGGCGACGCAGTTCTGCTGACGCGCTGATGCGCCGCGAGCGCAATTAAAAGGTCGGCATTGCGCCCGAAGCGGAATTTCCCTCGCTTCCGGGCGTGTCCGGATACAACAGCTTTTCGTCGCCCAGCCGGCGCGCGCAAATCAAACGCGATCGCCAATAGGATTCGATGTCGAAATCGCCCTTCGGCAAAAAGCGGCCGTCCTGATTCCATGAGCCGGCTTCGAGCCGCATCAATAAATTGCAGGCCCCCTGAAGCGCCCAGATGCGATAGCGGCTTGCCGCTGCTTTTGACCCGCCCTCGAGATCGGTGGCGATGCAACAAGCTGCATTGCGGCGTCGAGCGTCGTCCGGGAAGGATTCGGTAAGAAAGGCGAGGCCCAATACAAGGTCGCTGGAGGAAGGTTCTCCGGGATGGCGAGCCAGCATGGCCTCGGAAAACGGAGACCAATCCGGAGCGAAACTATGTGCGACGGTTTCGTCTTTCATGACGCCGAGCCTGGCGAGCATATCGCAGGGCGCGTCCATATTGTTTTCGCTGCAGTGATGAAACGACGGTCTTCCCGCAATTTCATAATCGCACAGGCCCCGCATTATGCGTGCGATCTGGGTGGCGAGCGCTCCATAGATTGATTCAGCGCCGTGGCCCGGATCCCACACAATCTCTTGCATCGTCGCGCTTCCCGATGAACTGGAAATCCGGTCGGCGAGAGGCGCGCCATAATTTGGGGCTAGGCTGCGCCTGCGGCGCGACCTGCCTTTGCCGCCTTCGCCCCGCGGTTCATATATTCGTCCCTCAATTCGCGGCGCAGGATCTTGCCGACCGTGCTCTTGGGCAGGCTATCCCTGAATGCATAATATTTGGGACGTTTGTAGCCGGTGAGACGCTCGTGCAGAAATTCCCGCAGTTCCTTCTCGTCGAGATCCCCCTCGCGCGGAACGACAAAGGCCATCGGCGCTTCGCCGGAATGAGGATCTGGCACGCCGATGACGGCGACTTCCTTCACTTGCGGATGAAGCGCGAGCTCGTTTTCGATTTCGTTGGGGTAGACGTTGAAGCCGGAAACCAGAATCATGTCCTTGAGACGGTCGACGATCTTGAATGACCCGTCCGGTTTCATCACGGCGATGTCTCCCGTGCGGAAGAATCCGTCCACGGTCATCGCTTCGGCGGTGTCCTTCGGCCGCTTCCAATAGCCGGCCATCACCTGCGGACCCTTCACGCAGAGCTCCCCCGATTCGCCGAAGGGGACCGGAGCGCCGTCTTTCTCGGATCTCAGGGTCACGTAGGTCGAAGCCGACGGATAGCCGATGGCCCCGGAGAATTCGTCGAGCCCCAGCTGATTGAGGCAGACCAGCGGCGAGGTTTCGGAAAGGCCATAGCCTTCGACGATCGGCTTGCCGGTTATCTGCTTCCATTTGCGGGCGGTGGCGTCGAGCGTCGCCATGCCGCCCGAGAGGCAGAACACCAGCGCGGAAAAATCGACTTTCCCGAAATCCTTGTGGTCGGCGAGCCCGGCATAAAGGGTGTTGACCCCCGAGATCATGGTGAAGCGCGCGCCGCGCAAAGTCTTCACGAATCCTCCGATATCGCGCGGATTGGGGATCATGAGGCAGCAAGCGCCGATCCGCGCCATAGTGAGGCAGCAGGCCGTCAGGCCGAAGATATGATAAAGCGGCAGAGCCGTGACCATGATCTGCTGGTCATTGGTGACCGGCCGCAGCCAGGCCACCGCCTGCTCCACATTGGAGGCCACGTTCCGGTGCAGCAGGACCGCACCCTTGGCCACTCCGGTGGTGCCCCCGGTATATTGCAGGAAGGCGATATCGTCCCGGGATGTTTCCACATGTTCCAGCGGCCGGCGGCGACCGGCTTCGATTACTTCGGAGAAGGGAATCGAACCGGGCAGGCGGAACGAGGGGACCGCCCGCTTCACCCAACGCGACACGGCGTTGACGATCATTCCCTTGAGCCCGAGCAGATCTCCTGGAGCCAGCAATATGGCCTGCTCGATTTTCATCGAGGGCCAGGCCTCCGCGACGGTATGGGCGAAATTTTCGAGCACGAAGATAAAGCGCGCGCCCGAGTCGTTGATCTGGTGCTCGAGCTCATGCGGCTTGTAGAGCGGATTGACGTTTACGACGACGCCGCCGGCCAGGAACACGCCGTAGATGACCGCCGGGTAGCTCGCGAGATTGGGCGACATGATTGCGACGCGGTCGCCTTTTTTCAGTCCCCGCGACTGAAGCCAGGAGCCGACCGCCTCCGCGGCTGCGGAAAGCTCGCGATAGGTCTGGCTCTTTCCAAAGCAGTCGATCGCCGGCCGATCAGCGAAATCGTCGACTGCGGTCCTGAACATCGCGACGAGCGTGGAATAGCTTTTCTCGTCGATGTCTGGGAGAGCGTAGGCCGGATAAGAGGCAAGCCATGGTCGGGTGGCATAGGGGTCGTTCTCGATCGTAACGCCGGTCATGTGCTCAACTTCTGGCTGGGATGGACACAGGCTCCGAAACACTCATGCCTATCAAAATAGCATTTGCAACCCGCAGGGCATCAGGCGCTGACGGAACTTCCGTATTGCGCCGCAAAATCTCTATCAGGCGCCCCCTCCGGGCGCCGAACCGACGAGCAGGGCGAGACCCAATATCAACACAGCCACGGCCGCCAGCAGCTGCGCGCCCGCGCCGGCGAGTTTTGCGCGGCGGCTCTCCGGCGAACTGAAGCGTCTCGCCGTCTCGCGAGCATAGACCGCCGCCGCCGCCAGGGCGCCCGTCGTCGCGGCGGTTCCCGCCGACATCAGCAGGACGGCGGCCACGCCAGTTAGAAAGCGGCCCTGGGCCAGCGTGAAGACGAGGATGAGAATGGCGCCCGAGCAGGGCCGCAAGCCGGCGGCGACGATGGTTCCGAGCGCGTCGCCCCAGGAGAAGCCGCTTTCGAGCGCGGCGGCGTCGGGGATGTGGAAATGTCCGCAGGCGTCCGAATGAATATGGGCGGGATCGCCCACGGCCTCGCAGCAGAAGACGGTCGACGCCCGGGGGAGGGGAGGCGTGTGCGCCGCAGCAAGAAAGGCCGCGCCTTTTTTCCAGACGAGGCTCGCGCCGAGGACGGCGATTGCGGCGTAGCTCGCGAGTTCGATGTTCGCCGCGGCCCATTTCATCTGGGTGGCGGTGGCCCCGAATACGATCGCCGCCGCTCCGACGAGCGCTATTGCGACGGCGCCCTGCAAGAGCGCGGCCAGCGCGGCCAGCGCCATCCCGCGCCCGAGCGCGGCGCGGCTGGCGATCATGTAGGACGCGAGCACGGCCTTGCCGTGGCCGGGGCCCGCGGCGTGGAATACGCCGTAAAAAAGGCTCGCCCCCGCCAGGGTCCAAAAAGCTTCCGGGCTGGTTTTCAGCGCCTTGGCCGCAGCCTGCAGCTCCTGGTGGAATTTGTTCTGCCACGACAGGACGAGGCCGGCGAAGCCGCTCGCCGCGCCGGCCGATTCTCCGCCGGCGATGGCGAAAGGATTGCGCCCAGATTGGGCGAAGGCTTCGGGAGACGCCAGCGCGATCGCCGCCGCGGCGGCTGCGAGCGCCAGAGCGATCACAAAGCGGCGCGATCTACGACTCATGGGCAGGCCACGATCACGCGTGTCGCCAGCTTCACGCCGAAATCGGCCCCGGGAGAGAAATTCTGAAAGAAGGCTTCGGAGAGTTTCTTGTTTTCGTCGGCCGCGAGGGGCTTCGGCTCCATCGTGCTGACGGAACAGCCCGCCGGCGCTTTTGAGAGCGTCACCGGATTCTGCTTCTCGAAGCCGAAGGAAACGAAATAGGTCGGGTCGTAGACCTGGAACGAAAACGGCTTTTGCGCCGGGACCGGCGTTTCGAGCGGCAGCAGGAAGCGAAGCGTGACGATCTTCTTGTCGTCGGACTCCAGCGTGACGTCCACCGGCTCCTTGAACTTGAGTTTGGAGCCGCCCTGTTTGGCGAAAGTGAAAAACTCGAATTCGGCCAGCGATTCCACATTGGTTTTGGCGAGAGGCGCGAGCTCCTCGCGGGTCGGCGGCTTGCCGTTCTTGCCGAGGCCCTGGACCGCGAAAGCCGAGTACATTTCGTCGAATTCCCAGGCGTGGCGCACGCCGAGGATCTTGCCGTCGGGCCCGAAGGCCACCTCGCTCCTGACCGCCACCCAGACATGGGGATGCGCGTCGGCGCCGCGGACGAGGCCCAGCCACATGGCGAGGACAGTCGCGAGAACTGAGGAAGTCCAGGACAGAATCGGGAATCGACTGTTCATCGTGTTTTTCGGGTATGCAGCGAAGGCGGCGAAAAGAGGGCGCGGCGGGCGCCCTTTACTCTCGGGCCTATTCCTAGCATAAACCTCTCCGAAAAGGTCTTTTCGGGCGAGCCCGCCCCGTGACACGTTTGAGAGTGTTTTCGAGCGAAGTGGATGCCGGTTCGCGTGAGGGAAACACGATCAAACAGAGGAATCCCGGAGTCAGACCGGCTCAATCCGGGCCGGTTCGGCTCCAGTCGTCGGATCGCCGGTTCGAGCCTGGCCGGCATGAATGGACTTTGGCGGGCGATTGCTGTGATATGCCCGTGGAAAAACACTTTGATGTTCGGGGGATGGATTCCCGCCGGGCGAAGCGGGGCGCAGGCGGCGCCTCGGAAATGCGCGAACGATGGTCTCGTTCTCTTCACGCGGGTCGCGTGAACGATGAGCGCCGGCGGGTTCGCAGTAGCGAGTTCAACCACAGGAAAGATCTAATATGGCGGACAGTTTCGCCAGCGACTCGCGCGACGGCCTAGCTCTTGCCGATGCGACGCTCGCGGACAAATACGATCTCGACAAGCCCCGGGTCCTGATGACGGGAACCCAGGCGATCGTGCGCCTGCTCTTGATGCAAAAGGAAGCGGATCGCCGGGCCGGGTTGAACACGGCCGGCTTCGTCACGGGCTATCGCGGCTCGCCGCTCGGCGGGGTCGACGCCCAGATGCATCGCGCCAAGACCTATTTCGACGCGAACGACATTTTATTCATGCCGGGCCTCAACGAGGATCTCGCCGCGACCGCCATCTGGGGCGCGCAGCAGGCGGAGATGCGGGGCGAGGGCAAATACGACGGGGTTTTCTCGCTCTGGTACGGCAAGGGACCGGGGGTCGACCGCAGCGGCGACGTCCTCCGCCACGTCAATCTGGCGGGCTCGTCGCGTTTCGGCGGCGCCGTCGCCCTGATGGGGGACGACCACACCGCCGAATCCTCCTCCACCGCGCATCAGTCGGAGTTCCATTTCGTCGACGTGATGATGCCGATTCTTTCGCCCGCCGGGGTGCAGGAGATTCTGGATTACGGCCTCTACGCCTTCGCCCTTTCGCGTTACGCGGGGGTCTGGGTGGGCCTCAAATGCCTGAAGGACACGGTTGAATCGACCGCCTCGGTGGACGGATCGCACGGCCGCGTGAAGATCGTCGCCCCGACTGATTTTCCCATGCCGGCCGGCGGCCTGAACATCCGTCGCAGCGATCCCGTCCTGGTTCAGGAAGAGCGGCTCCAGGAGAGCAAGCGCGACGCCACGCTGGCCTTCATCCGCGCCAACAAGCTCAACAAGATCATCACCTCGGGCGGACCCGACGCCCGGATCGGCGTCATCACGGTCGGCAAGTCCTATCTCGACGTGAGGCAGGCGCTCGACGATCTCGGCATAGACGAAGCGAAAGCCAACGACCTCGGCCTCAGGCTCTACAAGGTCGCTTGTCCCTGGCCGCTGGAGCCGGAGGGCCTCAAGGAATTCGCCAGGGGCCTCGATCTCATCATCGTCGTCGAGGAAAAGCGCTCGCTCATCGAAATGCAATTGCGGGGCGAGCTTTACGGAACGCCGAACCAGCCGCTCTGCATCGGAAAGAAGGACGAGAACGGGAACTGGCTTTTCCCCGCCAAGGGATCGCTGGACGCCAACGACGTCGCTATCGCGATCGGCCGGCGCCTGCTGAAATTTCATCGCTCGGCCGATCTCGAATCGCGCGTCGCGAGGCTCGAACGCCTGCAGCAGAAGCGCGTCGCGCTCGCCGAGGTGGCCGTGCGCGTCCCGCATTTCTGCGCCGGCTGCCCCCACAGCACCTCGACCCATGTGCCCGCCGGCGCCCGCGCCTATACCGGCATCGGCTGCCACTACATGGCGCAATGGATGGATCGCTCGACGGAGGGATACACCCATATGGGCGGCGAAGGCGCCAATTGGGTCGGGGAAGCGCCCTTCTCGAAACGCAAGCATGTGTTTCAGAATCTCGGGGACGGCACCTACAACCATTCAGGGTCGCTGGCCATCCGCTTCGCCGTGGCGACCAACACCAACATCACCTTCAAGATTCTCTTCAACGGCGTCGTCGCCATGACCGGCGGCCAGAAGCACGAGGGAGAACTCACCGTCGAGGCGATAGCCCATCAGGTCGCGGCGGAAGGGGTCAGGAAGATCGCGCTCGTCACCGACGAGCCCGGCAAATATCCGGTGCTGACGCCCTGGCCGCCGGGATTGAAAATCCACCACCGCAACGTCCTCAACGAAGTCCAGCGCGACCTCGGCGAGACCGAAGGGGTCACGGTTCTCATCTACGACCAGACCTGCGCAGCCGAGAAACGCCGCCTGCGCAAGCGCGGAAAATATCCCGATCCCGACTCCCGCATCATCATCAACGAACTGGTCTGCGAGGGCTGCGGCGATTGCGGCACCGCGTCCAACTGCGTTGCGGTGCAGCCGGTCGAGACCGAATTCGGGCGCAAGAGGCGCATAGATCAGTCCGCCTGCAACAAGGACTTCTCCTGCCTCGAAGGCTTTTGCCCGAGTTTCGTGACGGTGCACGGCGCCCACATGAAAAAGGCGGCGCTGCCCTCCCGTTCCGACGCCGAGAATCAGCCTCGGCTGCCGGAGCCGGTTCCGCCCCAGATCGGCGTCACGCCTTACGGCATTCTCATCGCGGGCCTCGGCGGCACCGGCGTCGTCACGATTTCGGCATTGCTCGGACTCGCCGCGCATCTCGAGGGCAAGGGCGTGGGCGTCATCGATATGGCCGGCCTCGCGCAGAAGGGCGGGGCGGTCTATTGCCACGTCAAGATCGGCCGCACCCCCGATTCCGTGCACGCGATCCGAATCGCCGCCGGCGAGGCGGATCTGATGCTCGGATGCGATCTCGTGGTGGCGGGCGCGCGGCTGGTTCTCTCGGCGATAGATCCTCAGCGGACCGCGGTGGTCGTGAACAGCGCCGAAGTCTTTCCCGGCGACATCGAGCGCAACCCCGATTTCGTCCTGCCGTCGCGGGAGATCAAGAAAGCGATCAGCGACGTCAGCGGCGAGCGCACCGATTTCCTGAACCTGACCGCGCTCGCCCTCACGCTGCTGGGCGATTCCATCGCAGCAAACATCTTCATGCTGGGCTATGCGTGGCAGAAGGGCTACCTGCCTCTCTCCGACGCCTCGATCCTGCGCGCCATAGAGCTGAACGGCGAATCGGTCGAGATGAACCAGCAGGCCTTTTTGTGGGGGCGGCGCGCGGCGCATGATTTCGCGAGCGTCGAAGCGGTGGCGTCTTCCTTGCGCTCTCCTTCGGAAGCGAGGCGGAAATCCCAGACGCTCGAGGAAATCGTCGAGCGTCGCGCGGCGTTCCTGATCGAATACCAGAACCTCGCCTATTCGCAGCGCTACCGCGCCAGGGTCGCGCAGGTCGCCGCGGCCGAAGCCGCCCGCACGCCGGGGTCGACCGAGCTGACCGAGGCGGCGGCGCGCTACCTCTTCAAGGTCATGGCGGCGAAGGACTATTACGAGGTCGCGCGCCTTTTCACCAATGGGTCCTTCGAGCGGCAGCTCTCCGAAACCTTCGAGGGCGACCTGACGCTGGAATTCCATGTCGCGCCGCCGCTTCCGAGCCTCCAGCCCAAGAACGACTTCGGCGGATCACGGAAAATGACTTTCGGCCCCTGGGCTTTCAGTGTGCTGCGGCTGCTCGCCAGGATGAAGCCGCTGCGCGGCACCTGGCTCGACATTTTCCGTTTCGATCACGACCGCATCGCCGAGCGGAAGATCCTGGCGGACTATGAAGTCCTGCTCGACGAGATATTGGACAGGCTCACGCCGCAGAATCACGCCGTCGCCGTCGCGCTGGCCCGCATCCCGGAGAAAATCAGGGGCTTCGGGCATATCAAGGCCCGGCATATCGCCGCTGCGCAGATCGAAGAGGAGCGCCTTCTGGCGCAGTTCCGGGCTCCGCCCGAACAGGCCAAAGCGGCCGCGGAATGAAGTCCGCGACGACTTCGCCTCTCGATCTGGGCTGCGCAGGCGAGGCGAGGCCTTTGCGGGTTCTGGTGCTGGGCGGCACGAGCGAAGCGCGGGCGCTCGCCGCCCGCATTGCGCAGCGGCCCACGATCCAGGCGGTCATGTCGCTCGCCGGCCGCACCAGCGCGCCCCTCGACGTCGGCCTGCCGACGCGTATCGGCGGCTTTGGCGGCGCGGACGGCCTTGCGCGCTATCTCGCCCAAACGAAAATCGATCGCGTGATCGACGCGACCCATCCTTTTGCGTCCCGGATATCGGCCAATGCCCGTTCCGCCTGCGCCGCGCTCTCGATCCCGCTCGCTTCCTTCGGAAGAGAGCCCTGGCGCGCGCAGGAGGGCGACCGCTGGATCGAGGCGGGCGATCTCGGCGAGGCCGCCGCTGCGCTGGCGGGCGCGCCGAAGCGCGTGTTTCTCACCATCGGCCGGCTCGGGGTCGGCGCTTTTCGCGCCCAGCCCCAGCACGAATATCTCATTCGAACCATCGAGCCGCCGGAACTGGCCGAGCTGCCGCCCCGCAGCGCGCTGCTGTTTTCCCGCGGGCCTTTCGCAAAAGACGACGAAATCGCCCTGATGCGGGAACAGCGCGTGGAACTGGTGGTCACGAAGAACAGCGGAGGCCCCTCGACCTACGCCAAGATGGAGGCGGCCCGCGAGTTGGGGCTCGAGGCGGTGGTGATCTCGCCGCCGGCCTATCCAGAGGTTTCGAGGCTCGGCGATCTCGACGCCGCAATGGCTTTCCTGTCGTAGATTGCGGAATCTGGTGCGAGCGGAAAGCGCGGCGGGCGGCTGGCGATGAGCAGAATATTGATGATCCAGGGAACCGGCTCGGACGTCGGCAAGTCCCTGATGGTTGCGGGGCTCGCCAGGGCGCTGACGAACAAAGGCCTGCGGGTGGCGCCGTTCAAGCCGCAGAACATGTCGAACAACGCCGCCGTCACCCAGGAGGGCGGCGAGATCGGCCGCGCCCAGGCCCTGCAGGCCCGCGCGGCGCGGCGCGCCCCGTCCAACGACATGAATCCGGTGCTGCTGAAGCCGCAGGGAGCCAGCGGTTCCCAGATCGTGGTCCAGGGCCGGGTCGCGGGCCAGGCGCTCGCGCGCGAATATCAGAGCTGGAAACCGCGCCTGATGCCGCAGGTGTTGGAAAGCTTCTCGAGCCTGCGCGAGACTGCGGACATCGTGCTGATCGAGGGCGCCGGCAGCGCGGCCGAAATAAATCTGCGCGCCCATGACATCGCCAATATGGGCTTCGCCCGCGCCGTGGGCGCGCCTGTGGTCCTGGTCGCCGATATCGACCGGGGCGGAGTCATAGCCCAGCTCGTCGGCTGCCACGCGGTGCTGGACCCCGAGGATCTGGCTCTGGTCCGGGGTTTTATCGTCAATAAATTCCGGGGCGATCCCTCCCTTTTCGATTCCGGCATGGGCTTTGTCGCCGAGCGCACCGGATGGCGCCCGCTCGGGCTGGTTCCCTTTTTCAGCGAGGCCAGCCGGTTGCCGGCGGAGGACGCGTTCGGCCTCCAAGGCGGTAGCGCGAACGAGCGCGGCGGGGTCAAAATCGCCGTGCCCCTTCTGCCCAATATTTCCAATTTCGACGATTTCGACCCGCTGAAGGCGGAGCCCGGCGTCGCGCTGGCCTTTACGCCCCCAGGCGCGCCCTTGCCTGCGGACGCCCGTCTTGTCATCCTGCCGGGATCGAAAGCGACGATCGCGGATTTGGCGGCCTTCCGCGCGGAAGGCTGGCATATAGACCTCGCCGCCCATCTGCGGCGCGGCGGGCGCGTGCTCGGCGTTTGCGGCGGCTTCCAGATGCTGGGGCGAAGCATCGCCGATCCTTCTGGGGTCGAGGGCCCGCCCGGGGAGGTCGAAGGGCTCGGCCTCCTCGATGTCGAGACCGTGTTGGGCCGGGAGAAAAGGCTGCAGTTTTCGCATGGCGAGAGCCAGCCGGACGGCGAGCCTTTCAGCGGCTATGAGATGCATATGGGGGAGACGATCGGACCCGACTGCAACAGACCCGCGCTCAAATTCGCGGACGGACGCCTCGACGGGGCGTGCTCGGCCGATGGCCTCGTCACCGGCCTTTATGTCCATGGGCTGTTCTCCCATGACGCCCAGCGCGGCGCATGGCTGCGCCGCCTCGAAGCCGCTCCTTCGGCCCTGCTTTACGAAGCCCAGGTGGAGCAGACGCTCGACGCGCTGGCCGAACATTGCGTTCGCCACATCGATATCGGCCAGTTACTGGAACTCGCGCGGTGAGCAACGCCGATACTCATGACAGCCGCCATCAGCGGATCGAGCATGGCGGAGGGTTGGACGCCGCAAGGCGCCGTTTTCCCGCGGCGCCCGAGCCCTGGATCGACCTTTCGACCGGCGTGAGCCCAATTCCCTATCCCTTGCCGCCCATTGCGCCGCAAGCGTGGAGCCGCCTGCCGGATGCGGATGCGCTGATCGCGCTGGAGGCCGCCGCCGCGTGCGCCTATGGCGCGCCGAGCCGCCTGGCCGTGGTCGCCGGGGCCGGCACGCAGGCCTTCATTCAGAGCCTGCCTCGCGTCTGTCCGGGCCGTCGCGTCGCGATCCTCGGCTTCACCTATGCCGAACATCAGGCGGCCTGGAGCGCGGCCGGCGCCCACACCGAGACGGTCGCGTCTTTTGAAGAACTCGCAGAGGCCGACGTCGCCATCGTGGTCAATCCCAACAATCCCGACGGAAGGCTCGCGAGCCCGGAGCAATTGATCCGGCTTGCTGAGCGCCTCGCCGGGCGCGGCGGCGTGCTCATCGTCGACGAGGCTTTCATGGACATCGCGCCGGACGCGAGCATGGCGCCGAGGGCGGGCGGCGCCGTCGTTGTGCTGCGCTCCTTCGGCAAGATTTTCGGCCTTCCTGGCGTGAGGCTCGGATTCGCCGTCTGCGAGCCTCTGATGGCGGCGCGACTGCGGGCCGAACTCGGCCCCTGGAGCGTCAGCGGGCCGGCTCTCGCGGTCGGAACGCCGGCGCTTTCCGACGCGGCCTGGCTCGAGCGCAGCCGCGCGGCCTTGCAGAAATCCGCCCGCCGTCTCGAAGCGATGCTCATGGCTGCGGGTTTTGAGATTCTGGGGGGAGCTGCGCTGTTCACGCTCGCCGCGCGCAGCGACGCCGAAGTCTGGTTCGAGCGATTGGCGAAGCGCGGCATTCTGACGCGGCGGTTTGCGGAGCGGCCTTCATGGCTCCGATTCGGCCTGCCCGCCGAGGAGGAGCATTGGGCGCGCCTGCGCGAAGCATTGGGTTTGCCCGATGTCCGCTGAAAAGCCCGTCGAGAACGGCGATCTGGCCGCCGCCGGCCCGTTTTCGCAAGACGAGCGAGAGGCGGTCTATCGCGCGATCTACAGCCGCCGCGACGTCCGCAACGAGTTCCTTGGCGACGAGGTGCCGCGGGAGGTCCTGATGCGCATACTCGACGCGGCCCATCACGCCCCCTCGGTGGGGTTCATGCAGCCGTGGAATTTCATCATTATCAAGGACCGCGCCGTCCGCCAAAGGGTGAGTGAGGCCTTTTCGAGGAGCGTCAAGGAAGAGGAGGAAGCGGCCATTGAGCCGGCGAGGCGGGGGCTGTATCGCAACTTGAAACTGGAGGGGATACTCAAGTCGCCGCTGAATATCTGCGTCACCTGCGATCGCGCCCGCATGGGCAGGACCGGGCTGGGGCGCTCGCAGCAGCCCGAGACGGATCTTCTGAGCACTGCCTGCGCGGTCCAGAACCTCTGGCTCGCGGCTAGGGTCGAGGGCGTGGGCGTCGGCTGGGTCAGCATCCTCAAGCCCGATGAACTGCGGTCCATATTGGGCGTCCCGGAGCATATCGCGATCGTCGCCTATCTCTGCGTCGGATATGTCGACCGCGCCTATGTCCGGCCTGAACTCGAGGTGCGAAACTGGGCGCGGCGGCTCCCGCTCGACGAACTGGTGTTCGACGACCGCTGGGGCGAGCGCGCGCACAGGGGAAGCGACTGACCTTCTTAATACGGTCGTATTTTTGTTGCTTTCTGACCGTCGAAGCTCGGGCGGGACTGGACAACAGGCTGGATAAAAAGGAGTATGCCGCAAAGGTATGATTTTTGCACAATAGATTGATAACTGGATAGGCGATACTGATCGAGGGGTGACGGCGAGTTACGGTGGCTTAAGCGTTTCGTCCGTTTCGCGTTGCGGGGCGGGTTCACCTGAGTGAATGTAAAAGTTCGAGAGAGTCGGACATGCTCTTGGAGAAGCAAATGACGGCGTCGGTAAACTTCGAACAGATATTCGATCGAGCCCTTCCGATTGCGAACAATGTGATGTTGACCGTGACCGAGGCGCCGGAGGATGAGCGCGACCTGCTCGAAATTTTGGAAGGAGCCATGATGCGCGGCATGCGCGAACATGCCCAGTTGACGGCGATCCATGTTCCTTTCGAACGCTTTCCCCACATGGACTCGAAATTCTGGCATATCCCGGTCGAAGACAGCGGGGACCCCAAGGTGCTGCGCTTTTTCTTCGAGACGCCTTATCTGGAGGCCGCCTGATCGGAGAAGAGCACGGATATTGTTCATCCCCTGGCCTTTTCCTCGCTGTTTTGATCGCTCTGCCGCGAGCGCATTCCCCGAAAGCTGACATGCTTTTGAGATAAGAATGCGCTCCACTCATCCGATCTGGCGCGGTTTCTATCGCTCGGACGCTCCATTCGAGCGGAGAACGCGGCCGAAGGCGTCGTTCTTGACGCAGGCGGCGCCGACGTTAGCTAGTCTTTCGCGGCGTTTTCAGGGGAGGGCGCTTATGAGAAAATTTCTGGCGATAATATTGGCTGCGGGCGGAATGTTGCTCTTCAACCCGCTCGGCGCCGCGGCTCTGCCGGTGAATGGCTCGATACAGTCGGATTCGGTCAAGCTGCAATCGCCTGTGCAGCAGGCGAGACTATATTGCTATAACCGCTATACCGGGCGCTTCCTGCATTGGGGGCCATGCGGGGGTTATGGCTACTACCGGCCTCATTACTATCACCCCTATCATTATTATCATCGTCACTATTATCATCCTTACCGTTATTATCATCGCTATCACTATTATAGGCCTTACCACTACCACTATTACCGGCCTTATTACCATCACTATCACAGGTGGCATCGCCACTACTGGTGAGAATGACGCGCCTTCCGTCTGGACGGAATCGTTCGAAGGATGCGCGCGGCGAACGCCCGATCGGCTCGCCCAGGCCGGCTCGCGCCGGCCTCGGCTCCTGATCGGCGTCTGATACCGTTCCTGGATCGCCGCGGAGCTTACGCTCGTCGCGATGACGGCGCGAGCCGCTTCATTCAGCCGGAAACCGTATGAGCGGTCGGCCGTGCGTCGACGGCGCCGCAACTGAAGGCGGGGCGAGACGCAATTCGGCCCGATCCGCGCTATTTGCCGCAGAACCCTGTTTTGCGGCGCAGAGCAGTTGCGTCGCTCGCCGGATGCAGCGACCATGGCCTTCACCGCGCTCGACGGGCTCAATTTCTTCCTTGCCGATGTCCGAGGCGGCCTCGGGCCTTATGTCAATGTCCTCCTGGTGACCGAGGCGCATTGGAGCCAGTTTGCGGTCGGGTCGGTGCTGATGGCGAGCGGGCTGATCGGCGTCGCCGCGCATCCGGCGGTCGGCGCGTTCATCGACCGCACCCACGCAAAGCGCGAGGCCGTAATCCTCGGAGCGTTTCTACTGTCCGGCTGCGCCCTGGCGATCGCAACCTGGCCGATACTTCCGGTCGTGCTGGTCGCCGACGTCGTCATGGCGGTCCTCGGCGGCCTGTTTGCGCCGTCGATCGCGGCCATAACTCTCGGACTTTACAACCGCGAGAAGCTGGCGGCGAGGCTCGGGCGAAACGCCGCCTTCGACAAGGCGGGCAATGTCTCCATAGCTCTTGTCGCCGGGATCATCGGGGTGACGGTGTCGCAAAAGGCGCCTTTTTATCTCGTGCCGATCTTCGCCATATTGACGACCGTCGCGGCGCTCTCGATTCCTGGAAGCGCCATCGACAATGCCCGGGCGCGCGGCCTGGAGGCCAGCGCGGATCACGGGGAGCATCCGGCCGGCTGGCGGATTCTCCTCCATGATCGTCCGCTTGTGATTTTCGCGGCGGCAGCCGCCGTTTTCCACTTCGCCAATTCCCCGATGCTGCCGCTGGTCGCGCAAAAGCTGGCGCTGGCCAATCCGGGGTGGGAGACGGGCGTCACCTCCGTCTCGATCGTCCTGGCGCAGCTCGTGTCCATTCTGACCGCTCTGCTGGTCACCCGCGCCAACGCCATCGGGCGCCGCCCGCTGCTGATCGCCGCCTTCGCCGCGCTGGCGATCCGGGGCGGTCTTTGCGTCTGGTTCGGCGACCCGGCGGCCCTGCTGCTGCTGCAAGCGCTCGACGGCGTGACGGGCGGCCTTTTCGAGGCCTTGCTGCCCCTCATTCTCGCGGATGTGATGGAGGGAACCGGCCGCTACAGCCTCGCCCGCGGCGTGGTCGGGACCGTGCAGGGGATCGGCGGCTCATGCAGCCAGGCCGCGGCCGGCTTTATCGTCTCCCGAGCGGGCTATTCCGCGGCCTTTCTCGCTTTGGCGCTCATTGCGGCGGCGGGGCTCGTTCTGGTGCTTTTCCTGCTCCCGGAGACGCGGCCGGCCGATATGAATAAAACGGCCGGGTTAGACCCGCGCCGGCGCTGAAGCCGACGCCGTTCCCGTCTCAATGCGCGCCCTTGACCGGCGCCGGCGCCGGCGCCGGGGCCTTCGCCACGCGGGTCCAGGTCTCGCTCTGGCAAAGGAAGGCGATGAGGCATCCGCTCAGGGTCAGCTGGTTGGGTGTATCCAGCGTGATCGTGCCGAAGTAGGTCTTGCCGTTCTCGGGATTGAAAAGGTCGCCCTTCCACTGGTTCGGCGCGGTCTTCTTGGCGTGGCGCAGGACGACCGGGGGCGGCGATCCGTCGGGCAGGGGAATGACGCCGCGAGCGCAGAGCTGGCCGTCGCAGTCGTAGAACTCCAGCTTCTCGCTGTTGCCTCCATGACGCAGCCAGGTTCCATATACCGCTTCGGCGGCCAGGGCCGGAGCGGACGTCAGCAAAGCCAGAAATATGAAAACGATCGATTTTCTCATGGCGGGAAATCCTATCTCGAAGCAGGCGGTGCCGGAGCGGCGATCACAACGCGGAGCCTTCCCCGGTTGTTTGGCGCTTGGGCGGAGGGCCGAGAAACGCCGGAACGACGATGAAGGCGGCGAGCAAAGTAAAGAACAGCGAGATCGCGAGCAGCTCGCCCATGCTTGCCGTGCCCGGATGACTGGAAAAATACAGGCTTCCGAAGGCGGTTCCGGTTGTGAGCGAGCTGAAAAAGATAGCGCGGGTCAGGCTGGACGCCAGCATGTCGACGATGCCCTTGCGCCAGGCGATGACGTAGTAGATGTGGAACGCGACGCCGACGCCGAACATCAGTGGCAGGGCGATTATATTCGCAAAATTCAGCGAAAGGCCAAGGGCGTCCGCAGCCTCGAGGCTCACGACGCCGGCGAGGACCAGCGGGCCGAGCGTGAGGGCGACGTCGGTCGCCTTTCGCAGCGCGACCGCAAGGATGATGAAAATCGCGGCGAAAGCGTAGGCGCCCGCCTGGATGAAGGCGCGAACGATCGATTTTCCCGCCTCCGATATGCCGATCGGCGCGCCGCTGGCGTTGGGCGCGATCTTTTCCACGGCTTCCGCGAAGCGGGTCAGGACCTCGCGGTCGTTGCTGTCGCCCTTGGGCGCGGCTTCGACGCGGAACTGTCCGTTGGCGGACACCCAATCCTGCGTGATCTCGACCGGCAGGTTCTCGAAGGTGACGCGCCTGGCCTGCAGCGCCTCGCGCAGCTGCCCGAGCATCTGGTGAAAATCGCCGAAGGCGGCGATGCGCGCGTTTTCCCGGATCGTAGGATCGGAATCGGCCAGCGCCTCGACAGCGTCGGCGAAGCGGACGACAGACGGGGGAATATTGCGGCCTCCGAGGCGGCGCAGGGAAGCGGCGGCCTGGGTCAGCGCTTTGACGGTCGCCTCGTCCGTCGGCGCGGGCTTCACCTTCGGATCGACGACGCCGCTCAGCTCCTGCGCCGCATCCTCTATCACCGGCAGCTTTTCGTCCTGATCCTTGGGAATGAAGCTCTCGACCGTCGTCACGCGATCGACTTCGGGAAGCTGCGAAAGCTTGCTCGCCAGCCCGTCCGCAGCCTGCAGCGAAGGGGCGAGGATTTCCACCGTATTGATTGCGGTTTTGGGGTCTTTGGAGAGATCGATGAAGGTCGCGACCGATTCGACGCGCTGGTTCCGAAGATCCATCGGGTTGGAGTCGAAGGCGAGATGCATCAGGAAAGGGGCGCCGGCTAGAGCCGTCGTGACCGCGGCTGCAATGACCAGCGCTCTATGCCGGGCGATCCAGTGGTCTATCGAAGCGAGAGAGGCGGTCTGCAGAGGCAGCTGTTCCGCCCTGGGCTGCAGCAGCTTGATCAGGGCTGGAAGGAAAGTCAGCGTCGCGACATAGGCGATGATCATGCCGAAGCCGGCGATGAGCCCGAGCTCCGCGACGCCGAGAAACTCGGTCGGCAGGAAGCAGAAAAAGCCGGCGAGCAGCGAAACCGCCGCAAGTGTCAGGGAACCGCCGATCTCTCGCGTCGCGTTCACCAGCGCGAGATCGAGATCGCCGCCCTTGTGGCGCTCCTCCCGGTAGCGCGTGGCGAACTGAATGCCGAAATCGACGCCGAGGCCGATGAAGAGCGCAGCAAAAGCGACCGATATCAGGTTGAAGCGCCCGATCAGAATAATGCCGAGCCCCGCCGTTATCGCGAGGCCGGCGAGCAGCGTCGCCAGAACCGCCAGTATCAGCTTGGGCGACCGCAAGGCCAGGAAGAGAATGAACGTGACGATGACGAGCGTGATCGTCAGATTGGAGCCCATATTCTCCGAGATCGTGGCGAATTCGTCGTCCGCGAGCGCAGCCTGTCCGGTCAGTCTCAGCTTTACCCCGTGGGCGGGGTCCAGATCGAGCTTTGCGGCGGTGGCGCGCACCAAGGCGATGGCGTCCTGCGCAGGCTCCAGCGCGGAAAAATCCAGCACCGGCTTGACGAGCACGATCCGGCGCACGCTGGGGGCGTCCTCGGCGAGCGTTTCCGGCTTTCCTCCCGCGAGCAGCTTGTCCCAGGATACGCGGGCCGGCTCGCCGACCAGCGCGTTTTCGAAGGCCGTCGAGAATTCGTCGAGCGCGGAGGAATACATCGCCAGGGCGCGCGGGTTGCGCTCGACCTGCTTGTAATTGGCGGTCAAAGCCGCGGTCAGGCCCCGAAGCGTCGGGTCCTCGGCCAGAGGCAGAAGTATGTCGCGCTGGCCGATCAGCATTCCCATCTTGTGCTGCAGATCGTCGACGCCGAGGAACAACAGTCCGTTGGTGCGGAAGAACCGGTTGTCGTCCGGACGCCAGGAGCGGGATATCAACGGCGCCCCCTGCAGCGCGTCGTTCAGCCTTTTGGCTGAGTTTTCGGCGTTTTCCGGGGTATCCGCGTCGATGACGGCGATAAGCAGGTCATTGAGCTGAGGAAAAGCTTTGTATAGCTCCGCCTCGTTGTGACGCCAGGGAATCTTGATCGAGAAGAGGTGTTCGGTATCCGTGTCGATAGCGAAGCGCGCCGAGGTGAAGTAAGCGCCGGCGCCGGTCAAAACAAGGAAAAGCAGGACGATGGTCTTGGGCCAACGCAAACAAAAGCCCACAATTTTCTCAAGCATCCAGTCTTTCCTCGACCCTGAACGCAACTCCGGCGCGCATTTGGCTCGCATGAAACGGCGCGCGCGACGGGCGATAGCCCCCGATCGCGGCGCTGCGGCGTATTCTTGCCGCAAAACCGCGCCAACTTTCGCAAGAACGCGCTCCCGGCCGTCTGCGAGCGTCCGGTTGCGGCGCGGTTCTCCCGGCGGTTGATCTTTATTCTCTATACAGGTCTACGCCGCGGGCTCCAACTGCGCGGTCGAAGCGCTTTCGGCGAGAGTAAACAGGCTTCTACGGAATATGCGCTCCAGACTCTCAATCCGGGGCGATATTTGCCGGCGCCGTTCGAGCCGGAGGAAGCCGCGTTGCTGTCGCAAAAGCATGCCCGCCTTTGCGAAAACGCGCCGTGGCGGCCGATCGGGTTGGGATAGGGGGACGAGATGACGAGGGCGAGGGTTATCGGCGGACGGCCGGCTACTTTTTAAGCTGGGCGTCGCGCAGCGCCTTCTCGAGAGAGCCGATCTGGGCGCTCTTGGGGGCGGCGTCCTTCTTCTTCTGCCCGGTCGAAGCGGCCGGCGAAGGCTCCGGCTCCTTATGCAGACTCTGCCAATCGCGTACCGAAACCTTGCCGGGAACCTCCGGCGCCGAGGCGAGCGCCGCTACAGCGTCGGCGTCGGCGCCTTTGCCGGTGGCCGGAACCACCGTCTTGCCAGGATTCAGCTTGGCCGTCTTCACCGCTCCGGGGCTCGCCGAATCTCTCGGCGCCGGCTTCCCGTGAGGCTTGATCGAGGCGGTCGTCGCGTTTTCCTCCATGGCGACTTCCATGGGAGGGACCAGCGCCTCGGGTCGGCTGACCTCGGCGACCCGCGAGGCGAAAGAGGGATGTTGTCCGCCGTCCTGATAAACCAGCCGCACCGGTTTGACGGTTTCCGACAACTCGGCGATCCGGGCGTTGTCCTGGGCTTCCTTCTCCCGGACGGCCTGCGCGACCTGCGGGTCTTCCTTCAGCGGAGGGCAAGCGGCGGCGGGTTCGAGGCGCGCGCCGTTCGCGGCGACGGCGTCGAACACATAGCGCTTGCCGCAGACCCCGACGGCGGGCTCGCGCTTCGAGACCTCGAAATGGTCGTTGCCTTCCTTGAGCTGCTTCCAGAAGGCGATGTTCGGGTCGAGGCGATGACGGGCCATGTTCTCCGCGGTCATGCGGAACGGATAGGACTGCATCTGCACCGCGTTCTGGCCGTTGTTCAGCGAGCTGCGGACGATGGCGTAGATCTCGGCGATCTGGCGGTCCGTCATGGAGAAGCAGCCCATGGAGGAGCAGACGCCGTGCACCATGATCGTGCCGCCCGTGCGGTTCCAGGCGCGATCATAGGCGTTGGGATAGCCTACGTTGAAGGAGAGATAATAGGAGGAGTTCGGATTGAGCTGACCCGGCGCGATCGAGTAGAAGCCTTCCGGCACCTGCCGGTCGCCTTCGCGCGTCTTGGGGCCGAGCTGTCCCGACCAGCGGCACATGGGGTAGGTCTTCACATGGACGTAGCGCCCGTCGGAACGCATCTTCCAGACCTCGAGCTCCGCTTCTTTCTTGAAGGCGCGGATCAGCGTCGGCGCTTCCTTCGTGCTGCCGGCCTGCTCCATCAGGGCGACGGTCTCCGAGGGGATGGGCGCCATCGCACGCTGGGAAAGCGAACTGCCATCTTCGCAGGCCGCAAGCGCCGCCACAGCCGAAATCAGGCCGGAACGGGCCAGAAGCTGCAAGGGTCGGCGTAGTGTCATGCTGGCTCCGCTCACGGACGCGAGGGACACGCGTCCAAGATACCGTGAAATTTAGGCTATCAGAGTAACACCGACTTCACCATTCGACGGATAAATGCCCATATAAGGTAACCAAAGAATTGAGACTATTCGATGGCCCCAGGCGGGCTGACGAGCTCGAGTCGGGGGGAATCGATCCATGGCGTCGCATTGTCCGGAACGAGCCCCGCCAGAGCGGCGCTGAACGCGACCGGCTGGAAACCGGATTCCGGGCGCTGGAGCGCGCGGGTGGGCGGGAAGCCTTAGACTTTCCGGCCTATCGCCAGGAATTTTTCGGCCCGCAGGGTCTGCACCTGCTCCCGCGAGCAGGTGGAAAGGCTCGACAATTCGTGATGGATCGCTTCTCCCACCGAGGCGATCGCCGCCGCGGGGTCGCGGTGCGCCCCGCCGGCCGGCTCGGTGATGATCACGTCGATGATGCCGAATCTCAGAAGGTCCTGGGCGGTGATCTTCATGCTGGTCGCCGCTTCCTGGGCCTTTCCGGCGTCGCGCCAGAGAATCGAGGCGGAGGCTTCGGGGGAGGCCACCGTGTAGACGGCGTGCTCGAGCATCAGCACCTTGTTGCTGGCCGCGATGGCTATGGCGCCGCCGGAGCCGCCTTCGCCGAGAATCACCGCCACATTGGGAACGCCGAGCTGCAGCGAGACGTCGGTGGAGCGCGCGATGGCTTCGGCCTGTCCGCGCTGCTCGGCGTCGATGCCGGGAAAGGCGCCGGCGGTGTCGACGAGAGAAATCACCGGAATGTCGAACCGGTCGGCGAGCTCCATGAGGCGCACCGCCTTGCGGTAGCCCTCGGGGCGGGCCATGCCGAAATTATGTCGCAGGCGGCTCTGGGTGTCGGAGCCTTTCTCCTGGCCTATGATGCAGACGGGCTGGCCCCGGAACCGGCCGAAGCCTCCCACGACGGCGTGGTCCTCTCCAAAGGCGCGGTCGCCGGCGAGCGGGGTGAAATCGACGAGGAGCTGGCGGACGTAATCGGAGAAATGGGGGCGTTCCTGGTGACGGGCCACCTGAATCTTTTGCCAGGGCGTCAGCGTCGCATAGAGATCGACGAGCGCTTTGGAGGCTTTTGCCTCCAGCTTGTTCAGCTCTTCGGAAATGGAGACGGCGTCCCCCTGGCTCGCGAGCTGGCGAAGTTCCTCGACCTTTGTTTCAAGTTCGGCGACCGGCTTTTCGAAGTCGAGATAGGCGCGCATGGGAGTGTTCGAGACTTTCCCTTGAGGGTGATTTTTCGGCTTGCCGCGAGCGCGCGGAAACTGGCTGTAACATGAGGGGAAGTCAAGCCGCCGGCCTCGATCGAGGAACTCCATCCGCCCGATGACCCTGGCCCGCGCCCCGAAAGGAGGATGGCGGAACGCGCGCAGCGGCTCCATGATTAACTACATTGCGGAGGGCGATTCTCTTCTGTTCCCCTGTCAACGCAGGCAAATTTCAGGATCATGGATATGCTTGACGCCGTAGCGCATCCTCAAAGCCGGTTTTACCGATCCGCCGACGGGCTCACGCTTCATTATTTCGATTGGCCGTCGCCGGACGAAGGGCTCGCGCCGGTCGTCTGCCTGCCGGGGCTCGCCCGGCCTGCGGATGACTTCGACTTTCTGGCCCCGGCGCTGGCGGAGCAGGGGCGGCGCGTGCTGGCGCTCGACCATCGCGGGCGCGGCGCCTCCCAATGGGATGAAGACTGGCGGCATTACGATCTCAGCGTCGAGCAGGACGACATATTGCGCTTCCTCGCCGATGCGGGCGTCTCCAGCGCCATATTTGTCGGAACATCGCGCGGCGGCCTGCACATGATGCGACTCGCGGGGGCTTTCCCGGGCCTCGTGCGCGCGGGCGTCCTGAACGACATCGGCCCCGAAATCCCGGTCAAGGGCCTCATGGCGATCAAGCGTTACGTCGGCAAGCTGCCCGCTCTTGCGACCCTGGATGACGCCATAGGCCTCATGCGCCTCACCGCCGGCGAGAAATTCTCGGCCGTGACCGCCGGGGAGTGGGAAATCTTCGCGAGA
The DNA here is from genome assembly GCF_004802635.2 of Methylocystis heyeri. Lineage (NCBI taxonomy): Bacteria > Pseudomonadati > Pseudomonadota > Alphaproteobacteria > Hyphomicrobiales > Methylocystaceae > Methylocystis > Methylocystis heyeri. The sequence goes on from NZ_CP046052.1 coordinate 528,850, forward strand.
CATACTTTCGAAGAGAAGAACGGGAGAATGGCGTTTCGTTACGATCCGGCGCTCGCCCATACTCTGGACGACGTCGCCGAGGACATGGAGCCCTATGATTTTTGGAACGGGTTCGACGCCCTGGCGCAGGGGCCGCTTCTGACGCTCCGGGGCGAAAACTCCGATATTTTGACGCCGGACATCCTTCAGCGGATGGCCGCGCGCGCGCCGCGCATGGAGCGGCATACGATCGCGGGGCAAGCCCATGCGCCGCTGCTGCTCGACGCCCCGACGATTGCCTGCGTGACGGATTTTATCCGCCGGGTCGCGTAAACCCGCTGTAACGCGCTCGGCGCATAGGGTCGAGAGAGGCGCTGCGGAGCGAAAAACCTCTATATAGCGCGTATTTATAATGCATTCGGCCGCAAGGCCTTCAATCTGCAAAACAATGTAAGGGGGCCGGCGCATTCTGGCCGGAAGAGCGCGAGTCGACAACAACCGTCATCGGAATGTCATGTATCTGTCGTGGCGCGCGGCTAGGGACCTCATGCATTAATATGCACTTGACTGGAGCAATAAATGACATCGCTCGCTTCCGACGCGGGTTTGCGCGTCGATGCAGGGTCGCATGACCCCAAACCCAAGCTGGATCAGCCCACGGGCGTTCAGGGGGTTCTCGCTTTCCTCGGAATCACGGCGCTCGGCCTCGCCTATACCGCCTGGAGCATCTATCGCGATCTTCAGGACGCCGGCGCGCCGGTCACCACCATGCTCCCCTTCGTTCTGCTCGGCGTGGCGCTGCTGATCGCGCTCGGCTTCGAATTCGTGAACGGCTTTCACGACACCGCCAATGCGGTCGCGACCGTCATCTACACCCATTCGCTGAAGCCCAACATCGCGGTGGTGTGGTCCGGCTTCTTCAACTTTCTCGGCGTGCTGTTCTCGACCGGCGCGGTCGCCTTCGGCATCGTTTCGCTGCTGCCGGTGGAGCTCATCCTCCAGGTCGGCTCCAGCGCCGGCTTCGCGATGGTGTTCGCCCTGCTGATCGCCGCGATCATCTGGAACCTCGGCACCTGGTGGCTTGGCCTGCCCGCATCGAGCTCCCACACGCTGATCGGCTCCATCATCGGCGTCGGCATCGCCAACGCCCTGATGCGCGGTCGTGACGGAACCTCCGGCGTCGATTGGGGGAAGGCGACCGAGATCGGCTATTCGCTGCTGCTCTCGCCTCTCGTCGGCTTCGCTTGCGCCGCGGGACTGCTGCTCATTCTCAAGTTCCTGGTGCGCAAGCCCGAGCTCTACTCCGAGCCCAAGGGCCAGACGCCTCCGCCGTGGTGGATTCGCGGCCTGCTGATCCTGACCTGCACGGGCGTGTCCTTCGCTCACGGCTCGAACGACGGGCAGAAGGGCATGGGCCTCATCATGCTGATCCTGATCGGCACGGTTCCCACCGCCTATGCGCTCAACCGCGCCTTGCCGGCGAGCCATGTGGCGGAATTCTCCAAAGCTTCGCTCGCCGCCTCCAAGGTGGTGGAAGCCAAGGCCGCCGGCTACCAGATCATCGGCGACCCGCGTGCGGCGGTGACCAATTATGTCGCCAAACACGAGCTCAACGAGGGAACCTATCCTTCGCTCGCGGCTCTGATCCGCGACATTTCGCGCCAGATCGAAGGTTACGGCGCGATCTCCAAGATCCCGTTCGCGACCGTCGGCAACACCCGCAACGACATCTATCTCGCTTCCGAAGCCTTGCGCTTCCTCGCCAAGGACAAGGAAGCTCAGCTGACCGCCGCCGAAAAGGACACGCTGGCCGCCTATAAAGGCGTCATCGACAAGGCGACGAAATTCATCCCCACCTGGGTGAAGATCGCGGTCGCCCTCGCCCTCGGCCTCGGCACCATGATCGGCTGGAAGCGCATCGTCGTCACCGTGGGCGAGAAGATCGGCAAGGAGCACCTCACCTATGGCCAGGGCGCCTCGGCCGAACTCGTCGCCATGGCGACGATCGGCGCCGCGGACACCTTCGGCCTGCCGGTGTCCACCACCCATGTGCTGTCGTCGGGCGTCGCCGGCACCATGGCCGCCAATGGCTCGGGCGTGCAGATCGCCACGCTGCAGAAGCTGCTCATGGCCTGGCTGCTGACGCTGCCCTGCGCCATCCTGATCTCGGGTTCGCTCTACTTCATCCTGAGCCGGGTGATGTAAGGCGGTTCAGCCCGTCCGAGCAGCGCGAAATGCGCAGCAGGCGTTCGTCGGGAAGCCGACGGACGCCTGTTTCGGTTTTGAACAGGAAGCCGGCGCTCGGGGGCAAATGCATGCGCTGCGCGCTTATGGCGCAGTGGCGCCGCGCGCGCGAAAGCGGGAAAGCCGGGGAGGCTTCCGAAGCGCCGGCGAAACCAGACCAGTTACCCTCTATTCAGCGGCCCGTCGGTGCAATATACCGGACTTTGATAAGGTTTTCGGCCCCAGGGCCATAGACACGGATCGCCTCTGCCCATGTCCGATCACTCCACGCCCCACTATCATAACCAGCCCGGCGTCTCCCAAATCCGCGTCGGCGCCAAGGAATTCATGTGCGTGGGGGCGCTGCCGCCCTTCGACCATCCCCATGTCTATATCGACATGGGCGCTTCGAACGAGGCCGTCTGCCCCTATTGCTCGACCCATTACGTCTATGACGCCTCCCTCCATGGCGGCGCAGACCCGGCCGAGTGCGTTTATGCGGCTGCGGAGCCGGCGACCGCAGCGTGACCGGGCCCGATTGCGGCAAACCGCCCATCGTCGTGGCGGGCGCGGGCATCGGCGGTCTGACCGCCGCCCTGAGCCTGGCCCGCGCCGGCCGCAAAGTTACGATCCTGGAGCGCGCTCCTGTGATCGAGGAGGTCGGGGCCGGGCTTCAGATCGCCCCCAACGCTGGGCGCATCCTTCAGGGGCTCGGGCTGACCGACGCGCTGGAAGCGGCGGCGTTGCGGCCTGACGCGATCAATATTCGCCGGGCTCGCGACGGCGAGGTTGTCGCCCGTCTGCCCCTCGCCGAAGCAAAAGACCGCTGGGGAGCGCCGTTCCGCCTGTTTCACCGGGCCGATCTGCAGCAGCTTCTGCTGGAGGCGGCGCGGCGCGACGGCTCGATCGCCATAGGAGTCGGCGCCCGGGTGGGCGATTTCGAGGAAGACGGCGGCGCCGTTTATTTGCGCGTGCATAAGGCCAAAGGCGCACAGGACATGGAGGCTTCGGCTCTGGTCGGGGCCGATGGCGCAAGATCGTCGGTGCGTTCCTTCCTCCGGCGCGACCAAAAGGACGAGCCCGCCTATTCGGGCCACACCGCCTGGCGCGCGATTCTCCCGGCGGAGCTTGCGCCCGCGGCGTTTCGCGCGCGGGAGACCCAGCTGTGGCTCGGCAAAGGCGCGCATGTGGTTCATTATCCGTTGCGCGACGCCTCCATCATCAGCGCCGTCGTGATCGTCGAGGACGGCGGGCGCCATGAGGCTCCCGACCAGCCGCAGTCCCTCGACGGCGCCGCGCTGCTGCGGCGATCCGGATTGGCCGGCTGCGCCGGCGCATTGAGGGATCTGATCGAAGCCGGCGCGTCATGGCGCCGCTGGCCTTTGTACCTGCGTCCCGCTCTCAATGGCTGGAGCCGCGGCGCGGTCACGCTTCTGGGGGACGCTGCGCATCCCATGCTGCCTTTTCTGGCGCAGGGCGCAGCGCAGGCGATCGAGGACGCTCAATCTCTGGGGAAGGCTTTCGCCGAGAATGCGGCTTCGGACCTCGCCGTCGAAGCCTATGAGCGCGAGCGGATCGCACGGGCGACCAAGGTCCAGCGCGCGTCGCGCCGGCAGGGCGATTATTTCCACGCCGGTTTCCCGCTCGCCCAGGCCCGCGACGCGGCCATGAAAATATTGGGAGGGCAGGGTATGCTGATGCGCAACGCGTGGCTCTACCGCTGATTTTCCGCCCGTTCGCTCGCAGCCTCGATTTCTCTTTCAATCCTTTTGTCAGGCGCCAGCCAGATCAGAGCGACCAGGGCGTAAAGGGCCATCGCGGCGTAGGGCGTGGCGAAGGAAAGCGCTATTCCGCAGACATAAAGCGCGAGCGAGACCTTTCCCTTGCGATCGGAGCCGATAGCCTTCGCTATTCTTGTCTCGAGCGCGCCGGTTTTGATGAGCAGACGAGAGAGAATGAAATAGGCGATGGCCGGCAGCAGCAGGGTGACGCCGTAAAGAGCGGCCGGGGCTTCCGCAAATCGCGTTTCGCTGAGCCAGGCGGTGGAAAAAGGGATCAGCGAGAGCCAGAACAGCAAATGGGTGTTGGCCCAGAGAATTGCGCCGTTCACATATCGCGTCCCTTGCAGCAAATGGTGGTGATTGTTCCAGTAGATCGCCACATAGGCGAAGCTCAGGGCGTAGGCCGTGAATGTCGGGGCCAATGGAAGCAGCGCCTTCCAGTCGGAGGAATGCGGCGCTTTCAGCTCGAGGACCATGATCGTTATGATAATGGCCAGCACGCCGTCGCTGAATGCGGTGAGTCGTTCCTTAATCACTCGAGGCTCCATTTATACTTCTGTTGACTGTATGCAGGTACTTCCGACGCGCAACCCCCAATGGATGGTCAAGCGCGGCCTCCTCTGCTAGATTCGGCTTCTGGTCATTCGTTGCAGGAGGGTTAAGTTCCGCGAATGAAGGCGAGGATTTTGTTCTTTCTGCTGGGCGCGACCGCCATGTTTATCAATGGCGCGGCGCAGGCGGCTGACGCGGCCCCCACCCCGAAGCCGGCCGAATCGGCTCCGAAAAGCGACGACGACGGCTGGATCGTGACGGTCGGCGTTATCGGCGCCGTGGCGCCGAGCTATCCCGGCTCGGCCCATTTCCGCCCCTATCCGTTCCCGACCGTCAATATTCGCAAACTCAACGAGCCCGAGCATTTTTCCACGCCGGACGACGGTTTTGGCTTCGCTGTGGTCGACGTCGACGGCTTTCGCATGGGGCCGGTGGCCAACTTCGTGTTCCGCCGGGGCAATCGCGACGGACTGTTCGGGCTGCATCAGGTCGGCCTGACGCATGAAGTAGGCGGGTTCGCCGAATATGACTTTCTGGACCATTTTCGCACCCGCGCGGAACTGAGGCAGGGCATCGACGGCCATGAAGGCTTCGTGGCCGTGCTCGGCGCCGATGTTTTCAGCCGGGAAAACGCCGTCACCTTCTCGCTCGGACCGCGGCTCAGCTTCGGCAACAACGCCTACGCCAATTCCTATTTTTCGGTGAGCCCGGGCGAGGCGCTGCTGAACGGCCATCTGACGCCCTATCAGGCGACCGGGGGATTCACTTCCGCCGGCGGCGTCGCGACTCTGCGCTACGACATTACCCCCAATTTCAACGCGACCCTCTACACCGGCCTGCAGCATCTCGCCGGCAGCGTGGGGTCGAGCCCCATTCCGAGCATGATCGGCTCCCGCGACCAGTTCACCGCGGGCCTCTCGTTCAGCCGTTCGTTCGAGATCCGCAAATTCTGGTGATGCGGCGCCTCGCTCTATCGAGCGAGGCCGCGGGGCCGGCTGCGCCCCGGCGGGTTGATTGATCGCCACCCATAAAGTCTCCGGGCTCCAGTGGCTGCGCCTCGGCATATCCCAGCTGGGAGATGCCGGCGAGCCGCCGCTTTCGTATCTTTGGCGGAGTTTTATGGGCGAGCGGGGCGCGTTGCGCCCTGCGAAGGGGATTTCGATGAATTGGGCACCTTTTGCCGCGGCGATATTTGCGGTCCTGCCGGCTTTCGCATTGGCGGAGCCGGCCCCCAGATCGACTTTCGCCATCTCTCCGCCCAGTCCCACGGCGCCCAAGCTGACGACGGCCTATTCCTTCACTTACGGCTCAGGTTCCCATGGCGGGCTGGTCTCCGACGCCAGCGGAAACCTCTATGGAACGACGGGCGGCTCCGTCTTTAAGCTCACGCCGGCCAGAGGGAGCGGCTGGACCGCGACGGTGCTTTATCGCTTCGGAAGCGAGGGCATGCCGGGCTACATGTCCATGGCTGGCGTCACTCTGGACAACGCCGGAAACATCTACGGCACGACCTCTATGAGCGAAACGGGTTACGGTACGGTCTTCATGCTGGTTCCGCCGGGCTCGACGACCCGGGGGCCAGCCTGCGTTCCGGTTTCTCCCAATGCCATGTGCATGAGGGTGCTTTGGAGTTTCACAAACGGCGCAGATGGTGGAACGCCTTACGGCGGGGTCGTCCTCAGCGCTGGTGGAAAGCTTTATGGGACGACCACCAGCGGAGGAGCGACGCCCAACAAATGGGGTGTTGTTTTTGAACTCGATCCGGCCGCCCCTGCGGGGACCCCTCCTGTGACGCTGGTGGATTTCGGCGCGCTGCAGCCCCAGGGCGGTTATCTGGTTAGTCCGAGGGGCGACCTCGCTTACGACAATAAGACAGGCAATCTTTACGGGGTCGCTGGTTGGGGCATTTTCCAGCTCGCGCCCTCCAGTTCCTCGTGGATATTTTCAGTCCTTCACATGCTCAACTTCGACCAGAGCGAAGGCTACGATTCCCCCGGGGGAATGATCCTTGATTCAAGCGGAAACCTCTACGGGACAACCGCGGTCGGTTCTGGCGATACGGCCTATGGCACGGTGTTCAGGTTGAACAATTCTGGAGCGACGACGCCCTGGAGCCTGGATGTTCTGTACAGTTTCAACGGCGCCCAGGGCCAGGCGAGGAACCCAGAAGCCGGCGTCGCTTTCGGTCCAAAGGGAACGCTGTGGCTCACGACTCAGGCTGGGGGGGCTTCCGGCGAAGGGGCTGTCGTTCAGTTGACGCCTCCCGGGGGCGCTTGCCCGGCCGTTGCGCCGAGATGGTGCGAAACCTGGGTGGGCTCTTTGAACCTCTTCAAAGGCGCAAATTCGAACGGCGCTCCTCTATTCGTCAATGGCGTGCTTTACGCGACCACGATCAGTGGCGGAAGCGCAACGCAGGGGGCTGTCGTTCAGGTGAAATAGGCAGGTTGCCGGTTCTGCTGCGAGGCGGCGACAGGAAGCGCTCTCGACCTATTTAAGAGGAATCTTCGTCTGCGCTGCGAGCAGGGCGGCGAGTTGCGATTGACGCGCCGCCCCGGTCTTGGCGAAGACGGATTTGATCTGGCTGCGAATGGTTCCGACGGTCACGCCATGCCGCGCGGCGATCTCGTCCAGCGTCAGGCCCTCGGCCACGCCGCCCGCGACCCGCGCTTCAGCGGCGGTCAGGTCGAACAGGCCTTGAATCAGGGCGGCGTCGGGAGCGGACGGCGCCGCGAGCGGCGTCACCGCCAACACGCTGAACCCGCCTTCGAACAAATCGCGCGCAGTCCCCGTCGCCGGGATGAGGTGAACGACGACCGGATCGCCTGCCGCGCCTTTTACGGGAAAGGATCGCACGGAGCTTGCGGTCGGATCGTCGACTTCGGCGATGGCGCGCCGCAACAGCTCGTTGGCGGCGGGATCGACGAGGGCGATGCGGTCTTTGGGGAGCCACATCAGATGCGAGCGCAACCCCTCGATGAGTGCATTGGCCGCGAGCACTTTGCCTGTGGCGTCGAGAACGGCGGCGGGCAGGCCGATCATGGCGAGCGCTTCAGCGGCGGCGCGCAGCTTCTGCAGCCGCCAGCGCGCCGCGAGCAGGCCGGCGCGGGCGAGATGGGGCCGAAAAGCGTCGAGGCGGGCGAGGTCGCCGCGGGAAAAGCATTGCTGGCCGATGCGGCGGTTGACCTGCACCACGACAAAATCGCCGCTGGGCACAGGGATAGCGGTCGCCGCTGCATGGTGAAGGCCTGCCAAGGCGCCCCATTCCGCTATGAGCGGATCGGCGAGATATTCTTCTTCGGTGAACACCTCCTGCGCATCGGCGAAACCCGCACGATTCAGCGCCAGCATGCGCGCGGTCGCTTGGGTGCGCGTGGCGCCGTCTCGCATAAACTCCTCTGCTCCGGGCGCCAGAGCGGCGGAATAGCGCCAACCTAGCCAAGCGTCGCTGCGACGCGTGAGGATGATCCCGCCGGCCCCGTCAACCGCTCCGCCGAGATCGTGCATCACCTGCGGCCAGAGGTCGGCGTCGGCCGCGGCTTCGTAGATTCGGTCGACGAGGTTTTCGAAATCGGCCATGACCGCCGGGCTCGGGATGCGCTTGCTTTGGTTGTCGCAAAGTTATTCGCGTACCCCGAGCCTTCTGTCCACGAAAAGCTCTTGATCTTCTGGCATTGGCGTGTTTGCGCGGCTAATCCCTGTTTAGGGTCGTCGAGAAACACCTCGCCTCGTCAGTTTTGTTCGCTTCGCGACGAGAAAAAATTACTACTCCCTCGCATTGTTTACCTTTTGGCGCGGCGCTCAAGCCGAGAAGAAGCCCGGTACAAAATATATCGGCTTCCGTAGGCGGCGCGACCATAACCTTATCGGGCGGAGGTCCGAACCAATCCCGATCCGATACGCCTTTGGGTCTGTAAATATGATCGGTGTCGGCTTCCGCCGAATTTGCAAGGTAAAAATAATACTCGTCGGGAAAGTCCCATTTCACGCACAATAAGGCCATGTCGACCTTGATCGTGGCAGTGACCTCGCGTAGGCGCCATCCTAAAGCGGATTTATCATCCGTTAGTCGGGCAAGTGCTTCCAGAAGCGTCAACATTTTGAAGTTTCCATTGTCTGCGCCTCCTCTCGCGAGTCGGCGCCCTAAAAGCCTCAGCAATTGCGCCACTCGTAAAAAGACGCATCTCCCAAATGGGGGCACGCATGAGGATTCGCCAATTAAGCCGGCAAAGCCTCCAGAGCGGGAGCAAACAAGAAACGCCAGTCCCGTGCATGGCGTTCTGCAAAAAGACTGGGGTCTGCTATAGTTTTTTTGAGCGAAGTGGACGCCCACTTGTGACGAAAACGCGGTCAGCCGAGGAAAGTTCAAGTCTTTCTGTTTCAACCGGACCCGGAAAGACTTCAGAGCTGGTGGAGCGCCCATGGAAGCATGTCTTGCTTTCGCGGAATGCGACCTTGGTCGGGAGGAGGGCGCAGAGGTGTGGGGGTGATGGCGGATGGCGGCCGGTTTTGGAAAAGCGAACGATCTGTTCGTCGCGGCGGTTGAAGCGATTTACGGCGCAGCCGCACAGCCTTCCAATTGGGCGCGAGCCCTCGAGGCGGTCGCCGACGTCTTCGGCGATGTCGGAGCCAATCTGATATGGCGGCGCGACGACGGCAGTCTGGGGATCATCGTTTCGCCGTCGCTTCTTTTCTGTGCGGAAGAGTGGAACAAATGGCAGGATGCCGACATTCGCGCGCAGCGGGTGCACGATCGCAGCATCGCCGCCCAATTTGACGCGGTGACCGACCGCCATCTCGTCACCGCGCAAGAGGTCGAAGCGCACCCTTTCTACACACAGTTTTTGATCCCCAACGGTTTAGGCTGGCTCGCTTCGGCTCCGGTTTCTCCCGATCCCGCCGTCGTCGTCTGGATCAGCGTGCAACGCGCCAAAGCCAAGGCTTCCTTTTCCGACGAAGAACTGGAGATCCTCGCGCGTCTTGCCCGCCATGCCGAACAATCGCTTCGCCTCAGCGTGCGGCTGTTCGACGCCGAATTGTCCAAAGTCGGCATGGGGGAAGCCCTGGCGCGCCTCGGCATCGGCGTATTCGCGCTCGATTCGCTGAAACGCGTGGTTTTCGCCAATCCAGCCGCCGAGCGTGTCGTCGGCAAGGGCCTCGACATCGCGAATGGGCGCCTCTGCGCCGCTGCAAAGCATGAAACGACGGCTCTCAAATGCGAGATAGACCGCGTGATCCACGCGACGCCCGAACAAGTGGACGGCGCTCCCAAGCCGGTCCTGATCCATCGGGAAGAGCATGACCGACCGCTTGCCCTTTATGTCTTGCCTGTCACGGCGCACGGTCTCGATCCTGCCGCGGCGCAATTCCTGACCCACGCCCGCGCAATTGTTCTCGTCATCGATCCGCAAGCGGATTCCCCGGCCGATCCTGCCGTGGTGCGTGATATTTTGGGGCTGACGCTCGGCGAAGCGCGCGTGGCGGCGCTGGTGGGCTTCGGGCTTACCCCGCGGGCGGCGGCGGAACAGCTCGGCATCGCCGAGGAAACGGCGCGCGTCGTCTTGAAGCGCGTTTTTGCGAAGGCGGGCGTATCGCGCCAAAGCGAGTTGTCGGCCTTGTTGACGAAACTGGTGCTTCGCTAGAGTCTTTTCTGGACACATGAAAAGACTCCAGGTTTTCGTTTTAACGCGTTTGCCTCGCCGGTCTATTGAGGCCCGACGAACGGGGACAAATGGAAAAGGTCGGCTCGCTTGCGCGGGCCGACCTTAAAGAAAAAGGACGGGCAGGCTCCTCGCCCGGCGCCAGGAAATATGTCGCCGGCTTTGGAGGCTGTTGCAACAATTGCTCTCCGCCCCTTTTGGCGGAGTTGTTCAGAACCCCGCCTGCCGGCGCGAATTTCCGGCAATGAGCCCATCGCATGTCGCCGCGGCCTCGCCATCTCCCAAACGGGGTATGAATGGACGAATTGCCGAGGCGGGCTCAGCGGTTGCGCTGCTCCCTGACGCATTCGCGAACGAAGTCGCGCAGGGCCGTCTTGTCCAATCCCTTGGCGGCGCCCTGCTTCTTGCATTCCCGGCGAACGCCCTTTTGCGCTCGGCGGCCGAAGAAGCAGCGGGTCAGGAAGGACTCGCGATCCCCTCCTTTGAGGCCGCGTTCATTGGCTCTTTCCTGGCAGGCGTGACGAAATTGCCGGGCCTCGAATTTTGAAATGCGCGGCAAGGATTCCTTCGTCCTGAGGGATGCGGGCTCCGCGGGGTGGGTCTGCGTCTCGCTTTCCGAAGCGGGCGCCGCCGGCCCGCCCGGCCGGCTCGGGCTTTGCTCGGCGACTGCAGTTCCGCTCGCGACGAGGGTTGCGAGCAGGGCGGCGGCGAGGACGGATAAGGATTTGCCGCCGCGGATGGCGCAAGAAAGGTTCTCGCTTTTGCTTTCGTGATTCATTTCCAAGCCCATCGAGAATTCCACGCCCATCGAGAATGCGCAGGCAGAATAGCATGATTCCACGGCGCGAGTTTTTCGGTTGCGTGAAAATTACGCGAACTTGACGTGGCGGCGCGCTCGCGTTTCGTGCGGAGACGGCGACGCGTGGAGCCCCGGTTCGGCGCCCGCGTTAACGACTTGCGGCCCTCATTTTTAACCTTTGACGACGGCAAGCTTTTCGCCGCCGCCGTCGCCCTGCGGCAGCGGCGGCGAAAACAGACACAACACACTGAAAATATGTTATGTACACAGATACGTAGAATTTTACCGAGTCCGGCTACCAAAAATTATACTTACCATCCTTTGGGCTAAATTCTGAACGGATTTGCGTAAAATGCCGCCAAATTACTTTCGGCGATAGCAAATCAGGGAACCTACTCTCGTCTCATCGAATGGAGACGGGAATGTTCGGCATCATCACCAAGGCGGCTTTGGCCATCGCGCTCGCAGCCGCGGTATTTTTCGCCATCGAGGCCCCCGGCATCGCCGGATCGGATGTCGCGACCTTCGTGTCTGTGGGAGCGGACACCAGCGTTCCTTATGGATGGGTGGAGTTCTGCGCGCGCTATCGCGGCGAATGCGAAGACGACGACCGCGCCGTTCAGCCGATCGAGCTGACCCCCGCGGCGATGCGCAAGATCCAGCGGATCAACGCCTGGGTGAACAAGAACATCGTCGCCGTTTCCGACCAGGATCACTGGGGCGTCGTGGATCAGTGGGATTATCCCACCGACGGCAAAGGCGATTGCGAGGATTTCGCGCTGTTGAAACGCCGCATGCTGATCGAGGAAGGTTTTCCGCGCCAGGCGCTTCTGATGACGGTGGTCAAGGAATCCAACGGCGACGGCCATGCGATCCTGACCATCAAGACCAACCGCGGCGAATTCGTGCTCGATAATCTGAGCAACGAGGTGAAGCCCTGGACCAAAGCGCCCTATCGCTTCGTCAAGCGCCAGTCCGAGACCAACCAGAACGTATGGGTGTCGATCGGCGCGCCCACGAGCGAACCGCTCTACGTGTCGAAATAACCTGTCGGAAATTGCGCGGCGGCGTCGCCGGAGCGGGAAGCGCTCTGGCGACGCCGAAGCTGTTTTTTAAAGCCGGACGGAGCTCAAGGCTCGATGAGCTCCAGCCCCTTAGCGTAACGCCGGGCGTTTTCGACATAATGCGCAGCCGATTCGAGATTTCGCGCGGCGACGTCCGCGCCGAGTTCCCGGATCGCCTTGGCCGGCGTTCCGACGATCAGCGAATTGTCGGGGAACTCCTTGTTTTCCGTGACCAGCGCATTGGCTCCGACGATGCAGTTGCGGCCGATCCTGGCGCCGTTGAGGATGGTTGCGCCCATGCCGATGAGGCAGTTGTCGCCGATCGTGCAGCCGTGCAGAATGACGCCATGGCCTATGGTGCAATCGGCTCCGATATCGAGCGGAAAGCCCATGTCCGTGTGAAGGATGCAGCTTTCCTGTATATTGGTCCGCGCGCCGACGGCGATCCATTCGTTGTCGCCGCGAAGCACGCAGTTGAACCAGACGTTCGCATCTTCCTCCAGCGCCACCCGGCCGATCAGCACGGCGCCGGGGGCCACCCAAAAGCGCCCGGGCGAAGGCAGACGGGGCGGGATTCCGTCGATTTTGTAAAATGGCATTTCTTTCGCCTCTCGATTCGGGTCAGACCTTGCCATTTTCGCGCCGGCTGGCAAAGCCCGGTCTGGTTGGTCAAGAAAATACCCAATAGTCCCATGACGATGTGAGAATCGTTCTAAATTGTGCGACATAGACTTTCATACTTGCTCACGGCGGCTTCGGCGGCCGCGCACTTCATGGAGGCTGAATGCAAGAGCAGTTGCGGATGCTGCTGCGGACGGCGGCCCTGGCCGCCGAAGCCGTCGCCGCGCGCGCGGCCGCTCCCTATCAGGCGGCGCAGGGATTGCGAATCAAGCAGCCGACGCGGCTGCGTATTGCGCCGGACGACATCCGCACCGCGGACGCGACCGTGGCCGAGGAAATCTACAACGGGTATTTTTCCTTCGACGGCAAGGTCGTCAATGCGCGCGGCCGTTCGCCTTTCCTCCTCGATCCCCCGAGCGCGGCCTGGCGGCGCTCGCTGACCGGCTTCACATGGCTGCGGCATCTGCATGTTTCGGACATGCGTCTTGCGCGCGAAAACGCGCGCGCCCTGGTTGCGGAATTCATCGAACTCGGGCCGATTTCCCAACGCGATCCGGCGTCCGAGCCCGCCGTGGCCGCGCGGCGAACGCTCTCGTTTCTGGCTCATTCGCCGCTGCTGCTCGATGGCGCGGAGCCGGAATTCTACGACAGCTTCATGGCGGCGCTGACCCAAGCCGCGAAGTCTTTGTCCCAGGCGCTTCTTCAAGGCCGCGCGCGCGCCCACGACCGCTTTTTATGCGCTCTGGCCCTGCTGGAATTCGCCATTTGCGCCGACGCTGACGCGCAGCTGCAGTCGCGGATAACAAGGCTTCTGATGCAGGAACTGGAGCGCCAGATCCTCGCCGACGGCGGCCATATCAGCCGAAACCCCAGGATACTCCTGGAGCTTCTGCTCGATCTTCTGCCGCTTCGCCAGCTCTACGCCGCGCGGGGTCTCAATCCGCCGAAAGCCCTGCTCGGCGCCATAGATCGCATGATTCCGATTCTGCGCCTGCTTCAGCACGGCGACGGTTCGCTGGCGCTGTTCAACGGAATGGACGCCACGGCGCCGGGCAAGCTCGCCGCCATCTTCATGCATGAGGCGCCAGATCCCACGCCGCTGGACGCCCTGGAATCGGGCTATCGCCGTTTATCCGCGCGGGACTCGCTGGTGATCGTCGACGCCGGAGGATCGCCGCCCAAAGAATTTTCGCGCGCGGCCCATGCCGGAGCCCTGGCTTTTGAATTCTCGCTCGGCGCGGAGCGCGTCGTGGTCAATTGCGGAAGCCCCGGCGTCCAGCATGAATTCGCGCGCGAATCCGCGCGCCTCAGCGCCGCCCACTCGACCCTTGTCCTCGATGAACGCTGCAATTGCCAAATTGCGCCTTTGTCCGACCGGAAATCGGCGGGCTTGATCGTCGCCGGACCCGGCGAGGTGCGGGCCGAACGGCGGCGCTCGAGTTCGGGCGAAGTCCTCGAACTCGCGCATGAAGGCTACGCCCGCCAGTTCGGCATGATTCACCAGCGCACTCTGGCCCTCACCGACGACGGCCGGCGTTTCATCGGCGAGGAGCGTCTTATCGGGACGCCCTCGCCAGCTCCTTTCTCGCCGCGCGAATTTGCGCTCCGGTTCCATCTGCATCCGGCCGTCCGGGCGGAGAAGGCGGAAGAAAGGAAAATCGTGCTCACCCTGCCCAGCGGCGCGCTCCTGTTGTTCGAGGCCTCCCATTTCTCGCCGCAGATCGAGGAGAGCCTGTTCTTCGCCGCGCATGAAGGGCCGAGAAAAACCGCTCAGATCGTCATTTCGGGCCCGGCGTCGCAGAAAATGCGGCTACGCTGGACGTTCAGGCGGATCGAGCAATTTGAGAGAGGCGAGGAAGGGGCTCAGGTTTCGGCTCCCTGAAATTCATGGTAGGGCGGTGGCCGCCGCGCCAGGGGCTCGCATCGCCGAGATTCCCCGCCGCAAGCCGCCACGAGAGCGTGTTCCCAAAAAGTGCGAAGCGGTTTTTGGGAACATGCTCCGTCAATGAGATTTGGAGCGCGTTCGACTGCGTTTGAACCGAACGCGCCGTAGCACAACCCAGGAAATCAAATGCCTGTCGATCTGCGTCCCGTCGCCCGCGCTTTGCTCTCCGTTTCGGACAAGACCGGTCTTGTCGAGTTCGCCCGCGCGCTGGACGCGCAAGGGGTCGAGCTGGTTTCGACCGGCGGCACGCGCAAGGCGCTGGCGGATGCGGGGCTTGCGGTGAAAGACATCGCCGACCTGACGCATTTTCCGGAAATGATGGACGGCAGGCTGAAAACGCTGCATCCCAAGGTCCATGGCGGCCTGCTCGCGATCCGGGAAAACCCCGAGCATGAAGCCGCGATGCTGGCGCATGACATCCGCCCCATCGACCTGCTGGTGGTCAATCTCTATCCGTTCGAGGCGACGCTGGCCAAGGGCGCTCCCTTCGAGGAATGCGTCGAGAACATAGACATAGGCGGCCCGGCCATGATCCGGGCCGCCTCGAAGAACCACAACGACGTCGCCGTGGTGGTCGACCCGGAAGATTACGCCGCCGTCGCCGCGGAACTTGCCGCCAACAAGGGCGCGACCACGCTCGCGACCCGCAAGAGACTGGCGCAAAAGGCCTTTGCCCGCACGGCGGCCTATGACGCCGCCATTTCCAACTGGCTGGCCGGCGAACTTCGGGAAGAAGCCCCGGCGTGGCGGGCGATCGGCGGAAAGCTGGCCCTGCCGATGCGCTATGGCGAGAACCCCCATCAGGCGGCGGGGTTCTACATCACCGGAGACAAGCGTCCCGGCGTCGCCACCGCCCGCCAGCTGCAGGGCAAGCAGCTCTCGTACAATAATATGAACGACACCGACGCCGCCTTCGAATGCGTCGCCGAGTTCGACCCTGCGCGCACGGCGGCCGTGGCCATCATCAAGCACGCCAATCCTTGCGGCGTCGCCGAAGGAGCGACGCTCGAGGAAGCCTATGTCAAAGCCCTTCGCTGCGATCCGGTTTCGGCCTTCGGCGGCATTGTGGCCCTCAACCGGCGGCTCGATGCGGCGGCGGCGCGCAAGATCGTGGAAGTCTTCACCGAAGTCATCATCGCGCCCGACGCCGACGAGGAAGCCATCGCGCTCGTCGCCGCCAGGAAGAACCTGCGGCTCCTGCTGACCGGCGGGGCCCCCGATCCGCGCGCTCCCGGCTTGACCTTCCGCTCGGTGGCCGGCGGTTTTCTGGCGCAGAGCCGCGACAATGCGGTGGTGGACGACATGGCGTTGGGCGTCGTGACCAAACGCGCGCCGACCGAACGCGAACTGGCCGATCTCAAATTCGCCTTCCGGGTGGCCAAGCACGTCAAGTCCAACGCCATCGTCTACGCCAGGGACGGCGCCACCGTCGGCATCGGCGCAGGACAAATGTCGCGCGTGGATTCCTCCCGCATCGCCGCACATAAGGCGGGCGAGGCCGCCAAGGCCGCGGGGCTCGCCGAGAGCCTCGCCATAGGCTCGGTGGTGGCCTCGGACGCCTTTTTCCCGTTTCCCGACGGCCTGCTCGCCGCGGCGGAAGCGGGGGCGACCGCGGTCATTCAGCCGGGCGGATCGGTCAACGACAAGGATGTGATCGCCGCCGCAGACGAAGCCGGCCTCGCCATGGTCGTGACCGGCGTGCGCCACTTCAGGCATTAGAAAGTGACGGACGAAGTGACGCCCAGGAGGCGCGGCCCCGACGTCGAGACGCCTACGGTGGTCGGCGCCCCGCTGGCGCCGGGGGACCAGGAGGTCCAGGCTCTGTTGTCGAAGAGATTCTTGCCCCAGAGCGTCACCTGGACGCGTCGATCGTCGGTATGAAGCCCAAAGCCCGCGTCGAACATGACATAGGCCGGCTGCCAATATTGAATAAGCGACCAGGGGTTGGTGTATTGCTGCTTATTGTACCAGCTCGCATTGGTGTAGTGAAAGAGCGTGTAATTCTGCTCGCCCAGCCAGCCGCCGAGGCCTGCGAGCGCGCGCCCGACCGGCACATGGTAGGCGTAGCCGCCATTGATCTGCCACCAGGGCAGGCCAGTGACCCGCGTGTTTGAAAGCGAGAGTGTCGCCGGGGCCCCGCTGAAGGTCCAGTCCGTCGGGGATGGCGAGTCCGGATAGCTGACATATCGCGCCTCGGTGTAAGCGCCGTTCAGATTGAAGGTAAGCTCTTCGATCGGAGACCATTGCTGCACGAATTCGATGCCGCGCAGCCGCATATGAGGCACATTGCCGAGATAGGACTGAGTGACGAGCACAGGCGAGGTGGCTATCGTCCTGGTCTGGGTGGCCTGAAAATTAAAGAGATCGTTCCAATAGAGGTTGATGTTGGAAATCAGCTTGCCGTCGAACCAGTTGGTCTTGGCGCCGAGTTCATAGTCCCAGGAAATCTCGCCCTTGGTGAAGGGCGGAGAGAAAGTCGCCAGGGTAAAGGTCTTGGCTGCTTTGTCATAGGATGCGACGTCGGTGCCTGTGGAGTTGACGGCCCCCGCCTTGTCGCCGCGGCCGACGAGCGCATAGAGCAGGACATTCTCGTTCAGCTGATATTGCGGATTTAGAATGCCGGTGACGCCGTTGTGGAAATGCGTGAAGCCCCCGGAGTCGGACGGGAAATACCCGCCGGCCGCGGCCATCGCAAAGGCCTGCTGCGCGGGCGTGATCGGCAGGCCATAGTACCAGGGCGTCTGGAATTTGGTCGCTTTGTAGCGATCCTCGTAGCTGTCGCGCAGGCCGAAGGTGATGGCGGCCTGCTCGGTGGCATGCCACGTGGCCTGCCCATAGGCCGCGGCCTGGAAATCGCCTGCCTTCGTGAGCCACCACGGCCTGAGGCCGGGAAGCGCCCCCGGATATCCGAGCCAGGCCGCCGAGTTGTAGCCAAATTCCCAGTGATGCATGCGATCCTGAGCCGCCTCGTAATAGGTGAAGAGGCCGGTCGTCCATTCGATCGGCTGATCCTTCGGCGAGGAAAGCCTGAACTCCTGCGACGTCTGCAGCGCATAGGTGTCCATGCCGGCCGAACCGAAACCGAGCTCGAGCAGCTGGTTGTCGGAGTAGCCAAATTGGCGGAAGGCGTCATAACCAACGGCGGATATCGACTTGAAAGTGTTGTCGCCGACCTGCTTGCTATAGGTGTTGGTGAGCATGAGCGAATGCGCAGGGTCGCGACCCTGGCGCGCGATATAGGGCGTGTTGGGGTCGATGGTAAGCACCGGCCAATGAAGCTTGGCCCACATGTTCTGGAAGAAACTGCTCTTTGGAAGCGTCAGATTGGCGTAAACGAGGCTGGTGTCGCCAACCGTGCCGGTGAGATAAGAGTTGTGCTCGTTCGAGCCATTATAGGTGAAGCTGAGGCGGTCGCTCCAGTCGTCGCCCACGCCGAGAAGCTGCGCATGCAACCCGGCGCGGTTGATTTCTTGATACGTTGAGCCGCTGTAGCCGTCGCGGTAATAGCCGTCGCCATGGTTGATATATCCCGCGAAGCGATAGGCGAGCGTGTCGGGGATCAGTGTTCCTGTCGAATTGAGGGTGTCCCTCGTGCGGTTGTAGGTTCCATAGTTGACGCTGACGGTCGTCTTGTCTTCAAACGACGGCAGTTGCGTATGGAAGATGAGCGAGCCGACGTTGGTGTTCTTGTTTCCCGCCGTGCCCGTCGGGCCGTACAGGAGCTCAACGGAGCTGACGTCGACGAGATCTCCCCACTGAAAGCCCGGGAAGGCCCAGTAGACGTCGTCGACCACATAACCCGTATCCGATTGGTACCCAGTACCCCCCGATCCCGCGATTCCGACGCCGCGGATAGTCATGCGGGAGGCGCGCGGCTGTCCGATATTCGGCCGATAGCCTGCGACATAATGAGAGACGTCGGTCAGATTGTCGATCTGCTGGTCTTTTATGGTGGTGCTGGTGATCACATTGCCCGACTGCGGCGTCTTGGTGAGCACCTCCTGCTTCAGCTTCTCTCCTGGGCCATCTCCATGATGACCGTGCCCTCCGAGGCCGACTTGGATGTCGGCGACAGTCGCCGTTTCAGTCTCGTCGCCGCCACCTCCAGGCACCCCCACATGCCCCTCATGCGCTGGGCGCTCTTGCGATTGGGCGTGGGCCGACGGGTCGGACGACCCGAGCGCCAGTCCGTAGATAACGGCGGCGAAGGAGGCGGTGGAGAGCTTCAAATTTTTCAGGGAACGTCGCCTTATCATCCATTTCCTCAATTCAAAAAGAGACTGCAAGAAGCATAATCCTACTAAATTGGTAGAGTCAAAGCGGGAGATGTCCGCGAGAATTGCAGATTCTAGGCTGTGATACTAATCTAACTTATTGAATTAAATGAGTTTATTTTTACAGAGGCGCCGGTGTGTTATAAAAGAGACATCTAGTAATAATATCAAAATAGTGTATTAATGGGGCGCATTCAGCCGCTCGGCTGCGAAAGAGATTTCCGACGCCGCCCTGGGCCGATAGCCGAGCGTCGGCGCTTCATTCGCCGTTCAGGCGCGAGGCCCTAGTTATTGAGGCGGACTTTTCGGCCTTCCTCAGCCAGGGATAAAAACATGCGCTTCAAGACAGCTTTTACCGCTCTCATTGTGACCGGGCTTCTCGGCCTGAATGGCGCCATGGCGCAGACCGCAGCGCCGGCTTCGCCCGGCGGCGCCGAACAATCCGCCGCGCCGATGGATAAGAAAGCGATTTCAAAGGACTGTTCGGCGCAGGCGGACGCCAAAGGACTCCATGGCAGGGCGCGCCATAAGTTCAGGTCCGAATGCCGGAAAGCCGGCGGGAAGATGTAGTCGGGTTGGTTCGCTGTTAGTATAGTTGTAGAAATATGTATTATAGCTCGTCATTGCGAGCGAAGCAAAGCAATCCAGAGCCACGCCAATGCCGTGAAGACTTCTGCTGGATTGCTTCACTTCGCTCGCGGTGATGGTCGTTGCTTCTCTTTCACTTCATGAACCGTTCCGCGCCATAAGGCTTCGGATCGGTGAAAGGCGTTTCGCCCGTCATCATCTCGGCCAGCAGGCGCCCGCATACGGGGCCGAGCGTGAAGCCGTGGTGTTCATGGCCGAAATCGAACCAGAGGCCCTGATGGCGCGGGGCCTTGCCGACGATCGGCAGCATATCGGGAAGGCAGGGGCGGCATCCCTTCCAGGGCTTTGCGTCCAGCCGCTCGCCGAGCGGGAACAGCTTGCGCGCGATGGGTTCGGCCCGGTCGATCTGCACCGGGGTCGCCGGCGCGTCGCGCAGCGCGAATTCCGCCCCGCTGGTCAGCCTTATTCCCCGCGTCATCGGCGCCAGCACATAGCCATTGTCGGCGTCGAGCACCGGACGGCCGAGCTTCGCGTCATGCAGCGGGGCGTAATGCATGTGATAGCCGCGCTTCACGGCCATCGGAAAATCATAGCCGAAGGCGCGATAGACAAGGTCGGACCATGGCCCCATGGCGACGACGAGGTCGCGCGCCAAAAGCGGGCCTTCATGGGTGGCGACGCTCCAGCGTCCGTCGGTCGATTCCTGCAGTCCATGCGCGTCGCCGGTGAGGAAACGCCCGCCGCGCGAAACGAACAGATCCGCATAGACCTGCGCCACGCGGCTGGGATCGTCGACCGAGGCCGGATCGAGGTAATGGACGCCGCCGACGCCGCCGGTGAGATCTGGTTCTCGCCGCGCAAGCTCCGCTGCGTCCAGAGTGTCGATCTTCAGCCCATAGGCGCGCAGTTTCTCCGCCTCCGCCGCTCCCGCATCCAAGGTCTGCCGGCTGCGATAGAGTTTGATCCAGCCGGTCTTGCGCAGCATGTCCCTGGCGCCGGCGGCGTCGATCAGAGCTTCATGCTCGATGAGGCTCCGCTCGATCAGCGGCCTTATCGCGGCGCTGTTCCTGGCGGCGCGGCCCGGCGCGCTTTCGCGGTAGTAGCGCCACAGCCAGGGAGCCACCGAGGGCAGGGCGGAAATATGGTAATGCGCCTCGGGCAGCAGGTTGAAGGCGTAGAGGATCAGCTTTCCCGGGTCCTGCGGGAAGAGATAAGGGAAAATCGAAGCGCGCTCGATCAGCCCGGCGTTGCCGAAGCTGGTCTCCAGCCCCGCGGCTCCGTGGCGGTCGACGAGAACGACGTCGCGTCCCCGCGCCTGCAGATGGAGAGCCGCCGATACGCCGACCATTCCGGCTCCGAGAACTGCGACATCCGCATCGCGCATTGATCTCTCCTGCAAAAGCGTCGGTTATTATATGGCGTTATGCTGGGACGGCGCCATGCGCGCCGACGCCTCACCCTTCGAGACGCCCGCTCGGCGGGCTCCTCTGAATGCGGACGCCGACCGTCTCATCCTGAGGGCGCCGAGCGGCTTCGATCTTTGCGCGCGATCGGTTACTTTTTACAAAGGAAGCTGAGTCGCGGAAATGAACAGGCCGACGTTCTACGAATTTTTCGCCGGGGGCGGGATGGCGCGGGCGGGGCTGGGTTCTTCCTGGCATTGTCTCTTCGCCAATGATTTCGACCACAAGAAGGGCGAGACCTATCGCGCCAATTGGGGCGCCGACGCGCTGCATATCGGCGACGTCCGCACAGTCCAGCCTCAGCAATTGCCGGGCCATGCCGATCTGGTCTGGGCTTCCTTTCCCTGTCAGGATTTGTCGCTCGCGGGCGCGGGAGCGGGGCTCGCCGGCGCGCGCAGCGGAACCTTCTGGCCCTTCTTCGATCTGGTCAGAAAGCTTCGCGCGGAAGACCGTCAGCCGCCGCTGCTTGCTTTGGAAAATGTCTGCGGCGCGCTGACCTCGCATGGCGGCGAGGATTTCACCAAAATCTGCCAGGCGCTGGCGCAGGAAGACTATCGCTTCGGCGCGGTGGTGATCGACGCGGCGCTGTTCCTGCCGCAATCGCGTCCGCGATTGTTCATCATCGCGGCGCGAAAGGATATCGCGCTCTCGCCGCAGCTGTTGGGGCAGGGGCCTTGCGCGCCTTTTTCGACGCCCGGGCTCATTGCGGCTCAAGAGCGGCTTCCGCAAGAGCTGAAATCGAACTGGCTATGGTGGCGCCTGCCGCCGCCGCCGCTGCGCAATAGGGGGCTCGCCGACATCATCGAGGACGAACCGCGCGATGTCCGCTGGCATTCGCCGGAGGAGACGCAGGCGCTGATCGCCATGATGAGCGAGGTCAATCTCGCCAGGATCGCCGTGGCGAAGACAGCCGGGCGGCGCATGGTCGGCACCCTCTATCGCCGCACCCGCGGCTCGGGCGACGAAAAAACCCAGCGCGCGGAGGCGCGCTTCGACGGCCTCGCCGGCTGCCTGCGCACGCCCTCGGGCGGCTCCAGCCGGCAATTCGTGCTCATTGTCGAGAAGGGCCGGGTCCGCTCGCGGCTGATGTCGGCTCGCGAGACCGCAAGGCTGATGGGCCTGCCCGACGAATATATCCTGCCGCAAAGATATAACGAGGCCTATCATTTGACCGGCGACGGCGTGGTCGTCCCGGCGGTGCGGCATCTGGCCGAACATGTGCTGGAGCCGTTGCTGCGCGGTATTCGGCTGCGCGTCGCGGCGTGACCGCCGAGGACCCCGAAAAACGCTCCGCCATCATGCGGGCGGTGAAATCGCAGGATACTTCGCCGGAACTCGCCGTGCGGGCGCTGCTGCGGCGCTTTGCGCCCTTTTACCGGCTTCAGCGCAAGGATCTGCCCGGCAAACCCGACATCGCCTATATCGGCCGAAAGCGCGCGATCTTCGTGCATGGCTGCTTCTGGCACGGGCATGACTGCGCCCGCGGCGCGCGAACGCCCAAGGCCAACGCCGATTACTGGAAGGCGAAAATCGCCCGCAACCGCGCCCGCGACGCGGCCAATTTAGAGAAGCTGTCGGCGCAGGGCTGGCGTTCTCTCACCGTGTGGGAATGCGAATTGAAGGACAGGGACGCGCTGGAAAAGAGGTTGCGGGAGTTTTTGGAGTGAGGGGCGTTGGGGAAAATACAGTCGGTAGCTTTCGCAAGTTGGGTCTCGGAGCCTACCGTCTTCTCCAATATTCCCCGCCTTCCTCTCTTTCGCTCGTCTTTCATGAAATCCGGGCCATGCTGGGCCACAGTGTAGCCCAAGGAGTTCGCCCCATGACCAACACGACCGTTCGCGCTCGGATCGACGAGCAAGTGAAAGAAGAAGCTGCTGCTGTGCTGGCGTCGATAGGGCTAACCGTGTCCGATGCGTTCCGGCTCATGATGATGCGGATTGCAAAGGACAAGGCTTTGCCTTTCGAGCCTCTGGTTCCTAACGCCGAAACCGTCGAAGCGATGAAGGCGGCGAGGCAGGGCGCATTGGCGAAAGCCGGAACTCCCGACAAGTTGCTCGCGAGCCTGAATGCAGGAGATTAGATACACCTCCCGTTTCAAACTATCGGCGGGAACAATCTGGAGTTTCGCCAAGAAAATCGACAAGCTGCTTATGGACGCGGTGAGCCTCCTGGCGGTCGACGAGGCGTTGCCGCGCAGCTATTTCGATCATGAATTGACGGGCGAGTGGAAGGATTTTCGGGACTGCCATTTACGCCCCGATCTCATCCTCATTTACCGCAAGCCCGACGACAATAGGCTTGAACTCGTGCGCCTCGGTTCCCACAGCGAAATTGGCTTTTAAGAAATTCGATCATTCGTTGCGCCATAATACACGGACGCCATTGTCATGCCGCCCGTGTTGGCTGGGTAGCGGGCCTCCTCCCCTTTTCCCGAGGGAAGGAAGCCTGGATAAGCTCAATCCTTCGCGCGTTCGACGTAGGTTCCGTCCTCGGTCTGGACCACGACCCTTGTGCCGGTCTGGATATGCGGCGGCACCATCACGCGGGCGCCGTTGCTGAGCTTGGCGGGCTTATAGGACGAAGACGCGGTCTGGCCCTTCATGGCCGGCTCGGTCTCGGTGATTTCGAGGGTCACGCGCGGGGGCAACTGGATCGCCACTGCGACGCCGTTGAAGATCGAGAGAATGCAGACCATGTTCTCCTGGAGCCATTGGGCCTGATCGCCGATGACGTCCTTGGAAACGGCTACCTGCTCGAAATTCTCCTGATTCATGAAGGTGAAGCCGTCGTCGTCCGAATAGAGATAGGTGTAGTCCTGATCTTCGACGAAGGCGCGCTCGACCTGCTCGGTGGTCTTGTAGCGGTCGGTGGTCTTCACGCCGTCCGAAATGCGGCGCATGTCGATCTGGGTCGTGGGCGTGCCCTTGCCCGGGAAAAAGCTTTCCGCGCTCAAAACGACATAAAGCTGGCCGTCTTCTCTCTCGAGAATATTGCCCTTGCGGATCGAACTGGCGATGACTTTCACGTTTTTTTCCTCGATTGCTGCGGCGGTCCCGTCTGGTCTATGAACGGGCTAAAATCATGTGCGGTCTAAAACCACACTTCGCCCGTCCGGGCAAATATTTGCCGGCGGGCTTCGCCCTAACGCTTTGGATGGCCCCAAATGACCCGCGCTTCGCCCTGGTGGGACAGGCATGTTTATGCCGATCGGAAGCCTTTTCTCAAGGCGCGCGCACGCATCGCAGCCGCGATTCGGCATTTTTTCGGCTCGGAGGGGTTCACTGAGGTCGAAACTGCCGCGCTTGCGGTCTCGGGCGGCAACGAGGCTCATATTTCTCTCTTCGGGGTGGAGCTGATCGGCCCCGACGACGAAAAAAGCCGGCTCTATCTGCATTCTTCCCCCGAATTCGCCTGCAAGAAGCTGCTGGCGGCGGGCGAGGAAAAGATTTTCACTTTCGCCCGCGTATTCCGAAACCGCGAGCGCTCCGCTCTGCACCACCCGGAATTCACCATGCTGGAATGGTACCGGGTGCGCGAGCCGGTCTCGCGCCTGATGGAGGATTGCGCGGGTCTGCTCGCGACCGCCGCAAAGGCCGCAGGGACCGACAGTTTCGCGTGGCGGGGCAGGGTCGCCGATCCTTTCGCGGAGCCCGAGGTCCTCACCCTGTGCGAGGCCTTCGGTCGCTACGCCGATATGGATCTTGCGGCGCTCCTCGAGGATCGCGACGCCTTCGCCAGGGCGGCGGAGCGGGACGGCGTGAGGATCACGGAAGACGACGACTGGTCAGATATCTTCAGCAAGGTCCTGTCCGAGAAGATCGAGCACAGGCTCGGCAGCGGGAGAGCCACGATACTGTCCGATTACCCGGTGAGCGAGGCCGCGCTCGCCCGTCCCAAAGACGACGACCCCCGCTTTTCCGAGCGCTTCGAGCTTTATGTCTGCGGGGTCGAGATCGCCAACGGCTTCGGCGAACTGACGGATCCCGCCGAGCAGCGCCGCCGTTTCGTCGCCGAGAACGACGCGCGCCAGCGCATCTATGACGAGCCTTATCCGATCGACGAGGATTTTCTTTCCGCGCTTGCCGTCATGCCGCCCGCCAGCGGAATCGCGCTCGGATTCGACCGGCTGGCGATGCTTGCCGCCGGGGCGACGCATATAGAGGAGGTTTTATGGACTCCGGTTCCGGAGCGGGGAGAGGGCAGCGTTTGAAATGAATGCAGTTGTTGAAGTAACATCCCAGGTTCCCGCAAAGCTGAAAATTTTGGTGGTCGGCGCCTCCCGCGGCATCGGGCTCGAGGTGGTCAGGGAGGCTTTGGAACGGGGGCACGAAGTGACGGCGCTTCTGCGCGATCCCGCCAAACTCGCGATGAGCCATCCGAACTTGAATAAGGTTCAGGGCGATGTGGGCAATCTCGCAGACCTTCGCGCCGCGGTCGTCGGCAGGGACGCGATCTGTTCCTGCGTCGGCATTGGCCCGACCAGGAAGCCGGTCGATATTTTCTCGCGGGGCGCGCGTAATATCCTTGCCGCCCTGGAGGGCGCGCCGAAAGCGCGATTTGTCTCGGTGACCGGCGTCGGCGCGGGGGACAGCCGCGGCCATGGCGGATTCCTTTACGACAAGATCTTCCAGCCGCTGCTGCTTCGCACGATTTACGCCGACAAGGACCGCGAGGAAGAGCTGATCAAGGCGTCTTCCGCGAATTGGATGATCGTGCGGCCGGGATTCCTCACCGATGGGCCGCGGACCCGCCATTATCGCGCGCTCGTGGATATCAACGGCGTCACCGCCGGAAAGATCTCGCGCGCCGATGTCGCGGATTTCATCGTCGACCAGTTGGAACGTCCCACCTTTTTTGGGCAAACTCCCTTGCTGATCTACTAAATGACGCTGGCTCCGCCCGGAATAAAAAAAACGCTCGTCAGCGTCGATGATCTGGCGGTCGCCGGCCTGGCAGGGCCGACCCCGGAGTTGCTTGAAGTGGAGAGGCGTTACAGCGTCGCCGTAACGCCCCAGATCACGGATCTGATCGACCGCGGCGACCCCGACGACCCGATCGCGCGGCAGTTCCTGCCGGACGCACGCGAGCTGATCGAGAGCGCAGGCGAGCTGCAGGACCCTATCGGCGACGACGCCCACAGCCCCATGCCGGGGCTGGTGCACCGCTACCGCGACCGGGTCCTGCTCAAGCTCATCGGCGTCTGCCCGGTCTATTGCCGCTTCTGCTTCCGGCGCGAGGTCGTCGGGCGCGGGAAGGGCGGGTTGCTGGAGGAATCGGCGATCGACGCGGCCATGAGCTACATCGGCGGGCGCCCCGAGATTTTCGAGGTCATACTGACCGGGGGCGATCCCTTTGCGGCCCCGGCGCGGCGGCTGCGCCTCGTTTCGGAACGGCTCGCGGAGATAGAACACGTCGCCTTGTTGCGGGTCCACACAAGGGCGCCGACGGCGGCCTCCGATCTCGTGACCGATGCGCGGCTGGGCGCCCTGGCCGCGGGCGGCAAGGCGCTACATGTCGCACTGCATGTCAACCATGCGCGGGAACTCGACGCCGCCGCTCGCGCCGCTATAGAGCGGCTGCATCGCGCCGGGGCTTCGCTCCTGTCCCAGACCGTGCTGCTCAAGGGCGTGAACGACGATCCCGCTACGCTGGAGACGCTGCTGCGCGCTCTCGTTTCCCTGCGGGTGAAGCCCTACTACCTCCACCATCCCGACATGGCCAGGGGAACCGGGCATTTTCGCCTTTCGCTGGATCGGGGCCGGGAAATCTACGCAGAACTCGCAAGGCGCATCGGAGGCCACAGCCTGCCGCGATATGTGCTCGATCTCCCCGGCGGCTTCGGCAAGATTCCCGTGGAGAGCCCTCATCTCGTTCGGATGGGGGAAGGCCGCTGGCGCGTGGTGGACCGGTTCGGAGCGGAGCGCGACTACGAGGATTGATTTTCCGGAGGCCGGCGCGAAGCCAAAAGAAAGCCCGTATTTCCTGCTTTGTCGCGCTGGCCCTTCGCTGCGGCGAATTAAAGAGTTGAAGCGCATCGGATCGCAAAAGCCGGTAGAGTTTTGCGAATATGCCTGCGCCGATTCGATCCACCTGCCGGATGTCATCACTTGCGACCACTGTTTCTCCGCCTCTTCACCATCCTCGGACTGGTTTTCTTCACCGCCGGGGCGCTCGCGGGCCAATCGGCGCTGCTGGTGGATAAAAGCAGCAAAGCTATCGATCGCGCGCGCTCCACGCTCGACGAGGTCGAGAAAGACCTCGGCCAGCCTGTCGTAAACGAACATCAGTTGCGGCAATTGCGCGACCGGGTCCTTCCGCTGCCCGGCGAGCTGCAGGACGTGATAGATCGGCTCACGCCTCGCCTGCAGGCGGTGGACGCCCGGCTCAAAGAGCTGGGTTCGCCCTCCGACGACACGAAGGCCTCGGCTCCGGACGTTACGTTCGCCGCGCATCCACCCGCGGCTCCGGCTCCCGCCCAACCCCCGCCGGCCGCGGCCGATAAAGCGCCGGCCGCCGGCGGGTCCAAAGCCCCGGCGAAGCCCGCCGCCGCTCCGGCCCCGGCGCCCGCCCCGGCCGCCCCGGCGCTCCAGCCTGCGCCTTCCGCGCCAGCCCCGGATTCGGCCGCGGCCGGAATCAACGCGGAATGGACCGAACAGCGCAAGCTGTACGACGAGATCGACGCCACACTGAAACGCGCCCGCGCCTTGCTGGTTGAGACGCGTCAGGTTCTCGTCACCATCGTCGCCCGCCAGCGATCCCTGTTCGCGAAGACGCTCTTCTTGCGAGCCAAGGGAATATTTTCGCCGGCGCTATGGAAGGAAGCGGCGTCCGACGCGCCTCGGACAAGCGCCGCGGCGCGAGAGTTCATCGAGGAGCGTGCGGCGAATGTGGTGAGCCGTCTCAACAGCGGCGGCAAGGTCGAGTTTCTCGCGCTCGCGTTCCTGATCCTCGCGATGATTCCGTCTTCGATCGTGTTTGCCCGGCGCGTGCTGGCGCGCACCGAGGACATTCGCAATCCCGGCAAAGATCGAATAGCCGCGGCGGCGGCCTGGACCGCTCTGGTGACTGTCTCGGTTCCGCTCCTCGCGGTGATCGCCTTCAATGCTCTCATCGAGGAGTTCAACCTCGCCGACGCCAGTGTCGAGCCCGTCCTCCAGCGGATCTACGAGGGCGTCGGAAGAGTCGCGGTGGCCTATGGATTCGCGCGCGCATTATTGGCTCCCGATTATCCGCAGTGGCGCCTCGTCAATGCGGGCGATCCGCTCGCCGCCCGGCTCACGCGGCTGGCGACTGCGGTAGCCGTCGTCCTCTCGATAACCGGCCTTATCGAGCAGATCGAGGAAACCGTGCAAGCCGCTCTCGGGGCGGTCATCGTCACGCGCGCCGTCGGAGTCCTTATTTGCGCAGTTATGGCGGCGGCCGTTCTGGCCTCCTTTCCGCAAAACGAGGAAGCGCGTTCGGACGCGCGCAGAGACTGGATCGCACTGACCCGGTTGCTGGGCACGGGCTCGGTGATCCTGGTGGTCGGGGCCTGCAGTCTCGGCTATGTGACTCTCGCCATTTTCTTCATCGTCCAGCTGTGCTGGACGCTGATCGTTGTGGGCGCCCTGGTCATCGCATTGCGGCTGACGCGCTGGGGCGTCGACGCCGCTTTCGCGCCCGCGGGCTTCCTGGGCCGCGTCGCCGTCAACATCCTCGGAGTCGACCGGCGATCCCTCGGGGCGTTCGCGGAACTGACGGCCAGCGCTTTCACGCTCGCGCTCTTTGGCCTCGCGGCCCTGTTGGTGCTGGCGTCGTTCGGTATCGAGTCGGGCTATTTCCTCGCCAATCTGCAATCGTCCTTCCTGGCGGTGAAAGTCGGCGAAATGACCGTCTCGCCCTCCAGCGTGTTGTCGGCGGCGGCGCTGTTCGCCGTGATGCTCGCCGCGACCCAGGGCCTTCGAAACTGGCTCGACAGCCGGTTCCTGCCTCTGACGCGGCTCGATTCCGGCCTTCGGAACTCGATAGGGACGAGCGTTTATTACGCGGGCTTCATTCTCGCGGCTTCAGTCGCGCTCTCACAACTCGGCATTGGTTTCGAGAAACTCGCGATCGTGGCCGGCGCGCTTTCCGTCGGCATCGGTTTCGGCCTCCAGTCGATCGTGAACAATTTCGTGTCGGGGCTCATCCTGCTGTGGGAGCGGGTGGTTCGCGTCGGCGACTGGGTCGTCGTCGGCGACGAACAGGGATATGTGAAGCGTATAAACGTGCGCTCGACCGAAATTGAAACATTCGATCGCGCCACCATGATCGTGCCCAACTCCAATCTCGTGACCGGGGTCGTCAAGAACTGGCTGCGGGGCGACAAGGTGGGGCGCATAAAAGTCGCTCTGTCTCCGAGCGCCAAGGTCGATCCCGAGCAGATCCGGGACATTCTCCTGGCCGCCGCCCGAGCCCAGGAAGGCGTGCTGCGCATTCCGGCTCCGCAGGTGATGTTCCTCGCCATGGAGTCGGACACCTTCCGCTTCGAATTGTGGTGTTTCGTCGAGGACGTGCAGCAGGCGACGCGGCTGCGCAGCGATCTGCATTTCGATCTGCACAGGCGGTTGGCGGAGGCGGGCATAAGCATCGCTCCGGAGCCTGTTCCTCCCACGGTCGTGCAGTTTCCCGGCCTTGAAAAATTCGCAGCCGCCGCCGGGGGCATCGTCGTCGAGCAAAGGCTGCTCGAAGAGGATTTCAGGAAGATCGGCGAGGAAGAGCGCAAGGAGCCGGAAGTCGCGGGGGCGCTGGGGTGAATCGCGCTCCAGAAAGTCGATGGTTCTTCATTTTTCGTGAACCCTATTGACGCAGAAAGGGCGCATGAAGCTTCGTCCGGCGTTCAAGCGCATCTGCGGAATTGGGTTTTTGCTCGCTCTCGCCTCCTGCGGCGGACCGCCGGCCGAAGCCCCGCGCGCGCCGACGCAGGGCTCGACGCCGAGCATGTATCTCTCGCTGGCGCATCCCGGCGCCGCCGTGGATGCGGAAGCGGCGCGCGACATGATCTCGCAGTATCGGGCCAACGGCGGTCTTGCGCCTTTGGCGCTGGACGAGAGGCTGCAGGAGTTCGCGCAACAGCAGGCGAAGGAAATGGCCCGACGGGGCTCGATGCTTCCCGACGCGCGCGCTTCCCTGAAGGCGCGTCTCTCGGAGCGGGGCGCGCGGCCCGGGTTTGCGGCCGAGAATGTCTCCGCTGGATACGATACGCTCGCCGAGGCCTTTTCCGGCTGGCGGCAGTCTCCACCGCACAATGCGCGAATGCTGGAGCCGAGTGCCCGAAGAATGGGCCTCGCAACGGCCTATGCGCCGGGTTCGAGATATAAAATATTCTGGGCGTTGATCCTGACCGACTGAAGGGCTGCGCCCATCAACCCCGCGCGCGTCTTTTGCGTTTCTTGGCTCCCGCGCCATGGGCGCCATGCGCTTCGGGCTCCCCGCCCGGGGTCAGGAAAGGCTCTTCCGCCCGCATGTAACGGACGCCGAGAAAGAACAGAATCTCCGCCTCGCCCGAAGGCGTGGCGGCGGACCGCGCCGGGCGCGGCCTCGATTGCAGCGAAATTATCTGAGCCATGCGTACATCTCCCCGCCAATTCGTGCACAAAGAACGAGCCGACTCTCACAAGCGGATTAGGGAATGGCGAGGGTTAATGTTCCGTCAACGCCCGCTCCGTAAAATGCCGGCAAGTTCCTCCCGTTGGTCGAGGGACGGTTTCCTGCGTTGGTCGAGGGAGTGAGTGCGTATGCTGTCCCGGAGTTGCGAAGGGCGGAAGGTAGATCGCGCGTTGTTGCGGACCATCGTCGAGCAATTCGTCGCCCGAACCGGATACAGACAGAGCGATCTTCAGGAGTTCGGGCGTCTCGCCGGCGGCCTGATCGATCTCGCCGAAGCAGAGGCTGTCGTCGATGTTGCAGAGGCGCTTTGCCGCCATCCGGAAACGCCTCGCGAACTGATCGCGAAACTGTTTGATCTCGGCGGGACCTGCGCCCGCATCGCATTGGAGCATGCGCCAGATGCGCCGCTCGCTGAATTGACCGCTTACGCCGAGCAGGGCCCCACGGATTTCGCCGCTGCGATCGCCCGGCGGCCCGATCTTTCCAGGGACGTCGTGTCCGCCCTTGCCGCGCGCAGCGAATCTGCGGTGCTGCATGCGCTGGCGGCGAACCGCCAGGCCTATCTCGACCCGGGCGCGCTGAGGTCGCTGATACAGGTCGCCCGTGACGACCAGGGCCTTGCGAGGATTCTGCTCGACCGGGAAGACCTCGACGTCGATCCCGAGCCGCTCTTTCTCGCTGCGACCCCGGCGGAGCGCGAGAAAATCATCCTCTCCGCATGCCGATCGGCGCTTTCTTCCGGGGCAGTGGAATCTGCGGCCCGGCCGGATCAGCGTCTAGGGTCGGAACTGGAGGCGCTCGCGCTTTCGGGCGACGAAGGAGCGACGATTTCGCGCATGGCCGACGCACTGGATGCGCGAAAAAGCCGCATACGGAGGATTTTTCTGGATGAAGGCGGCGAGGCGCTGGCCCTCGCGCTGACGGCGCTCGGAATCCATCCCGACGTCGCGACCAGGCTCTTTATCTGCCACCGCCGGGCCGCCGGGCTCGACGCCAAGAAAATGCGCGCGCTTCGCGCCTTGATGACTTCCACGCCCGCCCGCGCCGCCGCGCGCATCGTGGCCGCGATCAACGGCAACCGGGATCCGCAGCGCCGGGTCGCCGGCTGGCGGGAGGAGGCCTCGGCCTCGGCGGGCGCCCGTAGACGTCCGGCGATCGGTCTCAAGGCGTCGGCCGAGGGACGCAAATCCGCCCGGCTGGATCAGTCCGCCTGATCGAGCCTCTCTGTTGCCGGAGGAATGAAAAGTCAGGCGCCGACGTCGAGGAACGAACGGCCCTGGCGATCCTCGATTTCGACGATCCACAGATCGGGGTCGAAGGAAATTTCGCGTTGCAGACGTTGCTCGAGGGACAGCGGATCGCGCCAGTCCTCTTCGTGCAACCGGACAAACAGCCTCGCGACGCCTTCGGGAACTTCGACGCTTTGCGGGGCGGGGCCGTAGAGAGCCGCCCTGCCGTCGAGGCGGTCCACTTTCACGAAAATGGCCCCGGCCTCTGCGGCGCCGCGCCGGCGCAGCATCGCCGTCGCGCCTTCGATTTCGGCGCGCCGGATAAGCGCCGAAACGAAAATATCGGATCGCAGCCGCATCGAGCCCTCTGTTTCGGACAAAAAAGCCGCCGCGGCGGCTTGCCGCGACGGCCGGCGTCGAGCCTCGCATCGCCGCCGGGCGGCGTTATTTTACCGCAATGCCGGTGCGCGCGCTCAGCAGGCGGCGAATTTTCGGCGAAAGCTCGCCCGTGACGGGCATGCCGTTGGCGCGCTCGAATTTCTCGATCGCTTGCCGCGTCGTGCCGCCGAAAACGCCGTCCTGATGGAGCGCAAAGCCCAGCTTGGCCAATGCGCGCTGCGCCGCGAGAACGGTCTTGTTCTTGTCGTCCGCGCTCGCATTGCGCGGCGCTCCGCCTTCCAACAGCCGGCCGATGAGATCGCGGGACTTTTCCGCGGGCTTGGCGGCTTCGACCCTGGTCGTTTCCGTCGCCGCTGCCGTTTCGCTTTTGACGGCCGGGGCCGCATGCAGCGGCTTCGCGGGCTCGCCCTGCTGCGCCGGGCCATGGGCCTGCTGGGGCGCGGTCGGCAGGGCGAGAATGCTCGCCGCCTTCTGGAAGATGGGGGCGGGATGACGCCCGTCCTGCAGGAACAGCGCGTTCACGGGCACGCCGATCGCCGCGATCGCCGCAAAGCCCAGGAACAGCATGGCGCCCGTGCTCCGCTTGCCGCCGAACATTCGGCGCCACAACGGAAGAGGCTTCGCCTTGGCCGGTTTGTCTCGCCGCCGGGTCTGGGCGCCGCGACCTTCCTTGGCGATGAAATCTTGATTGGCTGCGGCGAGAGCTTCACGCAATTTTCTTCACCATTTCCTGTTTGTGACCGACGGCCTGGCTTACGGCCCGTTCGTGGCTGACGTCCTGCCCCGGAGCGCCGACGCCATGGCGGGCCATGACCTGAATTTTCGTGCCGCCCGTCGTGCGTTCCGGATTGCGCTGGCCGTCGACGGGCAGGCGCACCGTCACGGTGGTGCCCAGCTTCAGAGCGCTTTCCACGGCGATGGCGCCGCCGTGCAGCCCCACCAGCCCTCTGACGACGGAGAGCCCGAGGCCGGTGCCTTCGTAGGCGCGGTCATGCGTCGCACTCGCCTGAAAGAAAGGATCTCCGAGGCGCGCGAGGTCGGGGGGAGCTATTCCGATGCCGGTGTCGGCGACGGAAACCGCGAGGTTGTTCCCTTCGATCCAGAGGCGCACGGTCACCGTGCCGTTCGGCGGCGTGAATTTCACCGCATTGGACAGGAGATTGATGAGGATCTGCTTGCAGGCGCGCTTGTCGGCCACGAGTTCGCTCATGTCCAAGGGATATTCGCGCAGGAGCCCGACCTGGCCGTGATCGGCCTTGATCTGGATCATATCGCAGCATTGCTCGACCAGGGCGGGCATCGAGAAAGGCTCCGGGAAAATCTGCATGGAGCCGGACTCGATCTTCGACATGTCGAGGATGGAGTTGACGACTTCGTGCAGATGATTGCCGGAGTCGCGAATGATCCTGGCGTATTCCCGGCGCTTTTCCGGGTCCTGGGGCTCGAGGTCCTTGCTTCCGAGCATTTCCGAAAAGCCGATGATGGCGTTGAGCGGCGTGCGCAGCTCGTGGCTCACATTGGCCAGAAATCTGGTCTTGCTCGCCATGGCGAGTTCGCTCTCGCGCCGCGCCGCTGCGATTTCTTCCTCGGCCCGCTTCGTCGCCGTGATGTCGCGCAGGATGCAGACCACGGGCGCGCCGTTTTCGTCGAGATCCTTGGTCTCGACGTGGCATGTGCGCGCGTCGAAGAAGTTGAACACGGGCTCGATGTAGCCGGAGGCGTTCTGCGAAGCGCCGACGTGCAGGCGCAGCACCGCGTGGGCCGGCGCCCCCCCGGAAACGGCGTCCGAGACCAGCTTCAGAAAAGCCGGCCGGTCGGCGACATGAACGCGATAAAAGAAACCCCTTCCGAGGAGGTCGCGCGTTTCGAGCCCATAAGCCTTGTGGGTGTCGCCGACGATCGAGGAAACCGCTCCCGTGCGGTCGAAATGGACCACGATGTCTCCGATCGCGTCGGTGAGCAGCCGCAGGTCCCTGGCGTTGCGCCGGTCGGCCCGGGCTCTCGCATGCTCGACCAGAATGGCTCCCGCCGCCAGGGCGGCCATGTAGATCATCAGAGGGGTGACGCTCATGGCGACGTTCGCGCGAAGGGCGAGGGCTTCTTCGGTCATATAGTTGGGAGAGGCGGCGCCAACGACGATAAGAGTGAGGGTGAGGCCGATGACTCCCGCGACCATCACTATGTCCATGGTCAGGGCCGCTTCGATGAGAGCGATCGTCAGCAGGGAGAGCGAAACGGCTTCCTGGCCGGCGGTCGTGGCGCTGACGCTTACCGCGAGCGCCAGCCATCCGCAGATCGAGAGATCCTGAGCCAGCCTCAGACTGCCCGTGGTTTTCAGGATCACGATCGAGGCCAGGGGCGTCAGCGCCAGGGTGTATTGCGCCGCATGCTGAAGGCTCGGCAGGCCGTGAAGATAGAGCAGCGCGGGGCCGGCGGCGAGCACGCATAAGCCGACGGCGAGCCGTGCGGCCACGAAAAACTTCTGACGCGCCTGCTGCACAGGATGCCTGCCGTCCTTATGCGGGGTCAGTTGATCCAGGCTCTGCAGCACGGCGGTAGATGCAAGCTTCAATGTATTACGCACAGCGACGCTCCCTTACGACGCCACCTTTTCAGATCGTCGTTAAGTGACTGCTAAACGCAGCGCCCGTCTTGTTTATGCCGGCGAAAGCGCGGGCGCGATCTCGCCTCATGGTTTGCAAGCCGTTGACGCGCGCCGAATTTCCGGCGGCGGACGAATTCATCTTTGCGAAAGGATTTGACCGCAATGCTCCTGCGCAGCGCCGCTTTCGGCGGGCGTTCAGGAGCGGACGGTGGGTTTTCTTCTCAAATGCTTCATAGCCATCGCGCTGGTTTACTTTGCGGTGAACAAGGGCGAGTTGAGCGCGCTGATGGCTTCGGCCGTTTCGCCGGCCCGCGCGATCGGCGAAAACGGGAGCAAAATCGGGAGGCAGGAGCCCTTGTCGGAGCTGCAGCGGGCCGCGGCGGCGAAGCTGATGGGCGCGGCGCGCGAGCATTGCCTCGCCAAGCCGGCCGATTGTCTGGCCTTGCTGAAGTCCGCCGGCGCCGAAGTCAGAAAACCGGAACATAAAGACCACTGATTTCCCCCAAGCTTCGGCGTCGCGCCGCAGGCCCGGGGCCGAGCAGGCGGCAAAGCTGCGCCGGCAAAAGTTTTTGTTGCCGAATCGGAGAAACGAATGTGTATCATTTTTAAACAAAGCCAGAGTAGTAGTTCGCGTGCCCGCTTTGTAATCACCGCCCGCGCTTGAGTCGGGTCAATATCAGGAGGCTGCCCTGTCTGACGAAACTGAGACCCCCGCAAGCGAGAATTTCGCCGCCGCGACCATCGATGTCGGCGCCTTGCAGGAGCAACTGAAAAGCATCTCCGCGGACCGTGATCGCCAAGCCTTCGAAAAGGCGGAGATCATTGAAAAAGCCAACGTGATTTCGCGCGAGCGGGACGATATCCGCAGCCGACTCGCCGCTGAAACCGCCGAGCGCGAGCGTCTCGGCTCGGAAAACTCCCGACTGGCTTCGGAGGTCGAGTCGACTCGTCGCTCGCTTTCCGAAGCGCAGCGGCGCGCGGAGGAGGCGAGCGCCGAAGCCGCCAATCTCCGCAAGCTCCTCGAAGCGAAGCCCGGCAATGATCCACTGGTCCTGCTCTGGGAGGTCGCCCGGCAGAAAACCACGGCCGGCGTCGCGTTTTTGCGCTCGAAGATCCCCGCGAATCACCCGGCGCTGCCCTGGTTCGACAAAACCGTCGAAGTCCTGACCAAGCTCGGCTGCCTCGCCGTGCAATTGACGATCGCCTTCGCCAAATGGCTGAAGGCCGAGGGTCTGCCGCGCGCCAAGGCGCTGTCTCAGAAGCTGCTGGCGGAAATCGAGACGCGCCTCGCCAAGAAATAAGCCCGCGCCGCAGGTTCGGAACATTGGAGCCCGCCGGAACGCTCTGTTTCGGCGGGCTCCTCGCGCCCGAGGAGGCTTTTTTCTCCGGTCGGCCGGCGCGCGCTGTTGCGGAACTCGGCCCGGCCGTTTCTGCGCACTTCCATTCGTGGCCCCGCGCTGCTATCGGGGTGCGCCATGACCAGCCACAGCATCGACAATATCCGCAATTTCTCGATTGTCGCCCATATCGACCACGGCAAATCGACTCTCGCCGACCGCCTCATTCAGGTGACCGGCGCGGTTGCGGCGCGCGACATGGTCGAGCAGGTGCTCGACTCCATGGATATCGAGCGCGAGCGCGGCATCACTATCAAGGCCCAGACCGTCCGGCTCCAGTATCGGGCCAAGGACGGCAGGGATTACGTCCTGAACCTCATGGACACTCCCGGCCATGTCGACTTCGCCTATGAAGTGTCGCGGTCGCTGCACGCCTGCGAAGGCTCGCTGCTGGTGGTGGACGCCAGCCAGGGCGTCGAGGCGCAGACCCTGGCCAATGTCTATCAGGCGCTGGACGCCGGCCATGAAATCGTGCCGGTGCTCAACAAGATCGACCTGCCGGCGGCCGAACCCGACCGCATTAAGCAGCAGATCGAGGACGTGATCGGTCTCGACGCCACCGACGCCGTGCTGATTTCGGCCAAGACCGGCATCGGCATCGAGGACGTGCTGGAGGCGATCGTCACCCACCTGCCGCCGCCGAAAGGAGACGAAAGCGCGCCGCTCAAGGCCGGACTCGTCGACAGCTGGTACGACGCCTATCTCGGCGTCGTGGTGCTGGTGCGCATATTCGACGGCGTGCTGAAGAAGGGCCAAAAAATCAAGATGATGGGCACGGACGCCCATTACGAGGTCGACAAGATCGGCGTTTTCCGCCCCAAGATGCAGGACGTCGCCCAGCTCGGGCCGGGCGAAATCGGCTTCATCACCGCCCAGATCAAGCAGGTCGCCGACACCCGCGTCGGCGACACCATCACCGACGACCGCAAGCCCTGCGCCGAGGCGCTCCCGGGCTACAAGCCGGCCCAGCCGGTGGTGTTCTGCGGCCTTTTTCCGGTGGATGCGGCCGATTTCGAGGATTTGCGCGCCGCGATCGCGAAGCTCAGGCTCAACGACGCCAGCTTCTCCTTCGAGATGGAGACCTCCGCTGCGCTCGGCTTCGGCTTCCGCTGCGGCTTCCTCGGCCTGCTGCACCTCGAGATCATTCAGGAGCGTCTCAGCCGCGAGTTCAATCTCGATCTCATCGCCACGGCGCCGTCGGTGGTTTACCGGCTCAAGCTCACCAATGGCGACGAAATCGAGCTCCACAATCCCGCCGACATGCCCGACGTGGTCAAGATCGAGGAAATCCAGGAGCCCTGGATCAGGGCCACGATCATGACGCCGGACGACTATCTCGGCTCGGTGCTGAAACTCTGCCAGGATCGGCGCGGCGTTCAGGTCGATCTCAATTATGTCGGCAAGCGCGCCATGGCGATCTACGACCTGCCCCTCAACGAGGTCGTGTTCGACTTTTACGACCGCCTCAAATCCATCTCCAAGGGCTACGCCAGCTTCGATTACCAGCTCACGGACTATCGCGCCGGCGATCTCGTCAAGATGAGCATTCTGGTCAATTCCGAGCCCGTGGACGCGCTTTCGATGCTGGTGCACCGCACCCGCGCGGAAGGGCGGGGCCGGCAGATGTGCGAGAAGCTCAAGGAGCTGATTCCGCCTCATATGTTCCAGGTGCCGATCCAGGCGGCGCTCGGCGGCAAGATCATCGCCCGCGAGACCGTCCGCGCCTTCCGCAAGGACGTGACCGCCAAATGCTATGGCGGCGACGCCACCCGCAAGCGCAAGCTTCTGGAAAAGCAGAAGGAAGGCAAGAAGAAGATGCGGCAGTTCGGCCGCGTGGAAATCCCGCAGGAGGCCTTTATCGCGGCGTTGAAGATGGAGGAGTGATCAGCATACGCATCAAATCATGTGGCGACGAACCATGAGCCTGTGCTGATCACGCGCGATCACGGCAAGCCGGCGGCGGTTCTCGTATCGTTGGAGGATTACGCCGCCTTCGAGGAGACCGCTTACTTGCTGTCGAGCCCGCGCAATGCAGCGCGCCTATTGCGTGCGATAGACGACTGACCAACAAAAGCTGATTGCTCGCACGTCATTGCGAGCAAAGCGAAGCAATCCAGAGCCACGCCAGCGCTGCAATTGCGTTTAGTTCGCTTGTGTACGGAATAAATATTGTGTCTGAATTACTTCGCCTGCGGCTCACAATGACGCCCTTTTCGCTATCGTCACACCTGCGACACGCTCCCCCCGCTTGCTCTGGATGTTTCGGGATTAGCCCCTACTTGCGAAACTGTCCTCGCAATTTGATGCCCGGAAATGGTCAGTTATGAAACAAGCGCTCATTGGCATTGCGTTTTTCGCGGCCCTTTTTCCCAACTCCTTCGCCCTTGCTGAAACCGATTGGCTGCAGGTCGACGCCGCTCTCGGAAAGAAGGCTACCGTCATCGGCGCGGTTCATAAATACGGTTTTCCGCGCGGCGATCTTCATGTGAAGCTGGAGAATGTCGATATAAAGCCCGGCCTCGCTCTCGGAGGATGGGTCGCTTTCGAGCCGGCTGGAGACGCGGCCATGATGATGGGCGATCTCGTGCTGACCGAAAACGAAGTCGGCCCCGTCATGAAATCGCTGCTCGCGGGCGGCGTGCAGGTGACGGCGTTACATAACCACCTGTTTCGAGCGACCCCCGCGACCTTTTATATGCATGTCGGCGGGCACGGCGATCCGGCGCAACTCGCCAAAACGCTTCGCGAAGCCCTCGCGCAAACGAAAACGCCCTTCGACGCGTCCGCGGCTTCTCCCGCGGCAGACCAGAAAATCGGCTTCGACGTCGGACAAGTCGAGCAGATTCTGGGCTTCCAGGGGAAGAACAACGGTGGAGTCTTTCAGTTCAGCGTCCCGAAGGCCGAGCGGATCAGCGCTGGGGGCAGGGCGCTTTCTCCCGCCATGGGGATCGCGAACGCCATCAACTTCCAACCTACCGACGATGGCAGGGCGGCGATATCGGGAGATTTCGTCGCCACAGCAAGGGAGGTCCAGCCTCTGCTGAAAGCGCTCCAGTCGAACGGGATCGAAGTCACGGCCCTGCACAACCATATGCTGGACGACGAGCCCAGGTTGTTCTTCGTCCATTTCTGGGCCGACGACGAAGCTGCGAAGTTGGCTCGCGGCGTGCGTGCAGGTCTCGACGCCGTGCATGCCGCACCGGCGAGCTGATCCGTTGCGCCCTTCGACGCAAAAGCGAAAACGGCGCCCGGTTCCCCGAGCGCCGCCCAAGCTTCCAGGCCTTACAAAAGACCTCAGGCCAGATACTGGCCGCCGTTGACGGTCAGCGTAGAGCCGGTGATGAAGCCGGCGTCGTCGGCGGCGAGGAACACCACCGCGCGGGCGATTTCCTCGGGTTCGCCGAGACGGCCCACCGCGATATGCGGGATGATGTGCTTGTCGAGCACGTCCTGCGGCACCGCCTTGACCATTTCGGTGGCGATGTAGCCGGGAGCGATGGCGTTGACGGTGATGCCCTTGGAGGCGCTTTCCTGCGCCAGAGCCTTCACGAAGCCGATATCGCCCGCCTTGGAGGCGGAATAGTTGGTCTGGCCGGCCTGACCCTTCTGGCCGTTGATCGACGAGATCACGATGATGCGGCCGAAGCCGCGGTCGCGCATGCCGTTGATGACCGGGCGGGTGACGTTGAACAGCGAGTTCAGATTGGTGTCGATGACGGCCTTCCACTTCGCCAGGTCCATCTTGTGGAACAGGCCGTCCTTGGTGATGCCGGCGTTGTTGACCAGAATCTCGACCGGGCCGAGGTCTTTCTCGATGGCGGCGATGCCGGCGGCGCAGGCGTCGTAGTCGGAAACGTCGAACTTATAGACATTGATGCCGGTTTCCGCCTTGAACTTGTTGGCGGCTTCGTCGTTGCCGGCATAGGTCGCGGCCACTTTGTAACCAGCCGCCTGCAGCGCCTTGGAAATGGCTTCGCCGATGCCGCGCGTGCCGCCGGTCACAACTGCTGTTCTCGACATTTGTTTCTCCTTGGAAGAATCTTTTTGCTTTTCAGTGGCGCGCGTCCGCAGCAAGCGGACGCGCTGCGCAAATTACCGTTCGACCGCCATGGCGATGCCCATGCCGCCGCCGATGCAGAGCGTGGCGAGGCCCTTGCCGGAGCCGCGGCGCTGCAACTCATAGAGCAGGGTGGTCAGAATGCGCGCTCCGGAGGCCCCGATCGGATGTCCGATGGCGATGGCGCCGCCGTTGACGTTGACGATGGCCGGGTCCCAACCGATGTCCTTGTTGACCGCGAGGGCCTGGGCGGCGAAAGCCTCGTTGGCCTCGACCACATCGAGGTCCGAAACCTTCCAGCCGGCCTTTTCCAGCGCCTTGCGGGTCGCCGGGATCGGGCCCGAGCCCATGACGCTCGGATCGACGCCGGCGGTGGCCCAGGCGGCGATGCGGGCGAGAGGCGTCAGGCCGCGCTTCTTGGCTTCTTCGGCGGTCATGACCACGAGGGCCGCGGCGCCGTCGTTGATGCCCGAGGCGTTGGCGGCGGTGACGGTGCCGTCCTTGGCGAAGGCCGGGCGCAGCTTGGAGACGCTCTCCAGGGTGACGCCGTGCTTAACGTATTCGTCCTGGTCGACGGTCACGTCGCCCTTGCGGCCGGCGACCACATAGGGAACGATCTCGTCCTTGAACTTGCCGGCCTTCTGGGCCGCCTCGGCCTTGTTCTGGGAGGCGACGGCGAAAGCGTCCTGCTCGGCGCGGCTGATCTGCCACTTGGCCGCGACGTTCTCGGCGGTGATGCCCATGTGGTAGTTGTTGAAGGCGTCGGTGAGGCCGTCGACGATCATGGTGTCGGCGAAGCTGACCGGGCCCATCTTGGTGCCGGAGCGAAGATGCGCGGCGTGGGCCGAGAGCGACATGCTCTCCTGGCCGCCGGCGACGACGATGCGGGCGTCTCCGGCCACGATCTGCTGGGCGGCGAGCGCCACGGCGCGCAGGCCCGAGCCGCAAACCTGGTTGACTCCGAAGGCGGTGGCGCTGTCGGGAACGCCCGCCTTGATCGCGGTCTGACGGGCGGGATTCTGGCCGTGGCCGGCGCCGAGCACCTGGCCCAGGATCACTTCGCAGACTTCGGCCGGCGCAACTTGGGCGCGTTCCAGAGCGGCCTTCACGGCGACCGCGCCGAGATCATGGGCGGGGACGCCGCCGAGAGCTCCATTGAACGATCCAACGGCGGTCCTCGCCGCGGAAACGATCACGATTTCGGTCGTCATGTCGATCTCCCTCAGAGTTTCGAGCTATGGGCGCTTTTGCGCCGCAGGCGAAAATGTGGAGCGCAAGAGGCCCGGCCTCGCGCGCGCTAGCGTCGTTATGCACGGTTTGGCCCGGAACGAAAGCCGTCCAAGACGAAAATATTGCCGCAGGGAAGCTTTTGTGCCTATCGTCGCAGTGCGGGATAGATCGTTTTGCAAGGGGCGCAAAAGCGCTCGATCCGTCACGGGGAGGCGACGCAAGCGCATCATGGCCAACGAAAAAAAACCGACGACCATTAAGAAGTACGCCAACCGCCGTCTATACGACACAGGCACGAGCACATATGTCACGCTCGAGGATCTCGCCGCCATGGTCAAGCGCGGCGAGGATTTCGTCGTTTGCGACGCGAAATCGGGCGAAGACATCACCCGGCCGGTGCTGACCCAGATCATCTTCGAGCAGGAAGGAAAAGACGGGCAAAGCCTCTTGCCTGTCTCCTTCCTTCGCCAGCTCATTCGCTTTTACGGCGACTCCATGCAGATGCTGGTTCCGAGCTATCTCGAATTCTCGATCGACAAATTCACCCGCGACCAGCAGAAGTTCAGGGACCAGCTCAGTTCCGCGCTGCCTTCCGGCCCCTTCACCGAGCCCACGAGGCAGGCTTTCGCCGCAATGGAGGAGCAGGCCCGCAAGAACATGGTGGTGTTCCGCCAGGCCTTGAGCATTCTCAATCCTTTCGGCATCGTCGCCGAAGGCGCGGCGGCTCCGGCGCCCGGAGAAGAATCCAGCAATGCGACCGCAAAGCAGCAGGCGGATGTGGACGAACTCAAGCGTCAGCTCGAAGAACTCAACAAGCGCATAGACAAGCTGTCCGCCGGGGCGTGAGCCCGTCTTCCGCCGGCGCGCCATTGCGTCGGACCGGATCGCCGGAGCGCAGGCTCAAGCGCAAAAGCCGCCGGGTTTTTGCGCGCATGCGCTGCGGCGAAGGGCGGATATTCAACCGCCGGCCGTCATCGGGGAAGGTGGCTGCGAAGGCCGTCGCGACGTCTCGGGTCCTGCGGAGCCGAACAGCGAGCCCTGGAAGTAATCGACGCCCCAGCCTCTCAGCAGGCCGGCGGTCTCCTCGTCCTTCACCCATTCGGCGACGATCTTGAGATCGAGATGACGGGCGAGGTCGATCAGCGTGCGCACGAAGAACCTGTCATCCTCGGAATTGACGATGTTCTCCACGAAGGCGCCGTCGATCTTCACGAGATCGAACGCGAGCGCGCGCAGATTGCGGAACGAGGTATGGCCGGCGCCGAAGTCGTCCATCGCCACATGGACGCCGAGCCGCTTGCAGGAAGCGATCGCCTGGCTCGTAGCTTCGATGTCCTCGATCACGCTGGTTTCGGTTATCTCGATCGTCAGTCTTTGGGCGACGCCGGGATAGGCCTGGACGCCGGCCGAAAGCCGATCGGGCCAGTCGGGATCGAGAATGCTGGCGAGCGACGCGTTGACGGAAAGATTGAGCGTCTCGTTCTCGGAGAGGGTCACGAGGGCGAGTTCGAGCACGCGCTGGTCGAGAAGCCGGACCAGACCGGCTTTTTCAGCCACCGGCAGGATCGAGCCGGGCGTCACCACCGAGCCGTCGCCCAGCCTCACGCGCAGGAGCGCCTCGTAAAAGGCCGTCTGTCCGTCCCCGGCGTGGACAATGGGCTGGAAGGCGAGCTCCACCCGGCGCTCGTTGAGCGCGGAAACGATATTGTCCGCCATCTGCAAGGCGCGGATGCGGGAGTCCTCCCGCGCCAGCGAAGCGGTGTAGGGGACGAAGCGTTCGCCGTTGCGCTGGCGCGCCACGTCGAGGGCTTCCTCGGCGTGTTGGAACAGCGCCTGGGTCGTGCGCCCTTCCCGCGGGCCGACGACGCCGCCGATGCGGACCGTGGCCGGGACCGGGCCGGCAGAGGTCTCGAACGGCGCCGCCGCGACGGCCTCGATCATTCTGATGGCGATGGCCTTGAGCTGCTCGGCGTCGCAGTCCTGCAACACCACGGCGAATTTGTTGCCGGCGTGACGCGCGACCATGTCGTTGGCGCGCAGATTTTCCGAAAGCCGCTTGGCGAGGCCCGCGATCACCTCGTCTCCGGCGTCGTAGCCGTAGGTTCGGTTGAGCCCGAACAGATTTTCGAGCGCCACCAGAAGAATGGCGAAGGGTTTGCGGGTGCGTTCGGACGCGTCGAATATCCGCCGCACCTGCTCGCAAAGATGGGCTCTGGTGAAGACGCCGGTGAGGGGATCGAACTGCGTCTGCTGCGCCAGGCGGGTTTCTTTCTGATGCCGCTCGGTGATGACCCGGACGACGCCGTGGGCCCGCAGCGGCCGGCCGTCCTCGCCTCTGAACCAGCGTCCCGTGTCTTCGATCCAGATCGTCCGCCGCGCGCTTGCGTCGC
Organism: Methylocystis heyeri; assembly: GCF_004802635.2. Lineage (NCBI taxonomy): Bacteria > Pseudomonadati > Pseudomonadota > Alphaproteobacteria > Hyphomicrobiales > Methylocystaceae > Methylocystis > Methylocystis heyeri. Next base: position 572,730 of record NZ_CP046052.1, read on the forward strand.
GAGGGGTGGAAAGGGCGTAATCCACCTGATACGGAACGCCCTCGCCTTCATCCATGCGCCCGGATTTGACGACGGCGTCGTAGCGCGAAGTCGTGCTCTCGGGCGAAAGCATCTGGGCGTAGGCCATGCCCGAGGATAGATCGCTTTCCGCCAAGGGGCCGAGCGTTCTGGCGAGATTTTCCCCCCAGACCAGCCGGTCGCTGACGAGATCCCACTCGTAGACCAGATCCCCGATCGAATTGACGATGGCGTTCGTATCGGGCGACGGCGCGCTCCAGGCGACCGGATCCGGACTCTGCGGCTCGGGCGAGATTTCTACCGGTTCGGGAACCGCCGCCTTCGGCGCGGACGGGGTTTTGACCGCAAGATGTTTCAAAAGCATGAGTGAATCCAGATTCCCGGACTGGGCGCTGCCCGCGTCTGCAGTATGCCGGCGAAAAGTAAAATCGGCGTTAGAGCCGCTGGTTTTTCACTGCGACGCAACAGCATGATTTCAGGCCGGTTTTGCTTTCTCCATTTCCTCTTCCTCGATTCTGGGGGAAAAATTCTCGCCCGCCATCTCGAATTTGGAGAACTCAAAGCCCGGGGCCACCGTGCAGCTGACCAGAGTCCATGGCCCGAGGCTCTTCGCGGCCTGCCAGCATCCCGGCGGGACGACGCATTGCGGACGTTCTCCGGCGAGGAGATCGACGCCGAGGCGATGGGAGGTCGCCGCTTTTCCGTCGACCGAGAGCGAAAGCAGAAGAGGCGCTCCCGCATGGAAAAGCCATGCTTCGGCGGCGTCCACCCGGTGCCAGGCCGAGCTTTGTCCCGCGCACAGCAGGAAATATATCGCCGTCGACGCCGCGCGTCCCGTTCCCGGCAGATCGGCGTCACGGAAGGTTTCGCGGTAATAGCCGCCCTCTGGATGCGGCTTCAGCGCGAGCATCTCGACGATCTCTTGGGCGCCGAGGGCTCGGGTTGGATCGGAGCCGTTCATGCGCGGAAATTGTTCTTGCGCTCGCGCATTTTCGCGAACACCTCGACCGGATCGCTGTCGCTCATGCCCATGGCGCGCTGGACGAGGGGGTCTTCGCAGCGCAGGAACGGGTTGGTCGCGCGCTCCAGCATGATGGTGGTGGGAAGCGTGAATCGCCCCGCGGCCCTCAGGGCGTCGACGTTCTGGGCGCGGTCGGCGAGAGACGGGTTCTCAGGGTCCACGGTGAGCGCGAAGCGCGCATTCGCCTTTGTGTATTCGTGACCGCAATAGACCCGGGTCTCGTCCGGGAGCGACGCCAGCCTCTCCAGCGAGCCGTACATTGTGGCCATGGTTCCCTCGAAGACCCTTCCGCACCCCAGGGAAAAAAGCGTGTCCCCGACGAATACCGCTTCATCCTCGCTAAAATGGTAGGCGAGATGCCCTGTGGTATGGCCGGGCGTCTCCAGAACCAGCGCGCGGGCGGCGCCGATTTCGATCGCATCGCCTTCCTCGACCAGGACGTCGAGCCCGTCGATCCGATAGGCGTCCTTGCGGGCGCCGCATACTTTGATCTCCGGAAAGGCTGCGCGCAATGCGGGGACCCCCTCGATATGATCGAGATGGTGATGCGTGAGCAGCGCATGGGTGAGGCGCCAGCCGAGCCTTTTGGCCTCCTCGGCGATGGCGTCGCCGTCCGGCGCATCCACCGAAGCGGTCGCCCCGGTTTCTCCGTCGTGCACGAGCAGGCCAAAATTGTCGTCGAGGCAAATAAACTGGTGAATCTCAACCGCCATCGCGCATCTCTCCCGGCTTTCGGCCCCTATCATAGGACATTCGGCGAAGGCGGGAACGCCTGTCTTTTCCGGCCGCGTCGTTGTCCTTGCATTGGCCCCGATTCGAGCCAATTATCCGCCCCATGTCTCTCGATGTCGTCGATTTACGGGCATTCTATGATTCGCCGTTGGGACAAGTGGCCCAACGGCTTATCGCCAAGCTGATACGCGCCCGTTGGGACGGACCGACCTCCGGCCTCAGCATGCTCGGCGTCGGCTACGCCACGCCTTACCTCGCCGGGGTTCAGGCCCAGAGGGTTCTCGCCTTCATGCCCGCGACGCAAGGCGTGGTGCACTGGCCATGCAATGGTCATTCCGCTTCGGCGCTGGTCGACCCGACCATGATGCCGCTGCCGGACGCCTGCGTCGACCGCATATTGGTGATCCACGCCCTGGAGACGGGGGAGCATCCGCGCGATCTGCTCGAAGAAATCTGGCGCATTCTCGCTCCGGGAGGCCGCGTGATCATCGTCGCGCCGAGCCGCACCGGGCTTTGGGCGCGGCTCGACACCACGCCTTTCGGCAACGGCCATCCCTATTCCCGCGGCCAGTTGCACGATCTGCTGCAGGAAACCCTGTTTCTCCCGGTATTCTGGGGTGAAGCCCTTTACGTTCCTCCCTTCAGCAGCGCCTCGCTCCTGCGGTCGGCGCCCGCTTTCGAGCGGATCGCCGGGCGTTTCTCCCTGCCGGGCGGAGGCGTGCATGTCGTGGAGGCGACAAAGCAGCTCTACCGTCCCATCGGCGCGCGGCGGGCGGTCAGGCGAAGCGTTCCGATCCTGGAGCCCGTGCTGGAGCCGGTCGGCGCCGCCCGCCTTCGCGGCGCGCTTTCGGGGCTCGGCCCGCAAAAGGGCGAGCTGAAAGCTCAGCTCGGACAGAGCCGCCAGAAGACTTGAGCCGGGCGAAGTCGTTTCCACGGCTCGAATGCGTTTTCGCAAAAGCCGGCGGGCTTTTTACGCGATTCACGACAACCCTATGATCGCGCGACGGCTCGTCGATCCGATGCGCTCGTGGGGCCGCGAGCGCAAGGGATTCTGGCCGAAAAGGAGGGATATTTTTCCTTGTGAGATTTCGCTTTCGGGCGGAACATTAAATTATGAGACCGAACCTGATCGAGAGAGCGACACAAGAGACAGGCCGGTTCCGCCGGATCGGCTTCCTCATTTTCGCGGATTATCAAATTCTGGACCTGTGCGGCCCGTTCGAAGCGTTCTACTTCGCGGGCCAGTGGCTCGAGCGGCTCGGAAAGACGACCGAGCCGGCCTACTGCCCCTTGATCATTTCCGGCGGAAGCGAACCGGTCAGAAGCATGTCGGGGCTCGCGATTCTTCCCAGCCAGAGTTTCAACGACATCAGCGACGGAATCGACACTCTGATCGTCGCGGGCGGGACCGGCATGGAGGAGGCCTCCAGGGACCGGGAACTGGTGGATTGGGTGCGTTCCATAGCCCCGCGGGCGCGGCGCGTCGCCTCGATCTGTTCCGGCGCGTTCATATTGGCGTCGGCCGGCCTGTTGCATCGCCGGCGCGCGACCACCCATTGGATGTATTCCGATCTGCTGGCCGCGACCTATCCGTCGATCGAGGTCGACGCGACCAAAGTCTTCATTCGCGACGGCAATATCTACACCTCCGGCGGCATTACGGCCGGCATCGACCTCGCCCTGGCGCTGGTCGAGGAGGATATGGGGACGGATGTCATGCTCGCGGTCGCGCGGACGATGGTGGTCTTTCCTCGTCGCCCTGGAGGGCAATCGCAGTTCAAAACCTACAATTATTCGACCGACGGGATCGGCCGGGCGGAATTTCGTCAGCTCCATATCTGGATAATGGCCCACCCGGAAGCGGATTTGAGCGTGCCGGCCCTGGCCGAGCGCATGGGCATGAGTCCGCGCAACTTCTCGCGGGTTTTTCGCGAGGAAATGGGCCAGACCCCGGCCCAGTTCGCCGAAAAGGCGCGCGCCGACGCGGCCCGCTGCAAGCTCGAGCAGACCCTCCTGCCGGTAGAGACGATCGCGCTGGAATGCGGCTTCGGCGATCCCGAGCGGATGCGGCGAAGCTTTCAGCGCCTCTATGAGATCAGCCCGGCGGATTACAGGGCGCGGTTCCGTTCGACCGCGATCCAGTAGGCGCTCCGCGAGGTTCTAAAAATCTCTCAATCAACCAAGCAAAAACATGGGAGGATTTTCCATGCGCATTCTTTTTTTGACCTCGGCGCACAACAGTCTGAGCCAGCGCCTGCTCATTGAACTGACCGAGCGCGGTCATGAGGTGCGCGTCTGCGTCGTGGCGACGCCAGAACAAATGATCGAGGGAGTCGGCGCGAATCAACCCGATCTCATCGTTGCGCCAATGCTCAAAGCGGCCGTCCCCGAGGAGGTCTGGTCGCGGCATGTCTGCCTGATCGTTCATCCGGGCGTGAAGGGCGACAGGGGGCCGTCATCGCTCGACTGGGCTATCGCGACCGGCCAGAAGATCTGGGGCGTCACCATTCTGCAGGCGGTCGCCGAAATGGACGCGGGGCCGATATGGGCGTCCTGCAATTTCGATTTGCCGTCGCGCCCGCCGTCGAAAAGCAGCCTTTATCGCCGGCAGGTCACGGAAGCGGCCGTGCGCGGCGTGCTGCAGGCCATCGAGAGGTTCCAGTCCGGAAACTTCCAGCCCGAGCCTCTCGACTATTCCCGCGCCGATGTCGTGGGGCGTCTCCAGCCCGCCATGCGCCAATGTGATCGCGCCATAGACTGGGGCCGGGATGACGCAGCGACGATCGTCGGAAAATTGCGCGCGGCCGACAGCGCTCCCGGCGTGCTCGGCAAAGTGCTCGGCGTCGAATGCTTTCTTTTTGGGGCGCATGAAGAAGAGGCCTTGCAAGGACCGCCGGGCGAAGTTCTGGCGCGGCGCGACGGCGCCATATGCATCGGCGCAAGAGACGGAGCGGTTTGGATTTCCCATCTCAAGCTCAGAGGCGACCGCGCGACGCAGACAGAGTTCTGCCGGCTCGCCGAGGCGGATGGCGAATGCGCCGCCTGCGACGCGGAATTTTGCCGCATCGCCGGAATAAAGCTGCCGGCGGCCCAAGTCCTGGGGCGGTTGCTGGACGCTGCGCCGGATGCTCCCCTGGAGATCGACGCGCCCTCCGACCGTCGAACCTATCGAGAGATAATCTATCGCGAAGAGGGCGAGGTCGGATTTCTCTCTTTCGATTTCTACAATGGGGCGATGAGCGTCGATCAGTGCCGTCGTCTGCGCGACGCCTTTCTTTACGCTCGTTCGCGTCCGACCAAGGTGATCGCGCTGACGGGCGGCGCCGATTTCTGGTCGAACGGCATCCATCTGAACGTGATCGAGGCGAGCGCCGACCCCGCGCAGGAATCCTGGCGCAACATCAACGCCATCGATGATCTGGTCTGCGAGATCGTCAACACATTCTCGCATCTCGTGGTCGCGGGGCTGCGCGGCAATGCCGGAGCCGGCGGCGCCATACTCGCCCTCGCGGCGGACCGGGTCTTCGCCAGGAAGGGGGTTGTGCTCAATCCGCATTACCGCGGCATGGGCGAGCTTTATGGCTCCGAATACTGGACCTATCTGCTGCCGCGGCGGGTGGGGCGTGAAAAAGCGCTCGAGCTCATCCGGTCATGCCGGCCGATGGGCGTAAGAACGGCCTGCGAATTCGGCTTTATCGACGCCGCCTTCGGAAACGGCGTCGAGGAATTCGAGGCCGAACTGGCGGTCCATGCGCAGCGGCTCGCGCAGGATTCCGAGTTCTGGGCGATGCTGAAGGCCAAACACGACGCGCGCATGCGCGACGAGCAGGTCAAGCCCCTGGCGCGCTATCGCGCCGAGGAACTGGCGCGAATGAGGGAAAATTTCTTCGGTCCCGATCCAGCCTATCACGAGGCGCGCCGCAGCTTCGTATTCAAAGGCGCACCGCCTCGCGTCGCTTTGGCCGCGGGCGCCGCCAGCGTTGAGCCGGCTAGGGAGCCGAAGGTTCAAAAGCCTCATGCGCAGAGGGGCAGGGAGTTGATGGCGCAGTGGCTGGCCCTGATCGGCTTCAGGATTCCGCAGATGCGCCCGGTGGCCGAACCAGACTCGGCCGGCGAGATTTCCTCCGCAATGTCGAACCGTCGGGACAAGGTCGCGAGTTCCTAGCGTCTTTGTTTAATCGTGTTTTCTTCACGCGAGCCGGTATCCACTTCGCTCGAAAACACTTTTAGCGCCGCCGCTCACCGCGCGACATAGGCCGACAAACCCTCGGCGAGATGATCCATCAGCAGGCGGATCCGCCGACTCGCCCGCAGATCCTCATGGACGCACAACCAGATCTCCAGGGGGAGGCGGAACCGGTCGGCCAGCACGGGAAGCAGATCCGGATCGCGCGCCGCAATGGGGATCTGGCAGGCGCCGATGCCGAGCCCCGCCCGCAGGGCCGCCAACTGCCCGGGATGGCTATCGCAGCGGATTCGAAAGTCCTCGTGTCCGAGGGGAAAGTCCGCGATCGCCTCGGCCGCCACGCCAACCTCCCTGTCCCAGCCGATCAAAGCGTGGCTGAGCAATTCTTCTTGGCTTTCCGGAGCGCCGTGGAGGGCGACATAGCTTCGATGCGCGAACAGCCCTATCGCCACCTCGCCGATCCTCCTGGCGACCAGCGCCTCCTGGCGGGGGCGCAGGTGGCGGATCGCGATATCGGCGTCCCGGCGCAACAGGTCTTCCACCCGGTTGGTCAGCGACAGCTCCAACGTGACTCCGGGATGGCGGCGCCGGAAGGACGCCAGCATGGGCGGCAGTGCCTCGAGCCCCATGATCTCGCTGGCCGAAAGTCGGACCGAACCTGTTGTTCCTTCTGTCTCCCCGGAGGCAGCGCGGGCCAGAGCCTCGGCTGCGGCCGCCATGGCCTCCGCGTGGGGCAGCAGTTCGAGAGCCTGCGCGGTCGGGGTCAGGCCGTGGCGCGAGCGCGTGAACAGCGCCATTCCCAATGCCGCCTCCAAGGCGTCCACATGCCGGCCGAGACTGGGCTGGCTCATGCCGAGCCGGGCGGCGGCGGCGGTCAGAGTGCCGTTCCGCATCACGGCGAGAAAGGACCGGTAGAGATCCCAGGGGGGCGACGACGTCATACAAATACGAATACATAATCTGCAGCTTTATACAATTTCTTCTGACTTGAGCTTTTGCGATCTTGCTTCCCGTTGGCGCAACAGGAGCATCCGAAGATGGTTGGGCGGAAGGGCGCTGTTCTGGTTATCGGAATTGGCGGAGCGATCGGCGGCGCGGCTGCTCGCGCCATGCTCGCGCGGGGCTGGACGATTCGCGCGCTGGTTCGCGATCCCGCCAAATTTGCGCACTGGCCGGACGAGATCCAATGGGTCTGCGGCGATGCGTTGGATACGGAGACGGTGGTCGCAGCCGCCGAAGGGGCGGACATCGTCTTCCACGGCGCCAACCCGCCCATGTATCGCCATTGGCGGAAATGGGGCCTGCCGATGCTGGCGAACTCCATCGCCGCCGCAGAACAGGCCCGGGCTCGTCTCGTGTTTCCTGGCAATGTGTATAATTTCGGCCCTGACGCCGGCGCCGTGATCGACGAGGACTCGCCCCAGCATCCTCTGACCCGCAAGGGCGCGATCCGGGTCGAGATGGAGGCGATGCTGCGGGACGCGAGCCAGCGCGGCCGGATGAGGGCGCTGGTCGTGCGCGCCGGCGACTTTTTCGGCGGCGGAGCGCGTGGTTCGTGGTTCGCCGAGGTCATTGCGCCGGCGAAGCCGGACGGCCCGATCCGCTATCCCGGCCGCTTCGATGTCGGCCATGCCTGGGCCTATCTGCCGGATCTGGCCGAGGCGATGACGCGGCTGATCGAGATCGAGGCGTCACTGCCGGCCTGGGAGGCGGTTCATTTTGGCGGCCACTGGGTGGAGCCGGGAGTGGAAATGGCCGAGGCCGTCCGTCGAGCGCTGGGCGGGCGCGGCGCCGTTCGCCCGCTCCCGTGGCTCCCGTTCCGCCTGTTGTCGCCCTTGTCGCCCTTTTTGCGTGAGTTGCTGGAGATGCGCTACCTCTGGCTTGAACCGCTGCGGCTGAACAATGGAAAGCTCGTCGGCTTGATCGGCGACGAGCCCCACACGCCGCTCGATCAGGCTGTGGAAGCCGCCGTCGCCGCCCTGGGCAGGGAGTTGTGACCAAATGATCCGGCGGTGTGGGGGCTGGGCGCTGCGTGCCTGCGGCGCGGCAGTCTTACCCCGCTGCGCGGGGGCCGAACTCCACGGGCACGCCGAAGCTCTGGGCGAGGAAAAGCGCGCCATGCACCAGCCCGACATTGTCGATGCCGTGGCCGAGGCCGGGGGAAAGATGCCATTGCGCGGGAAGCCCCATTTCCCCCAGCAGATTGCTGGACAGGAACAAGGCCTGGGCGGGGATGAGATCGTCTTCCTCGCCATGGACCAGCATGATCGCAGGCGGCGGGTTCTGAGCCACTCTGGCCTCTCCGGCGGTTTCCGGCCCGGTCACGAGAACGCCGGAATAGCCCAGGATCGCCCGCGGCGCGACGCTGCGGCGAAGGCCGGCGTGGAGGGCCATCATCGTGCCCTGGCTGAAGCCGACCAGGGCCAGGGACCTCTCGTCGAGGCCCCGCTTGGCCAGTTCCTGGTCGATGAAGGCGTCGAGAGTCGGGCGCGCCGAGACCACGCCTTTCCAGCGCTCCTCGGGATCGCGCATGGTGAGGGGAAACCATTGCCTGCCGCCTGGAGACATTGAACAGCGTTCAGGGGCGTGGGGCGAAACGAAATCGGCGTCGGGAAGAAAATTGCGCCACTGCCGCCCGATCTCGATGAGGTCGTTGCCGTCGGCGCCGTAGCCATGGAGGAAAACGACCAGTTGCTTTGCGACGCCGGATTTCGCAGCGACTTTGGGACCGTCGATGGGCGTCGGCATGGGTTGGTTTTCTCCTGTGATGCGCAGGGCGAGCTTTAACGGCAATCGGGCGCGAACGCCACACCATTGATCCTGGCCGGGATAGCAAGCAGGCGCCGGGGAAATCTTCTTTCTATGCCGCCGCTATGTCGTCGAAGGTCTTGGCGGCCTCGTCGATGTCGAAATCGCCGACCGCCGCGGCGGCGAGAGGGTCCCCACCGGCGAGCCACTGGTCCAGCGCCTCAGGGTTGGAGAGCGCGAGATTCAGCGCCCCGGCAAGCTCATAGGGCCGCCAGGCGAGGCCCGCCTCGCGCAGCGCCGACATCATCGCGTTCTGGACCAGGCTGCGAACCATGAGATGGGGAGAGGACACCGGGGCCTGCACATTTTCGCCTTGGGCTGCTTTTTCGCAGGCCTCCCTATCGAAGGAGGCGTGGCCGCGGCAGGCGAGGGGCCTCACGCGATAGGCGAGACAGAGCCCGTTTTCGATGAAAGGACAGTCGCGCCGCAAGGACATGCGCTGTTGCTCCGACAAACCGCCCGCGTCGGCGTCCAGCTCGGCGATCCTGCTGCGAATATCCATGCCGCGCTGCTCGAACGAGGCGGCGTTGACCTCGATGAAGCGGGCGACGAGAAAGACCTCCGGCGCCGTCGCGACCACGCGCAGCGTGCAGCAGGCTGCGCATTCGCCCTGGCAGGCGACCGCCGGCGCGTCCTCGGCCTGAATCGCTACATTTTTGTCGAAACTGTCGAAAGCCTGAAGGCAGAGGCGCCCGATCGCTTCGGGTTGCCCGCCGGCCGAGGCGAGGGTTTCGCCAAAGGCCTGCGAAAGGGCGTTGAAGAAGGAAGCGGGTCCTTTGTCGGCGTTCATCGTGATCGGCTCTCGTTCATGCGCCCGAGCAATAAGCCGAGACCGGCTTGCTTGGAAAGGAGCTCCCGGGCGGGGTCGGATTTCCAGGGGTCGCGCGGGCGTCTCATCATATAGAAAGAATATATATTTACGCAATCGATGGCGGGTGCATGCGGTCCGTTCTTCTTCATAGGTCCGCTGAATAGCCCCATGGAACGGCTTTATTGACGTTTTGCGCTTCGCAGGCTGTTATGTAAAGTGATTACATAATAAACGCGAGCCGGCCTGCGCAGAGGCGCGAGCCGCAAAGGGTACAGCGACGATGACTCTCATCAAGGAATTGGATTACGGCACGCCTGAGTCGAAGTCGGAAAAGCTGGTCGCCCTGACGATCGACGGCCATGAGGTCTCTGTCCCCGAGGGAACCTCGATCATGCGGGCGGCGATGGGCGTCGGAGTCGAAATCCCCAAGCTCTGCGCGACCGACAGTTTGAAAACCTTCGGCTCCTGCCGGCTCTGTCTCATCGAGATCGAGGGGCGCAACGGCCTTCCCGCCTCCTGCACGACGCCCGTCGCGCCCGGAATGGCGGTCAAGACCCATTCGCCGCGCCTCGACGCCGTCCGGCGCGGCGTCATGGAACTCTATATCTCCGACCACCCGCTCGACTGTCTCACCTGCGCCGCGAATGGAGATTGCGAACTCCAGCAAATGGCCGGCGCGGTGAATCTGCGCAAGGTCCGCTACGACGCCGACGGACGAAATCACATATCCGCGCGCAGGGATGGCGAGCATAACCGGGATTGGCGGCCAAAGGACAAATCCAATCCCTATTTCACCTATGACCCCGCCAAATGCATCGTCTGCAATCGCTGCGTTCGCGCCTGCGCCGAAGTGCAGGGGACTTTCGCGCTGAGCATCGAGGGCCGGGGGTTCGGCAGCCGCGTTTCGCCCGGAATGGGCGAAGCCTATATGGAATCGGAATGCGTTTCCTGCGGGGCCTGCGTGCAGGTCTGCCCGACCGCGACCCTCATCGAAAATTCGGTCATCGAGATCGGCCAGCCGGAGCACTCCGCCGTCACCACCTGCGCCTATTGCGGCGTCGGCTGCACCTTCAAGGCGGAGATGCGCGGGGAAGAAATCGTGCGCATGGTTCCCTGGAAAGACGGCAAGGCCAATCACGGCCACAGCTGCATCAAGGGCCGTTTCGCCTATGGATATGCGCTGCATCGCGACCGCGTGCGCTCTCCGATGATCCGCGAGAAAATCACCGACCCGTGGCGGGAGGTTAGCTGGGAGACTGCGATCAACCACGCGGCCTACGAGTTCAAGCGCATTCAGGCCAAATACGGCCGGCTCTCGGTCGGCGGCATCACCTCTTCGCGCTGCACCGTCGAGGAGACCTATCTGGTCCAGAAGCTGATCCGTTCAGGCTTCGGCAACAACAATGTCGACACCTGCGCCAGAGTCTGTCATTCGCCTACCGGCTATGGTCTCAGCCAGGCTTTCGGCACGTCGGCGGGGACGCAGGACTTCGACTCGGTCGAGGAAGCCGATGTCGTCCTGATCATCGGCTGCAATCCGACCGACGCCCATCCGGTCGTCGGTTCGCAGATCAAGAAGCGTTTGCGCGCCGGAGCGAGGCTCATCGTCATCGATCCGCGGCGCACCGAGCTGGTTCGCTCGCCACATATCGAGGCCGACTATCATCTGGCGCTGCGCCCTGGAACCAATGTCGCGATGGTCACGGCATTGGCCCATGTCATCGTCACCGAGGGGCTGGCGAACGAGGCTTTCGTCCGCGAGCGCTGCGACTGGGACGAATATCTGGACTGGGCCGCTTTTGTTTCCGAGGAACGCAACAGCCCCGAGGCGGTCGAAAAGCATACCGGGGTAGCGGCTCATCTCGTGCGGCAGGCCGCGCGGCTCTACGCCACGGGCGGCAACGCCACGATCTATTACGGTCTCGGCGTCACCGAGCACAGCCAGGGATCGACGACGGTGATGGGGATCGCCAATCTCGCCATGGCGACCGGAAATCTCGGCCGGCGCGGCGTGGGCGTCAATCCGCTGCGTGGTCAGAACAACGTTCAGGGTTCATGCGACATGGGCTCTTTCCCGCATGAATTCCCCGGCTACCGCCATGTCTCCAACGACGACGTGCGGCGCAGTTTCGAACAGGCCTGGGGCGTGACGCTCGATGCAGAGCCCGGCCTGCGCATCCCCAACATGTTCGACGCCGCGGTCGACGGCGTGTTCAAGGGCCTCTATGTGCAGGGCGAGGACATTCTGCAGTCCGACCCCGATATCAAGCATGTGTCGGCGGGGCTTGGGGCGCTCGAATGTCTCGTCGTCCAGGATCTCTTTCTGAACGAAACCGCAAATTACGCCCATGTGCTGCTTCCGGGCGCGAGCTTCCTTGAAAAGGACGGGTGCTTCATCAATGCGGAGCGGCGCATCCAGCGCGTGCGGCGCGTGATGAGCCCCAAGGCGGGCTACGCCGACTGGGAGTCGACCCAGCTTCTCGCAAAGGCTGTCGGCTGCGACTGGAATTATTCCCATCCCAGCGAAATCATGGCCGAAATCGCGCGCCTGACGCCGGCCTTCGCCCATGCGACTTATGAGAAGCTGGAAGAGGTCGGCTCAGTCCAGTGGCCGTGCAACGACGCTTCGCCCGACGGAATGCCGATCATGCATATCGAGGGATTTGCGAGAGGCAAGGGCAAGTTCGTCATCACCGAATATGTTCCGACCCAGGAGCGTAGCGGTCCGCGGTTCCCCCTGCTGCTGACGACCGGGCGCATCCTCTCGCAATATAATGTCGGCGCGCAGACCCGCCGCACCGAAAACAGACAGTGGCACCCCGAAGACGTGCTGGAGATCAATCCACAGGACGCCGAGATGCGCGGCGTGCGCGACGGCGACTGGGTGCGCGTACAAAGCCGGGCGGGCGAGACCACGCTGCATGCCAAGATCACCGATCGCGTCGCGCCCGGCGTGGTCTACACCACCTTTCACCATCCGCTGTGCCAGACCAATGTGGTGACGACCGACAATTCGGACTGGGCGACCAATTGCCCGGAATACAAGGTCACGGCGGTTCAGGTCTCGCCTTCCAACGGCCCGAGCGATTGGCAGGAACGCTACCGCAAGATGTCCGAACTCAGCCGTCGCATCGAGCCCCCGGTCGACGTCGCCGAATGATCAGGCAGAGCCTTCGGCGAGAGCTTGCAGCTCTCGCGCGAGGGCGCGGGTCTGGTCCCAATCCAGCGTCACGGCGTCGCGGCCCGGGGACGTCACCGCGACGCCGCCCGCTTCGGCCAGGGCTTCGAAGTCGTGGTCGCTGGCGATCGGGCTCATATAGATCTGGCGCTCGGAACTCTGGCCTTCGGCCACGGCTTTGAGCGCGCGGGAGACGGTAAGCGCTTCCTGGCGGGTGAAACGCCGTTCCGGCTGACCGGAAACGGCCAGCAGGATCACCTCGCCCATGGCCCGATGCGGAGCGACCGCCAAGCTGAAAAACTGCGTCATGTCTGGTCCCGTCTCCTTGGGTCGGAGCGCAGGGCGATCGGGTGAAGGGCTATTACCCTACCCTTGAGGAGGAGGGTCGCCGCGAAGCGGCGGGGCGGGGTGGTTTTCCGCCCTATTTTGCGCCTTTTACCACCCACCCGATCGGCTTTGCCGATCGACCTCCCCGCCAAAGGGAGGTATTCGCCCCACATCGAAAGGTTCCGTCCTTCACCCGACTGCCCTGTGTCGGAGCGAGGGCCTTATTGCGCGCAGGCGACGTGCTGCGCGCCGCCGAAGACCTCCCGCGCCGGATGCGCACATTGCAGTGCGAAGATCGTACCGAGGCCATTGGCGCCGCCGTAGGAGGTGACGCCATAGACGGCTGCGCCGAAGCCATAGCCGAGCGCGCCGAAAGCGAGCCCGCCGAGAGGATTTCCGCCGTCTGCGGCTCCGGAGAAACCGTGCAGCGTTGCGAGGGTCCAATTTGTCGCGGGGGCGGCCGGCGGGCGAAGCTGGAACAGAGCGCCGCAACCGTTTCCGCCGCAGCCGCCTCCATTGCCATATGCGGTTGTGCCGTAAAGCGCTCCGCCCGCCAGGGTGAGGGGGCCGAAGGACGTCGCGCCGTCCTTGCCGCCGGTGAAAGTGTAGAGCGTCGTCTGTGTCCATTGTGTCGCGGGCGGCGTCAATTTGAATATGACGCCGAAGTTGTACGTGCCGCCGTTTTTGGTCGCCCCGTAGAGAGCGCCGCTCTTATCCATGACGACGCCGCCGAACGCGCTTCCTCCGTCGACTCCCCCGGTGAAAGCGTAGAGCACGGTCTGGCACCAGAGATTGGGAGTCACGGGCGTGCAGCCCGTGCCGCTGCGCATCAGCTTGAACACGACGCCGGCTCCGGCGGGGCCGCCGAACGAGGTCGTTCCGTAAAGCGCGCCGCTCGTGTCCGTAATGAGCGTCGAGGAGGGAAAACCGCCGTCGGCGCCGCTGAAATTGTAGATCGCGGCGGAAGTCCATTGACCCAGGCCGGAAGGCGTGAGCTGATAAACGACGCCGCCGCCATAGAAGCCGCCTTGCACCGCGCTTCCATAAAGCGCGCCGAGGCCGTCGAACACGAGCCCGCCGAGAAGCGTCGAGCCCGTCGTGCCTATGTCGGAGTTGAAGATCGTAGTGAAGGTCCAGGGCGCAGCGGGCGTGACGGGCGGCGTCAGTTTGAAGGCCGTGCCGCAACCGCCGGGACAGTTGGCGGAAGCGCCGCCCCTCAGCGTCGTGCCGTAGAGCGACCCTTGAGAATCGAAAATCAGCCCAGCAAGTGGGGCGGCGCCGTCGGCGCTGGAGAAGCTGTGGATCACCGTCTCGGTCCAGGCGGTTTGGCCAAACCCGGGCGGCGTCAGCTTGAAAACCGCGCCGAGCCCGTTCGAGCCGCCGTATTGCGACGTCCCGTAAAGCGCGCCTTTGCCGTCGATAGCCAGCGTGACATATTGCGGGAACGCGGCGTCGGTCCCGCCCGCAAAACCATACAGCGTGCTCATGCTGAAAGGCGTCGCCGGCGCGACCTGGGCGAGGGCGGGGGCGCCCGTCGCGGCCAGCAACAAAGCGGCTCGCAAAAGCCCGCGGCAATGCCTGAAAATCGACCCCAAATGCATACCCCGATCCCCTGAAAAACGAATTTTTATCCCGCCATCAGGAGCCTATCGGCCGCCGCACGTCAACTTCGCGAGAAAGGCGCTGGAAATCCCGTGGCTTCGCCCGATAATCCGTTTCGGAGAGCTTGCGGGAGAGAGCGATGTCGGAGTCCGGCGCAGGTGCGAAACAGGACGCGCCGAAGCATGGCGGCGTCAGGAAGAACGCCGCCCTCGGGCGTTTCGAGCTCGAAGTCGATGGACGCACCGCGATTGCGGATTTTCGCGTCGAGGACGGCGTAATGGATTTCACGCATACGCACAGCCCGCCGGAACTGCGCGGCAAGGGCGTGGCGTCGCGGCTGGTGCGAGGCGCCCTGGAGATCGCGCGCGAGGAAAATTACAAAGTTCTCGCCAGCTGCTCGTTCGTGGCGGATTTTCTCGCCCGGCATCCCGAATTCTCCGACCTCGCCCGATAGGCCGCCGCCCCATGCGCCGCAGGGCCGCTTCTGCGGCATTTTGACTTGCCGTCGACGGGCTTGAACCGGGCGATTTCGATTCATATGCTGCCGCTCGCCACGTTTTGAGAATTTCCTACGACTTTCCTTCTCACGGAGCTTAAAAATGCCCGTTTCATTCGACGAACATTTGCCTGCCGCCGCTCTCGACATCGTATCCACCGGAGAGACCGCCGCCCTTGGACATGTCATCCTGCGCGTGGAAGCGCGCGGCGTCGCTCTGGCGGAAGGCGTCTCTCCCGACGCCGGCAAGACCAACGCCTGGTGCTATGTGCGGCAGGGCTCGCTCAAGGACGTCCCCGGCCTGCTGGCGAATTACCTCGGCCCGGTCCTCAATGTGACGCGGGGACAGCCGCTGAAGATTTCCTTCGTCAATATGCTCGGCTCCATGCCGGCGATGCCGCCCGCCAAGCCCGGAGCTGCGCGGACGCTGATCGACCCGCCGATCGATCCGCTGCCGATGGCGAAGATCGACGCCGAGCAGCTTCCGCAATGGTCCTCGATGAATTTCTCGGTCGGCGTCGTGGCGCATCTTCATGGCGGCAAGGTCCCCCATGACTCGGACGGCTGGCCGCTGGAGCCGGCGAGCTTTTCGAGCAACCCTTTCGGCTTTCCGATGCAGCGGACCTATCACTGGCCCAACGACCAGCGCGCGGCGATGCTGTGGTTCCACGATCACGGCATGGACAACACCGCGCCTCAGGTGCACGCCGGGCTTGCCGGGGTCTATTTCCTGCGCGACCAGTCTGATGCGGACATCTTCAACCTGATCGGCTCCGAGGCCCAGGAGCTGCCGCTCGTCGTCCAGGATCGCATCCTTGCAGGCGACGGCAAAAGCTTCGATTATTTTGCCGGTCTCGCGCCGGTCTACAGCTCGGACGGCTCGAAGATAACCGACTTCGACCGGCCCGAGTATCTGGGGCGGACGATCTTCGTCAACGGCCGCCAGACGCCCCACGCACATGTGCATCCCGGCATATACAGGCTGCGTCTGCTCAACGGCTCCAATGCGCGCAGCTATGCTCTGGCGCTGGCCGAGCCCACCGGCGCGGCAGGCGGCAAGATCTGGCGCAGCGACCTTTTCACCGTCATCGGCAACGACGGCGGTCTCTACGCGAAGTCCCTGCGGCTGAAGGAGACCGACTATCTGCTGCTCGCCCCCGGAGAGCGGCTGGATGTGCTGGTGGATTTCTCGAGCTTCGACGGCAAGAGCCCGCCGCTCGTTCTCTATAATCTGGCGCTGAAAGGGCTGGCCGCCGATCCGGGCGCCGCGGAGCCGATCTTTCAGACCGAAACCGAGTCGGTGCTGGCGTCGACCGACGCGGGCAGCGCCGCCAACATCAAGGACGCCGCGGCTTTCCCGCAGCTTTACGTCATGCAGTTCCGTTTCGCCGACCCCGCGGGCATGAGCGGGATGGGCGCGACGCCCGCTCTCGACGCGGCGATGCGGAAGGACCTCGACGAAGTGCTGGCGCATTACGCCTGCGGCGACGGTTTTGTTTGGGATGCGGCCAGGCAGCGCCTCGGCTGCGATCCGAGGAACGGCGGGATCGTTAAGAACCGGCTGATCCTGCTGATGAACGACACCGAGGGCAAGGCCGGCGATCCCGGCACGCGGTCAAACCCGATCACAGGCCTGCCCTGGCGCGACACCCAGATCTGGGAAATGATCCGGGGAAATCCCCTGGGCGATCCCGCCAAAGCCTTCAAGCTTCCTTTCGATGCGCAACTCGCTTCGACGGAGCGGGGCGGGCCCTCGGATCTCAAGGAATACAGGGTGTCGCGCGCGACCTTCTTTCATCCCGAGGACGAGACCCACGCGCCAAGGACCCAGGACCCGCTGTGGCCGCTCATCACGGAAAATCCCCATGGCCATCCGCCGCTGTTCAAATATGGGCGGCTGTTCCAGGGCGAAGTCGTCAAGCCGCAAGCGGGAACCTATGAGCGCTGGTATGTGGCCAATATCGGCAACGCGCAGCCGGAGCCGAACGGCAAGCTTCCCGACATGCATCCTTTCCATCTGCATCTCGTGAATTTCGTGGTGACGAACCGCTATGCGCTCCAGGCGGATGCGGCGGGGAAATGGCGTTATGTTCCGGCGCCGAGGCCCGCCGTCGATTCAGACGACATTGCGAGGCACGACACGACGCGGATTCAATCCAATGAACTCGTCGAGCTGCTGGTCTGGTTCCCGCCGGAATATAAGGGCAGATATCCCTACCACTGCCACCTCGTCGAACATGAAGACATGGGCATGATGCTTCACTTCGAGACGGTGTGATCGCAGCGATGGGCGCTTCCCTCTCCCCGCAAGCGGGGAGAGGGTCAGGGTGAGGAGCCGGGGCAAGAGGCGCGAAAGGAAAACGGGCATTCATATTTGCTCGCGTCTTCTTCTCGCGCGAACCGTTATACGCTCCGATCGCGCGTCAACTGAACTTTCCTATCGCCTTGGCGGAGGCAATGCCCCTGAATGTATGGAAGTTGGGACTTGCCCCTGTCTCACGGCAATAGCGGACAAAATCATCCGCGCTGACATCGATCAAGACAACTTCCCATCCGCTCCTCTCCCAATTGCCGATCTCCTTGGCCTGGAGATAAAGCCATTTTTCGTAAGTGTCGGCCGGGTAGTTGCCGACGAGGCGCCGCAGAGCCTCGTGTTCCGTCGCATTGACCCGGGGGAGATAGGTAGTCGGCATGTCGGTTTCTCCGCCGCGGGCTCGTCTTCAGCGTTTCTCGAAGAGGACAGCCTTGCTCAGCCATCGCCCGGCCGCCGCCATTTGTTCCAATACTCTTTTGCTCGAAAAGGCCCGAGCGTCTTGGAGAAGCCGATCCAGCTTAGCAAAGCGCGCATCGTCCAGATGCATCGCAATCAAGCTCCAGAGAAGGTCGACGTTATAGGCCATATCGAGGTCACGCACACAGACGGGAACAATGCGCTCACGGTCAATTTTCAGGGTAGCGCCGATGTGGTCGATCGCCTCTCGAATCCGAGCGGCCTTGGCGTCATCGGTCTGCGTGAGGTCGTATGGCGGATTCCATTCGTTCGCCGGGCGCAGCTCGTCGATGTGGGTCACCGCACAAAGCACCGGAGGCATGTGGCGTCCCTTCTGTTGGAATTCATCACGAGTCGCCCGCAATGCGCTCAGATCGGGCGCAGATGCCGGCTGGGTGGCCGAGACGACCCAGAGGATCAAATCCGCTTTCGCGCGTTGATCGGCAAAGATATCGAGAGTCCAGAGCTTGTCGCCGATGCCGGGCGTGTCGATCAGAACGACCTCGGGACGGCCCGCCAGGGTCAGCGTCACCTCCGCCGGAATATCCCGGATCGGCGTTACTCCCACGCTTCGCTGCGCCTGTCCCGCGATCGCATTCAGCAGGCTTGATTTGCCTGCATTCACTTGCCCTGCAAGAAGGACCCTGATCGGACCGACGAGATCGCGAGCCGCTCCCGAATTTTCGGCTTGCGCCGCGGATTGAATTTCTTGTGGGGCAAGCCGAAGGCGCCCCGAGTAGAGGTCGATCGCCGCTCTACCAGTTTCGCGGACAAGCAGGGCGGTGAATTCGGAGCGCAGCCGTAAAGTCACGAAGTCAACGACTGGTCCTGCAAGCCGGCCCGTGGCCTCGGACAGCAGCGCGCTTTCGGGCCGCGTCCATCTGCTCAAACGAAGAAAATTGGTAAAATAGGGGTGCGCAATTTTCACCCATGGGCCATGACGATCATATCTCTCCTTCAACCAAAGCAGGTGGCTGATTTGGATTTCTCGCGCTCCCGGAAGATATTTCACGGCTGCGGCGCGCAAGTCGCGCGACACCCGCTCTGTCAGCAACAACATTTCCGGGAGGGTGATCCTGAAGCGCGCTTGCGCCGCATCCTCATGGAAAAATTCAGCTACCGCGTCCACGGTCTGCTCCATGAGCGCGATGGCCCGCGTTGACTCGGTCAGCGGCTCAGACTCTCTGGCGATATTTTCCACCAATCGCCAGGCTTCTTTTTCTTTCGGCCCCCATTCATTCGAGACTGGCGACGCCTGTTCGGCAATCTTTTCAGTTTCGGCTTTTACATTCGCCGCAATGCTCCGCCTCAAAGCGAATGCCGCTACGCCAAAGGCAGAGGCGAGAAGAAGCCACCAGTAGAGCAGCGCGCTTCGCCATAACCAATAGAAGCCGAGCGGCGCCAAAGCCAACCAGGGCAGAAGGATCGCCGCGAAATAGGCTGCTTCTCGCCAATAACGCCCAAATATGGAATTCTTGAGCATCGCCTTCGTCCCCTACGACCGGTCGGCTTTCGGCTTCTTCGCCTGAGACCTCGCGAACGCGTCCTCGAAAGCGCGACGGATTTTCTCCGACGACACGATTTGGCCTTTGCGTATCTCTCCCAGATAGACGCAAGCCGCGATCCCGATTGCGTAAACCAGTGCGGAGGCGCCTGCCGCGTTGAGGGCGCCGCCGGCTATCGTTCCCTGGATTGGAATAAGCTTCACCAGTTCGCCGAGCCCATATCTGAAAGCAAAGCCGCCGGCTGCGCCTAAACCGATTGCGCCCGCGAATTGCGAGATCCGCATCCGATTCCAGTCCATCTCGTAGCGGCTCGCCAAGGCGTGCAGCATAAGGCCGACCGAACTTGCAAGGGCGCCGATCCCGACGATGGGTATCGGGACGGCTCCCGACGCCCCCGCCGCGGCGGCATAGCCTAGAATAAACGGATGCGCTTGTCGGGCGATTTCGTCATTCGCCTCTTCGGCGAAGTTCTCCTCGATCTTTCGCAAAACATCGGCGCCGGTCTTTATGAGCGCCGCCTTCAGCGTCTCGTCGCCAAAACCGATTGGGACATGACCGTCTTCAGGCAAGGTGAAATCGAGCGGCACGAAAATTGGGGCGCGACCTGCGATTCTTGCAAAGAGTTCGCGCTGATAACGAAGGGCGCGGCGAAGATCCGTCGGCAGCGCGATGTTCCGGTCATCGGCGTCGGTTCCCGCATAAGGATAGGTGGGCGGATGCGTTTCGCCGCGAGGATAAAGGGCGTGCAACGTCGTTTGCGCGACGACGATTGGCCACTCTGGATGTTTGAGCCTTATTTTTTCGACGACCGAAACGACTTCGCCTTGCGACGGGTCTGATATCTTCGCCGCGACAAGCAGGATATGGGTTTGTGCTTCGGCATAGGCGATATCTTCGGCGGGATCGTAGTCAGCCTCTCCAAGCCCTCTGGTGTCCAGGAATCGTAAGATCGGCGCTTCTCTGGGCCAGTCGTAAATGGCGGATCGGGCGGTGCATGGCTTGTAGCCCTCCCCAATGGTCGCTTTGGGGTCTCCGGTCAGGGCGGAGGCGATGGAACTCTTGCCCGAACCCGTCTTTCCCAACAGCCAGATGATCGGGGCCGTCGCCGCCGCGCTGCTTTGCGTCTTTTCGGCGTCCTCTTCATCCGCCGCCGCCGCGGTCCGTCCGACCGCCTCCCAAAACCGGGTCAGTCTCCAACCATTCAGGCGTTTCCAGAGAGCCTCTAGCAATACGTCCCTCCCGTGCGAGTCCGCCTGCGCGTAATGCTGTGACTTGCAACACACGACTATAAGTCCAACAATGCGGACAAGGAACCACGCTGGCCGCCGCGCCTCGAGGGTCGGGGCGAATCGGCTCAGCCCCTGCGCTCCAATCGCATGCGAATCCCGTCGCGAGGACGCTGCGTGATCCGAAGATCCAAAACGATATCCTGCCCGGGGGTGAGCTTCAGCCGATAGCGTTGCGCCATGGCGCCGAGGAGGAGCATGACCTCGGCGATGGCGAATTGCGCGCCGATGCAGACGCGCGGTCCCGCGCCGAAGGGCAAATAGGCATAGCGCGGGCGCGCTTGGCTGCGCTCGCGCGAGAAGCGCCAGGGATCGAAGCGGTCGGGATCGTCCCAAAGCGTCCTGTGTCGCTGCGTCACCCATGGCGAGATGACGATCTCCATGCCTTTGGCGACCCGAACGCCGCAAATCTCGTCGTCTTCGCGTGCGATGCGGCTCGAAAGCAGCGGCGCGGGTGGATAGAGCCGCAGCGCCTCATCCACGACCATGCGCGTATAGACGAGTTTTTCGAGGTCGTCGTATGTCGGCGTGCGGCCGCCGAGCACGGCGTCGAGTTCGGCGTGGAGAGTAGCTTCCGCTTCAGCGTGGAGCGACAGGAGATACCAGGCATAGGTCGCGGCGAGAGCGCTGGTTTCATGTCCCGCGAGGAAGACGATGACGACCTCGTCGCGCACTTCTTCGTCCGTCATGCGAAAGCCCGTGTCGGCGTCGGTCGCGGCGATCAGCCGATCGAGCAGGTCTCTAGGCGGCTGCCCCGTGCGCTTGTCCCGACTGCGGATCAAGCCTTGCATCACAGCATCCACGGCCTCGAAATTGGCGCGCACGCGAGCGAGCTTGCGCTTCATCAGCAAGGGCCCGATCACGGGCGCGAGATGCTGGAAGCCGAAACTCAGTTCGGCGATGCATTTGCGGAGGGTTTCATCGAGGCGCCCCTGCAGGCATTCGCTGTCCGTCGAGAACATCGTGCGCGAGATGATCCCCAGCATCAGCGTGGTCATCTCGCGCGCAATATCGATCTCGGCGCCGTTTTCCATCGCATCCCAGTCCTCGAGCCGCGCCTCGGTCGCGCGGGTGACGACCGGCGCATAGGAGGCGACGGCGCGCGGATCGAAAGCCGGCGACATCACGCGCCGATGCGCACGCCATTTGTCGCCCTCGCTTGCCAGCAGCCCATCTCCGAAGGCCGTGCCGAGAATGCGCGCGTCGAGCGGCGCCTTGGCGTAGTTCGCGGCATTGTCGACGAGGACGCGCTTGATTCCGGCGGGCTCGCTGACGAGCAGCTGAGCGCCGAAGATGCTCTTCGCCTCCCAGAACGGTCGCTGATAAGCCGCCAGCGGAAGCGTCGCGATGGGATTGTCTTTCATCGCGCGCATCGCGGTGAAAAAGGGCAGTTTCTTTATCGGCGGTTTTGGTCCGATGAGATCGGGATATCGAGACATGAAAGGCGCTCCTGAAAGAAAATGCTTTCGTCGGCGGCGAAGCCGACACGAAATGGCGCCAATATGGCGTATCCGCGGCCGTTCGGGGAAGACGAATTCAATCGGCGGCGCTTGTAGCGACGAGGCGCGCAAGCACGTAAAGAAGCATTCCACCCCGGGAAAAAATGGGGCGGCTGAGCGCCCACCGACGTCAAGCCGGGGCGGGTAGGGTTGTCCTTGAACTTTTTTAGGCGGGGAGTGGTGCCCGGGGACGGAATCGAACCATCGACACTGCGATTTTCAGTCGCATGCTCTACCAACTGAGCTACCCGGGCGTGTGCGTCAGCGACGCAACGTGGAGCGGCTTATAGAAAGCGGTCGGCGTCTTGTCCAGCCCCTTGCGGGCATTCTTTTCGATTTTATGTCAGCGACCAAGGCCAAGGCCGCCGGATCGCCCGGAAAGCTTGCTCCTGCGGGCGCCTTCGCCTAAACCGGCGGCGACCAGAGCGAATTCCAGCGGGCCGTTTTCGACGGAAATTCGCTCCGCTTTTTCACTTGGCGCGATTTCTCGTCGATCGAACGAGTCGTTCGATCGCAAAACGCGCTCGAAGGAGGATTTAATGTCGAAGATCAAGCGCATCGGCGCGGGACCCCGCATGAGCAAGGCCGTGGTGCACGGCGACACGATTTTCACCGCCGGCCAGGTGGCCGAGAAAACCAAGGGCGGCTCGGTCAAGGACCAGACCGGGGAGATTCTCGCGCTGATCGATTCGATTCTGGCCGAGGCGGGAAGCGAAAAGGCCAAGATCATTTCCGCCACCATTTATCTGGCTGATATCTCGACCTTCGCCGAGATGAACGGCGTCTGGGACGTCTGGGTCGACAAAATCAATCCGCCCGCCCGCGCCACGGTGGAAGCCAAGCTGGTCGCGCCGGATTACAAGGTCGAGATCGCGGTTATAGCGGCGGTCTGACATGACAGGGCCGCTGCGGCGGCCCCCTTCGCGCCGCCGCTACTTCCCGGCCCCGGAAAGCGGATTGTCGGGATCGTGGCCGTATCTGATGGTCTCGAAGCGCATCGCGCGCGTATCGATCAGCAGCAGGCGCCCGACCAGTCCCTCGCCGAAGCCGACGATTTCCCGGACGACCTCCAGCGCCATCATGGCGCCGACCATGCCGGTGAGGGCGCCGAGCACTCCGGCCTGCTCGCAGGTCGGCACGGCGCCGGGCGGGGGCGGGGAGGGGAACAGGCAGCGATAGGTCGGATTGGGGCGGCCCCCCGCGTCCTTCTCGAAAGGCCGCAGCGTGGTCAGCGAGGCGTCGAAGCCCCCGACCGCGGCGGTGACGAGAGGCTTCTTTTCATGGAAACAGGCGTCCGACACCGCATAGCGGGTCGCGAAATTATCCGATCCGTCGGCCACGATGTCATAGTCGCGGACGAGTTCGCGCGCGTTTTGGGCGTCGATGCGCAGGCGCCGCCGCTCCACTGTCACATGAGGATTGAGCCGCCTTATCGCCGCCTCGGCGCGCTCGACCTTGGGCTGGCCGATGTCCTCCGCGCCGTAAAGCACCTGGCGCTGCAGATTGGACAGCGACACGTCGTCGTCGTCGACGATTCCGAGAGTTCCGAGCCCGGCGGCGGCGAGATATTGCAGCAGCGGCGCGCCCAGCCCGCCGGCGCCCACCACCAGGACGCGCGCCTTGCGAAGCTTCTGCTGACCCGGCCCGCCGACCTCGCGCAGGACGAGGTGACGCGCGTATCGTTCGATTTCTTCGGAGGAGAGGCTCATCCCCGCTGTTTAGCGGCTTTCCGAATCGAGTGAAACGCCTCGCGGGACGAGCCCTTCGTATTTATTGCGCCATGCCGTTCAGCGCCGTAGCGGCGCGCAGGAAGCGCGCGGGATCGACCGCCTCGCCGTCGATGCGCACCTCATAATGCAGATGAGGCCCGGTGGAGCGGCCGGTCGAGCCCACCCGGCCCACAGTGGCGCCGGGGGAGACCTGCTGCCCCGGCGAGACGGCGATGGAGGAGAGATGAGCGTAGCGGGTGGTGAGGCCGCCGCCATGGTCGATTTCCACCA
The DNA here is from genome assembly GCF_004802635.2 of Methylocystis heyeri. Lineage (NCBI taxonomy): Bacteria > Pseudomonadati > Pseudomonadota > Alphaproteobacteria > Hyphomicrobiales > Methylocystaceae > Methylocystis > Methylocystis heyeri. The sequence continues at coordinate 596,969 of NZ_CP046052.1, forward strand.
TATTGCCGTAGCCGCCGGTCGGTCCCGCGGAAAGCACGACGCCGGCCGCGGTGGCGCGGGCGGGGGTTCCGTATTCCTCGCGCAGATCGACGCCGCTGTGCAGCGCCGGACGGCCGAGAAACGGATCGGTGCGATAGCCGAAGGTGGAGGTCATCTGCAGTTCGCCGTTCAGCGGCTTGCGCAGCGGCACGCTGGGCAGGGCGCGGCGCAGCCCGTCCAGCGTCGCCACGGCGGTCTGTGCGGTGGCGAGGTCGCGTTCGAACGATCCGCCTCTGGGATCGGCCGGGACGAAAGGCCCGCCCACCGCCGTCGTCGTCGCGCCGGCGCGCGCCTTGTTCTTGCCGAGGTATTTTTCGACCGGCAGGCCCGCCACGTCGAAGGCGCGGCGCAGTTTGACCGCGGCGTCCAGCGCCGGCTTGACGATGTTGGAAAGCCCGGCGGCCTGCTCCTTTTCGACGCGGTCGAGCGAAACCGCGAGGCTGGCGAGGCGCGTCGGCATCGGCAGGGCGGGATCGGCGGCCTCGGTGAGAGCGGAGCTCTTGCGGCTGGAGGCGGGCATCGGCGTTCCGGTTTCGTAAGCCTCGTTCTGGCCGGGGCGCTGCGCGTTCTTGCCCGGTTCGCTCTCGTGGCCGAGACGCAGATCCATGCCTTCGGGGTGGGGTTTCCCTCCGACCTGCTCGATCTGCTCCTCGGCGGAAATCTTGGGCGGAGGCGCGAGACCGAGGCCGGAAGCCGGGACGGCGGAAAGCGTCGTCGCTCCGGCGGCGGCTGGCGCGGCTCCCTTTTTCACGACGCTCTCGCCCGGGCGGGCGCTGGCGACGGTCGCGACGGGATCGCGGGCCGTGTGCTCGACGAGCTGCGCCACCACGGCGGCGCGCGTTTCCAGCATGGCCTGGCGGATGACGAGGTTCTGGACTTTGCCTTCGACCGTGTCCTGGTCGATGAACTGCCGGCTCGTCACCTGGTCGAGTCTCAGCCGCGCGGCCGCGAGCCGGTCCTCATAGGCGTATTGCATCTGGGTCTGGCGCTCGACCAGATTGGCGACGAGATCGTCGCGGAAGATCATATAACCTGCGGCGCCCAGGGCCGCCGCGCCGACCAGCACGGCGGAGATCCCGCCGAGAAGCGCCAGCGGCGACACATCGAATCGCCTGCGATACTGGCCGCGGCTGAAGTGGACCACGAAGTCCGAGGTTGCTTCTACGAATTGGTAAGACTTTTCGCGCAGCGCCATGACACGGTTCCTGACGGCTTGTTTCAGCCGACGTCGCCAAAACTCACGAACTGCGGGCCGCTCCCGCCGCTCTCCGGGGCCGACCCATGGCCGCCGAAGGCTTCGCGGACAGGAGCCCCCCGCAAAATTCATTAGACATCATTAAGGTTAACGCTTCGCCAAACAGCGACTTGCGGGGCATGCGGTCGAGGCGCGCAGGGGCGGGCGCAGTTTCTTGGGCGAAAGATCATTCCTGGCTTGATTGCGCGCGCCGACGCATGTTATCTGCCCGCAGACCACGTAAGCGGCCACGGTCCACCAGGACCGCGAGCCGCCCGCCGGAGAGGTGGCAGAGTGGTTGAATGCACCGCACTCGAAATGCGGCATACGGGCAACCGTATCGGGGGTTCAAATCCCTCCCTCTCCGCCATTCTCCAAATTCAGCTTTCCAGAAAAAAGCGCAGCATTTCGCGAGAAGCGTCGGGTCCGCGGCGCTCGGTATGCGACCCTTCCGGCGAGCCTCCACACCACGCATGCCCCAAGCCTTCTATGGCCCAATATTCCAGCTGGACGCCTGCGGCATCGGCCACGACCGTGCGCTGATATTGAAGCCCGTTCGACATTCCCCGCTGCGTCGTCTCCTCACAGTCGCCAGAAATTCCCGCGCGCGCTTCGGTCAGAATCCGTTCCGCGTTGATCGGGTGCACCTTGGCGTCGCGAGCGCCGTGAAAAATGACGGTTCGAACGCGGTTGCGTGCAAAGCGTTGCCGGCATTGTTGTGATTTTCCGCTCATCGCCATGAAGGCCGAGGCCTGGTCGGCGGCGACCCCATAGGCCAGGCCCGAATGGATGCCCGCGGCGGCGTAGAGGTCCGGATAGGTCACGCTCATCACATCGGCCATGGCGCCGCCGGCGGAAAGGCCGGCGACGAAGACGCGTTCACGATCAAGGTTCATCTCGGAAATCAGAGCGCGGGTGAGGCCGGCGATGATGCTCGGCTCGCCACAATCCCTCAGCTGATGCTTTTGGTCGAACCAATTCCAGCACCGCATCTGATTATCGGCGGCCGGCTGCTCCGGATAAGCGACGATAAACCCGAGTTCTTCGGCAAGACGGTTCATTCCGGTTCCAACCGCGAAATCGTCCGGATTCTGTGTGCAGCCGTGAAGCATCACGAGGAGCGGGGCCCTGGCGCCGCGCAATTTGCTCGGCACATAGACCTTGTAACGTCGGGCTCCCGCCGTCCCGATAAACTCGCGTGAAAGATAGGAGGCTCCTTCGGGAACCAGCACCTTCGGCCTTTTGCCGAGTTTCGAGAGGGCCTCCGGGTCCAGCCCAAAGCTCGGGACTTCGCCGCTGCGCAGGCGCGCCAGCGTCTCTCCGAGGGGCATGCGCAAGCGTGTGGCGGGGCCTTCGGCGCCGGATGTGACGCCGACCCTGGAATCTATGCGGGGCTGCGCTGGATTTCCCCGTTCTTCAGGCGCCGGTTGCGTGGGCGTTTTGAAGCGGCCCACGGAGAGGCGGTTCAACAGCAGGCGCGTCGCTCCGATCGGGTTTTGCTCGCGGGCGAGCCTCATTGCCTCTTCGATTGCATTGCCGGTGAAGGGTTGCATTGATCACGCCTGATTTTGAGGGAGATTGCTCAGCTTATTCGGTCCGCGAGCGCAGCCTTTACCGATGCGCTTGCCTGAAGCGCCCCGAGAACGGTGATCGAGTCGATCGCCTTCCTCGCGAGTTCGGGCGTAACGTCGTCGGCTATGACGGCGAGCCCGATCACCTGTATGCGCAGTTTGCGGCCGGCGGCCTCGACCGCTTCCAGCTCTTCGCGCGTGAATTTCCTCAAGCCGAGTTCGAGCGTGTTGCGGACGATCGATTGCCTGATCGCATCCGAATGGTTGGCGAGCTGGTTGCGAATAGCCGTACGGATAAGATCCGTGCGGTTAGAGTAGAACCCTTCGCGCACCAGAAGGTCGATATGACCGAGGTCGACGTAACCCACATTGACGGTGACCTTTTCGGTCTCTCCGACCTTTTCGCGCAGCCTCTGTATCTCCGCCATCCCTGTGCACTCCAGCTGGATGGCATATGGAGAGCGATGGCGCCTCTTCAAGAGGAAAGGACGTTTCGAGGGGCTGGACTTCGGCTCTTTTGTTCTTTATTTGTTCTGTTATCGAGGCCGTGCTTTCGAAGCAGCGAACATTGGAGGGGATGCAGCGTGTCGCGCCGGACATGCCTTTATTACGCATTCACGGTTTTCGCCGCGACAGCCTCTGCGGCGGTCTTCGCCGGCGAGGCGGAGATCCACTATGCGCCGGTAGAAAATCTCGAGCGGATCGACCTCGCTCTGCTACGGTCGGCGCGCAAGAGCATCGATATCGCCGCCTACACGCTGACGGATCGCCCGGTCATCGAGGCGCTGATCGACGCGCGACGACGCGGAGTCGCGGTGCGGCTCGTCCTGGATCCCGGCCAGAACCACGCCCTCGAACTGCTTCGGCCCCTGTCGGGCGGCGTCCGCATGAAGCCGCCGGGCCCCTACATGCATCTCAAGGCCTATGCGATCGACCGCGTCGCGCTGCGGTCGGGGTCGGCGAATCTTTCGGCCTCGGGTCTGAAGAAGCAGGACAACGACCTCATCGTCCTGCGCGATAGCCCCAAAGCCGTCGCTGCGTTCGAGGCGCGTTTCGACGCCATATGGACCGCGGCCGACCCTTGGACGGCGTCGGCCGGCGCCCCTGCGCCGGAACGCGGCGGCGCGGCCTGCGCGATCAAGGGCAACGTGAACAGCCGGGGCGAGAGGATTTACCATCTGCCTAATGGGCGAGGCTATGCTCGCGTGACGATGAAGGGCGACGGCAAGCGCTGGTTCTGCTCGGAAGCCCAGGCGGTCGCCGCAGGATGGCGAAAGGCGGCGCGCTGAACGAAGAGCCGACTCATTGTCGTTGAGGACGGCGTCGCTCGAAGCCCTTCGAGACCTCTTTTGCCGGCGGACGAAGCATCCGACCCGGCGTTCAACCGGCTTTCAGCTGTCGGCGCAACTTCGTGAACATCCCGAATAGTCCATCTTTACAAATCCGGAAGACAAGCAGCGCTGAAGCGCCTTGTTGGCGCGATTCATGAAGCTGGGCGTTATGGTTCGACCGTAAACGGGGGCGCCGTCCTCCCGCTCGGCGGCCTCTTTGAGGATTCGGGCGCCGACGAACCGAATCAATTGGCTCCCGTTCTCGGACGCGGCGATCATGAATACGGGAAGCCGGCGGAGCGCGAGACGCGTCATCTGCGTCATGCGCCAGGAAAGTAAGCTGGACAACAACACAGACCGGGTTATGACGTTGAAATCCCCTGTTACGACAACCGATCCGATATAGGCATGGGTTTTGCTGAAATTGTCGTCCGAGGGCGTGATCAGCAATTCAGGAGAAAGGTCCGGCTCCGATATGCTTCCGGAAATAAAGTGGAGCGCTTGTTCGGGAGCCATTGTAAATATGGTTGAATAGCCGACGATATTGGCATCCTCATTTTCAATGACGCAGAACATTTCTGGGCAGAATTCATGTATTTCTCGTATTCGCTCCTTCGATAAGGAAACGCCATCGAATAAATGATGCTCGATTTTCGTGAGGCGGCGGATGCCCGCTTCGTCGGGCACTTTACATGTAAACATGCATATGACTTTCGATTGAATTTTGCCCGAGCGCCCGAGCGTCCTGAAATCTTGCGTTTTAGTCCCTGAGAGAAATTCAGGGGCTTCCTGCGCATGCGAGTTCTGACGCATGCGCAGGAGAATTTCCACAGCTTTTTCAACCGGGGATCGCAGTTTTTTTAATAGAGCAGGCAAAATCCGCCGCCCGGGAATGCGACGGCGGGGCGTCTTTGTTTTCGCGATGCGTCAGCTCGCCGTCGTCACCGGCGGTATCGTCCAGGACCCATCGAGAATCGACGGTTTCTTCTCGCTGGGCCAGTACATACGAAGCATCAGCACGAACTTGCCCTCCGGCGCCGGCAGCCAGTTCGCCTCCTTGTCCGGCCCCGGCGACTCATGCTGGATGTGGACGATCAGAGACCCGTCTTTCTCCAGCTTCGGATTGGTGCGCATGCTCATCGAATAGCGATTGATCGGATTGGCGACGAAGAAATAGTTTTCGTCGTACATCGTGAGCGACCAGAAGCCTTTCGCCGGCGGCTGTTGTCCCGGCGGAAACCGCATCACATATTTTTTCGACCCTTCGTAGCTTTCGAACGTCGAGGGTTTCAGCGACGTCGGATAGACTGCGTCTTGAGGCCTGTTTGCGCCCAGGCCGATAACCGTGACCAATGCGCGCTGGATATAATCGGTTCCGTAGAGACCGGTCTTGATCGTGTAACTCCAGCCGTTGACATTGGTTACGTCGCCGTCGCTGAACTTGAAGTGAAACATGATGCGGTCGCGCGAGATTTTCGGGATCCGCGTCTCCCATCGGTCGTCGATCGCCTTGCCGTCGAAGTCCTGGCCGGGGACAAGGCCGATTTCCGCGAAACGGGCGAGCGCCGGCGCGTCCTTGGGCGAAGGCGGATTGCGCTTCATCAGCTCCGCGAGAAGCTTGAAGAACTGCGTCGCCGTCAAGCGGTCGACCTGATCTCGAACCGGCGTCTTCATGTCGACCGAGGGATCGATCTTGCCGCCGGGCGGCGTCCAGGGCTTGCCTGAGGCGCTGAGCGGGTAGAGCCTGAATTTGTCCTGAAGCGCGTGGACCGCTGCGTAATCTTCCGCGGAACCGGTGCAGTAGATGCGGCCCAACAGCCAGACGATGCTGGTGGAAGAGACCAGATGCTTCACGCCGGGGGAACCTTCCCCTTCCAACTTGCGCTGGAAATCAGGTAGGTCTGCGCCTTGGTTCCGGTCGTCCGAGCGCCGGGGTCCTGGAACACATCGGTCCATCCGTCGAGCATCGGCAGGAGGAAATAGCGTCCTTCCATGTCGGGCGCCTCGAGAACCCAGGGTTCGTCGCCGACATCGAAAAAGGCAGTGGTGTAAAGTGTGTCGGCGTTGGGCGCGGTGACGTCACGGAACGACGCGTCGGGATACTGCCGAAGCTTGATGATCTGACCCATCGGCGCGCGCGTGCCCTCGGGGGCTGCGACATTGGTCATCACCCGCCGCGTCATTTCCATGGTTACCAGCGGGTATCCGTAGATGTAGGCGTCGGAGGCGATCTTGAAAGCTTCGACGTCCTCGATGGCGTCGAGCGCGAAATTATCCCAGGCGAAGCTCGGGGGAGAAAACGCCCCGGTCGCAATTAAACCGAGTCCTCCCATTGCGGCGGCGCGGCGTGTAATTTCCATGGAGCTCTCCTGATGTTGGCGCCTTGCCGTGCAATGCCCCTCGGCAAGGTTTCGGGTCGTCGCTAAAACATCGTCCGGGCCCCGGCGCGCACGAATTTGGACTGCAAATCCTGAAAAAACGCCCCGGCCGCGGGTTGGCGTCGGGGCGCATTTGTTTTCGGCCGCGAGCGTCAGTTGGCCTTTATACCCTGGTCGGCGCGATACTTCTTGAATACGACGTCGATGGCCTGAATGACCTTCTTTTCCCTGTTTTCCTTGCAGTAGACGATAACCTCATGCTCCAGGGTTCTGGCGCGGTCGACTTTCATTTTGTGTTTCTTGCCGAGGCCATTGTACCAGCCGCTGTACCAGACGGTGAGGTAGTCGGCGTCTTCCTGAAACGTATTGGCCAGCTGGTCGCAGGTGAGCGCCTGGACGTCGATGTAACCATCCTTGTCGGCGTATTCGGTCAATTCGGTCGCAGCGATAGCCGAGCCCGCAGCCAGCGAGAGCAGCAGGCCGCATAAAGCTGTCTTGAAGTTCATGTAATCCTCCCATTTTACTATTTTATACGCGCCCGCGACCGCAGCCTCGGAAGCGATGACGGCACAATAACACGCGTTACTCCAAATTTCGCTATCTTCACCTGGGTTTTCGGCAGCTGGCGATAATGCGCCAAATTATGAGATACTGCTTGCCATGGGGTCGGCCTTCGGCTAATTTTGACACAGGGGGCCGATTTTCGGGTGCTTGAGATGCGAGGCTGGCGTCATGCGCGACTCCGTCCCCCAATTTCTGCAGGGCGTATTTGAATTTGTCGGAGCAGGACTCGACAAGCCCCGACTTCTGCACGAAAAACTGAGTTACATCGTCCCGCCCGACAGGCGAACGCAGCCGATCTATTTCCGCGGCGGCAATTCCTCCGGCGAAATGATCATCGCAATATTGATGCGCGACGGCGCACCCATGCGCTATTTCGCAATCGGGTCGAAGGCCGGAACCCATGTTCCGCTGGCAGTGGTCGAGGACCTGCCTCCCGACACCAGGATAGATATTTTTCTTGCCGCGCCGGGGGGCGTCGCCGGCTTCATCATGGTTGATGTCGGATTGGTGGAAATATGACCTGAAATTCCACTCGGGAGGCCGGGATGGCCAAGAAAAAACTCGTGGTCGTCGGCAACGGCATGGCCGGCGTGCGCGCTGTAGAGGAGGTTCTCCTCCGGGGCGGCGCCGATCTCTTCGACATCGTGATCTTCGGCGCCGAGCCCTACGGCAATTACAACAGGATCATGCTTTCCAGCGTCTTGAGCGGCGAGCAGGACGCGAGTGAAATCTTCATGAATCCGCTGGACTGGTACAGGGAGCGCAACATCGCCCTGCATGCCGGAGATCCGGTAGCCAGGATCGATCGCGCCGCCAAAATCGTGGTTTCGGAAGCGGGCCTTCGCGAAGGCTACGACAAGCTTCTCATCGCGACAGGAAGCCGTCCTTTCATTCCGCCGATCGATGGCGTTCGCGGCGTCGACGGAGGGTTGAAATCCGGGGTCTTCGGTTTCCGCAGCATGGATGATTGCAACGCCATCATGGCGCGCGCCGGGGAAAGCTCACGCGCCGCCGTCATCGGAGGCGGCCTGCTCGGACTCGAGGCCGCCCATGGCCTGCTGAAGCATATGAGCGAGGTGCATGTTGTCCACAGCGGCAGGCATCTGATGAACCAGCAACTCGACGCCGCGGCGGGGGCGATGCTCGCGGCCGGCATGGCGGAGCTCGGCGCCCGGGTGCATCTCGATAAGCGGACGGTCGGCGTCGTCGGCGAGAGCGAGGTTGCAGGCGTCGCCTTCAAGGACGGCGAGAGGCTGGATTGCGAATTGGTCGTGCTGGCGGCAGGCGTGCGACCGAATATTGAAATCGGGCTCTGCGCCGGCCTGACCGTCGAACGCGCCATCGTCGTCGACGATCACATGCGCACGGAAGACGATCCCGACGTTTATGCGCTCGGCGAATGCGCCCAGCATCGCGGCAAGGTCTATGGCATGGTCGCTCCGCTGTGGGAGCAGGGCAAGGTCTTCGCTGACCATGTGACTCAAACCAATCCGGACGCCCGCTATCACGGCTCCAAGCTGGCGACCAAGCTGAAGGTCATGGGCATCGAGCTTGCGTCGATGGGCTCGCCCGAGCCCCAGGAAGGCGACGAACTGATCCAGTTCTCCGAGCCCCGAAGGGCCGTCTACAAGAAACTCGTCATTCGCAACGGCCGCCTCGTGGGAGGGGTCCTGCTCGGCGATATCGCAAAAGCGGCCTATCTGATGCAGGCCTTCGCGAAAGACGCGCCCTTGCCGGAAGACCGGTTGCGGATGCTGTTCGATTTCGGCGCGCCGAGCGGGACGGCGGCGATCGAAGAGATGTCCGCCGAAACGCAGGTCTGCAACTGCAGCGGCGTCACAAAAGCTGCGATCGCCTCCTGCGTCGCGGCCGGCCATCGCACTTTGAAAGCGGCGATGGATGCAACCCGAGCCGGCAAAGGCTGCGGCGCCTGCAAACCCCTCGTCGCCGAGACGGTGCTCTATTTTTGTGGCGGCGAGGCCGAAGAGGATCCTTCGATCCATTACTACGTCCCGTGCATTCCCATGACGAAGCCGAGGCTGGCCGCGGAGCTGCGGGAGAGGGGCCTCAAATCCGTTTCCGCTGTTTTCGATGCGCTCGCGGGGGGAGTCGAGGACGCGGCGAGCAAGCCTGCGCTCGCCTCGCTGCTGGCGACGATCTGGAACCGCGATTACGAAGACGAGCGCGGCGCCCGCTTCATCAATGACCGCGTGCACGCCAATATCCAGAAAGACGGATCGTTCTCGGTCGTTCCGGAGATGCCGGGCGGCGTTTGCACGCCTGCGGAGTTGATGCGCATCGCCGAGGTCGCTTTGAAATATCATATTCCGCTCGTCAAGCTGACGGGCGGGCAGAGGATCGACCTCGTCGGAGCGCAAAAGAATGTCCTGCCCGCGATCTGGCGCGATCTCGACATGCCCGCCGGGGCGGCCTGGGCCAAGGCCTATCGTACCTGCAAGAGCTGCATCGGTTCGGACTATTGCCGTTTCGGCCTCGATGACAGCATGGGATTGGCCCAGAAGGTCGAGCGTCGGTTTCGCGGGGTGGAAAGCCCGGCCAAACTCAAGCTCGCCACGGCGGGATGCCCTCGCAACTGCTCGGAAGCCATGATCAAGGACGTCGGCTTCGTTGCGATAGGCGATGGCAATTGGGAGATTTATGTCGGTGGAGCGGGCGGCTCGCATGTGCGCAAGGGCGACTTGCTTTGCACGGTCGACGGCGAAGAAAAGGCGCTCGCTCTCGCCGGCCGTTTTCTCCAATACTACCGCGAGAACGCCAACTGGCGCGAGCGCACTTACGATTTCATCGAGCGCGTCGGCATAGATCATGTCCGAGCGGTTGTCGCTGCGGATTCCGAAGGGCAGGGAGCGGCTCTCGACGCGGCCATGCAGGCGGCTGTCGACGCCGCTTGCGATCCCTGGAAGGAAGCGTCGGCGCCGAGGACTGCGAACCAGTTCGCCGCCGCGATTGGCGCGGAGGACTGATCGATGGGTCTGGTCAGGATCGGCAACATCGAAGAAGTTCCCAGAGGCGAGGGGCGGCGGTTCAGGCTCGGGGACCGCGAAATCGCCGTCTTCCGCACCTGGGCGGGCGAAATCTTCGCCGCCCAGCCGGATTGTCCGCATGCGGGAGGCCCGCTCGCGGACGGCCTTCTCGGAGGCGCGTCCGTGACCTGCCCGCTGCATGATCGTTCTTTCGACTTGCGCTCGGGCAGGAATCTCAGCGGGGACTGCGAGGATATTTGCGTCTTTCCCGTCGCAATCGAGCGGGATGGCGGAATGGTCGTCGAATTGGCGGAGTAATTTCTCGAACTTGTTCATTTCAGCCGGAAACCGGCTGGCGCTCGCCTGCGTCTTATCCTAAAGAATGGGGCAGGGCCGTTCGACGTTCGAACGCGGTATCTTCCCGCCCTAGATATTCTCCCCGATATCCGAATTCGCGAGAAGGCGGAGGCGACGCAAAAAGCGCAGGGCCGCCGCCGAGCTTCGACCACGGAGCCTGTCGCGTCAATTCGAACCTGAATTGACGCGAGCGCCCGCGACATCCCCTGCGGGCGGTTGAGACGGTCCGAAGCAGACAATGGAGTGATGACGATGGCTCGCAAGCCTGGGACAAAAAGCGAATATGTCCTTTTCGACGTCATCTACGATGACGGCAGCCAACGCTCCAATCGCCGGGTGCCGAAGGATATCCTCGGCGGGCTCGACGGAGACGAGCCGGCGCGCGCAGTGATCGAAGCTCAGGATCGGGAAATCGCCGAACGCTCGGGACGACCGATGGCGGCGATCAAGGCGGTGCGACGTTCATCCTGAGCATCGGACGGAGCGACGCAGGCGCCGCTTCGCGGCCACAAGACATTCACTGAAAATTCCTGGGGGAGGAAGCGGCGGAAAGCCGTCGCTTCTCGTGCTTTTGCTTCGTTTCAGAGGCCTATGGCGCTGCTGCGATCAGCTTTCCAGCTTCAGCATGTCCGCCGAATATTTGCCGCTGCGCTTGTCGACCATCAGGTCGAAGCTGACTTTTTGGCCCTCTACGAGAGTTGAGAGGCCGGCGCGCTCAACCGCGCTGATGTGGACGAAAACATCGTTTCCGCCGGAATCGGGCTGGATGAAGCCAAAGCCCTTTTGGGCGTTGAACCACTTTACGGTTCCGCTGATCATAGAATGTCCTTTCCAGGAGCGTTTAGGCGCCGGCGCGTTGAGCTGCTGGCGCGAGAGAGAATCGAAGTTCTGGAGAGGAAGTCACGGGCCGACGCGCCTATTATGGCGAGAAAGACAGTAAGATCGTCCGGCCGAAACCCGATAAGCTACAAATAGGCGGTTTTTCTCGAATGGCAACCTCGACCGGAAAAGTAATTCCTTCGACGCCGCCGCCCGGCCGCGGGGCGCCCGAAAGGCGCCGCCGCTTTTCGATGGCCCATCAGAATTCCTTCAGCTTTGTCCGCCAGGAATCGCGAATGCAGCAAATCACTCCACCCATCCTCAGCCGAAGAGACGCGCTGCGCCTCATCGGCGTCGTTCCCTTCGCCGTCGCCGCGCACGCCGACGACACGCAATGGTATCCGATCCAGGGCGACGACGGCGCGCCGGTCAGGAACTTTCGCATTCCGGCGGAACTCGATCCCGCCGCTACGCCCGGAATCGTCTGGCGCGGTGCGGAAGGCGCCGACGCGGTCCTCTATGAGTTCTTCGACTACAATTGCGCCTGGTGCCGAAAGGCGGCCCGCGAAATCGAGGCGCTCGTCGCAAAGGACAAGCGCCTGCGCCTCGGGCTCGTCAACAACGCCATGTTGTCGATCGGCTCGGTTCAGGCTGCGAAGGTTCAGCAGGCCATCCTCAGGCTTTACGGGCCCAAGGTCGCCTATGATTTTCACCTGCGCATGTTTGCGCGCAAGGGCCAGAACGACGGGCTCGCCGCGCTCGACGTGGCGCGGTCGATGAAGCTCGACGCCGCGAAGATCGAGGAATCCGCCGACAGCGACGTCGTATCCGACGTGCTGAAGCGCCAGACGCGACTCGCTTCCAGCCTCGACATGAACATGACGCCGTCCTTCGTCATCGCCGGCGCCGCCTTGATCGGATGGCCCGGGATCAAAGCGCTGGGGTCCGTCGCCGCCGCCGTGCATCAATGCGGCCTGCCGGTCTGCGAGAAAAAATAACTCGAGGAGAGCGGCAATTCGCCGCGCGGGTTCGGCCCACGGCTTCGCCTAGTCTTTGCGCGAACATTTTCGAGTCGCGCAAAAAAGGGAAAGCCGCCATGCAGCAGATCGATTCAATCCTCGACGCCGTCCGGCGGATTGAACCGGTCATACGAGAAAACGCTCCCGCCGCAGAGCGCGACCGTAGGCTGGCGGCGCCGGCGGCGGCCGCGATGCGCGAGGCGGGGCTTTATCGGCTGTGGCGTCCGAAAGCTCTCGGTGGACTCGAGGTCGATCCGGTAACCGGCTTTCGCGTCATCGAGGAGCTCGCGCGCATCGACAGCGCGGCGAGCTGGAACCTTCAGGTATCGATCGCGCATGATCTCTTTGGCCCATGGTTCGGCGACGCCGCCGCGCGCGAGATTTTCGGGGGCGACGCCATAACCGTGGGCGGCCAGCAGCCCGCGCGCCGCGCCGTTCCCGTCGAGGGAGGCTATCTCCTCTCCGGCAAGACCCCCTTTGTGAGCGGCGCGCATCAGGCGACCGCCTACATCGGTTACGCCAACATAGTGGAGAACGGCGAACTGCGTCGCGGCGCCGATGGGACGCCGGAGACGCTTCTGGTCGCCTGTCCCGCGAAAGACGCCCAAATCGTCGACAATTGGAACGTCATCGGCATGCGCGGCACCGGCAGCCATGACGTCGAGATGCACGACGCTTTCATTCCCGCGCATTGGACGGTTCCGTGGGCGCCGTTGCAAAAGCCGGGCAGCGCCTATCAGGGGCCGCTCTATCGTCTCACCGTATGGCCGGCGATAGCCGCCCTCACGCCGCCGGCGCTCGGCATCGCCCGCGCCGCGGTCGACGAGGCGGTGGCGCTCGCGACCGCGAAGACTCCGGCCTTCGGCGCCAGGGCGCTCAAGGACAATAGCGTCGTTCAGTCGCAACTGGCGCGCGCCGAAGCGCGGCTCTGCGCCGGTCGGGCTTTGTTTTACCAGACCTTCGCGGAGGCCTATCGGGAAGCTGTCGCCGGGCGCCCTATCGACATCGGCTTAAAGGCGAAAATGCAGCTCGCCATGACCCACGCCATGCTCGAAGCGGCGGCGGCGGTCGACATCGTTCATGAGATCGTCGGCGCCTCGGGCGTGCGCGACGAATACAGCTTCTCGCGGCATTTCCGCGACATCCACGTCATCACCCAGCACGGCTTCATCAACTCCGCCAAATTGCAGGGGGTGGGGCAGATCATGCTGGGCCTTGCGCCGGACTGGCCGTTCTTCGCCTTTTGAATTGGGCTGCGCTTTTCGACTTCTTCACTCCGCCGACGCTTGCGCGGCGATTGTGAGCGGCTCCGGCGCGACGCGCTTCTGCGAGGGGATGCGCTTTCGCGCGCGTCGCTTGCGCAACCAGATGTACACGCCGGTCCCTGAGAGCATCGTGATGGCGAAGCCGAGCGCGCAGACGAAAATCTTGTACGGAAGACCGAACAGATTGGCCATGTGGAGCGCCACGAGCCAGGATGTCAGCGTATTGCCGGCGTGCTCCCCGCTGGGGAGACCAAGCGCGTGAAACTCTCCCGAATAGGCGTCGAAGTAGACCGTGGTCGAGCCGTATTTCTCGCCGACGTCGCGGCTGGAATGCACGCTGTAACCATAGAGCCCACGAGCGCGCATATATGACAGCGCGTTCGGCCGGTCGATCTTGAAGTCGTGATTTCTCGCCTGTTCGTCCATCAGCCGGACGCCGATCGCCTGCGCCTCCTCCCAGCCCAGCGGCTTGCGGTTTTTTTGCGCCGGCGCCGGCTCCGCTTCATGCTTCATGAGCGGTTCCTCGTAAGCGAGGAACAGTCTCGTCGCTGCGGCGTAAACGCCGTTCAGATGGAACGAGACGCTCGACCACGCGAATACGAGCAGCATCGCCCACAGCCATAGCCCGCCCGCGCGATGCAGGTCGAAATTGAGGCGATAGCTGGAGGCCGGCCATTTCACCATCCAGGCGGGACGCCAGCGTGCGAAGTAACCGTTGCGCGCCGCGCGGCTGGGAACAGGCAGCGTCAGATAGAAACCGTTGAAGCAATCCAGCGTCCAGACGAGAGCGACGATCCCGAGTATCCAGGCGCCGGTCGGCCCCATCAGCAGATTCATGTGCAGCTGGTAGACGAAGGGGATGATCGTCGCGAGGCCGGTTGGAAGACCGCCTGCCTCGCGCCGGCCCAGTTCATGGCCGTCGATAGGATCCAGCATCAACTGCTGGAAGTCGAGCTTTTGAGCCGCGCCGGGCCGCGGCTCCATTCGAACCATCGCCGTCCCGGCGAAGCCGAGATAGACCGAGCTTGTCCGCGCTTGCGGAACCAGCTCCTCGGCGCTGCGCGCCAGCGTTCCGGCGTCGAGCCGGACGCCGGGACGCGGCTCGGGGAAGAGTTCCGGCGAGAGCCAGTGGTTCAACTCGCCGAAGAAAGCGAGCACGCTGCCCGTAAGCCCGACGACGATGAGAAAGGCCGCCATTGCCAGGCCGGTCCAGCGATGCACGACGACCCAGAGCGAGCGCGTAATCATGTTCCATTCCCTTGAAAAAGGCGCCGCCGCCGCGGCGGCGGCGCTTTCGACTCGCGAAGTGCTAGAACTTGACCTTGATCGACCCGATGAAAGTTCTCGGTTGTCCGTAGACGGCGTATTGGCTGTTGACCGCCGTGTCGAAATATTTGGCGTCGGCGATATTGACGACATTCAACTGCGCCTCGACCTGATGACCTTCGAACACGGTGCGATAGCCGATCATCGTATCGAAGCGCACGTAGCCCGGCAGCGCCCAAGAGTTCGTAGCGTTTGCTTCGCGCAGGCCGTTGGCGAAGGCTCCGGCGCCGAAGCTCCAGCCCTCCTTCAGACCGGGCGCCGTGTCGTATTTCGCCCAGAGGCTGCCGGCGTTTCGCGGAACGCCGGGCTGACGTTTGCCGAGAATGGCGCCGGTTCCGGTCGTATTGTCCTTGATGACCAGGGCGTCGTCATAGGTATAGCCGCCGATGATGCTGATGTTGTCGGTGACCTGTCCGGCGATGTCGAGTTCAACGCCGCGGCTGCGCACCTCGCCGGCGGCGATCGAAAAGCCCGAATTGGCCGGATCGGTCGTCAGCACGTTGGTCATGTAAAGATCGTAGGCGGCTATCGACGCCGTGAGCTTGCCGTCGTAGAGGCTCGCCTTGGCGCCGATTTCATATTGCCTGCCCTCCTGAGGCTGGAACGGCGCGCCGCTGAAGCTGCGCGCAGTCGCGTTCGACGTTCCGAACGACTCGGCGTAGCTGGCGTAAACCGAATATTCGGGCGTCAGCTTGAACAGCAGTCCGCCGCTGGGCGAGACCTTGTGATAGGTCGGATTGCCTTTCCACGGCGGGGTATAGTGGCCGTCGCAAAGCGGAAAGCAGGGGCTCCCCGAAACCGTCGCGAAGGCGAGCTCCGAGGCGGCGTCGAACGCGATGTCGTAGCGTCCGCCGATCAGGAAATGGATGATATCGTTATAATCGATGTCGTCCTGAACATAATAGCCGACGTCCAGGGACTTGTTGCGGCTCTTGTTGCCATGGGCATAGGCCTGCTGGGCGCCGATGATCGTCCAGTTTATGCCGCCATAGGCTGGAGCCCAGATGTTGAACGCTGGGATTTCCGGCACCGCCCTGGGGGCGGGATTGTCGCCGAGATACAGGTTGTGATAGTCGTAATAATCGAAGCCGAACAAAAGGTTGTGTTTGACGGGGCCGGTTTCGACCTTGCCGGTCACGTCGAGATTGATGGACCAGTTGTCGCGATAGACCTGGCTCCAGCTCAGGCGCCGCAGGAGATTGCCGGTTTTGTAATTCAGCGCGACGGGAGCGGCGAGAAGATAATTCTCGTTTTCATCGCTGTGATTGTACAAGAACCGGTTGGTCACCTTCCATTGATCGTTGAAGCGATAGGTCCAGTCGGCGGAGACCAGCTCGCGCTCGATCGTATCCGGAAACTGGTTGTATTTTTGTGGATCGTTTTGCGTCCAATCGCGCGGCAGATAGGCGGGCCGTCCAATGAGCCACGGCACTTTATAGGTCGTCGCGATCGCGGGGATCATCCCCGCGTAGCCGCCGCGGTTGGCGTCGCTGTCATTGTAATATTCGAGACCCACATTGGCCTCGAATTGCGTCGTTGGCCGCCAGCTGACTTCGCCTGAGAAAGCGCCCTTGTCGTGATGCTCGAAATCGACCCATGAGTCAGAGTGATCGAACGCTCCCATGACGCGATAGAGGACGGATTTATCCGAGGTCACGGGTCCGGTGAGATCCAGCGTGGTGCGCGACAATCCCCAGCTTCCGAACTGTTCCTGAATGCTGTAGGCAGCCTCCTCCTGCGGGCGCTTCGTCACGAAATTCACCAGTCCGCCGGGTTGGATGCGCCCATAAAGCATCGCGGTCGGCCCCTTCACGATCTCGACCCGGTCGATGAAGGACACATCCTCCGAGCCGGCGACCGCGAACAGCTTGAGGCCGTTCCGGTAAGTGTTCGAGGCGGTCGGAAATCCGCGGATGATGTAGCTGTCGTAATAGACGCCCAGGCCCTGCTGCACGCCCGACACGAATCTCACCGCATCCTGCGTGTTGAGAACCTGAGCGTCCTCCAGCACCTGCTTGGGAACGACGACAATGGCTCTCGGCGTATCGAGGATCGGCGTATCGGTCTTGGTCGCCGTTGTCGCATAGCTGCGGGTGTAGGAGTGCTCCTCGGCCTTCTCGCGCTCCTTAGCCGTCATAGGACCGGGCGCTGGAGTCGAGGTCGCGGGCGCCGAGGTCGCCGGGGGCGCGGCGCTGCCGACGTCTATGGACGGCAAGGCTTCCTGCGCGAGGGCGGCTGGGCAGGACGAGGCGAGGACGAGTGCGAGCGCGCCGGCGGAAGCGCGGCGTGGCGGGGTCGAACGGAACATAAAGGAGTCTCCTGCGCGGCGCCGGGCGCGCGCGCGAACCAAGAACGGATACGGCCGGGGCCGCGTTCAGTGGGTCAGGAGAAGATCGGCGGGCCGCGCGGCGACCGGGCCTCGAACCAGACCCTGGAAGGCGTCCGGGAATCGGAGAGCGCCGGTCGGCCCAGCGTCGTCGGCGGAGCGTGGGGGACGATGAATACCAGCGCCGCGGGCGAGATCGCGGCGCCGAAGGCCGCTGCATGATGCCTGACGAGACAAAAGGCGCAGGCGTCATGATGATGCGAAGTGGGCGCGGGGACCTTGCCGTCTCCGGGCGCGCCCGTAGCGGCGCAATCGACGGCGAGAAGGGAGGCAGGGGCGCCGAGGCCCCAGTGTTGCGCCGCGCTTCCGGATTGGAGCGGAGCCAGGACAAGCGCCTTGAGAACGAGCAGACAGATGGCGACCGTCGCGAGAGCCGCGCGGGCCGATCCTGTCTTTGTTCCCCAGACCTTCGGCAAGGTTTCGTCTCTCCAGGAGCGGGCCGCTCGGCCGCTCAAAGCATTTGAGCAGCGTAACTAAACACTTTCGGCGCACGAAAAATTTCATGACGATTTCGACAGTATGGAATTCTTAAAGTTTTCGACACTGTGCCATTTTTGCCACATCGGAGCGGCGCGAGCCGGATTGACGGCGCGGCGAATTACCTGTTCTTCTTGATGGTTCCTCGTGTTCCCGATGGAAGGCCGCATGCGAATCCTGTTGGTCGAAGACGAAATGGAAGTCGCGCTCTCGATTTCTAGCGCACTCGGCCGCGCGGGCTTCGTCTCGGACCATGTTTCCTCCATCGACGAGGCGCGGCGCGCGCTGGCGCGCCAGCCCTATGCGTTGGTCGTTCTGGATCGGCGCCTCCCCGACGGCGATGGCATTTCCCTGACGCCGGAGATGCGGCGGATGCGGCCGGGCATTCAGGTTTTGATGCTCACCGCATGCAACAAGACCGACGAGATCGTCGCAGGGCTCGACGCCGGCGCCGACGATTATCTGTCCAAGCCTTTCGATTTCGACGAATTGCTGGCGAGAATCCGCGTCGGGCTGCGTCGCCATGGCGACGCGCTGCCGAAGATCGTCGTCGGCGACTTGTCCTTCGATCCCCGCATTCGCGATGTTTCCGTGCGCGGCAAATCCGTGATCGTCCACGGGCGCGAATTGACGCTGCTCGAAGTTCTGATGCGTCACGCCGACAGGATGGTGTCGCGCCAGAGCCTGCTCGACGAAATCTACGGGCCCGACGACGACATTCAGCCGGCGGCGCTGAACGTGCTGGTGCTGCGCCTGCGACGGACCCTGGAGGAGCATCGCGCGGGCGTCGCGATTCACTCCGCGCGCGGGGTCGGCTACATGATAGGGGCGGTGTCCGCATGAAGAAGCCGACCTCTCTCTCCTCCCGATTGACGGTCTATTGGATCGTTGGTTTCGCAGT
This sequence comes from Methylocystis heyeri, assembly GCF_004802635.2. Classification (NCBI taxonomy): domain Bacteria; kingdom Pseudomonadati; phylum Pseudomonadota; class Alphaproteobacteria; order Hyphomicrobiales; family Methylocystaceae; genus Methylocystis; species Methylocystis heyeri. The sequence goes on from NZ_CP046052.1 coordinate 615,620, forward strand.
CTCCTATTTTACCCTGCCGATCATCGTCGCCCTTCTGCTCGCGGCGCTGCGGCTCAACGAATTTTCGGACGCAAACCTTCAGAGCTGGACGACGAAACGCGCGCGTTTCACGGTGGAGGCGGCGCTGCGCAAGGGGCCTGACGGGCGCCTTTTCGTCGAACAGACCGACGAATTGCGCGCCTATATGGAAGCCAATCCGCACTTTCGCTTCGCCGTGCTGGACGCGAAGAACGACGAACTCTTGCCGGGCTCGTCCGAAGATCTGGCCGCCGCCTTCGCCCCGCGAGGCCGCGCCGACATGCTCACCATTTCGTTTCATCTCGCCGACGATCCGGACCCCGACGCCCGCGGCTGGGTCCGCACGATCGCCACCGAAGTCGGAACAGTGCGTTTCATCCTCTACGGCGCGAATTTTCACGGCGACGACGTGCTTTATCAGATTTCCTACGCTTTCACTTGGGGGAACTTCTTCGTTTATCTTCCGATCTGTGCGGTGATGGCGCTCATCGCGCTTTTCGTCGTGCGGCGCGGCCTTGCTCCCTTGCGCGCCGCGGCGGGCAAGGCGGCCAGCATCGATTTGAACTCGCTCGACCAGCGCATTCCCGTCGCCGGTCTTCCTTCGGAAGTCGCGCCTTTTGTCGAAGCGATGAACAAGGCGCTGGAGCGCGTCGACGACGGTGTCGCCCGTCAAAAACGCTTTCTCGCCAACGCCGCGCATGAATTGCGCACGCCGATCACGATATTGTGCTCGCACATCGCCAATCCGGACGATCAGACATTTCGCGAGGACATCAAACGCGACGCGCGCCGCATCCGCACCATCGTCGAGCAATTGCTCAGCGTCGCCCACATCTCGGGCCAGAAGGGCGCCAGCGAAAAGGACATCGATCTCGGCAAGGCCGCGCTCTCGGTGATCCTCGACTATATGCCGCTCGCGATCGAAAGCGGGCGCAACATCGAACTCGACTGCGCGTCGTCTCCGGTGATGGCCCGGGCAAACGGCTGGGCGCTGGAGAGCGTGGTCACCAATCTGGTTGAAAACGCGGTTCGCGCGGAGCCGGTCGGCGGAAACGTGCTCGTGCGCGTCTCGCCCGGCGCGACGATCGAGATCGTCGATCATGGCGAGGGCGTCGCGCCCAATGATCGCGAGGCGATTTTCGAGCCGTTCTGGCGCAAGAGCAATTCGACGCGCGGCGCGGGCCTCGGCCTCGCCATCGCCAGGGAGCTGATCGACCAGCAGGGCGGGCGCATTTGGGTCGAGGAAACGCCCGGCGGCGGCGCGACATTCAAAGTGTCCCTCCCGCACGTCGTTCAGGAGCCGGTTTCGCCGCCCCTGAACGACCTCGCCGCGCCCCAGCTGGCGAAACCCGCCTTCATCGTTTGATTTAAGGCGTCGGAGCTTCCTCCGTGGCGCGGTTGACGCGTCCGGCGCCGTTATCGCATCGAGCACAGTGGCCTGCGCGCTTTCAGATCGAGCATGCAAATGGTTATGTGCAATAGGTTTTTTCCTGTGCGCTTAATGTGCTGGCAACTTCTGCTGGCTAAATCGTAAGATTCTCCAGCAGGAGTCGTCACCTTTGTCCATCTTCAATACTGCTCGTTTCGCTCTTGCGGCCTGGCTAGGCCTGGCGGCGTCCTCCGCTTTGGCTCAGGCGGTTCATCCGGACGGCGCTGCTGCGCCCTTGGTGGTGACGCCGATTTTCTCTTTCTCAGGCGGGAACGACGGGTCGATGCCGGCTTCCGAGCTGGCGGTCGACAGCGACGGCGCGCTCTACGGGACCACAGTGGCGGGCGGCGCCTATAACGACGGCGTGGTGTTCAAACTGACGCCGCCGGCCGCGGGCTCAAACAATTGGACCGAGACTGTCCTTTACAGCTTTTTGGGAGGGTCCAACGGGCTCAACCCCATGTTTACGCCGACCATCGACTCCCGAGGAGTCATCTATGGCGCCACACAGTACGGCGGAGCGAACGATAATAGCGGCGCCGCGTTCCAGTTGACCCCGCCGATCCCGCCCTCGACCCAATGGACCGGGACCAAGATTTTCGACTTCAGTTACGCCTCGACCGGAGCTAACCCCAAGGGCGGCTTCGTGATCGACAGCAGCGGCGCGCTTTACGGAACCACCTCGACCGGCGGCCCTCAGGGCAAGGGGACGGTGTACAAGCTTACCCCCCCTACGCCGCCCGCCACGCAATGGACCGGAGCGGCGCTTTACAGCTTCTCCGGCGGCGCGGACGGCGGCAATCCCGGAAGGACGCTCGTCATAGACAGCAGCGGCGCGCTCTACGGCGGGACCGCATCTGGCGGCGCGAGCGGAAGCGGCGTCGTGTTCAAGCTGATCCCGCCGGGAGGGAATTGCACGCCGACAGCGCCCAATCTGTGGTGCGAGACCGTGCTTGCGGACGGAATCGGCAGTCTTTCCGGCGGCGTAGTCATGGATTCGCACGGGGCGCTTTACGGCGCGGCGCAGGGCGGCGGAGCCTATAGCCACGGCCAGCTCTTCAAATTGACTCCGCCTGTGCCTCCCGCCACGCAATGGACCCTGGCGACGCTTTACAGCTTCACCGGCGGCGCCGACGGAGCCAATCCAACAAGGGCTCCGATTCTCGTGGGCGGCGTCCTCTACGGCACAACGTCGTTAATGGGGAACTGCATCTATTGCGGCGCGATCTATGAGCTCACGCCGCCGGTTCCGCCTTCCACCCAATGGACCGAGACCACGCTCTGGAGTTTCGCCACCCCCCACGGACCGTTCCCGTCCGGCCTGAGTTTGGCGCCGTCCAATTTCGGCCTCGGCATTGCGATCAACGGCGCCGTACAAATGGGGGGTGGGGCAGGCGGCTACGGCGAGATCTTCACCTTGCGGTGCCCCCCGCGAGGCAGACAAGTCTTTGGCGGGGCCATGCGGACGGCCTGCGCGCTATAGCGCGGTCTTGCGAGAGCGCGACGACACGGCATGACGAAATAAATATCGCAGCAGCAGGAGCTATCGCCTTGTTCATTCTCAACGCCACGCGCTTCACGCTGGCGGCCTCGCTCGGCCTGTCGGCGTCCTCCGCTTTGGCTCAGGTCGTTCATCCGGGCGGCTCTGCTGCGCCCCATGTTTTGACGTCGCCCCGCGTTTCGACACCGCCTCTTCCCCTGACGCCGCTCTACGCCTTTTCCGGCGCCGGCGATGGCGGCGGCAAGTCTCTCAACGTGACGGTCGATAGCGACGGAGCGCTCTACGGAACCACTCTCACGGGCGGCTCCGCCAATAATGGCGTCGTGTTCAAACTTACCCCGCCGGCTCCCGGCAACGCCATATGGAGCGAGACCGTCCTTTACAGCTTCTCGGGGCCCGACGGGGCCAGCCCCTGGTTTACGCCTAGTTTCGACTCCTGGGGAGCGCTCTACGGCGCGACGAGCGGCGGCGGCGCAAATAATATTGGCGTCGCTTTCAAGCTCACGCCGCCTGCGCCGCCCGCCACGCAATGGACCGCCGCGGCGCTGTATAATTTTGCCGGCGGCGCGGACGGCGGAACACCTGGGATAACGCTCGCCATGGACAGCAGAGGCGCGCTCTACGGCGGGACGGCATCTGGCGGCGCCAGCGGAAACGGCGCCGTGTTCATGCTGACGCCGCCTGGAGCGAATTGCACGCCGGCGGCGCCCAATCTCTGGTGCGAGACCGTGCTCTACAGCTTCGCCGGCGACGCCGACGGGGCCGGCATCGTGGGCGGCGTCACATTGGATTCGCACGGGGCGCTTTATGGCGTAACACAGGCGGGCGGCGCCTATGGCTACGGCCAGCTCTTCAAATTGACGCCGCCGACGCCTGCCTCCACGCCCTGGATCAAAACCACGCTCTACAGCTTCACGGGCGGCGCCGACGGGGCCAATCCGTTCAGTGCTCCGGTCCTCATCGACGGGGCTCTTTACGGCGCTACGACGAACAAGGGGAACTGCTCCTCTTGCGGCGCCATCTATCGGCTCAGGCCGCCGGTTCCGCCGGCTGTCCAATGGATCGAGGACACGCTCTGGAGCTTCACCGGCGGCGCCGATGGCGGAGCTCCAGTGGCGGGCCTGACTTTCGCCCCATCCAATCTGGGCCGTAGCGTTTCTATTTTCGGCTCGACGCCCGGCCAGATTTTCGCCCTGCAATGCGCCCCCCGCGCGCGGGAGGTGTTCGGCGGCGCCCCGCGCGCGGCCTGCATTCAATAGCGCGGTTTTGGGCGGGCGCGATTCACGGCGTGGAAACGCCTGCGGGTTAAACTCATGGTTGAGTTTTCACGCAGGAGTTTCGCATCGTGTCTATCTTCAAGGCGGCGCGCTTCGCGCTCGCGGCGGGGCTCAGCCTCTCGGCGACTTTCGCCTCGGCGCAGGTCTATGGCCGTCCGCCCACCGCAACAGGCGGCATCCCCTCCGGCAGGACGACGATTTACGGCTTCGCGGGCGGAACCGACGCCGCCACGCCGAAATACGTCAAGCTGGCGATAGACAGCCAGGGGGCGCTCTATGGAACCTCGGCCTATGGCGGGGCCAATAATCTCGGAACCGTGTTCAGGCTGACCCCGCCCGGTCCGGGCCAGACCAAATGGACCGAGACAGTGCTTTACAGCTTCGCCGGCGGGAGCGACCTCGCCAATCCGCAAGCGGGCGTGGTGATGGACACCAGCGGGGCGCTTTATGGGGCGTGGGGCGGACTTGTCTACAAGCTGACCCCGCCGGGGCCGAGTTGCGCCCCCACCGCCCCCAATCTTTGGTGCGAAACCATCCTTTACAATCAGGCGGTCTCGCCGGAGGCGGTTCCGGATTCGCCCCTGATCTTCGATTCCCAGGGAGCGCTTTATGGGATCTCTTGGATTGCGATTGTGGGCGTTTTTGCCGGCGTCACGCCAACCGAGCAGGATTTCGCTCTCGTCACCAAGCTGAGTCCGCCCGGCCCCAATTGCGCTCCCGTCGCGCCCAATCTGTGGTGCGCGGCCTCGCTCGCCAGTTTCGACATGAGGGCGGGCAGCATTGCTAATCTTCCGTCGATCGCTCTCGTGATGGACTCGGCCGGCGCTCTCTACGGCACGACTCCCATTGGCGGCGCGGGCGGTTACGGCACGGTGTTCAAGGCGACCCCGCCGGGGCCGAACTGCACGCCCACGGCGCCATTCCCCTGGTGCGGCTCGGTTCTGTACAACTTTTTCGGCGCTGATGGCCAGACGCCCGCAGCGGAGCTGACCATCGACAGCAGCGGCAATCTCTATGGAACGACGCTCTCGAACGTCTTCAAGCTGACGCCGCCCGGCCAGGATTGCAGGCCGATAAGCCAAAACCTCTGGTGCGAGACCACACTCTATGCTTTCACCGATCCATTGGGCGGCAGCGCTTCCCAGGCGGGCGTGACCATGATCGGCGGCGCGCTCTACGGGACCGCCTCTCAGGGTGGTTCGGCCGGCAACGGCGTGCTGTTCCAGCTCAGGCCGCCGGTTCCACCCTCGACGAAATGGACCGAAAACGTCCTTTACAACTTCTCGGGCGGCGCTGACGGCGGCAATCCTCTCGGCGGCGTGATCTTCGGTCCCACCGACTTCGGCTTCGGGGCGGCGATCTACGGCGTCACTGCGACGGGAGGCCCTGCCGGAAAAGGCGTGGTTTACCAGTTGCAGTGCAAACCGCAGACCGGCGAGATCTACGGCGGCGCGCAGCATGTCGTTTGCGCGCAATAGCGCTTCTTCCGCGGCGTGATTCACGCCGCGGAAACTCGCGCGGCTTAAACTTGCGGTTGAGTTTTTCACGCAGGAGTTTCGCATCTTGACTATCCTCGACGTCGGCCGTTTCGCGCTCGCGGCGGCGCTCGGCCTTTCGGCCTCCTCGGCTTCGGCGCAGGTTCGTGTCGGCGCCCCGCCATCGTCCTTCACCGTGGTTCGGCTTTACACTTTTTCCGGCGCCGATGGGGGAAACCCGGAAGCTGGTCTGACGGTCGACAGCGACGGCGCGCTGTATGGGACCACGGTGACAGGCGGCGGCGCCAATGCGGGCGTCGTGTTCAAACTGACTCCTCCGGCTCCCGGTAAAAGCAAGTGGACCGAGAGCGTGCTTTACAGCTTCTCGGGGCCCGACGGGGCCAGACCCTCGTTTACCCCGGCGCTCGACTCCCGAGGCGCGCTTTACGGAGCCACGTCTCAGGGCGGCGCGAACAATCTCGGAGTCGCGTTCATGCTGACTCCGCCCGTCGCCCCTTCGACGCAATGGGTCGAGACCAAGATTTTCGACTTCACTTACAGCGTCGGCAGTTGGCCCGGGGGCGCTTTCGTGTTTGACAGCAATGGAGCGCTCTACGGGGTGGGTGGGGAAGGCGGAGCCTCGGGCTATGGCACCGTATACAAGCTCACGCCCCCTGTTCCGCCGGCGACACAATGGACCGGCGTTGCTCTCTACAATTTCACCGGTGGGGCGGACGGACGCTATCCCGGACTAAAGCTCTTCATGGACACGAGCGGCGCGCTCTACGGTGGGACCGGAGATGGCGGGACGAGCGGAAATGGCGTCGTGTTCAAGCTCACGCCGCCCGGCGCCGATTGCGCACCCACGGCGCCAAATCTGTGGTGCGAGACCGTGCTCTATAGCTTTGCCGACGCCGCCGACGGCGTGGCCATTGCTGACGGCGTCACGATGGATTCCCACGGCGCGCTCTATGGCGCGACCTACATGGGCGGCGCCAAAGGGCAGGGCCAGATTTTTAAATTGACGCCGCCGACGCCTCCTTCCAGTCAATGGAGCAAGACGACGCTCTACAGCTTCACGGGCGGCGCGGACGGAGGCAATCCTTTCGGCACTCCGGTTCTGGTGGGCGGCGCCCTTTACGGCGCAACCCTACATTATGGAAACTGTCCGAACTGCGGCGCGATCTATCAACTCAAGCCGCCGGTTACGCCATCTGCCCAATGGACCGAGAACACGCTTTGGAGCTTTACAGGCGACGCCGATGGTGGATCTGCGCCAAGCCTTACATTCGCCCCGTCCCAATTCGGACTAGGCGTCGCCGTCTATGGCGTAGCGACTTTTGGCGTCGGCGTCTTCAGCCTGCAATGCGCCCCGCGGGCGCGGCTGATCTCGGGCGGCGCCCTGCAGACGGCCTGCGCGCAATAGCTTGGTTTTGCGCAGGCGCGATTAACGGGGCGGCGACTCCTGCCGGCTAGTCTGGGGCTGAGTTTTCACGCCGGAGTTTTGCATCGTGTCTATCCTGAAGGCCGCCCGTTTCGCGCTTGCGGCGGCGCTCAGCCTGTCGGCCCCTTTCGCTTCGGCGCAGCAGCTTCGCCCCGAGGCCTCCTCGCACTTCGGCGTGGCGCCGCTTCATTCCTTTTCGGGCGGGGCCGACGGGGGCGGCAAAATCCTCAACCTGGCGGTCGATAGCGACGGCGCGCTTTACGGGACGACATCGGGGGGCGGCGCCAGCAATTTGGGCGTCGTATTCAAACTGACTCCGCCGGAACCCGGCAAAAGCAAATGGACCGAGACCATCCTTTACACTTTTTCCGGGGCCGATGGGGCGATTCCCATCTTTACCCCGACCATCAACTCCCAGGGAGCGCTCTACGGCGCCACGACTTCGGGAGGGTCCGGCAACTACGGCGTCGCATTCAAGCTCACGCCGCCGGCGCCGCCCGCGACACAGTGGGTCGAGACCAAGATGGTGGACTTCAATTTTTCCATCGGCGAAAATCCCCAAGGCGCCTTCGTAATGGACAGCAGCGGCGCGCTTTATGGGGGGGCCTATTCAGGCGGGGCCTCATACCGCGGGACGGTGTACAAGCTCACGCCGCCGGGGTCCGGCGTGGCACTTTATAATTTCACGGGCGGAGCCGACGGAGGCCAGCCGGGACTTACCTTCGCCATGGATGCGAACCACGCGCTTTACGGCGCAGCCGGCATCGGCGGGGCGAACAGATACGGGGTCGTGTTCAAGCTGACCCCGCCCGGCGCAAATTGCACGCCCACGGCGCCCAATCTCTGGTGCGAGACCGTGCTCTACAACTTCGCCGGCGGGGCCGACGGCGGGTCTCCTGTCGGCGTCATCATGGATGCCCACGGCGCGCTCTATGGCGCGACTTTCCTCGGCGGCGCCGGCGGCTACGGCCAGGTGTTCAAACTGACGCCGCCGACCGCTCCCGCCACGCAATGGACCAAAACGGAGCTTTACAGCTTCACTGGAGGCGCCGATGGCGCCAATCCCTACAGCGCTCCCGTGCTCCTCGGCGGCGCCCTTTATGGCGCTGTTCCATATGGGGGAGGCTGCTCCTTGGACCCCAACTGCGGCTCCATCTATCGGCTGAATCCGCCGGTTCCGCCCTCCACCCAATGGACCGAGGAAACGCTCTGGACCTTCACCGGCGGCATGGACGGCGCGCGCCCATACGCGGGTCTGACCATCGTCCCGGTCAATTTCGGACTCGGCGTCTACGGCGCCACAGCCAGCCAGGTCTTTGCCTTGCAGTGCCTGCCGCGGGCGCGGGAGGTCCTTGGCGGCGCCCTGCAAACGGCCTGCGCGCGTTAGGGCTGCCGGATCGTCCTCTCAGCCTCCGCCATTGGCGCTGCCGGTGCGGCCCGGCGCGAAGGTGACCGCCTTGATCTGGGCGAACACGTCCATTCTGGGCGCAAACTCCAGCCGCTCCCAGGAAAGTCGGGTGACCCGCGCCAAAATGCGCGCGCCGGCGCCTTCCGGCCCCAAGCCGAGCACGGCCGTCATACGGTTTTCCTCGGAGGGCGCGACGCTCAGAATCCGCGCCGGAAGGACATTGAGGATCGTGCTCCTCGGCAGTAGCTCCCGCGCGAGGCTGACATCGGTCGCGAGGATACGGATGCGGCGAATTTCTCCTGCTGCGACAGGGGGAGAGGGAACCTCGAAACTGCCGCCGTCGGCCCGCAGAGAGGCGACGCCGTAGTTCGCATCATAGCGTTCCACTTTCGCGTTGAGGCTCACCGCCGCGGATCGGCTCTGCATCAGCGGCAGGTCGGGATCGCTCTGCAATCTCGCGAGCGGCCCCGAGGCGACCACGCGGCCGCCCTTCATCAGAACGAGGCGATCGGCGAGGCGCTCGACCTCCTCCATGTCGTGGCTCACATAGATGACGGGCATGGAGAGTTCTTCGTGCAGCCGCTCGAGGAAAGGAAGAATCTCGTCCTTGGTCATGCGGTCGAGCGCGGAGAGCGGCTCGTCCATCAGCATCAGTCTCGGCTGCGAAAGCAGCGCGCGGCCGATGGCGACGCGCTGGCGTTCGCCGCCGGAAAGATGCGACGGCGCCCGATCCAGCAGCCCGGCGAGCCCGAGCAGGTCGACGACGTCGTCGAAACGGAGACTCTCGCCGTTATTGGGCTTGCGAGGCGCGCCGTAGGTCAGGTTCCGCCTCACCGACAGATGGGGAAAAAGGCTCGCTTCCTGAAACACATAGCCGATAGGCCGCTGGTGGGTGGGGCGGAAATAGCCGTCGTCCTGCCAGGTTTCGCCGTCGATGGCGATGAAGCCGTCGTCGAGGCGATTGAGGCCGGCGATGCAGCGCAGCAGCATGGTCTTGCCGCAGCCGGAATGGCCGAACAGCGCAGTGACGCCGCGCGCCGGCGTCTCGAAAGCCGCATTGAGCTCGAATCGGCCCGCAAAGCCGCGGAACTTCGCCCGGATCGCCCCCCGGGTCATGCGCGGCCCGGGCGCGAGAAGCGCTTCTCGAGCAAAGTCATCGTCAATATCACCAGGAAAGCGAAGGCCGCCATGGCCCCGGCGAGGATATTGGCCTCGCGCCATTGCATCGTTTCGACATAATCGTAAACCGCGACGGAGAGCACTTTGGTCTTGCCCGGAATATTGCCCCCGATCATCAGCACGATTCCGAACTCGCCCACGGTATGGGCGAAGCCCAGCACGGCCCCGGTGAGAAAGCCGGGCAGGGCGAGAGGCACTGCGACGGTCCAGAACGCGCGCCATGGCGACGCCCGCAGCGTCGCCGCCGCCTCCAGCGGGCGGTCGCCCATCGCTTCGAAGGCGTTGCGAATAGGCTGGACCACGAAAGGCGTCGAATAGACCACCGAACCGATCACCAGCCCCTGGAAGGTGAACGCCAGAGTGCGGAGATTCCAGGCGCGGGCGATCCAGCCGCCGGGGCCGTCGGGCCCCAGCGCGACGAGCAGGTAAAAACCGAGCACCGTCGGCGGGAGAACCAGGGGCAGGGCGATCACCGTCGCCGCCGCCTCTTTCCACCATGCGCGGGAGCGCGCCAGCCACCAGGCCAGCGGCGTTCCGACAACGAGCAATATCAGCGTCGTGAGCGCCGCGAGCTCGATGGTGAGACTGATGGCGGTCCAGGTTTCGGGCGGCAGGCTGGTCATCCGGCTAGTTCTTGTCCCCGACGCCGTAGCCGTATTTTTTGACGATGGCTACGCCATCTGGACTTTTCAGAAAGGCGAGGAAAGCGACGGCGGCCTGATTGGCCGCGCCCTTTTTCAAGAGCACGGCGTCCTGCCGGATCGGCGTATAGAGATCCTGCGGCACGACCCACCTCGAACCGCCGCTGACTTTTGCGAGCTGCGAGAGCGCGACGAAGCCCATTTCGGCGTTGCCCGAATCGACGAACTGAAACGCCTGGGAGATGTTTTCGCCCTGCACCAGTTTCGGCTGCAGTTTCTCGTAGAGTTTCAGCGATTTCAGGGTTTCGATCGCCGCCGCTCCGTAAGGCGCGCCCAAAGGATTGCAATAGGCGAGCTTCTCGAAGGAAGGCGCCTTCAGGGCCTCGGGGCCCGCGGAAAGAGCGGGGTTCTTGCTCCAGAGAACCAGCTTGCCGATCGCATAGGTGAAACGGCTGTCGGGGAGGGCGTAGCCATCCTCGATCGCCTTCTTCGGCCGGGCTTCGTCGGCGGAAAGGAAGACCTCGAAAGGCGCCTCCTGGGTGATCTGGGTATAAAGCTGGCCGCTCGATCCAAAGCTCAAGCTCGCCTCATGGCCGGTCTTCGCCTTGAAGGCGCCGGCGATTTCCTTTGCGGCTTCGGTGAAATTGGCCGCGACCGCGACATTGGTCTGAGCCGCCAGAACCTGCGCCGGGATCGCTGCGACCAGAAACAGGCCCAGCCAGGCCAAGAGAAGGTTTTTGGGTTTCATTCGATCGGCGCCCCCGGATGCGGCGCCTCCCGGCGCAAATTGCGATGAGAAAAAATATGGATGTTTTACATAATGCTTTTCAAGCGAAAACTTCGCCGGCGGGTCGGGAGAGGGCCGGAGAGGCGGATCAACTCCCCGGCCCCCGATATGCTCGGCGCGCTCTCGGGCCGGACGGGAAGGCCCGACCGGCGAGAGCGCCCCGGAGCGCTCAGTGAGCGCGCGGCGCCGCAAGCGCCTCTAATTCCGCAGGGGTAAGGCGGAAAAAGCCTCTTCCTCCGGCGCGGGTGGCGAATTTGCCGCCGGCGCGGGCGCAGAGCCGTTTGAACCATTCTTCAGGGGTGAGATCGCTCGGGCAATAGTCGATCTTCAGCACGGTGGTGTCGGGCCGAAAACGAACATGCAGCAGGATCGGAGCGTTTTGCGCCGAGGCGGAGCTTTCCCCGCCCGCGGAAACTTCGTCGGCCTCGATCGCATAGGCGAGATTGCTCTGCATTTCATGCTCCTTTCCAGGGCGCTGGAGTCGCGAAGGCGCGACCGACGCAGCTCATTATATAAACTATATACATAGCCCTATTGCCCGCTTCCGTCGGTTTTTGCAAGGGGGATTTGCGACGCAGGGCAGGGCGAGGCCCAGGCGGGAGGGCGATGTGGCAGTTTTGTCGCATCTCGCGGCAAATCAATATATTGCCTAAAATCTCGGCTCGATGCTCGTTGACGCCGGTCCGCGGCGGCAATTAATTCTCCTTATCTAATTTGGATACATAACGAAGCGCGGGCCTCTGAGCTTTTTGACCCTTTCTGATCCCGGGCGCTTCGGAGGAGTTCGTGAATGATCGTCCGCGCCCTGAATTTCGTCCTACGCCAGCCTGCCGGAAATTTTCGCCTTCGAGCGGCCGATCGCAGCCGCGCCGCCGCTTTGACGCTCGCCCTCCTCGCTTTTCCGGGGGCGGCGCGCGCGATGGATCAGATCGGCTCCGGCGCCGCGATGGATCATTCCGACGCCATGAGCCCCATGCCGGGCGGGGCGACCGCCGGACATGGCGGCTCCGGCATGGCGGGCGAGCGCATTCCAGCGGGCGTGACCGGCGCCTATATGGTTCCCGCCGGCGAGGGCATGTTCAATTACACGCCGACCTTCATGCATATGAGCGGCAATTACGTCGGCTCGGAGCAGGTGTCTCCGCAGACCATCGCCTCCACGATTTTTTCCGGCCAGTTCATGACCATGACCATGAAGATGGGCGGCATGGGAGGCATGCCGATGACCAAGACCATGATCATGCCGGTCATGCTGCGGATCGTGCCGTCGAGCATGGATTCGCAGATGCACATGTTCAACGGCATGTACGGCCTGACCGATTCCATCAATCTGATGGTGATGGGCAGCTACGCCCAGAAATCGATGACCATGACTACGTTCGCGGGCATGTCGGGCCTCGCGGTGCTTGGTCAAAGCTCGGGAAGCACGGAAGGCTTCAACGATGCGATGGTGGGTTTGAATCTGCGGCTTTATCAGGACGACGTCAATCATCTGCAAGCGGGACTAGCCCTAGCCCTGCCGGTGGGTGCGCAGACTTCCACGATTCAGATGCTCAGCGCCATGGGCGGCTATATGACCATGCGCGCGCCCTACGCCATGCAGATCGGAACGGGGACGGTCGATCTCGTTCCCACTCTCGCCTACACCGGAAAGATGGGCCCCTGGTCCTGGGGCGCGATGTTTCGCGGGCGCTACGCCCTGGACAAGAACAGCGAGGGTTACCAGTTCGGCGCTTCGAACGAGCTCACCGGCTGGGGCGGATATAGTTTCATTCCCGGCGTCACGGCTACCTTCCGGGTTGCGGGCTCGACGCAGGATCATATCCACGGCCAGGACCCGCTCATCAATGGACTCTCCTCCCCCGCCAATCCGCTCTATTACGGCGGCAAGCGCATCGATCTGCTGGGAGGCCTCGCCGTCTCGGGACGTCCCTTCGGCCTCGGCATGACGATTCTCGCGGTGGAGGCCGGCGGCCCGGTGTTCCAGGAACTCAACGGCCCGCAATTGGGCAAGGCGTGGCAGATCTCGGTCGCCGGCAGGGTGATGTTTTAGGGCTGCAAGGAGGCCAAAAAAGCAGCGTGCCGCCGCCGTCTTGCGCGGGCTGGCGTCAGTTTCGCCCATTATTAAATATTGACCATCGGACTGTTTGGGGCAGGATCGACCCTGCGAGGACAGTTTGAGGGAAATAAGAATGGAGCGAATGCTCGTCACCGTACGTCATGGCCAGAGCGAATGGAATTTGCAAAGCAGATTCACCGGATGGAAAAATCCCGGTCTGACGCCGCTGGGAATCGAAGAGGCGCGCAGCGTCGGCCGCGAACTCAAAAAGCGCGATCTCGCTTTCACGGTCGCATTCACTTCGGCCCTTCTGCGGGCGCAGCATACCCTCGACATCATTCTCGACGAGTTGGGACAAACAGGAATCCCGACGCTCAGCGAGCCGGCGCTGAACGAACGGCACTACGGAGACTTGTCGGGAATGAGCAAGGAAGAGGCATGCCGTAAATGGGGCGACGAACAGGTGCATCTGTGGCGCCGTTCATATGAAGTCGCGCCGCCGGGCGGCGAGAGTCTGAAGGACACCTCGGCGAGGATCCTCCCGTTTTACTGTCAGAATATCCTGCCGCATGTTTTGCGCGGAGGACCCGTCCTTGTTGTCTCACATGAAAACTCGCTGCGGGCGCTGGTCATGGCGCTCGAAGGCCTGACTCCCGAAACGGTCCCCCAGGTGGAAATCGAGAATGGCGCGGCGACGGCGTATCGCTTGAACGCGGACGCCACCGTCGCATCGAAGCAGGTGTTCCGGGGGTGAGAACGAAAATTCGCTGGCTCGGGGCTTAAATAAATTCGCCGCCTTCCCAGCCATCGGCCGTCAATATGCGGCGGTCACGTGGGCGCGGGCGTCAGCTCCCGCCACACTTGCGGAAGCGTCGCGGCGATGTCGTCGGCGATGAGGCCGGGACCGAAGATCGCCGCCGCCCGCGCATGCATCCACGCGCCGCAGGAGGCCGCCGTCAGAGGCTCCATGCCTTGCGCGAGGAGCCCAGCGATAATCCCGGTCAGCGTATCGCCGGAGCCGGCGGTCGCGAGCCATGGCGAGGCCTCGATGAGGATGGTCGCGCGGCCGTCGGGCGCGGCCACGACGGTATCCGGGCCTTTGTAGAGCACGATTGCGCCGCTCTCGCGCGCCGCCGCGCGCGCGCGCTCCAGTTTGGACACCGGCGCCTCGGCGGGCGGCTCCTCTTTGGCTCCGAACAATCTGGCGAATTCCCCCGCATGCGGCGTCAGGACCACGGGACCCGGCGCGGCGCCTATCAGTCCCCACAGGCTTTGCGGATCATGCTGGAAGCTGGTCAGGGCGTCGGCGTCGAGCACGCAGCTTCGCTTGTTCGTCGCCGGGGCCAGCGCGGCCTCCACCTGAGCCCGCGTCGCCGGGCCGACGCCGAGCCCCGGGCCGAGCGCCACGGCGTTGAGGCGAGGATCGGCGAGCAAAGCTGTGAGCCCCGCGGCCCCGTCTGCTTCCCGAATCATGACGCTGGTAAGGGCGCCGGCGTTTATCGCCATCGCCGCCGAAGGGCTTGCGAGAGTGACGAGTCCGGCTCCGGCGCGCAAAGCGGCCTGGGCCGCAAGCCGCGCGGCGCCGGTGTGGGAGGGCCCGCCCGACATCACCGCGGCGTGCCCGCGCACATATTTGTGGCCCTCGATCCGCGGAAGGGGAAGGCTGTCCAGCCAGTAGCCTGGCGCGTTGACGAAAGTGTTGGGGGCGATGTCCTTGAGCACGCGCGAGCGGATGCCGATATGGGCGCAGACGATCTGGCCGCAGTGAACGCGTCCGGGCAGCAGCAGATGCCCGCTCTTGAGACGGAAGAAGGTCACCGTCGCGTCCGCCTCGACGGCGACGCCCCGCACCGCGCCGGTCGAGCCGTCCACCCCGGAAGGCGTATCCACGGCGATCACGTTCTGACCGCTTTCGCGACGCCATTTGTTGAGTCGCTGGATCAGCTCCGCAGCCGGTCCCTGGATGTCGCGCGAGAGACCGGCTCCGAACAGCGCGTCTATAACGAGGTCGACGCCTTGAAAGGAAGCCGTTTCGGTGGGTTCCACCGGGCCGTCCCAGGCCGAGGCGGCCGCAAGGGCGTCGCCGTGGAGTTCATCCCGCGGCGTCAGCGAAGCGACCCGGACCTTTATGCGCGGACTTCGCAGCAGCCGAGCCGCCACATAGCCGTCGCCGCCGTTGTTGCCGGGGCCGCACAACACCAGCACCCGGCGCCCGCTGCTCTTTTGGAGAAACTGGTTGGCCGCGCGCGCCACGGCGTCCGCGGCTTTCTCCATCAAAGACATGCCGGAGACGCCTTCGGCGATGGTCAGGCTGTCGGCCCTGGCCATCTGGGCGGCGGTGAGGATTTCGACGGGGTAGGGCGTCTGGATCATGCGACGATGGTGGCAAATGGAACGGCGGGCGGCAATGGGAAACGCGGGCGATCCTTTGTCGCGCCCGCGCCGGCGACAGAATTTCGGACACATTACGGGACTTTCCGATCACCCCGAGAGTTTGGTAGCGTTTGGAGCGTTTCCAGCCGAAGTGGACGCCGGTTCGGCGTGGGAAACGCATATAAATAAAAGCTCAGGGTCTTTTCGTGTTTCCGGGAAACACGAAAAGACTCCAGCGCGCGCTGCCAACGGGCGGACAAGGGCGTTCCAGCCCGAAAGCGGCGCGGTCGAGGCTCGGACGCGGCGCAAAATCATCTGAGGAGAGGCGCTATGCTCTCGGTTATCCTGTTGGGCTATGGCGAGGGCGAAGCTCCGCCGAGGCGCGAGAGCATCGTGCGCAGCCTGGCTTCCCTTGTCGACGCGACCGTCCAGGGGCTGATCGCGGACGCCGTGCTCGCCGGGCCGCCCAACATCGGCCTCGAAAAAATCGCCGACGAAGCGGGCTGCGCGCTGGTCGAGCAGGAGTCTCCCGCAAGCGGGCTCGCCGCCGCTCTGGGAGCCGCGCGCCGTTGCGACGTCTTTCTTTTCGCCGCGGGTCATGCGGTCGAGCGCGGTTTCGTGGACGAAGCCCGCGATATTCTCGCCTTCGGGGGATTGGAGCGGGCGCGCGTCCTGAAGTCAGCGCCGGACAGTTTTTTGACCCGTCTCGCCCCCAATCTCGGGCGGCCGGTTGGGCTGCTCGCCCGCAAGGAGGAGATCCTGCGGGCGGGAGCGTCGGATTTCGGCGTATTGGCGCGGCGGCTGCGGGGCCGAGACCTCGATGTGCGCGCGCGCAAATGCTGGTGAGGCGGCGCGCCGGCCTCAGTTCTGGCCGAAAGTGTTGCAGCTGTCGATCTGCCCGGATTGCAGTCCGCGCTGGAGCCATTGCACCCGCTGCGCCGACGAGCCGTGGGTGAAGGAATCCGGCACCACCACGCCGCGAGAGGCGCGCTGCAACCGGTCGTCGCCGATCGCCTGGGCGGTGGCGACGGCCTTCTCGACGTCTCCCGGCTCCAGAAACTGCCGCTTGGCGTTGCCGTTGGCCGCCCAGACGCCGGCGAGGCAGTCCGCCATCAATTCTATCCGCACGGACAGGGCGTTGGCCTGAGCCCTCGAAGCGGCGCGCTGCTGGGCTTGGTGCACCTTGGGCAGAATGCCGAGCTGGTTCTGGATGTGATGTCCCATCTCATGCGAAATGACATAGGCGTAGGCGAAATCGCCGCCGCCGCCGAAGCGGTTCTTCATGTCGCGGAAGAAGGAGGTGTCGAGATAGATCTTGCGGTCGAGCGGGCAATAGAACGGACCCATCGCCGACTCCGCCGCGCCGCAGGCGGAATCGGTTTCTCCGTTGAACATCACGAGCTTGGGCGGGCGGAACTGAATGTTCTTTTGCGCCGGCAGCACCTGCGACCACACTTCTTCGTTCTCGCCGAGGATCTTGGCGACGAACTGCCCGAGCTGGTCGGAGGGAGCGCCCGTGGTCGTCTCCCGCGGCGGGTTGCTCTGGCGCGCGACCTGGCCGTTGTTGCGCATGTTGTTCAGCATCTCGGCGCCGCCGATCAGGACGGCGGGGTTGATGCCGGTCATGTAGCCGATGAGGCCGAGGATCACGATGGTTCCGAGGCCGAGATGACCCGCTCCGCCCATGCGCGGGCCGGCGCCGGCGTCGGCGTATTGATCGTCCCCGCGACGGTCCTCGATATTCTCCGAGGTCTGAAAATCTTCCCACTTCATCCCATCGCTCCCCACGCGGATCCGTTTCGCTAGATAGCAGCCGCGATGGCGAAAGAGTAGGGGCGGAATCCCGTTCCGCCCCAAATCGGATTTTAGTAAAGGCCGCCGCCGACCTTCTGGTCGATGTTCTGCGGAGCGTCGTTTCGGGCGCGGGAGCCGCCGCCTCCGCCGCCGAAGGAATCCGGCGGCGCGGTGCCGGGCTTGAAGGCTTCGAGTATCGCCCCCTGGCCCGAGGAACGCAGGCCGGAGTGGGGATCGACGGAGATCAGCTTGATGCCCGGCGGCACGCGGAAAGGCACGTCGGGCTTGTCCTTGAGCGCGACCGTCATGAAGTCGCGGAAGATCGGCGCGGCGTAGAGCGCGGCCTGGGCGTGGTCGCCCATGGAGCGAGGCCGGTCATAGCCGATGAAGACGCCGACGCAGAGATCCGGGGAATAGCCGATGAACCAGAGGTCCTTCGCCTCGTTGGTGGTGCCGGTCTTGCCCGCGAGATGCTTTCCGACGGACTTGATCGAGACGCCCGTGCCGCGCTGTATGACGCCTTCCATGATGGAGGTGATCTGATAGGCGGTGAGGGGGTCGATCACCTGCTCGCGCTTGTCGATCAGCTTGGGCTCGTTCTGGTTCTCCCATTTCGGGGCGTCGCAGCCGAGGCACTGGCGATCGTCGTGACGATAGATGGTGTGGCCCCAGCGATCCTGGACCCGGTCGATCAGCGTCTCCTGGATGCGCTTCCCGCCATTGGCCAGCATCGAATAGGCGGTCACCATGCGCATCAGCGTGGTCTCGCCGGCGCCGAGCGACATGGCGAGATAGGCCGGCATGTCGTCATAGATGCGGAACCGCTTGGCGAATTCGGCGATGATCGGCATGCCCACGTCCTTGGCGAGGCGAACCGTCATCATGTTCTTGGAGTGCTCGACGCCATAGCGCAGGGGATGCGCGCCGGTGCCGTGGCCGCCTTCGAAGTTTTCCGGGCTCCAGGTGGAGCCGTCGGCCTGGACGATGGAGATCGGCTCGTCCAGAATCTGCGAAGAAGGCGTATAGCCGCCGTCGAGGGCCGCCGCATAGACGAAGGGCTTGAAGGACGAGCCGGGCTGGCGCAGCGCCTGGGTGGCGCGATTGAATTCCGATTGGTCGAAGGAGAAGCCGCCGACCATCGAGAACACGCGGCCCGTATAGGGGTCCATCGCCACCATCGCGCCCGAGATTTCCGGAATTTGGCGCAAGCGGTATTGGCCCGGCCGCCCCGCCATGGGCTCGACATAGATGACGTCGCCCGGGGTGAGGATGCTGCGCACGGAACGGCCCGCCCAGCGGGCGCCCTCCGCGGGGAGAACGCCGGTCTCGCGCTCTCTTGCGACCTCACCCGATTTTTCGCGCGGGGGCTGCAGACCGATGCGGGCCTGTGCGTCGTTGACGTCCAGGACGACGGCGAGCCGCCAGGGTCTGACGTCGCCGAGTGCGGGAATCGCCGCGAGCGGGGTTCCCCAGTCCGAGTAGGTGTCGATGTGGTTCATGGCGCCGCGGAAGCCATGGGCCTCGTCGAAGCGAACCAGGCCGTCGGCGAGCGCCTTGCGGGTGAGGGCCTGCATCTTGGGATCGAGGGTGGTCCTCACCGAAAGGCCGCCCTCGTAGAGCTTTTTCTCGCCGTAGCGCTCGAGCAGCTCGCGCCTTACTTCTTCGGCGAAAAAGCCGGCGACATAAGTGTTCGGGGAAAGCACGCGGGGATTGACGCCCAGCGGCTCGGCCTTGGCCTTGGCGCCGTCCGCGGCGGAGACATATCCGTCGGCGACCAGGCGGTCGATCACGTAATTGCGCCGCTCGATGGCGCGGTCGTGATGGAGGAAGGGGTGGTAGTTGTTCGGCCCCTTGGGCAGCGCCGCGAGATAGGCGGCCTCCGCGATGGTCAGTTCGTTGACCGATTTGTTGAAATAGTTCAGCGCCGCCGCGCCGACGCCATAGTTGCCGAGGCCGAGGAAAATCTCGTTCAGGTAGAGCTCGAGAATCCGCTCCTTGGAGTAGGCGGCTTCGATTCGGAACGAGACCAGCGCCTCGCGGATCTTGCGCTCGATGTTGCGTTCGTTGCCGACGAGGAAGTTCTTGGCGACCTGCTGCGTGATGGTCGAAGCGCCCTGAACGTGCCGGCCGCCCTGCAGCAGCACGGTGACGGCGCGGCCGACGCCCTCGAGGTCGATGCCGTTATGGGTGTAGAAGTTCTTGTCTTCGGCCGAGATGAAAGCCTGCTTCACCAATGGCGGAATGGCCGAGCTCGGCAGGAACAGGCGCCGCTCATGCGAGTATTCTGCGAGGATCGAGCCGTCGCCCGCGTGCATCCTCGTCGTGACCGGAGGCTCGTAGTTGCGGAGCTGGGCCGTGTCCGGCAGGTCCTTCGAGAAGACATAGGCGAGACCTGCGACGGCGACCGCGCCGATCAGGAAGACGATAGTCCCCGTCGCGAACAGAAATCCCAGAAATCGGGCGAACAATCGCATCAATCATATCCCCATAGCGACCAAACCAGGGCCTCGAACCTCCAGCCCGCCGCGCTTCTTCCGACCTTTCCGGCTACGCCGACGGCGCCGGTCAGGCCATTGTTGTATTTGCGCTCGACCGGGCCGCAAGACAATGGGGCGGGCGGGCGCAAAGCAGAGCCAGGACGTCCACTGAATTTTCAAGCGCTTTTAGCATCTGCTGCGCTGTCGGTTCCAGTCTTCCGACACGGACCAAGACGCCGGAAGCGGAGCTCCGACGATGTGGGCCTGGAATTCAAGCGCGAACTTTATGTTCTTATTGTGGGCGCGGGGGCCCTTCGGACAATTGGGGCGTTGCGCGGGCGTCGCGGCTCCGCGCTGCGAAATAGGCCTCTATCGCCTCCGCCGTGGTTCCGGCGGCGTGTTCGCGCCACTGCGCGGAGGTGAGATTGGCGAGGTCTTTTTCGCTGGATAGATAGCCGAGCTCCAGCAGCACGGAAGGCACGTCATGCGCCTTGAGCACGACGAAGCCCGCGGACCGGCTTGGATTTTTGTTGAGACTCCCGGCGTCGCGCCATTTTCCGACCAGCTTTGCGGCGAAATCGCGGCTATGCGCGCGGGTTTCCCGGCGCGTGAGGTCGAACAATATGTCGCCGATTTCCTCCGCGGTCGCCTGCTGCTCGAGGCCGGCCGCCTGGTCGGCGAAGTTTTCCTTCTCGGCGATCCGGGCCGATTCGGCGTCGGAGGCGCGCGAGGCTACGGTGTAGACAGTGGCGCCCTGGACGCTGGCTTCGCCGAGCGTGTCGGCGTGAATCGATATGAACAGGGCGGCTCCGGCCTGCCGGGCGAAGCGCACTCTGTCGTCGAGGGCGACAAAGACGTCGTCGCTGCGCGTGAGCAGGGTCCGGAGGCGTCCCTGGGCCTCGATCTTGGCCTTCAACGCCCTGGCGAATTCGAGCACGATGTTTTTTTCGAGTTCGCCCCGCTTGCTGGCGGCGCCCACGTCGACCCCGCCATGGCCCGGATCGATCACCACGAGGGGCAGCGGCGACGGGTTGTCGTCCGCCTGCGGGCTCGCGGGCGGGACGCCCGGCCGGTGGTCGCTCGCCTGCGGCGCAGCGGCTGCGGCGCTGCGGGCGTGTTCGGCGGCGGCCTCTGAAAATCTGGCCGGTTCGGTCGGCGCGAGGTCGATCTCCAGCCGGGCGCCTTCGGAGCGGTTGACGGACTCGGCGCCAAGGACCTTTGCGGGGCGGGAGAGGTCGATCACGATGCGCGAACGGCCCGGCGCGAATTGTCCGAAACGATAGGATTTCACCACCGTCTCGCCCGACGGGGCGTCCTTGGGTCGGCCGATGGCCGGATCGATTCGGAACGCGACCTCCGGCAGATCGACGATGATTCGATCCGGCGCCGAAACCGCGAAAGTTTCCGCCCGGACCGGCCCCGTCAGCTCGAAAATAAGGCGTGTTCGGTCTTTTTTCTGCTCGAGACGCGCCGCGATCGCTTCGATTCGGGTGGAATCGGCGGCTTTCGCGTCATTTTCTCCCGCCCAGACCGGCTCAGCCGTCGGCGCGCCGGCTATCAAAGCGGCGACGAGCAACGCCCGAAAACCTCGGATGAAGGCGGGAAAACGCGATAGGCGGGCCATCGGGAACCCTTGAGATAAGGCGGAAATCGCTGGTCGCGAGAGGTAAACGATTCTGGAAGACCGTGGTTACGGGAGGGTTAACCCGCGGATGGCGCTTTCGCCACAAATTTATCTCAATCTTCGCAATTCGGCCTGTACTTTGTCGATATTCGCCCGGCGCTTGCGAGAATTTGAGGCAGACGCTATGTATGGGGCAGGGTTCTGAGAAGGGATGGCGCCTTCGCAATCAAGAGCGTTGCGGCCCGCCTTGGGTCGAGCGCCTTCCCCGGACCTGAAACTTCGGCCGCGCTTTGGCGTCGGCCGTCATGGTTGTGTGCCTAAAGAGGCGCCCGAAAGGTTTTTTGTGACGAGCTCATGGTCAGGCTTCATGGCTAGGTCCATGGCGGACGAATTTTTTGCAGTGCGATTCGTGAACCCAAAGGTCGCGGCCGCATTGCCCATGTTCTGCGCCGCTGCTCGTCCGGATCTCGTCCTGGCCGGCGATGAACGCGACGTTCGTCGTTCATGCTTCGCCAAGGCTGAGTATCTGTCGGTCGGCGGTTTCGCCGGCAAGCGTTCACGAAGTCACACAACTTCTCCCTCATCTCCAGACATACGCGTAGGCGCAGCGAGGCGAGGCCGATCAGCGGCCGCCGAACACTGCGGCGAAGTTGGGCGGTTGCCGCCGGCTTTGTCGCGCGCCGCGCGCGAAAGAGTCGCTCATGGCCAACAAAATGTTGATAGACGCCTCCCACCCGGAAGAAACCCGGGTGGTGGTGTTGCGCGGTAACAAAGTCCAGGAATTCGATTTCGAGGCCGCAGACAAGAAACCGTTACGAGGCAATATATACCTCGCCAAAGTGACGCGCGTGGAGCCTTCGCTCCAGGCGGCGTTCGTCGATTACGGCGGCAACCGTCACGGTTTTCTGGCCTTCGCCGAAATACATCCCGACTATTACCAGATCCCCGTCGCCGACCGGATCGCCCTGCTCGAAGAAGAGAGCAGAGCCCATCGCCAGGCGGAGGAGGAAGAACCCCGGCCTCAGCCCCAGGGTCGCCTTCGCCGCTCGCGCCGCCGGCATTCGGAGAGCGCCGAGAAGCGTTCCGCCCGCGAAGACGGCGTGATGGTCGGCTCCGCCCCCGACGCGGAGAATTTCGACCGGTTCGAGCTGCAGGCCGGAGCCGAACCCGAATCGAGCGACGCTCCCGAGGCGATCGCCGAACTGCTTCCGCTCGAGACCGCCGGGGAGGGTTTCGAAGGGTTCGCAAGCGGGGACGCGATCGAGTCCGACGCCGTGAGCATCGAAGCTCCGACGGCGGGCGAGCCTGCGTTTGCCGCAAGCCCTTCTCCCGAAACGGCGGAGGCAGAGGCTCCGGGCGAGAGCGAAGTCGAGTCTGATCAGGACGAAGGCGAACAGATTCCCGGCGCCGAGCCGCTGATCTCGATCGATCCGTCGGGTTTTGGCACCGTCGAGGTGAGCTCCTCCGAGGAGATCGAATTCGCCGCGGTCGAACATGATCACGAAATCAAGGCGCGTCGCCAGGACGAACGCGACGAAGAGCTGGAGCGGAGCCGCGAGGAAAGCCGCGAGCGTCCCTCTCACGACGACGAGCATCACGACGACCACGATCACGACCACGACGACGAAGCCGATCATGTCGAGCACATCGGCGGCGACGCGATGGAGGAGTTGCCGTTCCGGACTCCCCGCACCCGCAAGCAATATAAAATCCAGGAAGTGATCAAGCGTCGCCAGGTTCTTCTGGTCCAGGTCGTGAAGGAGGAGCGCGGCAACAAGGGCGCGGCGCTCACCACCTATCTTTCGCTGGCCGGGCGTTTCTCGGTTCTGATGCCCAATACGGCGCGCGGCGGCGGCATCTCCCGCAAGATCACGGACGGCGCCGACCGCAAGCGGCTCAAAGAGATCGTTCAGGAACTCGAGGTGCCCGAAGGAATGGGCGTCATCCTGCGCACCGCGGGAGCGACGCGCACCAAGGCCGAGGTCAAGCGCGATTTCGAATATCTGCTGCGCATGTGGGAGAACGTGCGCGAATTGACCCTGCGGTCGACTGCGCCGACCCTCGTTTACGAGGAAGGCTCGCTGATCAAGCGCGCGATTCGCGACCTCTATGGCCGCGACGTGGACGAAGTGATCGTCTCCGGCGAGGAGTCCTATCGCGAAGCGCGCGATTTCATGCGCATGCTGATGCCGAGCCACGCCAAGAACGTGAAGCTGCATCGCGAGTCGGCTCCGATCTTCGCGGAATCGGGCGTCGAGGCCCAGCTCGACGCGATGTTCTCGAATCAGGTGACGCTGAAATCCGGCGGCTATCTGGTCATCAATCAGACCGAGGCGCTGGTCGCCATCGACGTGAACTCCGGCCGTTCGACGCGCGAGCACAATATCGAGGACACTGCGCTCCGCACCAACCTCGAAGCCGCCGACGAGATCGCCCGTCAGCTGCGACTGCGGGACCTCGCCGGGCTCATCGTGGTCGATTTCATCGACATGGAGGAGAGCCGCAACAACCGGTCCGTCGAGCGCCGCATCAAGGATGCGCTGAAGAACGACCGCGCCCGAATCCAGGTCGGCAGGATATCGCACTTCGGCCTGCTGGAGATGTCGCGCCAGCGCATCCGGGCCGGCGTCGTCGAAGGCTCGACGGTGCCCTGTCCGCATTGCTCGGGCTCGGGCGCCGTACGGTCGACGGCCTCTATCGCGCTGCATGTTCTGCGCGTGCTCGAAGAGGCTCTGGTGCGCAGCTCCGCGCACAACATCACCCTGCGCACCCGCGCCGCGGTCGCGCTCTATATCCTCAACCAGAAGCGCAACCATCTGCAGGATCTGGAGCAGCGTTTCGGGGTGCATATCACCGTCGGCGCCGACGATACGCTGACCGGCTCCACCTATCACGCGCTGGAGCGGGGCGAGCTGGCGTCCGGCGTCCGCACGCCTCCGCCGCAGCACTTGCGGCTCGATTCCATCAGCCCCGAGGTGCTCGAAGAAGAAGCCATCGAGGAAGAGCGCCCGATCGTCGAGGCCGAAGAGGCGGCCGGCCCCGTTCAGGAAAAGGTGCGCGAGAGCGGTCGCGGCGCCGGGCGGTTCCCGCGTCAGGTCGCGCGGCAAGAAGGCGGCGAGGTCGAGGAAACCGGCGCAGAGCCTCCCGTCGAGGGCGAGGAGGAAGGCGAAGGCTTCCAGAGGTCGCGCCGGCGGCGGCGGCGGCGCGGAAGAGGCGGCGGAAACGGCGCCATCAACGAGTTGGCCCAGCCGGGCGCGGAGCAGCCTTCGGATGACGCGCTCGCCTTCATGGCGAACATCGAAGGGACGCCGGCGCCCGAAGAGGGCCGCCGCGCCGAACCTCGCGTCAGGCGCGGACCTGGACGCTGGATGCGTTCGACCCCGCTCGCGCCCGAGTTCAAGGAGCCCGCGACCTTCCCGGTCGACGAGGGAGAGCAATTGAGCGAGAATTTCGTCTCGCCGACCGAAGCCCATATGCCGCCATTCGCCGAGGCCGCCTCGGAGGCGCCTGCGTTGCCGCCCGCGAGTGAAACGCCGGCTGTCGAGGCCCCTGTTTCGGCGCAGGCGGAACCGACCGCGCCGGAGTCCGTTGCGCCGGTTGAGACGCCGCCGGTTCCCGCCGTCGCCGCTGAGGCGCCTGCCGCCGCAGAGACTGTCGAAGCCGCTCCGGAGGCGCCTGCGACCGTCGTGGAGGAGGTTACGCCCCGGCCCTCGACCGAAGTGGTGATCACCAAAGCCGATCCGGGTCAGCCCAAGAAAGGCGGCTGGTGGCAGCGCGCCAAGGCCTCGCTGGGCGGCGGCGATTGACGAGAGTTTGAGCGCATCCCGCAAGAGCCTGTGGGATGCGCTCTCGCGGAAGGCGGAACATGCTCCATCAACAAGATCTGGAGCGCGTTCGGTTCAGGCGCCTCATACGGCTTCCGGCTGATCTGCTCGGGAGCCGCACATCGAGAAAACCAATCCCCTCGCCCCGAGGAGCCCGTGCAGCGGGCGTCGCGTCTCCTGGAACATCCTTCGAGGCTTTTTGGGTTTCCGCAAAAAGCGCCTCGGGATGAGGCGTCGGGTGGGCTTCAGGACGTAGGGATCAACCGGAAATCGTATCAGCCCGACCGGGCGAGCCAATCCGCCAGCCGTTCGAGGCCCAGCGCCACTTCTTCGGCCGGGCCTGCGTAAGAGATGCGTAGCGTCGCGGCGCCGCGGGCGCGGTCGAAATCGACGCCCGGCGTCAGCGCCACGCCCGCCTCCTGCAATATGTCGTCGCAGAGTTTCTTGGAATCCTGCGTCAGATGGGAGACGTCGGCATAGACATAGAAAGCCGCGTCCGGTGGCGCGAAACGCGTGACGCCCATTTGCGGTAGACGACGCAGCAGCAATTCGCGGCTTTTGGCGTATCCCGACTTGATCGCCTCCAGCTCTTCCGTCGCGTCGAAGGCCGCCAGGGCGGCTTTTTGCGACAGGGTGGGGGCGCAGATCGCCAGCGATTGCTGGAGTCGCTCCAGAGACCGCGTCATGCCGGGCGGGGCGACGATCCAGCCGAGCCGCCAGCCGGTCATGGCGTAATATTTCGAGAATGAATTCACCACGATCGCGTTTTGCGCGTAGCGCAACGCGGTCTCCGCCCGCCCGACATACTCCAGCCGATGGTAGATCTCGTCGCTGATCAGCACTATGCCCGCGCTGTCGCAGAATCGGCAGATTTTCTCCAGCTCCGGGGGCGGGATCATCGCCCCGGTCGGATTTGCCGGACTCATCAAAAGCAGGCCTTCGAAGCGTTCACGCCGATGCGCGGCCTCGATGATTTCGGCGGTAGGCGAAAAGCCGGTTTCCGCCCCGACGAAAATGGGCGCGCAGGAAAGGCCGAGCGCGTCCAGAATATTGGCGTAAGCGGGATAGCCGGGCTGGACCACGCCGATCCTGGCGCCCGCGTCGAAGCCGCAGATGAAGGCCAGAAGAAAGGCTCCCGACGAACCGGTGGTGACGATGATCCGGTCCGCCGGCAGATCGACGCCATAATGCTCGGCATAATGTCTCGCGATGCGCGAGCGCAGGGTGAAGTCGCCGAGAGCCTCTCCATAGCCGATATTGCCGCTGCGGAGCGCTTCCTCGGCCGCTTTTCGCACGAGAACGGGCGCCGGCGCGCCCGGTTCACCCAGTTCCATATGAACGATGCGGCGCCCGGCTTGCTCGAGCCGCCTTGCCTCGCGCAGGACGTCCATCGCCATGAAGGGGGCGATCGCCGCGCGGTTGGAAGCTTTCAGTTCTTTCATGGGCCGCCTTATAACCCAACAGGGCGGCGGCCCAATGTTTTAGAGTGCTCTTTACGCGCCGGCGCCGCCTTTTCTCGTCCGCATGAAGGACTCGAATTCCTCGCGGTCGCGCGCGCGGCGCAATTGCTCGATATGGTCGGCGAACTCGCGTTCGGCTTCGGCGAGCTTGCGGCGTTCCTCTTCGAGGCGAGAAAGTTCGCTCTCACGCCATTCGTCGAAGGCGGAGTTGCCGCTGGACCGCCAGCCGGAAAAGCCGCTCCTGGCCTTGCAAGGGCGCAGGCTCTCCTCGAACCGGCCCGCTTTTTCCTGGACGAAGGCGAAAAGGTCGCGTTCCGCCCCGGATTGGCGCTGCCAGATCTTCGCAAGGAGTATCGCCAGTCCCAGGGGCCAGAATATCATGAAGCCCAGGACCATCGCGGCGATCTCTCCGAGCTTCCAGTTCATGCGCCCGCAGCTCTGCGCGCTCCAGGCGGAACCCTCGCCTTGCGAAGACCACGCGCGGGAATTTCTATAGCAGCCCATAATCGGCTCCGAAGTTGACCGGCCGGACGCCTTTGCGCCGGCGCGGCCATAGATTTAGGAGGCCCATAGGCTGACGCAAGGGAGGCCGTCGCGAATGCTCCAGGCCCTTGCGAGAGAACAGAGGCCGCGCGCGTCAGGTCGGCTGCGCGGCGTCGTTTCCGGCGGTAAGTCGCTCGACCTCCTGGCGAAGCGCTGCAACCTCGGCCGTCGCACTCGTCCGTTCGTCCGACAGCGCCGCAATATGTTGATTGCGTATCTCGATGTCGTGATCGCGCCTGGGGATTTCCTCGTTTTGAAGCTGGTCGGCGCGCTGGCGCTGCGCTCCGGCCTCCGCGACCCAATTGTCGCGGTCCTGCGTCAGCGCGGCGATGTGCTGGTCGCGCACGCCGATCTCATGGTTTCGCCCGGCGATTTCGTGGTGAAGCCTGGCGATTTCCTGGTCGCGCCGCCCGATCTCGTCCTGCAGACGTCCCTGATCCCGCAGGGCGTTGTCCCTTTCGGCCTGCAAGTGGTCTCCTCGACCGCGCTGCGCCCCGGCCTCGGCGACCCAATTGTCGCGGTCTTGCGTCAGGGCGGCGATGTGCTGGTCGCGCACCGAGATTTCCTGCGCCAGTCTTGCGATTTCTTCGTCGCGCCGCCGCCACTCGTTCATGGCGTTGTCACGTTCGGCGCGGGCAATATCGGCGGAGTGACGTTCGCGAGCCTGGCTGTCTTCGAAATCGACCAGGGTTCTTCCGAAAATTCGTTCGGCCATATCGAATTTGACCGCGATTTCGTCCAGCGCTGCGCGCGCCACGATCGAGCTCGAGTCCTCGGCCAGCGTCAGCAGCGCTTCATAGGCGTTCAGCACCCATTCATTCACATCGGGGTGAGATATCAATTCGTCGAGGGAGGCAGAATTATGCCTCAGGCCCGGCGACAGGAAAGCGTCGATGTCGGCGGCCGAAATATCGGAGAGTCGAGGCCATTCGATCCCGAGCTTCTCTCCCACCCGTTTCAGCGTGAGGGGCCAGTCGGAAAGAAATTCCGACCATCCGACATATGCGGTTGGATAGGCGCGACTCGCGGCGTGGGCGTCGACCATATGGCGCAGCCAGAGCAGCAGGCCTTTGGAGATAGGAAATCCATTTCTCAGCCATAGCGATCTCGCGACTTCCAGGGGCGAGCGAACCGGAATGATCACGCGAAGGTCGTATTCCGCCTTGTCCATCACGCTGGACCAGAAAGGCGTCATCATCCGGCAAAAGCGCGGATCTTTCATCACGATGAGCGGAGCCGAGCCGAACTCTTCCTCGAGCACGGCGATCGCTTTATCCTCGAAACCGCCCGCCACCGGGCTCAACCGCCAGCGAGGATTGAAGCGTCTCCAATCGTCCCAGCGCGTTCCTGCGGAAGCTAGAATCTCGTCGTTCAGGTCGGCGATCGACTGGGATTCGAAAAAGCCGCGCTCGTTGTCGGCCGCATTCGGCAACAGATTGTTGGGCGCTTTCGCCCCCAGCTTGGCGACGGCGCCCGCGATCGAGGACGTGCCGCTGCGGTGCATGCCCAGCACCAGGACGGCTGTTTTTCTCGCCACCCGAGGATCGTTGGGGACGGCCGCCGCCTCAATGGAAGCATCGATGGCCACGGGATCGGAGCTCCTGCGTTCGTCGATATCGAACCGGGCCAAATTCTCGCTGCTGTGGTTCATGCGTTTTTCCCGCTTTGGCCTGTTACGCAGCGAAGCCGGAATCTTCGCGGAGGCGGCGAAGAGACTGTCTTTACTACTGAGCCGTAGGTACGCTCGGCCGAATTCAAGTCGCGCGGCGAAGCCGTGCACGCATTTCTAAATCTAAACAAAGGCGACAGAATGTAAACCGGCCGCCCGCCCGTCGCCATGTGGATAACAGAGTGAACTCCGACCTTTCAAACGATTCAGTCGATCGGGAAGAGCGTCGACTTTGCGCCTGCGCCGCTCCTGGGAGGGCGTGGAGTTTGCCTTCGCCGCAGGGGCCGTTATCCTCCGAAAACCGAGGTAAGAAGGGAGCTTGCGATAGGCATGGCGGATATCGTCATTTTTGGAGCCAGCATGAGCGCGGAGGTCGTAAAGGCCTATATCGACGCGCACAGCGGGCATCGCGTCGTCGGATTTACGGTCGACCGCGCTTATGCCTCCAGCCCTCATTTTCTCGGATTGCCCTTGGTTCCATGGGACCGCCTGGAGGAAAGCTTTCCTCCGCATCGCGTCGAGCTGATGGGGCCGATCAGCTACAGATTGATGAACGAGCTTCGCCGCGACCGCTTTCATGAAGGCAAAGCCAGAAACTACCGCTTCGCTTCCTTCATCCATCCCGCTTGTCTGCGTTACGACGACCCCATCGGCGAGAACTGCTTTATCGGCCCCCATAATGTGATCGAACCCAGGGCGCAGATCGGCGACAACGTCATCATCTGGGGCGGCAGCTACGTCGCTCATCATTGCGTCATCGGCAGCCACACTTTTATTTCGGGGGAAGTTGGAATTTCCGGCGGGACGACGATCGGCGAACGCTGCTTCCTGGGCGGCGGCGCGGTGGTGGGAGAAGGGCTGACCGTCGGCGACGCCTGCCTTCTGTCGATGGGCGTCGTCGTCACCAGGAATATTCCGGCCAATTCGGTCGTGCGGCGCAGCAGCGAGGACCGACTCGCGCGTTTTCCAAGTTCGCGCGTGAAACATTTGCTTTGACCGTCGGGCGTCGTCGTCGCGAAGCCGGCGTCACGCTGTTCCCGGAAAGTGCGAAGCCCAAAACCCAGCACAAAGAAAAAGGCGCCGGCGGGTAATATCCCTCCGGCGCCTGTCTGGTTTTTAGAGCGGCGTTTCACGGGAACTCAGGCTCTCGTGAAAAGAACGCGCTTCAACTCTTCGTCTCTTCCGTTCCGCTCGGGATTCGAGCGGAAGGCGGCTCAGAAGTGACCGGCGTGGCTGCCTCTCGGCGAACCCCAACCCGTGCACCAGTCCCAGGCAATATTGGTGTTGTATTCGATGAACTGGGGATCGTAGCCGTTGCCGAAGCCGCCGGCCGCGCCCGCAGGACCGCAGAGACCGTTGTTGATGTCGGTGGTGTAGGTGCCGACCAGCTTGCCCTGCGAGGCCAGATTGTAAATGTTGTTCAAGCCGTTGAAGCTCGAACCCCAGAAGAAGCTGGCGCGATTGATGACCGCCGTCACGAGCGGAGCCGCGACGCTGGTGCCGCCAAGGCCGATCCAGCCGCCCGCGGAATAGCTGTTGTAGACCCATACGCCGCTCAGCGGGTCCGCGACCATGGCGAGATCGGGGGTGCCGCGCTTGCTGCCCACAATGCCGGCGATGCCGGACTGGTAGCTCGGAATGGCTTCGTAAGCGCTCGGTCCGCCGCCGGTGCCCCAGCCATAGGCCCAGTCGTTCCAGGTGGACTGGCTCTGGTAGGCGCCGGTGGTCTGGTCGCGGCTGATCGTGGTGCCGCCGACGCCGAAGACGTTGGGCGAAGCCGCGGGATATTCGACGCCAGCCGTATCGCCGGCAGAGGCGAAATAGGCGACGCCGGCTCCGGTGAAATAAGAATCAAGCGCGGTTTCGCCGGACCATTCGGCGCTGCCCCAGCTGTTGGAGACTTCACCGCCGCCAGCCGACTGAACGCAGGCCGTCGCGATCGACTCGGCGTTCATCATGTCGGTGTAGGAAGAGGAAGCCGCCTCGACGAGATAGAGCTTGGCGCCCGGCGCGATCGCATGCGCCATCTCGATATCCAGGGCTGCTTCGACGTCCCATCCGCTCGTCGACGCCGTGGGGGCGGTTCCGGTCCGCGCGGCGGGGCAGGTCGAGGCGGCGCCGGTGCCGTAAATGACCTGGAAGTTCGCGGGCGCCAGACCGAACTGGGAGATGAAGGTGTTCAGGTCCGATTCGGCGGTCGGATAGTCGAACGCGTCGACGATCGCGATAGCTTTGGAGCCGCCGCTCGTGACCGTCGTCACCGAGTTGGGATTGCAGCCGCTCGACTGGGCGACGAAGCCGTAAACGCACGCCAGCGACGCAGGCGTTTCATAGAGATATCCCGGCAGGGGCGGGCCGGCCTGGGGACGCACGCCGGCCGGGGCGGGTTTTTCCCAGTTGACGATCTTGATGTTGGTGTGAGCGAAGCCGGGCTTCGCCTGACCCGAGGCGGGGGTCAGAATCGCCGGGAGATTGGCGCGCGGCTTCGTGATCACCGCCCCCGGCTGGACCGCCAGATTCTGAGCTGCGAAGACGGCTCCAGGGCTGACCGTCAGGAAAAGCGCGGCCAGCAAAGGCTGTGCGAGGAGTTTATGCGTAGTTTGCTTTGACATGGTCTCTCCTGAAACCGAACGGAAGGGCGTTGTTTCAAAACAGGCAAAATCGTTTAGCCCAAACCTATCGCCCAATAAGTTTGGCGGCGCGACATAACAATGCTAATGCGGCAATCAAATGAAAACCCCGTAAAAAGTCAACTCCAAAACTCTTTTTGGTCCCGGTCGGACATGGCGGCGATGGAAAACGTCGCCTCTCTTTGCTAGTATTTTCCCGGCCGGGGCGGAGTATGTCTGTCCGTCGAACTTGGTTTGTCAAAACCATATTCACGAGCTTTTCGTCGCTGTTTCAAGCTCTAACGCCTCACCGTCATACGGAGCCTCCTCATCCACATGCGCATGGCGGACTTCATTTGCGCTGGAGCCCAGAAATCCGGCACGACCTGGCTCTATGCCCAGATCAATCGGCATCCGCAGGTCTTCATGCAGGACAAGGAGCTGAATTATTTCTATCGGGACCTGCCGCTGTCCTGGTACCGCGAACAATTCGCCGCCGCCGCCGACGGGCAGCTCTGCGGCGACATTTCTCCAAATTACGCCGCTTTCGAAGGGCTCGCCGGCGCGATTCATGCTCTGTGTCCGCAGGCGCTCCTGCTTCATCTGCTGAGGAACCCGGTCGATCGCGCCTTCTCCCAGTGGAAAATGGCGCGCTATCTCGGCAACATCCCGCGCGACGCCCCGTTTATCGAGGCCTTTCGCCAGAACATGCAGTTCATGAAGCGGCGCGGAGAATATGCCGTCATTCTGGAGGAATATTCCCGCTATTATCCGCTCGGAGACCGGCTCGGCGTCTTCTGGTACGACGACATAAGCCGGCGTCCGGCCGAACTCTTCGGGGATATCTGCTCGTTCCTCGGGATCGACAGCAATTGGAGGCCGCAGGAGCTGAACGCGGTTGTCGCGCCGAGCCCTGAAAAGGGAACGATCGATGCGGGGGACGCGGAAGAAGTCGCGGCTTATTATCAGCCTTTCGACGCACGGCTCTGCGCTCTGCTCGGATTGTCTTCGCTGCCCTGGTCTCGATAATCGCCGTAGCTCGACGTGAATCCGCGCTCGGAGAAATCGGACCTTAGAATTGAGCCGGCGCGTTCTTGCCGCGCTTCTATGGTTACCCGGGAGCGGAAAGCGCGACAGCCCCGGTTTCGAGGCTTCAACTTCGACGGCCCGGGTTTCGCCAAGCCTGGCTGCGCTCGCAATGGCTAGGAAAAATGAGCAGTTCTTCGTTTGCACCGACGCCGGTGCTCAGGCCGCGTCTCCCTGATGCCGATCGTCTTCTCCCCTATCTGAGGCGGATAGACCAGAATCGCGTCTACGCCAATTTTGGTCCTCTGGCTCTGGAGCTCGCCGAAAGACTGGCCGCGCGCTTTTCGCTCAGCGGCGAGAACATAGTGACGGCGGCCTCCGGCACTGCGGCTCTGATCGGCGCGATACTCGGGACCGTCGGCAGGGCCGGCGGCGAGAGGCCGCTGGCGCTGGTTCCTGGCTTCTCATTCATCGCGACGGCTGTCGCCGCGGAAAGCTGCGGTTATGAAGTCGTTTTCGCGGACGTCGACGAACGCAGCGGGCTGCTCGAGCCCGCCGGGGCTTTGAACCATCCCTTGCTCGATCGCATAGGACTTGTCATCCCGGTAGGAGCGTTCGGGAAAGGCATCCCGCAATCCGGCTGGGTGGATTTCGGGGAAAAAACCGGCGTCGGGGTGGTCATCGACGGCGCCGCTTGTTTTGAAGCTATAGACCGCGCCCCAGGCGAGCTTCTCGGCGATATCCCCGTGGCGGTCAGTTTTCACGCGACCAAGAGCTTCGCCTCCGGCGAAGGCGGCTGCGCGATCGCCGGCGACGCCGACGCCGCACGCAACATCGTGCGCGCGCTCAATTTCGGGTTCTATGGCTCGCGGGAGTGCCGCGCGGCGAGCATAAACGGCAAGATGAGCGAATATCACGCCGCTGTCGGCCTCGCCGAGCTCGACGGCTGGAGCGAAAAGAGCAGGGCGCTGACGGCGGTGGCCGATCAATATCGAAAGAGCTTAAAAGAGGCCGGCCTCGACGGGCGATTCCTCGGCGCGCCCGAAACCGCCTCCTGCTATGCCTTGTTCGGCTGCAAATCCGCCCGCGAGGGCCAGGGATTGTCGGAATATCTCGAGGCCAGGGGGATCGGCGGGAGGTTCTGGTACGGCGGCGGCGGGCACAGGGAGCCTTATTTCGCTCCGCGTCCGGCCTTGCGCGTCGTCGAGGAAACCGCTGGGGCGCTGTTCGGCCTTCCCGTGGCGCCGGACCTCGAGCCCGAAAAAATCAGCGAGATCGTGAGCTGGATCGCCGCCTTCGAGAAGCTCGCCTAATCCCCATCCCCTTGTTTGAATTCGTCCAATTTGGACATGAATTTGTTTCGCGCGGACATGTCGTAATCGGGATAGTCGAACAGCTGAACCAGCGACAGGTGGCGGTGACGCACCTTAGTCGCCACCGCGGTTTCGTAACCGGCCTCGCGCATCAGCCGATCGAGCACGCTGTCCTGCGCCACACCCACTTCTTTAATCGCCTCGCTGCGAAGCATCAGCAGGCGTCCAGCCGGATTGTGCGGCCGGAACAGCGGCTTCCCCTCGGCGGATGAAACATCCTGTCCGCGCTCAGGGCTATCGGCCTTGATCAGCGCCCGCCAATGGGCCTCGTCCCGGTCTTCGCGCAGATGTTCGACCGCTGCCGGCTCGAGGAAATCCCGTTTGTCGATAGCGGAGCCCAACATGCCGAGGCGGGGGTTGGACTCCATGAGCGAGGTCATCCGCTCCAGCCAGCAGGGCTCGGCGTCTTCGACCACGACGTCGCTTTCGATATAGGCGAAATAGGGTCCCCAGCTTTCGAGCTCGCCGAACACCAGTTCGGCGAGCGCGTTCAAATTGTTCTGCGGCGAACGCAGGATTTTGTCGAACATGCCGCGCCGTTCGAAGCCGGCCAGGACCTTTTCGACGAGCGGATCGTCGGACGCCATGTCGACGAGGATGAATCTGCAGGGAATGCGCGTTCTCGCATACAGCGCGTCGAGACAGGCCCACAGATACAGCGGGCGGTTCCGGGATGAAATCAGAACGGTGACCGGTTTCGTCATCAAGCGCGCCGCTGGGGTTCCTTACCGCCTTATGCCTGTCGGGCGGCGTCGGGGCAAATGGATTCGCCCCGACGGTTGATCTCCTGGGGCGATTGTCCTACAAAGTTTAGGTCAATTGTCCTACTGCGCGGAGTCGGTTTCTCTCCACGACGGAGGTTCGATGAAAGGGAGCCATATGGGCGCCAGCGACACGCGCCGGCAGATCGTGGAAGCCGCCGACCGGCTGTTCTACGAGCGCGGGTTCGAGGCGACGTCATTTGCGGACATCGCCGAGGCGGTCGGCCTCTCTCGGGGGAATTTTTATTATCACTTCAAGGCCAAGGACGAGATCCTGGCGGCTGTGATTGAAAGGCGCGCCGCGAAGACCCACGCGATGCTCCGCGAATGGGAGGGCGCGAGCGAGTCTGCCCGTGAACGCATTCGCGCCTTTGTTCATATTCTCATCGCCAACAAGACCATGATCATGGCGCACGGCTGCCCGGTAGGGACGCTGTGCAGCGAACTGGCGCGGCTGGAACATGTCGCGAAAAACGACGCGTCGGGCATTCTTTCCCTGTTTCGCGATTGGCTGGCGCGCCAATTCGCAGCGCTCGGCCGTCAGGCGGAGGCCGATGCGCTCGCCCTGCATATTCTGATGCGCAGCCAGGGCGTCGCCGCCCTCGCTGCCGCTTTCCGCGACGAGGAGTTTATTCGCCGCGAGGTCGAGGCCATGGAGGCATGGCTGGAAAACCAATGCGCCGCGGCCTCTTCGCTCAAGTCCCGCCCGCGCCTGTGAAGGAGGTTTTAATGTTCGTCGTAACTTTGAGATTAGTCGACAAAACCAAAGCGCCGCAGTTCATGGAGCAGCATAACGCCTGGATCAGACGCGGTTTCGACGAAGGCGTCTTTCTGCTGGCCGGCGGTCTTCAGCCCAACGCCGGCGGCGCTATTCTCGCCCATGATGTTTCTCGAGCTGAAATTGAAGCGCGCATACAGGGAGATCCCTTCGTCGCGCATGGCGTGGCGCGCGCCGACATTCTCGAAATCGCGCCGGGGCGGACCGACGACCGCCTCGCCTTCCTGAAAGCCTAAAGCGATGAGCGCGACCATCGTCGGCACCGACGGGCGTCCTCGCTGCCGCTGGTGCGCGGCGGCCCCCGAATTCCTCGCCTATCATGATAGAGAATGGGGGTTTCCCGTCGCGGACGATCGCAGATTGTTCGAGAAGCTGTGCCTGGAAGGTTTTCAATCCGGCCTGAGCTGGCGCACAATTCTCGCCAAGCGCGAGAACTTCCGCGCCGCCTTCCAGGGGTTCGATTTCGACGCAATCGCGACTTTTGGCGAAGCCGATGTGGAGCGCCTGTTGAAGGACGAAGGCATCGTGCGCCATCGCGGCAAGATCGCCGCTGTCGTCAACAATGCGCGGCGAGCGCAGGAGCTCGTGAGGCAGGAAGGCTCGATCGCGGCCTATGTCTGGCGTTTCGAGCCCAAAGCAGATGAGCTTTCGTCGTCCCAGACGGCTTCCGTCTCGGCATCGTCAATTGCAATGTCGAAGGACCTCAAGAAGCGCGGATGGGCCTTCGTCGGGCCGACGACCGTCTACGCCTTCATGCAGGCGATGGGTTTGATCAACGATCACGCCGAAGGCTGCGTCGTGCGCGAAGAAGCCGCGCGGGCGAGAAACCAATTCAAGCGCCCGGCGGACGGTTTCGTTTAATCCGCAGATGGGATAGGAGAGCGCTAATTCCCTTTGAAAAACAGGAAACGGATAGACATGAAGTGTCCCAAATGCGGTTCGGAATACGCTTATCAGGACGGGTCCTTGTGGACTTGTCCCGAATGCGCGCATGAATGGAACGAAGCCGAGGGCGCGCAAGAAAATCCAGCGCAGGACGAAGGCGTGCGCGACGCCAACGGCAATCAGCTTGCGAACGGCGATTCAGTTACGCTGATCAAGGATTTGAAGGTCAAGGGATCGTCGTCGACGGTTAAGAGCGGGACCAAGGTCAAGAACATCCGCCTGGTCGAGGACGCCGTGGACGGTCACAATATCTCCTGCAAGATCGACGGCATCGGCGCGATGTATCTGAAGTCGGAATTTGTCAGGAAGGCCTGATCGGTCGGCTTGGCCGGCTCCGAGCCGATCAGCCATCGCATAATGGCGTAGGCGCCGGGACCAATGAAAAAGCCCGTTAGAACACGGCTGACGCCTTGATCTAACGGGCTCTTTGTTGGTTGCGGGGGCAGGATTTGAACCTACGACCTTCAGGTTATGAGCCTGACGAGCTACCGGGCTGCTCCACCCCGCGCCAATACCGTATATGTAGGCGAAGCGCCGCCGAACGCAAGCTGCAACGCAGAATTAAGCCGCGAGATCGGCCACCACCGCATCGAGAACCGGGAAGCCTTCCGAGCTCACGCGCAAGCGGTTTTCGCGGGTGATCTCGACGAGGCCGTCGCCGATCAGCTCGGAGATGCGGGACTGCGCCAGCGGCTTGCCGGCGACGAGGAAATAGCGCTGCGGATCGATGCCTTCGCGCAGGCGGAGCCCCATCAGCAGGAACTCGTCGCCCTGCTGCTCGGCGCTGAGCAGATCGTCCTCGACGAGGCCGTGGCCCTCGGTCTCCACGCAGGTCAGCCACATTTCGGGGTGGCGCTCCGCAGCCTGCGCGCGCCTGCCGCGCGCCGTGTTCAGACGGCCATGCGCGCCCGGCCCGATCCCGGCATATTCGCCATAGCGCCAGTAAACCAGATTGTGCCGGCATTCCGAGCCCGGCCGGGCATGGTTCGAGACCTCGTAAGAGGGCAGGCCGGCCCGCGCGGTCGCTTCCTGCGTCACGTCCCACAGCGCCCGTTGCAGGTCCATGTCCGGCAGCGCGAGCTTGCCGGCGTTGAACATGCGCTCGTACATCGTGTCCGGCTCGATGGTGAGCTGATAGAGCGAGAGATGCTCCGGGGCGTAGGCGAGGGCGAGATCGAGCTCCTTGCGCCAGCTCGCCGCGGTCTGGCCCGGGCGGGCGTAGATGAGATCGAAGGAAGTGCGTTCGAAAACGGAATTGGCGACGCCGAGCGCGGCCAGGGCTTCCGCCACCGAATGCTGACGGCCGAGGCTCTTGAGGTCGAAATCGCTCAAGGCCTGGATGCCGAGCGAGACCCGATTGACGCCCGCGGCCTTGAAGCTGCGAAAGCGCGAGGCTTCGACGCTGGTCGGATTGGCTTCGAGCGAGACCTCGACATCCTTGGCGACGGTCCAGCGCTTGGCGATTTCATCCAGGATCGCCGCGACCGTGCCGGGAGACATCAGCGAGGGCGTGCCCCCGCCGAAAAAGACCGAGCGGACCTCCCGGCCCGGGGCCAGTGATGCACGATGCGCGATCTCCACGCGAAAGGCGTCGACGAAGCGGTCTTCGTCGACGTCGCCACGGCGAACGTGGCTGTTGAAATCGCAATAGGGGCATTTCGACAGGCAGAACGGCCAGTGGACGTAAACGCCGAAGCCTGGGTCGAATGCATTCCGAATCGTCGCGGCCATGTTTCCTTATGGCACGGCCAGCGCGAAAGGTCATCACGGACCCGGGCGAGGCCTCTC
Organism: Methylocystis heyeri; assembly: GCF_004802635.2. Lineage (NCBI taxonomy): Bacteria > Pseudomonadati > Pseudomonadota > Alphaproteobacteria > Hyphomicrobiales > Methylocystaceae > Methylocystis > Methylocystis heyeri. Next base: position 653,882 of record NZ_CP046052.1, read on the forward strand.
GTTTCTGGCGATTTCCGGTTGAAGACGGTTCAATCGGCGAGGCAGGCCTTGGCCAGCGCCTGAAAGGCGCGCGCCCGATGCGACAAAGCGATGGAGCCGTCGTCCGGCATGGCGTGCTTTTCCGCCGACATCATCTCGCCGAAGGTTTTGTCGAGCCCGTCGGGCAGGAATATCGGATCGTAGCCGAAGCCCTTGGTTCCGCGTGGCGGAAACAGCAGCACGCCGTCGACGCGTCCTTCGAACTCCTCGACATGGCCGTCGGGCCAGACGATGGCGAGCGCGCAAATGAAATGCGCCGCAAAGGGCGGCTCGGCCTCGCGCTCCTTCAACTCGCGTTCGACGCGCGCGATCGCCGCCGCGAAATCGCGGTTCTCGCCGCCCCAGCGCGCCGAATAGACGCCCGGAGCGCCGTCCAGCGCGTCGACGCAAAGCCCGGAATCGTCTGCGAAGGCGGGCAGTTGCGCCGCCTCGGCCGCGGCTTTCGCCTTGAGCAAGGCGTTGCCGCGAAAAGTGGTCTCGGTTTCGTCGGGCTCGGCCAGGCCGAGTTCACCTGCGCTCACCGCGTCGACGCCATGCGGCCCGAGAAGCTGCTGCAGCTCCCAGAGTTTTCCGGGATTGTGCGAGGCGATGACGAGGCGGCCCTCGATCTTGCGCGCGCTCACGCCAGCGCCGCTTTCTGCAAGGCGACCAGATCGGCGACGCCTTTTTGCGCCAGCTCCAGCAGCGATTGAAGCTCCTGCGGAGAGAATACCGAGACTTCCGCGGTCGCCTGGATCTCGACGAGGCCGCCGGAGCCGGTGATCACGAAATTGGCGTCGGTCTGGGCCGTCGAGTCTTCGGCGTAGTCGAGGTCGGTGATCGGCTTGCCGTTGAAGATGCCGCAGGAAACCGCCGCGACATGGTCCCGCAGCGGGTTCTCCTTGATGATGGAGCGCGAGCGCATCCATTCGAAACAGTCGCGCAAGGCCAGCCAGGCGCCGGTGATCGAAGCCGTGCGCGTTCCGCCGTCGGCCTGGATCACGTCGCAGTCGATCATGATCTGGCGCTCGCCGAGTTGGGGGAGGTTGGTCACGGCGCGCAAGGAACGGCCGATCAGTCGCTGGATTTCCTGCGTGCGGCCCGAGGGCTTGCCCGAGGTGGATTCCCGCTTGGTGCGGGTGTGGGTGGCGCGGGGAAGCATGGCGTATTCGGCCGTCACCCAGCCGCGCCCCTGGCCCCGCAGCCACGGCGGCGGCTTGTCCTCGAGCGTCGCCGTGCAGAGCACATGGGTGGAGCCGAATTTCACCAGACACGAGCCTTCCGCATAGCGGGCGACCCCGCGCTCGAAGCTGACCGGACGCATTTCGTCGAAAGCGCGTTTGCTGGGACGCATAAAACCTGAGGCTCCTGAAGTGGGTGTGAAGCTTTCTAACGCGCTTTTCCCGGCGATGGAAGCGGAGGCGGGGAAAGGCGCGCTTGCTGCGCTGCGGCGTAATGCGTCCTGGTTTCGCCTTGCGCTTCAACCGGTCTGGTGGGACGATCCGATGAACTAAGGAGCCGACCAACGGCGCCCTCGAGGACGCCTTCGCCGTATGCAAAGGGCTGCGTCGACATTCCGGCTCCGATGAAGGGAGCAGGCCATGGGTGCAAACGCAAATGACCACGGCAGAAGAATTGGGGGGCCGCGACTCGTCGCCCTGATCGGCCCCTTCCAAAGCGGCAAATCAAAACTGTTCGAGGCTCTGCTGGCCCGGGTCGGGGCGGCGCGGGAAGGCGTCGCGGCGGCGGATTTGAGCCCCGAAGCCAAAGCCCATCAGATGAGCGTCGAGGCCAATATCGGCCATGCCGATTATCTCGGCGATCAATACACTTTCATCGACATCCCCGGATCGCTGGAGTTCTCGCACGAGGCCCGCTACGTGCTGCCTCTGGTCGACGCGGCCGTCGTCGTCTGCGAGGCCGATCCGCGCAAGGTCTTCTCGCTTCAGCTCGTGCTGCGCGAACTCGAGGAGCTGAAGGTTCCGCATTTTCTTTTTCTCAACAAGGTGGACTCTGCGGCTTTCGGCGTTCGCGAGGCGCTGGCCATGCTCCAGCCGGCGTCGCGCACGCCGCTGCTGTTGCGCCAGATTCCGATATGGAAGAACGGCGTCGCCATCGGCTTCATCGATCTCGCGCTCGAGCGCGCCTATGTCTATCGCGAACACGCCCCTTCGGAAGTTGTCGCAATCCCCGCGGGCGACGCGGCCCAGGAGAAGGAAGAGCGCTACTCCATGCTGGAGAGGCTGGCCGACTATGACGACCATCTGATGGAGGAGCTGATCGCGGAAATCGAGCCGCCGCGCGACGAAGTGTTCGACGACCTCGCCAAGGAGCTGCAGGCGGGACAAGTCGTTCCGCTGTTCATCGGATCGGCGCTGCGCGGCGCGGGCGTGACGCGCCTGCTGAAAGCCCTGCGACACGAGGCCCCCGGCGTCGTCCAGACCCGCGCGCGCCTCGGCGTCGCGGACAAGGGGCCGCCGCTCGCCCGCGTCCTGCGCACGATCCACACCACCCATGGCGGCAAGCTTTCGCTCGCCCGGGTGCTGCGCGGGACTTTCGTCGACGGTCAGGCGGCGCTGTCTCCCGGCGGCGAAGACAAGATCAGCGGCTTCTCCCGCCTTCTCGGGGGGGCCGTCTCCAAGCGCAGCGAAGCCTCCGAAGGCGATACGCTGGCCTTCGGCCATCTGGAAAACGCGGCGACCGGAGACAGCCTGAGCGGCGATCCGCGCTCCGGCGCCAAAGACGCCGTGCGCTCCTCGATCGCGCCGCCGGCGCCGGTGCATGCGCTCGCCCTGAAGGCCAAGGACCGAAAGGACGAGATGAAGCTCGCCAGCGCCATAGCCAAGCTCGTCGATGAAGACCCGGCGCTGGTCTATGTCCACGATCAGGCCATGTCCGAGATCAAATTGCTGGGGCAGGGCGAGATGCATCTGCGTGTGGCGCTCGAGCGTCTGGCGTCGCGCTTCGGCGTCGCGGTCGAGGCCCTCAGGCCGGCGGTGGCCTATAAGGAGACTATCCGCAAAAGCGTCGCGGTGCGCGGCCGCCACAAGAAGCAATCGGGCGGGCATGGACAGTTCGGCGATGTCGCGCTGGAGGTCGCCCCGCGACCTCGCGGCTCGGGTTTCGCCTTCTCCGAGCGCGTGCATGGCGGCGCGGTGCCGAGGCAGTATTTTTCCTCGGTCGAGGCCGGATGCGCAGACGCGCTCGCCCATGGTCCCTTGGGCTTTCCCGTTGTCGATGTCGAGGCGGTGCTGACCGACGGCTCCTATCACACCGTCGACTCGTCGGACATGGCCTTCCGGACGGCGGCGCGCATCGGCATGAGCGAGGCGCTCGCGCTCGGCGACTCTGTGCTGCTGGAGCCGATGCTGGCGGTCACGATCTACACGCCGAGCGAGGGCATGTCGCGCGCCACCGGCATCGTCTCGGGAAGGCGGGGCCAGATCCTGGGGTTTGGCCCGCGCGAAGGCTGGGACGGCTGGGACCGGCTGGAGGCGATCATTCCCGAGGCCGAGATGGACAACCTGATCGTGGAGCTGCGCTCGGCGACGGCCGGGGCGGGCTTCTACGAGGCCCGCTTCGACCATCTCGCCGAGGTGACGGGGCGCCTCGCGCGTGAGGTCGTCGCCGCCCACGGCGGGAGGGCTCACACCGCGGCGTGAGGGGCGGTTAGACGGCGGGGTAGGGGCGACGACCGTTTGGCGTGAGTCGCCCCGACCTTCCCCGAGCGCGGGAGGTTGCCGCGCGGGATGCGGCGGCGTGAAATACGCAAAAACCCTAGATCAACCACCCCCCGCGTGGGCGACAGGCGCGGGGAAATAACGGGGGCGCAATCAGTTGCAGCCGCTGCCGCAATCGGCGACGGCGGGTTGGGCGGTCAGGGTCGAGACGGCCGCGACGCCGCCGGTCAGGGCCAGAGCGAGCAGGGCGAGGGCGAGCAATTTGCGCATGAAGGGCTCCTAAATCAGTTGCCGCCGTCGTTGCCGCTTAGATCCGCCAGGGCCGGGGCCGCCGTCATCGTCGAGACGGTGCCCACGCCTCAAAGAAAGTTCGCACAGAGGCAAAGCACGTTGGCCGGACTAGCTAGTTGGTCACAGCTCCAAGGGGAGTCGTTCGGCGGCGCTAATTTCGCAGCGACGCACGTGCCGGCCCCTTCTGGGGTTGTCCACCTAGTTGCGTCTCTACAAAACTGACCACAAGTGGCCATCCCGTTATTACCAGCCTTCCAAAAAAGTTTTAGCTTGGATTTGTTGGCGTCTTCCAGAAGCTTAATTCTTGTATCTAGGGCATCTATTTGTTTCGAGTTAGTTGAGGTTGAGCTGCTTAGCAGGTCTAATTGACTCTGAATGTTATGCAATGTCCCTTCGATGCTTGCTATTCTATCATCAGGTGTTATCAGTCTTGATATACCGATTAATGGAATTGTTATGCTTTGAGCATCTGTGGCAATAGTTACAAGTCCTTCCGGAAATGTCTTGCTTACATCATGTGTTTTCTGATCAGTAACCATATGCGGATTTCGATCGCAAGTTACCGTTACATTACTACCAGATGCCAATTGGAACGGTTTTTTGATGTCAGTCTGATCCTTGTAGCTGACAGAGCAAACTGCAACTCTTTTTATTAATCCAGATGGGTCAAGAAGATTCGAGTCAGCACTAACTATAACGCTGCTAAACGTAATGTTGCCTGGGCCATTCCAGACAAATGAAGAGCTGAACGAATTTTCTACATAAGTTAGAGATTTCAAGTGGAACTGTGTCGAGTCATAACATGCCTTCAAAGCGTCAACGGACTGCTGAGATACGATCTGACTCTGCTGTATTCCCATAGAACTAAGGTATTCCTTACCGTAATGTCCATGGCATTGCTTTTCCTGTTCTTCTTGTATTTCTTGTTCACTTGCTTGTGCTTTTCCTGAAAACACGTTGTAGCTTGCTTCGATTTGAGCTGCTCGTGCTCCGCTTTGTTTTCTATATTTTTCTGAGCAAAATGACGCCATATTTATTTGTTCAGTGGTGAGCTGGCTGTAATTGTAATTGGTATTATAATTTATATATTTCAGTATATCTTCACATCCTCCTGCCTGTGCGGCTGCTGGAATAATAACATATATTAATGTCGCTACTGCTCCTAATAAAGTTTTGTTCATTGCTCTCCACTCCAATTAGCTGCTTCCGGGCAGTGCCAGAGCGTCGCTACCCGTTCGGTCTCCATTGATGGATTGCGACAGCTTCGACTGGATGGCGCGAGCGTGTCAAGGGAGACCCGAGAAGCCTCTTGGGCGACAGCAGCATTCGCGAATCGAACGAGCATCGCATCTCAAGTCTAACCCTTTTCGGTCTTGGGTATATATGATAATATCCCTTATATAACAAAGGCATGCGCTCTCGCTCATTTATGATGGGCCTTATACGACTTCTGGCGCGCGATCACCCGGAGCGTAGGAATAGCGAATGACCAGGCCGGGCGTGGGTGTTGGAAACGTCACGCGGTTACGGTTTCAGCTCATGGTCAAACGCTGGTCGAGGTGCCCGAAGTGAGCATCACCCTCTTGCCGTGCAAAAGCGGGGGCACAAGGCGCAAGATAGGGCTGTATTTCACCCCACCCCGCCGCTTTGCGGCGACCCTCCCCCCTCGTCCAGAGGAGCCCGCATAGCGGGCGTCTCGAAGGACGGGGAGGACAAATGATCCTCGCCCTTCGAGACGGCCTCTTTCGATGCCTCCTCAGGGCGAGGGGTTCTGCAAGATCAACTGCGCCGCTTCCCCCTCACCAGCGTAGGAAGCGGGGGCCGAGCGCATAGCCCGCCGCGACCACCATGGCGATCGCGAGCGAATACCAGGTCGCGCCGAAAAGAGGGCTGTCGTCGGTGCAGTGAAACGCATAAAGCGCCGCGCCGATGCTGCTCGCCAGAAGTCCCGCCGCGGCGCCCGCGATTCTCGTATTCGAGGGCGCTCCCCGGCGCAGCGCCAGAAAGAGGCAGAACAGCGGCCCGGCCGAAAGCAAGGGGATCAGCACGAGGCAATATCTGGCGTAGTGCCCGATCAGTTTCGGCCACCAGCTCGACATCGGCGAAAGCGAGAGTTCCGCAATCACGCCCAGCCCGAGCAAGGCGGGTCCCGCGAGAAGCGCCCATCCCCAGACGCCGACGGATTGGCCGGGAACGCCCAATCGCGGCAGGACCTTAGCGCTGGTTACGACCAGCGCCAGCGTGACCGCCACCTTCAGCCAAAGCCGCGGCGTGGCGGCCGCTGCGGCGAGATCCGGCCTCAAATGGATGGCGGAAAAGAAAAGCAGCGCCGCCAGTGAGGCTCCCGCGAGCAGCGAGATTGCAAAGATCAGGGAGAAACGAGCCTGCCGCGCGGCGTTGTCGGCGACGAGGGCGTTGATCAGATCTTCCGTTTTCATTGGCCGTCTCCCCGATAAAGGGACGCGAGCGCCTTGATCGCTCTGTGCAACGCCACTCTCACCGCCCCTTCGCTCATGGCCAGCCGATCGGCGGTTTCCTTTATCGAACGCCCCTCCATCGACAGGGAGCGCACCAGGTCGCGCTGACGGGGCCCAAGCTGTTCAAGCATTCGATCGAGATCGCTCCGGTCCATGGAATTGCCGTCGCTCGGGGCGGGCAGAATTTCCGCCATGTCGTCGATCGGCAGGTTGACGCCGTTGCCCCGGCGGCGGCGCGCATCGATCAGCTTGTTCCGGGCTATCGCCATGATCCATGGCGCGATCGGCCGCTCGGGGTCCCATGTGTGCCGTTTGAGATGGATCGCGAGCAAGGTCTCCTGCACCACATCCTCGGCCTCTCCGCCGTCGAGGCCAATGCGGGCGCATTTGCGGCGGGCGGCCGATCGCAGGACCGGAGCCAGAGATTCCAGAAACCGGCGATAGGCGTCGTCGTCGCCTCCAATCGCCTCGCGCATCAGGCGCGCCCATTCTTCGGCTTCTCCATCTGAGTGCAAGCGCCGCTCCATTCCTCGTTCGAAGCCGCGCCTTTGTTACATCAGCCTGCCGCCGACGGTCCAGAATTCTGCGCGCCGCCCATGTAACGGCCGGGCGCGGCTGCGCGAAGAGGTTGTTGCGCCTCGTCGGCCAAGGCCGGATCGGGGCGCTCTTCGATTGTGGAAGAAATTTCTCGGGAGAAAGACAATGAAAGTGAGAATAGTTTCGGGCGCCGCGGCGGCCAGCGCGGCCATCGCCTTGGCTTTGAGCGGCATGGCGGCGACTCCCGCCGCCGCCAAGAAGGCGGCCAAGACCGTCCATTGCACGGGCGGCAACGCCTGCAAGGGAATGAGCGCCTGCAAGAGCGCCAACAACAGCTGCAAAGGACAGAACTCCTGCAAGGGGCAGGGGTGGACGCGGGCGAAATCGAAGGCCGCCTGCGAAAAGTCTGGCGGCGCCGAAGGTTGATCGACAGCCGGGCGGGCGCGCGAAAGTCCGCCCGGCTCTTCTATTGGAAAAACTGGGGTTCTTCGAGAGTAATCAAATCTTTACCCGGTGTGGGCGATCGTTGCCCCGTTCCGGCGCGAGGGGCGCCGTTCGCCATTTGCGGGTTAAAGTCGAAGAGCCATGAGCAGTTCGGTGCGTGCGTCTCTTTCAGCGTCCGATCGTCGCGAGTCGGCCTCGCCCAGGCGGGCGCCGATTCTGCCGCCCGATCGCCTCATCTCCCAGCCGGCGGTCATCTCCGGGGTTCTGCTGTTCGACTTCGCGGCTGTCGCGGGCGCCGGAATCGCCGCTCACGCCGCCTGTTCCTGCGACGGGACCTTTCAATTCGCGCTCGTCAATTCGCTGGCCGCCGCCGCCGGCGCCCTCACGATTCTCGGCGCGCGCTGGACCTATACGATACGCGCCCTCGGCTCCGTGGTCCGACAGGCCGTCGATCTCGCTCTCGCCCTGACGCTGTCGCTCGCGGGCCTGATCGTGCTCGGCGCGCTGACCGAGGTCTATTCGGCGGGGGAAAAAACCTGGCTGTTCGACTGGCTTCTCGCCGCCTGGGCGATCTGCGTGGCCGTGCGTTTCTTTCTCGCCAGAGCCCTGGCCGATTGGGCGGCTGAAGGCCGTCTGGCGCGCCGCGCGGTGATCGTCGGCGGGGGCGAGCCCGCCAATGAACTCATCGAGCGCCTGGACAAGACCGCAAGCGAGACGATCCAGATTCTCGGCCTGTTCGACGATCGCGACAGGGAGCGCTCTCCCGAAACGGTCGGTTCCTATCGCAAGCTGGGACGCTTCGACGATCTCGTGAGCTTTTGCCGGGAACAGCGCGTAGACCTCCTGATCATCGCGCTCCCGATCACGGCGGAGGATCGGATTCTCTACATCCTAAGGAAATTATGGGTGTTGCCGATCGATGTCCGCATCGCTGCCCTCGACAGTAAGCTGAGGCTGCGCTCGCGCGTTTACAATTATATCGGCGACGTTCCGTTCCTCCCGATATTCGACCGGCCGATGTCGGACTGGAACGTGGCTTTGAAGTCGATAGAAGACCGTCTCCTCGCCACGATTGCGCTCGTGCTGCTCTCGCCGGTCATGGGCCTGATCGCCCTCGCCGTGAAGCTCGACTCGCGCGGACCCGTGCTGTTCAAGCAGGTCCGTTACGGCTTCAACAACGAGAAGATCGAGGTCTACAAGTTCCGCTCGATGTATGTCGACAGGCTCGACGCCGGCGGGGCCAGGCTCGTCACGCGCAACGACTCGCGCGTCACCCGCGTCGGCTATTTCATCCGCAGAGCCTCGCTGGATGAACTGCCTCAGCTTTTCAATGTCGCGTTCAAGGGCAATCTGTCCCTGGTCGGCCCGCGCCCGCACGCCTTGCAATCGACCGCCGGAAACCGTCTCTATGACGAGGTCGTCGACGGCTATTTCGCGCGCCACCGCGTCAAGCCGGGCATAACCGGCTGGGCGCAGATCAACGGCTGGCGCGGGGAAACCGACACCGAGGAAAAGCTGGAACAGCGCATCGCGCACGATCTCTTTTATATCGAGAACTGGTCGATGCTGTTCGACCTGCGCATTTTGTTCGCGACGCCTGTCGCCCTGCTCTCCGCCAAGAACGCTTACTGAGGGAGAGGGGCGGCGCCGCTCCCGCGCTGGGTGGCGACGAACCGCGCGCCGCAGTTTTTGCGCCACTGCTTAAAATTTACACGTCCAACCTTCTTCCAGCCAATTTCAAGAGCGTTTCCAGCCGAAGTGGATGCCGGTTCGGCGTGGGAAACGCGTTAAAACAAAAACTCCGTCAATGAGATCTGGAGCGCGTTCGACTGCGTTTGAACCGAACGTGCTCAATCAGGCCGCGTGAATGATATCGGCGTCCGCGATTGCCTGCCAGACGCCCCCTAAGCCGCCTGTCCCCGGCAAGGCGCCAGACGCGCCGCAACCTTGGCGTGGCCGATCAGCGGCAGCAGGGCGGCGAGTTCCGGGCCGGTCTCTTTTCCGGTGAGCGCCAGCCGCAAGGGATGAAACAGGGCGCGGCCCTTGCGCCCGGTGAGCGCCTTGATAGCGGCAGTCCACTGGCCCCAGATTGTGCCGTCCCACGGCTCGGCCGGCAGCAGCTCGAACGCCCTTGCGAGCATCTCCTCGTCCTCGCGAACCGGCTCGATCTCTCCCTCGACCACCCGCCACCATTCCAGAACGTCGTCGAAACGCGACAGGTTGGAGCGCACCGCAAGCCAGAAGGGCTCGGCCTTGAAGCCCACGATGTCATGGGCGGACAGACGCTCGCGGACGTCCTCGTAATGAAGCAGGGCGAGCGTCCGATGGGTGAGGGGCGCGAGATCGCCGGGATCGAAACGGGCCGGGTTGCGCGAGACATGGGCGAGATCGAAATGGCTCGCCAGCTCCTCCAGCGTGCGGACCGCGCGCACGGCCTCGGAGGAGCCTGTCAGCGTCGCCAGGGCGGCGACGGCGAGCGGCTCGTACCCTTCCTCGCGCAGCGAGGCGATCGACAATGAGCCGGTGCGCTTGGAGAGGCCTTCTCCCTCCCCCGAAACCAGAAGATTGTGGTGAGCGAAGACGGGAACCGGCTCTTCGGGGGCCAGCGCCTCGAAGAGCTGGATCTGCACCGCCGTATTGGTGACGTGATCCTCGCCGCGGATGATGTGGCTGATCCCGAGTTCTATGTCGTCGACGATCGAGGGCAGGGTGTAGAGAAAGCTGCCGTCCTCGCGGATCAGCACGGGGTCCGACAGCGAAGCGCAATCTATATGGGACGGGCCGCGGATGAGATCGGCCCATTCGACCGTCTTGCGCTCCAGCAGGAAACGCCAGTGCGGACGCCGGCCCTCCGCCTCCCAGCGGGCGCGGTCCTCCCCCGAAGCGTTCAGGGCCGCGCGATCGTAAACCGGGGGCAGCCCGCGCGCCTGGCTGATCTTGCGCCTTTTCTCCAGCTCCTCCTGCGTCTCCCAGCAGGGGTAGAGCCGCCCCATAGCGCGCAGGCGCTCCGCCGTCGCTTCGTAAGAGGAGGTCCTCTCCGACTGCCGCAAAGTGACCTGCGGCGCGATCCCGAGCCAGGCGAGATCGATCTCGATGCCTTCCGCGAAAGCCGCTGTCGATCTTGCGAAATCGGTGTCATCGAAACGCAGCACGAATCTTCCATTGTGCGTCGCGGCAAAGAGATAGTTGAACAGCGCCACGCGCGCGTTTCCAATGTGGATGCGGCCGGTGGGCGAGGGGGCGAATCTTACTACTGGAGTTGTCATGAGCAAGCTTCAACAGGGGCTTTGGGAGCATTCGCGGCGGGAGCCGCGCTTCGCTTCCCCACCCTTTTGCCAAGACGGCGCGCAAATGTCAGGCGGAATATTAGGACTCCCCCGTCCCGGACTCCGCCCAAAGGAACGCCCCGAAACCGCCGCCGGCGGGAGCCGCCATGCGGTTCTCCCGCGGGATGAGATCGCCAACCCCCCGGGATTGCTGCGCCTTCAGCACGCCATGGCCGAATGGGAGCCATCCGCGTCGCCTTTTGAAACCCAGCCGCGGCAAGCCCTGAGACACTGAGCCTGACGGGACCGTCCAGATGACGATTGTTGCTTATATATGCGCCATTTGGTGTTTGGCGCTTCTGGTGCTGAATTTTTCCGCCGTTTTCGTCACGGCTCGCAAATGCCGCGCCCGTTCGCGCAACATGCCGGCTGCTGAAAACGCTCCTCCGGTTTCGGTGATACGTCCCTTGCGCGGCGTGGAGACCTTCAGCGAGGAGACCCTGCGCGCCTCCTTCGAGTTCGATTACCCCCATTACGAGCTGCTTTTCTGCGTCCAGAATTCCCACGACCCGATCATTCCCATGGTCGAGGGGATGATGGCCGAATATCCCTCCATTCCGAGCCGACTGCTGATCGGCGACGATTATGTGAGCGTCAATCCCAAGCTGAACAATTGCGTGAAGGGCTGGGACGCCGCCAGATACGACTTCGTCGTGCTGGCCGATTCCAACGCCCTGACGCCGCGCGACTATATCCAGACCATGCTGGCCGGGTTCCGGGACGACGACACCGCCATGGTCGTTTCGATGCCGATAGGCTCGCAGCCGGACGGCTACTGGGCCCATGTCGAATGCGCGATTCTGAACACGTTCCAGGCGCGGTGGCAGTACGGGGCCGAGGCGATCGGCATCGGTTTCGCTCAGGGCAAGAACATGATGTGGCGGCGGGAGGTGCTCGACCGCGCCGGCGGCATACGCGCCCTCGGTTCGGACATCGCCGAGGATGCAGCGTCGACCAAGATCATCCGCGCCCAGGGCATGAAGATTCGCCTCGTCGACATGCCCTTCGAGCAGCCGCTCGGGCGGCGCACCGCGCGGGAGGTTTATTCGCGGCATGTGCGCTGGGCGCGCCTGCGCCGGGTGACTTTCCCGGGCTATTTCCTTCCCGAGTTCCAGAACGGCAGCTTCCTGCCGGTCGTCCTAGGGGCCTATTCCGCGCTTCTGTTCGAGGCCGATGCGGCCCTGACCGCCGGCGCGATCCTGACGTCGCTCTACGCTGCGGAATTCGCGCTGGCGCGGGTTTGCGGATGGGCGTTCGATTGGCGCTTCCCCTTTGCCCTGCTGATGCGCGACGCGCTGCTGCCCGCCATGTTCGTCGACGCTTGCCTGTTCGACGATTTTGTTTGGCATGGCAACGCCATGACCGTGCGGGAGGGAACCGAAACCACGGCCGGATAGTCGGCCGGAAATTTCGGCGCAAAAAAAGCGCGGGGCCTTCGCCTCGCGCTATTTTTTGGTGTGCCGATTGGAGCCTGCCTTTATTCCGCGGCCGCCTGCCGCTTGGCCCCGCGCGCGAGACGCTCGGACTTGAGCAGTTCCGCGACCAGGAAGGCCACTTCGATCGCCTGTTCGGCGTTGAGGCGCGGATCGCAATAGGTGTGGTAGCGGTCTCTCAGATCATTTTCCGAGATGGCCCGGGCGCCGCCGGTGCATTCGGTGACATCCTTGCCGGTCATTTCGAGATGAATGCCGCCCGCATAGGTTCCCTCCGCCTGATGGACGGAGAAGAAGTTACGGATTTCCGACATTATGCGGTCGAAGGGACGGGTCTTGTAGCCGCTGGCGCTGATGGTGTTGCCGTGCATCGGATCGCAGGACCAGATCACGCTTCTGCCTTCGCGCGCTACGGCGCGGATCAGGCTCGGCAATTTGTCCTCGACCTTGTCGGCCCCGAAGCGGCAGATCAGGGTTAGGCGGCCCGGAGCGTTCTCCGGATTGAGGAGATCGATCAGTCTCAGCAGTCCGTCCGGCGACAGGCTGGGGCCGCATTTCAGACCGAGCGGGTTCTTCACGCCTCGCAAATATTCGATATGCGCGCCGTCCGGCTGACGGGTGCGGTCTCCGGCCCATAGCATGTGGCCCGAAGTGGCGTAGTAGTCGCCGGTGGTGGAGTCGACCCGCGTCAGGGCCTGCTCATATCCCAGCAGCAGGGCCTCGTGAGAGGTGTAGAAATCTGTTTGACGCAGCTCCGGATGGTGCTCGGGATCGAGGCCGATCGCGCGCATGAAGCCGAGCGTTTCCGTAATATGGTCGGCCAGCTTCTGATAGCGTTCCGATTGCGGGCTGTTCATGACGAAGCCCAGCATCCAGCGATGGGCGTTCTCGAGGTTGGCGAAGCCGCCCGCCGCGAAGGCCCGGATGAGATTCAGGGTCGCCGCCGACTGGCGATAGGCCAGAAGCTGCCGCTCCGGATTGGGAACGCGGGCGGTTTCGGTGAACTCGATGTCGTTGATGATGTCGCCGCGATAGCTCGGAAGCTCCTTATCGCCCTGTTTCTCGGTGGGCGAGGAACGCGGCTTCGCGAATTGCCCGGCGATGCGGCCGACCTTGACCACGGGAGAAGCGGCGGCGAAGCTCAGCACGACCGCCATCTGCAGGAACACGCGGAAGAAATCACGGATGTTGTCGGCGCTGTGCTCGGAGAAAGATTCGGCGCAATCGCCGCCCTGAAGCAGGAAAGCCTTGCCGGCTGCGACATCCGCCAGGGCGCGGGTGAGGTTGCGCGCCTCGCCTGCAAAAACGAGCGGAGGAAAACCGGCCAGCTGCCGCTCGACGTCGGCGAGGGCCTCCTGGTCGCGATAGACCGGCGTCTGCTCGATCGGCTTGCTTCTCCAGCTGCTGGGGCTCCAACGTTCCAATGTTCCAAACTCCACTGATCGAGCCGCGCCGGGCGTTGCGCGGGCGGCGCGCCAGAACGAATCGCCAAAAAAGCCGTAAGACTTTCAATCGGGAATTCGCATGGCGTTGTTGGCGCGGCGCGACTTCACCCCGCGCGCGGATTTCAAGCGAGCGGATTGCGCGCTTGGGCGCTTATATAGGAATGGTCGCGTTCTGGCGAGATTTTTACAGCAGTTCGGCGCCTCAGGCTTGACAGGAGCCCATCGCCCCCGGGCGCCTTATTTGGCCCGGCTGCGTCGAAGCGGCTATAAACGCCCGTGATCACGCCGCCAGAGGACCAAATGCCCTTTATTTTATCGCAGATGCTTGAAGCCTATCGCTGGATCGGCGCCCTGGTGGTTCTTTGCGTTCATGCGACAAACACATTCGTCAGCCTCGCCGACATCATGTCGGCCCCCCATGCCCCGCAGGTCTATGTGTGGTGGTTTTTCATGAGCTTCGAGCTCGGCCATCAGCTCGTGCTCGGGTTTTTCGTCATGTCGGGCTATCTCGTGGGCGGGGCCGTTCTCGCCAACCTCGCGAAAGGCAAGGATTTTCTGCGCGAGTATTTCATCCACCGCTTCGCACGGATTTATATCGTTATCGTTCCCGCGCTGGTTCTCACCTTCGTCGCCGACACTATCGGGCGCAACCTGCCCGTTCCAGTTTTCTACGACCTGCCGCTGTTCCGCGGCCATTTCGGCGCCGACATATTTGTCGCCAATATTTTCAATCTTCAGGAAATCGTCAGCATATTCTACGGCACCAACAGCCCCTTGTGGTCGCTCGCCTGCGAATTCTGGTATTATATTTGTTTTCCTTTGCTGCTTCTTCCGCTGGCGCGCAATTATCCCACCGCCCTGCGCTATGGCGGCTTCGCGATAGGTCTCACGATCTTCCTGTACTTCGCTTTCGCTTCGCCATGGTTTCGCTTCGGCTTCGTCATTTGGGTCGTCGGCGCGCTCGCGTCCCTGCCGAAGCGTCCGTTGATAGCATCGCGCTGGTTCGCGCTCGGACTTTATTTCGCCGCGCTGGTTCCGATCAGGCTGCTGGTCAGAGGCCCGTTGCTCGCCTCGCATCCCTGGCTGCAGGACATTGCGGATCTCGCCGGATCGATCGCGCTCGCAAATCTGATGCTGACCGTACGCCATTCTCCGGATTTGGGCTGGAATCTGCTGCGACCGCACTTTCACAGAACGCTCGCGGATTTTTCCTTTTCGCTCTACAGCATCCATATGCCCTTGCTGATACTGTGGCGTGCGGTCGCCGACTCCGTCATGGGACCGGAGTGGGCCAAACAATTGGCCAGTCCGGCGCATTGGGGCCTGCTCGGGGTCGTTGTCTCCAGCGTGGTCGTGACAGCCTATGGGTTTTCGCGTCTCACCGAGGCCCATACGGGCGCGGCGCGGCGCAGGCTCAGCGAGATCCTGCCGCGCCTGGCTCTCGCCCGTGCGGCTTGAGATTTTGGAGCGGGTGCGACCCTGTTCAGTCTGAATGCGTTCGCAAGAGCGCGGCAGGCGCAAGGGCCGCAAGCGCGGCTCCGCCCGAGACGATCCCGGATCTGGGCCAGACCCAGAAATCGGGCGCCGGAGGAGACATCGCGTCCTGCAGCAGCAGGCGATAATCCTGGCGAGAAACCTCCTTGGCCCCGAGCGAAGCGAGATGAGTAGTCAGAAATTGCGTGTCCAGAAGCCGGAAGGAACCGGCGCGCAGGCGCGCCACGAGATGGGTCAGCGCGACTTTGGAGGCGTCGGCTTCGCGGTGGAACATGCTTTCCCCGAAAAAGGCCGCGCCCAGCGCCACGCCGTACAAGCCGCCGACGAGGCGGCCCCCGCGCCAACATTCCACCGTGTGGGCCACCCCGAGGTCGAACAGGGCGCGATAGAGGCGGCGGATCTGCCCGTTGATCCAAGTGCTTTCCCGGTCGGGCGCGGGGGCCGCGCAAGCCTCGATTGTCGCGTCGAAATCGAAATCGACCCGCACCTCGAAGCGATCGGATCGCACGGTCTTGGCGAGGGAGCGGGAGACCCTGAACTCGTCGAGCGGAAAAATTGCACGCTCTTCGGGCTCGACCCAGAACAGGTCTTCGTCATCGGCGCTGTCCGCCATCGGAAAAAGACCGAGCGAATAGGCGCGCAGCAATATTTGCGGGGTGATCTCGAAGCTGGGGGCGGCGCGGGACATGGAGGGATTCTATCGCATTTGCGCCATTTGGCGAGGGGCGCGGCGAGGGTTCTTGTGTTGCCGAAATCGCTCCCCGTTGTTGAAAAGCAGGATATCCCTTGGTATGAGCAGCTACCTCGCTCGCGCCGGAATATCTTTTCGCTATTAAGGGCGCTTTTCGATTCAGTAGCGCGGTTCGCAGGTCGAGGTCAGTCTACCCCCTCCGCTGTTATTCTTCCTCCAAGGATATCGACTTATGATCTACCGCCTGATTAACGGTCTGTCCGATGCAGCCGGTTTTTCCCAACGGACGGGGCGGGGGGTGTTTCGGCTTTCGCTAGAGACTCTCATCGTGCAATCGGGGTTGTTCGACGCGAATTGGTATATCCTGGACAATCATGACGTGCGCGATTCCGGTATGAATCCGCTCCATCATTTTTGCGCCTTCGGGGATCGCGAAGGGAGGTCGCCCGGGCCTGCATTCAATAGCGCCGCCTATGCGGAGGCTTGGGCGGACGTGGCGTCCTCGAACATGGGTATGCTCGAGCATTATTTGAGGATAGGGCGTGACCTTGGCCGACAAGCTCCGGAGTTTTCGCGCGATTTTCTGCAGCAATGCGATTTTCGTGAAAAGATCCATGCTTCGGGATTGTTCGACGTCCAATGGTACCGCGACCATAACCCCGACCTTAGAGATCCATCGATCGACGTTTTGACCCACGTCGCCAGTTTCGGGGCCAAAGAAGGAAGAGATCCTGGGCCTAAGTTTAGCAGTCTGCTTTACTCCTTGGCTTATTCCGAGGACATAGCCGTCAATGAGAGCGCGCTTTGGCACTATTTATACAAGGGTCGGGATAACGGATTCAAACCTTTTGCGAAATCAGACTACGGGGCGTGGGCCCACATTTTCGATCGGATCGACGCCGAAGATCGCGATCTCATGTGCGCCTCCGCCGCGGAAAGAGGCTTTCCCGGCATAGAGATCGTTCATGTTTTCGATGCGCTCGCCTGCCGCAGGGCCAGCGAAATTTTCGAGTCCTTCCAGAACCAGGTCTTAGGGAGGTGGAACGCACGAATCATATTCGCCGATGATGTGTCGGCCGCCGATCGGGCGGCGGTCGTCGCGCGCGCGGCGAATGAAGCGGGCATTTCCGTCGTAGCTGATCTCGATGAAGGCTTCTGGCGCTCTCTGAACGGCAAGCATGTGCTTTACATACATGGTTGCGTCCGATTGGAGCCGCATGCCGCATATATGTTCATCGAACGCGTCCTCACGGCGTCGGCCGACATCGTGTACAGCGACCATGACCGTTGGAACGACGAAGGAAAGCGCAGCGCTCCGAGATTCAAGCCGGTTTTTTCTCCTGAATTGCTGCGAAACGGCTTCTATGTCGGCCCCTGCCTTCTGATGCGTATGACGCCCGAGAAGTCCAATTTGGCGAAGGGCGTGATCGAGGATCTTCGTCTTGGCGGATGCGATCGGCTTTCGGACGCCTTGCTTGCTGCACCGCATCGTTCCGTCGCGCATATCCCTTTCGTCAGTTTTAGTCTTTTCGACCAGTCGCCGGATCTCGTCCGCCGTCGCAGCTCGGCGCCCCCTTTGGCCGCCGCGACTCCTCAGCCTCGCGTCAGCATCGTGATCGCCACTCGCGATCGGATCGAATTAATGCGTAGTTGCGTCGACAGCATTGAACAAAACACAAGCTATCCGAGAGATCGGTTCGAAATCGTCATCGTCGACAACGGCTCAGTATCCGAGGAAGCGCGGGCGTATTTCACGGGGCTTCGCGGGCGCGCCGGCTATAAGCTGGTCAACGACCCGGGAGACTTCAATTTTTCGCGCATCTACAACCGCGGCGCCCGGGAGTCCGGCGGGGACATATTGATTCTGCTCAATAACGACATGACCGTTATTGAGCCCCGGTGGATCGACCTCATAGTCGCCCAGTGCCTTCAGGCCGACGTCGGCGCTGTCGGCGCCAAATTGCTCTATCCTGACGACACGATCCAGCACGCCGGATGCAATATCGGCGTCGCCGGCCTGGCCGCGCATCGGTTGGTTGGCAAGAAGGCGGAGGCTGTGGAGGCCAGCGACGTCACTCGTGAGCTCGCGGCGATCACCGGCGCCTGTCTCGGCGTTCGTCGCGACGTCTTCGAGCTCGTCGGCGGGCTCGACGAAACCTTGCGCGTCGCATTCAACGACACGAAGTTTTGCCTGTCTTGCCTCGAACAAGGATTTCGCAATATCTACATCGCGAAACCTCTCCTGTATCATTTCGAGTCAAAGTCCCGCGGTCTCGACGACACCAAGAAGAAGCTGGATTTACAGTATCGGGAATCGCTTTACACAAGGCGTCAATTCCCGAGCTATTTCAAAAACGATCCTTATTACAGTCCGAATTTGTCGGTAGAACGGATCGATGAATTGGCGTTGCCGCCGAGACGCAAAAGGCCATGGCGCTCCGCCTCGAAGAACTTCCGCCCGCGCATCATGTTCCTGTGTTCGACGCTCGCCGTCGGGCATGGCGTTCCGCTGATCATACAGATGCAGGCGAGGGGGCTCGTTAAGGAAGGATTCGACGTTATCGTGGCCGGCCCGTCGAGCGAGAAGGAGTTCGCCTTCGATGGTTGCAGAAGAATTTTCGTGGCTGCGCCGCTGACGGCGGCCATCATCGCCGTGCGCGAAAACGTCGATTGCATCATCGTTCACTCGCCGCCGTTTTATTCGATAACTCGGTACCTCGGCGCTTGTCCGATCGTATATTTTTCAGATGCGGGAGAGCCCAATCCCGAACTGTTTCCCGATCGGGAACACCGCGAATACGTCAACAGGGAAAAGCGGTTCTGCGCGACGGCGGCGGATCGGATTTTCGCGATTTCACAGGCGATTAAAGATGAGTCGCTGGACAAAAACGTTTCCGTGATGCCGCTCGGAAACTCGCACATGGCGAATTGGTCGGATGCGCTGATCGCTCCCCGCAAGGCCATGCGCGAAAAATTCGGTTGGGAAGACAAGTATGTCGTTTTCAATGTCTGCCGCTTCCATGCTGGAGAGCGCAATTACAAGGGCATTGATAAATATGTGGAGCTCATGGAGGAACTGTCGGTTTCAGATTCGCGGGCGCGTGGAAAAGCCGTCTTCGTGCTCGCGGGCAAAGCCCATCCTGATGATGTCGCCGAGATGAAGAGTCTCGGGCTGACGGTTTTCCCAAATGTTTCCGAGGAACTCTTGCTCGAGCTTTACGCGGCGAGCGACCTGTACGCGAATTTCTCAAAATGGGAGGGCTACAATTTAGGGATCGCGCAGGCGCTGGCGATGGGTCTTCCCGTCATTGCCTCCGATATTCCGGCGCACCGTGAATTTCCGATCAACACCACAGATAGCATGCGCGTCGCAATCGAGAAGCTCACCGAGGCCTACCTTTCGTTTGCCGAAGGGAAATCTCAGCGTCGGCCCGTGATCTATGATTGGGAGGCGCCCGTGAGCGAATTAGTGCAGATCATACGCGCTGATATGAACGTCGTTTCCGAGCAGCCGGCCGGGCAGCCGCCGAAGAATTCTGAAGCAATGCGCGATAAGCTCGACGAAGACGTGAAACGCGATAGGCCGGAGCGATGGGGATTGGCGCGTTTTTTTCGCGGGATGCCCTGAACAAGGAATGGCTTCTCTGGATTGATGGGCGGCTTCCGGCTGCCGGGGCCGTCTCAACCCCATGGCCGGATTGCTGACTAGGCTCCCGCTTGTCGAAAGCGCGGTCTCAATGCATGCTCAAAACAGATCCGAAGACCATCGGGGTAACGTCAGGCAAAGACGAAGTTGAGTCTTATCGTGAAAGGCGCTGAGATTATGAAAAGCCTTCTTGAACGGGCGAAGGTTTTTACCGATCCTCGAGCAGAGGGATTCGATGCTGAATTCTATTATCAATATTACAAAGACTTGGCCGCTTTGAAAGGAGCCGAGTTGCTCAATCATTACAAAAGCATGGGAATTGATGAGGGCCGTTTCAAGAACGTAAAAGAACTGATGGCGGACAGGGAGGCGAGGTATGGAAGTCTTCCTGATGATTTCGACAGAGAATCATACAAGGCTATCAATAAAGATATTTCGAAATGTTTTGCTTATGGATGGGAGTTTGATGTCCATTATATTGAGTTTGGCCGCAGCGAAGGGAGAAGATATAAAAACAATCTAAAAATAAAGCCTCAATATAATGAGCGTGGGCAGCGCCGCTGCGTGTATGGGTACCGCGGCGATGGGCTTGGTACGCGTTTTCTAACCATCATTTATGCTAAGATACTAGCTGATATGATTGGTTTTGAATTAAAATACATATGGCAGGAAATCGGGAGTCCTTTTTATAGCTCTTTGTTCCAGCCGGATAAAATCGGCGACATTTTTTTGGACATGCAAATTTTCAGCGAGGGGGGCGAGGACCGGGGAGAATTCTTAACGAGCGGCCTATTGGATCCCTCTCTCAGGATCTTGCGTCTCGACGGCGATCTTTTCGCAGATATGAATAGAGAAAGTTTCCTGGAGCTCGTCGAGGGCTATGATGTCGTATTTTACGAGCAGCCTTTTGCGCTGCTCAAGTTCATGAGCCGGGAAACGGATATCGCCTCCGAGGTCAAGCGTATATGGAGAAATATTGCTTGGAGTGCGCGAATAGAGGGTTTTATAGATAGAACATGTTCGACGAGGAACATCGGAAATGCAATTGCAATACATATCCGCCGTGGCGATATTATCAAAATGCTCGTCGAGGCTGACGTAGAATATTTGGTAGATGGCGGGATGGTGCTGATATTCCAAAGATTCACTGCCATGAGATCCGTAATGGACGCGATCGATAAGGTGAGAGTCAATGAGAATATCTTGGTCTGTAGCGACGATAGCGAGGTAGTTGAGGTATTATCGCGGAAGTTCGGGGTGGATTCCGTGTACTCTAGTTATGAGACTAATGATCTGACTGACGATCAAAGGTCTGCAATTGACATTATGCTTCTGTCTAGAGCGAAAATACTTATTTCGCCTTACATAAGTTACTTCTCCAAATGTGCGGCTGAGGTCGGTGAATGCAAACACATTCCCATCCAGTTGGATCTGCCGTCCGCGGTCCATGAACTTATCGAAATTGCGGATAAAATCCCTGACGGTCGCGCTCTGCATGTAAAGGCGCTCGTTTACCGAACGGCCGCAGGGCTGTCATCGGACGACGAACAGCGCGCGCAATTTTTGGAGCGGGCCGAATTTTTAGAGGCCTCCGCGGCGTCGTCCTGAACGGCCTCGCGTCTCGCGCGCCCGATCGCGGGCGCTCGTCAGGCCTCGCCTTATGGTCGGCTCCGGGCGCGTTTGAGTCTGGTCTTGGCGCGTACAAACAAACGACTTGATTCAGTGGCCTATCCGGGCGAGCGTCCCGGCGCCGGGAGACGATTCGTCCGGCTGCACTCATCCTTGCCGTCTTCCCGCCGGCCGAACGCTCGCCGAGGCCCGTTTCACCGGGCCTGCTTGGGCGAAAGTCCAAAAAGGGGTTTCTCGAATGACGCTGACATCGGTGGTGAAAATTATTTCGGCCGGAGCGCTTTGCCTGTCGCTGGGCGCATGCGCCAGCACAGGGCCGGCCATGCCCCAGGTTCCGGTGATGCCGGGCAAGAAGAAATCCTACGCCGCTTTCCAGAGAGACGATGAATATTGTCAGGGCTCGGCCCAGGCAGCGATCGGCGGTCAGTCTCCCGGGCAGGCCGCCAATGACGCCGCGATCGGCAGCGCCGTAATCGGCACCGCCCTCGGCGCCGCCGCAGGCGCCGCCATAGGGGCGGCGGCTCACAACGCCGGAACCGGCGCGGCGATCGGCGCCGGTTCGGGCCTCCTCGCCGGCAGCGCAATCGGCGCCGGCAATGCGAGCGCCGCCGGCGGCTCGATTCAGGGCCGCTACGATATGGTCTATGCGCAATGCATGGCGGCCAGGGGCAATCATGTCGGCGGCCCGCCGGCGCCGGTTGTGGCCGCTCCGGTCGTGGCCGCTCCCGTCGTCTATGGCGAGCCCGCGCCCTATTATTACGGCCCCGCTCCCGCCCCCTGGTATTGACGCGCGCAGGATGCGCGCGGAGCGCTGATAAAATCGGGGCTCATTCTGCAAAACCACCCGGCTGTTGCGGAATGCGCCCCAACTATTTCCTGGGCGATTTCTGTTTCGGCTCCAAAAACCGCTCCGTATCTTTCGTTTCTCTTGGGAGCAGGCCCTAAAAGCTCGGCTCGATGCCGCCCGTCGCCAAAAAATGCTCCAGCCAGTGGATGTCGTACACGCCGTTCTGGACATCGGCGTTGCGCACCAGGGTGCGGAACAACGGCAAGGTGGTGTCGACGCCGTCTACGATGAATTCGTCGAGCGAGCGACGCAGGCGCATCAGCGCCTCGGTGCGGTTGCGACCGTGAACGATGAGCTTGCCGATCAGCGAATCGTAATTCGGCGGGATGACGTAGCCCTGGTAGGCAGCCGAATCGACCCGAACCCCGACGCCGCCGGGCGGATGATAATAGGCGATGCGGCCGGGGGACGGCCGGAATGTGGAATGATGTTCCGCATTCACGCGGCACTCGATGGCGTGTCCGTAAAAGCGGATGTCTTCCTGCTTCAGGGACAGCGGCGAACCCGCCGCGACGCGAATCTGTTCGGCGACGAGGTCGACGCCGGTGATCGCTTCGGTGACGGGGTGCTCGACCTGAATGCGCGTGTTCATTTCGATGAAATAAAACGCGCCGTTCTCATACAGGAATTCGATGGTGCCCGCGCCGGAATATTGCATCTCGCGCATCGCCCTGGCGCAAATCTCGCCGATTTCCTGACGTTGCGCGTCGTTCAGCGCTGGGGAGGGGCTTTCCTCCCACACCTTCTGGTGGCGGCGCTGCAGGGAGCAATCGCGCTCGCCGAGATGGATCGCTTCGCCCTTGCCGTCTCCGAACACCTGGATTTCGATGTGCCGCGGCTTCTGGAGATATTTTTCGAGATAGACCGTGTCGTCGCCGAACGCGGCTTTGGCCTCGACCTGCGCGGCGCTTATCGCGTGAAGCAGTTCCTGCTTGTCGTGGGCGACTTTCATGCCGCGTCCGCCGCCGCCGGAGGCCGCCTTCACCAGAACCGGATAGCCGATTTTTTCGGCTGCGCTCAGCGCTTCCCGATCGTTGGAGATGGCGCCGTCGGAGCCGGGCACGCAAGGGATTCCAAGCCGTTTGGCGGTGGCCTTGGCTTCGATCTTGTCGCCCATCAGGCGGATATGCTCGGCCTTCGGACCGATGAAGGTGATGCCGTGCTCTTCGAGAATGCCGGCGAAGCGGGCGTTCTCCGAGAGAAAGCCGTATCCGGGATGGACCGCGTCCGCACCCGTGATTTCGCAGGCCGACAAAAGCGCCGGAATGTTGAGATAGGAGTCGCGCGCCGGGGCGGGGCCGATACAAACGGATTCGTCCGCCAGCTTCACATGCATGGCGTGAGCGTCCGAGGTCGAATGCACCGCCACGGTGGCGATGCCGAGTTCTTTCGCCGCGCGGAGGATTCGGAGCGCGATTTCGCCGCGGTTGGCGATGAGGATCTTGTCAATCATTTGTCGCGCCGCTTATTCGATCACGAGCAGTGGCTCGCCATATTCCACCGGCTGTCCGTCTTCGACCAGTATCGCCGTGACCACTCCCGCTTTGGGGGCGACGATGTCGTTGAAGGTTTTCATGGCCTCGATGAGCAGGAGCTTGTCGCCGGCGGAAACCCTGGAGCCGATCTCGACGAAGGCCTTGGCGTCCGGATTGGGGCGAAGATAGGCCGTTCCCACCATGGGCGACTTCACGGCGTCGGCGTAATCCGCCTTTGCCGCCGGTTCGGGCAGGGCGGGAGTCGCCGCTTGCGGCCTGGGCGCGGCGACAGCCGGCAGCGCCGGGGCGGGAACCGCATGGATCTGTTGAGGGGCCACGACCAGCGGCGCCGCGGTCGTGCGGGCGGCGCGAATGCGCAGGTCGCCTTTTTCGATCTCGATTTCGGTGAGGTCGCTCTCCGCCAGCAGGCCGGCGACGAGTCGCAGCAGGTCCTGATCCGGCTGCGAAGCCGGCGCAGCGGCCGTCGCCGCCTCCCTGGCTCTGGGCGCGGTTACTCGCCTCGGGGCTGGTTTTGCAGTTCTCGCGGCGGAACGGCTGGACTGGGTTTTGCGCGCCATGGATGCTCAGGTCTTTCTTATAGTGTTGCCGAAAAGAGCCTCGAGGGCCAGCAGATAGGAAGAGGGGCCGAAGCCCGCGATAACGCCTCGTGCGGCAGGAGATATGAAGGAGTGATGGCGAAAGCTCTCCCGCGCATGCACATTGGAGAGATGAACCTCGACAACTTCGGCCTGCGACCCTTTGATGGCGTCGTACAGGGCGATGGACGTGTGGGTGAGCGCGCCAGCGTTCAAGATCACAGGTGCGCCCGAGGCTCCCGCCTCCTGAATCCAGGTGACGAGATCTCCCTCGAAGTTCGATTGCTTGAAAACGAGATCCACGCCGAGCGTCGCGCAACGCACGGCGAGCGCGGCGCGAATGTCGTCGAGCGTGGCGCGCCCGTAGACTTCGGGCTCCCGGCTCCCAAGCAGATTCAGATTTGGACCGTTCAAGACGTGGACGGCTGTCATTTCAGCACCAGGAAATGGCGCCTCGCGCCGATGCGGTCTTCATAATCCTATCATCCACGCAAAGAAAGCGCCCTCTGAAGCCGCTCTGCACGAGGGCGCTTTCTCCGTCCGGATCGCCTTGCCAGTCTTGCGCTCGAACCAACCGGTTCGAGCGTGAATATTTAAGGCGTTGGAATCAGCAGGTCGCCTTGCCGCACTTGCGGACATTGTCGATCTTGCTCTTGAGCTCCCCGAAGGAAACGCCGCCGATGATCGCTTCCTTGCCGATCACCCAGGAGGGCGTGCCGCTGAAATGGAGCCCTTCGGCCAGCAGGTCGACTTCCTCGAGGGTGGCCCGGGTCTCGGGGCGCTTGATGTCTTTCTCGAGCTGGTCGACGTCCGCCCCGAGCTCCTTGGCCACGGCGACCGCCTGCTGCTTGCCGATATGCCCGCGCGTTTCAAGCAGCTTGCGATGGAAGTCCCAGAATTTGGCTCCCTTGAATTGCGTTCGGACCGCGGTGGCGACCTCGGCGGCTTCCACCGAATCCGGTCCGAGGATGGCGAAATCCTTCAGCACGACCCTCACTTTCGGATCGGTTTCGATCAGCTTGGCGACATTGGCCAAGGACTGCTTGCAATAGCCGCAGTTGTAATCGAAGAATTCGACCACGGTCACGTCGCCGTTGGGATTTCCGACCACGGCCTGATTGGACGAGTTGAACAGCTTGTCTGCGTCCTTGGTCAGGATCTTTTCGCGCGCGGCGGCTTCGGCGAGCTTTTCCTTCTTGTTCAGCGCCTCGATCGCTTCCTTGATGACCTCGGGCTTGGTCACGAGGTAGTCGTGAACGATTCTTTCGATGTCCATTTTCTGGGCGCCGGAGAATTCCTCGGCCCGCGCCTGCGGGGAGATCAGGAAGGCGCTGGCCCCAAGGAAGGCGAGAGCGCACGCTGTCAGGCGGTGTCGTGTCAGTTTCATCTTGTTTCCTTTGCCGTTCCGGGACAGGCGGAGATTATGGCTGAGCCTTCACGCCGTCATTGAGCAGGACGGATCCTAGGCCGACGCCGGTCTTGATCTCGCCGAGAGTGCGCAGTTTCAGGCTTAAGAGGATGGTCTGGTTGCGCGCCGGCAAGCCGGTCGAGGCCTGAGGCGCATAAATCGACGTGTAATTGAGCGTAAATTCAGTGCATTCGTCGTGGTAGCCGCCGCCGAGGCCCATCGCGGCGATCGAGAACACCGGCGCAGCGCCGGTCACATTGACGCTGGTCAGCGTAGTGGTGTTCACGCCGAACAGGCTGGTGGTGAACTGCTGCGTGGTCAACGGGTTGTAGAGATACCGGCTCATGTCGAAAGTTACGTTGCCGGCGAGAAAGTAGTTCTTGGCGATGTCCCAGCGGCCGTTCACGGCCATGCCCTGCCGGCGGACGTCGAAGCCGATTTCCGGCTGGGCGGTGTAATTGGCGTAGTGCAGTTCCAGAGTGAGCGGCTGCAGCTTGTAGGACGTGAAGAGATCGATGCGTCTCGCAGCCAGGCTCGAGCTGTCGAAGCGCCCTTTGGCGACGAAGGTGAGGTTGTCGATCGGATTGATCGCCAGACGTCCGACGATGTCCGAGGTTCGCGTGTCGAGGCCCGATTGAAGCCCGACATTGGCGGCGTCGGCGACCGAATAGGGATTGGCCCCCGCGATCTGTCGGGATTGCCCCACCAGAGCGTTGACATAGGCGCCGTTGACGAAAGTCATGCTGGCCTGGCCGCCGTAATTCACGCGCGTGCCGGTCTCGAAGCGGTCGTAACCGGAATATTTGCTCCAATCGAAGAGATTGGTGTCGTCGAAGACGAGGCTCTGGGCGTCGAGATTGACGAGAGAGGGGATCGACGACTGATTGGGACGGGCGACGATCTGCGCGATCGGTTCGATGACCATGTCGCCGAGGCTGCTTCGCGCCAGCAGTGGATAGCGCCATTCGGCGCCGACGCCCGGCGTCGCCTGGCCATGGAACGCATTGTCGGCCCCGTTGACGAACGCGCCCTGGGCCGAGTTGGGCATGGGCAGATAGACGTTGTTGTATATCGGCGCCACGCCCTGGGTGTCGTAGTTCAGGAAGGAGCCGAAAAACCGCGAGAAGGCGAACGGCTCCCACACGCCGCCGATCGGGTCGATCACCTTCCGTTTCCAGGAGGTCTCGATCGTGCCCGACTGGTAATCGCCGCCGATTCCGCGCAGCAGGCAGCCGCTCTTCGAGCGGTCTGCGGCGGGGGCGTATATCTGGCAGACGTTGTAGAGGCCGTAGATGCTGTCGAGCGTGCGCGGCTGAATCGACTCGTAATTGGCGGTCTGGGCGGAAGTGCTCGTGAAATTGGCGTTCACAGTGAGCTGTCCGCCGATCCCGCCGGTCTTGGCCGGGTCGATGTCGAAGGCGCGGTCGTAATCCAGGATCGGATGCGCGACTCCTTGCTGGGACTGCACGTCGCTGGCGGACAGCACTTGGAAATAATAGGCGCGCAGATCAAACCAGCTGCGGTCGCCCTGGCCGGTCAGATAGGCGGTAGAGGAGGCCTCGCGGAAAAAATAGTTCTGGTAGAGCGTGTTGTGCTGCTTGTAGTCCTGCAGGAAGAAGCGGTCGGACAGGGCGGTCACATCCCAGCCGAAACGCCATTGGTCGTTCAGGAAGAACTCGCCCGCGCTCTGCGCCGAACCGCGCCAGATCCTGTCTCCGGCTCCATAAGGAGCGATCGCGAAGGCGCCCGGATTGCCGACATGCGTTCCCTCGAGCTTGATCCAGTAGGAGCCGTTCTCCATGCGCTGCCGGAACTCGGCGGAGACGAAGGGACCCTGCGAGGTGAAATAGGTCGGCGTTATGGTGAGGTCGTAATCGGGCGCCAGCGCCCAGTAGATCGGCTGGCCCACCCCGAATCCGAGCTGCGAGCGGTAGGCGAAGACCGGCGTCAACAAGCCCGACTGGCGCGCCCGGGAAGGATCCGGCGACGACCAGAAGGGAACGTAAGCGATCGGAGTGTCCAGAAACTCGAGGGTGGCGTCCTCGTAGTAGATCATCTTCTCCGTATTGTCGTGGATGATTCTCTTCGCCTTGAGCTGCCAAGTGCGCGGGCGCGAGGGATCGTCCTTGCAGGCTTCGCAGGCGGTGTAGGCGCCGTGGTCGAAGACGGTGGTCTCTCCGGCGGCGCGCTCCGCGTGCGGCGCGCTGAAGTGGGTGTTGTTGGGCGTGTCGACCTGGAGGCTTTCGATGAAGCCGTCCTTGAAGTCGTCGGTCAGATCGAAGCGTTCGGCCCTGACGATGGAGCCGTCACGCTCCGTCAGCCGGGCGTGGCCCTCCGCATAGACGCGCTCGGTCTTGCGGTCGTAAACGACATGGTCGGCTTCGAGAAGCCGCCCCTTGTAATAGATCTGGACAGCCCCTTTGGCGGAGACGGTGTCCTTGTCCTTGTCGTAGACGAGCTCGCGCGCTTCGACCACCATGCGGGCGGCCGGCTGGTCGGACTTTTGCTCGGACGCCTGAAGCGAGGGAACTTCTATAAAGGCGAGAGCGATTGCCAGCGCCATTGCGCTCGCTCGATGGAGATTAGGCCTCGAGGTCGCAGCTGCATGGAACGCGATACGGTGGAGGTCGCCATGGCGTTTCATCAGCCATCCTCCGAATGCAAGAGCGACAAGGTACCCAACATGCTCCCGACTATCGTAGGCGACCAAGCAGCCAGCACGGGACTTATCGTTCCGGAACCGCCGAGGTCGGATAGGACTTCTGTCATGATATAAAGCACGAAGCCGGCCGCGACGCCACCCGCAAGGGTTCTGGCTATTCCACCAAATCGAAAAAATCTTAACGAAAACGATGCGGCCACGAGCACCATGGCCACCAGCAGGAGCGGCCGGGCGAGCAGCTTCTGGAACTGCAATTCGTAGCCGAGCGCGTCGAGGCCCGCTTCCATGGTCTGCGCCGTCAGTCTGGGCAAGGCCCAGAACGGAACGGCCTGGGGCGCCGCCGCGGTGGCGGCGAGCTCCTCCGGCGTGACGTCGGTGGCCAGAAGGTAGTTGCCGACGAGAGTCGCGGGTTCGCCCGGCGCGCTCACGCGCGCTTGCTCGAGCCGCCATGCGCCCGGCTGCAAAGTCGCCCGGGCGGCCTCCACGCGTTCGATGAAGCCGCCCTCGGGCGAATAGACATTGACGCTCACGCCTTCGAGTTCGGCGCCGCCGCGCCGGGTGTTGGCAGCGTGAATCACCGCAAGTCCGTCGACGCCGTGGTAGCGTCGCCATACGCCGTGGTCGAGGCGGACGCTGCCCTGAACGCCGAAGAGATCCAGCTCCATCTGGTCCGACCGCTGCTTGAGCGCCGACGACACCGGATTGTAGACGGTCACCGAAACGAGGCCGATCATGAAGGCCGCGAAAAGGGGCGGGGCCAGGATCTGCCAGACCGAGACGCCCGCGGCGCGCGCGACGACCAGCTCGAGCTTTCTCGTCAGATCGACGAATGTCGCCATCGCGCCGAAAAGCACGGCGAAAGGCAGGATCGTTTCGGTCTGGAACGGGACCCGCATCAGGGCGAGAACCGCCACCGTGCCGGCCCCGGCCTCGGGGTTGTCGCTCGCGCGTCGAATCAGCTCGACGAAGACGATGACGAACATCAGGCAGAAGATGGTGAGGAAAATCGCCAATATGACGCGCAGAAACCGCCACGCGAGATAGCGCGAGAGCGTGTTCCCGATCATGGGCGCAGGCTCTCGGCGCAAGGCGGGGGCGGAATAAGCGTCTGTTTCTCCATGGCGCTTCTTGTAACGGCGGCGTCCAAAAGGAATCCTATTCGCGAATGGCTAGACGGTTCAATTGGTTCGCGCAAGCCCGGGCCCTCATTATCGGGGCTCGATTTGAATTGACCCTGAACGGCGCGAAGATAATAGTGCGCGACTTCCCTCCGCGCCGCGGTCCAAAGGCGGACCGCCACGCCTTCCACGAGGCCCCTAATGTCGCTGGACATCAAGTTTGAGTTGATTTCGTTCGATGACGCGAAAAACCGTCTGGCTTCCCCGGAGGAGAGCGGAAAGCCCCGGACGCTCGTGGTTTATGCAGGCGCGGAGCTGTCGTTCGGCGCAACCGCCAAATCCCTTCTGCATGATGCGAGCGCACAGATTTCCCGCGCCGCGGCCTTTTCGAAATTCACGGGAAAATCAGGATCATCCCTGGAAATCCTCGCGCCTGCCGGCCTTCCGGGCGTTTCGCGCCTTCTGGTTCTCGGCGTCGGCGCGGCGCCCGGAGAGGGAGCCGAGGCCGAAAAGCCCAAAGTCTTCGACGATTTCGTAGCCCTCGGCGGCCAGACCGTCGCCAAGCTGGGCGCCGGAGCCAACGCCGTCGTGTTTTTCGATCCGCCGCAGCCTCCCGCCGATGCGGGGCAGGCCGCCGGCCAGTTCGCCCTCGGCGGCTGGCTCCGGGCCTATAAATTCGAGCAATACAAGACGAAGAAGAAGAAAGACGACTCCGAGCGCGATGGTCCCGGCGAGATCGCTCTGGCCGCGCCCGATGTCGCCGCGGCAAAGCAGGCCGAGACCGAGGCCGCCGGCCTCGCCGAGGGCGTCCTGCTCGCCCGCAGCCTCGTGAACGAGCCCGCCAACGTCCTTACGCCGGTGGAATTCGCAAGGCGGGCGGCCAAGCTGGCTTCTCTCGGGGTGGAAGTCGAGATTCTCGACGAAAAAGCCCTGGCGGAACTCGGCATGCGCGCTCTTCTCGCCGTCGGGCAGGGATCGGCGCAGGAGAGCCAGGTGGTGGTGCTGCGCTGGAACGGCGGCGCTCCGGGAGCCGCCCCGCTCGCCTTCGTCGGAAAGGGCGTGGTGTTCGACTCGGGCGGCATTTCGATCAAACCGGCCGCCTCCATGGAGGATATGAAAGGCGACATGGCCGGCGCCGCGGCGGTGACCGGACTGCTGCATGCGCTGGCGTCGCGCAAGGCCAAGGCCAATGTGATCGGCGTTCTCGGCCTCGTCGAGAACATGCCGGGCGGGGAAGCCCAACGTCCCGGCGACATCGTGAAATCCATGTCGGGCCAGACGATCGAAATCGTCAACACCGACGCGGAGGGCCGTCTCGTCCTCGCGGACGCGCTCTGGTACGTCAAGGAACAGTACAAGCCCGCCTTCATGATCGACCTTGCGACCCTGACCGGGGCGATCCTGGTGGCGCTGGGTCAGGAATACGCCGGGCTTTTCTCGAACAGCGACGAATTGGCGGAGCGGCTGGCCAAGGCCGGCGAAGCCACCGGCGAGAAGCTTTGGCGCCTGCCCATGGGACCGGCCTTCGACAAGCTCATCGACTCCCGCTTCGCCGACATGAAGAACACCGGCGGACGCCATGGCGGATCGATCACGGCGGCGCAGTTCCTGAAGAGATTCGTGGATAAAACCCCCTGGGCCCACCTCGACATCGCGGGAACGGGGATGAGTTCCCCGGCGAGCGATCTCAACCAGAGCTGGGGATCGGGCTGGGGCGTGCGGCTGCTCGACCGTCTGGTGCGGGACTACTACGAGGGCTGAAGCCTCGCGCGCGCCCGGCGGGTTCGGCCGGGCGCGATCATCCGCTACAATGTCGGGGCGACGACGCGCAGCCGGCGCTTTACGCCGTCAGGCCCCGTAACTTCGCGCGTCACGCTCGGGCCCTGGCCCGTCCCGGAGGAAGTTTCGGGCGTCGGCGTCTCGGCCCGGGATTTGGCGTCCTGTCGCGACGGTTGCCGTTCGGCGCGCTTGGGCGCCGCCGTGGGCCGGGAAAGCTGCTCGGCCTGCTCCTCGGTCACGACGCTGTCCTTGCTGTGCGTCGCGGCGAGGATGCCTTCGGCCTCGCCGAGGGACTCCGCCCAGCTTTTACCCGCCGGCCTGCAGCTGCAGGACGCGTCGCGGGTCTTCTGGAATTTGAACGCGTTGGGGTGGTCGCCGTAGTTGTCGCCATTGATGGAGACAGCGGAATCGATGTCCTTCCAGAGCGACTTGGTGTAGAGCGAGGCCTCCGCGCCGGGGCAGAGCGCTTTGCACAAGGTATTCAGATCGTCGAGGTTATCTCGCCGGGCCGAGTAATTTATCGGGAAAAATCCGCCGTCGCACTCGCGCACGCAGACGGCCTCCGACCCGCCCAGGGCCCGGCCGTCGTCATAGAGCGGCTCCGTCGGCTGGTCTTCCAAAGACGACGGCATGTCGCTATCGAGCTCCTGTTCGAGCGGGACGTCCCTCAAGCGCGGCGCCGGCTGCGGCTGCTGCGTTCCGAACAGCTCTTCGAGAAAGCCCCGTTGCGCGGGCCGCGCGGCCGCGGCGGCCGGCCGGTCCCGGCAATAGGAATCGTAGCGGGCGATCAGCGATTGCTTGAGATTGCCGTCGCCCTGTTGCAGGGCGGAAAGATTGGCGCGCATCCGCTCGATGCGCGCATTGATCTGGCCGCATTGCGGCGGCGGCGGGCTTCCAAAGAACAGGAACTGCTGGCGATCGCAGCCGAGCCGGCGCGCATAGTCGACGGTCCGGTTCAGTTCATTGGCTTGTTTGCCGGCGGCGCGATAGCGGGCGCCCGCGCCCTGATCGGCTTTGGCGATCTGCGCCCGGAGATCGGCGCAAAAGGCGGTTTCGGCCGACGCCGATCCCGCGGGCGCGCAAAGCGATAGGAGGGCGCTCAAAGCCCAGGAGAGAATTTCGCGCCGGGCGCGGCCGACTGTGTGCAAGCCTGAACGAATTCGTCGCATATCTCTCAGGATGTCGTCGCGAGAGGCGCAAGGCTCCGATCACGAATCATCTGCGAATCGCGCCACGCGATGAGGAAACATAGCGGTTGGCCGGATAAATTGCGCCGCATCTGATCTAAATTCCCCCGCTTCTTGTCGCCAGCAAGGCGCCGGCGGGCTAATTTTGCGCCCCGGCCCGCGCGGGCTCTTCCAATGACGTGGTACATCCCCAATATTGCGGCTGCAGACTAGGTTGCGGCCGTCGTTCGTCCGCCCGTCCAATGTTCCCGAAGAACAGGCGGGCGGGGCGGGATCGGGCGCGGCCCTGGACGCGCCGCGCGCATGGCGCGAGCGCAAGGAGGCTGGGACATGGGGTTGCGAATGAAAAACATCCGGATCGGCGCGGCCGCGGCATTGGCGTTTCTCGGAATGGCGCCGGCTCTCGCAGCCGACGGCGGCCCCGACCTGATCTTCAAGCAGTCGACGGATTTCAAGCTGCTGACGCCGAACGACAAGCTGGCGACCTATGCCGTCGATGATCCCATCGTCGACGGCATCGCCTGTTATTTCACTGCTCATGAAAAAGGCGGCGTCAGCGGCATGCTCGGCCTCGCCGAAAACACTTCGGATGTTTCTCTGGCCTGCCGGCAATATGGCCCGGTCAGCTTCAAGGAGAAGTTTGCGCAAGGGGACCAGGTGTTCAGCGCCAAGCGCTCGCTGTTCTTCAAGCGCATGCAGATCGTCCGCGGCTGCGACACGAAGCGCAATGTGCTGATTTATATGGTCTATTCCGATAAGCTGGTGGAGGGCAGTCCAGACAACTCCACTTCGGCGATCTCCCTGCAGCCCTGGGGCGGGACCGAACCGCCGCATTGCGGCGAATTCGTCAAATAGGCCGTCGGCGGCCCAAAATGCAGGGAGGCATCGCTCGAACGATCCCGCTCGAGCGATGACGCTAATCCTGGCAGGCGACCAGCGCGACGCCGGCCGGCGGCCTGGGCGTCTTCGAATCCGCGATGGCGCCGGTCACGTCGTCGGCTCCGCCGAAAGCGAGCGCACGACCGTGTCCATGGGCCTCGCACCAGCTGTCCGCGACGACCTTGCCGCACTCGCGTTTTTGGGAAATGCAATCGATCAGGCCATAGCCTTCGTGATCGTTCACGACATAGACCTGGCGGGACGGAGAAGGCGAGGCCGGGGCGGCCTGGCTGCGGCTGTTGTAGACGGCGGCGGCGAGAAGTCCCGCCAGCAGCGGCGCGAGGATGCTGGGCCAGATCGAATGTTCGAACTTGGAGTGCTGCATCAACATGGCGTAGCCTCTTTAGAGCGGATCCGAGGCGCCTCGGTAGGAACTCCCGCTCTACGCCGCCGCGGTAAAATTACTCTTAAGCAACGAAATTTCTTACGGACCGGGCCTGTTTTGCTTGACGGAGCCGGTTGCGCGGCGCATGGTCTGCGACATGACGCTCGCCCTCCGCATCTGCCTCCGTGGTCGGATTATCATTAGCTAGCCCAAAGCTGGCCGGAGCCGTCACGTCTCGCCCGACATGAAACGACGCCCCGGCCGGGAAGGTTCGGGAATTCAATGTCGCAGCCGCTCAAGCTCTACAACACGCTCACCCGCGCGAAAGACGTCTTTGCGCCGATCGACCCGGCCGACGTGCGGATGTACGTGTGCGGTCCGACGGTGTATGACTACGCTCATATCGGCAATGCGCGGCCCATCATCGTCTTCGATGTTCTTTTCCGCCTGCTGCGGCATCTCTACGGCGCCGATCACGTGCGCTATGTGCGCAACATCACCGACGTCGACGACAAGATCAACGCGCGCGCCGCGCAGCGCGGGATCACGATCCGCGAACTCACCGAAGAGACCAACGAGGTCTTTCAGCAGGACGTAAAGGCGCTCGGCTGCCTCGACCCCAGCGCGCAGCCGCGAGCGACCGAACATATCGAACAGATGATCGCCATCGTCACGCGGCTGATCGAATCCGGCCACGCCTATGCGGCCGACGGCCATGTGCTGTTCGACGTGCCCTCGATGAAGGATTACGGCCGGCTTTCGCGCCGCTCGCTGGATGAAATGGTCGCCGGCGCACGCGTCGACGTGGCGCCCTACAAGCGCGGCGACATGGATTTCGTGTTGTGGAAGCCCTCGAAAGAAAACGAGCCGGGCTGGGACAGTCCGTGGGGCAGGGGCCGTCCCGGCTGGCATCTCGAATGCTCCGCGATGAGCTGGAAACACCTCGGCGAAACATTCGACATCCACGGCGGCGGCATAGACCTCGTCTTTCCCCATCATGAAAACGAGATCGCGCAGTCGCGCTGCGCCTTCCACACGGGCGTGATGGCGAATGTCTGGATGCATAATGGATTCCTTCAGGTCGAGGGCGAGAAAATGTCCAAGAGCCTGGGGAATTTCGTGACCATTCACGAGCTGCTGCACACCGAGAAATTCGGCGGACGCAAATGGCCCGGGGAGGTGTTGCGATTGGCGATGCTGCGCACACATTACCGGCAGCCGATCGACTGGACCGTCAAAGCGCTAGAGGAGGCGGAGGCCATACTGGATAAGTGGTATCGCGTGGTTGGTGATACAATTTGGGACGATGCTCCCGACGCTGATTTCGTTGACGCCCTTACTGACGATCTCAATACGCCGAAGGCGCTAAGCCAACTCCATCAGTTGGCTTGGTCTGAGGACTCGCCCTTGCGTCTGCAGGGGGGATCTAGTCGCCCTCTGAAACCGCTGAGAGCGAGCGCCAACTTGCTTGGACTCCTTTGTCAAACCGAGACTGAGTGGTTTGCGAACCGAGGTGAGCCGCTCGCAGATACAGCGGAAATCGAGGCTTTGATCAACGCCCGCCTCGCGGCTCGCGCAGCAAAGAACTGGGCCGAGTCCGACCGCATCCGCGACGAGCTCGCCGCCATGGGCGTCGCGCTGAAGGACAACAAAGACGGGACGACCACATGGGAGATCAGGCGGTGACATCCACGCTTGCGCCCCCCACCCGTCGCGCTGCGCGCGCCACCCTCCCCGCAAGGGGGAGAGATGGGAACCCCGCGAGACGACCTCGGACTGCATCCTTTGTGCAGTCCCCAGCCTTTCAATTGACCCACTGCGATCATGCAGCCCAATCCCCAGGGGCGCCAGGGAGACCAGAACATGGCTGACGATTGGAAGAAATCTTTGCCTTTCCCGGCTCATTGGCTGAGCTATCTCTTCATCAAAGTGCTGGTCCTCGCGCTCGCGGTGCTGGCTATGATGCACTATTACTGGAACGTGGTGTGAAGTCATGGCAGCCGCTCCGGGATTGAGGCCGTTTCTGCCGGGTGACGGGCCGCGCCTCGCAGCGCTGTTTCGCGCCAGCGTCGAGCGGCTCGCCGACGATTATTACGACGAGGATCAACTCGCCGCCTGGATCGGACGCGCCGACGACGAAGACGCCTTCGCCGCGCGGCTCGCCGCCGACCTGACCCTCGTCGGCCTGCTGCGGGGTGAGATCGCCGGCTTCGCCTCGCTGAAAGACAACAAAAGCGTCGACATGCTTTACGTGCATCCGGACTTCGCCCGTCGCGGCGTCGCGTCGGCGCTCGTCGACGCGCTTGAAAAGCTCGCCGCCGCGCGCGGGGCGCCCAAGCTGAACGTGGACGCCTCCGACGCCGCTCGCGACTTCTTCGCCGCCCGGGGCTACGTCCCGCAGAGCCGCAACACCGTCGTGCTCGGCGAGGAATGGCTCGGCAATACGACAATGACCAAGGAACTCGCGCCGCACGGCTCCCGGGCGGCGACAGGAAACGCATAAATGACGAGGCAGAGACTCTCGCTGTTCGATACCACCTTGCGGGACGGCGCGCAGACCACGGGCGTCGATTTTTCTCTCGACGACAAGCGTCAGATCGCCGCGATGCTCGACGACCTCGGCGTCGATTACATCGAGGGCGGCTATCCCGGCGCCAATCCGCTCGACACGGCGTTTTTTGCGACGCGGCCCGATATTCGCGCGCGCTTCGCCGCTTTCGGCATGACCCGGCGTCACGGCCGGTCGGTCGAGAACGATCCTGGGGTCGCAGCGCTGCTCGACAGCAGGAGCGACGCGGTCGTGTTCGTCGCCAAGTCCTGGGACTATCAGGTGCGCGTTGCGTTGCGCTCGACCGAGGAGGACAATCTCCAGGCCATTGCGCAATCGGTCGCTGCGGCGGTGGCGCGCGGCAAGGAGGCGGCGGTCGATTGCGAGCATTTCTTCGACGGCTTCAAGGCCAATGAAGCCTACGCGCTGGCCTGCGCCAAGGCGGCCTTAGAGGCCGGGGCGCGCTGGATCGTGCTGTGCGACACCAATGGCGGCACGCTTCCTCACGAAATCGAGCGCATCGTGCGGCGCGTCGCAGAGGGCATTCCCGGAGAAAACCTCGGCATTCACGCCCATGACGACACCGGACAGGCGGTAGCCAACTCCCTTGCGGCGGTGCGCGCCGGCGCGCGCCAGATCCAGGGCTCGCTGAACGGCCTCGGCGAGCGCTGCGGCAATGCCAATCTCACCACGATCATCCCGACGCTGCTGCTCAAACCGGAATTTTCCGAGCGTTTCGAGATCGGCGTCACGCTCGAAAAGCTCACTCATCTGACGCGCATAAGCCATGCGCTGGACGAACTGCTCAACCGCGCGCCCGATCGCCATGCGCCTTATGTCGGCGCCAGCGCCTTCGCCACCAAGGCGGGCATTCACGCCTCTGCGGTGCTAACCGATTCCCGCACTTATGAACACGTATCGCCGGAGAGCATCGGCAACCAGCGCCGCGTGCTGGTGTCGGATCAGGCGGGCAAATCCAATATCATCTCCGAACTGGCGCGGCTCGGCGTCGCGCTCGACAAGGACGATCCGCGTCTTTCGCGGCTGCTCGAGGAGGTCAAGCTGAAGGAGGCGCAGGGCTACGCCTATGAAGGCGCCGACGCTTCGTTTTTCCTGCTCGCCAAACGCATCATGGGCGAAGCCCCGCATTATTTCCATGTCGAGCGTTACAGCGTCGCGGTTGATCGGCGTTTTGCGCGCAATGGCGGATTGGAAGACGCGGGCGCCGAGGCCATCGTGAAGCTTCGCGTCAATGGCGAGACGCGGATTTCAGCAGCGGAAGGAAATGGCCCGGTGAATGCTCTCGATCTTGCGCTTCGCAAGGATCTCGGCAGCTATCAGCGTTTCATCGAGGACATAAAGCTGGTCGATTACCGGGTGCGCGTGTTTCAGGGCGGAACCGACGCGGTGACCCGCGTGCTGGTGGAATGCGCCGACAGCAAGGGCGAGCGCTGGTCGACCGTCGGCGTCTCCGCCAATGTGATCGACGCCTCCTTCGAAGCGCTGATCGACGCGATCGTCTACAAACTGCTGCGCGAAGGCGCGAAGGGCGACAATTCGCTTTGATTAGTGGCTTCGAGCGAAGCGGGACACCTCCCTGTCCCCGCCTTTGCGGGGAGAGGGGATGGCTCGACCGTTTTTGGGAAAAGCAATCGCAACTTCATGATGAAGTCGAAGGCCATGAGCAGCGCTCCGAGCGCAAACAGAACATCGCCCGGCAGCCGAAGCCATTGCCACAACAGCGTCGTCGAATAGAAAGCATTGCTGCGGGCGTAGGCGAAGCCGTGCTCGAACACCGCGTCGAGTTGCGACCAGCCGATCGGAAAGAAATTCAGCGCTATCCATAAAACCAATCCTGCGTTGTAGAGCCAGAAGGCGATCAATCCGTTTTTTTCGCTGAACGGAATCCTGTCGGCGGCGGCGTAACGCAGGCAAAAATAGATGAGGCCGATCGCCAGCTCGCCGAAGGCGCCGAACAACCCCGTATGCGCGTGGTTGAGCGTCAGAAAGGTTCCGTGTTCATAATAATTGACGAGCGGCGCGTTGAGCGTGCCGCCTCCGAAAACGCCGGCGCCGACAAAATTCCAAAACGCCGCGCCGATTATGTAGGTGTATGCGAGCCGGTAGTTGAACCCTCGGTGCGCCTTGATCAGAAGATAATGGTTCATCGCTTCTATGATCAGGAGGACGAGAGGCAGCACCTCGATAAAGGAGAACATGCTGCCCATCGGCACCCACATGCTCGGACCGCCCACCCAATAGAGATGATGCCCGGTGCCGATCACGCCGCCGAGAAAAATCAGGATCAGCTCGAAATAAACCGCACGTTCCGCCAGCTTGCGCGACACGAGGCCCACCGCCATCAGGAGATAGGCGCTCATGCAGGAGGCGAAGAACTCGAATGACTGCTCCACCCAGAGATGAACGACCCACCAGCGCCAGAAATCGGTGATGGTGAAGGACTTTTCGACGCCGGTGAGCGGTATCATGCCAAAGGCGTAGAGCGCCGCAACATTGATGGTCGAAGCCCAGATAAGATGCTCGAGCCTTATGCGGCCCGACCAAAACTCCCCTGCGGCGCGCCGCCACAACGATCCGCTCGGCCACAGCGCGCGCATGACGAGCAAGCTCCACAGCGCGAGGCCGAGAAAGAATCCGATCTGCCAGAAGCGCCCGAGCTCGATATAAGAGAGGCCCTGATTGCCGAACCAGAACCAGTTGCGGTCGATCGAACCCATGATCCCGTAATAATTGCCGATCAGCGCGCCGGCGACGATCAGCAGGGTCGCCCAGAAACGCATGTCGACCAAAAACCATTGACCCTTTGCTTCATGGCCGCCAGCGATTGAAGGCGCAAGAAAAAGCGCGGCTCCAATCCAGGAAAGCCCAATCCATACTATGGGCGCCTGGATGTGAACGTCGCGCAGGAAGTTGAAGGGGAAAATATCGTTGATGGCGACGCCGTAGAAGCTGGTTCGATCGTAATAGGAGTGCGCAAGGATCGTCCCCGCTGCGATCTGAACGAGGAGGAGCAGCGCAACTACGATAAAATATTTGCCGGTTCGCCTTTGGCTTGGCGTAAGCGGTCTGAATTCCGACAGGACCGCATCCATCCGACCCTGGTCGCGCTCGTTGAGAAAAAACTCATAGATGAACAAGACGGCGCCGAAGGAAAAAAAGGTGAAGCAGAAACTGATCCAGGTCCATCGGAAGGTGTTGGCGGTGGGCGTATTGCCGACCAAAGGCTCGAAGGGCCAATTCTCGGTCCAGGACCAGCCGACGCCGGGCCGGCGCGCGACCGTAGTGATGGCTGAGAACAACAGAAAATCCGCTGTCTGTCTTGCGGCTTCCGGGCCAAGGCTATAGGCGGGCGTCCATCCGGCGGATGGCGCCGCCGTTCGCAGGGAATTCGCCGTCTCGTCCCGGACAGCGAGAAAGGCGTCCGCGACAGCTTCGGGCAGCGTGACTTCGGATTTGGCGAGATCGATCCCTTGCAGCGCGCGTTGCATGGCGGCCGTTACGGCGGCTTGCCGATCCTCGCTCAGTTGCGCGAATTCCTTGCCGTCGCTCGCCATGGCGATGCCGTAACGGGTCGATTTGGCGAGGTTTACGAGGATGGAAGCGGTGTAGTCCTCGCCATAATAGGACCCCATGCCGTATAGGCTGCCGTAGTCCATCAAATCGGCTTTTTGGAAACCGGCCTTGCCGGCGGCGATGTCTTCCGCGGTCATCAAGACCGTCCTGTCGGCGGTCAAAAAACGTGCGGGCTGCGGCGGCGAGGTCTGGTATGTGGCCGAAGTCGCCCAGCCCATAATGGCGAAGGTTCCGATGGCGACGACGAGCAGCGCCCATTTGAGAACGTTGCTGACCGGATCCTCTGTGGGGCCGACATGCTCTGATGCGGATGTCATGCGGCGTCTCCTTCGCCTGCTTCGCTCATTGAAAGCGAGAAAAGAGTTCATCCGTCCGCGCCGCGCCCGAGCGCCGCCTCGCTTCATATTGGCGGCGCGTCTTCCGCTCCGACGCGCGGCGCCAATTTCGGCCCACGACGATTTCTCTGGCGACGACCGAAACAAACCCCAACGGGAATGCGAGATCCAGAACGGCGGCGAGGTCAGGGCCGATCACGCTCGAAAAAAGCGCCGCGAGCCGCCCGGCGCACCACAAAAAACGAGGACTGCGAGCGGCGCGCCTTGCAAGGGCGGCCGCCCGGTCCAGTTTGGAATCGCCGTCAAAAGGAAGCCTGCGACGACGCCTCCGCCATAGCCGAACGCCATTTCATGCCCGTGCCGGACGTTTGGGGCCAAGGCGGTTGGGACTTTGACGGCGCCTGCAATAAAGGCGACGAACAGCGGCGCTGCGCAGAAGGCCCAAAGCGCCGCAACCAGGAAAAAGGGGCGAAACCCGGCCGACCGCACAGCGGGCGAGGCTTGCTCCCGATAGCGAGGAATTGGGGCCATGAGGTCACCCACTGCGCGGCGCCGGAGCGCTCGCGCCGGATCGGAGAGCTCAAGCGCATTGTGTTGCGACAGCCGGCCGCCGGCTTTCGCGAATGTGGCGATTAAAACCTCTCGATCGCCACTTCCTTGTCCGCCTCCACGCTTTCGCGCGCGCGCTTTGCGGCGGAGAGGATCATCGGGATTACGTCTTCGACTCGTTCGGAGACGAGGTAGCGCATCTCGTAGCCGGAGCGAATGAATCCTTCCTCGCGCATATGCGCGAACAGCGTCAGCAAAGGCCGCCAGAAGCCGCCGATGTCGGCGATCACCAGGGGCTTGCGGTGGCGCCCGAGCTGAATCCAGGTCAGTTGCTCGGCGAGTTCCTCCAGCGTCCCTATGCCGCCGGGCAGAGCCACGAAGGCGTCGGCCTTCTCGAACATCAGCTGTTTCCGGCTGTGCATGTCCGGAACGATGCGCAACTCCGTCAGTCCTTCCAGGGCGATCTCGCGATCGTCGAGAAAGCCCGGGATGATGCCGGTGGCCCGGCCGCCGTTTTTGAGCGTGGCGCGTGCGATAATTCCCATCAGCCCGCACGAGCCGCCGCCGAATACGAGGCCGATGCCGGCGCGAGCCAGCGCGACGCCGAGACTTTCGGCGGCGGCCGCATGGAGGGGGTCGTGACCTGGAGAGGAACCGCAGTAAACGCAAATGTTCTTAATTGTGGTCATGATTCGTCCTATCGCCCCGTTTTCCGGCGCTATATGCGCGGGAGGGTAGGCGTCAAGCGTTGCCGTTTTATGTTGGGGATGCGTCCTCCGCATAAAACACCTATATGACGCGCAAGCCTCGTTCGGCGAGGCCCTCGCTCAAAATGGACGGATCATGCTCAGAATGGGAAGTCGCGCTTCCGGAAATCGCGGCGGCGCGTCCGCGGCGTCGGAGGCGGAGCTCAAAGAGGCTAGCCTCGTTGCGACAATCGCGCATTTGTGGCCCTATATCTGGCCCAAAGGCCGGGCCGATCTCGAGCGCCGGGTGATGCTCAGCTTCGCGCTGCTGCTCGTCGGCAAGCTGGTGAACACCGCCGTGCCTTACGCCTTCAAATGGGCTGCGGACGCAGTCGAGCACAAGGGCGCCGAGGCCGTTCCGCCGCTTCTCGCGGGGGCTGTGGGCTTCACGATTCTCTACGGGTTTCTACGCATCGTCTACGCGCTGCTGACGCAGGCGCGCGACGCCTTGTTTGCGGCGGTCGCGATGCACGCGGTGAAGCGCCTCGCCAACGACGTCTTCGTCCATATGCACGAATTGTCGATGCGCTTTCACATCAGCCGCAAGACCGGCGGCCTGACCCGCGTATTGGAGCGCGGGCGCGACGCCATCGAGACGCTGTCCCGCCTCGTGATGTCGTCAGGCGCGCCGACCGCGGTTGAATTCCTGCTGGTGCTCGCCGTTCTGGCGGTTCAGCTCGATTGGCGTTACGCCGGAGTCACGGCGCTCACCATCGTCGCTTATCTCGCCTATACCGCGATAGCGACCAATTGGCGTATCGCCATCCGTCGCTCCATGAACGACAGCGACGTCGACGCCAATGTGAAGGCTATCGACAGCCTCCTGAATTACGAAACAGTCAAATATTTTTCCGCCGAGGCGCGCGAAGCGGAACGCTACGACAAATCCATGGAGCGCTATCGCCGCGCCAGCATAGACTCCTATACGTCGCTCGCCGTTCTCAACGCGGGCCAGGCGGCGATCTTCACCATCGGGCTCACCGTCGTCATGGCGATGTGCGTTTACGACATCAATGTCGGAAAGGCCTCGGTCGGCGATTTCGTCCTCATCAACGCGCTGATGATCCAGCTCTATCAGCCGCTCAATTTCATGGGCACATTCTACCGCGAGGTTCGGCAGGCGGTAGTGGACATCGAGCGCATGTTCTCGATCCTCGGACAGAATCCGGAAATCGCCGACCGCCCCGGCGCGCCGGCGCTTGC
This sequence comes from Methylocystis heyeri, assembly GCF_004802635.2. Classification (NCBI taxonomy): domain Bacteria; kingdom Pseudomonadati; phylum Pseudomonadota; class Alphaproteobacteria; order Hyphomicrobiales; family Methylocystaceae; genus Methylocystis; species Methylocystis heyeri. The sequence continues at coordinate 696,304 of NZ_CP046052.1, forward strand.
GGTCGAGGAAGGAAACGTCGTTTTCGAGGACGTGGTCTTCCACTATGACGAGAAGCGCCCGATCCTGCGCGGCGTCAGCTTCGAGGTGAAGCCCGGCAAGACCCTCGCGATAGTGGGGCCTTCCGGCGCCGGCAAGTCCACCATTTCGCGCCTGATGTTCCGCTTCTACGAGCCGCAGGGCGGGCGCATATTGATAGACGGACAGGATATTCTGGCCGTCACGCAGAAGAGCCTGCGCGCCGCGGTCGGCATGGTGCCGCAGGACACGGTGCTGTTCAACGACAGCATCGGCTACAACATCCGCTACGGCCGCTGGGACGCCACCGAGGAAGAAGTGCGCGAAGCTGCGCGGCTGGCGCAGATCGACGGCTTTATCGCTTCCGTCCCCGGAGGCTATGAGGCGCAGGTGGGCGAGCGCGGCCTTAAACTTTCAGGCGGCGAGAAACAGCGCGTCGCCATCGCGCGCACGATCCTGAAAGGCCCGCCGATCCTCATCCTGGACGAAGCGACTTCCGCCCTCGACAGCTTCACCGAGCATGAAATTCAGGAAGCGTTGCGCGGCGTCGCCAAGGGCCGCACCACATTGGTGATCGCGCATCGGCTCTCCACCATAGTGGATGCGGACGAGATCATCTTCCTCGATCACGGCCGCATCGTCGAGCGGGGAACGCATCAGGAATTGCTGGACCAGCGCGGCGAATACGCCGCGATGTGGAACCGGCAGCGCGAGGCGGCCGAGGCGCGGGCGAAGATCATCGCGGCCCAGGAGGACGAAGACCTCGAAGCGCTGGAGGCGGAGTGAGGCGGATCTCCTCACCCTGAGGGCCCGTTAGCGCGCTTTCCGCTCGAACATAGGGAGTCCCAAAGGTCGCCCTATGTTCGAGCGAAAAGAAATCGCGCCAGAATAAGCAGCTGGAGCGCATTCTTATCGCAAAAGTCTGTTCAGCTTTTGCGGAATGCGCTCAAGCGGGCGTCTCGAAGGGCGAGGGCTCCGAAGCGGCTAGTGGAAGAAGCCGAGCCCGAGAATGCCGGAGATGATGAGGAAGATCGCCACGATGTAGTTCAACAGGCGCGGCATGACGAGGATCAGCACGCCGGCGATGAGCGAGACGATCGGCTGAACATGGGTAATGCTGACTTGCATATTGATTCTCCACAGTGAGGCTGAAGGCTTCGCGTCCGTTTAAGGTGAAATTGGGGCGGGGCAGGGCTCAAGGCGAGGGTGTGTCATTGCGAGGAGCGTAGCGACGCGGCAATCCAGAGGGATTGGCGCTGCTCTGGATCGCTTCGCTCCGCTCGCGATGACGGCTGAAATCAATCGGTGCGCCTGCTCACAACAGCCCCGCCTCACCCGAACCTGAACGCCGACACCGGCTTGCCTGCAAGTTCGCAGCTGAATACCCTGCGGCCGAGGTCTTGGCCCGCCGCGCCGGCGGCGGCGAACAGCGGCTCCAGATGTTCCGGGGTCGGGTGGCTTTGTTTTGCGCCCGGCGCCGAGAACCACCTCTCCAACCCGGCCTCGCGCGCGGCGGGATCGGCGGCCTCGACCGCCTGCGTCAGCCAATCGTCGAATTGCGCCGCGGGTTTTCGCGCCGTCTCGCTCGGCGAAAAGAACTCCCGCAGATTGTGATAGCTCATGCCGCTGCCCACGATCAGCACGCCTTCTTCGCGTAGCGGCGCCAGCGCGCGGCCGACAGCGAGATGCCGCGCGACGCTTGCGCCCTTCTGCAAGGACATTTGCAGGATCGGCATATCCGCCTGGGGGTAGATCAGCATGAAGGGAATGAACACGCCGTGATCGAAGCCGCGGCCGCGCGCCTCGTCGCAGGGAAGGCCGGCGGCGCCGAGCAACTCCATCACATGCACGGCCAGTTGCGGCGCGCCGGGGGCGGGATAGCGGAGCTTATAGGTGTGTTCCGGAAAGCCGTAATAGTCGAACAGCAGGCCCGGAGCGGGGTCGATGTCGACGGTCGGGCGCGGCGTCTCCCAATGGGCGGAAATCGTCAGAACCGCTTTCGGCCTGGCCGGAAGGCTGGCGGGAAGGCCCGCGAGGAAGTCGCGCAGCCCATCCCACATTCCCGGCGGGCCGAAGGCACTGTCCATGAAAGGCCACGGCCCGCCGCCATGGGGAATGAAGAAGGTGGGGAGCTTGCGCGCGTCGCCGGTCATGGCCCAGTCTCGCATGACGCAGCTGATTTGGGCTATTTTTTCTTCGAGAGCCGGGCAAGGTTCTTATGCACCCGCTTGCGATAGACGTTCAGCGCCCGTCGCGGCGCGAGATGCGGCTGCCAAATCATCACGCTGGCCGCGGCGGCGATATTGGCGTCCATCGCCGCTTTCATTTTTTCGGCGAGCATCATGCGGCTTTCGGCGCGGGCCTTGCGGCCGCCGAGAGCGATGGTCGCCATGCGCAGGGCGACGACCTCACCGGCCTTCTGGCTAAGCATGACGGAGGCGACCGCCAGCTCTGCCCAGTCGACTTTCCTGCGTTTCATTCGACCGGCCTCCTTGCGGCAGATCAGCGCAATCTGCGCCAACCGCTATTTTTTTCCTAGAAAATCACCCCACTCCGGCGCTTCGCGGCGACCCTCCCCCTCGATGGGAGGGCGAACCCCTTCGCCCGATGGCGGCGGTTGGCGCAGATAAAACCGATCCGATCGCTCCCGCGCCGTCGCTACCCGCTCTTCCATCCGGGGCGAAGGCGCTCCATATTGCGCGAGCGGCCCCGCCCATGACCGGCCGCCAGAACGAACCCATGACCTCATCCGACAAAGAACGCCCGACGGGCAAGAAAAGCTCCCGCTCCCCGGTGCGCGCGACCCGCGCCAAAGCCGCCAAGCCCGAGCTTGCGCCGCTGGAGCCCCATCTCGCGGCTCTGCTCAATCCGGCTCTGGCGCCGGCGCAGGGCTTCGAGGAAACGCCGCAGGCGCCTTACGATCCCGGCTCGGTGACCGGCCTCGACGCCGATGACATGCGCAAATATGGGCTCGACGGCGGGGTTCCGAAAGCCGGCGACGCTGCGCCGGGCGGCTTCGGCGGCGTGCAGGCCACCATCGACAGTCTGGATCAGCTGTTGCGGCTCGGCGACCCCAATGTCCGCAACAAGGCCGCCTGGACGCCGCACCGGCCCGAGAGACCACAGAAATCCGAGGGCGGCGTCCGCTTTGAGCTGGTGTCGGACTACAAGCCCTGCGGCGACCAGCCCCACGCCATCGACGAACTCGTTAAGGGGATCGAGGCGCAGGAGCGCGATCAGGTGCTGCTCGGCGTCACCGGCTCCGGCAAGACCTTCACCATGGCGCAGGTGATCGCCCGCACCCAGCGGCCTGCGCTGATCCTGGCGCCCAACAAGACCCTGGCGGCGCAGCTCTATGGCGAGTTCAAGGCGTTCTTCCCCCACAACGCCGTGGAATATTTCGTCTCCTATTACGATTATTACCAGCCCGAGGCCTATGTGCCGCGCTCGGACACTTACATCGAGAAAGAATCCTCGGTGAACGAGCAGATCGACCGCATGCGCCACGCCGCGACGCGCGCTTTGCTGGAGCGCGACGACGTCATCATCGTCGCCTCGGTGTCATGCATCTACGGCATCGGCTCGGTGGAAACCTACACCGCGATGACCTTCGGAATCACGCTGCGCGAAAAGATCGAACCGCGCCAGCTGATCGCGGATCTGGTGGCTCTGCAGTACCGCCGCGTGCAGGCCGATTTCACCCGCGGAACCTTTCGCGTGCGCGGCGACACGGTGGATATTTTTCCCGCCCACTACGAGGATCGCGCCTGGCGCGTGAGCTTCTTCGGCGACGAGGTGGAAGGCATTTACGAGTTCGATCCTCTGACCGGCAAGAAGACGGTCGATCTCGAATTTGTGAAGGTCTACGCCAACTCGCATTACGTGACGCCGCGTCCGACGCTGCTGCAATCGATCAAGTCCATCAAGGAGGAGCTGCGCGCGCGGCTCGACGAACTCAACCGCGCCGGCCGTATCGTCGAGTCGCAGCGGCTGGAGCAGCGTACGCGCTTCGACGTCGAAATGATGGAGGCGACCGGGGCCTGCGCCGGCATCGAGAATTATTCGCGCTATCTCACCGGCAGAAAGCCGGGCGAGCCGCCGCCCACGCTGTTCGAATATCTGCCCGACAACGCGCTGGTCTTCGCCGACGAAAGCCATGTCAGCGTGCCGCAGATCGGCGCGATGTACAAGGGCGACTTTCGCCGCAAGGCGACGCTGGCCGAATATGGCTTCCGTCTGCCCTCCTGCATGGACAATCGCCCGCTGCGTTTCGAGGAGTGGGACGCGATGCGCCCCCAGACCGTCAGCGTTTCGGCGACGCCGGGCGGCTGGGAGATGGAGCAGACCGGCGGCGTCTTCGTCGAGCAGGTCATCCGCCCCACCGGCCTGATCGATCCGCCGGTCGATGTGCGGCCGGCTCGCGCGCAGGTCGACGATCTGCTGCATGAGGCGAAGGCGACCTCGCAGATGGGCTATCGCTCGCTCGTGACGGTGCTGACGAAGCGCATGGCCGAAGACCTCACCGAATATCTGCACGAGAACGGCGTGAGGGTGCGCTACATGCACTCGGACATCGACACGATCGAGCGCATCGAGATCATCCGCGACCTGCGGCTCGGCGCCTTCGACGTTCTGGTCGGCATCAATCTTCTTCGCGAGGGTCTCGATATTCCCGAATGCGGACTGGTCGCCATTCTCGACGCCGACAAGGAAGGCTTTCTGCGCTCCGAGACCTCGCTGGTCCAGACCATCGGACGCGCGGCGCGCAATGTCGACGGAAGGGTGATCCTCTACGCCGATCATGTCACCGGCTCGATGCAGCGGGCGATGGACGAAACCAACCGCCGCCGCGCCAAGCAGGAGGCCTATAACGCCGAGCACGGCATCACGCCGGCCTCGATCAAGCGCGGCATCGCCGATATTCTGGGCTCCGTCGCCGAGGAAGATCATTACACGGTGGACACCGGCGTCGACATCGCGCCCGGGCATAATCTCGCGGCGGTCATCGCTGAGCTCGAAAAGAAGATGCGCGAAGCGGCGGCCGACCTCGCTTTCGAGGAGGCGGCGCGGCTGCGCGACGAGATCCAGCGCCTGCAAAGGGCGGAGCTGCTGGCCGACGCGGGACCGATGAAATATCTGCGCGCAGCCTCAGGGGGCGCGAGCGAAAGCTCCGGGACTCGTGCGCGCAAACCGACCGACGCGGACATGGGGCCGCATAATTTCGGCGGCGGCGAGGCCCGGCCGCTCGGCCGTCCGCTGCCGCGCTCCACCATGGGCAAGCCGGGAACAAGGGCGGTGAAGGGCAAGAGCAAGTAAGGGCAGGGAGAGCGCACTTCGCCCGAACATTCAGGCCCCTTCCGAGGGAGCAGATCGAGGAGAGCGCGCGCCCGACAGGGGGCGCGAGATCGGGCTATGATAAGGGCATTCTAACCGTCCGCGTCAGGGGCTAGAAATCCACCCAATCCGGTGCGCCGGGCAGCTGCGGGAGATCATCGGTGATCGTGTACCAGGGCGCCTTGCTGGCCACGTGGACGTGACGTCCTGGTCGGACGCCAGGATCGTCATCCAGCGCTCCCAGCGGCAAGCCATAATAGTTCGGATGATCATCGAACTTGCTCAGGATCGGGGATCCGCATACCCGGCAAAAACCCCTGTGATTTCCTGGCGACGATTCGTAGAAGGTAATGAGCTCCTCGCCCTGTATAAATTTGAACTCCGCCGATTTGACGGATGCCCGGCTGCGAAAGGCGCTACCCTGCGCCTTCCGGCACATCGAGCAATGACAATTCAAGGCGCCGGACAGCTGCCCGTTAATCTGATACTTGATTCCGCCGCATAGGCAGCTTCCGTGCAACATGCGCGCCTCCAGATGACCGCTTATGCAATTTCTCGCAAGTTGCGGAGATACCAGCCGGTCCTATTCATGAGGGCGCCCGCGCCCCAAACCCCGACAAGTCCAAAAGACAAAGAGTCATGAATGGGACTCACTAAACGACGTTCTGGTATCATGTTATACTGCAGATCTTCTCAGTCTCCGCTTTCGTCAAAGCCTGCGGCGAAAGCGCGCGGCGGCAGAACATCGTGGCGAATAAAGCCTTAAGCTCATGCGGCTATTTGCCATCTTGTTGACATGGCTCAAGTGCAATGGCCGGTTTGTCACGTAAAAAGTCCAGCGTTCGGTCGCTGGCGCGCGGCGCGCATGATCCAAATACTATCGCATGATTTCATGCTTCCATGAAATTCGTCCCTAACCGTTCGAATTTGCTCAGCGCCATCGATTGAACAGCCGACAAGCATAATCATTTTCGGGAAGGAAGCGTCATGTCGCTCATCAGCTGGACGAAAGAAAAGTTCGCCACCAACGTCGCCGCGCATGATCAGGAGCATCAGGAAATCTTCAGATTGCTCAACTCGCTCGGCGAGGCGGTCGGCGCCGGCGACCGGGCCAAGGTCGGCGAGCGCCTGGACGCCTTGATCGCCTATGTGGCGGATCATTTCGCCGCCGAGGAAGCCAATTTCGCCAAATATGATTATCCCGCCACCGCCGCGCATAAGGCCGAGCACGACAAATTGGTCGCGACCTGCCTCGACGTGCAGAAGAAATTCCACGCGGGCGAAACCGAAATCACCGGCGACACCGCGGCTTTCGTCGTCGGTTGGCTGACCGATCACATTCCCAATATCGACAAATTATATGGCCCGTATCTGAATGCGAAGGGCGTCGCCTGAGGGGCGAGCCTCGCGTAATGTAAACCCGCTCCAGCGGTCGAAAGGATCGATCGCTGGAGCATCCAGCGGTGAAATCGGGTAAATTCGCCTGTTTCCGCTCAACACCACAGTTCACAAATCGGCCATTCTCGATTAGGTTCCGCGCCAATCCCGGGGCGTCGCGCCGCCAGCATTGCCGCCGCCCGAGTGAGGCGCTCCCCTGAAGGAACCACATGGCCAAAGAAGAACTGCTTGAATTTCCTGGTATTGTCACTGAGCTGCTGCCCAGCGCGATGTTCCGGGTCAAGCTCGAGAACGATCACGAAATCATTGCCCACACCGCCGGCAAGATGCGCAAGAATCGCATCCGCGTGCTGGAAGGCGACAAGGTGCTCGTGGAAATGACGCCCTACGACCTCACAAAAGGTCGCATTACCTATCGCTTCCGCTAATTGCCGTCGGCGGAGCGCCTTTCGTGACGGCCGAACCCTCGAACAGCGAAGCCGGCTCTCTGCGCCCCAAGCTCATCCTGGCCTCGGCGTCGCCGCGACGACTCGCCCTGCTGCAGCAGGCGGGCCTCGATGCGGATGCTCTGCTTCCCGCAGATATCGACGAAACCCCGCAGCGGTTCGAACTGCCGCGCAGCCTCGCCGTGCGTCTCGCCAGCGAGAAGGCCGCTGCAGCCACGAAGATCAGAAAGCTGCAGCCGGACCTCGACGGTTCGTTTCTTCTCGCCGCCGATACCGTCGTCGCGGTGGGACGTCGCATTCTGCCCAAATGCGAAACGCGCGAGGAAGCGGAAGATTGCCTTCAACTGCTCTCCGGGCGTCAGCACAGGGTCTATACGGCGGTCAGCCTGATCACGCCGCGCGGGGCGGAGCGGCGGCGTCTGGTCGAGGCGCGGCTGCGCTTCAAGCGGCTCGCCAGCGCTGAAATCAACGCCTATCTCGCCACCGGGGAGTGGCGGGGCAAGGCCGGCGGCTACGCCGTTCAGGGCTTCGCCGGCGCCTTTGTCGTCAAGCTGATCGGCTCCTATACGGCCGTGGTCGGACTGCCGCTCTATGAGACGGTGAATCTGCTGGCCGGGGAGGGCTATCCGACGCTGGAGTCCTGGACGGCGCGCGGCTAGCTCGCCGATCAGGGGACGAAGCGGAAGGCCGCCAATCGCGAGATCCCGTCATGCGGATTGCGCGTTCGCGACGGAGCGGGAGAAATCTCGGCGCGGACCGGGGCGGAGTTGGGCGCAAGCGGCGTCAGAGTGTCCAAATCGAAATGGACGCCCATCAAACTCCAGTTTTCGCCTGCTTTTCGAACAGTGATGGTCGCCGTGACCGCGCCTTTTTCGAATTGGCAGCGAGCGAGGTATCTCGCCGTGATTTTGGGGCCGCTGGTCGAATACATCTGAAAGGAATCGCCTTTCAGATCGTCATATGATTGGAAACGCCCCAGTCTCTGCCGAATATCCGACGCGAACCGGTCGAATGCGCCGGCGTTCATTTTGGCCCTGTCCCCCGGGTCCATGTAGCTCAAGAAATTAGCCGCGCTCATATCCGCCAAGACTCTCGGCAGCGCCGCTTCGACGTAGATTTTGCTTTCGGCGTCGAGTTTCTGGCCTTGGATGGCCGCATAGCCGAATATGCCGGCGCCCATGACGAGAAGCGCCAGAAAAAGGCCGCCGAGGATCCTGAGAACTTTGTTCATGGGATGCACCCGCATATAAATCGAGGGCTTGAAACTTTTATCGATCTACGGACTGCGAGCCCCGACGGTCTCGCGAGGTTGCGATAACTAGAAGTTGTAAGTTTCGTGGCGATTAAGCAGCGATTGTTTTCGCGAGATAAAGTGAATCGACCGTCGAATCGAAGCGACACAGGCGAATGGGGCTGAGCGGCCGTCCGCCTCACGAAAGGACCGACGGCTCACACATAGCGCCTTGCATAGCGCGGGCCGAGCCGGGTCAAAATCTCATAGCCTATGGTCCGCGACCGGGTCGCGAGCTCGTCGACGCCGATCTCGTCGCCGAGAAGCTCGACCCATTCCCCGCGCCGCGCCGCGCCCGGCGGCGCCTCGGTGACGTCGAGCACGATGAAATCCATCGAGACGCGCCCGACCAGCGGGCAGCGCCGGCCGCCGACCAGCGCCTCCGCCGGGGGCTTGCCCGGCGCGGTGGAGGCTCCGACCGGCACGCCGTCGGCATAGCCGACCCCGACCGTGGCCAGCTTCGTCGGCCGCGTCGCGGTCCAGGTCGCGTCATATCCGACGGTCTCGCCCGCCGCGATGTCGCGCGTCGCCAATATGCGGGCGCGAAGCCGGACGACGGGCTTCATCGGGTTGGGGCCGCGGGGCGTCGGATTGCCGCCGAACAGCGCATAGCCGGGCCGCGTGAGCTCCAGCAGCGGCTTGTGGGGCAGGAAAATCCCGGAGGAATTGCACAGCGAGGCCGGGATGCCGGGGAAAGCGGCGCGCGCGGCTGCGAGGGCGGCGATCTGTCGTTCATTGAGCGGGTCGTTGGGCGTCTGAGACGTCACGAAATGGCTCATGACCAGCCGGGGCCTGATGGCGGACGCGGCTCCAAGGGTCTGCTCGAGCGGCAGGCCCATGCGGTTCATGCCGGTGTCGAGCTGGACTGCGGCGTCGAGCCCGCTCGGAGCCCATTCGGCGATCTCCTCCAACGAGCCCAGCACGGGAATGAGGCGAGCCCGGGCGATCAGCTCGCCGCAGTCGGGAGGCAGCCCTTCCAGAACATAGATCGCGGCCGTTTCCGAAACGGCGCGGGCGCGTTCCCCCTCGGCGGCGGTGGCGACGAAAAATGTCCGGCATCCTTCGGCGAGCAGCGCCCGCATGACCGGTTCCAGCCCGAGCCCATAGGCGTTGGCCTTCAGCATCCCGGAACATTCGGCCCCGTTCGAAAAATCGGCCAGCAAGCGCCAGTTTTGGCGCAGCGCCGAAAGATCGACCGTCAGAAGGGCGTTTTCACAATGCTCGGGCCGGTCTGTCGCGGGCGTGGGGAAATCGGACATCGGGCGGGTCGGTCGCTGATTCGAGAGGACAGGCGCATATTAGGCGGCAATGCTGCGGCGCCCAAATCATGATAGACCGAGAATAAGCTTTCTCGGAGACAGAGCATGTTGAAGCCCTTGCGGCAGATTCCCCGGGGCGTCTGGGCGCTCGGCGTCGTGTCCCTGCTGATGGACCTTTCCTCCGAGATGATCCATGCCCTGTTGCCGGTATATCTGGTCGGCGTTCTCGGCGCCTCCATGGTCGAGGTCGGCGCGATCGAGGGAATAGCCGAAGCCACGGCCTCCATCGTCAAGATATTTTCCGGAGCCCTGTCGGATTGGCTGGGCAAGCGCAAATGGCTCGCGGTCCTCGGCTATGGCCTCGCCGCCGTGACCAAGCCGGCATTTCCGCTGGCCCAGGGCGTCGACCTTCTCATCGCGGCCCGTTTCATAGACCGGGTGGGCAAGGGCATACGCGGGGCGCCGCGGGACGCGCTGGTGGCCGACATCACCCCGCCGGAATTGCGCGGCGCGGCTTTCGGCCTGCGCCAATCGATGGACACCGTGGGCGCATTTCTCGGCCCCGCGGCCGCCATCGGGCTGATGTGGCTGACAGCGAATGATTTCAAGGTCGTGTTCTGGGTCGCGGTGATTCCGGCGATTCTCGCCGTCGCCGTGCTTATCGCCGGGGTGGGAGAGCCGGATCGGGCCAATGGCGGGCGAAAGGCCCGTTTTCCGCTGCATGTCGACGAATTGCGCCGGCTAGGCGGCGCCTATTGGCTCATCGTCGGCGTGGCGACGGCCTTTTCGCTGGCGAGGTTCAGCGAGGCTTTCCTGATTCTGCGCGCCCGCGACGCCGGCCTTGCCGTCGCCCTTGCGCCCCTGGTGCTGGTCGGCATGAACGTCGTTTACGCTCTCGCCGCTTATCCGGTGGGCGCGATCTCCGACAACCGCGACCGCACGACGCCGCTCGCTTTGGGACTCGTTCTGCTCATCGCCGCCGATGCGGCGCTGGCGAATCTGGGCGGTCTCGACGGGGTGGCGCTCGGCGTCGCTTTATGGGGCCTGCACATGGGCTTCACGCAAGGCCTGCTCGCTACGCTCGTCGCAGACGTGGCGACGCCGGAGCTGCGCGGGACCGCCTTCGGGGTCTTCAACCTGTTCGGGGGCGTTGCGACGCTGGCCTCCAGCCTTGCCGCAGGGGCGCTCTGGGAGGCTCACGGCGCCGAAACCGCTTTCTGGGCCAGCGCCGGCTGCGCGGGCCTCGCGCTTCTCGGGCTATGGGCGGCAAAATGGCGGATGCCTGAACTGGGGCGAAACGGGGGGTAGGAAGGCGCATTTTCGCCTTTGGAAGCCAGGCGCCTCCGACGCCGTCTCAATCGCCCTTGCAATTTGAGACGACTGGTCATATTGCTTGCTGGCGGCCAGGGAGATCAGAAAAAGGGCGCTTTCTCTAAATGGGGAGGGCCGCCGCGAAGCGGCGAGGTGGGGTGCGAGGCCGCCTCATTTTTTGCCCGCCCCACCCGATCGCGTTCAGCGATCGACCCCCCACGCAGGTGGTGGTTGGGGGCGCCTCACATGAAACGGTTCCGTCGTCACCGGGTTGCCTTGGTGAGCGGATGAATAAGTATAAGACGACCGGTCATCTAATGAACGGCGGAAAAAGAATGCGGCGTCAAAAGGGAGAGCAGCAAATGAAGATCGTAGACAATTCAGGCTGGCGGAGGTGGGTTGATCGGGAGAAGGGAGCCATCCCTCTCGGGCGGGCCGCCCTCTTCGCGGCGCTGTGCGCTTTGGCCCTGACGGCGCCCGCTGCGCGCGCCGACGAGACCTGCAATTCGCCTTTCATGACCGGGCTGATCAAGGGGCAGGAGCAATATCTCCACGTCTGGACGCTGGGGGAAAAGGGCGTCGGCGACGAATCCGACAAGCTCGTGACCATCGACGTCGTTCCGGGGTCGAAGACCTATGGCAAGGTCATTCATACGATTTCGGTCGGCGGAAGAGGCGAAGCGCATCACATGGGCTTCACCGACGATCGCAAATATCTGTGGGCCGGCCGGCTCGACGACAACAAGATCTTCATCTTCGACGTCGGCGCCGACCCCTCGACGCCGAAGCTGGTCAAGACCATCGACGATCTTGCTGAAAAGACCGGCTATGTCGGCCCGCACACCTTCTATGCGTTGCCGGGGCGCGTTCTGGTGCAGGCGCTGTCGAACAAGCAGGATCATGGCGGCCGCACCGGACTCGTCACTTTCAACAACGCCGGCGACGTCATCGCGGCGACGCCGATGCCGCTGGATAACGGCGGCGACGGCTATGGCTACGACATCGCCATCAATCCGGCCGAAAATCTGATGCTCACTTCCAGCTTCACCGGCTGGACCAATTACATGATGGACATGGGGCAGCTGATCCAGGACAGCGCGGCGATGAAGAATTTCGGCGCCACGATGGTTCTGTGGGATTTGAAGGCCATGAAGCCGGAGCAGGTGTTCTCGGTTCCCGGCGCGCCGCTCGAAATCCGCTGGGCGCTGGCGCCCGGAGCCAATTGGGCGATCTCGGCCACGGCGCTGACCTCGAAGCTCTATCTCGTCAAGCAGGACGAACAGAAGCAGTGGCGCGCCAAACCCGTCGCCGACATCGGCGACCCGGCGACGATTCCCCTTCCGGTCGACATTTCGATCGCAGCCGACGCGAAGTCGCTCTGGGTCAACACCTTCATGGACGGAACGACGCGTCTCTTCGATCTTTCCGACCCCGAAAAGCCGAAGCAGACCTACTCCAAGAAGATCGGCGCCCAGGTCAATATGGTCTCGCAGAGCTGGGACGGAAAGCGCGTCTATTACACCACCTCTCTGCTCGCCAATTGGGACAAGAAGAACGCCGACAACGAACAATTCCTGAAAGCCTACGCTTGGGACGGCAAGGAACTCACGGAGTCCTTCGCCATCGACTTCCACAAGGAGGGCTTAGGGCGGGCGCATCACATGAAGTTCACCGCCGCGGCCCCAAAGGCCGACGCCAAATGACGCGGCGAGGCAAATTTGCGGGAGGCGCGCTTGCGCCTCTCGTCTTAGTGCGCTTTCTGCTCGACATAGCCCGTCCTGTAGGACGAGCGTCCAAATGGACGCCCTATGATCGTTCGAGCGATAAGAAATCACGCCAGAATCAAATAGCTGGAGCGCATTATTGTCGCAAAAGCCTGCCAACTTTTGCGAAATGCGCTCTAGTTGCGGCGGTCGCGCTGTTCGCGCCCGCAGCGCTGGCCATGAGGCTCCCGACGCCGGGCAGCTATGCGCTGCAGCGCATCCAGCGCGCGCCGGAAGCCGAGCTGCTGGACGCGACAGGCGGACCTGTGCGCCTGTCCAGCGTCACCCGAGGCTCGGTGACTGCGCTCGCCTTCTTCTACTCCCACTGCCAGGACCCGACAGGCTGTCCTGTAGCCTGGTCGACTTTCGAGACGGCGCGCAAGGAGGCGAGCGAGGACCCGCTGCTGAAGGACAGGCTGCGCCTCGTCTTCGTGTCGCTGGACCCCGAGCGCGATCGGCCATCGGTCCTGAAGCTGCTTCAGGAGTCGGAGAGCCGGGGACCAGGCGTCCCCTGGAGTTTCCTGACCGCGCCGTCGCACGCCGCGCTCGCGCCTCTGTTGCAAGCCATGGGGCAGGATGTTTCGCCGGACGTCGACGCCGCGGGCGCAAGGACGGGCGCGCTCAACCACATGCTGAAAGTGTTCCTGATCGATCCCGAAGGCTGGACGCGGGAGATTTATACTGTCGCATTTCTGACGCCCGAGAATCTGCTGAACGACGCCCGCACGCTGGCGCTGGAATTTCCCGGCGCCGGCCCCGATTCGAAAGTGAGATGAGATGCGCCGGCTTTCTGGCCTCGTCCTGGGCTTCTTTACGATGCTCGGCGCCGCCTGCGCCGGCGAACTCAAATCGCCCCTGGGATTGCCGCCGGTTCCGGCCGCAGTGGCGGGAACGGCGCAGATGCGGAGCCTCGGCGAAAAACTCTTCTTCGACCGCAGTCTCTCCGCCAACGGCACGCTGTCCTGCGCAATGTGCCATATCCCGACGCAGGGCTATGCCTCGACCCAAAGCGCGGTTTCGATCGGCATGGAGGGGAGCGCGCTGCGCCGCAACGCGCCCTCGCTCTACAACGTCGTCTTCAAGCAGTATCTGTTTCACGACGGGCGTGAGACCGACCTCGCCGCACAGGTCTGGGGGCCGTTGCTGACCCCTGACGAGATGGGAAACGGCGGAATCGGGCCCTTGCTGACGCGCCTCGCGCAGGACAAGGACTATGGCCCCGCCTTCGGCGCCTCCTTTCCCGGCGAAGGCGTGACGATGGCGACGCTGGGCCGCGCGATCGCCGCCTATGAAGCGGGTCTGCTCAACGCAGACACGCGTTTCGATCGCGCGATCTTTGGCGGCGACGATGCGGCGCTGACGCCGCAGGAGCGGCGCGGCTACGAGATTTTCGTCTCCAAGGGCGGATGCGCGGCCTGTCACCGGATCGGCGCGGACAGCGCGCTCTTTACCGATCAGTCCTGGCACGACACCGGCGTTGCTTTTCGGTCTCGATCGGGGCCCTCGACGCGGGTGGAATTGGCCCCCGGGGTGACGACGGACGCGCGCCTTTCAGGCTTCGGCCCGGGCCGGCGCGACCCGCGCGGCGACCTCGGCCGCTTCGAGATCACCCGCAACCCCGCCGATCGCTGGGCCTTCACCACCCCTTCGCTGCGCGGCGTGAAGGACAGCCCGCCCTATATGCACGACGGCAGCATCGCGACGCTGGAAGAAGCAGTCGAATTCTACAATTCGGGCGGCGGCCCCAACCCCAACCTCGACCCGCGCCTCGTCCCGCTCGGCCTCACGGACGACGAGAAGGCGGCGATCGTCGCCTTTTTGAAAGCGCTCTGATTCTCCGAAAGCTTCGGCCCGGGCGACGACGCGTCCCGCTCTCCCTGATCATATTTAGATATGCTTATGTCGTCGGTTCGCGGATCGAGGAGCACAGGCGTCTCTTTGTCGGCGCCTCGGAAAGAAATTTCCTTCGCAGTTGCGGCGCCGGGGCGATTCATTTAACTACTATGATAAAACAAGCTCGGCTGTTGGAAGGGAAAAGCCATGGCGCAAGCCGAACTGGACGCCGCCGCGGACAAGCGGCCGCTCTCGCCGCATCTGACCGTCTACAAGCCCATGTTGACCATGGCGATGTCGATGGCGCATCGGATTTCCGGCGTGGCCCTTTACGCCGGCTCGGCCCTGCTGGCGATCTATCTGCTCGCGCTGGCCTTCGGGCCGGGCGCTTTCTCGGCTTTCTCATGGATCGCCAACGGCTTCGTCGGCCATCTCTTCATGCTGCTCTACAGCTGGGCGCTGTTTCACCATCTTCTCGGCGGCGTCCGCCATGCGGTATGGGACCGCGGGCTCTACATGGACGCCAAAGGGCGCGAGCTGATCACCCAGGCGTCGCTGGGGGGCAGCATCGCCCTGACCCTGATGACCTGGATTCTGACCACCCTCGCCGGTTGAGCGACCGTCCGGAGAACAATAGTCATGACCTCTCGCACGCAGTTCGTCAGCGGCAGGACCGGACAGGGCGCCGCTTACGTCTCCGACCGTTCGGGCTCCCCGCACGACAAATTCATGCGCCGATCCAGCTATGCGCTGGCGCCGCTCGGCCTCGTCGTCGGCTGGCTGCTCGTCTCGGTCTCGGGGAAATCCTTCGAGGCGGCGCGCGCCGAAATCGGCCGGCCGATTCCCGCGCTCGCGATCATCGCCTTCATCGCGATCGCCTGCGCCCATATGCGGCTCGGCGCCGAATCGGTCATCATCGACTATGTCCATGACCCGGCGCTGAAGGAAAAGGCGCTTGTCGCCAATAAATGGGCCTCTCTCGCCATAGCTTCTGTCTGGACGCTGGCGGTTCTCATCATCGCCGCGCCCAAGTAGCGCGGCCTTCGTTCAGCTTTCTCGCTTAAGATAAAGGCGTCGTGATGGTTGCAAACGGCGGGGCGTCGACAAGCGCCAGCATCAATGGCCGGGCCTACGAAATCGTCGATCACAGTTTCGACGTGGTGGTCGTGGGGGCCGGCGGCGCGGGCCTGCGCGCCGTGGTCGGCTGCGCCAAGGCCGGCCTGCGCGCAGCCTGCGTGACCAAGGTGTTTCCCACGCGTTCGCATACGGTTGCGGCGCAGGGCGGGGTAGCCGCCGCGCTCGGCAACATGGGGCCGGACGACTGGAAATGGCACATGTACGACACCGTCAAGGGCTCCGACTGGCTCGGAGACCAGGACGCGATCGAATATCTGTGCCGCAACGCTCCGGAAGCCGTCTACGAGCTGGAGCATTGGGGCGTGCCGTTCTCCCGCACGGCCGACGGGCGCATCTATCAGCGGCCCTTCGGCGGCATGACCACGGATTTCGGCAAGGGCCCGCCGGCGCAACGCACCTGCGCCGCCGCGGACCGCACCGGCCACGCCATGCTGCATACGCTCTATGGCCAGGCGCTCAAGCACGACACCGAGTTTTTCGTCGAGTATTTCGCGCTCGACCTGATCATGGATTCGGAAGGGCGCTGTCGCGGCGTCGTCTGCCTCAAGCTGGACGATGGAACCATCCATCGATTCCGCGCCGGCCTCACCGTGCTCGCCACCGGCGGCTACGGCCGCGCCTATCTTTCCGCGACCTCGGCGCATACCTGCACCGGCGACGGCAACGCCATGGCGCTGCGCGCCGGCCTGCCGCTGCAGGACATGGAGTTCGTGCAGTTCCATCCGACCGGCATCTATGGCGCGGGCTGCCTCATCACCGAGGGCGCGCGCGGCGAGGGCGGCTATCTGACCAACAGCGAGGGCGAGCGCTTCATGGAGCGCTATGCGCCCAGCGTCAAAGACCTCGCGCCGCGCGACATGGTCTCGCGCGCCATCACGATGGAGGTCCGCGAGGGCAGGGGCGTCGGCAAGCACAGGGACCACGCTTTCCTTCACCTCGAACATCTCGATCCGGCGATCCTGCACGAGCGCCTGCCGGGAATTTCCGAAAGCGCGAAGATATTCGCCGGCGTGGACGTCACCCGCGAGCCGATCCCGATCATTCCGACCGTCCATTACAACATGGGCGGCATACCTACGAACTACCACGGCGAAGTGCTGACCAAGAAGGGCGGCGACGGCGATGCGGTGGTGCCGGGCCTGATGGCGATCGGCGAAGCCGCCTGCGTTTCCGTGCACGGCGCCAACCGTCTCGGCTCGAATTCGCTGATCGACCTCATCGTGTTCGGTCGCGCCGCGGGCCTGCGTGCGGCGGAAGTGGTCAAGCCCGGCGAGACCCAGCCGGAACTGCCGGCCGGCAGCGCCGATGCGGCCCTTTCGCGCCTCGATCGCCTGCGCTACGCCAATGGCGCCACCCCCACCGCGGCGCTGCGGGACAAGATGCAGCGGGCGATGCAGAGCCACTGTGCGGTCTATCGCACCGGCGAGGTGCTGGCCGAAGGCGTCGAGCAGGTGAAAGCGGTGTGGCGCGAGAGCGCCGACGTCAAGGTGACGGATCGTTCGCTGATCTGGAATTCGGATCTCGTGGAGACGCTGGAGTTCGAGAATCTGATCGCCCAGGCGGCGGTGACCATCGTCTCTGCCGAGAACCGCAAGGAATCGCGCGGCGCCCATGCCCGCGAGGACTATCCGAACCGCGACGACGCCAATTGGATGAAGCATACGCTGGCGACCATCGACGCCGAGAACAAGTCGGTGTCGATCGACTACCGCGGCGTGCACAGCTTCACGATGACGGACGAAGTGCAATATATCGAGCCGAAGGCGCGGGTGTACTGAGCCGCCCGAGGAAGAGCTGCGAATATGGTTGAATTCACGCTTCCCCAAAACTCTAAGCCCCTCGAGGGCAAGACCTGGCCGCGCCCGGAGAGCGCCCGCGTCCGGGAGTTCAAAATCTATCGCTGGAATCCAGACGATGGCCAGAACCCCCGCATCGACACTTTCTTCGTCGATCTCGACGATTGCGGGCCGATGGTGCTCGACGCGATCATCTGGATCAAGGACAAGATCGACCCGACCCTGACATTCCGGCGCTCCTGCCGCGAGGGCATTTGCGGCTCCTGCGCGATGAACATCGACGGGACCAACACGCTCGCCTGCACCAAGGGCATGGAGGAAATCGAGGGCGCGATAAAGCTCTATCCGCTCCCGCACATGGCCGTGGTCAAGGATCTCGTGCCCGACCTCACCATCTTCTACGCCCAGCACGCGGCGATCGAGCCGTGGCTGCATGCGGGGCCCGACCCCGAGAAGGAACGCCTGCAATCGCCGCAGCAGCGCGCCAAGCTCGACGGGCTTTACGAGTGCATTCTCTGCGCTTGCTGCTCGACCTCATGCCCGAGCTACTGGTGGAATTCGGACCGTTACCTTGGCCCCGCCGCTCTGCTGCAGGCCAATCGCTGGATTTCCGATTCCCGCGACGAGGCCAAGGAAGAGCGGATCGGCTATGTCGACGATATTTTCCGGCTCTACCGCTGCCACACCATCATGAACTGCACCAAGACCTGCCCCAAGGGGCTGGATCCGGCCAAAGCCATCGCGGAACTCAAGAACATGGCCATTGCGGAGGTCGAGTAAGCGGCGCAGGAAGGCCAGGGCGATCGGGCGATTACCCCGGAGGCAGCTTTTACCTCGCCGGGGTAAAGGGCGCGCCCAAGCGATGTGGGGCGCCTACCCCCTCCGCGGGGAAGTCGACGGCCGAAGGCGGTCGGGTGGGGGGTAAAAGGCCCAACGCGAGGTTCATGCTCGCCCCCCCGCCGCTTCGCGGCGACCCTCCCCGTCCAGGGGAGGGTGGGCGTTCATCACCCGTCAGCCATAATCTCGAAACGTGAGCTGGTTGCCTTCGCGTCGCCCAGAAGGCAAATTAGTCAGAACTTGCCTATGCCGAATTGGAGTGCCACGCGATGCGTTTTCGTGGAAGCCTGCTTGTTGCAGCACTGATGGTCGGGGTCCTCGCGGCGCCTCTCGCTCATGCGGAGGAGCTCAGCCTCGACGCCCAATCGCTCGACACCTCGGGCGTCCCCGCCAAGTCCAAGGGCAAGAAGGCTTCGAAAGCGAAGCAGCAGCAAAATGCGCCGACCGCCGCAGCCAAGGCTTCCGGAACGCCGGGCGGGGATCGCCAGTTCGGCGAGCTGGAGGGATGGTCTCCCGGCAAGGCGCCGCCGAAAAAGAAGGAAGACGACAATTCTTCCTCCGGTCCCGCCAAGGGGCCGGTGGGCGTTTCGCCGACCGGAAGCATGTCGGTCGGCCTGCCGTTCTGATCAGGAAACAGAAGCAATCCCGGCCGGCCAATGCGCGGCGGGACGGAGACAATCATGGCGTATAAGGTCGCTGTCGTCGGCGCCACCGGTAATGTGGGCCGCGAAATGCTGGATATCCTCGCCGAACGGCGCTTTCCCGTCTCGGAAGTGGTTCCGCTCGCTTCGTCCCGGTCTATCGGGCAGGAAGTGTCCTTCGGCGACAAGACCCTGAAATGCCGCCACCTCGATACTTACGACTTCAGCGACACGGACATCTGTCTCATGTCCGCGGGAGGGGATGTTTCGAGGGAATGGTCGCCGCGCATCGGCGCCAAGGGCTGCGTCGTGATCGACAATTCGAGCGCCTTCCGCATGGACCCGGAAGTGCCGCTGGTCGTGCCCGAGGTCAACGCCGACGCCGTCGCCGGCTTCACGCAAAAATACATCATCGCCAATCCCAACTGCTCGACCGCGCAGCTCGTGGTGGCGCTGAAGCCTCTGCATGACGCCGCAAAGATCCAGCGTGTCGTGGTCTCGACCTATCAGTCGGTTTCCGGCGCCGGCAAAGAGGCGATGGACGAGCTTTTCGCCCAGACCCGCGCCATCTTCGTCTCCGACGCCGTTCAGACGAAGAAATTCCCCAAGCGCATCGCCTTCAATCTCATTCCTCAGATCGACGTCTTCATGGAGGACGGCTTCACCAAGGAGGAATGGAAGATGGTGGCCGAGACCAAGAAAATCCTCGACCCCAAGATCAAGCTGGTCGCCACCTGCGTCCGCGTGCCGGTGTTCATCAGCCATTCCGAGTCGGTGAACGTGGAGTTCGAGCGGCCGATTTCGCCCGAGGAAGCGCGCGACATTCTGCGCGAGGCGCCCGGGGTGCTGGTGATCGACAAGCATGAGCCGGGCGGATACATCACGCCCCACGAAGCCGCCGGCGAGGACGCGACCTATGTCTCGCGCATCCGCTGCGATCCGACCGTCGAGAACGGCCTCGCCTTCTGGTGCGTGTCGGACAACCTCCGCAAGGGCGCGGCGCTGAACGCTGTTCAGATCGCCGAAGTGCTGCTCAACCGCAAGCTGCTGGGGCCGAAGACGGGCAGGGCGTAGCGGGTTTCCGCGCCCGCCGAAGAAAGGGCGGGTTGCGCGCCTGCGCAGTCCGCCTGGATTGCGTCGGCGCTGCGCTCCTTGCAATGACGCGGGGTCTGGCCGGCAATCCGCAACCGGGACGTCTGTCGAAGCGTTGATCCTCATGTGCTCGGGCGGGACCGGCTGTGAGGAGGCGGTGATGGTGCAGTTCCGGAATGAGGACGAGAAGGGCGCGCTGTCCCCAAAAGAAAAAGTCTCTTGGGCGGCGGTTTCCTACAAGCCTCTTGCGAAGGCGCTGCCTCTCGGCGACGACAACGCTTATCGCTTGGCGGCGCTCGCG
Source organism: Methylocystis heyeri (assembly GCF_004802635.2). Taxonomy (NCBI): domain Bacteria; kingdom Pseudomonadati; phylum Pseudomonadota; class Alphaproteobacteria; order Hyphomicrobiales; family Methylocystaceae; genus Methylocystis; species Methylocystis heyeri. Next base: position 716,759 of record NZ_CP046052.1, read on the forward strand.
GCGGTCGCCGTCGGCGTCGCATTTATCGAGGTCGAATTGCTCGCGGGCGTAGCGCTTGGCGTGGCCGCGATGGCGGCTCCGCAATTCATCAAGGTTTTGAGGTCCGGCAAAAGGCAAGCGGAGAAAAGGCTCGGGGAAGCCGGGTCGGCCGCGGAGGGCGCCGCTGAGCCTCTTTCTGGCGACATGACGACGGCTTCGAATGACGCGACCGCCGTTGGCGCGGCTGAGCCGGCCGCGGACATGTTTCATAAGACAGTGACAAAAATCGTCGGCTCCGCTCCCGGAGAGCCGGGAGAGCTCAAGCAGAAATTGCTCCAGCTGGGCTCGGAACTCGACCTCATCAAGGATCGCATGCCCCCTGACGCCCTCGCGCCCCTCAAAGCCGAGGTTGAAAAACTGGCGCAGGAAGCGACGAGCGGGAAGCGCGAAAGCACGCTTCGAATCTCCGCAGAGCGCATCCTCGCCATGTTGAAACTCACGGCCGAACTGGCCGCCCCGGCGGCGAAGCTAATTCCGGAAATATTGGCGGTTGTCGGGTAATTCGACCGGGGCTCGATATCGTGCGCGCCTTCGGCGGCCTGTTTGGCGAAACTGGCGAAACTGCTATCCTGGCTCTCGCCAATCATACGAAATCCGCTCGATTGGAGCGGCATTTCGTATTCCTTCGCCGCAAAAATCGATGCCGATCAGTGATTTTTGCGGCGGTCGCTTCCGCGAATCGCGAAGCGATCTCGGGGAAGCCGTATCAGTTGGAGGAGCCTATGCTCGAGCGCCTCGCTCCGTTCGCCGACCGGTTCACATCCCCGGGCGAGCTGCGGCGGCATGTGAATTCGTCGTCCCGCATTGCGATGCGCAAAGGGGTGCTGTTGAGTAACGGCCAGTCGCGCGACGGCGGCATATCCGCGCGGGTCTACCGAAACGGGGTTTACGGCTTTGCCGCGGCTCCGCAGGACGACGACGACGCCATCCGGGCCGCCATTGCCGCCGCCGAGGACAACGCCGACAGCGTGGGCCGCGCTGATGCGGGCGGCGCGCCCTTGGCCGCCTCGGCCCTGGGAGAGGGCGTTTACGACTATCGCAGCGCCAGGCCCTCGACCACGCCGGCCGGGCGCGTGGAAATCCTCAGGAGCCTCGACGCGGCGATCCGCGGCAAATTTCCCCACCTCGTGAATGTGGACATTACGCTTTCGAGCCACGCCAGCGAAAAAACCCTGGTCACCTCCGAGGGGGCGCGGGCCTATTCTTATGTTCCGCGCTCGGTGCTGGGGGTGAAGATGGCGATAGAAGCCAACGACGGCCTGGTCGAGCTATACAACTCTCTCGGCGGCTTCGGCGAAATCCAGGACCAGTCCTTCGAACCCCTCAGCCTTTCCGCGTGGCTGGACGATCTCTACGAGGAGCTGCGCCGCAAGGCTGAAGGCGGACAGTGCGAAGCCGGCCTGCAGGATGTCGTGCTCGATTCCGATCTCGCCGGCATTCTGGCCCATGAGGCGATAGGCCATACCTGCGAAGCCGATTATGTGCTGGCCGGATCGGTCGCCGGCGACTGGGTCGGGGAGGCGGTCGCTTCCGAAAAGATCACGCTGGTGGATTACGCGGGACGCGGCTTCGACGACAAATCCAGCTTCGCGATCCATGTCGACGACGAAGGCACTGTTTGCCGCGACGTAACGCTGATCGAAAAGGGCGTGTTGCGCAATTTTCTCCACAGCAAGAAGACCGCGGCGGAACTCGGCGCCGAACCGGCCGGCAACGCCAGGGCCTTCTCCTTCTCCGACGAACCCCTGGTGAGGATGCGCAACACGGCTATCGCCGCGGGCGCCGACAAGCTGGAAGACATGATCGGCGCGGTCGAGAGCGGGTATTATCTGAAGCGCGCCACCAACGGCCAGGCGGATTTCACCAGCGAATTCATGTTCGGCGTCAGTTGCGGCTATGAGATTCGCAAGGGAAAACTCGGCCGCGCCATCCGCGACACGACCATCTCCGGCGTCGCCTTCGATATGCTCAAGACGGTCACGCATGTCGGCGACGAATTCAGATGGTCCGGCGCGGGCGGCTGGTGCGGCAAGAAACAGCCGATCGCCGTCGGCATGGGCGGGCCGGCGATCAAATGCAAGATCACTGTGGGAGGCCGGGGTTGACGTCGCTCCAGAACGCAAGCCTCGATGATTTTTCCGCCGAACTGGTCGCGCGCGCGCTGGCCCGGGGCGCCTCGGCCGCTCAGGCGCGGGCGAGCGACGATCGCTATTTCGAAATGCAGTTCGACAATCGCGGCTATGATCTCGTGCGCTCCGTCCAAAACGCCGCCGCTTCGATCACGGTCTTCCTCGACGGCAAACGCGGCGACGCATCGCTGAACGGGCGCTCGACGGAAGAAGTCGCGGCGGCTCTCGACTCGGCTTTTTTCGCCGCTGAAGCGGGAGTTGCCGACGAGGCCAACGACGTCGCCGCGGCGCCGAGCCTTCCGGCGAGCCGTCACGGGCTCGACATTGCGGACCGCGCCACGATGGGGGAGGGCGTCGAGAGCTTGCTTGCGCGGCTGCGGAGCGAATTTCCGCTGGTGCGCATACGCGACAGCCTGCACAGCTTCTCGGACGTCGAGACCGCCTTCGCCAATTCCCGCGGAGTGGCTCAAAAGGAGCGCCGCGCGCGTTACAATTTTTCCGCCCTGTTCATGGCCAGGGAGGGCTCCAGGGCGAGTTCCGTCAATTGGGCCGAGGCGTCGAGCTATCAGCCCTTCGGGAATCCCTTCCATGCCCTGGGGCTGGGGCGCCTGCTGGACGAAGCTGTCCGCTCGCTCGACCCCAGACCCGTTCCCTGCAAATTCGAGGGCGACGTCATCATAACTCCCGAGTGCTTCGCGGGGCTGGCCGGCTCCATCGGCGAAGCCCTTTCGGGGGCTTCGCTTTTCGCCGGAACCACGCCGTTCGTTGACAAGAAGGGGGAGATGATCGCCAGTCCTCTCTTTTCGCTCGCCAATCGTCCTTGTGACAAAAGCGCGCCGGGAGGAGCCGATTTCGACGGCTTCGGCGTGCCGACAAGCGATCTGGAGATCGTGACCAACGGAAGGCTCAATGATTTCCTGATCGATTATTTTTTCTCGAGAAAGCTCAAAGCTCCCCAGACGGCGGGAGCGTGGAGGTTTACCGTCACCTCCGGCGACGCCTCTCTTGCGGCGATGATCGCCGGCGTCAAACGCGGAATTTTGTTCTCGCGCTTTTCGGGCGGGGGACCCAACAGCAATCTCGACTTCACCGGGGTCGCCAAGAATTCTTTCTATATCGAGGATGGCGAGATCCGCCACGCTCTCGGCGAGACCATGGTCAGCGGCAATTTCCAGGAGCTGTTGAAGAACATCTACGCGGTTTCGAGGGAGAGGGTCGATTTCGGCTCGGCGAGCTACCCCTGGCTGGCCGCCTCGGGCGTGGTCATTTCCTCAAAGTAAGGGACGCCGGGATCGAAACTTCTGGGCCCATGTCGGGGCGATGCGATCAACGCCGTGCGGGTCGCCGCCGGAGGACGAAATCTCGCCTATGACGACCTTCAGTTCAGCAGAAATCGTCGCGCCATTGGCTCCCCTGATCGGACTGCCGGTCTGGGGCATAAGGCAGCTCGTCGGCAGCTTCACCTATCTGGAATTCGGGGATCCTCACCTGTGGATCCGAGAACCACTCAACCCCGATCCTGCTCTGTCGCCGATCGTGCAGAAAGGGCTTAGGCAAAGGCGAATTTGGCCCGAGGGAGTGTGGAGCCTGACGCTGTATATGTGCGGATGGGCGATTTTTCTGGACTCGCAACAGCTGGGGCATTGCGAAACGCCGAGAGATGCAATCGACCGTGTTTGGGAAGACGATGTAGCGGGCAGGAAGCTGGAATCTATCCGCATCGATGCGCAGACTTCCGAGACGGTCTTTACTTTCGAAGGCGGGTTGGAAGTCAGAACCTGGCCGTTGGATTCAGATCATGGACAATGGCGCGTAGGTCACAAAGACGGCGATTCTTTTGCGCTCCGGGGAGACGGGGCCTTTTCCAAGCGTAAAGGCAATACGCCTCCGTCCGATTACGAGTGGAGCAAATGTGACGAAACGCCTGAAATAGTGATCGGTCGCTTCCACTGATGGCCGAGCCTCCTCACCCCTTGTGCCAGGGCTTGACCTCGCTGAGCGACCATTCGGCGGTTTTCTCGCGGCAGGCTGCGCCCTGCAGCCGCTCCTGGGTTTCCCTGGTCGAGACGTCGGCGACGAAAGCCCGGCAGATTTTCCCTTCGATGGGATAGGCGGGGCCGACCGGCGTGAAGCTGCCTTTGGCCCCCGACTGCGAATTGTCCCAGTTCACGCTGCCGCCGGCGCCTTGCGGATCGAGCGCGGTGCCGAGCGCGGCGATGGCGCGCCGCTGATCTTCGGCGTCGAGGCCGCGTGTGAGTTCGGGAGCAGGCTTATGGATGGAGCCGGTGACATCGTCGGTGGAAACGGCGCGCCAGCCGTCGGATGGCGTCATGGCGATGGAGCAGGCGCCGAGCGCGCTTGTGGACAGCGCAATCCCGAGCGCCGCGATCAAGCGCGGAGTTTGAGGAATTCCGCCCGGAGCGCTATGTCTGGCGTTGGATCGACGCAAAGCTCACCCTTTACAGAGGCCTGTACCTAACGCAGGCGTTACCGGAGGATTTTCTCTTGAACGCGTTAAAGACCGGTGACTTCGTGGAGGCCGACGAGCCTTTTGCTTTGTTCGGCGAATGGTTTGCGGAGGCCCAGGCGAAAGAAGTCAACGATCCCGAGGCCATGGCGCTCGCGACCGCCGACGCGGAGGGGCTCCCCGACGTCCGGATGGTGCTGCTGAAGGGTTGGAGCGAATCAGGTTTCGTATTTTACACCAACGCCGAGAGCGCGAAGGGCCGCCAGCTCGCCGCCAATATGCAGGCCGCCGGCCTGTTCCACTGGAAATCCCTTCGCCGGCAGGTGCGCCTGCGCGGTCCGGTCCACGCCCTCGACGACGCCGAGTCCGACGCCTATTTCGCGAGCCGCCCGCGCGACAGCCGCATCGGCGCCTGGGCCAGCCAGCAATCACGTCCTCTGGAAAGCCGGTTCGCGCTGGAAAAAGCGGTGGCGCATTACGCCGTCAAATTCGCAGTGGGCGACATTCCCCGGCCCGCCCATTGGCGAGGCTTTCGCATCGCCCCCATCGCCATGGAGTTCTGGGCCGACAAGCCTTTCCGGCTGCATGATCGCGTCCGCTTCACGCGCGAAGGGGAAGTGGCTCCATGGTCGAAGCAGCGGCTTTATCCATGAGTGGCCGCGCCCGGCGCCTGCGGCTGCTGTGCTCTCTCGCGATCGTGGCGGGGCTGGTCCCATCATCGCCGGACGCTCTCGCCGCGACTCCCGCTCGCGCCAAGACGCATGGAGCTTCGCCGCAAAAGGGGCACAAGGCTGCAAAGCCTGCGCCCAAGCCCGAGCAGAAGGCGCCGGAGCCCGCCGCTCAAACCGAGCCGCCGCCGGCTCCCTATGATCCGCAACTGGTCAGGCTCTCGGAAGTCCTGGGCGGCCTGTCGTTCCTTCGGGACCTCTGCGGCGACGGCGACGGCGAGGATTTTCGCAGCAAGATGTCGCAGCTTCGCGATTCGGCCGCGCCGGCAGGTGTTCGCCGGCAGAAGCTCACTGCCGCCTTCAACCGCGGCTTTCGCGGCTATGAACTCACCTACCGCTCCTGCACGCCCAACGCCCGCCTCGTGATCGCGCGTTATCTCGAAGAGGCGGAACGGCTTTCCCAGGATGTCGTCACCCGTTACGGCAATCCCTGAACGATTTGGAGAATGCCTGTTAACCCTTTGGAAAGAGGCGTGTCGCGCAGCGGCGCGAGCTTGTTTAGAGTGCTCTGCATGACGCGATTCAATCCCTTATCCGACGAAAACGCCGGCGCCGACCAACACAGCGCGGCGCTGGTCTATGTCACCGAAGCTTTCGCCGAGGCTATTCTCGCGGGGATTGAAAGCGACAGTTTCGCTCATGCCGCGCTCTCTGCAGCATTTTGCGAGCTGGTCGCGACCTATGGCGAGGATATCGTCGCCTCATTCGCCGAGAGCCTGCCCGCCCGCGTGCGGGCCGGCGAATTCTCGACCAGCGCGAGGCATTAGGGCGCCTCGGTTTAGCCGCGGTCGAACGCGCTCCAAATCTCATTGACGGAGCTGTTCTTTTCCAAAAGCCGCTTCGCGTTTTTTGGGAACATGTTCTGAAATTTTTTCAGATTTAATCCATTGATCCGCTGCGCCGACGCAGTTCGAGGCGATCGGCGGGCCTTTTGCCGCATTGCCGCCAAAAACTAAGATTTTGAACTTGCCGGGCTCGCCAAATCGGCGGATAGCCCTTGTCGCAACATTATCGCGCCGGACCCTTCGGAAGAGCATATGACCCGCACGCTGATATGTCTCGCCCGCCACGGCGAGACCAACTGGAATCTCGAACGGCGCTTTCAGGGACAGCTGGACATAGCGTTGAATATGAAAGGGCGGCTGCAGGCGGACGCGCTGGGGCGGGAACTCGCCGACGCCCATTTCGACTGCATCTACAGCAGCGACCTGCAGCGGGCCGTCGCCACGGCCGCGCCCCACGCCGCCCGTCGCGGCATGGAGATCATCAAGAAGCCCGAGTTGCGGGAAAAACACGACGGCGTTTGGCACGGCCTCAATCATCAGGAGGTCGCCGCGCGTTTTCCCGAGGATTACCGGCACTATCTCGCGCGCCGCGCCGATTACGCCGCCCCCGGCGGCGAAAGTCTGATGCGTTTCGCCGCACGGGTTCGGGCGGCGCTGACCAGGATCGCCGAGGCCCATCCGGGCCAGACCGTGCTCGTCGTGGCGCATGCCGGAACGCTGGACATCGCCTGGCGCCTGGCGACCGCCAAGCATCTGGACGAAACCCGGGAATATCCGGTCCTCAACGCCGCGCCGAACTGGGTGGCCTATGAGGGCGGCCGTTGGTCTCTTGTCGACTGGGCTCGCGAGGAGAATCGAAATCCAGTGGTCGCGCCTTATGAAGGTCTCGACCTGCCGCGGCGCGAGGCGACGCGCGTCCTGCTGGTCAATCCCCGCAACGAGACGCTGCTGCTGCGCTTTTCAAGCCGCATCCTGCCGGATGTCGAGGCCCTGGGCTACTCCCATTTCTGGGGGCAGCCCGGCGGGGCGCTGGAGCCCGGCGAGAGCTATGAGGCCTGCGCGCTGCGCGAGATATCCGAAGAGACCGGGCTCGAGGACTTCACCGTCGGCGCGCCTATCGCCTCGCGCGAGTTTCCCCTGCATCTTCCGACCGGCTGGCGCCACGCCGTCGAGCAATATTATCTCGTGCGCTGCGAGGATTTCGAGCCGAGGCTGGAGCGGCTCACGGCCGCGGAAAAGACCTATGTCGAGGGCTGGAAATGGTGGCGCGCGGACGAAATCGCCGCCTCCAAGGAACTCATCTACCCGGAAGCGCTGGCCAATATGCTTTCCAGGGCCGGGCTTTTATAATGCTGTCGGCTGATGCAGCGCCGCGCCGGACGCGCAGGGCAGTGTGGTCTATTACGCCGGAGTCGCCTTGCGAGAAGGGGCGGAGCCGGGCGAGGACGTCGGGATTCTCGAGCTCGAAGGCGGCCTTTATGCATGCAGCCGACTGGTCGGCCCCTACCGCGGAATCGGCGGCGCCTTTCAAAAGCTTTTCGGCCAATGGTTGCCGGCCAGCGGCTATGAGCCGGATCGCCGACCCGCTCTAGAAATCTACCGCAACAACCCGTACGACACGCCGGAAGATGAGCTGATCACCGATTTGCTGGTTGCTGTGAAAAATCCAGAAAAGGCCGGCGCTTAAGCCGGCCCCTCCGGATCCTTCCAAAATCACCGCGGCAGCACGGCCCAGTAATCGAGGTCGAGCAACACCGAAGCGTCCGCGGCGTCGAGCGGGAACTCGGCGCAGGGCTTGTCCTTGGTCGCAACCAGCCGCAAGCGCAGGGCGCCGATGTCGCTGCGGCCTGGAATCTCGGCCTTGTCCAGCACCTCGCTCCAGGCGAACACGGTCCCGCCGGCGAAGAGCGGATTCACATGACGTCCGCCGTTGACGGCCGTGATGTGGAACACGTTCTCGAGCCCGTTGAACGAAAGTGCGCGCGCCAGCGAAATCACATGGCCGCCATAGATGATGCGTTTTCCGAAACGGCCCTGCGATTCGTAATACTGGTTGAAGTGGACCTTGGAGTTGTTCTGATAGAGGCGGGTCGCGAGCTGGTGCTCCGCCTCCTCGACGGTCATGCCGTCGATATGATCGATCTTCTCGCCTTTTTCGTAATCGCCCCAGAAATAGGGCGATCCGGCCAGAACCTTGTCATAGGCCGAAACATTGAGGGCGGGGACCGCCTTGCCGAGATCCTCCGGCGCAACCGATTTCGGCAGGTTCGGAACGACCTCGGGCCCGACCTGCGCGTCGGGGTCGCGCTTCTTCACCATGACCCAGCGGGCGTAGTCGAGCACGACCTCTCCGCGCTGGTTCCGGCCGGTGGAGCGCACATAGACGACGCCGGTCTTCTTGTTGGAGTTTTCCTTGAGGCCGATGACTTCGGAGGTCGCGGTCAGCGTGTCGCCCGGATAGACTGGCGCCAGGAACTTGAAATCCGCATAGCCGAGATTGGCGAGGGCGTTCAGCGAAACGTCGGGGACGGTCTTGCCCAGCACGAAATGGAACACCAGCATGTCGTCGACCGGGGCTTGCTCATACCCGATCGCCTGAGCGAAGGCGCTGGAGGACTGCACCGCGAAGCGCGGCAGATAGAGCGAGGTGTAAACCGCGACGTCGCCGGTCGTAACCGTGCGCGGCGCCGCGTGGCGGATCACTTGGCCGAGCGAGAAATCCTCAAAGAAATTTCCGATGTTGGATTTGGTTTTCGTCATGGCCTTTCGCTTCGTCCTAATGGTTTTCAGGCGTAAGCCGCGCGGCCAGCGCCTTTACGATGCGGGCGGCGTCGCCCGCGATGAAGAGTTTTTTCACGCGGCTGGTGTGGCCGCCGACCACCGAGACGGCGCTTTTCGACGTGTCCAGCGCTTTAGCGACCAATTCCACCAGGGCGGCGTTGGCGCGGCCGTCTTCCGGCGCCGCCCGCACGCGGGCCTTCACTACGCTACGCCCGTCGGAGAGCTGCTCGACGCCCTCGAGCGCGTCGCGCCCTCCCTTGGGCGTCAGGCGCAGCCAGAGCGCCACGCCGTCGCTTTCGGCGATCCAGGCGGCCTGGGGCTCAGCCAAAGGCGACGCTGTGGGTGATGGCGTTGCTGAGGAACTGCAGCGCCAGGATCACGATCATGGGCGAGAAATCCAACCCGCCGATGGTCGGAAGGACCCTTCGAATCGGCTCATAGACCGGCTCCGTCAGCGACGCGAGCGCGCGCCTGACCGTATAGACCGCCTGCGACCGCGTGTTGATCACGTCGAAGGCGATCAACCAGGACATGATGAAAGAGGCGATGACGATCCACCAATAGATGTCGATGATCGTCAAAAGCAGGTTTATGACGGCATAGGTCATTTGCGACGGTTCCAGTCTTTGCGTTTCTGAGCAAGTCTCTAGCCCCAAGCCGGGCGCGCCGCAATCCTGCAGGCGCGAGCGTCGCCCTGCGGAAGCCACGGATTCGCACGGGCGGATCGTTTTCGGCGCCGGCTTGCGCCGCCCGGCGGCTCGGACGGGGCCTCGCGACGCCCCGGAAAACCGGCGATTGCGTTTCTCGTGCATCGAACCGATTGACAGAAAAGTGTCGGCCGTGTAGTCACCCCCTCGGCCGGGGCTGTAGCTCAGATGGGAGAGCGCTGCAATCGCACTGCAGAGGTCGGGGGTTCGAATCCCCCCAGCTCCACCAAAAAATACTCCTGCAAAATCATAGCGATAATCGCGCGCCGACCAAGCGGTCGCCGAGGCGCCTTGTTCTTGCCGCGCGGGCGAACGCCATGGGTGTTCGCGAAGTTCGAAACGCATTGGCCCGAGCTGATGTGGCTTATTCACCCAGAACAGGCATAATGGCCCGGACCTGGAGAAGAGACGTGAGCGAGCCCGAAAATCTGGTTCTGCAACTGCTTCGTGAGATGCGGGAAGAGAACCGCAGCAGCTCGGAGCGCCTGGAACGCGTGGAGCGACGGCTGGACGGTTTTGATGGGCGGATGGACAGTATCGATCGGCGGCTGGACGATCTCGGCGCCGGCCTGAATTCCTTGCGCGCCGACGTGGCCTCCGACCTCATGACCTTGGAGAAGCGCCTCGGAGACCAGATCGCAGGCTTGCGCCGCGCGGTAATGGAATATCACTCGTCTAGAGTTTTTTTGTATTCACGCGTTTCCCGCGCCGAACCGGCGCCCACTTCGGCTGGAAACGCTTTGCCGGCCACGGCGTTCTGATCTCGGAACTGGGGGAGCGCGTTCGCCGCATCGAGGCGAGACTGTCGCCCGAAGGGCATTAGGCGCGCTTGCTCGTAATCGCCGGCTGGCCTGCCGCCGCCGGGCGTTCAGATGTTATCCTGCCGTTATGATCAAGATCTACATCGATGCGGACGCCTGCCCCGTGAAGGAGGAGACCTACAAGGTCGCCGCCCGCTACGGCCTGCACAGCTTCGTGATTTCCAACAACTTCATGCAGATCCCGGCCTCGCCGCTGATCACGAGGGTGATCGTCGCGGCGGGCGCCGATGTCGCCGACGACTGGATCGTGGAACATGTCGCCGCCGGCGATGTGGTCGTGACCAGCGATATCCCGCTGGCTTCGCGGGTTCTCGCCAAAGAGGCCCATGCCATCGCGCCCTATGGCCGCGCCTTCACCAATGATTCCATTGGCCTCGCGCTTGCACAGCGCTCGCTCATGGAACACATCCGCTCGACGGGCGAGACGACCGGCGGCCCGCCGCCCTTTTCCACGGCGAACCGATCCCGCTTCCTTCAAGCCCTCGATCAGGCGATCGCCCGCGAAAAGAGGAAGCGTTCGTTGGCGGAATCGAGGAGCCCATGAGCGACAAGCGTCTTTACTCCGCCGCGGCGGCCCGCAACCGGGAGCCGATCTTGAGCGTTTTGCGCGGGGTTCTGCCGGCGCGCGGCCTCGTGCTGGAGGTGGCGAGCGGCTCCGGCGAGCATGTCGTTCATTTCGCGGCGGCGCTGCCCAGGGTGACATTCGCGCCCTCCGATCCCGGGCAGAAGGCGAGAGAGAGCGTCGCGGCGTGGATCGCGTCCTCGGGGCTGGAAAATGTTCAGCCGCCACTCGCTCTCGACGCGGCGCAGGCGCCCTGGCCGATCGCGCGGGCCGACGCAATCATCTGCATCAACATGGTTCATATTTCGCCATGGGCGGCGACCATGGGCCTGTTTGAAAACGCCGCGGCGATCCTGCCGACCGGCGCGCCGCTCTATCTTTATGGGCCCTACAAGCGGGACGGCGCGCATATCGCGCAGAGCAACGCCGACTTCGACGCCGGCCTTCGCGCCCAGGACCCTTCATGGGGCGTGCGCGATCTCGAAGAGGTGGCGGATCTGGGCCGCCGGGCTGGTTTCGACGGGCCTGAGACTGTCGAAATGCCGGCCAATAATCTAAGCTTGATATTCCGCCGTCGCGCTCCGACGAGCGTGCGATGACGAGACGGCTCGTCGATTGAAGAGGCGCGCGTGATTCCCTGGTCCCTGATCGATACGGCCGCAATCCCCGGCGGCGAAGGCGCGCTGCGGCTCATGCGCCGAGGCGCCGAATTCTCGATCATGCTCGGCCAGAACGAATTGATGAACAGCCGCCTCAGCGGCTCCGAGGAGGCGCTGGCGACGCTCGCCTGCGAGAGGATTAATTCCCGCCCGGACCCGCGCATTCTCATCGGCGGGCTGGGGATGGGTTTTACTCTGCGCGCCGTGCTGGCGGCGGTCAATTCGAAGGCGCGCGTCGTCGTCGCAGAGCTCGTTCCCGCGGTGGTGGCGTGGGCGCGTGGTCCGATGGCGGAGTTTCACGGGGCGAGCCTGACCGATCCGCGCGTCTCGATCCTGGAACAGGATGTCGGCCAGGTCATCCGGGGGGCGCGCGCGTCTTATGACGCCATCCTGCTCGACGTCGACAATGGCCCCGAAGGCTTGACGCGCGAGGCCAACAACGGCCTTTACGCCATGGCGGGATTGACCGCCGCCCAAAAAGCATTGGGCCCCGGCGGCGTCCTGGCGGTGTGGTCGTCCGGCCCGGATCGCAGCTTCACCCAGCGGCTCCAGAAGGCCGGGTTCGGCGTCGAGGAGGTCAAGGTGCGCGCCAATGGCAAAAGGGGCGGGGCCCGGCATGTCATCTGGATCGCGACCCGCGCCGACCGGGAAAAGCGCCCGTAGGCCCGGCCATAAGCGCGAGAGGCGGCCCGGACCTTGCTAATCGCGCCTTATGGCGGCAATCTCGGGCCGGCAGAGACGTTAAGCGGGTTTATACCGGATTATTCTATGGTCTGGCGAAAGAACTGGGAAACTCTAAAATCATGACTACGAACCACGAAATTGGCAATGCCGGCCAGAGACGCGAGGAAGCTCCGCCTGTGCCGAGTTCGGGGCGGCTCGACCGCCGGTCGTTTCTGCTCGGCTCCGCCGCCGGTCTCGGCTCGCTGGGGCTCGCGGGCTGCGTGACGGGCGACGACATGGGCCGCGCCGAGGCGGCGAAGTTCTATGCGGCTGTGCCGAGCGAGAAATTCCCGATCCCCGCGGTCGACATCGGCAAGCTGGATCCGAAATATTTTCGCAAGGTCGTGCGCTATGAGTCCAAGGAAGCGCCCGGCACGATCATCGTCGATCCCCGCAATTACTATGTTTACCGCGTCGAAGGCGACGGATACGCCACCCGCTACGGCGCCAATGTCGGTCGCCCAGGGTTCGTCCTGAACAACGAAGCCTATTATGTCGGGCGCAAGGCCGAATGGCCCACCTGGACGCCGCCCAAGGAGATGATCGCGCGCCAGCCGGAGGCGCGCAAATATGCCGCCGGAATGCCGGGAGGTCTGGAAAATCCGCTCGGCGCCCGCGTGCTCTATCTCTATAAGAACGGCGTCTACACGGTCTGCACCATCTACAGCACCAGCGACCCCGACACGATCGGGACAGCGATCACCAGCGGCTGCACCGGCCTCCTAAGCCAGGACATGCTCGACCTCTATTCGCGAACGCCGGTCAAGACCAAGGTGGTCATGCTGTCGGCCTAGATGAGAGCGCATTCAAGTTTCATGGAACATAGAATGCGCTTAGGCTTTTCTCTCAGCGCGTTTCCCACGCCGAACCGGCGTCCACTTCGGCTGGAAACGCTCTAGCCGGCGGCGTCGATCGGTCGCCCGCAAAAAAACACGGCCGTTCGTCTCGGTCATGATGATTGCGGGGGCGGCCGCCTGTTCAGACGAACATCAGTGGCGCCCCGCGCGTTCCTCCATCATGGATGACACCGTGTCGAGCAGGCGGATCGCCGCTGGCAGGCGCGCATGGGATTCGCGCTGGCGTTCGTCCGTGGGCTCCAGCGCGCGCCACCAATCGATGAAATGCTCGATCAGCGCCCGGCCGGAAATTTCCGTGAAGGGGACGCCCGGAAAAGCCTCTATTCCGAACGCCGCTTCGAGATTGCGCAGACAGGCCGCGATATAGCGCGCGTCTTCGCCTTCGAGTTCGAAAGGTCCTTGGGGCGCGCGGCGCACCATGCGCACTTCGCTGAGTTCGGGGATATAGTCTTTCTTCAAGGCTGTTCGCTCCGCTCGCGGATAGGTCCGACACAAGCGATCGGCTGACGCCGGCTTCAAATTCAATTCTCATGCCGTTCTGGCCGCCCCGAAATGGCTGTGGCATGGCTCGATGCTTGCTTTTGTGCCGGCGAGCAATGATCGAGACCCGACGCCGATGTCCCCAGCCGAGCAGTATTCAATGCCAGAGCAGAGAGTTCCCGCGCCCCCAGCGCTGAAACGCTTCATCTGGGACATTCAATCCATGGTCGAGCTTACCGACAGCGAGCGCGAGATACTCCTGATCGGACGCGATCTCATGGGGCGTCTGCTTTCGAGCGAAGATTGGCTGCCAGCCGCCTTTTCGGCGTCGGGCCCGCGTTCCGGACGACAATTCCAGGTCTACAGCGACGGGTTGGAGCGCTTCTGCGTGGCCAGCACCGTCCTGGCCGGTGGGGCGGGGCTCACCGTCGCGCAGCCCGCCGTCTTCGAGCTCATGGGCGTCGTTTCGGGGTCGATAAGCAGAACCGCCGGCGCGGGCGAGGGCCGTCTGCTGCGGCCCGGCATGATCGAGGCGCTCGGCTCGGGCCGCACGGACAGCATCAACCTGTTCAACCCGGACACAGATCGGCCCGCCATCGCGATCCATGTCTATGGCGGCGGGATATCGCAGCTCGCGCGCTGCGAATTCGGCGCGGGAGGTGCGAAGACCGGCTGGGCCAATGGCGAGGGCGACCCTCCATACGACATATTTTCCATACAAACCGAGATAAAGAGTTGAGACGCGACAGAGCCTGTCGAACTGATTCGCCGTAACCTTTTGCGAGGAGAACGATGTCCCACGAGCCGCCTCAGGAGCCGTTTGAACACGCCGAACATGCCGAGCACGCCGCTCACAGCGGCGCCCCCTTTCTCCAAATCGTCTCGGTGACGATCGCCATTCTCGCTGTGGTGGCGGCGACGATCGGAAGTCTGGAGAGCTTCGAAACGGCCGCCGCCCTCAAGAAGCAGAGCGAAGCCAATCTGCTCCAGAACAAGACCAGCGACCAATGGGCCTTCTATCAGGCCAAGAGCATAAAAAAGGGGCTCTATTCGGTGGCGGCGTCGCAGGGCGGCGCACAGGCGGCCCAGCAGACCGCCGAGGCCAAGCGCTACGACGCCGAGGCTCGCGAGATCGAAACCAAGGCCCGCGAGCTGGAGCAGGAGGTCGACGCCCATCTGCATGAGGCCGAGCATCACGAGCATCGCCACCATATTCTGACGATGGCCGAAACCCTGCTGCATGCTGCGATCGCCATCACTACGATCGCCATCGTTACCAGAGGGCGGCGCTGGCCGTGGTTCACCGGCCTCGCCCTTGCTGCGGCGGGCGTCGCAATGGCGGGCTGGAGTTATCTGTGACCGAAACCCGCTTAGCCGACAGGTCGGCCGGGAGCGGCCGCTCTGAGAAAACAGCTCCCTCATCCTGACGAGCCCGCCAGATTAAAATAGCTGGAGCGCATTCTTGTCGCAAAAGTCTACCAACTTTTGCGGAATGCGCTGTAGCGGGCGGTCTCGAAGGATGCGCCGCGCGCGCATTTCCGCAAGAGTCGGCGTTGGAATAGCGCTCTGCAGGATCCTTCGAGGCTTTTTGCGTTCCGCAAAAAGCGCCTCAGGATGTGGGCGTCGTGAGTTGACGCAGCGCGAGCGAAATTCGGAAAGTCGCGCCCCCGCCAGGGGTTTGTTCGACCGTTAGCGAGCCGCCCATCGACAAGACCAGCTCTTTCGAGATCGCCAATCCGAGACCGGCCCCTTTCCCGCTGGTTTCGCGCCGCCAGAAGGGTTCGAATATCCTTTCCATGTCCGAGAGTGGAATCCCGTCGCCATGGTCGACCACTTCGACTAGGGCCGGCTCGAGGACGCGGACGTGAATGTCTCCCCCTTCGGGCTCCGCACGAAGCGCATTGTTCAGAAGATTTGAAACCACACATTCGAGCGCCCATTTGTGCAGGCGGATCGAGATCTGGCGGGGAGGGGGCTCGAAAGAGATTTGCCGCTTGTTTTCGATGGCGAGGGGTGTGAAGTCGGCAATCAGCCCAAGAACGGCCGCCCCCAGATCGATGTCGTCGAGCTCTTTTTCACCGTGAGCGGAAAGTCTCGCCGTCGCCAGCAACTGCTCCATGATCGACTGAACGCGGCGAATGTCGCGCCGCATGTCGCTCCTGAACGCGGCGTCGTCGGGATTATCGGCGTGGGCGCGCATGATTGCGATAGGCGTGCGCAACTCGTGCGCGGCGTTCGCTACGAATCGGCGTTGCGCCTCGACGCCAGCGTAAAGCCGGGACAGCGCATTATTGACCGCTTCAAAGAAAGGGGCGAGCTCTTTGGGCGCATTCTCCGCGGAAATCCGCTTGTGCAACGTGTTTACGTCGATCGAGGCGATATCGGCGGCGGCGACGCGCAGGGGCGCCAGTCCGTGCCGTACGACGATCCATCCGACAAGCACTGCCCCCAATATGCCCGGAGCAATGACGATTGCGGTATGCAGGTTCAGGAACAGCTTCGCGACGACGTAAACATCCGCCCAGGCGAAGCGGTAGCCGTAAACGGCGATCACATGCCGCCCGACAGGCGTGTCGAGGAGCCGCAGGCTGCCGCGCGCGCCCTGGAGATTGTCTGTGGGCAAACGGAATTTCAACGCCAGCGCGTCGATCTGACCGAGACTGGCGAGCGCCGCGACGAGTTGCTGCGAAGAGCCCGGTAGCGCTTCTTTCGTTCGGACGTCGAAGACCGCGTAGCGTGCTCCAGGATTGGCGTCCATGTAGTCGCGCAGCGCAACGGTCGGCTGGATGACCACGCGCGCGTCCGGCGCGCGCGCGAGCGAGTTCTGGACGAGCGCAATAAGCCGATATTCGTCCCAGTCATCCGGATTGACCGCCGAGGAAACGCCCACGCCCAGGATGGAGACCACGAACTCCATGACCGGAACGAGGAAGACGATCGCAACGAATTGCGCCGCCGCAAGGCTTACGATCAGGCGAACGGATAAGGAGCGTCGACCCCTCACGTCTGCGGCGCCCGCGCGATCATATAGCCGATGCCGCGCGCCGCATGGATCTCGACGCCCGCGCCGAGGTCGTGCAGTCGCTTGCGCAAGCGCGAGACGAGAATGTTGAGCGCATTGCCCTGCACGTCGTCGTCGAAGCCGTAGACTTCGTCCTGAAGCTGATTGCGGAGGACGATTCGCCCCGCATTTCGCATCAGCGCCTCCAGTAAAGCCAGCTCTCTTCGGTGAAGCACCAGCGGCTTTTCGGCGACCGAGACCTGCTGGGTCGAGAGGTCGAAAGAGAGCTTGGCGAGAACGACGGGAGGCGTCGGCTGCGCGCCGGGACGCCGCAGGCAGGCTCTGATCCGGGCCATCAGCTCATCGGGGTCGAAAGGCTTTGGGAGATAATCGTCGGCGCCCGCGTCCAGTCCGCAAATGCGGTCGCTCACGGTTTCGCACGCCGTCAGGACGAGAATGCGTATTCCCGGCTGCAGCCGCTTCAATTCCGGCAGGAGCGCGAGGCCGTCGCCGTCCGGCAGTCGGCGATCGACAAGCGCAAGCCCGTAACGGTGACACTGCAGGGCGGCGCGCGCCTCTTCCAACGCGCCGACGCAATCTGCGATGAAGCCCGATCTCCCGAGACGCGCTCCAAGGGCTCGAGCCATCTCCGGCTCGTCCTCGACCAAGAGCACGCGCATTTTTAACGGCAGGTGGTCGTCACGCGCGATTGCGCGCTTGGGCTAAGGACTTGGGACATTGAATTCTCCGCCGCGCTCATTGGCGAAGGGTAAGTCGAAATATGATGAAATTGCAACAACCGCGAAAAAGGGCGCCGGACCGCCCGGACGTTATCTCCATGAAAGCTCGGCTTCCTAAACCCAGCTCCGGGATGCGGCAACTTCCCGTGGATTGAGCGCTTCAGGAGGCCACTTTGCTCAAACGCGATCTAATCGGACATGCCGGCGCGGGCGCGCTGGCGATTTTCTATGTGGGGAACGCTCTTGCCCAGCAGAGTTTGCCTCCTATCGAGATCGGCGCGCCAGCGAATTCCGGGGAGAAACCGGCGGAATCTTCGTCAACCCAGCCGGAAAGCGGCCCGCCCGTCCAGCAGACGACCGCCGGACCGGTTCGCGGTTACCAGGCGCTGACGGCGCGGGTCACGCGTTTCGAAACGCCCATCAAGGAATTGCCGCTGTCGGTCGTGGTCCTTCCGCGCAAGGTGATCGACGACCAGCAGGCGATTTCTCAAAGCGAGGTCTTTCGCAACGTCTCGGGCCTGCAGCCGGTCAGCCCGCTGTTTCCGGGCGGGATCGGTCCGAGCCTGCGCGGCATGCGCGCGGAACGCTACATCGACGGCCTGCCCAATTACAATGATTTCGGCGTGCGCGATCTTCTCGCCAATGTCGAGCGGATCGAGGTGTTGAAGGGGCCGGCCAGCATTCTGTTTCAGGGCGGGGCCAGCCCCGTGGGCGGCGTCGTCAATGTCGTCTCGAAGCTGCCGACGGCGGATCGTTTCGCGGAAGTGGGCGTTCGCGGAGGCGGCTACAGCTATGCGAGCCCTTATATCGACGTCAACCAGCCCTTGACCGAAAACAAGAGCGTCCTGTTTCGGCTGACCGCGCAATATGAAACGACGCGCTCGAATATCGACGTCGTCAATCGGCGCAGCTACACGATCAATCCGACCATCAAATTCGCCCCGACGGATGCGACGTCTTTCGTTGTGCAGGGTAGTCTTAGCCGGCGCGATCAGCCGGATTATCCGGGCCTGCCGGCGATCGGCGCGATCGACACGACATATTATTCCGTGCGCCCGACCGCCTTCCTGTCCAATCCCGGCCTGCCCACGACGGGCACGTCGTCCTCTGGGGCCACGGTCCGCTTCGATCATAAGTTCGACGAAACTTTCTCCACATCCACGAGCGCGCGCTTCTCGTCGTCGAGCCTCTACGAGCCCTCGCAAATTCCCTTCGGCAACAAGCCGACCTTTTACAGAGATTCTTTCCTGTCGCGCATGATCGGCGGACCCAGCCAGTTTTATGTGGCTGACACCATCATGGACGAGCAATCGAGCGAACTCTCCATCACCTCGAATTTGATGGCGAAGTTCGACGCCGGGCCGACCAGAAACCAGATTTTGCTCGGCGGCGATTTCAACCGGGTCTGGGATCAGGGCTTCCTGTCCGGCGCAAACGCCACCCCGCCTGATCCGGCAATCCAGAGGTTATTGAATTTATTTGGGTTAGGCGCCTACGCGTCCTATTACCCGACCCTTATAGACTTCCGGGCGCCGGTCTTCCCGCCCTATGTCTATCCATTTCCCGGGCAGGGCGGTTACACGATTTTCAGCCGCATCGACAACAACTATCAGAACGCGGGCGCAACGGCGCAGATCCAGTCGACGCTCTTCGAGCGCCTGCATATTCTGGCCGCCGGTCGCGTCGCCTTCGTCGACATCTATTCGGAGCAATCCGCCACCAGGCCGGCGACCAAATTCAATTCGAGCCAGACGGCGTTTCTGCCGCGCGTCGGCGCTCTGTTCGATCTTACCAATTGGCTCTCGGTCTACGGCAGCTATGCGGAAGGGCTGCGACCCGTCACCTTCTTCAGCGGTCTCGGCGGCGCGGCGCCCAAGCCGGAAGGGTCCGAGCAATGGGAGGCGGGCGTCAAGCTGGACGGCCCGTGGGGCTTGGCGGGCACGCTGGCCTGGTTCGATCTCAAGCGGACCAATGTGCCGACGACGCTCTCGGGAATGGTGACGCAATATCAGGCGGGTGAGTGGCATTCTTCCGGCGTCGAGGCGGATCTCACCTGGCAGCCGACGGCGAGCCTCTCCTTCCTTGCGAGCTATGCGCATATCGACGCCAAGGTTTCGAAAGACCTCAATCCGGCTATCCAGAATGCGCCCTTGAATCTCGCGCCGCATGACTCGGGACGTTTATGGGGGAATTACGCCTTCGACGGCCTGTTTGAAGGGTGGAGTTTCGGCGCCGGGCTCTATGCGGCCTCGAGCCAGGTCATCGAGATCGGCGGTCCGTGGAGCACGAGCGGCTATGTCACTTTCGACTCCGCCCTGACCTTCAAGCACGAGAATTTCACCTTCTCGATCAGCGGCAAGAATCTGACGGATCACCGTTATTTCGTCCCCTATCCCTACCTCTCCGGGCGGGTCGCGCCGGGCGAGGGTCGGACGTTCTTCGCCAATCTTTCCCTTCGCATGTAGGAGAGAGACATGACCAAAGTCGACCGCCGCCAATTGGGAGAGGCGATCGCCGCTTTCGCCGTCCTGCTCACGAACGGCGGCGCCTTGGCGGCTGGCGGCGGACCGGCCGACGCAGCGCCGCAGCACGATATGTCTTCAATGCCAGCCCACTGGCACGGCAAGGAGAAAGTGGTCTTTCTGATTTATCCCGGCTTCACCGCCCTCGACATGGTCGGGCCGCAATATATGTTTGCGAGCCTGCTGGGCGCGAAAGTCGAGGTCGTCGCCAAGACGTTGGCCCCCGTCCGCAGCGACACCGGCCTGACTTTTACGCCGTCCACCCGGTTCGAGGACGCGGTCGGGGATTACGATATCCTCTGCGTTCCCGGCGGAACGCAAGGAACGCTGGCGGCAATTCGCGACGACGCCACCATCGCCTATGTTCGAGATATCGGGCGGAAGGCGCGGTTCGTCACTTCTGTATGCACAGGTTCGATGATCCTCGGCGCGGCTGGGTTGCTGGATGGATATCGCGCGACCTCGCATTGGGTGACGAAGCCACTGCTGCCGGTCTTCGGCGCGATACCGACCGACGGGCGTTTTGTGAAAGACCGCAACCGCATGACCGCGGAGGGCGTCACGGCCGGGCTGGACTTCGCTCTTTCACTCGTCGGGGAATTGCGCGACGAGAAATACGCTCAAGGCGTTCAGCTCCTCGCCCAATATGCCCCGGCGCCGCCCTTCAACGCCGGCGATCCTTCCTCGGCTCCCAAAGACGTGACCAGCATGATCGACGGGATGTTCACCGGTCTGAGGCGGGACATGCGCGCCGCCGCTGCAGCTGCCTATGTAAAATCAAAGACATAGGGGTTCTCGGTCGCGGCGACGGCGACAAGGCGCTCAGGCTTCTTCTCGCTGCAGTTCTGGCGCTTCGACCAGTCGCCCGGGCGGGATGGAGCCGGACGCCCGCTCCACGCCGAGCGCGGCGCGAAGCAATGCTCGCAATTTGGCCGTCCTCGCCTCGGTCACGCGAGAGAAGGCGTAGGCGAACAGGATCGCGACGAAGATAACGGAGAAGGCGAGAGTCCAGTGCAGGGGCGTCGCAAGCTGCTTGTGCCAGTCCTTCCCGAGCAGGCTGCCGGCGCCGGCCCAGACGAAAAAAACTATCGGCGCGTGGGTGGCGTAGAGAGAATAGGAAAAATCCGACAGCCGCCGATGAATCGGGCGAAGGCCCGCAAACAGCTGGTCTTTCTCGCAAAAGCGCAGCGAAAGCAGGACATTGGCGAATGTGGCCGTGACCGCCGCGTCCGCGAGCGTCGTGAGGATGGGATAGGCCGCGAGGATCGGGCCGCGCACCGCCAAACGCACCACGGTTATGGTGGCGAGAAACAAGCCGAGCGACAAGAGAGTCGATCTGATCGCCGGACGCGGCGCGATGCGCATCAGCGCGCCAGCGATCCAGGCGAAATAGCCGAATAGAAAGAAGCTTTTCGGAATCGCCATGAAAACCACTGCGGCCGCGCCGAGAACGAATGCCGAGATGCGAATGTTCTTCGAATAGGCGTTGGAGAGAGGCAGCAGCAGCAGCGGGAAGGTGATGTAATACCACATCTCGCAGGCGAGGGACCACAGCGGGCCGTTGGTGCCGGCCTGGGTCGTCCAGATGCTCTGCTGCTGCAGCAGCGCCCAGAATATATTCGCCGGATTGTAGATCCCTTCGAAAAAGGGCGCGTCGTAAATGCCGGAGTCCGGAAAAATTCGCCGCCCGATCGAATCGATGATGAAGCCGAAAGCCAGCGCCGGGATCATCACGACATAGATGCGGCTGAAGCGGTTGACGTAATAATCGAGTAGGAATGGCTCGCTTCTTCGCCGCTTCCGCAGCACGTCGCCGCCGACCAGAAAGCCCGATATCACGAAGAAGACCAACACGGCCTGATGCGAAAAGGCGGTCAGGAACCACCAGGCGTAAACGCCGGGGCCGTGGGGCGCGACCATGATGTCGCTGATTTGCGCCAGCACCGCCGCATGGCCGAGCAGCACCGCGAGGGCCGCAATCCAGCGCGCGAGATCCAGGAAGTTCGATAAAGATTTGTTCAAGGGTGTTCCCGCCCGGTTCCATGACGTCGTCGACAATGCCATCATCGCGTGGAGGCGCGATATGCGCCGAGGGCCGACGCTCCACTGTTTTCCTTTATCGCGAATAGCGGCGGATTTGGAGCGGCCAGATCGGCAGGCATAAGGAGGGAAGGGGATGGCGATCGACAGGTGCGGGAAGACTCTTGCGGCCTGCATGGCCATTGCGGCCGGCGTCGCTTTCAACGGCTCCGCTCTGGCCGAGATTTTGACCAGGGAAATCTGCCTTCGCGCCCGCCCGGCGGCAAATGCGGCCGTTGTCGGGACGCTGGGGGAGGGCGCCGAGGTCGCCGTGCAAAGCTCCCGCCGCGGCTGGAGCCTCGTCGGCGTCGGCGGCGCGCGGGGCTATGTTCCGACGAGCGCGCTCGCCCGCCTTGCGCCCTATAGCGCGAACGAGCCCAATCCCAATTGCGATCTCGGCTATCCCTACTCGGGGAGCAGCGTCTATTTCACCGGCCTGACAGCGCTTCGGACCGAGGGGCCCCTCGCGGCGCTGTTCGGACGCCACATCAGCAGGCCGTGCTAGGAGCGAGGCGATTCCATAAAGGGCGCTTCCAACCGGCCGACCGGAGTTTCTTGCCCTGCGTCAAATTCGCGCGACAGGGCCCCGGTCATTATCCAAAACGGTCACAGAAATATCGTGCTTTAAGCGCAAACCACGGTCTTGCCGGCGAAACGCCGGGCCCGCTTTTCATCCGTGTGACCTTTTCGCGCAGCGACCCTTAGTGGGCTGTTTTATTGATCCTGATCAATTAAGAGTCATGTTGTGCAGCGTAGCATTAACACGCGGTTCGGAGTCTGGGCGCGGGAGATTCGCGTGCGTTTCCCGTGCCTTTCAAGCTACTCGCGCATGCACGCAGGAATTTCGTGGGGACAAACACCATGGAGCGGCTGCCTTTAATTCCGAAACAGCGGACCTTTGGTGAAATATCGCTCAGCGCGATATTTCTGGCGCTCGCCGTCGCCACCGCCTTCATAGCAACGCGGGCCTACACGCCCGTCTATGCCTTTCACATGACGCTGTTCGCGCTCGGCTCGCTTCTGGCGGTGGTCGCGATCAATCTGCGCTTCGAGGCTCGGCCCAAAGACCCGCCGCCGCTCATGATCGACGGCAAGCCGAACTACAATTACGGCCCGATCAAATTCTGTTCCATCGCGGCCTTGTTCTGGGGCACAGCGGGATTTCTGGTGGGGCTGTACCTCGCGCTGGAGCTCTCGTTCCCGGCGCTCAATTTCGATCTGCCGTGGATCAACTTCGGGCGCCTGCGGCCGCTGCACACTTCAGCGGTGATCTTCGCCTTCGGGGGCAATGTCCTGCTGGCGACGTCCTTCTATGTGATGCAGCGCACGAGCCGCGCGCGCATCGCCGGCGAGCTCGCGCCGTGGTTCGTCGTGCTGGGGTACAACTTCTTCATTCTCATAGCCGGCACCGGCTATCTGCTCGGGGTGACGCGCGGCCACGAATATGCGGAACCGGAATGGTACGCCATTCTCTGGCTCGTCGTGGTGTGGGTCGTCTATCTGCTGGTGTATCTGTTCACGCTGGCGCGCCGCGCCGAGCCTCACATCTATGTGGCGAACTGGTTCTATCTCGCCTTCATCGTGACCGTGGCGGTGCTGGTGCTCGGCAACAACACCGAGATTCCGATTTCCATCTACTCGCCGAAATCGGTGATCGTGTGGTCGGGCGTCCAGGATGCGATGATCCAATGGTGGTATGGCCATAACGCCGTGGGCTTCTTCCTGACGGCGGGCTTCCTCGGCATCGTCTATTATTTCATCCCCAAGCGCGCCGAGCGGCCGATCTATTCCTACCGCCTCTCGATCGTGCATTTCTGGGCGCTGATCTTCCTCTATATCTGGGCGGGGCCGCACCATCTGCACTACACGGCCCTGCCGGACTGGGCGCAGACGCTGGGGATGGTGTTCTCCGTGATCCTGTGGATGCCCTCATGGGGCGGCATGATCAACGGCCTGATGACGCTTTCCGGAGCCTGGGACAAGCTGCGCACCGATCCGGTGCTGAGGATGCTGGTCGTGTCGGTGGCCTTTTACGGCATGTCGACCTTCGAAGGTCCCCTGATGTCGGTGAAGGCGGTCAATTCGCTCAGCCATTACACCGATTGGGGCATCGGCCATGTCCATTCCGGCAGCCTCGGCTGGGTCGGCTTCGTGTCCTTCGGCGCGCTCTACTGCCTCATCCCCTGGGTCTGGAACCGCAAGCTCTACTCGCTGAAGCTGGTCAACTGGCATTTCTGGATCTCGACCATAGGCATCGTCTTCTACATTTCGGCGATGTGGGTCGCGGGCATCATGCAGGGCCTGATGTGGCGGGCCTACACGCCCCAGGGCTTCCTTGAATATTCCTTCATCGAAACCACCGAGGCGCTGCATCCCGAATATCTGATCCGCGCCGCGGGCGGAGGGCTGTTCGTGATCGGAATGCTGATCATGCTGGTGAACATCTTCAAGACCATCACCACGCCCCGGACCGAGGAAGTTCTGGAAGCGGTTCCCGCGCCCGTCGCAGCCGAGTGAGGACATATCCATGTCGAACGCAACTCATCACGCTCCCGCTTCGGGACTGCAAAAGCGGATCGAAACCAATTCGATCTTTCTGGTGATCGGCATATTGCTGTTGGTCTCGGTCGGCGGCCTCGTCGAGATCGTGCCTCTGTTCTACCTCAAGAACACGATCGAGCGGGTCGAAGGCGTGCGGCCCTACACGCCGCTGGAGCTGGCCGGCTTCAACATCTATGTCCGCGAGGGGTGCTACACCTGCCACTCGCAGATGATCCGCCCCTTGCGCGACGAGGTCGAGCGCTATGGCCATTACTCGCTGGCGGCGGAGAGCATGTACGACCATCCGTTCCAGTGGGGCTCCAAGCGCAACGGCCCGGATCTCGCGCGCGTCGGCGGCAAATACTCCAATGATTGGCAGCGCGACCACCTGCGCGATCCGCGCTCCGTGGTTTCGTCGTCGATCATGCCG
Organism: Methylocystis heyeri; assembly: GCF_004802635.2. Taxonomy (NCBI): domain Bacteria; kingdom Pseudomonadati; phylum Pseudomonadota; class Alphaproteobacteria; order Hyphomicrobiales; family Methylocystaceae; genus Methylocystis; species Methylocystis heyeri. The sequence goes on from NZ_CP046052.1 coordinate 741,810, forward strand.
GGCTATCCGTTCCTCGCGACGACGCCGCTCAACGCCGAACATCTCGTCGAGCAGATGCAGACGCTGCGCGTCGTCGGCGTGCCTTACACCGACGAGCAAATCGAAAACGCGGCCGCGGACCTCGCCGCGCAGGCGTCGTCCGACGACGCCGGCGGCCCCGATCTGCTGAAGCGCTATCCCAATGCGGCGCCGGGCGACATGGCGGGCAAGAACGCCATCACCGAAGAGGACGCGCTGGTCGCCTATCTCCAGCACCTCGGCGTTTCGGTGGATTTCAAGCTCTACGACGACAAGGCCAACATCAGGTGACGGGCGCGCATCCCGCGCCCGCTCCCCGCATCGCGCTGCTTTTCGAGGGAAAGAGCCATGACGACCGGAGACGTCTCTTCTTATGAAGCGTGGCGGGAATTCGCCGCGACATGGGGCTCCGCCTATTTCGGCCTGATCTTCTTCGCCGCGCTCGTCTATGCCTTGCGGCCTTCGCGCCGCAAGCATTTCGACGACGCCGCCCAAATTCCCCTGCGGGAGGACTGAGATAATGTCCATCGACAGACACGAGACCAATGTGCGTATCGATCCGCTCAGTGGAGTATCGACCACTGGGCACGAGTGGGACGGCGTCGAAGAGCTCAATACCCCACTGCCGCGCTGGTGGGTGTGGACCTTCATCGCGACGGTGGTCTGGGGCGTGGCCTATTGCTTCGTTTATCCCGCCTGGCCGACGGCGAGCGGCGGGTCGGAAGGGTTTTTCGGCTGGCACTCGCGCGCGGCCGTGGAGCAGGACGTCGCCGCCTTGCAGGAGACCCGCGCGCCCATTCTCCAGAAGATCAAAAACGCGCCGATAGACACGATCGAAAAGAATCCGGAACTGCTCGCAGCCGCCCGAACGGTGGGGAAGGTGGCCTTCCTCAACAATTGCGCCCCCTGCCACGGCGCTGGGGCGCAGGGCGCCAAAGGCTACCCCAATCTGAACGACGACGATTGGATATGGGGCGGAAAGCTCGCCGATATCCAGTCAACCATCGAGCATGGCGTGCGCTGGGACGCCGACAAGGACTCGAGAAGCGGGGCCATGCCCGCCTTCGGGCGCGACGGGATTCTCACGCCTCAGCAGATCTCCGACGTCGCCGATTGGGTCCGCACGATGGCCGACGTTCCGGACGCTCTCGCGCCCGAACCCGCCGGCGAGAAAGTCTACAACGAGAACTGCGCCGTCTGCCACGGCGTCGAAGGCCAGGGCAACAAGGCCATGGGAGCGCCCAATCTCTTCGACGCCATCTGGCTCTATGGCTCCGACAAGCCAACCATCGTCAAGCGCATCTCTCAGGGCGGCGGCGGCGTGATGCCGGCATGGAAGGGTCGTCTCGACGACACCACGATCAAGGCCCTGACCGTCTATGTGCATTCGCTCGGCGGAGGCCAGTAAAGCGCAAACCAACCGAAGTTGCGGGGCGAGGAACGCCTGCGAGGCTCCGCCTCGTCCCGCACTGTAGCTCGCTGCGCATCTTCATCGCCAAGGCGGCGTGTCCGCTTTGGCGGAATGCGCCCGGCGCCGCCGCGCCGCTTCGGCGTGGCGGGGCCGTTCAACTCGAACATGTAAGAGGCGTTGATGTCGACCGCAGAGTTTGCGCCCGACGGCGACGAGCATGAACCGATCGTAGCGCCGCCCCACAAGGTCTATCCCAAAAAAGTCCTGGGCGAATTCCGCCGCATCAAATGGGGGATCCAGCTCTTCACGCTGACGGTCTATTATCTGCTGCCGTTCGTGCGCTGGGACCGCGGCCCCAATGAGCCGTCGCAGGCCGTGCTGCTCGATCTGCAGCACCGGCGCTTCTATTTCTTCTTCATCGAGATCTGGCCGCAGGAGGTCTATTACGCCACCGGCCTGCTGATCATCGCGGCGCTGACGCTCTTTCTCATGAACGCCGTCGCTGGGCGCATCTGGTGCGGCTATATGTGCCCGCAGACCGTCTGGACCGATCTCTACATCATGACCGAGCGCTGGATCGAGGGCGACGCCCGCGACCGCATCCGCAAAGACGCGGGCCCCTGGACCGCGCAGAAAATCCGGGAAAAACTCACGAAGCATTTTCTGTGGCTGCTGATCGCCTGGTGGACGGGCGGCGCCTGGGTGCTTTACTTCGCCGACGCGCCCACGCTGGTCTACAAGCTCGCCACATTCGCGCCGGGCTGCGGCGAAGCCTATATGTGGATCGGCATCTTCACCTTCACGACCTATGTCTTCGCCGGGGTGATGCGCGAGGGTCTGTGTCTCCACATGTGCCCGTGGCCGCGCATCCAGGCCTCGCTGACCGACGAATACGCCCTCAACGTCACTTATCGTTATGACCGGGGCGAACCTCGGCAGTCGGTCAAGCAGGCCGCCGCGCTGCGCGCAAAAGGGCTGCCCGCGGGAGACTGCGTCGATTGCGGGCAATGCGTCGCAGTCTGTCCCACCGGCGTCGACATCCGCAAGGGCGCTTCGCTCGGCTGCATACAATGCGGCCTGTGCATCGACGCCTGCGACGGGGTGATGGAGAAGGTCGGCCGTCCGCCGCGCCTGATCGGCTACGACACGGAAATGAACGTCAAGCGCCGCGCTTGCGGGCAGCCGGCGATATACAAGCCGATCCGCGCGCGGACGGTGCTCTATGCTGCGCTGATCGCAGGCATCGGCGGCTTTATGATCTTCACTCTGGCGACCCGAGCAAACCTGCATCTCTCCGTGCTGCACGACCGCAATCCGCTCACCGTGAAGCTGAGCGACGGGGGCGTCCGCAACGCCTATACGATCCATGTCGCGAACATGAATCCCGAGCCTCGTCGTTTCGTGCTCGAAGTCGCAGGCGCGGCCGGGGCGCAGATGGAGGCGGTGGGCGCGCCGCGCGACGCCGAGGGACGCATCGTGCTGGACGTGGGCGCGGATCAGACCCGCGAGGCGCGCATCCTGCTTACGATCCACGGCGGGCCGGCGGACAGGAAACCCCTTCCTCTGGAGTTCTCGATGCGGGAAATTGAAACCGGCCGCAGCGTGACCGCCAGGGACGCCTTTTTGTGGCCTTGAGCCGCCCGACTGGCGAAGAGCCGCTCCTTCCTTCCCAGGCAAGGGAGGAGCCCCCGAAGGAGAACGCATATGTCGTCTTGTCATCTCGTTCCCGAAGAAGCGAAGCCTAGCGCGGGCAGATCGCTGACGGGTTGGAAGATTCTCGCCATTTTCCTCGGGTTTTTCGGCGTCGTCTTCGCCGTCAACGGCGTGATGGCCTATCTCGCCGTCACCACCTTCAGCGGGGAGGTCGAGCAGCACGCCTATGAGCGCGGCCTCGCCTATAACCGCGACATCGCCGACGCGCGGGAGCAGGCGGCGCGCGGATGGAAGGTCGAGGTTTCGCTGCAGCGCCGCGCCGCCGGACAGGCGACGATCGTCGTCGTCGCGCATGACGCCAAAGGGGCGGAGCCGACCGGGGCGGTTTTCTCTGCCCGGCTGGAATTCCCGGCGGATCGCAAGCGGGACCAGGCGCTGAGCCTGCGTGAGACGGCCCCCGGCCGTTATGAGGCGGATTTCACAGCGTCTCCCGGCGCGCGGGAGCTCGTGCTCACCGCGGAGCAGGGGGGGCGGGAAGCCTTTCGCTCGCGCAACCGCGTGCAGATCGACTGAGGCCACATGAACGCGCCCGTTCTGGATCACGAAGCTTTCGTCACCCGCGGCAAGGACGGAACCCTGCGGTTCGAGGCCGCTGTCGAGGGCATGACCTGCGCCGCCTGCATAGGCGAGATCGAGTCGGCCCTGCGCAGCCTGCCCGGCCTGCCCCATGCGCGGGTGAATTACACCAACCGCCGCCTGTTCCTGGAATGGCGCGGGGAAGGCTTCGATCTCGCCGGCGCCTTCGATCGCCTGCGGCGCATGGGCTACCGTTTGCGGCCTTTCGAGCTGGCCGAGGGCGAGCAGGCGGAGCAGGAAGCCTCCAAGCGATTGTTGCGCTGTCTGGCGGTCGCAGGCTTCGCGGCGATGAACATCATGCTGCTTTCGGCCTCGGTCTGGATCGGCGAGGGTTCCGACATCGACCCCTCCACGCGGGACATGTTCCACGGGATCTCTGGACTGATCGCCCTGCCGGCCGCCGCCTTCGCCGGCCAGCCTTTCTTCCAGAGCGCTTTCTCCGCGCTCCGGGCGCGGCGCCTGAACATGGACGTCCCGATTTCGCTCGGGGTTCTGCTCGCGCTCGGCATGTCCGTCTATGAGACGCTGGTCCACGCCGAGCACGCCTATTTCGACAGCGCGATCATGCTCCTCACCTTCCTGCTGCTGGGGCGTTATCTCGATGCGGCGATGCGGCGCAAGACGCGCGCGGTGGCCGCCAATCTCGCCGCGCTTCGCGCGCCGGTCGCCTGCCGTCTGTCCGAGGACGGCGCCGAGACGATGGTTCCAGCCCAGCATCTCCGGCGCGGCGACAGGATACTGGCGAGGCCCGGAGAGCGTCTGCCGGCGGACGGCGTGATCGCCTCCGGAGCGTCGGCGCTCGACCAGAGCATCATTACCGGCGAAACCGCCCTGCGCCCGGTCGGGCCGGGAGACCTCGCCTATGCGGGCAGCCTCAACCACAGCGGCGCCCTTATTATCGCCGTCGAAACGGCAGGCGGCGAAACGCTGTTCGACGAGATCGAGCGGCTGCTGGAAAAAGCCACGGCCTCACGCTCGCGTTATGTTCGTCTGGCCGATCGCGTATCGCAATTCTATGCGCCGGTGGTGCATCTCGCGGCGCTCGGCTCCTTCCTGTTCTGGCTGTCGCTCGGGGCGTCGTTTCACGATGCGCTGGTCACGGCCATTTCCGTGCTGATCATCACCTGTCCCTGCGCGCTCGCGCTGGCCGTGCCGGCGGTGCAGGTGGTCGCGAGCGGCGCGCTGTTTCGCGGCGGGGTGTTGCTGAACGCCGCCGACGCCATAGAGCGCTTCGCGGAAGTCGACACCGTGGTTTTCGACAAGACCGGAACGCTGACGTCCGCCAATCCCGTCGTCGTCAACGGCGCCAACATCGACTCCGAGCTTTTCGATCTCGCGGCGGGCCTGGCGCGCGGCAGCAGCCATCCTCTGGCGCGGGCCGTGGCCTCCGCCCGGCCCGGCGCGGCCGCTCTCTCCGAGATAACCGAAGAGCAGGGACAGGGCGTGCGGGCGACGGCTCGCGGACTCGAGGCTCGGCTGGGCTCTCCGGCCTATTGCGGGCTCGGAGCCGAGGCGGCGGCGCTGGGGCCGCTCGATCCAGACGTATCGCTCGTGGCTTTCAGGCATGGCGAGAGAATTGCTTTGTTCGAGTTGCGGCAGGCGTTGCGGCCCGACGCCGAAGAGACGACGGCCTCTCTGCTGCGCGAGGGTTTCCGCGTCGTGATCCTCTCCGGCGATCGGCCCGCGGCGGTGGAGGCGGTCGCCGTCGCGCTCGGCGTCGAGGACTGGCATGGCGGGCTCAAGCCTACGGAGAAGGTCGCGTTGCTCGAGGAATTGCGCCGGTCCGGCCGCAGGGCGCTGATGGTCGGCGACGGGCTCAACGACGCGCCCGCGCTCGCGAGCGCCTATGCGTCGATGTCGCCGATAGACGCGACCCATCTCACCCAATCGGCGGCGGACGCTATTTTTCTCGGAGAGCGTCTGGCGCCCGTCACGGCGACGCTGCAGACGAGCGCGCGGGCCAAGCGCATCATGCGCGCCAATCTCGCGCTTTCGGTGGTCTACAACGCCATCGCGGCGCCGCTCGCCATGATGGGCTTTCTGACGCCGCTCATCGCGGCTGCGGCCATGTCGGGGTCTTCCATGCTGGTGACGCTCAATGCGCTTCGCGCCGGCGGGACGGCGTCCGGAAAGGCGGGAGCGGCGAATTCCGACTTCGGCGAGGCGAGACTATGACCATACTGCTGTTTCTGGTGCCTTTGGCCGTGGCGCTCGGCTTTGTCGGACTGCTGGCCTTTTTATGGTCGCTGAACACCGGGCAATACGACGATCTCGACGGCGCCGCCTCGCGGGTTCTTTCCAACGACGACCTTGCCGACGAAGACCTCGGAGGTTCGGCATGAGCGCGCGCGACTATGACGAGCTGCCGATGCGGCCAGGCGAATTGAGCTGCGTCTGCGGGCCCTCCGCACGCGGCGAAGACGCGCTGGAGGTGCGGGATCTGTGGCGCCTCGCGGCGGGCTTCGGCCTCGCCGTCCTGGCCCAGGCGCTCGTGCTTTCGGCTTTGCCGGAGGCGAGCAACGGCGTCGCCCCGGCGGGGAGGATCGGCTGGCCCTACGCCCTGCTGCTGATCGGCGCGGCGCTGGCCTCGTTCCCTGCGGCGCTGCTGATCGACGCTTTCGGACGCCGGTCGGCTTTCGCGCTGGGCGCCAGCCTCGGCGTCGCCGGAGGGCTGCTTTCGGCCTGGGGAGTCTCCCATGGCGTTTTCGGGGCGCTGTGCCTCGGCGCTTTCTGGCTCGGCCTCGCGCAGGGGTTCAGCCTGTTCTATCGCCACATCGCGGCGCGCGGCTCGTCGCTGGCGGCGCGCGGAGGCCTGCTCGTTTTCGCCGGCGGAGCGGCCGCGGCGGGCGGCGCTCCAGCCGTCATCGGGCTCGCCGGGGCCTTCGGCGACGGCATGGCGCCCCTGTTTGTCGGCGCCGCGCTGCTGCATGTCGGGGCGCTCTGGCTTTCGACGCGCTTGCCGCACGCGCTCGTGTCGGCGGCGCCTCAGTCCGTGGTCGACGCCGCTTTGTCGTGGCGCTTCGGGGTCGCCACTTTCGCCGCCGCGCTCGCCTGGTTCCTGATGTCGGGCGGCATGTTTCACGGCCCCCTCAATCTCGCCCATTGCGCCGCGTCGCGCGGCTTCATCGGCGCCGCCGTGTCCTGGCATCTTCTGGCGATGTATGGACCGGCGGCGGTCGTGGCGCGCTGGCCCTCCATTCTGCCGCCCATGGGGGCCATTGTAGGCGGATTGACGATCATGTCGTTCGCCGCGGTCGTATTGCACGCGGGCGCCTCGGTCGCGAGCCTTTCCATCGCGCTCATCGCCATCGGCGGGGGCTGGTCGCTGGTCAATATCGGCGCGATCCGCCTGCTGCATGAATACGGCAGGCCGCCGCGCGCGGCGCTGGCTCTGCATGATCTCTGCCTGCTCGGCGCAGCGGCCCTCGGCGCGCTGACGTGAGCGCGCATTAGCCAAAAATTATTGGTTGTCGCTGCGCAAAAGCTTGTGACTGCAAGCTTTTCTTCAGCCCAATGCGACTCCTCGCCTCAGTGGGTGCGGGATTCGATAAGGCATGTCTTAAACCATTGCAGGGATAGGCTTGGGGTTCGGCCTCGGAGAGGGTTGGCGGCTGGGCGTCGACCGGAAGCAGGACGGCGTCCTGCTCTTTGACCACGCAAGGCGCATGGGGTTTTCAAGCCATTGCGGTGAGAAGAGTATGAAGCGGATTGCTGTAGGATTGGAATCCCTGTCCATGCGCTCGGCGCCGCCGAAGAAATGGCGTCTGCTGATCTATTTCATCGGGTTCTTTTCCGCCTTCGTCTGCGCCGAGTGCGCGCTTCTTTGGGTTTACTACAAAGACGAATTCACCCAGTCGGAATCAAGGCATATCGAAATCGCGGAAACGCATCTCACCGAGCTGGCCGGCGCGATGCAGCGCAAATATGCGGGCTACTCGGTCGATGTTCGCCACGGCGCCATATTGTTTGAGCTCAGATGGGGGCAAAATAGCGAGAGCAAGGGTTCGCTCGACGTCCATAGCCTCAGTCGCTACGGCAACGAACTCAGGCAGATATTTCCGCAATACGACTCGATCCGGATCGTCTCGACCGACGGAATCGAATTGTTTCACTCCGTCAAAAACGAGTCCGACGCGTTCGGCGATCGCTACCTGTATTATACTTGAAGGCCGCGGCTCCGATGCTGGGTCCGCGGCAGGTCTATGTCACGCCCTTCGACATGTCGCGATCGGGAGGGCTTAAACTGCAGTTCGTAACGCCTCTCTACAAGGGTGCGAAGCTGCTCGGCTATCTCTTGTTCGGGGTCGGATCGCCCACATTCCTCCAGCGTCTCGAGGAAATCCGCTCGCAAACCCCCGCGGTCGAGCTGATGCTTTTCAATTCGCAAGGGCAGCTTCTCTGCGCGGCGGCCTGCTCGGCTCCGCTTCATGTTTCCGAGACATTGTCGTCTTTCCCCGGGAGCGACTCGGGAGTCGTCAAGACCAAGGCCGGGACGCTGGTTTACAAGACGGTTTACCCGCTGAACGGCCTGGAAAGCGTCGTATGGAGTGGAGACTCCAACAAGAGCATCGGCTCGGCGCCCGGCGGCAAACGCAACGATTACCGGTTCAGGGCCGCCGCCTTCATTCCGGACGATCTCGTCTCGGGGTCGATATCGCTCGCGCATCTCGGGCTGGAGGCGAGGGCGAATCTGTTGTTCCTGGGGGTTGCCGCGGGATGGCTGGCGGTCGCCCTGCTTCGACTCCGCGAGGAGCGCGACCGAAAGCAGCACATTCTTCAGCTCGCCGTCGATCTCTACAACAATGCGCCCTGCGGTTATCACTCGCTCGATCCGCATGGCACTGTTTTGCTGATGAACGACACGGAGCTCGGTTGGCTGGGCTATTCCCGAGACGAGGTGATCGGAAAAAGGAAATACCCCGAGTTTCTGTCTTCGCCCGAGGCCGCGAAGCGATTCATGGAATGCTTCAGCGCCATGGTTCGAGGCGCGTCCGCGCCCCCCGAGACCGAAACGCGGTTTCAGGCCAGACGAAAGAACGGTACGCTTTTCGATATCTCGATTACGCCGAATTGCGTGAGGGACGCCGACGGCAGGTTCGTGATGTCGCGCAGCATCGTCAATAATATCACTGAGCGCGTCCGTCTGGAGGCGGCGCTCGAGCAGGAAGCCCACCTCGACGCTCTCACAGCCGTCCATAACCGCGGCTATTTCATGAAATTGGCCGAGCTTCAGCTCACGCGAGCGCAAAGAAAGAACGAGCCGATTTCGTTGCTTTATCTCGATCTCGACCACTTCAAGGCGATCAACGACGCTTACGGCCATCACACCGGAGACCAGGTCCTTCGCCACAGCTGCCGCCTCATCTCGAGAAGCCTTCGCGCCGGCGATATTTTCGGCCGCATGGGCGGAGAGGAGTTCGCCGTGCTGCTGCCGGGCATAGCCGCGCACGAGGGCGTAGCCGTAGCCGAAAGGCTTCGGCGTCTCGTGTCGAAGGCGCCGCTGCCGGTCGGCGACGACGGCGAGATCAGAGTCACCATCTCCATCGGCGTCGCCGATTTCTCGACGGATGGGCCCAATCTCGACGCGCTGCTGTCGGCGGCTGACCGGGCCCTTTATCGCGCGAAAAACCGCGGCAGGGACAGAGTCGAAAGCGCGGCCGGATTTGCGTTGAACGCGCCCATATCGGCGTAATCCCTTCTCGAGTGGAACAGTTCCCGCGCGCTATGGTCCAGACTCAATCGAGCCGCAAGCGCAGTTTATAGGAACGCGGCCGCTTGGCCGTCCGTGATGTAGCCGAACACGCGAAAGCCTTCCGGCGACTCCTCGCCGGGCACATGCACCTTCTTCAGGGCTGAGCGAACAAGTTCCCGCTGGTTCGGACCGTCTACGCGGATGTCGACGTAGAGGATAGACTCATATCCACCCTCTCTGAAGTGATAGAACCACTCTCGATCTGGCGGCGAGCGATACCCATTCGTGGAAAGCGCGCTCCAAGACGGTGGCGGCGTAATCGCGTACATCGCTAGCCGCAGCTCGTCCCACTTCGTGTTGTTCATCGCCGGATTGAGCATGCCGGACCTCAAAGCCGGAGCGGGACCGTGGTCGCCGGCGCTACTGCAGACAGGAAGTTGTTTGCAAGCTTGTCGTAGCGGGTAGTGCGCCGGCTCAGCGCATCTCCGCATGCGCCAGTTCGACCTGCGGCTTGCGGGTCTCGTTCTCGGCGAATTTCGCGCGGTAAACGACGAAATTCTCCATCACGCGCTGCACATAGTTGCGCGTCTCGGAGATCGGGATGCGCTCCACCCAGTCGATCGGATCGATATTGGCGCGGCGCGGATCGCCATAGGCGTCGATCCATTCCTTGACCCGCTTTCCGCCCGCGTTATACGCCGCGAAAGTCAGAAGATAGGATCCCTTGTGCTCATTGAGCAGGATTCCGAGATGCGCCGCGCCGAGCTGCGCGTTGAAAGCGGGTTCGCTGAGCATTCTGCGGAGGTCGAAGCCGACGCCGGCGCGAAGAGCGGTGCTGCGCGCGGTCGACGCGATCATCTGCATCAATCCCATCGCGCCGGCGCTCGAAACCGCATGAGGATCGAAGGCGCTTTCCTGCCGGGCGATCGCGTAAACGATCGAGCGCGACGCCGAACCCGGCAGAGTGGCGAATTGCGGCACGCCATAAGTGGGGAAGGCGATGTCGTCCAGCGGGACGCCGCGATAGGAGGCGAGCTTGCCGAGAGTCAAAGACATTTTGGCGTCGCGGGCGCGCGCTGCGGTCTGGGCCAGAGCGGCGAGCTGCTCGTCGCCGGTCAGATGCTTGGCCGCCTCCATGGCGAGGGTGACGGCGGACTCTTTCTCGCCAGCGGCGAACAGGAGTTCGATCACGCGCACCGACTCGTCGCGTGCGTCGCCCTCGGCCGGGGTCGGAGCCGGCCTTAAGGGAGAGGCGTCGGAGCCGAGACGCGCCAGCGCCAGCTGTCCGTAAAATGTGGTCGAATGCGTCGCCGCCTCGGCGTAATAGGCGCGGGCGACGGACTCGTCCTCGGGCGTATGGCGTGCTTCCGCGGCGCGCGCGCGCCAATAGAGTGCTCGAGACTTCTGGATCGGCGTTTCGGCGATCGCGGCGGCGGCGTCGAAGTGACGCTCGGCCGCGGCCGGGTCGCTCAAGAAGCGCAAGGCGATCCAGCCGGCGTGGAATTCCGCTTCGACCTTCGCGCTCACGCTGCGGGCGCCATGCTGGGCGCACAGCACATAGGCCTCCCCGGCGTCCCCGAGATCGAGCAGCTTGCGCGCGACGAGCCGGCGTTCGGTCCACCAGGCGTCGCCGTCCACGATCAGCTCCGGCGCGCGCGGCGCGGTCAGCAGAACGGCGGCGGCCTCGATGATTTTCTCATGCTTGCGCAGCATGTGCGCCCGGGCGAAAAGCAGCCCCGGGTCTTTTTGCAGCTCGGGCGGCACGGCGGCGAAAATCTTGTCGCTCGCGGCGTCGTCGTTGGCCGCGGCCCGCGCGCGAGCGAGCAGGACCGCATCCTTGCCCGCGAGCTCCGCCGCGCGTAGCGCCGCGGTGTTTTTCTCGGCGTAAAGCAGGCGGTCGGCGCGGTATTTATGATCGGCGACGGTCAGCAGCTCTCCGAATTCCTTGCGGATGCTTCCTTCCATCTGCTCGCCGACATCACCCTCGCGCCAGACCTCGCGGGCCAGCGCGCCGGCGCTCTGGAAATCGCCCTCGCGCGCAAAGACCCGCGCCAGGGCCAGCTTGCCGCTGGGGGAGAGGGGTTTCCTTCGCGCGAAAAATCTTTTGACCGCGGCGTCTGAGACATGGTCGCCGAAAAGGGATTCTTCCGCGCGGCGCGTCAGCCAATCTTGCGCGGGCCAGTCGGGATGTTCGACGATGAACCGGTCTAACCGGGCGAAGCCGGCTTCACGCGGCCGCGTGCGGAATCCGACCCATTTGGCGGCGTCGGCGGCAAGTTTCGTCTTCAGCGTGGAAACTGCGGCGTCGCCCGCGGCGAAGTCGCCCGATTTGTAGGAGGCTATGGCCTGCAGGAGTCCTTGGGCGTCGTCGCCCACCAGCATGGCGGGATCGAGCTTGGGCTCGATTCCGTTTTCCGTTTCGGCCAGACGCTGTTTTTGAAAAGCATAGGCGAGCAGGGGAGAAGCCCACGATATCTCGGCGTCCTGCTCCAGGGCCGGCTCGAGGTCGAGCGGCCGCCGCAGTGCGTCGCGAAGCGATTGCGGCTTCGCGCGCCAGCTATGCGGACCAAAGGGCTCCAGGGCCGCAAAATTCGGCTCGAAGCGGGCGTCGGATCGAGCCGGCGGACTGTGCTCCGGGGCATAATGGGCGAACAAAGCCGCGCCGCCGACGACAAGGCCGAGCGCCGTGCGAGTCTTGGTTTTGAAAGGCCAGGCGAATCTCATGAACCCGCGCTCCCGTGCGAACAAAAATTCTGCCTCTTTTCTCTTTACGAATGGCTAACCAAGCCCGCGGTTCCAGAACGCGGCTTTTGAAGGGTTTCCCGGCCATGGCGTCGGGGCCATTTGTCGCGCCGGAAACCCCGTTAATGCAAAGGGACCTCTTTCCTCGTGGGCGGCCAGCGGCTATGACAACACGGTGAAATCAATGGGCTGCGAATGCGGCGGCTGTGAGGCGCAGGGAAAGCGTTGAAATAATGAGCAAAACGGCGATTTTTCATGGCTCCGTCACGGCGTTGGTGACTCCTTTCCAGGGCGGCGTTGTCGATTTCGAGCAGTTGCGCGCATTGATCGATTGGCAAATCGAGAACGGCACTCACGGACTCGTGCCGGTGGGAACGACCGGAGAAAGCCCCACTTTATCGCATGAGGAACATGGCGCCGTCATAACGGCCACCATCAGGGCGGCGCGCGGCCGCGTTCCGGTGATCGCGGGAGCCGGCTCCAACAACACGCGCGAGGCGGTGGCTCTCGCGGGCCATGCGGAACGCGCCGGCGCCGACGGGCTTCTCGTGGTCACGCCCTATTACAACAAGCCCAATCAGGAAGGCCTTTATCAGCATTTCAAGGCGATCAACGACTCGGTCTCGATTCCGATCCTCATCTACAACATTCCCCCGCGCTCGGTGATCGACATGAGCGTCGAGACCATGAAGCGACTGTCGGACCTGCGCAATATCGTGGGCGTCAAGGACGCGACCGGCAATGTCGGAAGAATCTCCCTGCAGCGCGACGCGATGGGGCCCGATTTCATACAGTTTTCCGGTGACGACATAACGGCCTTGTCCTGCATGGCCGCCGGAGCGCACGGCTGCATTTCGGTCGTCTCCAACATTGCGCCGAAGCTCTGCGCCGATCTCCAGAACGCCGCGCTGGAAGGCGATTTCAAAAAGGCGCTGGCGATTCAGGACAGGCTCGTTCCCCTGCAGGTCGCCACTTTCCTGGAGGCGGGGGTCACGGGCGCGAAATATGGCTTGTCTCTGCTCGGCAAGGTCTCGGAAGAAGTGCGCTTGCCGCTCGTTCCTGTGACACAGGCCACCAAGGACCGCATTCGTGCGGCCATGGTTCATGCGGGCGTGCTCGAGGAATAAACCGCCAGTGGGCCAAAAAACTGAAACGAATTACAAAGTCGTCGCCGAAAACCGCAAGGCGCGCTTCCATTACGAGATTGGGGAAACCTTCGACGCCGGCCTCGCGCTGACCGGAACCGAGGTCAAATCCCTGCGCAGCGGCAAGGCCACGATCGCCGAAAGCTACGCCCATGTGGACCGCAAGGGCGAAGCCTGGCTCGTCAACGCCACGATCCCCGAGTATCTCTCCGGCAACCGTTTCAATCACGAACCGAAACGGCTGCGGAAGCTGCTGCTGAAGCAGCGTGAACTCGCCAAAATGGCTCAGGCGGTCGAGCGCGAGGGCATGACCATCGTGCCTTTGCGCATATATTTCAACGACCGGGGCAGGGCGAAGCTACAACTAGCGCTTGCGCGTGGCAAAAAATTGCACGATAAACGCGAAGTTGAAAAGAAAAGGGATTGGAGCCGCGAAAAGGGCCGCCTGCTGAGGGATAAGGGCTAGAGCAGTTTCTTTTCCAAAAACCGCTTCGCACTTTTTGGAAACATGCCCTAGGGCCGTCTGTTTCGCGAATCCGACGGTAGGTCGGGCGGCCATAGCCACACGGAAAGATGATCTCCGTCCCCAACGCAAAAAAGCGACCGTCCTGCCGGACGGCCGCTCTGAAGCCTGTTGCGATGATCGACCCGCCGCATGTGGCGGAGGGCCGTCGTCGGCAGTCTCGTTATTCCTCGCCGTCGTCGTGGCCGCCGCCGGGGGCGACAGTCTGCGGCATGGGACGGCGCTCCTGGAAGCGCTGCATCCGCTCGGCGCGCTCGCCCGGATCGCGTCCGATCTTGCCGACGAGATGGATGAGGTCGATGAATTCGTCGGCCTGACGGCGCAGCTCGTCAGCGATCATCGGAGGCTGCGTCGTGATCGTGGAGATCACGGAAACGCGCACGCCCTTGCGCTGAACCGCTTCCACGAGGGAGCGGAAGTCGCCGTCGCCCGAGAACAGCACCATATGGTCGATATGCTCGGCCATCTCCATGGCGTCTACCGCGAGTTCGATGTCCATATTCCCCTTCACCTTGCGGCGACCGAGGGAATCGACGAACTCCTTCGTCGGCTTGGTGACCACGGCGTAGCCGTTGTAGTCGAGCCAGTCGATGAGCGGCCGGATCGAGGAATACTCCTGATCCTCGATGAGCGCGGTGTAGTAGAACGCGCGGATGAGGGTGCCTTTGCTCTGGAATTCCCTGAGGAGTCGTTTGTAGTCGATGTCGAATCCGAGGGACTTGGCAGTAGCGTAAAGATTGGCTCCGTCAATGAATAATGCAATCCGTTCCTGATCTGCCATTTTTAATGCTCACATGTGGTTCCGGTGTCCGAAAAGGGCTAATGAATCGTATTTGACCTTATGAGATCTATTCCGATTATTAAGCCCGGCTATCTTTGCGACAGCGGTTTCAATCGGCAGTGTGTTGCCTTTGTCGACGTCCATTCGAGGTCCTCGAAGGGGGCCGAAGCCGTCGCTCGCCCCGCCGCGAAAGCTTCGGGACTGTTTGCAACAATCAAATCGGGCGCCGAGGCCCTGGCGTCAAGGGGGCAATTTCGCTTTTTGAATCCAAATCTTTATCCAAGCGCGCCAAAATTAAGCCCTGATGACTGCTTTCCCGGACGCGCGGGAGAGGCATTGCCTCTTTGTAGGAAATGTATTACCAATCCAATTCCTTCCCCAGAAAACGGAGCTGGTCGCAGATGGCGCGCGTCACTGTCGAAGACTGCATTGACAAGATCGAAAACCGCTTCGACCTGGTTCTGCTCGCCGCCCACCGGGCGCGTCTCATCTCGTCTGGCCAGAACATCCTCGTCGAGCGCGACAATGACAAGAACCCGGTCGTCGCCTTGCGCGAGATCGCGGAAAAGTCGCTCACTCCGGACGACATGAAAGAGGATTTCATCCATTCGCTGCAGCGCCACGTCGAGGTGGACGAGCCTGAAAGCGAGATGGTTCCCGCGCTTTCCTCCGCCGCGGGCGCGGAAGTCACCGGCGACGCGCAATTCGACCGCATGACCGAGGAAGATCTGCTGCGCGGGCTCGAAGGTCTCGTCCCCCCCGCCGAGGTCGAGGACGAAGGCGAATAAGGCCGGATTTCTTTCGGCCGACGGGAGTTGGTCCCACCTGGCGCCGGGAGGTCCCCGACGCCCGGCTTCGATTGCGGGTTGAACGCGTATGATGCGTCAGTATGAACTCGTCGAGCGGGTTCGAAAATATAACCCCAATGTCGACGAGGATCTCCTCAACCGCGCCTATGTTTATGCGATGAAGGCCCATGGGGCGCAGACCCGCGCTTCCGGCGACCCCTATTTCTCGCATCCTCTTGAAGTCGCAGCCATCCTCACCGACCTGAAGCTCGACGACGCCACCATTGTGGCGGCGGTGCTGCACGACACGATAGAGGACACCAGCACCACCCGCGAGGAGATCGACCGGCTGTTCGGAGAGCAGATCGGGCGGCTGGTCGACGGGCTGACGAAGATCGACAAGCTCGACCTCGTCTCCAAGCAGGCGCGGCAGGGCGAGAACTTCCGCAAGCTGCTGCTGGCGGTGGCGGAAGACGTCCGCGTGCTGCTGGTGAAGCTCGCCGACCGCCTCCACAATATGCGCACTCTGCACTTCGTCCCGGTCGAGAAGCGCACCCGCATCGCGCAGGAAACCCTGGACATCTACGCGCCGCTGGCCGGGCGCATCGGCATGCAGCGGCTCCGGGAAGAGCTCGAGGGTCTGGCGTTCCGCCATTTGAGCCCGGAAGCCTATCAGACCATCGAGGAGCGACTCCACGATCTGCGCGCCAAGAACGGCCGCATCATCAAGAAGATCGAGGAGGAGCTGACCGGGGAGTTCGCCGAGCGCGGCATAGAGGCTGCGGTTACGGGCCGGCAGAAGACGCCCTATTCGGTCTGGCGGAAGATGGAGCGCAAATCCATCTCCTTCGAGCAATTGTCCGACATATTCGGGTTCAGGATCATCGTGGGGGAGGTGGAGGACTGCTACCGCGCCCTAGGCGTCGTCCACACCAAATGGCCGAGCGTGCCGGGCCGGTTCAAGGATTATATCTCCACCCCCAAGCAGAATGATTATCGCTCGCTCCACACCACCGTTATCGGGCCGGGACACCAGCGCGTCGAGCTTCAGATAAGAACGGCGCATATGCATGAAATCGCCCGTTTCGGCATCGCCGCCCACGCGCTCTACAAGGACGCCACCGGTAAGGAAGGACGCGAGGATCTCGCCAAGGAGAGCCGCGCCTATCGCTGGCTCCAGGAAACCCTGGACCTGCTGGCGCATGGCGACAGTCCGGAGGAGTTCCTCGAACATACGAGGCTCGAGCTTTTCCAGGACCAGGTCTTCTGCTTCACCCCCAAGGGCGGCCTGATCGCGTTGCCCCGCGGCGCGACGCCGATCGATTTCGCCTACGCCGTGCACACCAAGCTCGGAAACTCGGCCGTCGGCGCAAAGATCAACGGCCGCATCTCGCCGGTGCTCTCGCAGCTTCAGAACGGCGACGAAGTCGAAATCGTCAGGGCCGAGGGCCATATCCCTCCCGCCGCCTGGGAAGCGGCGGTGGCGACCGGCAAGGCCCGCGCCGCCATTCGCCGCGCCACGCGCGAAGCGGTGAGGCGGCAATATGCGGGGCTCGGGCGGCAGATCGTCGAGCGCGCCTTCGCGCGCGCAAATCGGGCTTACGCCGACGAGAAGCTCAAGGGGGTTCTGGCGCGGCTGGCGCGCAATTCGGTGGACGACGTGCTCGCCGCCGTCGGGCGCGGAGAAATCTACTCCGGCGACGTCGTGAAAGCGGTCTATCCCGATTTCAGCGAGGAGCGCAAAGCCGCGCAGATCGCGGGGCCGGGAGAACCGGGCTGGTTCGACGTCAAGGCCAACGCCAATCTGGTCTTCAAGGTGCCGGGGTCAGGCGAAGGTTCGGCGATTCCGATTCGCGGCCTGCGGGGCGACGTCCCCGTCCGCTTCGCCGAAAAGGGCGGCGCCGTTCCCGGGGACCGCATCGTCGGCATTCTCACTCCCGGCGAGGGCATCACCATCTATCCGATTCAGTCGCCGTCGCTCACCAATTTCGACGATCAGCCCGATCGCTGGCTCGATGTGCGATGGGATCTCGACGAAGAAAGCCGCGAATTGTTCCCGGCGCGAATCGTGGTCATGGCGGTGAACGAGCCGGGCTCGCTGGGCGCTCTGGCCACCCTGATCGGGGAAACCGGCGCCAATATCGACAATATCGCTTTCACCGCGCATTCTCCCGATTTCCGGGAAATGACCTTCGATCTCGAAGTCGCGGATCTGAAGCATCTCAGCGACATTATCTCGCGCTTGCGCGCTAGTCCCTTGGTCAGCAAGGTCGAGCGGATGATTGGTTAGGAGAAGGCGATGGCGCCTCTGCGTCTTGGCGTGAATATCGACCATGTGGCCACGGTGAGGAATGCGCGGGGCGGGCCGCGGCCCGATCCCCTGCGCGCCGCGAAGCTCGCGATAGAAGCGGGAGCCGACGGAATAACCGCGCATCTGCGCGAGGATCGCCGCCATATCCAGGACGCCGACATGGCGGCGTTGAAGGCGTGGATCGACAAGCCGCTGAACTTCGAGATGGCGGCGACCGGGCAGATGCTGGACATCGCCCTGAAAATAAAGCCTCACGCGGTCTGTCTGGTGCCGGAGAAACGGACCGAACGCACCACCGAAGGCGGGCTCGACGTCGTCTCCGCACATGACTACCTGGTTCCCTTCGTCGACGAACTCAAACGCGCCGGGATTCGCGTGTCGCTGTTCATCGAGCCGAGCGCCGAGGCCATCGAGGCCGCGGCCTCCATCAAATCGCCGGTGGTCGAGCTTCATACCGGCGCCTGGTGCCATGCGATCGAAACCGGCGACGCCGAACGCGCCGAGCGGGAGTTCGCCCGCCTCGGCAAAGCGATCGGCTTCGCCGCCGCGCGCGGTCTGGAGGTCCACGCAGGCCACGGACTCGACTACGACACCGCTCGGCGGATCGCCGCTTTCCCTGAGTTGGCCGAGCTCAATATCGGTCATTTCCTGGTCGGCGAGGCGATTTTCATCGGGCTGCCCGAGGCGATCCGGCGGATGCGCGCGGCGATGAGCGTGGGCCGCGCCGGCGCGGCGTCATGATCATCGGTTTCGGCGCCGACCTTTGCGACATCCGCCGCATCGCGGATGCGCTGGAGCGTTTCGACGCGCGTTTTCCGCACAGGCTGTTCACCGAGGCGGAGCGCGAATGCTGTGACGCCAGAGCCGGCCGCGCCGCCTGCTACGCCAAGCGTTTCGCCGCCAAGGAAGCCTGCGCCAAAGCCCTGGGGCTGGGCATAAACAAGGGCGTGGGATGGCAGGATATCGCGGTGGTGAATCTGCCCACCGGCCAGCCGACCCTGCAGCTGACCGGGGGGGCCGCCGCGAGGCTCGCGGAAATCACGCCCCCCGGGATGACGGCGCGGCTGCATCTGACCCTTTCGGACGAAGAGCCCTACGCTCAGGCGCTGGTTCTCATTGACGCAGGGGCGTGCTAGAGCGCATGTAACGTCCGCAGGGGCGGAGCGCGCGACGATAAGACGCGCCAGCACTAGGGAGATTAGCGGGTGAGCAGGAAGGCCGAGATCGCCGAAACGCGCGACGAAGGCGGGTTGCTTGAGACGATAAAGGTCATCGTCCAGGCGCTGGCGATCGCGCTTGTCATTCGCACGCTGCTGTTCCAGCCTTTCAACATACCGTCGGGCTCGATGATTCCGACCCTGCTGATCGGGGATTATGTCTTCGTCTCCAAATATGCTTATGGCTATTCCAATTATTCGATTCCCTTCGGCCCCAATCTTTTCTCCGGCCGCATCCTGGGATCGGAGCCCAAGCGCGGCGACGTGGTCGTGTTCAAGCTGCCGCGCGACAACGAAACCGACTACATCAAGCGCGTCATCGGCCTGCCGGGCGACCGCATCCAGATGATCGACGGCCGTCTCTACATCAACAATGCGATCGTGACGCGCGAGGCCGTCGCCAAGGCCCGCACCGAGGCGAGGGACGGTCATGAGGTCGACGTCGCCACCTATAAGGAAACCCTGCCCGGCGGGGTCGAGCACACCATCATCGAGGTCGAGGGCGACCACGGCATAAACGACAATACGGAACTGTTCGTGGTTCCTCCGGGCCATTATTTCATGATGGGCGACAACCGGGACAATTCGACCGATTCGCGCATTGCGCCCGAACTCGGCGGCGTCGGTTATGTGCCCTATGAAAATCTCGTGGGCCGGGCCGAGCGCATCTTCTTCTCGGTGAAGAAAGACGAGCCTGCGTTGGCTTTCTGGCGCTGGCCCTGGTCCGTGCGCTGGGATCGGCTGCTGAAATCCGCTCACTGACGGTCCCGGACATGGCGCAGGAGGCTCGCGGCGACCTGGCGATTCTCGAAGAGAAGGTCGGCCATGTCTTCTCGGACAAGGATTTGCTTATTCGGGCTCTCACCCATGTCAGCGCTTCCGCGTCGCGAGCCCAGTCCTATGAGCGGCTCGAGTTTCTGGGCGATCGCGTTCTCGGGGTCGTCGTCGCCCATATGCTGGTCGACGCCTACGCCGACGACAGCGAGGGAATGATGTCGCGACGGCTGGCCTCCCTTGTGCGCAAGGAGACATGCGCCGAGGTCGCGCGGGAATGGGATGCAGGCCCGTTCATCCGGCTCGGAGACGGAGAGGCGGCCGCCGGCGGCAGAAACAAGGACGCGATCCTGGGCGACGTCTGCGAGGCGATCATCGGCGCGGTCTATCTGGACGGCGGCCATGAGGCCGCGGCGCGCATCGTGCGAACGGCTTTCGGCCGCTGCATGGCGACGCCGGGCCGGCGTCTTCAGGACGCCAAGACCACTCTCCAGGAATGGGCGCAGGGAAGACGGCTCGCCGCTCCCTCCTACAGGCTGGGCTCCCGCAGCGGGCCCGACCACGCGCCTCAGTTCGTGGTCCTCGTGGACGTCGACGGCTTCGCGTCCGCCGAGGGGACAGGAACCTCGAAACGCGTCGCCGAGCAGGCCGCCGCCGAGGCTTTTCTCTCGCGAGAGGGAATCAACACCCATAAAGGCGGGGAATGAATCAGGGTTCAAAAGAAACGGGCGAGACCAGATGCGGCTTTGCGGCGCTGGTCGGCGCGCCCAACGCCGGCAAATCGACGCTGCTCAACCGGCTCGTCGGCGCCAAGGTTTCGATCGTCTCCCGCAAGGCCCAGACCACCCGGGCGATGGTGCGCGGCATCGCCGTCTGCGGGCAGGCCCAGATCGTCCTCGTCGACACCCCCGGCATTTTCGCGCCCAAGCGCCGGCTCGACCGCGCCATGGTGGCGAGCGCCTTGTCGGGGGCGACCGACGCCGATGTGGTCGTATTGCTGGCGGACGCGCGCAAGGGGCTGGACGAGGAAACAGAAGCCATCCTCGGCAAGCTCGCGCAATCCCAGGCTCCCAAGCTGCTGGCGCTCAACAAGATCGACCTTGTTCCGAGGGAAAGCCTCCTCGCGCTGACCGCGCAGTTCAACGCCAAGGCGAAATTCGAAGAGACCTTCATGATTTCGGCGCTCACGGGCGACGGGGTCGAAAAGCTTTTGGAAAAGTTGGGCGAGCGCATGCCGGCCTCGCCCTGGCTTTACCCGGAGGACCAGCTCTCGGACGCGCCTCTGAGAATGCTCGCGGCGGAAATCACCCGCGAAAAGCTGTTCGAACGCCTTCACGACGAATTGCCGTATCAGTCGACAGTAGAGACGGACACCTGGACCAACCAGAAGGACGGCTCCGCCCGAATCGAACAGACGATCTATGTCGCGCGGGATGGGCAGAAGAAGATCGTCATCGGCGAGGGCGGCCGGACCATAAAGGCGATAGGCCAGGCCGCGCGCATGGAGATAGCCGAGGCGGCCGAGCAGAAAGTGCATCTCTTCCTGTTCGTGAAGGTGCGCGAGAACTGGGCCGACGATCCCGAGCGCTATCGCGAGATGGGGCTGGATTTTCCTAGGGACGAATGAACCCGTTCTGCGTGGGGAGAGAATCGAGCTAGATTTACGCTTTGTTTTGAAAGGCGTCGCCGCCGGCGCCGGACCGAGTGGGGTGTGACCGATGTCGTCCAGTTCCAAGAAAAGCCTGACCGTATATCGCTATCTGACCGGACCGGACGATGTTTCGTTCTGCCATCGCGTCACTCAGGCGCTCAGCATGGGATGGACCCTCTACGGCTCGCCGACCCTGACCTACGACTCCGCCAAGGGCCGGGTGGTCTGCGGGCAGGCCTTGACCAAGGACGTCGACGACCTTGAATACAAGGCGGATATGAAACTGTCCGACGTGTAAGAACCTCCCATGGAGTGGCGGGACGAAGGCCTGGTGATCGGCGCTCGCCGCCACGGCGAAGCCTCCGTCATCTGTGAATTGATGACGAGGGCCCATGGCAGGCATCTCGGGCTCGTGCGCGGCGGCGCGGGCAGGGCGCTGCGCTCCGTGCTCCAACCCGGCAATCAGGTCGAGGCCACATGGCGGGCGCGGCTCGACCATCAGCTCGGCGCCTATACGATCGAGCCGGTGCAATCGCGCGCCGCGCGCCTGATCGACCGCCGCCACTCGCTGCATGGGGTGTCTTTGCTCTGCGCCTTGCTGCGGCTGCTGCCGGAGCGCGACCCCAACCAATATCTCTTCGAGATGGCGCGGCTCATCGCCGATCAGCTGGGCAGCGCCGATCACGCGCCCGCCCTGCTGGCGCGGTTCGAGATTGCGATGCTGGGGGCGCTCGGCTTTGGTCTCGATCTCGACGCCTGCGTCCTCACGGGGCAGCGCGACGATCTCGCCTATGTGTCCCCCAAATCCGGCCGCGCGGTGAGCCGGGAGGCAGGCGAGCCCTGGCGCGACCGGCTTTTGGCCTATCCGGCCTTTCTGCGCGAAGAGGGATATGAGAAGCCGGAACGCGCGGAGCTCGCGGCGGCCTTTCGGCTTTCGGGGCATTTTCTCGATCGCGACGTCTTTGCGCCGCGCGGAATGCCGATGCCGCCGGCGAGAAATTCCTATCTGCTGGCGATCATGGCGGAGACGCTATAGGGTCTTTGTTTCAACGGGTTTCCCACGCCGAACCGGCGTTCGCTTCTGCTGGAGACGCTCTAATCCCCCGTCGGCGGCGGAAGCAGGGGCGCCGCGGCGCCCGACCGCCTGATCAGCGCCTTGGCGTCGGGCATGAAGCTGAGGTCGTCCCACGGTCCGGCGAGATCGAAACTGATCTGCTGGCCTTTGGCGCGCGGCGCGCCGGCCTCGTCGGTCGCGGCGACCTGGGCGCGCAAGGCGAGAGTCCGGTCCAGCACGCGGGTCGATCCGGCGAATGCGACGGAAAATCCGGGTCCGGAAGCGGCGCCGTCCTCTACGCTGGCCACGCCGTCCGCGATTTTGACCACAGCAGAAGCCTCGTCGATCTTCGAGCGGCCGGAGCGTATGAACAATGCGCTGGCGAGCGGCCGCTTTTCCAGCCGGCTCATGGCGCGCGTGAGGTCGACGCCGGCGATGGCTCCCCGGGTCAGTTTGAGCGTGGCCCTGCCGTCGAGAACGCGCATCATCGCCGCCATGCTTTCGCCGGAAGCGTTGAGCGTCATCGAAGCGTCCAGCAGGCCCGAAATATCCTCATGGGCTATGGCGTCCCACAATAGAGCCCCGGAATCGAGCCCCGAGGTCTGGATCTCCGCATGGGCTTCGACGGCGGCGGGGTCGGCGGTCGCGAGAGTGGCGTGAGCGCTCAGCTTGCCCTTGTAGGCCTTGGCGCGCGCCAGATCCAAATCCAGCCTGCCGCCTCTCAGACTTACGCCCAGTTCGGCGTCCTCCAGGGCGAGGCGCGACAGGCGCGCATGAGCCGCCCGCAGGCTGAGATCGAGGTCGGCTTCGGAAAGATCGGGCAGATCGAAACTGTCCCGGCTCCATTGCCCGTC
This sequence comes from Methylocystis heyeri, assembly GCF_004802635.2. Taxonomy (NCBI): domain Bacteria; kingdom Pseudomonadati; phylum Pseudomonadota; class Alphaproteobacteria; order Hyphomicrobiales; family Methylocystaceae; genus Methylocystis; species Methylocystis heyeri. Next base: position 765,060 of record NZ_CP046052.1, read on the forward strand.
GAGGCCCGAAACCGCGGGCAGATAATCGAGCGCCGGCCTCAGGGAGAGATATCTCGCGGAAAGGTCGGCCCTTATGTGCGGGCGCTCGTCTTCCCGGCTGAGGGAGAAGGATCCCTCGAATTCGTTGCCGTCGGCCAGAAAACGAAGCTGCGACAGCGACAGTTCGTCAGGGCCGAGGCTGGCCGTCGCCGCGACCTCGCAATTGGCCATGGGACCGGGGAGGGGCGGGAAGACATCCAGCAGCGCCAGGGCCTGCCGCAGCGAGGCAGCGGAGGCTCTGACGCGCGCGGCGTAGCGGGGCGCAACGCCGGTCTGCGCCATGCCTTCGGCTTCGATCTGGAAGGAGGAGCCCGACAGTCGGACCGTCAAAGGGGTCTGATCGCCCTGCCGCAGCATATCGGGCCGGGCGATCCACAGCAGCCCGCTCATGCGCTCGTTGCGCCAGTCGAACTCCCCGGTCAGCGTCGCGGGCGACGAAGGCTGCGGCCATTCCAGCGTGAGGGCGAGATTTTCGATCGCCTCCGGCGCGTCGGCGCCGAGCGCGATGCGCCCGTCGACCAAAGACAGACTCTCGATGCGCGCCTTGGCGCCGCCGCTTTGCCGAGAGGCGACGATGGTCGTGGGAGCGAAACCCAATGCCGACGCCTTCTGCGGATCGATCTGGATCAGCGGGCGAAAAAGCGTCAGCCGCGCTATCTCCAGACGGCCGGTAAACAGCGAGGAGAGGCGGACTTCGCCGTAGAGCGCCTGGACGTCGATCTTCGCAAAAGCCTTGGGATCGGCCATGGCGACGCCGTCGAGGAGAATATGCGGGCGGGGCAGCAGGACGAAACGGGGCCGCCCCTTGGCCGCGACATAGAGCCCGGTGGAGGCGAAGACCTGCGCGGCGATCTTCTCGGCGAGCGCCTGCGCTGACAGGGTCCAGGGCGCAAAGCCCATCGCCGCCAGCGCCATGATCGCGGCCAGCGCTATCGCCGCCAGTCCGCCGAGCGCGCGCGAGAAGCGCGGCGAAGAAGGGCGGTCAGGCTTTTTCAGCGCGCCGTCGAGTGCTGGCTCGGGGCTTTGCCCGCGGACGTCGGTCATCGGCTTCTCGGGAGCAGGGGCGGAGGAAAGCGTGGAGCGCAGGCCGCGGCTTTCTTCGCCTGTTAATACCGCAAGCACGGCGACAACAAGGCGTCCTGCGGACTGTCCCCGGAAAAACCTGCGCGCGCCCGAAGTCGAAAGGGCGAAGGGCGTCACGGCCGCAAGAGGCTGCGAGGTTCCGCCGCTAGATGCGCCCTCCGTCGTCGTTCTGCGATCGCAGGCCGCGCCGGTTTTGTTTTTCCTGGGCGCGCTCCGAGAGCATTGCGCGGCCGCGGGGCGTCTTCAGCGCCCGTTCTATCGCGGCGAGCGCGCCGCGCTTCTCGGGCGTCAGGCCACGGGTTTCCGCGAGCGACATGAAATCGCTGTTCTTGTGCGGAAAATCTTCTCCGCCCTTGAAGACCATCACGCCCTTGCTGGTGACCACGGTGTCGCCCTTGCGCAGCGTCGGATCGTTGAACACGGCTTCCGATTCCGTCGGCTGGACCGCCGCGACGCGCCGGTTCGAAGCGCGAACCGCTTCGTCTGCGGCGGGAAGGACGGCAGGGGCGCGCCGCGCCGCATGGAAGGATGCGACCTTCGGCGCCGGCGCCGGAGGCTTCGTGATGATCACATGCGCGGTTCTGTGAGGCGCGACCGGCGCCAATCGGGCGGCGGCCCGATCGCGGCCGTGGCGCTCGGCCAGCATTTCTCGCCTGAAGCGGAGCCCCGGGGGATGCGCTGCATGACGCCGCCAGCGCCAGCCGCTGAAGCTGCCGGCGTAGTAGCGCAGAGGCTCGACGATGTAGTGATGGCGTGGTTGTTCGTCGCCGAACAGCGCGCCGAACAAACCGCCCTGGGCCATGACCTCGGGCGTGTCGAGGGCCAGGAGCCCTCCGACGAAGATCGCCGCAGCCGCCCCTGCCGTGACCGCGAGCCTCGAATGGGGACGCAGCCGGGAATCGGCGAGTGCGGAAACGAGTCTAGAAACGGTCGGGTTGATCGTCATATTCGATTAACTCGGGTTAACGGAAAACAATACTGTTTAATAAATTACTAAGCGACTCCCGCCGGAGCAGCAAGAGAGAAAGGTTTCGTTAACTATAATAGTCGGGGCCGCCGGCTCGGGGGAGCTTTATTCGCGAGGACTTCCGGAATGAGTGCGGGCGTCGCGCAGGCTCTGGAGTATTTCCTCGAAATAAAAGGGCTTTTCGACCACGGGGCGGTCGCGGAAGGCTTCCGGCAGGCCCGCTCTGCCGCAGCCTGTGGTGAAGACGAAAGGCGTGCCCAAAAGGGTTAACGCTTCCGCGACAGGGTCAATCTTTCTTTCGCCGATATTAACGTCGAGCAGGGCGAGATCATAAGGCGCGGCCTTGATGAAGCGCAGCGCCCCCTCGAGCGTATTCGCCACGCCTCCTATCACAAGCCCTTGCTCGCTCAGCATTTCTTCGACCGCCATGGCGATGAAGGGATTGTCTTCGACGATCAGGATGCGCAGGCCGACCAGCGAGGCGCCGCCGCCGTCGGATTCGACCGACGTCCGGGATTCGTTGACGCTTAATGAGGTCTCCGAGCTGCGCATAGCTCATGGTGCGGCGTAAGCGCGCCATTGTCCAGCTTCGCGCGCTGCTATTTTGGTTGAGACCGGGGCCTCGCCATAACTGTAGCGAGGCCATGAATCACGTTAAGGTTAACTTTGCTATTGCTTTAGGCGGGACGCGGCTCGGCGTTTGCGCTTTCCGCGCGCCTCTCGCTCAGCCTTCTTTTTTCGCAAGGCGCAGCGCCGCCCAGATCGCAATGGCGAGCCATGCCGCTATCGTCGCCGAGCCGCCGATCGGCGCGGCGAAAGGGAACAGCTTTCCATGTGCGGTCGCGCGCAGGGCGAGGTCGGCGCAAAACAGGGTGACGCCGCCCTGAAGGGCGAAGGTCGCGTAGATCAGCCCTGTGCGGGCCAAAGGGGAAGCCGCGCAAAGCGCCGCGAGGCCGATCCCCGCCGCAGCATGCAGCATCAGGAACTGGCTGGCGGTCGCGAGCGTGGGGCTGGCGTCGACATGCGCCGCGACGGCGGCGAGCGCCACGCCCGCCGCGCCCTGCAGCGCGGCGATGAGAGCAATTGCATAGATCCGCCGGTTCAATGAAATCTCCCGCAGGGTCAGTAAGCGCGCTCCGTTTTCAGCAGCGCGAAGGGCGTCAGGGCCAGAATATAGACGTCCCGCATCAGCGACCAGTTTTCGATGTAATCGAGGTCATGCTCGACGCGCGCCTGGATTTTTTCGGGCGTGTCGGTTTCGCCGCGCCAGCCGTTGATCTGCGCCCAGCCGGTTATGCCGGGCTTGACGCGATGGCGCGCGAAATAGCCGTCGACGACTTCATCATAGAGCCGTTCCGCCGCGCGGGCGTGCATCGCGTGGGGCCGCGGCCCCACCAGGGACAGATTGCCCTTGAAAACGACGTTGAACAGTTGAGGCAACTCGTCGAGCGACGTCCTGCGGATGAGGCGTCCGACCCGGGTGACGCGCGGATCGTCGCGGGTGACGAGCCTTGAGGCGCTCTGGTCCTGCTGGTCGGCGTAGAGCGAGCGGAACTTGTAGACCTCGATCTCCTCATTGTTGAAGCCGTAGCGCTTCTGCTTGAAGAGCACGGGGCCGGGCGAGTCGATTTTTATGGCGAGGGCGATCGCCAGCATCGCCGGCGCCGCGGCGACGAGGCACAAGGCGCCGACGATCTTGTCGAAGGCGGCTTTGACGAAGACGTCCCAGTCGGCGATGGGCTTGTCGAAAATGTCGATGACCGGAACGTCGCCGAGATAGGAATAGGAACGGGGCCGGAATTTCAGCTTGTGGGTGTAAGCCGCCAGTCTGATGTCCACCGGCAGCACCCATAATTTGCGGAGCATCTGCAGCAGGCGATCCTCGGCCGTGATGGGCAGGGTGAAGATGATGAGGTCGAGCCGCGCATGGCGCGCGAACTCCACGAGATCATCCACCGTGCCGAGCTTCGGATAGCCGGCGACGACATCCGGCGAGCGCGTGTCGGCGCGATCGTCGAACACGCCGACGATCCGCAAATCGCCTTCTTCCTGCGCCGCGAGAGCGCTCAGCACCGGCGCCGCCGAAGGTCCGCCGCCGACGATGGCGGTTCTTCTGTCGAGCCGCCCCTTTCGCGTCAGGGCGCGGATGGCGGCTGCAACGGCGAAGCGTTCGAGGAAGAGGGCGAAAAGCCCGCCGACATACCAGCCCGCCAGCCAGACGCGGGAGAAGCTGTTGTCGACCCGGAAAAAGAAGATGGCGGCGAGCGCGGCCACGAACACCGCCGACCAGGCTCCCGCGATCTTGAATCCGTGATGGATCGGAGAGCGCAGCGCCGCGAGGTGATAAAGGCGCATCCCCTGCAAAGCGAATACGGCCAGGAAGGACATCGCGGGAATGACGACCAGATATTCTGCGGAAATCCCCCACTGCGCGGCGACATGGATATGATGCACGCCGAAGCCGACGCCCATGAGCAGCAGTAATTCTCCGAGCCGGACCAGGCCCGCGACCACTATGGGAGAATAGGCCGGGTCGGGAGCGCTGAAGCTGGCGATTTCCGCCAGCGTCGGCTGGGGAGCGACGCCGCCGAGGCGCTTTTCGCGCGGCTCGGTTCCCTCTGGCGTAGCGGCAGGCTCGGCGCACATGCGATGTTCCTTCCGTCGGACCCGGACCGCCGGAATGTTACGAAAAAACTCTGCGCCGCCGCAAATGGGCGGTCAGAATATGCGCTCGCGCACCGTCACGGTGTCGCCGGGCCGCACGAGCGTATCCAGCGGAACGCGTCCCGTCACCGCAGCGCCGTCGATCACGCGGGTGATGTCGACCTCTCCCTGGTAGCCCCGCGGCGAGAAGCCGCCCGCAATCGCAATCGCAGTGCGCGCGGTCATGCCTTCCACATAAGGGAACTGGCCGGCGGCCGTCACTTCCCCGAGCACGAAGAAAGGTCTGTAGGCTTCGACCTCCACCGAGACGCGCGGATCGCGGACATATCCCGCCCGCAGGCGCTCGGCGACTTCGCGCTCCACCGTGGCGGTGGTGCGGTTGTTGACCAGAACGGGACCGATCAGCGGCATCGAAATATGTCCGGAGCCGTCGACGGTATAGGAGTTCGACAGGGAGTCCTGTCCGAACACGATGATGCGCAGCCGGTCGCCTGCGCCGAGCGCGTAACCCTTCTCCGGCCACGTCGCCAATAATTCTGGGCGATAGTCTCCGGGCGCGGCGCAGCCCGACAGGAACGCCGGCGCCAGCGCGCAAAACAGGAGAGCAGCAAATCTCGTCATCTGCGATCCGAGTCTTTCTTGTGGATGGCTTTCCCGGCCGACGAAACGACGTGATTTTTATGCGATCGTAGTTAACAAACCTTAACCGAAACGCAGGGTAAACCGCGCTCCTGCTCCAATTAACCTCGCCGCAACCATAATTGTTTAAATCTTCCCGCACAGTCAGGAGCATCAGGATGAATGCGGGCGCGCGCGACATGAGCGACAGGGGCGTGACGGGCGAGATCGATCTCTCGCATATTCTCCGCGCCCTTTCCGAAAAGCGCTGGTGGATTCTCGGGCCGACGATCGCCGCCTTCCTGAGCGCGCTCGTTTTCGTCAATGTCGTGAAGCCGCGCTACACGGCGGAGTCGAGGGTCCTGCTGGAGAACCAGGAAAATTTCCTCCCGCGCTCGGAAAAGAACGACCGCGCGACCGAAATCCTCCCCGACGCCGAGGCGGTTCAAAGCCAGATACAGGTGCTCACCTCGCGCGATCTGGCGCGGCGCGTCATCAAGACTCTCGGCCTGCAGGGCGATGTCGAGTTCGATCCTCTCGCCAACGGCATGGGACTGGCGACGCGCGCGATGGTGCTGCTCGGCCTCATGCGCGATCCGACGCAGCTCACTCCCGAAGAACGAATCCTCGAGACTTTCGCCGACAGGCTCAACGTGCTGTCGCCGACCAAGACGCGCATTCTTTCCATCGAATTCTCGTCCCGCAATCCCGATCTTGCGGCGCGCGGCGCCAACGCCGTGGCCGAGGCCTATATCGAATTTCAGCAGCAGGCCAAGCGCGACAACGCGGGCGGAGCCGCAAAGACGCTGGCCGCGCTCGTCGCCGAACTGCGCAAGCAGGTGGCGGAAGCCGATCTGCGCGCCGAGCAGTTCCGGGTGAAATCGGGTCTTCTGGTCGGCTCGAACAACACGACCATCAACACCCAGCATTTGAGCGAGCTCAACACGCAACTGTCGCTGGCGCGCACGGCCCAGGCCGATGCGCAGGCCAAGGCCAAATTGCTGCGGGAGATGCTGCGCCAGAATCGCATCGGCGACATCCCCGACGTGGCCAACAATGAAGTGTTCCGGCGTCTGCTGGAACAGCGCGTGACGCTGCGCGCGCAATTGGCCCTGGAGTCGCGCACCTTGCTTCCCGGCCATCCGCGCATAAAGGAGCTGCAGGCGCAGCTCGGCGATCTCGACGCGCAGGGGCGCGCCGTGGCCGAGCGAATCGCCCGGTCGCTCGAAAACGACGCTCGTATCGCCGGCGCGCGGGTCGAAAACCTCAAGCAGACGCTCGATGCGCAAAAGCAGGTGGTGGGTTCGTCGGAGGCCGATGAAGTGCAGCTGCGCGAGCTCGAGCGCAGCGTGCGGCTCTACAGGGAACAGCTCGAAAGCGCGACAGCCAAATATCAGGAGGCTTTGGCCCGGGAGAACGCTCAGGCGACGCCCGCCGACGCGCGCATCGTCCAGCGGGCGCTGGCGCCGCAGGCTCCGTCCTTCCCGAAGAAAATTCCGATCACTGCTTTCGCTGCTCTGGCCGCGCTGATCCTGTCTTCGGGCGCAATCATCTCGGGAGAGCTGCTTTCCGGCAGGGCGCGCGTCGTCCCCCCGGCGCCGGGCGAAACGCCGGCGCGGCCCCGATCCGCTTCGTTGCTGGAGCGCTTCAGCTTCGGCGATGCGAGGCGAGCCGACGATCCGACTTCACGCCCTTCCGGCGCCGTTGAAAGCGATCGGTTCGTGTCGGAAAGTGCGGCCGAACCCTTTGCCGCCATCGACGAGGATGAAGATGAGGACGAGGAGGCGGTCGACGCGAGCGAAGAAAAACGCATCGCCAGCGAGCGGGACATCATCGGCGGCATCGACGCTGCGCGTATGACCTCCTCCTGCGTCAAAGTGCTGGCGGTCAGCGGCGACGCCAGCGGGGTCGCGTCCGGAACCATATTGGCGCTGGCCCGCGGCCTTTCCCGTCGCGGCCGGGCGGTGCTGATCTACGCCGATCAAAACGAGATCCTGGATCGGCAGCTCGACCCCGACAGGCCTGTCGCGAGCGGACTGCGGGAGCTTCTCGCCGGGGAGGCCGATTTCGCGGAGATCATCCGACGCGACCCGGGCTCCCGTCTCCATTTCATCCCTTCCGGGCTGGAAGGCGAGGCGGACGGAGAGGAGATGGAGCCGGTTCTGGAGGCCCTGGCGCGCACCTATGATTTCGTGATCCTGACGGTCAATTCGGCGGCGGACGCACTGGGCTTCGCGCCTTTGTTCGACAAGGTGCTGCTGCGCGACGGCGATCCGGTCGCGCATAAATTGTTCGATCTCTTCGCGCGCTCGCACGGCGACGTCCAGCTGATAGAAGACGCCGCCGGCGACGCCGTGGCGGCATAGAGTTCTAACGCGTTTCCCTCGCCGAATCGGTATCCGCTTCGGGCGGAAACGCTCTGGCTCAAACGACGAGCCGCCTGATTTTCTCCAGCGCTCGCGCGAGGGCAGGGGTCTGCTTGATCGCTCTTTTGGCGTCGATGAATTTTCTGAACAGGGGCGCCGCGAGCGCTCCGCGCGTCGTCACGGGGATAATGCTGTCATAAAGCGCGATGGTCTCCTCGCAGACGGCGGATTTGTAGCGGGCCTCTCCCACGCCGAGATCGAAATGGGAGAATCCTCGCGCCACGAGATTTTGCAGCAGGGCATGAAGCAGGATATCGCAAGGCGAAAGCCGCGCGATCTCCGGCTCCATGTCGAAGGAGTTGAACAGCCCGCAGAATCTGCCGCGATCGACGAGGCCGACATAGGCCGCGACGACCCGTCCCGAAACGCTCAGGCCATGGACTTCGAGCAGGCCGCAGTCGGCGACGGCGCTGAGAAACGCGCGCGCCACGTCTGCATTGAAGCCGGCTACGCCCATGGTTGCGAGACGGGCGGCTTTCTGCGTCGCCAGAGCCCGGATTATTTCATCCCTGCGCGCGCTGCGCGCGTCATGCTCGAAAGCGAGGGAGCCCAGCGACGACAATCGCCTCGTCTTGCTGCGCAGCTTCTTGTGCGCGTCTTTGGAGAACCGTTCTTCGAGCGCGGCGGCGGAGGCGGGAAGGCGCGAGGCGTAGGCGAAGCTCGGACTGGGCCTGGCGTCCGGGCCGATCATGGGATTCTCGAAATCCGCGAAAGAGCGGGGCTGATTGCGTAGATAGAACAGATCGGGAGGACGCGCCTGTCCGCGTGCGGCCGAAACGAGCAGATCACGAAGGTTCAGCCCGGCTCCGGGCCTCGTCAAAGCCAGATTGAAATTGCTTTCCCGCCCGCACAGAAACTCCGCCACGCGAAATCCGGCGAATTCTCGCACGGCCAGGGGAACGAGAGCTTCCGGCCGCCCGTCGCCGCCGCGCGCCACGACGATCATCGGCGCGAGGCGAGAGCCCGCGCCGAGGGTCTCCAGCCAGGCCGAGACATAATCATAGCTTTGGTAAGGGCTTGCGGGCGCACAGGCGAAGAGTTCGCGCCAGGCTTCGCGCGCGTCGTCGAGGCGAGGAAACGCTTCGACTGCAGGCTCGGAAAGCGCCGAAGTTTCGACTTTAGTAACCATGCCGCGCCCGAGCCCGCTAATTTCGCCACGTTTCCTTGTCCTTAACAAGAAAAGGTCAATGAAAATTGGCGAGAGTCCATTCGTCGTATTCACCGATATTGCGATACGGCCGACCGGGCTTTGCGATTTGAAACCCGAGAGGCGGATGGGCTTCCGGAGAATCAGAATGACGAATTGGCGCGAGATCGCCATCGAGGCGGGAATGGGATTCTTTCGCGCCAGCGGGGCGCACCGCCTGGCCGAAGCCTATACGCGCGGACGGGGTGCGATATTGATGCTCCATAGCGTGCGCAATCCCGCCCATCGGGACTTCGCGCCCAATCAGACGCTGGAAATCTCCCCCGACTTTCTCGAAGCGCTGCTGGACCATCTTCACAATCGGGGCGTGAGGATCGTCTCGCTCGACGACGCTCTGGCCGAATTGCGTCGGGGCGAAAGCGACGCGCCGCCCTTTGTCGCGCTCACCTTCGACGACGGCTATCGCGATCTGGTCGAAAACGCCCTGCCGGTGATGGAGCGGCGCGGCGCTCCCTTCACCGCCTATATCGCCTCGGGCTTCGCGGACGGCTCGGCGCGCCTGTGGTGGGTCGAGATGGAGGAGGCGTTCCGCCGCCTCGATCGAATCGACATCGTAGCGGGAGGCCGGCGCCTCGACATGCGCTGCGAAACCGCCGCCGAAAAGAGCGAGGCCTTTTCCGAACTGTACTGGCTCCTGCGCGCGGGCGGCGAGGAAGAGCTGTTGCGCGTGTCGCTTGCGCTGTGCGCGGAGGCCCGCATCGATCCGCTGCGGCTCACGGCGAACCTGTGCCTGGATTGGAAGGCGCTGGAGCCGCTGGCGCGTCACGAGCTCGCGACCATCGGCGCCCATAGCGTCACCCATGCGCGCCTCGCAAAGCTCGACGCCGGCGCCGCTATCAGGGAAATGTCGGAGAGCAGAGCCGCAATCGTCCGGGAACTCGGCGTCGACGCCCGCCATTTCTGCTATCCGGTGGGAGACGCAACCTCGGCCGGGCGGCGAGAATTCACGCTGGCGCGGGAGCTCGGCTTCGCCAGCGGCGTGACCACCCGTCCCGGCATGCTTTTCTCCGAACACGCGGAACATTTGCACGCGCTGCCCCGCCTTTCGGTGAACGGGCGGCATCAGAGCCTGGAGGAATTCGATATCCTTTTGAGCGGGGCGCCCTTCGCCTTGATGAACAGGGGCCGAAAGGTCGTCGCGGCCTGAGCGCGGCGAGGCGAACGGAACGAGCCAGGGGAGATCCGTTATTTCCTTCGATCCTTTTGACGTCGGTCCCGGGGAAACCGCTCTCGAATCGCGCGGCCTCGGCGTCGCCCTGATCGTTTCCTCGTCGCTCGTGTTTTCGGCTGCGCTGGCGCCGATGCTGGTTCTCCTCGCGACGTCGGCGGATCAGCTCGCGCCGATGTGGGTCGACGTTCTTTACCTGCACAGGCTGGCGACGGGTCAGCAATTCGTTCTGCAGACCGCCGCCGCTGCGCTCGGAAGGCCGGTCCTCGCGACTTTCGCCGCGGCGCAGACATGGCTGGCGCTCGGGGCGATTGCGACGGCCTCGCTTTATTTCCTGCTGCGCGGGTTCGCCAGCCGGCAGGCCCGGGGCTGGAGCGATTGGTTCTGGATCGCCGGAATCGCCCTCGTCTTCTTCGCTCCCACCGTCGCTCCGGACGTTACGCTGGAGCGGGTCGATTACATCGCGGCTTTTTCCGCCGGACTGCAAGGGCACGCCGTCCTGGAGACGGCCAGGCGCATCCCTCGCTTCCAGAGTCTGTTCCCCGAGGTCGTGATGGCGGCGCGGGCTGTTCTCGCGACCTGCGCAGGCTGGTTCGCGGCGTTGTGCATGCACGATATCGGCTATCGGCTGCATGAAGCCTTGGTCGATTTTGGACTGGTCGACGAAGAAACGACAGACGAGCGGCGCTTCCAGTCCTTCGACCGGGCCGCGGCAGAGGCCTCGCGCCGGGGCGAAAGCAAGTCCGCCAGAGAAGAGAGCGGGCAGGGCTTCGGCCACCGCGATGGGGACGAGACGAGGTTCGACAATCCCAGAGCGCAAGCATACGCCATTCTGGGCGTTAGAATGGGAGCCAGCCGCGACGAGATCGAGCGGGCCTATCGCTCCAGGATGAAGACCGCCCATCCCGACCACGGCGGTTCGGTGGAGCGGGCGGCGACGCTCAACCAGGCGCGAGACCTGCTTCTGCCGCGCGCGTGACCCGTCCTGCCACGGGAATAATCGCTGTCGCAATCTCCGGCCGCCAGCCTATATTGCGGGCGAGCGCGTTTTTCTCTGCGTAAATTCCGCGGGCTGCGGGCTCGCGTGATTCAGGAGCTCGAGATGACTTCCCTGGCCGCAATCATTTGCGTAGCGATCGTCTTGTCCACGGCCCTCGGGGTCTATCTGCGGCTGCGGCAGCTCGATTGGGTGGCGCAAAACAGTCAGGCCGTCCCCGCCGATTTTGCGAACCACGTGACCCTGGAGGAGCATCGCCGCGCAGCGGAATACAATCTCCTGAAGACCCGCTTTTCGATCGTTTCGGCGATCTTCGACGGCGCAGTCTCGCTGCTGTGGCTCGTCTTCTGGCTGACGCCCTTGTACCTCGCCATCGGCGCGGTCATCGAGCCGGGATTGACCAGGAGCGTCGCCATCGTGCTCGCCTTCGGCCTTGCGTCGTCCCTGCTGCAACTGCCCTTCGATTTCGCGGAGACCTTCTGGCTGGAGGCGCGGTTTGGCTTCAACCGTCAGACCGTTCCCGGCTTCTTCGTCGATCAGCTGAAGGCGGGGATGCTCGAATTCGTGGTGATGACGCCCCTGCTTTACGGAATGTTCGCGGTCCTGCATGCGTGGCCCGAGAGCTGGTGGTTGTTCGCCTTCGCCGGCTTCATCCTGTTCATGGTGGCGATGATCGCGATTTATCCGACCTTCATCGCGCCGCTGTTCAATGAATTCTCGCCTTTGCCGGATGAAGCCATGCGCGAGCGGCTCGAGCGTCTCTTGCGCAAATGCGGCTTCGAGTCGCGCGGATTGTTCGTGATGGACGCATCCCGGCGCTCATCGCGCGGCAACGCCTATTTCACCGGCTTCGGCAAGGCCAAGCGCATCGTCTTTTACGACACCTTGCTGACCCGGCACACGCCGGAAGAGATCGAATCGATCCTCGCCCATGAGCTCGGCCACTTCAAATTCGGCCATGTGAGGCAGATGCTGGCCCTGACCGCGGCCGTCGCCTTCGCGGGCTTCGCCGCGCTGAGCTGGGCGCTGGGGCCCAACGGCCTCACCCTGGCTTTCGGCCTGCCTTACGAGCCGGGCCTCGCCCTGATCGCCGCCTATCTCGCCAAGGACCCGGTCATGCACATATTGTCGCCGCTGCTCTCCTGGCGGTCGCGCCGGGCGGAGTTCGAGGCCGACGATTTCGCCAAGTCCATGGTGGGCGAAGAACCGATGATCTCGGCTCTGACCCGCCTCACGCGGGATAATCTCGCGACTCTCACTCCCGACCGGATATATGCGCTGTTCTATTATTCCCACCCGCCAGTTCCGGTCAGGATCGCGCATCTCAGGGGAGCGTCGTAGCTCGCGGCGCTCGACTGGATCGCGCTTGCGCTCCGGCGACGCTCACTTCTGCGGATAGGCCTGGGCGTTGCCCGGTCCCGACATGATGGTCCCGTTGAAGACGAGGTTGCTGGTGATCTCGGTCTGGATTCCGCCGGTCGAAGCGCTGTAGACTGCCACGCCGTTTCCGACCAGGTTCGAATGCGACACCGCGATCTGCCCGCCTGGCCCGGCATAGACTCCGGCGCCGTTGCTGGAGGCGGTGGAGTCGCTCACCGTCATCCTGACGTTGGCGTGGCCGGAAGCCGAAAATGCGGCGTAGCCGTTGTTGTTGCTGCTCGCGACGCTCCGCACCACGGAAACGAAGACGTTCGCCGATCCTGCCGAGGCGTCTCCCGCCAGTTGCACCCCGTTGACGCTGTAGCTGGCCTTGAGGCCGTCGATGGAGCCGGTCATATCTCCCGCCGGGCGAAGGTTAATCGCCGCATTGGCGTCCTGGGACGCAAGCAGGTCGGAGATCGAAAAGCTCAGGGAAGTCGTGGGTTCGAGATCGACGCCGTGGCTCATGAAGCGGCGGACGACGCAATTGACCACCTCCAATTCCCCGCCCGAGGTCAGGCTGATCCCGTTCGCCGCGACGCCTAGGCCGTTGAGCGAGAGGCCGCGCAAATACACGAGGTCGCCGGCGCCGGCGGCGATGGTGATCGCGTTCATGCCCGCCGCCGATTGGATGATGGTGGCGACCCCCGCCCCGTCGTTGACGATGCTGACGGACTTGGCGATCGTGACAGGGCCGTAATCGGCCCCATCGAGCACGTCGATCTCGCCGCCCGCAGCCACGATGTCATGGGCGTATTGGAAGGTCCGGCAGGGCGCGGAAACGCTGCAATTGTTTCCGTCCGTTCCGTGACCCGAAACCCAAGCCTGAATCGTCTGCGCGCTCGACGCGGACGGAAGCAGGATTGCGGGCGCCAGGACAGCGACGACGAGGGGACGATGAAAACTCGGCATGGCGGGTTCGCTCCGGTGAGGGAAGCGAGCTTGAGCGCAAAGGCTCAATATTCCGATAAGCGCAAGGCGCCAAAACGCCTTTCCGGCGGCCTGCGGCAGCGCGGGCCGCGGCGTCAGACCAGACCGTTCCCGCTGTCGAACGCCGAGGCGAGCTGGTCGATAAAGGCCCTGACCTTCGGCGGCACATGGCGGCGGCTCGAATGGATCGCATAGATGCCGGCCGGTTCGCTGGGGTAGTCGACCAGCAGTTGCTCCAGCGCCCCGGATTTGAGATAGGGCTCGGCCATGAAATCGGGCGCCCCCGTCACCCCGAAGCCGGCAGCCGCCATTCGGCAGAGCGCTTCGCCATTATTGCTCAGAACTCGTCCCGAGACCCGCGCCGTCTCGGTTCCGTTCGGCCCCGAGAACGTCCAGACCGCGCCGGTGCTGGCGTAGGAATAGAGCAGGCATTGGTAGCGGGAAAGATCGGCTGGAGTTTTGGGGCGTCCGTGCGCGGCCAGATAGGTCGGCGACGCACAAAGCAGGAGGCGGGTCACGCCGATCCTGCGCGCGATAAGGGAGCTGTCGGCGAGCCGGCCGACGCGAATGGCGAGATCGAAGCCCTCTTCGACGATGTCGACCATGCGGTCGTTGAGGACCAGCTCCGCCTCGACGCGAGGATGACGCTCCAGAAAGGCGGAAAGCTGCGGCGCGATATGCGACGAGCCGAACGAGACGGGAGCCGTCACCCGCAGACGACCCGCAGGCTCGGCGCCCTGCGAGGTGACTTCGGCATGGGCCTCGTCAATGGCGGCGAGAATGTCGCGGCAGCGTTCGAGATAGGTCGCGCCCTGTTCGGTCAGGCCGACCCTGCGCGTGGTGCGATTGAGCAGGCGCAGGCCGAGATGGGTTTCGAGATCCGCCACCAGCTTGCTCGCCATCGCCCTGGATAGGCCGAGTCGCTCGGAGGCGAGCGCGAAATGGCCGGTTTCGGCCACAGCCACGAAGGCTTTCATGGAATTGATCTGGTCCATATTGTTCCATGATATCAGATAATCAATCTCCTCAAAGCGGGATTATCTCCACAGAATGGTGGGGTATCCATCTCCGGGCCGGCGGGCGTTTTCGTCTCCCGGCTTCGAGAGAAGGACAACCATCATGCCCGTTTCGATCACTGCTCCCTATGGCGCTCTGCTGCTGCGTCTGACCCTCGGCGTCATGTTCCTCGCCCATGGATTGCTCAAGGTCTTCGTGTTCACGCTTCCGGGCACGGTAAAATTCTTCGCCATGCTCGGCTATCCCGCCGCTCTCGCCTATGTCGTCGTCGGCCTCGAGATTCTCGGCGGCCTCGCGCTGCTGACCGGCCTCTTCACGCGCACGGTTTCGCTCGCTCTCGTTCCCGTTCTCGTCGGGGCTTTGCTCGTCCATTTGCACAACGGCTGGCTGTTCTCGGCCGCCAACGGCGGCTGGGAGTTTCCGGCGCTCTGGATCATGCTGCTGCTGGTGCAGGCGCTGGTGGGGCCGGGGGCCTTCGCGCTTCGGCTGCCCGGCGCAAGCCGCAATTCTCTAGCGCCGTCGTCGATCTGACCGCGAAGAAGGAGCCGAACCATGTCTCTGATCGCGATCGTCTATCACAGCGGCTACGGCCACACTGCGAGACAGGCCGAAGCCGTCGCTCGGGGAGCCCTGACGGTTCCCGGCGTCTCAGCGGCGCTGATAAAGGTGGAAGAAGCCGAGCGGCATTGGGCCGATCTGGAAAAGGCCGAGGCGATCATATTCGGATCGCCGACCTATATGGGCAGCGCCTCCGCGCAATTTAAGGCTTTCATGGATGCGAGCTCCAGGGTCTGGGTGGAACAGGGCTGGAAGGACAAGCTGGCGGCGGGCTTCACCAATTCGTCGAGCCAGAGCGGCGACAAGCTCGCGACGCTTCAACAGCTTGCGATTTTCGCCGCCCAGCACGCCATGGTCTGGGTCGGCCTCGGTCTGATGCCGGGAAACAACTCCAGCGCGGGCCGCGCGGAGGATTTGAACCGGCTCGGAAGCTTTCTCGGGGCGATGGCGCAGTCCAACGCCGACCAGGGGCCGGAATACGGGCCGACGCCGGCGGACCTCAAGACCGCCGAGCATCTCGGGCGCCGCGTCGCCGAGGCGGCGAACCGCTGGAGCGCGGGCAGGGGCGGGCCGGCGTAGCCCGCCATTTTCCGATCAAACGGGGCGTGTGGTTCTCACGACCAGCGCTGGGAATTGAAGGCGACGGCGATAGCCTCCGCGCGCGCCGTCGCCAACGCATCGGGGTCGTCTCCGGCTATGCCGGCGCAGGCGTCGAGCGCTCGCCCCAGCAGGGCGGCCTGGGCGTAAGGCTTTCCTCCGTGGCCGGGATGGGCGCAGAAATCGCAAGCGCAGACCGTCATGAATTGCCGGAACTGTTCGGGCGCGCCGAAAGCGCCGAGGCGTTCGAGCATCAGCGCGATGGGGCCCGCGCGCACTTCCGAGACGCGGTGGACGCGTTCGCATTCGGCGAGCGCCAGCATGGCGAGATCGCGGGAATCCCTCGGCGCGCCGACTCGCGCGCACAGCGCCTCGATGCGCGGATGGCCGCGATCGACATGCTTGTAATGCACCGGGAGATGCTCGGGCGGCGAGTCCGACTTGCCGACATTCATGACGAACAGAGCGAAGCGAACCGCGACAGGCGCGTCGCGCCGGGCCGCTTCGTCCAAAGCTTCCAGCACATGCGCGCCGATGTCGACCTGCCCGAGGCTGTCGGACAATTGCGGCACGCCAAACAGCGCCGACACCTCCGGCGCGAGCTGCGAGAGCGCCCCGCATCGGCGCAGGATGCGCAGGAATTTGGAGGGCTCTTGCGTCATGAGCCCGCGCTTCAGCTCGGGCCAGAGTTCGCGCGGATTGGCGCTGACGAGGCAACCGGCGTTGACCACTTCGTAGATGAGATTGAGCGCCTCGTCATCGGGCTCGGCGCCCGATTCGGCGAGAAGGCAGGCCATGCGCAACGCGCCCAGCCCGGGATGGGTTTGCGCCAGATCGAAGGACGACGAAGAAAAATCTGATGACATGGTCTCGAGGGGATGTGTTTCGCGCGGAGAGGCGAGCCGAAGAAGGATTTTCCCGGAGCGCCGGCGGCTGTCGAATCGATTTAACCGAACGCTCTACAGCGATTTTGCGGCCTTGCGCGCTTTCGCCAGCACTTCTTCCGGCGACAGGGGGTCGTTCGCGCCGGGCTCCTCCACCGTCGCTCCAAACTGAAGCGCGAGCGCAGAGGCCACTGCGAGAGCGGCGAGTTCTTCTCGAGGGTCGCCGCCCCAGCGGATCGCCATGACGACGGCGTCGTCCGCGAGCGAGAATTTCGACTGCGACTCCGCTGCGGCTTCCTGGAAGCGCAGATCGAAGCCGGCGTCTTCCCCGTCGAGAGCGCAGGGAACATAGCCTCTGGTCTCGAACGGCGTGTAGTCGTTGTCGACGACGATCTTGAACCCCATCGGGTCCAGCGCGCCTTGCAGCGCCTCGCGCGAGGGAACGTCTTCTTTCTTCAGATAGGCGGTCAGTGCGCGCGCCATTATTTCCTCCAGCCCGCGGTTGCTTTCCCGCGCGTATTGCATCCCTCGGGCCAAAGCCTTTCGGGCCGCAGTCCGGCGGCTAGAGTCTTTTCATGTTTCATGGGAACATGAAAAGACTCCAAGTTTTTGTTTTAATGCGTTTTCCAGGCCGAACCAACGCCCACTTCGGCTGGAAACGCTCTGACCGCAGCCGGCGCGGCTCGAACGCGGCGTCGGGTCGACAAAACTGTCGCAAAGCTAACAACAATGCGCCGGAAAGCGACTTACCCCGCCGAGCGCGTCGCTCTCTCCCGTTCCCTCCCGCGCTTTTCGATCAGCAGTCCGTTGGCGTCGAGCGAGAACTCCCGCCACGCCGCGGCGACGTCCCGCAATGTGGTCGAAATATAATCCTTCGAAGGGTGGTGCTCGTCGGGGAAGTTCGACAATGCGCAGGAGGTTTGGTTGAATTCGACGACCGAATCCAGCAGCTCCTGGAAAAAGCCGTTGAACGCCGCCTGGACTTTGGGCGTGAGATCGGAGCGCCCGCGTTCCACTGCGACGCGCGCGGCGTCGAAGGGGAGATCTTCGATCACGATGAGCGCGGCGCCCAGGGTTTCCTCCACCGCGCCGAGCATGGCGCGCTGGGTCAATTGCTCCCTCTGGCCGCGTGACAGCGACTCGACCAGCCGGCGGCGATAAATTGCGAAGGTCGGCGCGCGCTGGGCGGCCGCCCAGGCCGCGAAGCGCTCCAGGCACAGCTCGTTGACCTTTTCCGGCGAAGCCGAAAGATCGCTGGAGATCGCGCCGAATTCGCCCCGGTTCGCGGTGATCTGCTCGCAGATGCGCATCGCTGCGTTGACCGCGCCCTCGACATGTCCGCCTCCCTCGCGCGCGGTCTCCGACCCGCCGAGGAAAAGCTTGCCGCGCCATTGCGGCCGGGCGAGCAGAGTGGAGCCGTAGATCGGGCGCTCCGCAAGCGGGTAGCGGTCCGCGTCGGCGCAGGTAAGGGGCTCCAGCGACCAGTCCTGGATCTGGGTTTCTCCGTCCGCTACGCCCATTCCGAACAGCTGCACGAACTGGCTTTCGACGAGAATCTGCAGACCGACGCGGAAGCTTTCGCGAAGTTCCGGAGTGAGGGCGAAAAAGCCGCCGAGCGCAGCCTTTTCGCCGCTGGCGTCGCAAGCGTCGAACACTTCGGAGAGCGCCGCCTGATGATGGGTGACGAAAGCATTGCCGGAACGCCCCTGCGTGCGCCAGTCGGGCGCCCCGCTGTAGCCGGCGACCGCCTTGGCGGCGAAGGCCATCCAGGTCGGCGTATCCTCCATCGCCGCGAGAAGATGCTCCGCGAGCGGAGGCGAAAAGGCCATGCGCTCGGCGACGAGGCGCGGGGGAACCGCGATCACGACCCGCTTCGCGACTACTGTTTCGGTTTTTCCCGAGGTTTCGAAGTCGAGTTCAACATGATCGCCGATGTCCCGCGTGGCGATGAGGCGCCAGCCGAGGCGCAGCGATTCCGGCGGAGCCGCCGCCGCCAGGGCCTGGACCAGCGCGCCCATGCCGCCTTCGATGCGCTGCGCCCCGGCATGGAGGCCGGGCTGCGCGCGCTCGGCGGGGGATTTTTCGGGATCGTCCAGATAAAGGACCGCGCCGGGGTCGTGCTGGTCGAAGCGTTTGAGCCCGAGGGAATCGACGAGAGCGCAGACATTGGGCTCCGTTTCGGGCCATATCCAGGTCGGCCCGAGATCGAGCCGTTGTCCGCTCGTTCGGTTCCAGACGGAAAGCGCGCGCCCGCCGAAACGTTCGCGCGCTTCGAACAGCGCAAAGGAAACGCCTTTTTCGGCGAGCTCGCGGGCCAGGACAAGGCCGCAAACGCCGCCGCCTATGATCGCGACATCCAGCATGGTTCGCTCCGGGGCAAGGTTGTCTGCAGCCTTGCACGCAAGCGTCGCGCCAGAAGGGCGGCGGGTTCGAGCGGGGCGAGCGCATTCAGCAAAAGAATGCGCTCCCACTTTTTCGATTGCCGCTCGAACGAATCCGTTCGGGCGGCAAGCCGGCTAGAAATGCCCCGACTGCGTGTAGGTGGCTCCGCCCGCCGTATAGGTCGCGGTCCAGAGGTCGCCCGAGCTGGCGCGCATCGTGCCGTTGCCGTTCATCTGCGCAGCAAAGGTTCCCGATCCGGCGTAGATGACCTGGCCCGGCGTCAGCTGGAACGAGTAAACGAAGTTCGAGCCAGAGGTGAAACTCTGGACGATCTGCCCGCCAAAAGTGTTGTAGGCGCCGTTATAGGCCACATTGGCGGAAGGGACGGTGATCGTCACCGTGAGGGCCGTGATCTGGGTCGAGGTCGTCAGATGGAGATCGTCCTCATAATACCAGGGCGGGCTGCCCACCGCATTGGCGGTGAAGCTCGCCGGACCGCTGCCGCCGCCCGAAGGAGGAGCCGCAGTGACGGTCAGGGCGAGGGCCGTCGTCGCGCTCAATGAGCCACTGGTCCCGGTTATCGAGAAAACGCTGGTTCCGACGGGCGCCGACGCGCCGGCCGCGAGCGTCACCGTCGTCGAGGTCGGCGAGGAGGTCGGGCTGAACGAGGCCGTCACGCCCGAGGGCGCGCCCGACGCCGCGAAGGAGACGCTGCTGTTGAAGCCGCCGGACGGCGTGACCGAGATCGTCGCCGAGCCCGAAGCGCCCTGGACCACCGAGAGGCTGGTGGGATTGGCGGAAAGAGTAAAGCTGGGCGTCGGGGGCGGGGGAGGCGGCGGAGGAGGCGTGGTGCTCCCCGAGCCCGCGAGCACGACAGTCGTCAGCGAATAGGGCGCCGCAGCGATCGAGAAGGTCGAGCCCATGCCGCTCGCGCCGGTGGATGTGACGCCGTTGCTGGAAGGGGTGTAGGCGTAGACCGTCGCTGCGCCTGTGGGGACGAAGCCCGATAGCGATACATTGGCGTTGACCGTATTGGTCGGGTCCTTGTTGATGAGGAGGAGCGCCAGGTTTCCGTTCGCCTGCTGGACCGCGTGGGTGGTCAGAAGGCTGTTGCTCGACGAAGTCGCGACCAGCGTATCTCCCGCCTTGCCGAGCAGCGAGACCATCTGCATGCCGTAATAGGTCGGGAAAGGCGTATCCGGCGAAGGCTCTCCGGACCAGCCGTTCGAGAGTACGCCGTAATCGCCATAATTGGCGGAGCCGAACAGGCTCGAAGAAGAGTTCCCCCACACCGGGCCGTTGTGCAGGTCCCAGACGTCGACGCTATGCGCGCCGTTCTCGACCCAGGCCAGCATATTGTCGGCCGTGAACATGGCGTTGACGATGCTGAGCGTCTGCTTGCCCGGATTATAGGCCACCGAATTGGTCTCGGTGACGAAGGTTTCGATGTTCGCCGCCCGGGCGCCGCCATATTGGGCGATCAGGCTTTTCAGCTTGGACATCATTGCGGCGACGCCGCTGGAAGGGTCCTGCGGCGAAGCGAGAAGGCCGGCGTCGGTCTCCGAGCCCGGCTGCTGCGCATACCAATGGACGACGACGAAATCGATCACGGAGCCGCATTGCGCCAGCACATTGGTGTTCCAGTCGGGAGACTGGCCGTCGGGCCAGTTGCCGGGCGCAGTCAGCACCACGCCCACCTTGATCGTGGGATCGACCGCCTTCATCGCGTTGACGAACTGGACGACATTCCTGCCGTAGGTGGCGGGATCATGCTGCGAATGCAGGTCGGTCTCCCAGTTCGCGCCATATTCGCCGTTGCCGTAGACCTCGTTGCCGATCTCCCAATATTTGACGCCATAGCCTTTGACGACATTGGCGTATTGCACCCAGGACGCCGCATAGGCCGGATCGCCGCCGCCGGTTCCGCCGGCGTTGGAGCCGTAGTTCACGGTGACGACGGGAGCCGCCCCGACGGTTTTGACGAGCCCCATGAAGGCGTCGAAATTATTGTTGGGATTGGCGTAGCTTCCCTGGCCGGGAACGATCGAATTGGTCTGCCAGTTGTAGACGTCCGAAGTCGATCCGCCCGGATAGCGCAGCGCCGCGACGCCCGCTTTGGTCAGCAGGTTGGGCACCACGGCGTCGAGCAGATTGCCGTCCCATACGGCGGTGTTGAGTCCCCATCCGAGAGCGGGGACGGCGGCGAGGCCACCCGCGGCGTTGACCTGTACCGAGGCCGCGGTCTGGGCCGCGGCCGGGGAGGCCGCGCCCACAGCCCATACAAGGGCTATTCCCGTGGCCGCTGCGGCGCCGGCGCGAGCAAAATCCGAAAAAGTCGATAGACTTTTTCGATAAGAAATCGCTCCAGCTTTTTGAATCTGCAGCGATTTCTTATCGACCAGACGATTCCGTCCGGTCGGAAAGCGCTCTAAGACGCGGGCGTTATTCAACATTCGCAATCCCCTGTAACATTCTGGCTGAAGCGCGGCGAAAATCGCACGGGCCGGATAAACAAGGCCTTGAGTGAAAATCGCCAATTCGTCTCGTATTCGAGACAAAACGGCCCCGCGTTATGTTGGCGCTGCAGAAAAGCCGCCGCCGGACGGAGTCGCATGGCGGCATGTTTAAATCTGCGCGAGGCTTCACGCTTTGGCAAGGAATCAAGGACGCGACTTCGCCGCTTCCGATTCGGACCGGCTTTGTCCACGACCTGTCCCTAAAATCCCGCGGCGGGACGACTCGCCCGTCCCGGGGCTTCAATTCCGGCTAACCATTCGCCCGGACCGTTGCAAAGGCGCAACGCCGACGGGAAGTTTTGGCGCCGGCCCGCCCGCAGCCGTCTCATGCATTGCGCCGACGCCGCCTTGATGAGAAGCTCGCCCGCTTTTTTGTCGAGGCGGGAGGAATTGTTGAAAGCCAGGATGTTTGTTTTTCGCGGCGGCGCTTTTGCTTGCCTTCTCGCCGCCTTTTCCGCCGAGGCCGCCGATCTCCCCTCGCTCAAGGCCCCGATTGCGCAGGCCTCTCCGCCTCCCGCGCTTTGGACCGGCTTTTACGCGGGCCTGAACGCCGGCTACGGATGGGGCTCCAACGCCGCCAACACTGCAGGATCTCCGCTGCTGGACGGCATCGCTTTCGCCGCGAACGGCCTCGATCCCGCACGACAGCTTCCCGGCACGGGCCTCATTCCCGGCGTGACGGCGCTCGCCAATTCCGGCGTCGCCAATATCGATCAGAGCGGCTTCATCGGCGGCGGACAAATCGGCTATAATTACCAGTGGGGCGCCCATGTGGTGGTCGGCCTGGAGGCCGATTTCCAGGGAACGACGATGCAGGGCAATGGCGCATATGCCGGCGTCTCCCGTGACAGCATCGCCTGGAAGGACCCGGCTGTTCCCGGACTGTTGCCCTGTTCGACCAATGGCTGCAATCTCAACCGCCTCGGCGTCGGTGGCGGGCAGATCGGCGCCTCCACCGATTGGCTCGGCACGGTCCGCGGCCGAATCGGCTATCTGGCGACGCCGGACTGGCTGATTTACGGCACGGGCGGTCTCGCCTATGGCGGCGTTCGCGCCTCGGCGGCGCATTCGGCTTTGACGATCGGGACTTTGACGGGCGCAAACGACGCGGCCCTGCCTGTTCCCTTTCCTTATTCCCAGCTCAACGGAACCTACTTCCTCCCTTCCGCGCCGGGCGCAGCCGGCTATTCGGGAACGCGGGCCGGCTGGACGGTCGGCGGCGGCGTGGAGTGGCTGTTTGCGCCGCAGTGGAGCCTGAAAGTCGAGGGGCTCTACTATAATCTCGGCAGCGTCTCGCTTCGGTCGAGCCCGGTCAGCCTTTTGTCTCCGCTCACCATCAATCTCGGCGGGGTGAATGTCGCGGCCGGCCAGCTGCTGGTCGCCAATGCGCCGGTCACGCGCATCACTTTCGACGGCGCGCTGGTGCGACTCGGCGTGAACTACCGCTTCAATTTCTGGTGATGGAGCAGGGGCAGGCGGGGGCGGAACCGCTTCGTCTCGCCTGCGCCAAATCGGCGGATCGCTCCCATTGTAGAAATCTGCTAGATTTCCAATCGCCATCTGGCTGATTTTTTGGGGAGGAAACACATGAGAAAGACGATATTCGGGGCCCTCGCGCTGGCGACGCTCGCCTCGGCATCCTTAATTCCGAGCGAGGCGGGGGCGGTGGTTTGCGCGCGCGGCCGCTATCATGCCGGCTGCGCCGCCGCCGCTCCGAGGGGCGCGGTCGTCGTGCGTCCTGCGCCGCGGGCCGTCGTCGTGCGCCCGGCGCCGCGGGCGGTGATCGTTCGCTAACGCAGCGCTTTATTGAATGGGGGCCAGGCCGTTCTTGCCTGGCTTTCTTTCTTGCGTAGAAGGCCGGCGCAATAGGGCGGGCGACCGGAGCATGCCGTGCGGAGTTTAACAGTCCTATTCGCCGCATCGCGCGCGGGGAATAACTGCTGCCGGGCAGCCGCTCAACGAGCGTCAGCGCAAAGTCGTCAATCGGCTGCTGGAGGGCTTCGAAGGCAAGCTCACTTCTTAGAAATGGGCGGCGCTGACCAAGACCTCGCCCGATACGGCCCTGCGCGACATCAATGACCTCGTAGCGCGCGGCGTGCTCGTGAGAGACGAAGCAGGCGGGCGCAGCACGAGCTATTCGCTGGCAGGGCTGGGCGACGAAGAGCCGCGGCGCGATTGAGGTTTTTGGGGAACAGCGGCTTCTCCACAAGGCGGGTAGGCGCCCTTGCGGATGTTTCGGCTGTGATTACGGGAGTTCTTTTGGCTCCCCGAGTAGGACTCGAACCTACGACCTAGCGATTAACAGTCGCGTGCTCTACCAGCTGAGCTATCGGGGAACGTCTGGTGTGGGGCGCGTATAGCAAGGGTTCGAGCGATTTGCAAAGCCCTTTTGCCAATCTTGGAGGTATCAGGAGGTTCGATAACCTGCCGCAGCGGCCAGAATGACACAAATTTTCGCTGGTTAGGCGGGGGCTCACCTTTGACTGTGTAGCTCCAGGTGAAAATGCCTCGGGAATCAAACATCCGGGCGGATGGGCCAGTCTTGCGGGATCAGCGCCCGGCCTGAGGCCCGCGTCCACCGCTCACGTGTCGAGCCAACATAGCGCGGGTCATCAGCAAAATAGGCATGCTCGATCAACAGCACCTGTAGGCCGGTCCGCGCTTCGATTTCAGAGAACAAGAAATCCAGGTGCCGGCGCATCGCCTGGATGTCTTCGTCTTCTTGACCTCCGGCGATCTCGCGCTCGTCCGCATCATCGTCGCGAGCGGGAAAGTACGGGCGGCTAATTTGATCAAGGACGAGAAGGCCCGGCACCGGAGCTGTGATTGCTTCGAAATGTCGTTGCAGGGCGAAGGAGAGCGCGATGTGGATGGCCAGGTAGTTTTGGTCGGACCCGACGTCCGGCATACGAAGAACAGCGTCGCTGTCGGCTTCGATGAGCACGACTTCCGGTCCCGTGACGGCGAACTCAAGTTCGGATCCGACGCAGGGTGCTACGGTCGGGAGCTGAGCCAAGATATCCGAGGCAAACTGGGAAATTTTGGTCTCGGCGCGCCTGAGCTTGATGCGCTTCGTCTCCCGATCAACCTGAGACTCAAGCTTCGCGATCTGCGCGCGCAGCACGTTGAGATCTGCAAACGATTGCCGCGGTTCCTCGGCCGATGCTTCGAGAAAGTAGGATATCCGCCCCTGGAGGTGCGCCTTGGCCTGAGCCAAGCTCGCGAGCCGACGCGTGTCGGCGGACTGCTGGAGCCAGCTCCGAATCTGACCATCGACCTCGCGCAATTCGTTGTTTAACCCCCGGATTTTCTCCTGCAATCCGAGCTCGTGACCCGCTAAGCGAGGCTGTACCCGTTCGACGGCCGCCGATTCCGCTCGCACTACATCGAGTGCTTGCCGCAGCGCCTGCGCGGTCTCGCGTCCTTTTTCCGAGGGTGCCTCGCAGACCGGGCAGACGCCGGCGATCTTGTGCAGGTCGAGATGCTCCGCTAGGCCGAGCTTCTTGTGTTGCCGCGTGACTACGGCTGCGAAGCCATTTGCGTCTCGGAGCGCGGCGCGCGCCGACCGGAGCTGGCCGCGTGCGGTTTCGATATCGGCCAAAATGGAAGCCCGCCGTTGTTGCAGTTCGGCGATCTCGCTCTCGCTGGGATATGTGCTCGCCGCCGTCGAGATCGATTGTGCCTGCTGCAGGGATGCCAGAAGCTCTGTCTCCGACGCATCCTCCGCTGGCGGCGATGTGAGGCCAAGCCGGCCTGCCTCAACCAGGAGACCAAAGGCCCGTTGCCGGAGCGCCGTGTTAGCCTTCGCTCGGGCAGAGGCTTTGGTCTCTTCTCGGTCCAGCGTGCGTTGCAACTGCTTCAGCTGGCGCTCCTGTATCGCGCTCGTGTCGTCGATTGCCCCTAAAAAGTAAGGCATTGAAGCCACGAGATCGGGGGCTTTGTCGGCTCGCTCCAGCCCATGAAGCAGCACAGTCTCGCTGTCGATGACCTCCTTTGTCACAAACAGGTACGGAGTCGCATGACGAACGGTCGTACGTCCGCGAACCGTGCGGCCCGGTTCGGCTTCTGCCCCCAGATCACCAATGCCAAACGCCCGCTCGATCTGCGCCTTCGCCGATTCCAAATTCGTCGGGCCAACAAAATCACCGATAGTCGCGGGTATCGGAAGCTTTCGACCTATCGTTACGAAAAGCTGCGTGCTGGTCGCTTGCCCAACAGGCGGGATTATCCTGCCGACGACCATTTCCTCGTCGCCGTGGACCCACTTGACCCCAACCGCGAGACTTCTGCGCCGAATGTGGGCTGGCAGCTCACACTGGCCAGAACCTAGGCAATAGTCGATCGCCTTGATCAGTGCTGACTTGCCCGTGCCGGATGCGCCCGTAATGATGTTAATCGCGCCGGGCGTAAGGTCGACGTCGCGCCGAGCACCGCCGGCCCCAAGGAAGAAGATGCTAGCGATATTCCAACGGCTCATACGGTCAGCCCCATCATATTAAGAACCGCGCGCTGCGAGCCCACAGCGGCAAGCCAGTAACCCATACGCTCTGCACGCTTCATTGCACCGGCGACCGCTTCGCCCGATCTGGCGCTCGTCACCTTCTTTATTGTGACGGGCCCGCGAAGAATGTGGGCGCCTTGCCATCTCAAAACCTGACAGAAGCAGCCGAAGCGTAGGCCCTCTGTCACCAGGCCGAGCGATGCGTCTACCCGACTGGCCAAGTCAACCAGAATGCCAGGGTTTCGATCCAACCATACTGGGAGACCAGTGTTGCGATTTGAGCTGCTGCCGGTTTGGTGGACACCGAGATAAGGTGTTTTACGGAACCGGAGGTGGAGCATGGAACGGCGTCAGTTCAGCCGGGAGTTCAAGGTCGAAGCGGTCCGTTTGGTGCGCGAGCGCGGCGTAAGCGTTGCGCAGGCGGCGCGGGATCTGGAACTGCACGAGAACATGCTGCGGCGTTGGGTGAAGGAATTGGCGGCTGATCCGGCCGCCGCCTTTCCTGGTCAGGGGCAGATGAAGCCCGAGCAGCTTGAAATCGAGCGCCTGCGGCGCGAAGTCACCAAGCTGCGGGCGGAGCGCGACATCCTAAAAAAGGCCGCGGCCTTCTTTGCGAGGGAAGCGAAATGAGGTTCGCTTTTATCGCAAAGCACCGTTCGATCTGGCCGGTGGCGTGGCTCTGCAAAGCGCTGGATGTCTCCCGGTCGGGTTTTCACGCCTGGCTCAAGCGCGGACCGAGCGCTCGCGACAAGCTTGATGAGGAGATGACGGCCTCCATCCGGGCGAGCTTTGTCGCCAGCGCCAGAACCTATGGCGCACGCCGGGTCTGGCGGGATGTTCTGGCTGACGGCTTTTGCTGCGGACTGCATAAGATCGAGCGCTTGATGCAGGAAAACGCCTTGCGGGCGCGGCCTCGCCGGCGTGGCTTGCCCAAAGACGGCGGTCAGCGGCTCGCCGACGCCGTGGCGCCGAATGTTCTGGACCGCCAGTTCGTCGCCGAGCGGCCGAACCAGAGGTGGATCGCCGACTTCACCTACATCTGGACGGCAGAGGGCTGGCTGTATGTCGCCGCTGTCATCGACTTGTTCTCGCGGCGTGTTGTCGGCTGGTCCATGAAGGCCGAGATGACCGCGCAATTGGTGGCGGACGCCCTGATCATGGCGATCTGGCGACGCGGCAGGCCAGACGCCTTGCTGCACCACTCCGACCAGGGCAGCCAATACACCAGCGACCACTTCCAGCGCCTGATGGCCGACAACGGCGTCACCTGTTCGATGAGCCGATCCGGCAACGTCTGGGACAATGCGGCGATGGAGTCGTTCTTCTCGTCGATGAAAACCGAGCGCGTCGCCAGGAAAATCTACCGGACGCGCGACGAGGCCAGGGCAGATGTGTTTGATTATATCGAGCGCTTCTACAACACCGTCCGCCGTCACTCGACCATCGGCTATCTCAGCCCGGTTGAGTTCGAGCGGAAGGTCGCATTAGCTTAACCAGCTGTCCACCAAACCGGCAGCAGCTCAATTTGTTCCGTCGTACGTCTGGGCCAGCTCGTTGGAGATTGCGAGGGGGAGGGCAAGATAAGCGAGGGTAGCTTCAGGGCCGCTAGGCCGGGTTTCCTGAAAGGCGGATGTGAACGCCACGAGGACGTGTGCGCAAAACGCCGGATTTGTTTCGGCGAAAATATCATGGGCGATCATCCACCTTCGTCCTTCAGCAGGTCGAGGTATTCGGGATGCCAGCCAACTCGCAGGTCGATCGCGAGTACCTGATAAGAGCCCCGGACGTAATAGGGTGCCGACCACTTCTCGGCGATCGGTCTGACCCTTGCCGGCGCTTCGTCGTGTGTCCAACGGAGCATGCCTAGGCCCCGCTCACGCTTCACGGTGTCCTCTACTTCAGAGCAATCCTCGACCATCTGGCTGTGCCTATCCGACCAGGCTTCCTCGAGCACCTGATCATACTGGCTGACCACAGATCCCATGGCGGAGTTATCGTTCAGCCACTTTGCCCGCTGCTCGCGAGCGCGCCACTCTTCACGAATAGCCCTGGAAAGGTCGGAGTTACCGCCTGCAACAAGCTTGATTTGGCGGGCAACCATGCCGTCGGGCTGATAGTCGTGGGGTGGCATCAGCAGTTCGAAATCTGCCTGGAGGGTGCTGCTTTCAAGATCACCGATAACTGATGTGATCTGAGCCTGGAGTTCTGCGCGGGTGATGATCGGATCACGCTTGCCGCAAAGTGCGTGGATAACCTCCATATCCCACCAGCCGAGCAGGCGCTTTACTACCTCGGCGCGGCGCTCTGGAGCGATGAGGGTGAGTTGCTGCGCGGCCTGAACCTCGACCTGATCAATGGAAGGGCTGTCCGGCTTGATCAAAACGCGGCGCAGTAGGTTTGAGCGAACCGCCGGTTCGAGATTCAAGAAGGCCGCGCAACCATCGGCGCGCTCGCCATGGGGCAGCTTCGTCCCCGAGGCCTGGGCCGCTTCTCGGGCGTCGTGGACTAGCTGAGCCTCAGCAGTTAGCGCGGTGACAAGATTGTCGCGGTCGGCGTCGAGATCAAGCAGGGCGTTCAAGGGGCTTGCCGCGCCCAGTGAGCCGACAGCAACCAGGTGCATTGTCGTTTGTGCAAGCTCAATGTGAAAAAGGGCGTCGATCCAAACCTTCAGAGTGCGCCAAAGCGCCCGCGACTTCATCGTGATAGGCGGCGGGACCGCCTTGATAGAGTGCTTCAGTTGATAGAGCAGAAGATGACCGTCGACCTTGAGTTGGACGTCGTCGAGTCGTTCGATCCCGACGCCGGCATCGTCACCAGTCTGTTGGAGAAGTGTCAAAAACGCAAAGTAGGTCTGATAGTAGAAGCCCAAGGCCGCGTCTTCGGCGGTGTGGATATCGATCGGCGGATCGACGCTCATCTCGCGGACTCAAAATTCGCTCGATGACTATCCATGCCCCCGAATCCGTAACTTGACATGTTTCCGCCCCCACACTGGGGCGACAAGCTACGTGATAGCGCGGCAGGCGGAAAGACCCCCTGGCGGTTTCCCACTGCAGACCGCTCACGTCCAACAGTGGAAGCAATACATGCGCTGTGCATCAGCCGCTCGGTAATGACTTGAGAACGGTTTGCTGAATGCTGCGCTTGAAGACGTCGCAAGGCCGTAACATGGAGAGTTGGTCGCTTCGGTGTTCGGTAACGCGGGTAGCAAACGATTGGATCATCTGCCTGAAAGCATCGCTCCGTGGCGGAAAGTCGAAGTCCGTCGCTGCCGAAGCTGGAGCTAAGAATATCTTGGCGTATGGCATTTGCGTGCGCTAGCGCATAGGATCGCGCCGCTGCGTACGAAAGATGATGGCTCCCCGAGTAGGACTCGAACCTACGACCTAGCGATTAACAGTCGCGTGCTCTACCAGCTGAGCTATCGAGGAACGTCTGGTGTGAGGGGCGTATAGCAAGGGTTGGAGCCGTTTGCCAACCCCTTTGACGCAATTCTTTCAACTTTGACCGTTTCTCCCGGTTTTCCGGCTCACGCCGGCGCAAAATGCTTGGCCGCCAGGGCGATGTCGGCGCGGGAGGGCAGGCCGGCCTCATTGCCGAGATGCTGCACCTTATGGGCGGAGGCGGCGCGGGCGAATTCGAAATGCTCGCGCCAGGGAGCTTCGGGATTGTCGAGATAGCTCGCGCAATAGGCCCCGTGGAAAATGTCGCCGGCGCCGGAAGTGTCGATCACCTTCTCGGAAGGCACATGCAGGGACGGCGAAAGCTCGATCTCCCCGTTGTCGCCGTACCAGAGCAGGCCCTTGGCGCCATTGGTCACGCCGCCGATCCGGCAGCCTTTCTTTTTCAGATAGGCGAGCATTTCGGCCTCCGAAAGCTTCATCTGGCGGCAGAGGTCCATGGAGACGATGGCGACGTCCACGAAATCCAGGAGGTCGGCGATTCCCGGGCGCAGGGCGCCGCCGTCCAGGGAAACGATGACGCCTCGTTCCCGCGCCGCCTGGGCGTAGTGGAGCGCCGCGTCGCCCATATGGCCGTCGAGGTGCAGCAGCCGGGTGATCGAGAGATCGAGACGGGGAAAGGTCTGCTGGTAGTGGTCGTCGCGCGCGCGCAGAATCGAACGGCTGCCCTCCTTGGGGAAGATGAAGGACAGGGATGATCGCGCCACGCGCCGGGAATGGACCCTGATTCCATAGGTGTCGGCCATGTCCATGAACATATGGCCGAGCCAGTCGCGGGCGACGGGAATCAGGAGGTCGGGCGAATAGCCGAGCTTGGCGCAGGCGAAACAGGCGGTCGTCGCGGCGCCGCCGAAGGAGACGGCGTAATCCTCCGCCACGGTCTTTTCGTCGCCGGTCGGAATGGCGTCGGCGATCATGCTGACGTCGATATAGGCGTGGCCAATGAACAGCGCGTCCAAACCGCCCTCCAATATTTTTTGCCGGCGCTCGAAGGATTTCGTCCGAGCCGGGAGAAAACGCTAGATCGAGAAGCTGGAGCCGCAGCCGCAGGAGGAGACCGCGTTGGGGTTTTCGATCCTGAACGACTGGCCCATCAGATCGTCGATGAAATCAATCCGGGCGCCTTGCAGAAAGCCGAGCGAAGTTTCGTCGATGACGAGCCTTGCCCCCTCGCGCGCGATCAGGATGTCGTCGTCCCCCGCGCGGGGGACCACCGAGAAGGAGTATTGAAACCCGGAGCAGCCGCCGCCGTCGACCCCGACCCGAAACACCGAACCCTCCGGCTCTTCGGCCAGAATCGTCGCGATGCGCCGGGCGGCGTTGTCGCTGAGCTCCACTCCCTGCGTCGCCTGTTCTGCGCCCATGCGTGGTTTTCCTCAAATTCGCCAAAGACGATCGACTTGCCGCGCTGTCATCCTGCGCGTAAGCAGCGATATCATAGTGACGGCTCCTTGGCCTTTCAATGACGGGAGAAACGAGCTTGGCGCTCCGTTCGCCTTTGGCGCCCTATGCCTGCGACGCGGCGCTTTCCCGGGGGCGCATGATCGAGGAGACCCCGTCCCGCACCCGCAGCGCATTCCAGCGCGACCGCGACCGCATCCTGCATTCGACCGCCTTTCGCAGGCTCGCGCACAAGACCCAGGTTTTCGTTCCGCTCGACGGCGATCATTTCCGCACCCGCCTCACCCATACCATCGAGGTCGGGCAGATCGCGCGCGCGCTCGCCCGCGCGCTGGCGCTGGACGAAGACCTCGCCGAGGCGGTGGCGCTTTCGCACGATCTCGGACACCCGCCTTTCGGTCATGCCGGGGAAGACGCGCTGACGGTCTGCATGGCCCGTTATGGCGGCTTCGACCACAATGTTCAGGCCTTGAGGATCGTCACCAAGCTGGAGCGCCGCTACGCCCGTTATGACGGCCTCGACCTGACCTGGGAGACGCTGGAGGGCCTCGTCAAGCACAACGGTCCCTTGCTCGGGCCGCATGCGCGGATCGATCTTCCCGCTTATTTCGCTGAAGTCGACGCCGCTTTTCCGCTGGAGCTCGATTCCTTCGCCGGCGCCGAGGCCCAGTCGGCGGCGATCGCGGACGACATCGCCTACAACGCCCACGACATCGACGACGGACTGCGCGCCGGGCTTTTCTCGCTGGAGGAGATCGCGGCGGTTCCCTTCGTCGGAGCGCTGTTGGAGGAAGTTCTGACGCTCTATCCGGGGCTCGAGCGGACCAGGGTCATTCACGAACTCACGCGCCGGGTCATCACCCGGTTCGTCGAAGACGTCATCGACGAGGCGCAGGCCAGATTGGCGGCTCTGCAGCCCCGGACCGCGGCGGACATCCGCGCGGCCGGGAGGCCCATGGTCGCCTTTTCGCCGACGATGGCGCAGGCCGAGCGCGGGGTGAAAGCCTTTCTTTTCAGCAATATGTATCGCCATCCGCGGATCATGACGGTTCGGGATCAGGCCCGCGCCGCCATATCCTGGCTCTTTCCCGCCTTTCTGGAACAGCCTGGGCTGATGCCCCAGGAATGGGCGGCTTTGGCTACTGCAAGCGGCGAGGAGGCGCGGGCGGCGCGCGTCGTCGCGGATTATATCGCGGGAATGACCGATCGTTACGCCCTCAACGAATATCGCCGTCTTTCGGGCAGGGCGGTGGTGCTCTGACGGCGGGCGCATTTCCAGGGGGCGCGATTCCCGCTGGTGTTTTTGCCGTCTTTGTCTGCTAAACCCTCCCTCGACCCGGCTCAGCCCGGCTTCCGGCGGCCGCCAGCCGCGACCCAACCCAGCTCGACATGAACATTTTTCACATCTTCCATGCCCGCATCGCCGACATCCTCGCCCGGATAACCGCTTCCGGCAGACTGCCCGAGCTCGATCCGTCGCGATTCGTGGTCGAGCCCCCCAAAGATGCGGCCATGGGAGACCTCGCCTGCAACGCCGCGATGGTTTTCGCCAAGGAGGCCAAGCTTCATTTCTCCAACCCGCGGCAGCTCGCGGTGGAGATCGCCATGGCGCTGGCGGAGACCGAGGGCGTGGCCCAGGCCGAGGTCGCGGGGCCGGGCTTCATCAATATCAAGCTCAAGCCCGCGGTTTACTGGGACGTGCTGCGCAAGGTCCTGGAGGCCCCGGAGGATTTCGGCCGCGTCGCGAAGGGCAGGGCGGGTTCTCTCTCCGGCAAGGTCAATGTGGAATATGTTTCCGCCAATCCGACCGGGCCGATGCATGTCGGCCATGGCCGCGGCGCGGTCTTCGGCGACGCCCTCGCCAATCTGCTGGAGTTTTCCGGCTGCGAGGTGACGCGCGAATATTACATCAACGACGCCGGCGCTCAGGTCGACGTGCTCGCCCGTTCGGCTTTTCTGCGCTACCGGGAAGCCCTGGGCGAGACCGTGACGATACCGGAAGGATTGTATCCGGGCGATTATTTGAAGTCGGTCGGCGAGAAAATCGCCGCGAAATACGGCCGCGAGCTGCTGGAGAAGGCCGAAAGCGAGTGGCTTCCGCCGGTGCGCGACATCGCCATCGACATGATGATGGACATGATCCGCGAGGATCTCGCCGCGCTCGGGATCACGCATGAGGTCTTCTTCTCCGAGCGGACCCTCCATGAAAAGGCCAACGGGGTTTCGGAAATCGATCGCCAGATCGAGGAGCTGCGCGCCGCGGGGCTCGTCTATCAGGGCCGTCTGCCGCCTCCGAAGGGCCAGTTGCCGGACGATTGGGAGGATCGCGAGCAGACCCTGTTCCGCTCCAGCGGCTTCGGCGACGACACCGACCGGCCGCTCAAAAAATCCGACGGCTCCAACACCTATTTCGCCGCCGACATCGCCTATCACAAATCCAAGATCGATCGCGGCTACACGACTCTGGTCGACGTCTGGGGCGCCGATCACGGCGGCTATGTGAAACGCATGACCGCCGCCGTCGCGGCCCTTTCCGACCGCAAGGTGGTTCTGGACGTGAAGCTCTGCCAGCTGGTCAAGCTGATGCGCGAGGGCGAGCCCGTCAAAATGTCGAAGCGCTCGGGCGATTTCGTCACCTTGCGCGACGTCGTCGACGAAGTCGGCGTCGATCCCGTGCGCTTCATGATGCTCTACCGCAAGAACGACGCGCCGCTCGAATTCGACCTCGCGAAGGTGCTGGAACAGTCCAAGGACAACGCGGTCTTTTATGTGCAATACGCCCACGCCCGCGCGAAATCCGTGCTGCGCCAGGCACTTGCGGCTTTTCCCGACCTCGACGCGAGCCCGGCCGCCCTGCTCGCCACGCCGCTCGAGTTGCTGGAGGACGAGAGCGAACTGGGCCTCGCGCGGGTCGTCGCGCAATATCCGAGGCTGGTCGAGGCGGCCGCTGCGGCGCATGAGCCGCATCGCGTGGCCTTCTACCTCTATGAACTGGCGAGCACGTTCCACGCTCATTGGAACCGCGGCAAAGATCGGCCACAATTACGGTTTGTTAATGCTGAAGAGAGAGATTCAACCAGCGCCCGCGTCGCGTTGGTTGTTTGTTTAGCCTGCGTGCTGGCGTCGGGTCTGAGGCTTCTGGGCGTGAAGGCGCCCGACGAAATGCGTTGATTTTCTCTCTCTTCGCCATGGCGATGCAGAAAATCCGCGACTCGAACCCTTTAACGCCCAGGAAACAGGCGAGGTACAGCCCATGCGCGAGTCAACAAACAGAGGCGCTGCGATCGACATCAGCGATTTCGAGCGGCGGCTGCGCGGTTCGGAACCCGCCAAGAACTCTCCCCGCGATCCCTTGAGCGAACTCGCGCGGCTGATGCACGGGGAAGACCAGAACCGCTCCAGCCAGCGTTACGACCAGATCTTCGCCGAGGAAGCGCCGGCGCCGCAGCAGCAGAGCCATTACCCGGAGTGGCGCGACGAGCCCGCTCAGGCCGACGACAGCGCTTTCAGCGCCGAGCTTCGCGGCGGCTTCGCCGACGAACATCTCCCGCAGCAGCAGGAGCCGCTCCCCTATCAGCAGCCTTATTTCGGGAACGAAACCCAGCGTTTCGAGCCCAACGGGGCCGGGCAGGGCCAATCCCATGAGGAATGGCCCGACGACCACGCCGCCTATCTCGACTATGGCGCGAACGGGGACGGCGGACATGCCGCCGAGGCGCCGCGGGGCGAAAGGCGCCTGCCGAAGCTGCGGCCATGGCACGCCGTGGCCGCCATCGCGGTGGTCGCCGCCGGGGGAATCGGCTGGTCCTTCGCCCATCGCGGCGGAGTGGTCGGATCGCGCGAGATCGCCACCATCAACGCGCCGGATGGCCCGACCAAGGTTAGACCGGAAGCGGAGCCGGAGGCGAAAATCGACCGGCCCGACGCGACCGTGCTCGATCGGCAGGAGGTCGCCCCGGTGAAACAGGTCGTTTCCCATCAGGAGCAGCCCGTCGATCCCAAGGTCGAGCCGCGGGCGGTCAAGCTCGGCGCCGGCGCCGTCGACGCGCCGCACGAGGCCCCGGCCGCTGTCGGTCCAGAGCCCAAGAAGGTGAAAACGGTTTCCGTCCGTCCGGACGGCAGCGTCATCACCAGCGGCGCCGTGCCGCCGGCGGTGGTCAAGGCCACCGGCGCGCCCGCCAGGGAAGCCGCCGAAAAGAAGAATTCCGCCACCCCGAAAAGCGCGGCCAAACCGACGACCACCCCGCACGCGGACGCCAAGGCGCTCAAGCCGAAGCTGCCGCAGAAGGCCGCCGCGGTCGATGACGGCGCCGCGCCGGCGGAGGCGGAGGCCGCGCCCGCCGAGCCGCCCCAGAAGATCGAAAAAGGCGCGTTCGCCGTGCAGTTCGGCGCCGCCGCCACCGAGGAAGAAGCTCACGCTCTGGTCTCGAAAGTCGCCGGCAAATACGGCTCGCAGCTCGGCGGCCACAAGCCGACCTTCAAAATGGCCAAGGTGGGCGACAAGACGGTCTATCGCGTGCGCGTCGGCGGCATCAGCAAAGAGGCCGCGAACGCCGTCTGCGGCAAGGTCAAGGCCGGCGGCGGCAATTGCTTCGTCGCAGGAAACTGATCGCAGGAACGCCGGCATGACCCGCGCTTTCATCTGTGGCGTGCTCGGCGTTTCGCTGACGGCGGAAGAGCGCGCCTTCCTGCGCGAGGCGCTGCCCTGGGGCGTGATCCTCTTCAAGCGCAACATCGGCGATCCCGGCGAGGTTCGGGCGCTGACCGATTCCATCCGCGAAGCGACCGGCGACGCGCGCACGCCCATTCTCGTCGATCAGGAAGGCGGGCGCGTCCAGAGGCTGGCGGCGCCGCACTGGCGCAAATACCCTTGCGCCGCGACTTTCGAGAAGCTCGCGTCTTCGACCGGGAGCGCGGAACGGCTCGCCTGGCTCGGCGCCCGCGTCATGGCCCATGACCTTCGCGAAGTCGGGATAAATGTGGATTGCCTGCCGGTGCTCGACGCGCCGCAGGAGGGTTCGCACGGCGTCATCGGCGACCGCGCCTACAGCCGAGACCCCGACATCGTGGCCCGCATCGGCCGCGCGGCGGCCGAGGGTCTTCTCGCCGGCGGAGTCCTGCCGGTCATGAAGCATATTCCCGGACATGGCCGTGCGCGCGCCGACAGCCATTTTGAGCTGCCGGTGGTGGACGCTCCGCGCGAGGAACTGGAGCGGGTGGATTTCCCGCCTTTCGCCGCCAACGCCGACCTGCCCATGGCCATGACGGCCCATGTCGTCTATGAGGCGCTGGATCCCGAGCGCCCGGCGACGCTGTCCAGGACCGTCATTGAAGGAACCATCAGGGGCGCTCTCGGCTTCGAGGGCCTGCTCATGACCGACGACCTTTCCATGAGGGCGCTCAAGGGCGCTTTCCGCACCCGCGCGGAAAGCGCGATCGCGGCCGGCTGCGACGTCGTTCTCCATTGCAACGGCGATCTTGCGGAGGCCCGGCCCGTGGCCGAGGGCGCTCCCGAGCTGGCCGGGCGGGCGTTCGAACGCGCCGAAGCGGCGCTGTCCCGGCTTTTGCAGGCGCCGGACGCGTTTAATGCTGTGGATGGCGCGCGCGAACTCGACGCCGCCCTTGCGATGACCGCCTAAAAAGCACAAATTTCGCCGGTGGCGCGCATTTGAGGCAAAAGTCGCGGACTTTTCCGGCTCGACGCGCTGCAACGTCTTGATCGGCGCGATTCGACATCGCTCGCATAGCTGCGAGCGCGTAACGCGCCTGGAGCGCGGACTCTTCCGCGCCGGAAAGGACCTCCACGCGGATGGCGCGGCAACTGGCCTTGGAACCCACAGAGAACTCGGAACGCGGAGCGAGCGAGCCCGCCTTCGTGGTCGACGTCGATGGTTTCGAAGGCCCCCTCGACCTTCTGCTGGAACTCGCCCGCCGACAAAAGGTCGACCTCGCCCGGATTTCCATCCTTGCGCTGGCGGAGCAATATCTCGCTTTCGTCGAGGCTGCGCGGCGGGTCCGGCTCGAACTCGCGGCAGATTATCTGGTGATGGCGGCCTGGCTCGCCTATCTCAAATCGCGCCTTTTGCTGCCTGAGCAGCCCAAAGGCGAAGAGCCCTCGGCCGCAGACCTCGCCGCCGCACTGGCCGATCGCCTGCGCCGCCTGGAGGCGATAAGACGCGCCGCCGACAAGCTCACCGACAGGGCGCGGCTGGGCCGGGACATGTTTTTGCGTGGGGCGGCCGAAGGGATCGAAACCCGGTCGCGCACCAACTACCGGGCCAATCTGTTCGATCTGCTCTCGGCCTACGCCCGCCAGAGGCAGAAGAACGCCATCTCCAGGGTGACCTTGCGCCAGCGGGCGGTGTGGTCGCTCGCCGAAGCGCGCGAGGCTCTGGAGCGCCTCGCCGGCGCCGCGGTGGAGTGGACGGTTCTGGACGATTACCTGCTTCAATATTGCGTCGATTTGCCGACCGCACGGACCGTGCGGGCCTCGGCCTTTTCGGCCTCGCTGGAAATGGTGCGGGAAGGCAGGTTCGACCTGCGGCAGGATCGGCCTTTCTCGACCATCTGGCTGCGGCGGCGGGAATCAACGTCGGCCGAAGCGGTTTCGTTCGATTTTGGACCGTGACGTCGGGTCTACCCGGCTATTTGGCGGCAAAACAAAGGTGGAGGTAGGCGGATTGGCGCAGGTTGCGAAAAAGGTCGAGCTGTTTGACGAGAACAACGACGAGGCGATCGCCCGCGCGCAGGCGGCCCTGCGCGAAGCGGTGAGAATCGCCGAAGCCTTGCTCTTCGCCGCCAGCGAGCCTCTCGACGAATCCGAGATCGCAGAACGCTTGCCCAAGGAAGTTCAGGTCAGGGAAGCGCTGGAGCGGCTGCGGGAGGATTATGCCTCTCGGGGCGTCAATCTCGCTCGCGCCGGCAAAAAATGGTTCTTTCGAACCGCGACCGACCTCTCCTGGCTGCTCGCCCGCCAACAGGTCGAAGAGAAGAAGCTTTCTCGCGCAGCGCTCGAAACCCTGGCGATCGTCGCCTATCACCAGCCCGTCACCAGGGCGGAAATCGAAGAGATCCGCGGCGTCGCCATATCCAAGGGCACGCTGGACGTGCTGCTGGAGACCGGCTGGGTCCGCCTGCGCGGACGGCGAAAGGCCCCCGGCCGGCCCATCACTTACGGTACGACGGAGGCCTTCCTGATGCACTTCGGACTGGAGCAGATCGGCGATCTGCCCGGGCTCGACGAGCTCAAGGGGGCAGGGTTGTTCGACGGCCGCCTGCCCAAGGACTTCCGGGTTCCGCAACCCAGCGACGACCAGGCTCTGACCGAGGACGAGGAGCCGCTGGAGGAAGACGCGCCCGCTTTGCTTGAAATGGAGTTCGAGGGAGAGCCGGACGCTCCGGAGCCGGCGGACGGCGAGGAAGATTACGACCGCGACGAGATCCGGCATTAAGCAAATTGCGAGCGAAGTATTCCAGAGCCGTTCCCGTGTAATTCACGTCTGGATTTGCTTCGCTTCGCTCGCAATCGCTGACCGCCGTCATAGTCGAGTAGTCTCCCCTTCCGCCTCTGTTGCGGAACAATCGACAATCTCGCCGCAAACATCCATGATCTGCCGACGAAACCAGGCATGCGCCGGTTCTTTCTTCTGGGCCGAATGCCAGACCATGGTGAGCTTGTATTCCGGCAGGGAAATCGGCAGCTGATATATTTTCAAGGGCGCCACGCGGGCGAGACACTCTCCGATCCTCGCCGGCAAGGATAGAACGAGATCGGTGCGCGCCACGATCCAGGGCGCGGCCAGGAAGTTCGGCACGATGAGAGAAATCTTGCGGGATAGGCCGCGCTGCTCGAGCCAATCGTCGATGAGGCCGGTGCCGGAAGTGCGCCGCGACATGAGCATATGCCTCGCCGACAGGAACTGATCGAGCGACATTTCTTCGTCGGGAAACTCGGGATGGCCCTTCCTCACGACGCTTATTATTTTCTCGCTGAACAATTCTTCCTTTTCCAAATAGGACGGCGGGTCCAGCACGGCGTCGAATCCGATCGCGACGTCTATGTCGGCGTCGTTGATTTCGCTTTCGGGTATTTTTCCGTTGAGCTGCTTGACGAGAATTTCGACATTGGGAGCCTGCCTGCCGAGCTTCTCGATCAAAGGCGGCAGCAGCGTAAACTCCACGTAATCGCTCGCGGCGATGACGAATCGTTTCTGGCTCGTGGCGGGAGCGAACTCCTCGGGCGGCTGAATGACGCGCTCGATATCGTTGAGCAACGCGCAGATCGGACCATTCAAGGACAGCGCGCGCTGGGTCGGCGTCATGCCTTTGGGAGTTCTCACCAGAACAGGGTCGTCGAGCTGTTGCCGCAGACGCTGAAGAACGTGACTCATCGCCGATTGGCTGATGCACATTCTTTCGGCCGCTCGCGAAACGCTCCCTTCCTCCATCAGCGCCTTGAACGCGACAAGGAGATTGAGATCGAAGTTTCTCAGTTCCGCCATGATGAGCGCCGCCGCTTTCAGATGGGCTTTCCTGCCGGCGGAGGGAATTGCACGTAAGCAATGCGATTGCAACGCTATCGAATTCTTGAATGCGGGGAATGAAAATTCTTCATTTTACCGGCGCCGCGCCAGACATTAGGAATTTCGCCTCATCCCGCGAGCGGGAGCGCTTCAGGAGAATAGACCATGAGTTCGACCACCGAGACAGCTGCGGGCGCAGCTGCTGGCACAGATACAGTCGTCGATCTGAAGGGGATGTGGATCGGCCTCGCCGTTCTGAACACCTTCTATCTGATCGTCCGCATTTACGAGCAGATCTTCGGCTGGCGCGCCGGCCTGGACTCCTTCGCTCCGGAGTTCCAGACCTACTGGCTGTCGATCCTGTGGACGGAAATTCCGCTCGAGCT
Organism: Methylocystis heyeri; assembly: GCF_004802635.2. Lineage (NCBI taxonomy): Bacteria > Pseudomonadati > Pseudomonadota > Alphaproteobacteria > Hyphomicrobiales > Methylocystaceae > Methylocystis > Methylocystis heyeri. The sequence goes on from NZ_CP046052.1 coordinate 804,803, forward strand.
GGTTTCGGGCCTCGGCCTCGCCGGCTATCTGTGGAAGACCCGCGACCGCAACGTCGACGCGGTTTCGCCGCGCGAAGAGATGCGCCGCCTCGTCGTTCTGGTTCAGTGGCTGACCGTTTACGGCGTCGCCATCTACTGGGGCGCTTCGTTCTTCACCGAGCAGGACGGCACCTGGCACATGACGGTGATTCGCGACACGGACTTCACGCCGTCGCACATCATCGAATTCTACATGAGCTACCCGATCTACTCGATCATCGCGGTTGGCGCGTTCTTCTATGCGAAGACCCGCATTCCGTATTTTGCTCATGGCTACTCGCTGGCGTTCCTGATCGTCGCCATCGGCCCGTTCATGATCATCCCGAACGTCGGCCTGAACGAGTGGGGCCACACCTTCTGGTTCATGGAAGAGCTGTTCGTCGCTCCGCTGCACTGGGGCTTCGTGTTCTTCGGCTGGATGGCGCTCGGCGTGTTCGGCGTGGTTCTGCAGATCCTGGCCCGCATTCATGCGCTGGTCGGCAAGGAAGGCGTCGCGCTGCTGGCGTAAATCCATCCGTCGCATTGTCGGCGTAACAGCAAATGGCGGGCCGGGCGAAAGCTCTCGGCCCGCCGCTTCATCTGGCGGGACTGAAAGATCGCGCCAATTAATGAGACGATGCGCAATCTCATCGCGAAAATGCTTCGGTTTTCGCGGCGCGCGCTCCAGAAAAACAGCAACAAGGGGGAATGTCATGACGAGCAAGATCGTTGGAGAAGTCACTTCGGCCAATACGCAATATGCAGCGAATTTCGGCGACAAGGCGAAGCTCGCGATGCCGCCGGCGCGCCATTTCGCCATCCTGACCTGCATGGACGCGCGCCTCGATCCGGCGAAATACGCCGGCCTCGCCGAAGGCGACGCGCATGTGATCCGCAACGCCGGCGGCCGCGCCACCGACGACGCGCTTCGTTCGCTGGTGATCTCGCACAAGCTGCTCGGCACCAACGAGTGGTTCGTCATTCATCACAGCGATTGCGGCATGGAGCTGTTCTGCGACGAAGTGATGGGCTCGCTGCTGGAGGACAACCTCAACACCGCCAGCTTCGACGGCAAGAACTGGTCGAACCCCCAGCATGGCGGCGGTTGCGCGGCCGGCCATTTCATCAAATGGCACACCATCAAGTCGCAGGAAGAAAGCGTGCTTCAGGACGTGCTGCGCATTCGCCAGCATCCGCTGACGCCGCGCAACGTGCCGGTCTACGGCTATATCTATGATGTGAAGACGGGTCGCTTGAACGAAGTCGCGAAAGCGACCGAAGCCGGGCGCGCCGCCTGAGAATCCACGCCGAGCCCATCATTCCGGAGCGCATTCCGCAAGCCTCGCAAAGCGGAAGGCGCTCCGCTGCTTTCCACTATGCAAAGCCCGCCGCATGTTCGTCCGAAATGGCGAGACTTAAATAGAATTAAATTTCCGCCGCGCTTCGGCTGACCTAATATCGGGAACATATTCGCAGGCGAAGACGACCCTAGAGGCTGGAGCGTTGCGTGACTCATCGCCGCCGCCCTGGATGAGCGCCATATCCTTTGGCGGAGTGGGGCGAGCGTATCGGCGAAACCCGCTCGAAAGTTTCTGGCGCCAATCCCGAAACGAGGACGAAGATGGACAGACGTTTCCTGTTGCAGGCTATGGGAAAAGGGATCGGCGCGGGATTGGCCGCTCGTGTAACGACGCCTTTCGGCGCCCTGGCGCAGGATACGGTGACGCTTCCCTTCGCCAATGGCGAGCGCCGGCTGGTGCGTTACCCCGGCAAGCGTCCGCTGATCCAGCTCACCGCCCGCCCGCCTCAGCTCGAGACGCCGTTTTGGGTTTTCAATGAAAGCGTCATTACCCCGAACGACGCTTTCTTCGTGCGCTATCACATGGCCGATATTCCGCTCTCGATCGATCCCGAAGCCTTCCGGCTGGAGATCAAAGGAAATGTGGAGCGCCCGCTGTCGCTGTCCCTCGCGGAGCTCGAGAAGGATTTCGAGCCGGTCGAGATCGTCGCGGTCCATCAGTGCACCGGCAACAGCCGCGGCTTCGTGGAGCCCCGCACCGCGGGCGGACAGCTCGGCAACGGCGCGATGGGCAACGCCCGCTGGAGCGGAGTTGCGCTCAAATCCATCCTCGACAAGGCAGGGATCAAGGCGGGCAGCCGGCAGGTTTCTTTCAATGGACTCGACAAGCCGGTCATGCCGGAGACGCCGGATTTCGTCAAAGCGCTCGATATCGACCATGCCCGCGACGGCGAGGTGATGATCGCCTACGCCATGAACGGCGAGGATCTGCCCTGGCTGAACGGCTTTCCGATCCGTCTCGTGGTTCCGGGCTATTACGGGACCTATTGGGTCAAGCATTTGAGCGAGATCACCGTCCTCGACCATGCGTTCGACGGTTACTGGATGACGACGGGCTACCGCGCGCCGGACAACGCCTGCGCTTGCGTCGAACCGGGCCAGAAGCCGCGTGCGACTGCGCCCGTGGCGCGGTTCAAAATTCGCTCCTTCATCACCAATCTGGCCGACGACGCGAAGATCGCCTCTGCGAAGCCGACCCTCGTCAAGGGCATCGCTTTCGACGGGGGCTATGGAATAACCGACGTTCTTCTCTCGGCCGATGGCGGCCAGAGCTGGCGCGAAGCAAGGCTCGGCGAGGATCTCGGCCGCTATTCCTTTCGCGAGTGGCAGGCCGAACTCACCTTGCCGCGGGGAACCCACGAATTGATGGTGCGCGCGATCAACAGAATCGGGCAGACCCAGCCTGTCCAGCCTCTGTGGAACCCGCCCGGCTATCTTCGCAACGCGGTCGAGACCGTGCGCGTCCATGCGGCCTGAGCGAGGGATCGGCGCCATGAGAACTTCTCTGATTTTGCTCGCGATCGCCTTTGCGTCGATAAGCGGCGCGGGAGCGAAACCGCTCACCTACCAACTGCCGGAGGAAACCGCGACGCTGAGGCCGGCCCCGGACATGGAGACGGCGCAAAACAACTGCGCGGCCTGTCATTCCTTCGATTATATCGAGACCCAGCCGCCGAAGCGGGGCAGGGAGTTCTGGGAGGGCGAAGTCAACAAGATGATCCACTCCTACCACGCGCCCATAAGCGAAACCGACGCAAAGGCGATCGCAGACTATCTCTCGCGCGCCTACTGATCGCCAAATCGGACCCGAATATTCTTGTTTTTGCGCCGTCGGCGTCCTAGTTTCCGGTCGACCAACCGTGGTTGAGGCGCCCTGTATGGGCTTTGGAGGTTGAGGCATGGGTGGCCTGTCAATCTGGCACTGGATTATCGTAGGCGGCGTCGTGTTCGTGCTGTTTGGCGGGAAATTCAAGATTTCCGACGTCATGGGCGACGTCGCCAAGGGAATTAAGGCGTTCAAGAAGGGCATGGCCGAGGATGAGGCCGCGACGGATGAGGCGCATAAGCCCATCGAGCGCCTGACCGCCGATCATTCCTCGATCGAAAAGGCGAGCGACGCCAAGAAGGTCTAAGACACCCAAGCTCGAGCGGACGCCAACCTCGCGGGATTCGCAATGTTCGATTTCGACGCCGGGAAGCTCATCGTCATCGGCGTTGTCGCGCTGGTCGTGATTCCCACGAAGGATTTGCCGCGCGTGCTGCGCCAACTCGGCCAGCTCATCGGCAAGGCGCGCCGCATGGCCGCGGAATTCCAGGGACAATTCATGGAGGCGATTCGCGAGGCGGAGCTTCATGACCTGCGCAAGGATCTGAAGCAGGAGGTCGATTCGGCCATAGCCGGGGTAGGGCTGAGCGGCTCGTTCGATCCCATGACGGAAGCCCGCAAGCAGATCACGGATGCGATAGAGGCTCCGGTCGGCCCCGCGGCCGAGGCGCCTCCGGCGGAATCGCCGCTTCCTCCCGAGACCCCGCCGCAAAAAGAGCTGCCGGCATGACCGACGCCGACATCGAGGCTACAAAGGCTCCCCTCCTCGAGCATCTGGTGGAGCTGCGCGAGCGCCTGATCCGGGCGCTGCTGGCTTTCCTCGTGATGTTTCTCGTCTCCTTCTATTTCGCCAAGGACATCTACAACCTGCTGGTCGTGCCCTATACGCATGTCGCAGGCCCGGAAGCGAAGCTGATCTACACCGCGCCGCAGGAATATTTCTTCACCCAGATCAAGGTGGCTCTGTTCACTGCGGCTTTTTTCTCCTGTCCGGTGGTGTTCAGCCAGATATACGCCTTCGTGGCGCCCGGCCTCTATAAGCACGAGCGCGCCGTGTTCCGGCCCTATCTCTTTGCGACTCCGGTGTTTTTTCTGGCAGGCGCGCTGCTGGTCTATTTCGTGGTGACGCCCAATCTTCTGCGCTTCTTCATCGGCATGCAGCAGGCAAACGAACCGGGAAAGGCCCAGATCGAGCTGCTGCCGCGGGTCTCGGAATATCTCTCGCTGATCATGACGCTGGTTCTCGCCTTCGGCGCGGTGTTTCAGCTTCCGGTCGTGCTGACCCTGCTGGGGCAGGTCGGCATCGTCTCGTCGCAGTTCCTGGCCGAGAAGCGCAGATACGCCATCGTGCTCGTCTTCATCGTCGCCGCCGTCCTGACGCCGCCGGACGTCTTCAGCCAGCTCGCCCTGGCCTTGCCGGGAATGCTGCTCTACGAAGCCTCGATCCTGTCGATTCGCATGATCGAAAAGAAGCGCGCCGCCGCGGAGGCCGCCGCCGACGGCGTTTGAGCATAGGTCCGGCAATGGCGGGTAAGAACACGTCATTGCGAGCAAAGCGAAGCAATCCAGACTAAAACGCGGGGCGTGCCCGGTATTCATGTCCTTTAAATCACAGTAACTCGGGCTGATGCGGCGTCTGGACTGCTTCGCTTCGCTCGCAGTGACGGCGGCGTCCATCTTTACCAGCGTCTGTCGCTCCAAATAGTATTTGAATGCATGCGAGCCGAGGCTAAATCCATTGTGGGTCGCAAAAATTCACCGCTTTCGCGGCGGTTGCGGCGTCGCTCATTGTCGACACAAAAGAGACAGCGCGATTTCCTCTCGCGCGGAATCATGCGAGCGACTAGAAATCGCGTCGGAAACCTCGGCTCCGAACCAAACGCCTGAGCGACGAGGCGCTCGAAGCGCCCCCTGCAGTCTCTTAACGCCCGGACGATTTCATGTACGACATCAAATGGATTCGCGAAAACCCCGAGACCTTCGACAAGGCCCGCGCCCGGCGCGGGCTGGAGCCGCTCTCGGCCGGCCTGCTGGCGCTCGACGACGCGCGCCGCGCCGCGATCGCCCGGCTGCAGGCGGCGCAGGAGCGGCGCAACGCCGCCTCCAAGGAGATCGGCGCCGCGATGCAGGCCAAGGACGCGGCCAGGGCCGAGGCGCTCAAAGCCGAGGTCGCGGGGATCAAGGAGGATTGGCCGCAGCTGGAGGCCGCCGAGCGCGAGGCCGTCGGCGCGCTGGACAAGGCCCTGTCGGAAATCCCCAATGCGCCGCTGGAAAGCGTGCCCGAGGGCAAGGACGAGAACGAAAACGTCGAGGTTTTGCGCTGGGGCGAGCCGCGCCAGTTCGACTTTACGCCCAAGGAGCATTTCGAGCTCGGCGAGGGCCTGGGGCTGATGGATTTCGAGGGCGCGGCCAAGCTGTCGGGCGCGCGTTTCGTCGTGAACAAGGGCAAGCTCGCACGGCTCGAGCGCGCGCTGGCGCAGTTCATGCTCAATCTGCACACCGACGAGCATGGCTATCAGGAGGTCAATCCGCCGCTGCTGGTGCGCGACGCCGCCATGTTCGGCACGGCGCAACTGCCGAAGTTTCGCGAGGATCAGTTCTCGGTTACGGCCGGGCGGGGCGACGCCGCCCAGGAGCAGGCTCCCTTTTGGCTCATCCCCACGGCCGAGGTTCCGCTGACCAATCTCGCCGGCGGGCAGATCATCGACGAAGCCCTGCTTCCCCTGCGCATGACCGCCGGCACCTATTGCTTCCGCGCCGAGGCGGGAGCGGCGGGGCGCGACACCCGCGGCATGATCCGCCAGCATCAGTTCTTCAAGGTCGAACTGGTTTCGGTCACGACTGCCGAGCAATCGCTCGAAGAGCATGAGCGCATGACCCAATGCGCCGAAAAAGTGCTGCAGCTGCTGGAGCTTCCCTACCGCAAGGTGGTTCTGTGCACCGGCGACATGGGCTTCGCCTCGCAAAAGACCTACGATCTCGAAGTATGGCTGCCGGGGCAGGGGAAATATCGCGAAATCTCGTCCTGTTCGGTATGCGGCGATTTCCAGGCCCGCCGCATGAACGCGCGTTATCGCCCCAAGGACGGGGCGCCGCGCTTCGTGCATACGCTCAACGGCTCGGGGGTGGCGGTCGGCCGGGCGTTGATTGCGGTCATCGAGAATTACCAGCAGGCCGACGGCTCGATCGAAGTGCCGAAGGTTCTGCGGCCCTTTATGGGCGGGACCGATATCATCACGCGGGAATAGGGAAGGCGAACGACCGATCATGCGAATTCTCGTCACCAACGACGACGGAATCCACGCCCCCGGCCTCGCCATTCTGGAGAGGATCGCTCGCGAGATTTCCGACGATGTTTTCGTCATCGCGCCGGAAACCGAACAGTCCGGCGTCGCCCATTCGTTGTCTCTCAACGATCCCCTGCGCCTGCGGCAGATTTCGGAGCGCCGCTACGCGCTCAAGGGCACGCCGACCGATTGCGTGATCATGGGCGTGCGCAAGCTGATGGATCGTCCGCCGGATCTTTTGCTCTCCGGGGTCAATTGCGGCCAGAACGTCGCCGAGGACGTGACCTATTCCGGCACCATAGCCGCGGCGATGGAGGGAACCATCCTCGGCATTCCCTCGATCGCGTTGTCCCAGGTCTATGACTTCTTCTCCGGGCGCCAGACCATCCACTGGAGCTGCGCCGAGACGCATGGCGCCGGGGTGCTGCGCAAGCTGATCGCGGCTGGAATCCCGCCCAATGTGCTGATGAACGTCAATTTTCCCGCCTGCCTGCCGCATGAGGTCAAGGGCGTCGCCGTCACCATGCAGGGCCAGCGCAGCAATGATTTGATGAAAATCGAGGACCGCAGGGACGGACGCGGCAATCCCTATCATTGGATCTCGTTCCAGCGCAGCAATTTCACGCCCGGCCCGGGCACGGACATCGAGGCGTTGGACCAGCATAAGATCACGGTTACGCCGCTGAAGCTCGATTTCACCGACCATCCCACCGTGACGGCGCTCGCGAGGCTGTTCGAGGCCGAGTCATGAGCGGAGCCTTCGAGGCGGAGGCTCTGCCGATCGAGACCCGGGCGGCGCTCGCCTTGCAGTTGCGACGGGCCGGGGTCCGCAATGTGGCGGTGATGCGGGCGATCGAGCGAGCGCCGCGGGAATTGTTTTCGCCCCATCGATTCCGCGATCTCTCCAATCGCAACCTCGCCCTGCCGATAGAATGCGGGCAGACCATGCCCTCGTCGGCGGAACTGGGGCGCTGGCTCGAGGCGCTCGGCGTCGAGCCGTCGCATCGGGTGCTGGAGGTGGGCTCTGGCTCGGGATATGGAGCCGCGGTGCTGGCGCAACTCGGTCGCGAAATTCTTTCCCTGGAGAGATACGAAACGCTCGCAATCGAGGCGCAGAGCCGGCTGACCTCGCTCGCGATCTCCAACGCCCAGGTGGTTTTCGCCGACGGCCTGGCGAGGGAACCGGCGCTCGGGCTGTTCGACCGCATTATCCTGCATATGTGTTTCGAGGAGACGCCTGCGACGGCGCTGGAGCGCCTCGCGCCGGGGGGCGTGATGGTGTTCGGAAAGTTTCTGCCCAGGGCGGCGAGCGGGCGGAGGCGCGCCCGGCTGGTCCGGCTGGAGCGCGCGGGCTCCGGATTCAATGAAATCGACCGGGGCGAATGCCGCCATGCAGCCGCCCTTAGCGGACGCGCGCTCGCCCTGTAAAGCCGCGACCTCGCGTTAAGCTTACAAATTTAACGCGGCCGTTGAACTTGCGTTCATCTTAAACGCTCCCTTAACCGACCTCAGCCTATAAAAGTATCGTTGGTTGAGTTCGAGTGGGTCGCGTCATGGCAATAATGCGTCGAGTTTTTCTCCCCAGGGCCGCCATGCGGCTCATGCTGGCCGCCGGGACCGCCGCGCTGATGGCGGGATGTTCGGACGCAAGCCGGTTCTCGGCCGATCCTTTCTCGGATCCTTTCGACCGTAGCCCGACGCATTCCACGTCGCGGCCGCCGCGTTCGATCGACCGGGCGCCGACCGGTGCGATTTCGGGCGGGTCCAATTCATCCCCGATCCAGGCGAGGCCGCTGGCTCCTCCGGCGAAATCCGCGCCGGCCCAGAGCGCCGCGCCGCAGCCCCAGGCTTCGGGTTCCGGGGGCGTCTATAATCACTGGAGCGCCGAGGGCGGCACGCCGATCACGGTCGCGGACGGCGACACCGCCGGGGTTCTCGCCAACCGCTACGGCGTTCCGACTGACGCGCTGCTTCGGGTCAACGGATATTCGAGCGCACAGCAGGTTCAGCCCGGCTCTCGTCTCGTGATTCCGGTCTATCGCGCCACCGCCGTCGCGCCGAAACCCGCCGCTCCGGCGCATGTCGCCAAGGAGGAGGCTGAGGAAAGGCCCGCTCGCAAGGCGGAGGTCAAGCCCGCCCCTGCGCCCAAGCCCGCGAAACCCGAAAAGGCTGCGAAGTCCGAGGATGACGACGACGCGCCGGCCGCGAAGAAGGCCGCCGGCAAGCGCGCCGAGCAGCCGGCGACGCGGCCCGCCCATCTTTCGAAGGCGGACACGCAGGAAGAGGAAGAAAAGCCTGCGGCCAAGGCGAAGCCGGCCAAGCCTCATGTCGCCGCCAAGGCGGACGACGAAGAGGAGGAAAAGCCTGCGGCCAAGGCGAAACCCGCCAAGCCTCATGTCGCCGCCAAGGCGGACGACGAGGAGGAGGAAAAGCCTGCGGCCAAGGCGAAACCCGCCAAGCCTCACGTCGCCGCCAAGGCGGACGACGAGGAGGAGGAAAAGCCCGCCGCCAAGGCGAAGCCGGCCAAGCCTCACGTCGCCGCCAAGGCGGATGACGAGGAGGAGGAAAAGCCAGCGGTCAAGGCGAAGCCCGCCAAGCCTCATGTCGCCGCCAAGGCGGAAGACGAGGAGGAGGACAAGCCTGCAGCCAAGGCGAAAACCGCCAAGGCTCGCGTCGCCGCCAAGGTGGATGTCGAGGAGGCGGAAAAGCCCGCCCCCAAGGCGAAGCCGGCTCGCGTGGCCAAAGCCGAGCCCGCGTCGGCGCCTGCGCCGGTCGAAACTCCGGCCCCCAAGGTTCAGGAGAAGCACGAGCCGGTCCGCACCGCTTCGGTGGTCGAGCCCGCAAAGGTCGACAAGACCACCACGACTTCCGCGGTTGCGCCCGCCGAAGAGGACAAGCCTTCCGACGCCGCGCATCCCGAATTCCGCTGGCCGGCGCGGGGCCGGATCATTCAGGGCTTCGCCAGCGGCGGCAATGACGGCATCAACATTGCGGTTCCGGAAGGCACCGCGGTGAAGGCGGCCGAAGGCGGCACCGTGGTCTATGCCGGCAGCGAGCTGAAGGGGTACGGCAATCTCGTGCTGATCCGCCATCCCAACGGCTTCGTCTCGGCCTACGCTCATAATGGCGAGGTTTCGGTCAAGCGCGGCGATCACGTCGCTCGGGGCCAGTCGATCGCGAAGTCCGGCCAGTCCGGAAACGTCGCCTCGCCGCAGCTCCACTTCGAGCTGCGCAAGGGGGCCACTCCGGTCGATCCCACCAATTATCTCGCCGGGCTGTAAGCGCCCGGCGATCCAGGCATACTCCGGCGTTCGCGAGACACCAGCGCCGGAGAATGGGGCGGCGGGTCCAAAGAAAGGCCCGCCGCCCGTTTTCTTTCCTTCGTCTTTTTTATATGGTCGGCGCGGAAATTCTGGCTTTCAAAGGAATACGCGTCCGTGAGATTCGCCTTCGCCCTTGGTTTCGCTCTTCTTTCGGTCTCTCCCGCTTTCGCGGTCGACCCGACCGGAATCCCGCAGTGCGACGCGCTGCTGAAGAAATACGAGGCCTGTTCGTCCCAGCTTTCGCCCAAGCAGGTGCACGCCGCTCAGAAGGAGCTGCTCGAAGGCTCCGCGGGCATTCGGGCCAACGCCGGCAATGCAGCCCTGCGTCCGGACCTCGAACGCTTCTGCAACGACACTTTCGAGCGCATGAAGAAGGAAAGCGACATCAAGGACTGCATGGCGTCGAACTGAGCCGACGCCCCGAGGGCGCCGCCGCCATATCAAAACCTCGTCGTAAGCTCCGTGAGCCACTGCGGCGAGGCCTCGACCAAAGCCGTCTCGAGCTTTTTGTCGAGATCGCTGACGACGAGGACGCCGAGCAGAACCAGCATGGCGCCGAGGGCGGCCTTGCCGCGCGCTCCCGCTCCCATGAGGCTGGCGCGCCAACGCATCATGACCTTGCGCGACAGCAGTCCCAGCAAGAGCAGGGGCAGGGCGGCGCCGATGCCGAATGCGGCCATGGTCGCGGCGACCTCGCGAAGATTCTCGCCGCGCGCCGCGAGCACCGAGGCGGCGCCGAGGGTGGGCCCGACGCAGGGGCTCCAGACCGCGCCGAGGACAAGGCCGAGGCTGAACTGCCCCAGCCCGCCGCTGTTTTCTTCACGCGAACCGCTAGCCACTTCGCTCGAAAACGCTCCAGTGGGGGCGCCGCGAAACAAGGCGTCGATGCGATCGCTCAAGGGACCGGCCGCCGCGCTGACCTTCGCCTGCAAGGGCGGGAAGACCAGAACCAGTCCCGCCAGGATCATCAGAGCCGCGGCGGCGGAGCGAAAAACCGCGCCGTCGAAACCGATGGCGAAGCCGATCGTCGCCACGAACAGGCCGATGGCCACGAAAGACAAAGCGACGCCCATGGCGAGCAAAGCCGGACCGTAGCGGTGGCGGGAGGCCGCCGCTCCGAGGGTGAGCGGCAGCAGCGGCAGCACGCAGGGCGAGAGCACCGAAAGAGTTCCGGCGATCAGCGCCAGTCCCGGAGCGGCGAGGCTCATGTCTGTCTCCCTGGGTGTGTCTCAAAGCGCCTTTTCGGCCAGGGCTTCGACCGACTTCGCGTCGGTGTCGCCCACCGATCGGCCGGTTTCCGTCGCGCCCTTGAAGACGATGAGCGTGCTCTGGGTCGTGGCTTTGAAGGAGCGCACCGCGTCCTTCTGGCTGTCGAAATCCACCTCGAAAACCTTGAGCTTGCTGAATTTGGGGTCTTTTTCCAGTTTCTGCAGGATCGGCTGCTGCGCCCTGCAGGTGGGGCACCAGGGAGCGTTGACATGGACGAGGATGGAATCGCCCGCGGCCTGCGCCGCGGCGAAGCTCTTTGCGGTAAAGGCGGTCTTGTCGGCGGCGAGGGCGCCGAAGCCGACGAACGAAAAGGCGGCAGCGAAAAGCAGTATGCGGCGGTCGAGCATTTGTTCAAATCTCCAATCGAGAGGGCTCTGCTTGCGCGCTCCGCCTCGGCGGGCGAGCAAAATAGAGAAGCACGACGTTTCATTCGTCGCGGGCGCCGACTACGTTACATGCCGGCGAACAGGGATCCGGAAAATCTTTGATGAATGACGTCTACGGACTGATTCTCGCGGGCGGGCTTGCGCGGCGGCTCGGCGGCGTCGACAAGGGACTGATCGAGGTTGCCGGCGAGCCCATCCTCGCCCGACCGCTCCGGCGGCTGGCCCCCCAATGCGCCGGCGTGGCGTTGAACGCCAACGGCGATCCGGCCCGCTTTTCGAGCTTTTCGATCCCGGTCGTTCCCGACGACATTCCCGGCTTCGCCGGGCCGCTCGCCGGCGTGCTGGCGGGGTTAGATCATGTCGCCGCCGCGGCTCCGCATATATCTTTCATGGTCAGCGTTCCGGCGGATACGCCCTTCATTCCGCTCGATCTCGTCGCCTGCCTGCGCGGCGCCGTGACCGAGGGCGCCAGAATCGCGGTCGCCGGCTCGGGCGGTCGCGACCATCACGCCGTGGCGCTATGGCCCGTGGCGGCGCGAGAGGAATTGCGCCGGGCGCTGGTGGACGAAGACCTCCGCAAAGTCTCGGGCTTCATCGGACGCTATCCCAACGCGGTCGTCGAATGGCCGACGGAGCCCTACGACCCGTTTTTCAACGTCAATCGCCCTGAGGACGTGGCCGAGGCGGAGAAGATCGCTTCCCTATGATTGCGGCGCGCCTGACCAGGGCTGTGCAAAGCAACGGTTCATTAACCAGAGTTTGTTGCGCTGTGCGACGTCGCGGCCTCTGGGGCCGCGCTTCAGTCAGAGCTATGATAGTTTCCGCGATTCCAGGCACAATAAGTGAGGGACAGGAAATGAAGGAGTCTTCTCTGTTCGAACGCGCCGCCGTTCTCTGGATTATCGAGATGATTGCTCCCGCCGCCGCTTACAGTCATCATCAAGCCTGGAGCCATCGCCAGTACAGTTGGGGCCATCGTCCTAACCAAGGTTGGGGCCCCCGTCATGGATCGGGTCACCATCATAATAGCTGGGGCCTTCATCACCATCACAAGCGGCACTCTTGACGCCTGGGTAGGGTGAGCGGCGGCGATGGGACGCCCCCTTTATCGATGAGGTGGACGGCCCTTGCTCCTGTTGCGGCTGCCAGAATCGCCGCTGACACGGACCTTGAGCGCGGGCGGAGTGACCGTGGGGGCGGCTGCAAGTCACCCCACCCCGCCGCTCCGAGGCGACCCTTCCCGTCGAGGGGAGGGAAAGCGCCCTTCGCCCGATTTGCCTGTGTCTCAGACGAAAATCAGCCCCCTCAGCCTGAGGAGCCCGCGCAGCGGGCGTCTCGAAGGTGGTCGCCGTCCCTCAAGCATGAGGGCGTCGAATTGGCCTCGACGTGCAATCAACGCCCTATCACACATAACCCGGATTGACCGGCTCCCTAGGCTCCAGCCAGGGCGGCGTCGGCAGTTTCTGCTCGCGCAGGAAGGCCGGGTTGAACAGCTTGGAGGCGTAGCGTCCGCCGCCGTCGCACAGGATCGTCACGATGGTGTGGCCGGGGCCGAGCTCGCGGGCGAGGCGGATGGCGCCGGCGACATTGACGCCGGACGACCCGCCGAGGAGCAGGCCCTCGTTCTGGGCGAGGTCGAAAAGGATCGGCAGCGCTTCTTCGTCGGGAATCTGACAGGGGAAATCCACCGGGGCGCCGACGAGGTTGTCGGTCACGCGGCCCTGGCCGATGCCTTCGGTTATGGAGCTGCCGGAGGATTTCAGCTCGCCATGGGCGTACCAGGAGTAAAGCGCGGCGCCCATGGGGTCGGCGAGGCCGATCGCGACGCCCGGTTTGCGCTCTTTCAGCGCCAGACCCACGCCGGCGAGGGTGCCGCCGGTGCCGCAGGCGCAGATGAAACCGTCGATTTCCCCATTCAGCTCGTCATAGATCTCCGGCCCGGTGGTTTCGATATGGGCCTGCCGGTTGGCGAGATTGTCGAATTGATTGGCCCAGATGGCCCCCTGCGGATGCTCCTTGGCCAGCCTTTCGGCGAGGCGGCCGGAAAGCTTCACGTAATTATTGGGATTGGCGTAGGGCACGGCCGGCACCTCGAGCAGCTGGGCGCCCTGCAGCCGCAAAGTGTCTTTCTTTTCCTTCGCCTGGGTCTCCGGAATCACGATGACCGTCGAATAGCCGAGGGCGTTGGCGACGAGAGCGAGCCCGATGCCGGTGTTGCCGGCAGTTCCTTCCACGATCAGGCCGCCGGGCTTCAGCGTTCCGCGCCGGACGGCGTCCTTCACGATGAACAGGGCCGCCCGATCCTTCACCGAGCCGCCGGGATTCATGAATTCCGCCTTGCCGAGAATGCGGCAACCGGTCGCCTTGGACGCCGCGCGCAATTCAATCAGCGGCGTCCTGCCGATAGCCTCGATCACATTGGCGGCGATGGTCATTTCGTTCCTCTTCAAAGCGGTGTCCGGGGCCGAGCGAAGCAACGATCGTTCCGCCGGCGCTCTTTCGAGATTTAGTCTATGGAGACAGTAGACTCAAATCGGAATATCGCGGCGTGGCGGGCGCTTTCTCCGGGAGCGAGCAGGCGCATCGAGGGCTTTTCGGCGAGTTCGCCATAGAAGTCTTCAGGGTCGCCATATCCGGTCCAGGGCTCGATGCAAAGATAGGGAGCGGGGGGCAGGGACCAGAAGCCGATATGCGGAAAATCCTGCAATTCGACCCTCAGTCTCGCGCCGGCGCCATTGTCGAAGGCGAGGCTGCGGCTCTTCAGGTCCAGGAAAACCAGGGCGTCGTTTTTCATCAGATCCAGGGAGAGCGAAAGCGCATTGCCGCTGACGGGGACGGGCTTGGTCCGGCTCGAAATGAGCCCTCCGGGGGCGATGATCGGGACTTCGGATCCCTCCGCCTGTTCGAAAACGACGCTGTGAGGCGCGTTGGAACCGGCGAGGGGCCAGTTGAAGGCCGGATGCAGCCCGCAGGCGTAGGGCAGCGGCGTCTCGCCCTTGTTGGTGACGACGAGGGCGTTCTCCAGCCCGCCGGGCAGCAGGCGGAACTCCGCCAGCAGCTCGAACTCGAAAGGATAAAGCGCCCGCGTTTCGTCATCGGCCTCCAGCGCGAGCCGAACGAAATCCTCCGCCCCGCCGCGGATCGAAAACTGCTTTCTCCAGGCGAAGCCGTGAAGCGAAAGCGGGTAGGTCTTCCCCGCCACCCGAACCGCGCCGTTGCGCGTCCAGCCGACGACGGGGAAAAGGATGGGCGCGCTCTGGTCCCAGACCGCAGGGTCTTCGCGCCAGACGAGTTCGGCTCCCGACGCCCGCCAGGACATCAGCTCGGCGCCGAAGCTGTCGATTTCGGCGGTGTCGCCGGCGGGATTTCTCAGAAGAATCGTCTTGCTCATGGGCGCAGCATCGCGGGCGGCCGATCCCGGCGCAAGCTTTGTCCTCGCGGCGGTTGACCCGAAGCCTCGGCGCCGGGAAAGTGCCGGCTTGGACTTTTTTCGAGAGTGAGAGATGCGTTCGGAACAAGCAGAGGCCTTCCTCGGCGTGGAGAATTCGCTCCTAGGCAAAAGATGGGTCCCGCGCCTGGACAAGGCCGGCGAGGCCAGGGCCGAGGCCATCGCCCAGGCCCATGGGTTCGAGGACGTTCTTGCCCGGGTGCTGGCCGGCAGGGGCGCGACGGGCGAAACCGCGGCGGCCTGGCTCGATCCCAAATTGCGCGATCTGACGCCGGATCCATCAACCCTGGTGGAAATGGATCGCGCGGTCGCGCGTCTTGCGGACGCCATCCTGCGGGGGGAGCAGATCGCCATTTTCGGCGACTATGATGTCGACGGCGCCTGTTCTTCGGCTCTGCTGGCCGAATTCCTGACCGCCGCCGGGGCGCCTCCTCCCTTCGTCCACATTCCGGACCGCATTCTCGAGGGTTACGGACCCAATATCGACGCCATCCGCGAGCTGCGCGCGCGGGGCGCGCAGCTTCTCGTCACGGTGGATTGCGGCACGACCAGCCATGAGGCGCTCGCAGAGGCGGCGGCCCTGGGACTGGATGCGGTGGTTTTCGACCATCACCAGGCCCCGGAAGAACTTCCCACCGCCTGCATCGTCAATCCGAACCGGCAGGACGATCTCTCGGGCCAGGGCGCGCTCTGCGCCGCCGGTGTGGTTTTTCTGGCTCTGGTCGCGCTCAACCGCGAGCTGAGGCGGCGAGATCACTGGAGCGCCGCCCGGCCGGCGCCCGAAATCCTGGCCGGACTCGACCTCGTGGCGCTGGCCACTGTGGCCGACGTCGCGGCGCTCAGAGGGCTCAACCGCGCTTTCGTCTTGCAGGGCCTCGCCGTGATGCAGGGGCGCCGGCGCACCGGTCTCGCGGCGCTGATGGAGGCCGCCCGACTGGATGGGCCATTGAAGCCTTATCATCTCGGCTTCGTGCTCGGCCCGCGCATCAACGCCGGCGGGCGGATCGGCGATGCGAGCCTCGGATCGCGCCTCCTCACCATGACCGACCCGGCCGAAGCGGCGTCGATCGCTCTCACGCTCGACCGACTGAACGCCGAGCGGCAGGCGCTCGAAAAGACCTTGCTGGAGACTGCAACGGCTGAAGCCGAAGAGGCGCTGAGGCGCTCGAACAGAATTTCCTGTCTGGTCGTCGGCGGGGACGATTGGCATCCGGGCATCGTCGGATTGATCGCTTCGAGATTAAAGGAAAGGTTTAACATCCCATCATTTGCATTTGGATTTAAAGGGGAAAATGGAACTGGTTCAGGTAGAGGGTTAAGCGGCGCAAATCTCGGTCTCGCGGTCCGGAATGCGGTGGACGCCGGGGTCGCGATCAAGGGAGGCGGCCACGCCATGGCCGCCGGAGCCACCATTGCGCGCGCCAGACTCGACGCGTTTCGCGTCTTCATGAATGACGCGATCGAAGCCCAGTTGGCCGGCGCCCCGACGGCGGACATTCTCCCGATCGACGCCTCGCTGACGGCTCGGGGAGCCCGGCTGGAGCTTCTACAGAGGGTGGAAAAGGCAGGCCCATACGGGCAGGGAAACGCCGACCCGGTTTATGTCCTTCCGGGGCATAGCGTCGCCGGCGCGACCGTGGTCGGCGCCGACCGGAGCCACATCCGGGCGCGCCTTCGATCGGGAGACGGGGCGCAAATCGAGGCGATCTGTTTTCGGGCGCTGGCCTCGCCGCTGGGCGAGGCGCTTCTGAACGGGAGGGGGGACACATTTCATATAGCGGTCCGCCTTTCCGTCGGGGCGTTCCGGGGCCGCGAAAAAGTCGACGCCCAGATCGTCGACCTCGCTCACGCGCGCGCTTGAGGCCGTAAAGAAGGTTTCCGGCGCATTCGGAACATCGCCTTGATTCGAGTGTTGCTGGGGCCTCCGGGGGCCTGCCGCATTTTCGTCGTAATTGGGAGGCCTTCTGCTTTTGGAATTGGACAGCTTCCGCTCGACCACATTCCTGTCCCCAATGTGACAGCGTTAACGCCCGCGTAATCATTTTTCGTAAAACTGCGTCGATGACTGCGGGGGCTTGCGGCGCCTGCATGGCGCTGCTTCGTCGTGCTGTTCGGCAAGGACTAGAAATGCAATTCACCGTCGATGGAAATATGTCCCAATTCAAACCTTTCCAGCGCCGGTCGAATAGTTTTTTCCGTGGCTCCCTCCTCTTTATGGCCATAGCCGCCCTGGCGGGCTGCGCCGGATCTCCTTCCGGCCAGCGCTACGCCTCGATGCGGGAGCTGGGCGGCGTCGATCCACGTTATGGCGTACGCCCGAGCCCGAGAGTGGTGGAAGACGGCGAGGAGGTGCCGCAGGGCGGCGGCCGTTATCAGGTCGGCAAGCCCTACAAGATCGCCGGAAAGACTTATTACCCCAGTGAAAGGCCATATGCGGCCGTCGGAACCGCCTCCTGGTACGGTTCGGATTTTCACGGCCGAAGAACCGCCAATGGCGAGGTCTTCGACCGCAACTCTCTCAGCGCCGCGCATCCGACCATGCCTCTGCCGAGCTATGCGCGTGTCACCAATATGAACAATGCGCATTCCATCGTCGTACGCGTCAATGATCGCGGCCCCTATCATGGCGGCAGGGTGATGGATGTTTCGCAGCGCGTGGCCGAAGCGCTGGATTTCCACAGGGTCGGCACCGCCCGCGTCAAGGTGGAGTGGATCGGCCGCGCCGATCTTTCCGGTTCCGACAACGCCGCTCTCATGGCGTCGCTGCGCACCGACGGGAGCCCGGCGGCGCTTCCCGGCATGGAGCCGCCGGTCATGGTCGCAGAGGAGCCTGCTCCCGCCCGCAGCCGCATAGCCTACGCCCAGCCGCCGCGCCGGCCGGCCGATATCGACGAGTTGGAAGCTGCGGTCGCGCCCCCCGCGCCGCCGCCGCCGGCCGCCCGGCCCACGATGGAGGCCGCCGCCGAAACGGAGGCCGCGGATCGCGCCGCGAGAGCCGCCGCCGAAGAAATCATGAGCAAGGACAGAACCGCCTACGCCGAGGAAGCCGGGCCGGGGGTCGACGACACCCCGGTGAAGTCGATCCGTGCGAGCCGCTCGGCGGCGCCGCCATTGCCGCCGGTGCGGCCGAGCCGCTTGGGCTCCTCCGGCTCCAGGCAGGCGATGAACTAAAAAAGCGATTCACGAAAAGAGTTTCCCGGCCTAATGGGCCGGCCTTTTTTGAAATTCCTGGACACCCGCCGTGCGGCCGTTCCCTGGCGCGTCGGAACGATTGCATTCTGTATCGCGGCGCGCCATCTTTGGGACAAGCCAGCCGAGCGGAAATCAGCCCGTGTCACATCGCATCCTTGGGTTTTTAAGCATTGTTCTTGCCCTCGTGACGTTTTCCCCCGGACATGTCCGGGCGCAGGGTTTTCAAACCAGCTTCCCCAACGCCATCCTCGTCGACGCCAATTCAGGAGCGGTCCTGTTCGAAAAAGGCGCCGACGATCAGGTCACTCCCGCATCCACGGTCAAGATCATGACCGCGGAGCTGGTGTTCCAGGAACTGGCCTCGGGGCGGCTGAAGCTCGACGACGAGTTCACCGTTTCGGAGCACGCCTGGCGAGACGGCGGCGTGAAATCCGGCGGCTCGTCGATGTTCCTCCAGGTGAACTCCCGGGCCCGGATCGAGGATCTGATCCGCGGGCTCGTGATCGATTCCGGAAACGACGCGGCGATCACCCTGGCGGAAGGCGTGGCGGGAGCGGAGGAAGCTTTCGTCATGCGCATGAACAGGCGCGCTTCCGAACTCGGCCTCACGAAATCGAGCTTCGGCAATCCCTGGGGACAGGCGGGGCCGGACCAGAAGGTCACCCCGCGCGACATGGTCCGGCTGGCCGGCTTCGTGATCAAGACCTATCCCGACTACTATCGCTATTTCGGCGAGAAAGAATTCACCTGGAACAAGATCAAGCAGCCGAACCGCAACCCCTTGCTCAACATGAGCATCGGCGCCGATGGCCTGAAAACCGGCAATATCGACGAAAAAAGCGGGTTCGGCATCGTCGCCTCGGCGGCGGAGGAGGGGCGCCGGCTGATACTCGCCGCCTATGGCGCGCGCACCGCGAAGGATCGCGCCGAGGAAGCGCGCAAGCTGCTGCAATGGGGTTTCCGCAACTTTGAAGAGAAGTCCCTGTTCAAGGCCGGCGAAACCATTGGAACGGCGCAGGTTTACGGCGGCGCCAAGAGCAGCGTGCCCTTGACCGCGACCAGGGATCTCACTGCGCTGCTGCAGCGGGGCGGCACGGAAAAGCTCAGCGGCAGGATCATTTACGAAGGGCCGCTCGTCGCTCCGGTGGAGGCGGGGGCGAAGGTCGGCCGCATAGAGATCAAACGCGGCCCGCTGGTCGTGCTCGACCAGCCGCTCGTCGCCGCCGAGTCCGTCGAGGAAGGCTCGCTTTCGCGGCGCGCGTTCGACGCCGCCTATGAATATGCTGCGGCGGCGATACACGCCCGTTTCGCAAAAAAGCTGCAATGAGCGCGGCGTCGGCCGACCCAGGCCCGAAAGGTCGGCTCATAACCTTCGAGGGCGGGGAGGGAGCCGGCAAATCGACGCAGATCGGGCTTCTTTCCGAGCGTCTCGCCCGGACCGGGATCGAAGTGGTGTCGACGAGAGAGCCCGGAGGGTCGCCGCGGGCCGAAAAGCTGCGCGAATTCATCCTTTCGGGGCGGGCCGCGGCGCTCGGGCCGCTCGGCGAAGCGATATTGTTCGCCGCCGCCCGCATCGACCATCTGGATACGGTGATCGCGCCGGCCCTGCGGCGGGGCGCGATCGTCCTGTGCGATCGCTTCTCGGATTCGACGAGGGCCTATCAGGGCGTCATGGGCGAGGCGGAGCCCCGCATGATCGCGCTGCTGGAAAAAATCGCCCTGGGAGATTTGAGGCCGGATTTGACCATCGTCCTGGACATTCCTGTCGCAGACGGGCTTGCGCGCGCCGCGACCCGGCGCGGCGCCCATGCCGCCCCGGACCGTTTCGAGGGCGAGGAGGTCGCTTTTCATGAAGGGTTGAGGCGGGCCTTCCTCAATATTGCTGCCGGCGAGGCCGATCGCTGTTGCGTGGTCGACGCGCTCGCCCCCAAGGAGGAGGTCGCCCAGGCGATCTGGCAATTGATCGAGGCCCGCTTTCTGCCGGCCGAGGAACTGCAGCCGGCATGAGCAAGGAAGCAGGCCTGCCTGAGAGCGACCGTTTCGAGGACGCTCCCCATCCGCGCGAGCAACTCGCGTTGTTCGGCCATGAGAAGGCCGAGCGCGAACTGCTCGACGCCTATCGTCGCAACCGAATGCCGCAGGCCGTGATTCTGGGCGGTCCCGAAGGCATAGGCAAGGCGACGCTGGCCTGGCGCCTCGCGCGTTTTCTCCTCGCCCATCCCGATCCCGCCTCGAGGGAAGTCCAGGAGGCGCAGAGCCTTGCGGTTCCCGCGGAAAATCCCGCCGCCCGCCATGTCGCCACTCTGGCGCTCGCCGACATCTTTCTGCTGCGGCGCGGCTGGAACGATAAATCCAAGCGTCATTACACCGAGATACGCATCGACGACGTGCGCGAAATCATTCAGGCGCTGCATCGCGGCTCAGGCACGGGCGGCTGGCGCATAGCGATCGTCGACTGCGCCGACGATCTCAACCGCTCCAGCGCCAATGCGCTGCTGAAGCTGATCGAGGAGCCGCCGGAACGCGCACTGTTCCTGCTGATCGCCCATCAGCCGGGACGGATTCTTCCGACCATCCGCTCCAGATGCCGCCGGCTCGCGCTGGAGCCGATGCAGGCCGGGGAGGTCGCCGCGGCGGTGAAATCGCTCGGGCCGACGTGGGAGCGCCTTCCCGACGCCTTGGTCGGGGAAGCGGCGGAGCGGGCGCGGGGATCGGTGCAAGAGGCGTTGCGGCTGC
The DNA here is from genome assembly GCF_004802635.2 of Methylocystis heyeri. Classification (NCBI taxonomy): domain Bacteria; kingdom Pseudomonadati; phylum Pseudomonadota; class Alphaproteobacteria; order Hyphomicrobiales; family Methylocystaceae; genus Methylocystis; species Methylocystis heyeri. Next base: position 825,647 of record NZ_CP046052.1, read on the forward strand.
TGGACAATGACGGGGTCGCCTTCGATCGGGTGCTGCAGAGTCTGTTCGATCGTCTGCCGCAGGTCGATTGGAGCGCCGTGCATGCGCTGTCCGACCGGCTGTCCGGCCGCGAGAACGAAAGCGCCTATGAGACTTTCATGCGGGCTCTGTTTCGTTTTCTGGATGCGCGGGTGCGGGCGCAGGCCGGGCAGGGAGCCGGCGCGCTGATCGGCTACGCCGACGCCTGGACCGAGATCGGCGCCGCGGCGCGGGAGACCGAGATTTTCAACTTCGACAAAAAGGCCCTGGTGGTTTCGATCTTCCAGCGGCTGGAGCGCGCGGCGCGGGGGTAGGGCGCGTCGGGCTGATTACGCGGCGTTAGGGTGCAACGCTTCCGCCACCGCCGAAGGGTTGCGGCCTATCACAACGAGGTAGGCTCGCGCCGCGGCGTCGGGCGCTTTTCGTCCCTGCTCCCAATCACGCAATGTGCCGATCGGAATTAGGAACTTCTCCGCAAACTCCTCCTGCGACAGTCCGAGGGCGCGGCGAATCACGCTCACCTGAGGCGTCCGTTTCATACGGCGGAAATCCTCGGGCGTGAGCGGTTGCGCTTCCGGATCGGAGAGAGCGGCAGAGTGACGTTCTTGTTCCGTCATGGCGTCGAAGCGGCTCCAGTCCTGCGCCGCACCGGAAGCGTCAGCCGTCTTGTTCGTGGTATTCTCGTTGCTCATAAGGTTCAGCGCCCCTGGCCGAAATGATGCGGATTTTGCCCCTCTCATGGTGTAGACGACGACCAGAAGCCGACCGCCGCTTACCATGCCGAGGAGGATGAAACGGTCTTCGCCATAATTCGCGCGGTCGTCGAGATGCTCAATGGCAAACGGGTCTTTGAAAACGCTTCGCGCCGCCTCGAACGCAACGCCATGCTTGGCGTAGTTGGAAGCGGCCTTGTTAGTGTCCCACTCGAACAAATCGTTATTCATGCAAATACTGCTCTGCAGTAGTAATTTCGTATACGGCGCTGCCGTAGTTTTGTCAACGGTCAAGTGGACAATGCGCGCTTACCACTCGACGACTCGATCCTCCGCCCGGCAAGGATAGGCGGTCATGACGCGGCCCGACCAAGCCCCCGAAATCTCCGCCGCCCTCCCTCGCTCCCAAGGCTTTCCGCCGGTGGCGCGGGCTGATGCGCGCGTGCTTGTTCTCGGCTCTCTCCCTGGAAAAATGTCGCTGGAGCGGCGGCAATATTACGCCCAGCCGCGCAACGCCTTCTGGCCCATCATGGGCGCGCTTTTCGACGCCGGCCCCGAGCATTTCTACGAAGAAAGACTGCGCCGGCTCCAGGACCATCATGTTGCGCTGTGGGATGTCTGCGCCAGCGCCAAAAGGCCCGGCAGCCTCGACCACAGAATAGATCTCGCCAGCGTGACGCCCAATGATTTTAAGGGCTTCCTCGCCGATCATGGCGATATCGCGCTGATCTGCTTCAACGGCGCAACCGCCGCCCGGCTGTTCGATCGCCTCGTGGCGCCTGGGCTGGACAGGGCGCCCGCCACGGTACAATTGCCTTCCACCAGTCCGGCCCACGCCACGCTCGGCTTCGAAAGCAAGCTTGCGAAGTGGCGGGCCGTTCGCGATTTTTGAAGGGGTTGCGTGTGGAATGACCGCCTATGTCGCTTTGCTCAGGGCCGTCAATGTCGGGGGAACCGGAAAGCTGCCGATGACGGCTCTGGCCGAACTTTGCCTATCCGCGGGTTTCGTTCAGGTGAAGACCTATATAGCCAGCGGGAATGTGGTGTTTCGGAGCGACGGTTCGGAGGAGGAAGTCCGAACGGCGCTCGAACGCCGGCTCACGGCCCATATGGGAAGGCCGGCGTCCGTGCTGGTGCGGGCGGCCTCCGAGATGGCGCAAACGCTAGCGCGCAATCCTTTCCCGCAACAGCCCGCCAACCGCGTGATGGCGCTGTTCTTTGATGGCGCGCCGCCGTCCGATCCGCTAGAGGGCGCGACCGGGGTTCAGGGGGAAGAGGTGCGATTGGGACAGCGCGAGCTCTTCATCTTCTATCCCGACGGCATGGCGAAGACCCGCCTGCGCCTGCCTGCCGAGAAGACGGGCTCGGCGCGCAACATGAACACGGTCGCGAAGCTGGCCGCCATGGCGGCGGCCATCGCCTAGAGTGTTTCCGAGCGAAGTGGATACCGGTTCGCGTGAAGAAAACACGATAAAACAGGGGGATCTAGAGTCTTATCGATCGGACGAAATCGTCCGATCGATAAGAATTCGCGCAAATCACCCGCAGGGCTACGCCCGCTCCAGCAGGACGTGCTTCTTCTTGCCGAGCGAGAGCTTGGCGACGCCTTCCTGCTCGAAGTCCTTATCCGTCAGGCTGGCGCGCTCGTCGGTAACGGCTACGTCGTTGAGGCGGAGGCCGCCGCCCTTCACCTGACGGCGGGCTTCGCCGGTGGAAGCGACGAGGCCGACCTTGACGAAGGCGGTCAACACGCCGAGCCCGGCCGAAATCTCCGCCGCGCTCACCGTCACGCGGGGGAGGGACAGCGCGAGTGCGCCTTCCTCGAAGGTGGCTTTGGCCGTAGCGGCGGCTTGTTCGGCCGCCTCGCGCCCATGGACTAGAGCCGTCGCCTCGGTCGCGAGGGTCTTCTTGGCTTCGTTGATCTCGGCGCCTTCCAGCGCGCCGAGACGCGCGATCTCGTCCAGCGGCAGGAAGGTGAAGAGCTTCAGGAAACGAACGACGTCGGCGTCCTCGGTGTTGCGCCAATATTGCCAGTAATCATAGGGCGAGAGCAGATCGGCGTTGAGCCACACCGCGCCGGCGGCGGTCTTGCCCATTTTGGCGCCCGAGGCGGTGGTGAGCAAAGGCGAGGTCAGGCCATAGAGCTGCGGACAGCCCATGCGGCGGCCGAGATCGACGCCCATGACGATATTGCCCCACTGGTCCGAGCCGCCCATCTGCAGCACGGCGCCGTGGCGCTTGTTGATCTCGGCGAAATCATAGGACTGCAGGCACATATAATTGAATTCGATGAAGGACAGCTCGTGCTCACGCTCGAGGCGCAGCTTCACGCTGTCCATCGTCAACATCCGGTTGACCGAGAAATGCCGGCCGACGTCGCGCAGGAAGTCGATGTAATTGAGGCCGGCCAGCCAGTCGGCGTTGTCGAGCAGCAGCGCGGCGTTAGGGCCCTCGCCGAACTGCATGAACTTCTCGAAAATGACCTTGATCGAGGCCTTGTTGGCGTCGATCTGCTCGATGGTGAGCAGCCTGCGGCTTTCGTCCTTACCGGAGGGGTCGCCGACGCGCGTGGTGCCGCCGCCGACCAGCGGCAAAGGCCGTCCGCCGCTGCGCTGCAGCCAGGCCAGCATCATGATCGGCAGCAGTGAGCCGACATGAAGCGAGGGGGCGGTGCAATCGAAGCCGATATAGGCCGAGAAACCCGGTTTTTTCGCTTCTTCGTCCAGCCCGGCGAAATCGGTGCATTGATGGACGAAGCCGCGCGCGATCAGCGTGGCGAGCAATTCGGATTTGGGGGCGAAGCTGTCGGACATGTGCGGTGCTGGAGTGTTTTCGAGCGAAGTGGATGCCGGTTCGCGTGAAGAAAACACGATCAAACGGGGAATCCTGGAGACTTTTCGGTTCAACCGAATTGAAAAAGCTCTAGCGGTTAGGGGCCTCTGGCGCAAGACGGTTGCTGTGTGATTGGGTGAAAGGTGAAATCGTGGGGCGCTATACCTCCCCGTCAAGGCTAAGGGAGTCACACATCTCCAGGAGACCGTCTTGGCCGGGCTTGTCCCGGCCATCCACGCCGGGGCGTTGAGGTTTTTTCCGAAGATGCGCGCGATTTCACCGGGTAGAGCGAACGTCTCGGCCCCACTTTGGTCTCTGGCTCGGACATGGAAGCATCCCGCGCAAAACATCAGAAAGCCGGTAGATCGCGGGGCACATTCGGAAGATGTCGCCATCGTTTGACGTGGATGGCCGGGACAAGCCCGACCAAGACGGCGTTGGCAGCTTTCGAGATGTGTGCATGGCGTAAGCCATCAAGGGGAAGGAAAGCGCCCTTTGCCCAATAGCCTTGAAGGCGCTTCCTTGCCGCCCGCGCTTTGGCTCTGCTAAGACGATCGAGTTCCCACGCCGCCTCAAGGACCCTGATGCTCTTTTACGAACCGCTGTTTCTGTTCCTGTTCGCCCCGGCGGTTTATCTCGTCTTTCTCGCAGCGGCGGGCCGCCGCGCCTCTCGTATGCTCGTGCTGCTGCTGGCGAGCGTCGTCTTTTACGCCTGGAGCGAGCCGGTTTTCGTCCTGGTGGTCATGGCCTCGGTCGCGCTGGATCTGTTGGTCGCCAGACTTGTTCACGCCGCGCCGCAGGGGAGCGCCGCCCGCTCAGCCTGGCTGGCGGTGGGGGTGTGCGCCAACCTCGCTATCCTGGTCTATTACAAATATGCCGGCTTTCTGGTCGAAAACCTCGATGCGCTCGGCTTCGCGCAAGCGGCGGTCCCGAAAATCGCCCTGCCGATCGGCGTTTCCTTCATCGTCTTCGAGAAGATCACCTATCTCGTCGACGTTCACCGCGGCGTGACGCCGCCCGCGCGCAGCGTCTCTCTCTACGCGCTTTATGTGTTTTTCTTTCCCAAGCTCCTCGCCGGGCCGATCATCAAATATCACGACATCGCCGGGCAGATGGAGGCGTGCCCGCCGCCCCACGCCGACGATTTCGTCGCCGGATTTTCGCGCTTCATGCTCGGGGTGATCAAGAAGCTGCTGCTCGCCGACGCGCTCGCCGGCGGCGCGGATCTGGTTTTCGCGCATGACGCCTCCGAGCTCGGCTTCGTGGAGGCCTGGGCCGGGGTGATTTTCTTCACCTTCCAGATCTATTTCGATTTTTCCGGCTATTCCGACATGGCCATCGGCCTTGCGCGCATGTTCGGCTTCCGCCTGCACGAGAATTTCAACGAGCCTTACATCGCGCGCAGCATCACCGAATTCTGGCGGCGGTGGCATATGTCGCTCACCGGCTGGATACGCGAATATCTCTATTTTCCGCTCGGCGGAAACCGCAAGGGGGCGCTGCGCACCCATTTCAACCTGTGGCTTTGTTTCCTTGCTTCGGGCATTTGGCACGGCGCGGCCTGGACCTATGTCGCCTGGGGCGCCTATAACGGCCTGTTCCTGGTGCTCGACCGCCTGTTCCTTTTGCGTGCGCTGGAGCGGCTGCCGGGCTGGCTCGCCAATCTCGTCACTTTCCTTGTGGTCATGGTCGGCTGGACCATATTCCGCGCCAATTCGCTGGGGCAGGCCGGCCAGATGCTGGCCCTGATGGTTCAGCCCGGCGTGGTCGCGCCCGGCGATGCGCTGGTGCCTTCCTATTACTGGCTGGCGGCGTCGATCGCGGCGGCGATCTGCGTCGCCCAGCGTGCGGCGCTATATGCGGAAGGCTTCAGCTGGCCGTCGCTGGCGCTGCGCTTCGCCCCCGCCGCAAACACGCTGCTGGCCCTCTTCTTCCTCGCCGCTCTCGCCAAGGGCGTCGCGGACCCGTTCAAGCCTTTCATCTATTTCAGGTTCTAGCCGATGGCCCAGCTTCTCTCCCGCCGTTTTGTCGAGCGCCTGCCCATCTTCGCCTGCGCCGGCTTCATCGGTTTTCTGTTCCTGGCCAATCTCTGGAACTTCGCCGTCGAGCGCGACTGGCCCAAGCTCCGCATCCGCAGCGCGCAGCCGCTCAACGGCGTGCCCAAGATCGAACCCGCGCCCTGGACCGCGCAGGCTTTTCTCTCGGGCGAGACCCAAAAGGCGGTTTCCAGCAATATCGGCCGCGCCTCGCCGGTGTTTCCGATCTCGGTGCGGCTCAAGAACCAGTTCATGTATTCGCTGTTCCGGGCCTCCGGAGCCGCCAATATCGTCGTCGGCCGCGAGGAGCAGCTGTTTGCGACCGGCTATATCGACGAATATTGCGCGCGCGGCGCGGCGCCGAACCCCGGCAAGCTCGAGGACTGGGCCGACATGGCGGGCGAAATCTCGGCTTCCGTCCGGGGGCAAGGCAAGCGGTTCGTCTATCTGGTCTCGCCCTCGAAAGCCTCTCATGCGCCGCAATATCTCCCGGCGGGGCGCAGCTGCCCCTCGCTCAAGGACAACGCAGCGAATCGCAAGCTGGCTCCGTTTCGGGCCGCGCTGGAGCGGCGGGCCGTGCCCTTCGTCGACTCTTCGGAACTCTTCGCGAGGGAGAAGAGCGCCTACAAGATCGACCTCTTTCCGCGCGGCGGAATACACTGGAATCTTCTCGGCGCCGCGCTCACGCTGCGGGAGGCGAGCGGCGTTCTGGAAGGGCAGGGCGGCGAGCCGCTGCTCGGGGCCTATGATTTCGATTGGCGCGAAGACGACCTCGCCAAGGGGACCGACCGCGATCTTCTCGACCTGCTCAATCTCTTTTGGCCCGACGACGCCTATCCGACCGCGGCGCTCGCCCGCAACGGCGCGGGCGCTTCCTGCCCCAAGACCCCGCATCTGCTGATGGTGGGGGACAGTTTCTTGCGGGAGCTGATCGTGGCCGCGGCCGTAGCGCCCTGTCCGCCCGAAATCGACTATTGGTTCTATGTGCGCGACGACGCCGGCGGCATCAGCCTGACCCGCTTCCTGACCGCGCCGGGCGAGATCGGCAATGGGACGCGGCTTTCCGCCGATCTCGCGCTATTGCCGGAGAGTTTCGGCTGGGCCGACGCCGTGGTGCTGGAGGAAAACGAGTCGAATATCGGAAACAACCGGCAGGTCGGCAATCTGCTCGACGCCATCCGGGCGAAAAACCCGAAGCTCTCAGGCGGCCCCGGCTGATTCCTGCGGCCAGAACCCGCTGGCCCTCGCGATCCTCGCATATTCGGCCCGGATTTCGTGGGGACCATAGGCGCGCTCCAGCCGCCGCACGGTGAAATGGCCGCGCGCCAGGGTCTGGAAATGTTCGGTGAAGGCCACATTGATGACGGCCCCGCTGATCGCGCCGATGATCGGCGCGGCCTGGGCGGCGGTCTTCTGCGACACCACCACGCCGAACCGCCCCGCTATGGCCCCGATCAAGCGCGCGAGCGCAGGCGCCGATTCCGAAACCACCCCTGTATGCGTGACATAGGCGGCGGCGTCCGAGACGGTCTTTGCGAAAAGGCCGCGCAGGGCGAGATAGCCGCCTTCCATGACCTTGCCTTCCTCGCCATGGCCGCCGAGGGCGAAGACTTCGAGACAGGCCATTGCAGCGGTGGGGTCGGTGAGGTCTTCGCCTTCTTGCCGCGCGATGTCGGCGATGGCCCGCAGCATGATCGTGGTCGAGATCGGCAACTCGACGGGCAGGCTGGCGAGGCCCATCGCTCCGCCCAGAGCGCCCGAAACCATCGCGAGCTGGCGATGGCGCAGGCGGGCGTCGGCGCTGATGGGCTTGCCCCTCAGGCTGTTGAGGGCGACGCCGAGAGCGCTCTCCAGAGCCCTGCGCGCGGCGAGCGAGCCGATATATTGGAGTTTTTCCGGCAGAGCGCGGCCCGCAAAACTGATCCGGTTTCCGACCATATGGGAAAGCTTTCGCGCGAAGCTGGAGCGCTCCAGCGCGGCCACGGCTTCTTCCAGCGCGGCGAGGTCGGCGGAAGTCAGGCTGTTGATCGCAACGGGCAGTGTGGTGGCCACAGAAACGCACTCCGGGCGGCTGGCGCGGCTTCCGCTGAACGGCCTCGTTCGAGCGGCGGAAATTACGCCAGATCAAAGAGTTCTAGCGCGTTCTCTTCGCGAAGCAGACCAGCTTCCGTGGAATGCGCTCTCACGCCGCCCACTGTTGCACAAAAGTCATGCAAGCGACAAGAAAATCGCACCGGGTTAAGAGTTTGGCGCCCGTGACGACTGTAAGGCCGTGACGGTTTTGCGCTTCTTTCCGGCGATTAAGAGATCGGACGATTGGAGCCGCCTTGCAAGGGGCGCGCTGGATCTCATTGTCGGAAAAACCGACACGCTTTCGCAATGGAAAGGCGCTCCAATGCGCGGCATTGGCGCGAGATTCTCATCGCTCAAAATGTTTCGGCCCCCGGCGGAAGGCTCGTTGATGGCCTCGGGTGGCGGCTTGCTCGTCCGGGCGGGCGCGACACGACAAGGAATAGAAAATGCGATCTTTTTACAGCCATAGGCAGAACGGATATTTATTGCTCATGATAACGCTGCCCGGCGTCGTGGGGCTGCTGATCGCCGCCTGGCTCACGGGCGTCTGGTTTCCCTTTGCGCTGGTGGCCGTGGTTCTGGCGGCGGTGAGCGCCGCTTTTTCCTCTCTCACCGTCGAAGTCTCGCCGGACGAACTGGTCTGGTTCTTCGGGCCGGGCCTCTTCCGCAAATCCGTGCCGCGCTCCGAGATTTCCCTCGTCAGTCCCGTCACCAACAAATGGTGGTACGGCTGGGGCATTCATCTGACGCCGCACGGTTGGCTCTACAATGTGAGCGGGCTGGAGGCGGTGGAGATCAAGCTCTGGACCGGCAGAACCCTGCGCATCGGCTCGGACGAGACCGAGAAGCTGGTCCATGCGCTGCGCTCGGGCTGGACCCAGACGCGGGTGGGGGCTTAGGGGCGGCGCAGAGGGTTTGTCCGATCCGATGCGCAGGGTCCTGTTCCAGAGTGGGCTGCATAAATCCACTCGCACAGGAGGCCATTGACGTAGCCGCGCGGCGCCTGCCGCGCGGGCTTCGTTCAGGTCGGAGCGATCAGAAAAACCCGACCTTGTTCGGATTGTAGGACACCAGCAGGTTCTTGGTCTGCTGGTAGTGGCCGAGCATCATGTGATGGTTCTCGCGGCCGACGCCTGATTGCTTATAGCCGCCGAAGGCCGCATGGGCGGGGTAGGCGTGATAGCAATTGGTCCAGACACGCCCGGCCTGAATGGCGCGGCCCATGCGGTAGGCGCGGCTGCCGTCGCGGGTCCACACGCCCGCGCCGAGGCCGAAAATCGTGTCGTTGGCGATCTCCACCGCTTCTTCCTCGGTGTCGAACACCGTGACCGACAGCACCGGCCCAAAAATCTCCTCCTGGAAAATGCGCATCTTGTTGTGGCCGCGGAACACGGTGGGCTGCACATAATTGCCGCCGGCGAGATCGCCCGGCAGTTCCGCCCTGCCGCCGCCGATCAGCAGTTCGGCGCCTTCCGCGAGGCCGATGTCGATATAGGAGAGGATCTTTTCCATCTGCTCGCGGGAGGCCTGGGCGCCGACCATCGTCCTCTGGTCGAGAGGATCGCCCTGCACGATAGCGCCGATGCGCTTCAGGGCCTTTTCCATGAAGGAGTCATAGATTTTTCGCTGCACCAAAGCGCGGCTGGGACAGGTGCATACTTCGCCCTGGTTCAAGGCGAACATGACGAAGCCTTCCACGGCCTTGTCGAGGAAGGGGTCGTCCTCCGCCATCACGTCGGCAAAGAAGATGTTGGGCGATTTGCCGCCGAGCTCCAGCGTCGCGGGGATCAGGCTGTCGGCGGCATAGCCGGCGATCAGGCGGCCGGTCGAGGTCTCGCCGGTGAAGGCGATCTTGGCGATCCGTTTGGAGGAGGCGAGCGGCTTGCCGGCCTCGACGCCGAAGCCGTTGACGATATTCACCACGCCCGCCGGCAGAAGGTCGGCGACCAGCTCGGCCCAGACCAGAATGGAAAGCGGCGTCACCTCGGCCGGCTTCAACACCACGCAATTGCCGGCGGCGAGCGCGGGGGCGAGCTTCCAGGCCGCCATCAACAGCGGAAAGTTCCAGGGGATGATCTGGCCGACGACGCCCAGCGGCTCATGGAAATGATAGGCCACGGTGTCGGCGTCGATTTCCGAAATGCCGCCTTCCTGCGCGCGTATCGCCGAGGCGAAATAACGGAAGTGATCGATCGCCAGCGGCACGTCGGCCAAGGTGGTCTCGCGGATCGGCTTGCCGTTGTCCCAGCTCTCGGCTTCGGCGAGCAGGGAGAGATTCTGCTCCATGCGGTCGGCGATCCGGTTCAGGATGCGCGCGCGCTGTGCGACGCTGGTGTTGCCCCAGCCGTGTTTCGCCGCGTGGGCGGCGTCCAGCGCCGCCTCGACATCCGCGGCGTCCGAACGCGCAACTTCGCAAAGGATCTGCCCGTTGACCGGAGACGGATTCTGGAAATAGCGGCCGCTCGAAGGCTCGACCCATCGGCCCCCTACGAAATTTCCGTAGCGCTCTTTGAACTTCGGTTGAATCGAACGGATGAAGGCCGGCTTGTTCATGGGGGTTTCCTCGGTTGGTTACGCGCCGTTGTTCCGGCGTCGTCCGAAGAAAACTCTACCCATAGGGCGCCGTCCGCCAGCGTCGGACGATAGGCCCCGGCGCAGTCTGTCGCAGTTTTGCGACACTCGGGCGGGTTCGATTTTTTCAGTGCGTATTGGAAATGCCGAGCTTGTTCATCTTGCGGTGCAGCGTCGCCCGGCTGACCCCGAGCAGCCTCGCCGCGGCAGAAACATTGCCTTCGGCGCGGGCGAGCGCTCTGCGCACCGCGCCGCGTTCGGCTTCGACCAGTTCGGCCTCGCCGCCGCCGCTTTTGGGCAAGAGGAGATCTATGGCCGGCAGCTGCGCGGCGATGCGGGCGTCGCAGATATCGAGTTCCAGCCGTGCCGATCGGGTTGCGCCGATGATGAGATCATGGCGATCGACGGCAAGCAGCGAAGCCCCTTTTCGGCCGGCCCCCGGCGACAGCAGAATCCGCGCATCGGCGAAGAATTGCCGGAAATTGAGCGCCTCGATTTCTTTCGCGGCGTCGGCCAGGGCGACCGTGATCAGCCCGATCAGCCCTTCCGATTTTATCTCGCGGGAGCAGGAGACATCGAGAGCGGCGGCGAGTCGGCCCTGATGGTCGTAAATCGGCGCGACGGTGCAGCTCAAGCCGGTATTGCGCGCGCGGAAGTGCTGGTCGCGATGGATCGTGAGCATGCGGGCTTCGGCGAGGCAGGTGCCTATGCCGTTGGTGCCTTCGCGCGCCTCGCTCCACATTGCGCCGAGCCGCAGTCCCCAGTCCTGGAAAACGACCTCGTCGGTTCCGCGGCCTTCGATCGGCACGCCTTCCTTGTTGGTCAGCAACACGCAGCAGCCGAGCTCGGCGACGGCGCCGAACAGCCGATCGAGCGGCGCTTGCGCCACATGAGCCAAGGGCTCGAGTTCCGCGCGGGCCTGGCGCAGTTCGGCTTCGGTGAGGACCTCGGGCGGGCGGCTCTGGCCGGGATCGAGCCCATGCACCGTCATCGAGCGGCGCCAGCTCGCGGCGATCGCCGAGGTCGCCGGCGCAATCTCGTTCTGGACGACCGAACGCACCAGATCCGTGTGCCTATGTGCGATCCGCCCGACCATTAAGTCTCTCCGGCGCAAGAAGGAAAGACCGAGCATAAGCCCTTTCCGATCGGGATGCACGCGGCTCCAGCGCGGGCGAGCCTCTGGCGCAATGCGGATTGATCGGAGCGATCGTCGCAGAATTGCGACAGGCGGCGCAGCGATCCTCCGCGCCCCACTGGCGGTCGCGGCCGCCCTGATGGACGTTCTCCAGCGGCGCGAGCCGAAAGACCGGCTCTTGCTCCTCCTCTCGACAGACAGCGCACGTCGGCTCCCGGGCGTGCGCTGTCACCCGCCGCGGGAGCGAGCCGATTTTTTCAAGAAACGTCGCGCCACGGAGGAAAACCAATGAAGAAGTTCCTGGCAGCCTCGTCTTTCGCGATGCTGACGCTCGCTTTAGGCAATGGCGCCTGCGCCGACGAATTGCTTGAATTGCAAAAGGACCCGACACAATGGGTGTCGCCGACGGGGGACTACGCCAACCTCCGCCACTCGGCGCTCAAGCAGATCACGACGGAGAATGTCGGCAAGCTCGTCGTCGACTGGCAGTTTTCGACCGGCGTGTTGCGCGGTCACGAAGGCGCGCCGCTGGTGATCCACGACGTCAAGATACCCGCCGAGCAGAACGACGGCAAAGTCGTCAAGCCGGCCTATGTCACCGACGTGATGTATCTGCATACGCCATTCCCCAATGTGGTCTACGCCCTCGACCTCAAGGACCCCGATCACAAGGTCCTCTGGAAATATGCGCCGCAGCAGGACGCCACCGTCATTCCGGTGATGTGCTGCGACACCGTCAATCGCGGCCTCGCCTATGGCGACGGAAAAGTCTTCCTCGCGCAGGCCGACACCACGCTGGTCGCGCTCGACGCCGCGACCGGCGCCTCGGCTGGCAAATCAAAAGACAAGCCGATCTGGTCGGTCAAATTCGGCGATCCTTCGAAAGGCGAGACCTCGACCGCGGCGCCGCATGTGTTCAAGGACAAGGTGGTGGTCGGCAACGCCGGCGGCGAATATGGCGTGCGCGGCCAGATCAGCGCCTATGACATCAAGACCGGCGCTCTGGTGTGGCGCGGCTATTCGACCGGCCCGGACAGCGACACGCTGATCGACCCCGAAAAGACGACGCATCTCGGCAAGCCGGTGGGCAAGGACTCTGGCATCAACACCTGGCAGGGCGACCAGTGGAAGTTCGGCGGCGGAACCGCCTGGGGATGGTACAGCTACGATCCGGAACTGAACCTGATCTATTACGGAACCGGCAATCCTTCGACCTGGAATCCGGTGCAGCGGCCCGGCGACAATCGCTGGTCTCTGACTCTGTGGGCGCGCGATCTCGACACCGGCAAGGCGCGCTGGGTCTATCAGACCACCCCCCACGACCAGTGGGACTATGACGCCGTGAACGAACTCATTTTGGTCGATCAGGAGATCGGCGGCAAGAAAGTGAAGACGGCGGTTCACTTCGACCGCAACGGCTTCGGCTACACGCTCGATCGCGTCGACGGTTCTCTGCTGGTCGCGGAAAAATTCGATCCGGCGGTCAATTGGGCGACCAGGATCGACATGGACAAGGAGTCGAAGACCTATGGCCGGCCGGTCGTCGACGAGAAATTCTCGCCCGAGAAGCACGGCGAAGACGCGACGACGCAGGGCGCCTGCCCGACGACGCTCGGCTCCAAGGACGAACAGCCCGCCAGCTACGATCCCAAGACCGGCTTGTTCCTCGTCCCCACGAACCATGTCTGCATGGATTTCGAACCCTTCCGCGTGAGCTATTCGGCGGGCCAGCCCTATGTCGGCGCCTCGGTGGAGATGTTCCCCGCCGACCGCGCCAAGGGCGAAACCCACACCGGCAATTTCATCGCCTGGGACGCCAAGACCGGCAAGATCGTGTGGGCCAACAAGGAGCAGTTCTCGGTGTGGTCGGGCGCTGTCTCCACCGACGGCGGCGTGACCTTCTATGGCACTCTCGAAGGCTATCTGAAGGCGGTCGACACCAGGACCGGCAAGGAACTGTTCAAGCACAAGACGCCTTCCGGCATCATCGGCAATGTCATCACCTATGTCGTGAACGGGAAGCAATATATCGCGGTGCTGTCGGGCGTCGGCGGCTGGGCCGGCATCGGCCTTGCGGCCGGCCTCACCAAGAGCAACGACGGCCTCGGCGCGGTGGGCAATTATCGCAGCCTTTCCAACTACACGGCGCTCGGCGGCGTGCTGACGGTGTTCTCCCTCCGGGATTAAAACCCGGACCGTCTGCGCCGAGTTCTCGCGCCTGGCGCCTCCCGGTCACGGGACGCCGGGCGCGGGTTTTTTGGGGGGGCTGGCGGCGGCGGACGCGTGGGTCGGATGACCCGGCGGCGCCAGGGTTGAGCGGGTAGCTCGGGGCGAAAATGATCTACCGCCTGCCCAGGGGCGCTCGGCACACCGCCCCCTCCCTCAGAGCCGCCAAGGCGCCTCTACGATTTCAGGCTGAGTCGCTCCAGCTCGGCGTCGAACTCAAGGCGTAATTGATCGCGCTCCTCAGCCGGCAGCCAGTTCGCCATTTGGGGAAAGATCAGTTGGTTGAGCCGCGTTGTCGACGGGGACCAAGGCGATCCTTCACGAACGGCGCGCACCTCGCCGAGCATCGCGTGCAGGCGCAGGCGGATTGCGGCCGGGTCGACCTTTGGCGTCGGCGTTGCCATTGGGGCATCACCGCCAAATAGATCGCCTTGTGCCGGTCGATATCCAAAGAGATCGGGGGCGTAGTCCGTCATTGCCTTCAACGCTCTGTCTATGTAGCTGTCCCGTTATATCCGAAGGAGCGGCGGGCCTGTAGTCGCGCCTGGAATAATCCACAACCCATCACGGTGGCGGGAGCAGAGGCGCTGCGCAGACGCGTTCAAGAAGGCCTTCCTGCGCGGGCTCGATCTTCACCAGCCGGCCAAGGACGTGAAGAAGATTCATCAAGTCGGTCGTGTATTCGTCGAGCCAATGGTCGGGCTGGATTTTGTCGAGCGGCGAGGGCGGGCGGCGATCTCCGATAATGGGGCGAGAGCGGTCGAGCTTGCGATAGCTGAACCATTGACGCAGCACGTTCTTCCCGGAGACTTCGTAATCCCAGACGGTCTGCGGCACATTGTCGATCACGCCCGCGCCGATGCGGAGACGTCGCGTGGCGGGGTCATACTCCATTGTATTCGGCAGGGCCTCCGGCGCGCCGGGGATGCCGCCGCCCGCCGGGATAACCGGGCCTTCGCCTTTCGGCAGGCGCGGAGGGCCTGCGGGACGGCCTGCCTTGGGGTCAGAGAAACGCTCGCCATAGCAATGGAGCCAGACGACCTCTTTGCCGAGCTTTACGGCCTCCGAAAACAGCGCCGCGTCGGCGGTGAGCGGAACTCGGAGGCCAGGTCGTATGAGGTCGGATTGAAAACGCCTCGTGAACGCCGGATGTGCGAGAAGGGCGGCGATATAGGCCATGACGTCTTCCGCGCCAACTTGGAAGCCATAGGCGGTTGCAAAATGGAGGATCAGTTCGGGTCTGATGTTGGGGACGGTAGCGGCGGCGTCTCGCCATAGCGGAAAGACGCGACCACCAAAGGAGCCCTTATAATGGTCTTGGTCTGGGACAATTGCGGCAAACGACAGAGCCGGGCCGGAAACTGGCGAACTTGCGTCTAGAGCGGTTGCGAAAACTTGCTTTTTCGAAACGCTGTTCCACAAAGGCAGGCGAGCGGAAAGAATCAGGCGATTATCCGGGATAATCCACTGTAAATCGAAGGTTCGCCACGCATAGCGCGTGGGCTTGATAACTGGGCCTTTATCATTCGCGACGGTTGTCTCCCGCTTCTCATGCCCATTTAAACCGTCCTTGACGACCTTATTTGTATGACGGTCAGCAAGCTCCCCATGGCGGAGCGTTGGGTGGAAAAGTGTCTCCTTACACGCAGGGTCTTTTTCGCCGATCAGCTTATCCCATCGAGTTTTCAAGCTCTCGGCGTCGGGAGCGATCACCCAAGTTCTCCCACAGAGGACTCCCGAACTCTCAAACCCGAAAATCGCTTTCAACGGGAGGAAATCTGCCCAGAGGCCCTGCGATTGGGAGAGAAAGGGATCGCGCCAGCCGTTCGGCCCAGCGGCCCACCCGGCGCCAGCGACTGACATCTCAGCGAGCGTCTTGAACTTCTCCTCACGCTTTCCCTCGGGCAGTGCTCGAAAATGCAGCCGCGCCGGCTGCGTTCTGTCTTTTCCGGGCGGGCGTACGGCAAGCACGATGCAGACCGGCTGCTGCACGCCTTGAAAAATGCGTGTCGGCACTTCCGGCTGGTGGCCTTCCGGCGAGCAATCGATCACCCAAATATCCGAGCAGTCGCGACGCAGATCGTCGCGCATCTTCTGAAAGCCTGGCCCGTTCAGAAAGCCTGCGACGGTGATGAAGCAGACAATTCCCGAGCGACTTGGCTCTGGTTCGCCGGTAGTTTCAGCATGACCCGAGCCAAAGACCTTCCATGTCGCCCAGCGCCAGAAATAGACATAGAGATTTTTGAGATGCTTGGCATGGGCGCTTACGCCCCATGCCGGCGGCGGCGACCACGAATCCATTGCAGATGGCCGGCCAGCGCTACCTTGCTCTATCCAGCCTCCGCGCCCCTTCGCCTTCTCCTTGTAAGGCGGATTGCCAATGACGACGGTGATCTTCTCGTTGCGCTTGATGTCGTTTGCCTGTTTGCGGGACTCGCCAATCGGGGCCGTCAGTGAGGAGAACTGGGTCTGCGTCGCGTAAGGATCGCCCAAGGTGTCGGTAATAAATAGGCGCAAGGCGGGCAGGTTGCCGCCGTCGCCATCCTTCACGCTCATCAACGTCTGGATTTCAGCCATAAGCCGTAGTTGCGCCACGGCGAAGGGGCCGAACTGCATCTCGAAGCCGATCAACCTGTTGACCGCGGCGGCGACAGCGCCCGGCACGGCGCCGGGGCCGAGGTCGTTTTCCACTGTCTGCGCAATTTTCTGCAATGCGCCCAGCAAATAAGCGCCCGTGCCGACGGCAGGATCGGCGAGGGTCACGTCATGGGAGGCGAGCCCCTGGGGCAGGCCGAATAGCGCCGGTTCCCGCAGCGCCTCATCCACGAGCCGCACCATGGCGGCGACGACCTCGGGCGGAGTGTAGTAGGAGCCCGTGCGCTTCCTGAGCGCATTGTCATAGACGGCGAGGAAGTCCTCGTAGAAATACAACCAAGCGTCGGCGGCGCCCTTGGTCAGAGTCGGCCAGTGCACGGCATCAAGCACGCGAGCGAGCGTGCGGAGAGCGCTGTCGAGCGCCTGCTGGACCTCAGAACTGTCGGTCAGCAGACGGAGCGCGGTGCCGATCAAGGAGTTGGTCTTTTTCAGCGCCAGAGCCGCTTTGTCGATCCCGTCCTTTAACTCAATGTCGCGAGCGCGAGCGACAAGCAGGCCGAAGGTAACCGCCTGCGCGTAGCCGTCGGCGAACTCCGCGTCGGTCGCTTGCGGGAAGAGCAGCCCGCGCCATTCGGTCGCCAATGAGGTGAGGCCTGGATTTTTCGCTTCCAACTCCTCCGTGACCTCGTCGCGCAAGAGGCGACAAAGTCTTGCCGTAGTCTGAGCCAATTGGGGGACAGAGCGCGGTGGTGTCGGGCTCCAGATCAGGAAATCAGAGATCAGAGGCAGGAAGCTAGCCGGAGCCGCGAGCTTCGCGCCGGAGCTCCCGACGTCGCCTTCAAGCATCACAAGCTTGTCGATGAGTTCGCCATTGCGCCAAAGGCTGAAGGCGTTGCCATCGGTATAGAGCAGGTTCGGCAACGACTTGAGCTTCATCCACTGCTTTTTGTCGTGCTCGTCCGTGAAACGGCGCGGGTCGGCGCCCTTGCCCGGCGCCTTGACCTCAATGAAGCCGACGAGCGCATTTTGAACCGTGACGGCGTAATCGGGACGAGTGGCTAGCGCGCTCAGCGTGCTCTCGCCGACCAACGAAACAGTCTTTTCTGGTAGACCAATAAGCGACGTCAGGTCCTCGAAGAGCGCTTCCAACGGCGCGCGCAACTGGTCCTCGGGCGCGCCGGCCGCGGCCTTATTCGCGAGCTTGGCTTTGCAACTCGCCCCAAATGTCGAGATGGCGTTGGAAACGGAATGCGAAGAAGTCACTCTCGAATCACAATTTGAGATGGGCATCGTTCGCGGTTACGATGTGGCAGCATCGGCGTTCCCGCAAGCCCATTAAATTTTTGGCCGCCAAATTGTGCGGTTAGCGGGGAGGCTGATGGGCATCAGGCCCAAGGGGGCGCAATTCTGCGCGTACTGTGATACAGCGCAATTGGTGCCCCTGGCCGGAGTCGAACCAGCACTCCTTGCGGAACTCGATTTTGAGTCGAGCGCGTCTACCAATTCCGCCACAGGGGCGACGAGCGGCGCAAAGCCGTCGCGCGGCGCGGATATTAGCCGCCAAAACGCCGCCGTCAACCCGCCGTCAAGTTTCCATGTATTAAACCGTCTCGCGCCGCGGCTCGCTTTCTTAAACTTTCGCCCGGTGCTATCGGTGGCCAATGTTCAAGAAACTCTACCAATGGACCATGTCGCTGGCGTCGAGCCCGCACGCCGAACTCGCGCTGGGGCTGATCGCATTTGCGGAAAGCTCGTTCTTCCCGATACCGCCGGATGTGATTCTGGTGCCGATGTCGCTGGCCGAGCCCAAGAAGGCGTGGCGCTATGCGGCCCTGTGCACCGTCGCCTCGGTCGCGGGCGGCGCTCTCGGCTACGCCATCGGCGCGCTGCTCTATGACACGGTGGGGCAGTGGCTGATCCATCTCTATGGCTATGAAGCCAAGATGGACGCCATGCGCGAGTTCTACGCCAAATGGGGCGCCATCTTCATCCTGGTGAAGGGTTTTACGCCGATTCCCTTCAAGCTGGTGACGATCTTCTCCGGCCTGTTCGCCTATAATTTCCCGCTGTTCCTGCTGCTGGCGCTGATCACGCGCGGCGGGCGGTTTCTGGTGATCGCGGCGGCGCTCAACCATTTCGGCGATCAGATCCGCGACAAGCTCGAATCCCATTTCGGCTGGTTCATGGGCTCCATGGCGGCCATCGTGGTCGGCGGCTTCGTCGTCGCGGTAAAGCTGTTCTGATGGCCGGGGCGTCCGCCATGGCCCGCGCCGGCGTGACGGTCGGCGTCGTCTCGCTGCTGATCCTCGCCGTAGCTGTGGCGACCATCGCCGGCGCCTGGACCATGGAGGGGATGGGCTATATCCCCTGCGAACTCTGCCTGCTCGGGCGCAAGCCCTATTATGTCGGCATAGGGCTCGCCGCGCTCACCGCTGTTTCGGCCTGGCGCGGCCGCATCGCCCTGGCGCGCTGGGGGCTGATCGGCCTTGGCGTCGTCTTCGCCGCAGGCGCCGGGATCGCGGCCTATCACTCCGGCGTCGAGCTGCATTTCTGGCAGGGGCCGACCGAGTGCTCCGGGGCTCTATCGGGGGTTCTCTCCGCCGATGATTTCATGGCGCAGCTGAAGCACATTAAGCCCGTGCGCTGCGACGAGCCCGCGCTGCTGATATTCGGCCTCAGCCTTGCGGTGTGGAGCGCTGTGATTTCACTCGGCCTCGCCGCCGTCGCGCTATGGGGCTGGCGGCGGGCTTCGCGGCAAGGTTAGAGCGTTTCCAGCCGAAGTGGAAGCCGGTTCGGCGTAGGAAACGCGTCAAAACAAAAGCTTAGAGTGTTTTCGTGTTTCCGTGAAACATGAAAACACTTTAGGGTTGCTTCGCGGCGCCGGGGAGTTCCTTGCCCGCAGCGGTGCGGAACAGCTCGGCGAAGCTGAGCAGCTCGGCAGGCGCGAGATCGGACACCGCGACGAGGCCGCGGCCTTCCATCGACCAGGCGACGACGGGATAGCCGTCCAGGGTCTGCATCCGCGGCTCTTTTCCAAAGTCGCGGCTGGTCTTGCCGAGTTCGGTCACCGAAATCAGATGCGCGCGCCGTTTATAAACCAGCGTCGGCGCCGCCAGGCCTTCGATGATGTCGATGCGCCCGCCGACCAGCGGGAAGCCTTCGCTGGCGAGGTCGACCACGATCGTCGCGACCGGCAGCTTGCCGGCGAGCCAGGGTTTGACCGTGTGCCGGTCGGTTGAAGCCACATCGGTGGGCTGGCCTGAAATCTGGCCCCGCATATGGGCGAAGACGATGGCCTCCACCGCGGCGTCCGGCGCGGTCGCCACTTCCACGAAATGCTGCAGCCCGAGAGTGAGCAGCGCGGTCGCTGCGATCGCCGAGCCATAGCCGCGCCAGTCTCTCTTTTGCCGCGCGGGTCTTTCCAGCGGTTCCGCCAGCGCGGCGATGCGGCGGCGCAGTCCTTCCGGCGCCGCTTCGCTTCCGATGTGGGCGGCGAGCGCCTTGCGCAAGGCCGCCATCCGCACATATCGCTCGGCGAGCGCAGGGTCTTGCGCAATCTGGCGCTCGACCTCCAGCGCCCCTTTGGCGTCCAACTCGCCGTCGAGCAGGGCGTTCAGCAGCAGGTCCAGGCTCTCGTCGTCGTGCGTCATGACGAGGCTCCCAATTTTTCGATCAGCATCGCTCTCGCCCGCGCCAAGCGCGACATCACCGTGCCGATGGGAACGCCGGTGGCCTCGGATATCTCGCGGTAGGAAAGGCCGTTCGCTTCGCGCATGATCAGCGTTTCCTTGAAGGGCAGGGGCAGCGCTTCGATCGCCTCGTTCACCGCCCGCCGGTCGGCCGCCTCGATCAGCGCGGCGTCGGGAGCGGGCGCGCTCGGCGCCGTCGCGCCGGCTCGGGTCTCGACGTCTTCCGCCCCGCCGGCGAGAACGAGCGCGGCCGGGCGGTTTTTTGCAAACCAGTTGTAAGCGGCGTTGCGCACGACGGTCAGCAACCAGGCCCGGGGGTTTTCAACCCTTCGTTCCGGAGAGGCCTGCAGGGCGCGCAGACAGGCGTCCTGCACGATGTCTTCGGCGTCCGTGCGATTGCCCGCAAGCCAGCGCGCCAGCGAATAGGCGTCGTCGAGATGAGGCAGCGCCTCCTCCCGAAAGCGTCTTCGCGCCGCTTCGCCGGGCTCTTTGCCGCTTTCGTTTGTCAAGGTGTGACCGTGATCCTGCCCTTCATCATCGGATGCAGGCCGCAAAAGTAAGCGATCTCGCCCGGTCTGTCGAAAGTAATGGCGAAGCTTTCATTCGTGTCCATCGCTTTCGACCGGAACTTCACCGTCTCGCCGACGACATTATGGGGAATGTCGTCGCGATTGACGAAAGTCACCTTCGCGCCCGCTTTCACTTTGAGCTCGCTGGGCGTGAAGGCGAAATTGTCGATCGTCACCGTGGCTTCTTGCGCGCGCGCCGCGCCGCAAAGAAAGAAGCAGAGTCCGACGGCCAAAGCTGTGCGTCTCATCCTCGCCTCCTCAAGCGCTCAGCGTCGTATCGACGACCGCGAGCGGTTTCCTGACCTCTTTGAGCGTCACCGCGGTGACGCCCAGCACCGAGCGAAGCTGCTGCGCGGGCACGAGCATGGGGCCGGGAGAGGGCGCCGATCCGGGCGCCGGCTGCGGAAAGGCGGTCGAGCGGGCGGTATGGAAGGTGACGGCGCCTTCGACCTTCTGCATGATCTGGTGAATATGGCCGTTGAGCACGGTCACCGAGCCGAAGCGGGACAAGAGCTTGAGCGCCTCGGCGCCGTCCTGCGTGCCCCAGCCCCATTCCGCTGCGATCGTCCACAGCGGCATATGGGCGTAAACGACCAAGGGCGTCGAAGCGCTCTTGCCTTCGAGATCCCCGGCCAGCCAGGCGAGCTGCTCCGGTCCGAGATAGCCCATGCCGCCCGCCTTTAAATCGAACACGTTGACGAGGCCGACGAAATGGACGCCGCCGTGATCGAAACTGCGCCAGCCCTTGCCGTTCGAACCCTTGCCGTAGCGGGCGAGGAAGGCCGCGCCGTTGTTCTCGTCGACGATGTCGTGCTCGCCCGGAGTGTAGTGAACATCGAGCTTGGCGGCGCCGATGAGCTGGTCGGCGTCGTCGAATTCCTTAGGCTTCGAGAGATGGGTGATGTCGCCGGTGTGAATCAGAAAGGCGGGCTTCGCCGGCAAGGCGCCGATCCTGGCCACGGCTTCGGCGAGCGTCGCATTGGGGTCGGGATTGGCGGGCTTGTTGAAGCCGATATGGCTGTCGGAAATCTGGGCGAAGGAAAAGCCCGAGGTCGCGGCCTGCGCCGCGCCGATCAGGCTCGAGGTCGGCACGCCGCCTTCGAGCGTCCAAAGAAGGCCGGTTCCGGCCCAGGCCATGCAGCTCAGCGCCTGCCGGCGGCTGATGTCGATGTCGTTGCTCATTGCGGTCTCTCCCCCCGGCGTTTGCCGCCGGACGTCTATGAGACCGCATGGGGGAAGCGTTTATTCCCGCGCGGCGGTATTTATTTTATTCCACCGCCAATCGCGCCCGTGCGCGCAGCTTTTCAGTCTCGCTCTTCAACTGGCCGCAGGCGGCTAAAATGTCCCGCCCGCGCGGGGTGCGCACCGGGCTGGCGTAGCCGGCGTTGAACACGATGTCGGAGAAGCGCTCGATCGTTTCCCAGTCCGAGCATTCATAGGGCGCGCCGGGCCAGGGGTTGAAGGGAATGAGATTGATCTTGGCCGGCACGCCCTTCAACAGCCGCACCAATTCCCGCGCCTCGGCGGGCGAGTCGTTGACGCCTTTCAGCATCACATATTCGAAGGTGATCCGCCGCGCGTTGGAGGCGCCGGGGTAATCCCGGCAGGCCTGCAGAAGCTCGGCGATGGGGTATTTTTTGTTGAGCGGCACCAGCTCGTTACGAAGGGGGTCGCGCACGGCGTGGAGCGAAATCGCCAGCATCGGCCCGCATTCCTCGCCGAGCCGCTCGATCTGGGGCACGACCCCCGAGGTCGAAACCGTGATGCGGCGCTTGGAATGCGACAGCCCGTCGCCGTCGCTCATGACCTCTATGGCGTTCTCGACATTCTCGAGATTATAGAGCGGCTCGCCCATGCCCATGAACACGATGTTGGACACCGCCCGCACGCCTTCGCCGCTCGGAACCAGCCCGTCGGTCGGGCGCTCGAAACCGGGGAAATCTCCCAGCCGGCGCCGCGCCACCATGAGCTGGCCCACGATCTCCCGAGAGGTGAGGTTGCGCACCAGTTTCTGCGTGCCGGTATGACAGAAGGAGCAATTCAGCGTGCAGCCGACCTGCGAGGAGACGCAGAGCGTGCCGCGGTCGCTCTCTGGGATATAGACGCATTCGATCTCGGCCGGCCTGTCGGTCACGCTGGTCTGGGCGAGGCGCAGCAGCCATTTGCGGGTGCCGTCGGCGGAGACTTGCTCCTCGACGATCTCCGGCAGCTCCAATGAAAAATTCTGGTCCAGCCGCTCGCGCAAGGTCTTGGAGACATTGAGCATGGAGAAAAAGTCGCCGGCGCCGCGGAAATAGATCCAGTGCCAGAGCTGCGAAACCCGCATCCGCAATTCGCGCTCGGGCAGGCCGAGCCCGCGCAAGGCTTCCAGAAGCTCGGCGCGGGTGAGCCCGGCGAGGGAGGGCTTTTGGGCGGCGGGCGCTGAGGCCGGGGCCGTGGCGGACGAAGACATTTAAAACCTCGAAGTTGACGCGCGGACTATAGCACGGGGAAACGCGTCTTTGCGTGAGTTCGGCGGGTTTTGTTCAGGGCGATGGGCGAAGGGCCCTCCATGATCATTGGCGGGCATATGGAGGCGATCCCGCGCCAGGTGAGTCCGATCAGGTCTCGCTCCAGAAATAATGCCAGACGCCGTCGGCGCCGAAGCCCATGCGCATGACCCGCGGGCGGCCTTCCTCCTGGGAGTGGGCGAGATCGGAAAAGCGCACGCAGCTCCATTGCGCCCGTTCTTCGGCTTCGGTGGCGGGAGGGCCCGGGAATGCCGGCCACTCGTAGATCGTCACCGGCCCGCGCTGGATCCTGGCGTAGGGCTGCGAGAGCACTGCCCGCGCGAGATTGAGGATTTCAAATCCGCGGCTGTCGAAGGACTGCGCGCGCAGAATGGCGATAGGGTCTGTTCCGGCGGGATGTTTTCCCGCGCCGCGCTCGAACATGGGGCGGGTTTCGTTCCAGTCTATCGGGATGCGCAGGGCTTCCAGCTCGCCCTTGTCGCAGGCGGCCAAAATCTTGTCTCTTATCGCCGCGACCTGCTGCGGAAGGGCGGATAGGTCGGCGATGGGCGCTGACGCGGCGTCGGGGGCAGTTTTTTTGGGCGTCATGAGGGCCTCGGGCGGTCGTGGAGTCGAACAGGAGTGGTTATCGGGGACGGATTCGATTAGGAGATTATGGCTGGATGATTGGATGACCCGGACAGGAAATTCGATGTCCCTGAAATGGAGGAAGGCGGCCGCCATTTTCGGCGCGCTCATCCTGCTCTATCTTCTCGATACGCTGACCCGAGCCTTCTCGATTTCGTTCAGGCTCGGCCATGATAGTTGGACCGAGGAGCGGTTCAAGCAAACGATCGAGCTGGCCAAGCCCACGATCGAGGCGCTGGAGCGCTATCGGGCGCGGCATTCGTTCTATCCGGTAACCCTGTCCGAATTGATCGGCGAGGCTATGCTCCCGGCGAACGCCGCCAGCGGCTACAAATACCGGGCGGAGCCCGCAGAATATATTTACACATCCCCTGCATGCGAGGCGCGTTGGCGCTCGGAATTTCAGGGCTGGATCATGAAGTCCCCCGCCGAAGTCCAGCGGCTGCAACAAGCCTTTTTACAGCAATGCGTCTCAGGCTATCGGCAGGCGACGCTTCAATCTCCGGATTTCGGTCATGAATCGGGCGATCCGCTGCCGAATGTGGACCGCTGGGCCTATTACAGCACTTTCTCCCGAAGCCGGACGGTCGGCTGGTGCTCGCATGAAACGGGCGAATATATTTCCCAGCGGCAGGATGTGGCGTCGAACGGCAAATGCCGGTAGCGCTGGCCGTGTGGAATGGCGTTTCGCGCGATGGATATGAACGGGTTGGGCTGGACCTTTGACTGATTCTGAGGAAATTCTGGCCTCCAAAGCGAGGCTTGCATGACGGACGATCGTTCTTTTGCGCTGTTCCTGGACGTGGAGACGACCGGCCTGGGCGGGGACGACAAGATCGTATCCATCGGCGCGATCAAGCTCGACGCCGTTAAGCTGTCAAAAGGCGTGTTGGACTTCGAGCCGTTCCATCTGGTTTTCGATCCCGGCAGGAAAAGTCATCCCAAAGCCGAAGAGGTCCACGGGTTTGACGATTGGTTCCTGAGACACCAGGACCCCTTTGACGACCATGCTTCCGAGATCCACCGGATCGCGAACGGCTGCGAGCTTTTCGTCGCTCACAACGCGGCGTTCGATCTTACGTTTCTCGAAAGAGAATTCGAGGCTTGCGGCCTCGCCATGCCTGCCGCCGAACGATATTGCACGATGGCGGCCTATCGCGCTTCGGGGCAAGGCGGATCGGCCTCGCTGTCGAGCGTCTGCCAGAGGTTGGGCCTCGGGCGCCAGCGGGAGCGCCATGACGCGCTGCATGACGCCTGGCTCGCCATGCAGGTCTATCTTTGGCTGCATAAAAGCCCGCTCTACAAGACCTCGTTCTCTGCGGTCGCGGATTCCGGATTTCAGAACCTGCGCGAAGTTCCGCCGCGGCCGGAGGGGCCGCTGCCCAGACGCAAAGCGCGGCGCCGCGAAAAAGCTCTCGCCTGATGGGGCCTGGACGCGAGCGGCGTCGGTCGGGTTTCTTCGTCGCCCGCTCGCGCTGAAACAGTTTCCTTACATCCGCCATTCAATCGGATAAACTCGCGGGCCTGGAGCGCCCATGAAGTTCTGGAAGCCTAAAGCCGCCGAACGGCCTGATCTCGCCATGCTGGAGCTGATGGCGCGGCGGTCGCAGAGAATGCTGCTCGCCGAGCGGGCGCTGCGCCTCGGCGCCGCGCTCGCCAGCCTCGCATTGTTTTTCCTCGCGCTTTCCTGGTCGGGAATCTGGCTCGAAGTCGGGCCTCTCTTCCGCGTGATCGGCGTCGCCCTGTTCGGTCAGGCGGCGCTGACCCTGTGCCTGAGAGAGCTGTTGCGGGGTTGGCCCAGCCGTAGCCTCGCCTTGAGGCGGCTCGACGGCGGGGACAGCAGCGGCCTGCGTCCCGCGACCGCGCTGGAGGATCGGCTGGCGGCGCAAGACCCGGACCCGGCGACGGCGACGCTCTGGGAGGCGCATCGCCGGAGGCTCGAGAGAGCGCTCGGCGCTTTGCGCATCGCTCCGCCGCGGCCGGAAATCGAAAAGCGCGACCCTTACGCCTTGCGCGCGCTCGCGCTCGTCGCCGCCGTCGCCATGGCTTTCGCCGCCGGCGACAGGAAGGCCGAGAGACTGCGCGCCGCCTTCGATTGGCGGGGCGCCGGCGCGGCCAGGGAGACGGTGCGTTTCGACGCCTGGCTCGATCCGCCGCCCTATACGGGACGGCAGGCGCTCGTCCTCGAAGACAAGGACATCGGCCAGACGGTCGAGGTTCCGGTCAATTCGATTCTTCGCGTGCGTTTTGGCGGCCGGGTCGAGACGGAGGGCGCGTTGCAGCCCCTGGCTGGGGAAGGAGAGGCGCCGAAGGCCGGGCCTGCCGAACAGCGGTTCAAGCTCGCCGGGCCGGCACGGCTGAAATTGCCCGACGGACGCGCTTTCAACTTCGCCGTGATCCCGGACAACCCGCCCCGGATCGAACTGAAGGAGCCGCCGAAGAACAATTTTCGCGGCTCGATGACGCTCGCCTACAAGAGCGAGGACGACTATGGCGTGATCGGCGCGCAGGCGCTTCTCTCGCTTCCCCCGGGGCGCCGGGTTCTGTTCCCGCCGCCGTCATTGCCCTTGAGCCTGCCGCAGGACCAGGGCGGGCGCGGGGAGGCGCAGACCACGCTCGACCTGTCCGACAGTCCCTGGGCCGGAGCGCAGGCGACGCTGAGGCTGGAGGCGCGCGACGAGGGCGGCAATGTCGGCCTGTCCGAGCCGATCGAGACGACGCTGCCGCAGCGCCATTTCAGGAAGCCGCTGGCGCGGGCGCTGGCGGAACAGCGGCGCAAGCTCGCGCTCGATCCCGACGATCGCGGCAAGGTCCGGCTCGCGCTCGACGCGCTCTCCATAGCGCCGGACGCTTTCGATACGCCGTCCTCGATATATCTGGGCCTGCGCATGGCGCGCCGGGATCTCGAGGGCGAGCGCAGCGACGAGGAACTGAAGGAAGTCGCCGACCTGCTGTGGGCCATGGCTCTCGGGCTGGAGGACGGCGATCTCAACCAGGCCGAGCGCGATCTGCGCGCCGCCCAGCGCAATCTGAAGGAGGCGCTGGCGCGCGGCGCCGACGAGCAGGAAATCGCGAAGCTGACCGAAGAGTTGCGCGACGCCATGGCCAAATTCCTTCAGGGGATGTCCGAGCAGGCGCAGCGAGACCGCAATCCAGCGACGGCCCAGAGCCAGGCCGGGGAAGGGCGCGAGATATCCAAAGAAGAACTCGACAAAATGCTCGAGGAACTGGATCAGGCCAACAAAGCGGGAGACACGGAGCGCGCTCAGGCGCTGCTCGATCAGCTCACGAATCTGCTGGAGAATCTGCAGCCCTCACAGGGCTCGCGCGGCGCGAATTCGCAGATGCGCCAGCGCGGGCAGAGCCTCTCCGAATTGGACAGACTGTCCCGCGAACAACAGCAGCTGCGGGACGAAACCTACCAGGGCGGCGCCGAAAAATCGGAAGGGCGCCCTCAGGCGGGGCGCAACGGCGCGCAGAAGGGCGCCGCCGAGCGGCAGAAAGCCCTGCGCGAGCGCCTGGAAAGCCAGCGCGACGCGCTCCGTCGCTCGGGCGAAGGCGCGCCCGCCGATCTCGACGAAGCCGACAAGGCGATGAAGGAAGCCGAGCAGGCCCTGGAGCAGGGCAAAGCCGGAGCGGGCAAGGCGGTGGAGGCTCAGGGGCGGGCGCTGCAGGCCCTGCGGCGCGGAGCCGACGAATTGGCGCAGCGGGGCAAGGGCGAAGACGGCCAGGCCGAAGAAGACAGCGACGGCGGCCAGGGCGGGCAATCGCGCGGGCGTATGGGGTCCGGCCAGGACCCGCTCGGCCGCGCCGCCGGAGCGCAGGGTCGCTATGATTCGCATTCGCGCTACGACCCTATGGGCCTTCCGCCGGCGCAGAGGGCGCGCAAGGTGCAGGATGAGGTGCGGCGGCGACTCGGCCAGCCCGAGCGGCCCGCCGAGGAGCTGGATTACCTCCAGCGCCTGCTGAAACGCTGATCCAATCGCATCTTGGGCATGGGTCGGGCTCGGACTGTTTGGGCTCGCCAAATGAAGCGGCGTCGCGTTGGCATCGCGCGGAGCGTACGCTCCGCGGCGATCCAGAGAGGGCGCGTCGGTTGGTCTGGATTGCATCTTTTCTCGCTCCTCGCAGTGACCTCGAGGGGGATGCGCACCGACGCCGACTCGAAGCCTTCATCCTGAGGCGCGTTTTGCTGAACGCAAAAGGCCTCGAAGGATGCTCCAGAAGACGCCCCTTCGAGACGGCCTCTGCGAGACCCGCTCAGGACGAGGGGATTGGTCGATCCCGTCAGATCAGTCGGCAACCATATAAAAGCGCGCGCTGGCGGAGTCCTCAGCGCGAGGGATTGTCCAGGCGCCGCCGCAAAAACTGTTTCGTCAATTACGACAAGGCGCTATCGAGCGGCGCGGTTGGACGCCGCTGATCGCGCAAAACAAAAACCCGGCCGTAAGGCCGGGTTTCCGAAAGCTCGGCTGAAAGCGCGAAGCTCAGTATTTGGCGACGACCGGAGCGGCCGCGAAAGGATTGAAGTGCCAGTTCAGGCCGGCGCGAATGGTGCTGAAGCGCGTCGGAGAGGTATGGCTGTAAGCGAAGACCGGGCCGCCGCCGGGGAAGCTGGTCAGGCTCGTGCCGGAGACCGTGGTGTTGCCGAGGTCGGTGTAGAGATACTCGACCTTGACCGAGAAGGCGGAGAAAGCCGAATACGGCAGGGGGGTCCACTCGATGCCGCCGCCCGCGGTCCAGCCGGTGTTGGTGTTGTCATAAGAGCCGCGCGGGCCGATGACGACGCCGCTCGGGCCGGTCGGCGAGACGTAAACGTCGTTGACGCCGAAGGAGTTGACGACCTGGCCATAGGCGAAACCGCCCGTGCCGTAGAGCATCAGGTTCGGATAGGACGGCAGCGTCAGGCCGACGCGGCCACGCACGGTGCCGAACCAGTCGACGCTCTTGGTGGAATTGACCAGGGCCGAGTGGGGGAACCACGGGGCGACGGTCGCGGCGCCGCCGGCTCCGGCGCTCTGGCTGTGGGCGTCGGACGCCTGGATGTCGGCTTCGAGGCCGATCACGAGCCAGGGATTGAACTGATAGTTGTAGCCGACCTGGCCGCCGCCGGTCACGCCGTTGATGTTGCTCGGCAGGTTCCAGGCGGCTCCGCCGGGCAGAGGAGTGCCGGCCGGGGCGTTGGTCACGATGTAGCCCAGTCCGCCGTTTTCATTGCCGCCGGCGCCGAAGCTGTAGCCGATGTTCACGCCGCCGTAGAGGCCGGTCCAGGTGAAGGTCGGCGCCGGGGGAACGTAAACCGGCTCGGCCTTGCGGGAGGGAAGGTCGGCGGCGAAGGCCGATCCGGCGACGAGCGCCAGAACGACGCTGGCGGCGGCAGTGAACTTGGTCATTTTATTCGCCTCATTATTCGAGCTGGCGGGTCGGGAAGAGAACTGCCTCGCATCCAGACCCTCAATCCGGGCGGCGAGTCGCTGTGAACTCGTCGATGCACAAGGTTTAAGCGTTGGTTAGGAGAATGGTCAATCGAAAGGCGGCCAAAACCCAGGTCCAGCTTGCGATTGTTGCCTCACGTGACAATTTCGCCACAGATTTGGCCTGGTTGATGTAGGTCAAAAGCGTTTTTCTACAAAGAGTTACGAAGCGTCTCCTCTTTCCCTGCGCAATCTCTCCCAGTATTCGAGACGTTTGCCTATCTCGCGTTCAAATCCGCGCTCGACCGGCCTGTAGAGCTTTTTTCGCCCCAGCGATTCCGGCCAGTAGTTCTGGCCCGAGAAGGCGTCCGGCGCGTCGTGATCATATTGATATCCCTCGCCATATCCCTCGCGCTGCATGAGCTTGGTAGGCGCGTTGAGGATGATCTTGGGCGGCATGAGGGAGCCGTGTTCTTTGGCGAGTCGCTGCGCCGCCTTGTAGGCGTTGTAATTGGCGTTGGATTTGGGCGCGGTCGCCACATAGACGACCGCCTGGGCGAGAGCGAGCTCTCCCTCCGGGCTGCCGAGAAAGTCGTAGGCGTCCTTGGCGGCGTTGGCCACGACGAGGGCCTGGGGATCGGCCAGTCCGATGTCTTCGACGGCCATCCGGACGATTCGCCGCGCGAGGAAGAGAGGATCCTCGCCGGCGTCCAGCATGCGGGCGAAATAATAGAGGGCGGCGTCGGGATCTGAACCGCGCACGCATTTGTGCAGGGCGCTGATGAGATTGTAGTGCCCCTCCTGAGCCTTGTCGTAGATCGGCGCGCGTCTCTGCACGACCTCCGCGAGCTTGCGCCGGTCGAACGTCTCTCCGGGCTCTGCGGCCCGCCAGAGCTCTTCGGCCAATGTGAGTGCGGCGCGGCCGTCGCCGTCGGCCATGGCGATCAGCGCCTCGCGGGCGTCGGCGTCGACCGGCAGGGGTTTCCCCTCCACGTTTTCCGCGCGGGCGAGCAGTTTTCGAATCGCCTCCTCGTCGAGGGATTTGAACGTCATCACCCGCGCGCGGGAGAGCAGGGCGGCGTTGAGTTCGAACGAGGGGTTCTCCGTCGTCGCGCCGATCAGAATGACCGAACCGTCCTCGACATAGGGGAGGAAGCTGTCCTGCTGGGCGCGGTTGAAACGGTGAATCTCGTCCACGAACAGAAGCGTGCCCTGGCCGGCGAGGCGCCGGGCGCGCGCCGCTTCGAACGCTTTCTTGAGATCGGCCACGCCCGAAAAAATCGCCGAAAGCTGAACGAAGACGTAGGTGGTTTCATGCGCCAGCAGGCGGGCGACGGTGGTCTTGCCGGTGCCCGGCGGCCCCCA
This sequence comes from Methylocystis heyeri, assembly GCF_004802635.2. NCBI lineage: Bacteria > Pseudomonadati > Pseudomonadota > Alphaproteobacteria > Hyphomicrobiales > Methylocystaceae > Methylocystis > Methylocystis heyeri. Next base: position 856,020 of record NZ_CP046052.1, read on the forward strand.
GAAAATCAGCGAACCGAGACTATTGGCGCGCAGGAGCCGGGTGAGCGCGCCCTCTGGACCGAGCAGGTGGTCCTGCCCGACCACTTCGCTCAAGTTTTTGGGGCGCATCCGATCGGCGAGGGGGCGGGGAGCGTCTTTCTCCAGTCCTGCGGCGGCGAAAAGATCGCTCATGGACAGTCTCCCGAAACCCGCGTCTGCGACTGAGCTGTGGAGACCAAAGTCTTTTTCCAGCAGGCGTCGAATATTACCATGGCCGCATCCGAATTAACCACCCGTTAACCCTTCAGGATTTATTAACGGCTCGCAGACGGCGTTGTTTTTTAAGGGAATGACCCTCTTCGCCGCATGAGCGTCCATGTGCATCCCGTTTGAGCGTATGGCATAACTAATCCAGCTCAGGAAAAACTACATGCGCACAATCGCATTTGTTACGCAAAAGGGCGGCGCAGGAAAAAGCACCCTTGCGAGCAATATAGCCGTCGCCGCGAGCGAAGCCGGCGAAAAGGTTTTCATTATTGATCTCGATCCCCTCCAGTCGCTGGTAAAATGGTCGAAAGTCCGCGGAGAAAGCGACATCGCCGTAGAGCATGTTCCGCTCGCGAAGCTGCCCAGGGCGCTGGAGGCGCTGGAAAAGAAAGGCGTGACGCTCGTCGTGATCGACGCGCCGGGCCAGGATTCGGAGGTTTCCTGCGCCGCTATCCATGCCGCCGACCTCTGCATCGTTCCAGCGCGCCCCAACGTTTTCGACCTGTGGGCGAGCGAAGCGACCCGCGTCAGGGTCAAGGAAGCCGGCAAGGAATATGTGTTCCTGCTCAACCAATGCCCTCCCGCACAGCAGAACGCCCGCGTCGAACAGGGCGCCAAGGCGCTGCAGGCGATGGGCGGCCTGCTCGCGCCTCTCGTTTCGGCTCGCGTCGACTACCAGGAAGCCGCTCGCCACGGGCTGGGCGCCGCGGAACTCAACCCTTACGGCGTCGCGGCCGCGGAAATGCAGGAACTCTGGGCCAGCGTGAAGCGCCGGCTGAAAAAGATCCCCGCCGCCCGGGTCGAGGCCAGGCCGGCTCCGGCCAAAACCGAGTCGGCCCGGCCGGGACGGCCCAAGCCCGCCGCAAAGGCCGCGAAAGCCGCATGACCTTCATTTGATGGCGACGATTCTCGCGTCTTCGTGAATCGCCTCCACCGTGTCGCCGACGCTCTTGCCGAACAGAGCCTTGGCGAGGGGCGCGACATGGGGGAGCAGCCCTTTCGCCGGATCGGCCTCGTCCTCGCCGACGATCCGGAACGACATTTTCTCGCCGCTGGCGAGTTCGAGCGTGACGCTGTGTCCGAATCGAACCAGCGACTTGTCGGCTATGGGCTGGACGACCTCCGCGCTGCCGCGTCGGGAGATCCAATAACGCAGCTCCCGTTGCGCCAGCGCCTGGGCATGGAGGTCGGCCGCAAGGGTCGCGCGCTCGGCCTCGGCCTGCTGGCGGGCGATCTCCGCTTCGATCTGCGCATATCCTTCGGGCGTCACCAGATTGCGGAACCGGCTTACCGGCCGATCGGCGAGGTCCTCGCGCACGATGTCGTCCTGTTCGCGAATGAAGGCGCTGCTCATATTTTTCTCGCTGCTTATTTTTTCACGCAAGCCCAGCCGCGGCTCGGCCCTCATTGCTTCAGAATGGGGCTGCGGAGGCCGAACCTCAATATGGGATGAAAACGGGCAGGGGGCGATAAGGCTCCTGCCGAATTGGCGGGCGAGGTCCGGGATGAGATCCGCGCGGGGGAGGCGCGCGCTTTCGCTCGGGGACAAAGCCTAGTAGAAGACATTCCGATCGGCGCGCGTCGGCCGCGCCTCGGGCGCAAGACGTCCGATCTTCAAGAATCGAAGGGGCGGAGCAAGTGAGCGGAGCATTGGATTTCAGCGGACGCGCGACAGCGAGCGTCAACAAACTCGCCGGAGATATCGTCGACAGGCTTGTCGCGGGCGCGGATCGTTACCGGGTTTCCGTGTCGCGCGGTTCGCTCGGCGAACTCCTGATCGACGCCGGCGCCAAAGCGGCGGGCGGCGTCGAGGCGGGCCTGCTGCTCACCGAAATCTGCATGGGCGGTCTCGGCCGCGTTTCGCTCGCCCATTCGCCCGGCGCGGCGAAATGGCCGTTCTGGCTCACTGTCTCGAGCAATGATCCCGTGGTCGCCTGCCTCGCCAGCCAATACGCCGGCTGGAGCCTTCAGCACGAAAAGTTCTTTGCGCTGGGCTCGGGCCCCGGCCGCGCCCAGGCCCGGGTGGAGAAGCTGTTCGAGGAACTGCCCTACAGCGACAAGGCCGAGCGCGTGACCATCGTGCTGGAGGGCGACCGCCCGCCGCCGGCGGAAGTCGTGACCAAGGTGGCCGCCGCGGCGAAGGTCGAGCCCGCGAACGTCGCCTTCGTTTACGCCCCGACGCAGAGCCTCGCCGGCAGCGTGCAGGTGGTCGGGCGCGTGCTGGAAGTGGCGCTGCACAAGGCCCACGAGCTCAAGTTCCCGCTGGAGAACATCGTGGACGGAATCGCGACTGCGCCGCTGTCGCCGCCCCATCCCGATTTCATCCAGGCCATGGGCCGCACCAATGACGCCATCATCTACGCCGGCCGCGCCCATCTCTTCGTGAAGGGATCGGCCGAGGCCGCCGCCGAGCTGGCGAAGAACCTCCCCAGCAGCAATTCGCGCGATTACGGGCGGCCCTTCGCCGAGGTCTTCAAGGCCTACAAGGGCGATTTCTATAAAATCGACCCCAGCCTGTTCTCGCCGGCGGAAGCGGTCGTGACCGCGATCGAGACCGGAGAAACCTTCAGGGCCGGCGCTATCGACGAGAAGCTGCTCGACGCCTCTTTCGGCTGACGTCGGGTTTCCGTCGCGCCGCCGGATTTTGCGGTCGGGCTTGTCCCGGCCGCAGAAAGCGCCCAGATTCGGCAGGCGGAGCCTCTTGGGATGATCGGGTAAAGCGCAGAAGCTTTTGGCGAAGGGCGCTTACCCCCTTCGCGGGCTATCGGATGCGCACATCTCGAAAGCTGCCGACGCCGTCATGGCAAGGCCTGTCCTGGCGATCTACGCCAAACGGGGGCGATATCTTCGGAGGTCGTCTTCAAACCCGGGGATTCCGCGTGTTTTGCGCCTCGGCGCTTTCGCGTAACGTCAACGCCTGATGAGGGCCAGACGATCGCTATAGCTGCGGAGCGACGCTCAACTTCGCAAGAAACCGCAATGTTCCGGCGTGGATGGCCGGCACAAGGCCGGCCATGACGGCCTCTTTGAGATGTCCGACGCCCTCAACCATCACGGGAAGGGATTTCGCCCTTCGCCCCATCACCCTGGGGGCTCATCGCGGCGCTTGCGCCCGGCTCCCTCACCAGACCGAACGATTCCTTGACGTCTTCGCATCAAGCCCCTCGCGTGGCGATCTTCACCGACAAGATCGACTGGCACGTCGAGAAACTCGCTCACGCCTTCATGGTTCTGGGCGCGCGTCCCGTCGTCGTGCGGCTGGCCGCCTGCAAGATCGACACGACCCGCCCCTACGGCCTTGCAATACCTGGTTTCTGCAAGGCGCCGCCCGACGGGGCGGTGGTGCGCGCCATTGGCGACGGCACGCTGGAGATGATCACCATGCGGCTCGGGGTGCTGCATGCGCTCGGTGAACTCGGGACTCCGGTCGTGAACGACGCCCGCGCCATCGAGCGCTGCACCGACAAATCCATGGCGAGCTTCCTGCTCCAGCGCGCCGGATTGCCAGCCCCGCCGACTTTCGTCGCCCAGACCCATGCCCAGGCGCTCGCCATAGCGCGGCGCGAGCTGGTCCACGGCCCGCTCGTCCTCAAGCCGCTTTTCGGCGCTCAGGGCTGGGGATTGCAGCTCATTCGCGAGGAGAGCGAATTGCCGTCGCCCGAAGAGGCGCGCGGGGTCTATTATCTGCAGCGTTTCGTGCCGCCTCGCGCGGGCGAGGGCAGGTTCGAGGACATGAGGGTTCTCGTTTCCGGCGGCGCCGTCGTCGGAGCCATGCGCCGCTGTGCCGATCAGTGGATCACGAATGTCCGGCAGGGCGCGAGGCCGACCGGCGTCGAGCCCGGAGCCGCGGAAAAGGAAATCGCGCTGCGAGCCGCCGAGGCGCTCGGCGCCTTTTGCGCCGGGGTCGATCTGATCGCGGACCAGAACGGCGCCCCTCTGGTGCTGGAGGTCAACAGCATGGCCGGCTGGAGCGGGCTGCAGAGGGTTACCTCCTTCTCGATCGCGGAGCGGCTGGCGGCCGATATGCTGGCCGTGATAGAATCGAGCCGTGTTCAGAGAGGAGACAGGCGCGCTTGACGGGCCCCGAACCAATCAGTCTCGCAAGGGCCTTTATTTCGGCCTGCGAGGATGAGTTGAACGCCCCCAAGCCGGGTAACGTCCATATTTTCGCCAGCGGACACGGCATGGAGGCGCAGGATTTCGTCGACAGCGCCCATGCGGCGGCGGTTCCGCTGACCACCCCCGGCATAGATGTCGGGTCCCGCATTTTCGCCGCCATCGAGGCGACCTGGGCCCGGGTCGGTCAAAACACCAATCTCGGCATCGTTCTCTTATGCGCTCCAATAGCGCACGCCGCCCTCGCTTATCCGCGGACCGATCTGGGCGCAGGGGTGCGCAAGACGCTCGCCGGCCTGACCCGCGCCGATGCGGAACTCGCCTTCAAGGCGATCTCCCGCGCCAATCCGGGCGGGCTCGGCGAGGCGCCCGAGCATGACGTGGCCGAACCCGCCAGGGTCAGTCTTCTCGAGGCGATGCGCGCGGCGTCGGGCCGCGACCGGATCGCCTGGCAATATGTCAACGGATTTGAAGACGTCTTCGGCCTCGGCGCCGACGCGCTGGAAAAGTCGAGGCGAAACGACGAAGAACCGGCCCTTCGGGTCCTGCGCTTATATTTAACCTTCCTGTCGGCTTTTCCCGACAGCCACATACTCCGCAAGTTCGGAGAGGCGACCGCGGCCCTCACAATGTCCGAAGCGCAAGCTTTTTCAGCGTCGGTTGCGGCTATGACGCGCCCCGAGGACATCTATGCGGAGGCGCTGCGCTTCGACGGATCGCTCAAGTCGAGAGGCCTAAATCCCGGGACCAGCGCGGATTTGACGGTCGCCACTCTTTTTGCCGATTATGCGCGCGGCGTCTTGGCAAACGCCTACAAAAATGGTTGAGTCCGCGCCGCGTGAGATCATCTCGCGCTGAGCGAGGCGGTCGGCCGGGCGTTGGCCCCCGATCGCGGCTGGATAAAAGTGGGGGGCGCCGTGAGCCCTTAAGGGTTCGCGGGACGCAACAAAGTTTTCTCGAAAGGAAACGCACATGGCGAAGATCAACAAGATGCTGGTCGGCGAGTCGCTGGTCGGCGAAGGCAACGAAGTCGCTCATATCGATCTGATCATCGGACCGCGCGGCTCGGCCGCCGAGCTGGCTTTCGCCAACGCTCTCGTGAACAACAAGGACGGCTTCACGACCCTTCTCGCGGTCGTCGCCCCGAACCTGCTGGCCAAGCCGAACACCATCCTGTTCAACAAGGTCACGATCAAGGGCGCCAAGCAGGCCGTCCAGATGTTCGGACCGGCCCAGGCCGGCGTCGCCAAGGCCGTCGCCGACTCGGTCGCCGAAGGCGTGATCCCGGTCGAGGAAGCCGACGACCTGTTCATCTCGGTCGGCGTGTTCATTCACTGGGACGCCAACGACGACGCCAAGATCCAGGACTACAACTACCAGGCCACCAAGGAAGCCCTCGCCCGCGCCGTTCGCGGCGAGCCGAAGGCCGCTGAAGTCGTCGCCAAGCGCAACGACGCCAAGCACCCCTTCGCCGCCCACTAAGGCGGGCCGAAAGGTTCTGTGCGGGGAGCCCTTGCGGCTCCCCGTCTTCGCCACGGCCTGGTTGCGCGGTCGATAGCTGCGCTGTCAGCATAAAAGCAAAAAAATTAGCGCGACGCCGCTCCGGGGAGGAGGTCGCATCGCGGGGCTCGTCCGGCAGGACAGGACGTTCGAGCCCATGATAATATAAAGGGGCGGACTGGTCGTTTCGGATCGGAATGCGCCTGACCAAGAACAAGGCACTCGATGGACGCGGGGGATGGCGCCTCGGGATGCGAAACAGACCGGAAGGGATCGAAATATGGGCATTCTGGACACGATTTTGGGCGCGCTTTTCCCGAAGCCGGCTGCGGGCTTCTCGTCGAGCAGCGCCAAGTCGAGCGTCGGCGAGTCGCTGGTCGGCGAGGGCAATGAAGTCGCGCACATCGACCTGTTGATCGGACCGCGCGGCAGCGCCGTCGAAAAGGCCTTCGCCAACGCTCTTGTCAACAACAAGGACGGCTTCACCACGCTTCTCGCGGTCATCGAGCCGAACCTTCTGGTCAAGCCCTACACCATTCTCTTCAACAAGGTCACGATCAAGAACGCCAAGCAGGCCGTTCAGATGTTCGGTCCGGCGCAGTACGGCGTCGCCAAGGCCGTCGCCGACTCGGTCGCCGAGGGCGTGATCCCGGCCGACAAGGCCGACGACCTCTTCATCTGCGTGGGCGTGTTCATCCATTGGGACGCCGCCGACGATCAGAAGATCCAGGACTTCAATTACAAGGCCACCAAGGAAGCCGTCGCTCGCGCGCTCAAGGGCGATCCGACCGCCCAGTCGGTGCTTCAGGCCCGCGCCACGGCGAAGCATCCTTTCGCCGCGCACTGAGCGATCTTCGCCAGATCAAGGAAAAAGGAGCCGCGAACCGGCTCCTTTTTTCGTTTGGAACAACCCGCTCGGCGCCGTGATCGCGAGGGGCCGAGCGATGTGGTCCAGGGGATTGGCGTGCCCTGGGATCGCGTCGCCGCCTTCGCGATGACCGCTCAATTCAAAGCCGCAATGCGGTTGAGATCCTCCCGCGCCAGCCTGCCGCTATGCAGCGCCGAAGCGACGAGCGCGCCCGAAATTCCGAGCCGCGCCAGTGAGGCGAGATCCTCGATCCCGCGCACGCCGCCGGCGGCGAATATCTCCCGATTTCCGCATCTGGATTTCACCTCCCGCAAGGCGGCTTCGTCCGGCCCGCGATCCATCCCGATTTGCGCGAGGGTCATGACGATGACGCGGCGCGGCCAGAGGTCGGGGGCGGCGAGAAGGTCGGGCGGCCCCAGAAACCGGGAGGCCCGAAAATCCAGGGAGAGCGCGGCGCCGGGCGTCGCCTTCGCGAAGTTTTCGGGTGGACGGTCGCAGGGAAGCGTTTCACTGCCGATTACGGGAACAACATTGGGCGCGGCGGCGCGCCTGGACCCTGCGCCGGCGTCGCGCCAGAAAGTCGTCTCCGGAAAAGAGGCCGCCAGATTCCTCATCAAATCCGCATCGCTCTCGCGCCCCTCGATCGCGTCGAGTTCGGCGACATAGATGGTGGAGAAGGGAAACAGGCCGAGAAAAGCCGCTACGACGTCGCAGGGGCGGCTCGAAGGACAGAGAGGCGAGGAAAGCGGGCGATATTGGTCCCGGCGCCCGCCTACCGCGCGCACCGCTCGCCCTCCCTTTATGTCCACGACCGGGATTACTTGCATGATCGCCTGTATTATGATTTCAGCGGTCGCAGATGGGGCTGGCTTCGCCGGACAGCGAACCCTCCCAGCCGGCGTCCGGAGCGCGCTCGCCAAAGCGCATGATGCGATTTCGGAAATTCAGCTCGCTCGGTCAATAACACGGGAAGCTCGTTCGGTTCCGGTTTGTCTGGACGCGCTCGGGCCCCATTGCCTCGGAACTGTAAGATGCGCAGCATGATGGTCGCGGCAGCGGCGTTTTCCCTTCTCGCCGGCGCTGCTTTTGCCGCGCCGCCGTCGCGGGACCAGGGAGACTGGCCGTGCCGGCAGGTCAAGGTGCCCGATCTGTCGCTCGCGGCGATCTGGAGCGGCCCCTCCATCGAGACGGCGGAAAAGGTCTGGCGAGGCGATGCGCAGGTGAGCGACCTCGCCTCGAGGCTGGCCGCGCGGCGGACGCCCCTGGAGACAGCAGAACAGCTTATCGTCGACTTCGCCCGGAACGCCGGTTCCGCGCGCAAGGACCGCCTGCTGCTGCTGTTCGCAGGCGTATATGACGGTCTGGAGGCCGAGCGCGGCGAGGTCATGGCTGGTCTCGACCGCTATGGGCGGGCGCAAAAAGAAATGGCCGAACGCCTGCGCGAGCGAACCCAGAAATTACGAGAGGCTCAGGACGCCCACGCCGAGGCGGAGAAGATCAAGGAACTTTCCGACGCCTTGCAATGGGAGATGCGGGTTTTCGAGGAACGCCGCAAGGCGGTGACTTTCGTCTGCGAAACGCCCGCGCTCATCGAGCAGCGCCTCGGTTTCCTCGCCCGTTCGATCGAAACGGCGCTGGAATGAAAAACCCGGCGCCGTCGGGCGCCGGGATAATCTGACCGGGATTGGATCAGACGTCGAAGCCGCCGTCTCCGCCGCCGTCGTCATAGCCGTCGTCGGGTTCGTAGTCGGCGTCCTGGGTATCATTCGAATCCCCATAGGACTGGTCGTAGCCGGCGTCCTGGCTGGGGCCGCCCGAGGGATCGCCGTAGTAATTGTTGACGATTGTGGTCTCCTCGCCCGGGCCGAAAGCGGAGCGCTGGAAGCCGGGATCGATCCCGAGGCCGCTGCCGGCTCCGCCGCCATGGAACAGGCCGCGGATGCTGTCGGCGAGCAGGACGCCGCCGGCGACGCCCGCGGCGGCGCCGAGCGCGCCCTTAAGGAAGCCGCCGGCTCCCGGAGGCGCGAAGCCGGGCTGAGCGGGCGCATAGCCGCTGGGGCCGAATCCGCTCTGTTGCGGGGCGTAGCCGGGCCCGGGCTGCTGGGGCGCTCCGGTCGACCCCCAGGGGCCGCTTTGAGGATAGGGCGGCGGGGGCGCGGAAGGCCGCGGCGGCGGAGCGGAAGGTTGTGCGCCGCCGCCCAAAAGCCCGCCGAGGAAGCTCGTCGAGGGCTTCGGGGCCGATTCGAGTTCGCGCAGGCGAGCCTCGAGCTGCTGGAGCTTCTGATTCGCCGACTGAAGTGCAAAATCCTGCACGATAACGGTTTGCGCAAGAAGATAGGGGGCGCTGGGCTGCGCCTTCACCTGTTCGTTGATGAAAGATTCCGCCTCCTGGTCGCGCGGCGACGAAGCGGCGTTCTTGATGCGCTCGAACAATCCGGCGAGGAGTTGGCGTTCTTCGGGTGACATTGGTCTCTCCGATTTGGAGCCGGGCCGTAGAAGGCTCGGCGCGTCGAATATGGGAGCAGACCGGCGCGGCGCCAAGAGGGTCGAGAGCGCGTTGCGGCGAAGTTGACGTGTTTCGGCGAAAATGCGCCCGGAGCGCCACGTTTCGATGGAGGGGCTTTAATGTTGCTACGATAGTGTCTCGTATTTTTAAAAGATAAAATCATGAATTATTATGGCGCAAGCGATATTAGTGAATAGAAAATCGGCGTCATGATCGGCGGGTTGTTTTCGCGCTTGCGTCATTATGTCTTAATATATCTTGGTATATTTTAATTTATATTATAAATATCGCTCGATATCAAGATAATATGCTTAATTCATCGAAGCTGGGGCTGCGCGCCCCGGTCCATCGCCGTAGAACATCGCCGCCTCTCATCCAGACGGAGTGCGGCGATATTTCCGTTCATTACGGTTTTGTAAGTGATGCGATTTCAAGCCCGCGAACGATGGCAATCCAATTTTCGGATGGGGTTGAACTCGTCACGGCGCCTTGTCCGATCGCTGGCGTCGTTTGTCCCCAAACGGCAAGCTGGGCGATTCGACCTATTCGCCGACCAGCGCCATGTCGTCCCGGTGGATCAATTCGTCCGGGCCTTTGAAGCCGAGCAGGCCCTCGATATCCCGGGAGGACCGCCCGACGATCTTCGCCGCGTCGGCGGCGTCGTAGGTGACCAGCCCGCGGCCGATCTCCCCGCCGGTCGCGTCGCGAATCACGATGCAGTCGCCGCGCGCGAAGACGCCCTCGACGCGCGTCACGCCGGCCGGAAGAAGGCTCTTGCCGTTGGACAGGGCGCGGGCGGCGCCGGCGTCGAGATGCGCCGCTCCCTTGGGCTCGAGCGAGCCGGCGATCCACTTCTTGCGGGCCGTAACCGGATTGGAAGGAGTCAGAAACCAGGTGCAGCGGTCCCCGGCGGCGATGCGCGAGAGCGGCGCCGGATTGCGTCCGTCCGCGATCACCATATGGGCGCCGCCCGTGGTCGCGATCTTGGCCGCCTCGATCTTGGTTCTCATGCCGCCGCGGGAGAAAATGGAGGCCGCGCCGCCGGCCATCGCCTCGATTTCCGCGGTAACGCGGGGCACCACCGGAATCAGCCGGGCGTTTGGATCGGCCCCGGGCGGCGCGGTATAGAGGCCGTCGACATCCGAGAGCAGGACCAGAAGGTCGGCGCTCGCCATAGTGGCGACGCGGGCGGCCAGACGGTCGTTGTCGCCGTAGCGGATTTCAGCGGTCGCCACGGTGTCGTTTTCGTTGATGATGGGCACGGCGCGCAGATTGAGCAGTCGCGTCAGGCATTCCCGGGCGTAGAGGTAGCGTCGGCGTTCTTCGGTGTCGCCGAAAGTGACGAGAATCTGGCCCGCCACCATGCCGCGATCGGCGAGGACCTGGGCCCAGATGCGCGCCAGGGCGATCTGGCCCACCGCCGCCGCCGCCTGGCTGTCCTCCAGCGGGAGCGCCCCCGGCGGCAGGCCGAGCACGCCGCGGCCCAGCGCAACGGAGCCCGAGGAGACCACGAGCATCTCCGCGCCGCGCCGATGCAGGGCGAGCAGATCGTCGGCCAGCCGTTCCAGCCACTCGCGTTTAACCGCGGCGGCGCCTCTCTCCACGAGAAGGGACGAACCTACCTTGACGACGATGCGTTTGAAAGAATGGAGCGAGGGCGTGGACACGGCGGAGACGCTAGCGATCGCCGCGGACCGGCCCCGGCAGTTGAGTTGGATGAGGATTGGAAATGGCAGGAGTGGCAGGGCTCGAACCTGCGACCCCCGGTTTTGGAGACCGGTGCTCTACCAATTGAGCTACACTCCTGCACGCCGCAAAGCCTGTTTGTTCAACAAGGCGTCCAGCGGTCACCCTCTGGCGCGACGCGCCTTCAATGCCGCAACGCAGGCCCGGATGCAAGAGGTCTGCGAAATTTTTGCGTCAACTTCCCGCGGTCAGGAATTGCCGCCGTTGAGCACGGTGACGGCGCGGCGGTTCTGCGACCAGCAGGAGATGTCGTCGCAAACGGCCACCGGGCGCTCTTTTCCATAGCTGGTGGTGTGGATGCGGGAGGCGGAAACGCCATGCGAGGCGAGATATTCCTTCACCGCTTCCGCGCGCCGCGCGCCGAGTGCGAAATTGTATTCGCGGGTGCCGCGTTCGTCGGCGTGGCCTTCCACGGTGAAGTGGTAGCGCGGGTAGCGGCTCAGCCATTGGGCCTGCTTGTCGAGCGTCGTCTGCGCGGTGGCGCTCAGATCGGTCGAATCGGTGTCGAAGAAGACGCGGTCGCCGACATTGACCACAAAGTCCTGGGGGCTGCCCGGCGTCACCGCGCCGTGCTGCGCGCCGGCTCCAAAACGATCCGCCCCGGCGCCGGCTTCGTCCGCCGCATTTTTCGCGCAGGCCGAAACGGCCAGGGCCGCGACCAGGACTGTTGCGATTTTTGCGGCGCGGAGCCTATGGGCAAGCTGCATATTCAAAACTCCTGTTGCGGATCTTGCAGCGCATCTCGCGAAACTCGACCGGTTCCTTGCGAGGCGAATGCGCTCCAACTCCTACATCCGGCGCGATTTCCCGCAGCTGAACGGTCCCGTTCGAGCGGAGGCGCGTTGACCGACGGCCTGGAGGGCGTCTTTTCGGGCCATGGCGCGAGACGCCGGCACGGGCCCAGTCCTAGTCATGCAGGGTTAAGGGAAGGTTTTGGAAACCTTGATCGGATGTTGCCGGGACCTGTTGCATTTTCGCAATCGGCGTCTTTGCTTAACAAAGGCTTAATTGGTTAACAAAAGATGAATGGCGGATTTGGGGCCGGCAGGGGCAAGGGCGACGTCGTGCGGAAATCGGCGCCTCGAAGGCGCCTCCCTTCCATTGTGCAGCGCTGTTGCCTATATTTGTAGCATATTCTCGAGGGCGCCCGGATCGGCGCAACGGACGCAAAAGCGCCAGTATTGTTCAGCTTCAGTCGTTTTTTTGCCCCCGGCGGCCAGACCTTTGGTCTCATGCCAAACTGTCGCACCGCAAAAATGCAGTATTTTGCTGGATTGCGACAAATAATCGCAGGCGTCCCGCCTTGTATGATGTGGCAAAAGCATTGCATTGCTCCCTACATGAAATTGGCGCGGGGAACTCCCGCCCTCCAGCGTGAACGAGGGCGTTCCGCTGCGTAATTCAGGAGTGTGCTGATGTTGAGGCCTGATCAATTCTATGCAATTCTACAGATCATGCGTTACGGTTCGCTTGTTCTGGCTCTGCTTTTCGCCAGCAAGATTGTCGCCTACGCAGCCCATACCATGCACTAAAGGCGATATTGCAGCTTTGGATTACCTTGTGCGATCAGGTTGTGTATTTTGTACATGATATACATATGATGCGATTTCCGCCCTCCAGACGAGCGAGAGCGCATCCGCCGACCCGAAAAGTCTTTTCTGGCGCGCCGCGCAGGGCGCGCCATGATTTTTAGGGCGGTCGAAACCTTGCCGGGCGGCAGGTTTGCATCGGATTGTCGGTTTGGCGACGGCGCGGGGGCTCCCGGCTCCTTCTGCTCCGGTGGCGGCGTAAAGGGAACTGCCGGCGCCCGCCGGCGTCGGCGATGGACTGTCCCGAAATTGCCGCCCCGTTACGCCGTGGCGATATAATGCCGGAGCGCGAGCCTTTCCGCCTCGATCGTCTCGATGCGGTATTTGACCACGTCTCCGATCGACACGATGCCGGCCAATCGTCCGTTGCTCAGCACGGGCAGGTGGCGGCAGCGCTCCTCGGTCATGGTGTCGCTGGCCTCGTCGATGCTGTCATGCTCGTTGGCCATTCTGCAATTGGTTTGCATATGGCAGGCGACCTCCTGCTGCAGAGCGGCGGCTCCGTGCCTGGCGACAGCCGATACGATATCCCGTTCGCCGATAAGGCCGACCACCTCGCCGGACGGGTTGAGCACTACCAGCGCTCCGATCCCTTTTTCGACGAGTTCCGCCGCAACATCCTGCAAAGTCTGATCCGGCGTCGCAGTGTAGACGTCGACGCCTTTCATCGCGAGTATCCGACCAACGCTCATCTTGCGCCCTCCGCTTCCTGATATTGTTTTGATTGGCTGGAGCCGCTCGTCTCAGCCGGCTTTCGCCCCTTGAAGCGCATTCCGCGCATCTCCTCGCCGTCCGGGCGTAATTCGCTTCGCAGGCGCCTGATCGAGCATGTTCTTTTCCAAAAGCCGCTCCGCATTCTCTGGGAACCTGCTCTCGTCCGAAGCTGCGCCGCGGGGATAGGATAGTAATATCCGGCGTCGGCGAATGGTTCCGGGCCGGCGCAAATTATGAGGCGTCCGCAGCTGGGGTTTCGCCGGTTGCATATTTACAGGATCCCGCGAGCACGCGACCGGCGCTTCGATCGTAGATAGTCGGCCTGGAATCTCGAAATGAAACACAAAGATAGATTTTGATACAAGTATAGAACCAAATTGAAACCAGTTAAGCTGTTAATGCTATTAGAAAAAACCGCTCAATGGGCAGCAAAAACCGCTTTAAAAATCTTCTTCAAAGTGTAATTATAATTTTCAGCGAATGCATCATTTCCTTGCTGCTTGAAAAGGGGCGAACGCCGATGGCTACCCAATCGCTTTCAACGAATATTACCCGTGAAGAAGTGGTTCCCGTCCTCGGGAATCCAAAGGATCAGGATTACAAGAAGGTTGTCGAGGATATCTGCGACCTGAACTGGGTCGGGCTGTCTCATGACGATGTGACCAACGTCGCCTGGATCTATTATTATTTTTCGGCGCAGTTCTGCGAGAACGTGGGCATCGCTCGCGGCCTCTATCCGGACGACGAGCGCCTGGAAGAACTGGACCGCGGCGAGCGCAACACCGACAATCTCTCTCCCTATCCGGGCGTGGTCGAAAAGGGCGAGCGGGTCGATCACGACGAATTCATGCGTCGGACGCTCACCTTGACCACGATCGACGAAGCCCGCCGCCGCCGCCTGCAGGCGATCGGGGCCGCCTATCTCGATAAGGTCAGGTCGATCGACGACGTATCGAGGGCTTCCAGCCTCGCGAGCTACGAAGACGGCGGATTGGAGAAGGTGTTCCGCCAGGTTCTCCTCGCGACCCACTGGGAAGGCGATCTTCTCCAGGCCTTTCATCATTTCCTGGAAGGACATATTGCGCTCGACAGCGATCCCGAGACCGGCCACGGCTCGCTCTGCCGGCACATGGCTCCCAACCGGCATGTCTACGAATTGTGGGCGGCCTTCAAGGACAGCCTGATCGAAGGGGTTCCCGGCCTTACCCGCTGAGCGGAATCGGGCGCGTTCTTGCGATGAGAACGCGCGCCACCCTATCGACCGGGCGATTCCGTCCGATCGGAAGGCGCGCCGGCCCGCCCGCTTTCGGAGGGACCCGGGGCGTCGTCGCTGCTTTGGGGCTTCGGCTGTTCCCGGACATTGGACAGCAGCCAGTCAAATGTCGCTTCGTGAATTTGGGCGCCCGCGCCGAGCAGGTGGGGGCGCCTTGCTGCGCCGGGGCATGGGCAGCTTTCGAGAGTCGTATCGCCTTTGCTCGCAGGGTCGATGACGTAACCGTAGCTCTCGAGAGTTTTCTTGCACTCCATGGTGGCGCAGAAAGACTGGTCGCATTTCCCCCAGGAGAAGAAAACGCGCGGCGGCGAAGCTGTGGGCCTCGCGACGTCCGGACAGGTCGCCTGTTGCCACTCCGCGTAGATCCCGTGCGCCACCCCTGAAAAATAGGGCTGGAGAACGGGATCCAGCGCCCGGTAAATCCCATATTTCGTATAATTGTGTGCGAACATCTGCACGCGGTCATGCGCAAAGCGCACATGCTTCGCGAGGTCCGTGAGGACGTCGCGGATGGCTTCTGCAGGAACGAACATCCAGGGCGGACAGGTGGGTGAGCAATCCGGCCCGCCGAGGCTTTCGGGCCGGGGGAGCAGCCATGCGTTATGCGCCTCGCTCCCGCTCGACGCCGGGCTCGGACCGATATAGACGACGATAGCCCCGTCATAGAGGCGCGGAGACATATATCGGCCGTCGTTGTCGGCGTCCCCGACGACGATAACGGGCATGTTTGTCGTGTCCCCCTCGGGAATCCGGGCGAGATATTCGAGCGGGTCGCCGTGGACCATCGAACCGACGCGCCATTTCGAACCGACGACAGCAGGGTCGTTTGCGGCGGGCAAGGGAGGGTAGGGATCCTTCCAGGCCGCTTGGCCGCCGTCCGCGTCGGCGGCGGCCTTCGAGACTCCGCAGGCGAACAGAATCGCCGCCGCGACCAGAATTCGGCCGGCGCCGGGTAGGGCGGGAGTGTTTTGGCGCGGTTGCCCGTCGTCGGCGCTCATGATGCTCCTCGTCGTAAGTCGATCGCCCAAAAAAACCGGCGCCGGAAGACTCCGACGCCGGCTGGAAAGAATGACATCGGAGCGCGTCTGATTTGGTCCAACGCGCTCCGAATATTATCTGGCGAGCATGTTCCTATCCAAAATCCGCTAGGCATCTTTTGACGACATGCTCTGCTGCTCGCGCCTATTTAGTGTTGCTTCTTGGTCGGCACGATGGAAGCCGCATCCCAATAGACGTAGCCGGGTTCCGAACCTGCGGAGTGGACGTTGCTGCCGATCAGAGCCGGATTGCCGCCGGCGATCCTGGCGTAGGCGGCGGTAATGGCCAGCAGGCCGGAGCTTTCGGTGGTGCCGAAGACACTGGTCGGGCACTGGGTGCTGGGGATGCCCTGCACGGTGAACTGGGCGTCCGGCGTGCCGAGGGTTTTATAGTCGAAGTTGGTTTGATTGGTGAGCTTCGCGTTGTTGTCGATGAGCGGCACGAAGGTCACGCTGTCGGCGCAGAAGTAGCTTCCCGTGTAGGATTGCTCCAGCGAGTTCCACACCGTGAACAGCAGCTTGGTGGTGTGGACCTTGTAGTCCTGGCGCAGGTCCTGGTTGCAGCTCGCAACCGCGAGATAGTTTCCGCCCGTCGAGAGCCTGCCCAGCGTGGCGCCGTTGGGCATGAAGGCGGTGGTGTTGTACAGCGGGCATGCGTCGTAATGCGAGGAGCCGCCGTCCAGCAGGATCTGTCCGGCCGTAGGCATGACGGTGTTGTCGACTTCGGGGCTGACGGCGTCGGAGGCCAGGGCCCAGAAGCTATAGGGGCTGTATTTGATCGCGCTGCCGACGCCCAGAACCGAAGCCGTTCCATGCAGATGGTTGAACGCGATCTGCTCGGTCACGCCAGGGTTCGTGGCGAAGCAGACCAGTTCGCCGCGGTAAAGATTGCCGAATTCCGGATGGTCGCCATAGGCCGGAAACGGAGGAGGATTGATCTGGTCGCCGTTCTGGGTGAGGACGTCCCAGGACACCGTCGCTTTGGCCGACAATTCGAAGTCGAAGTTCACTCTGCCTTTTTGCTCGTTCACATAGTAACATTCGACGTGAACGGGCGTAGTTTGATCGTTCGATATTTCGATGATCGTATCGGCGGACGCCGCAGGATCAATGTTGATCATGGGGAATACCAGAAGGCTTCCCTTCTTGGCCGTATTGGTCACAGAGACCGCAAAGGCTGCGTTGGCGCTCATCGCAAGCACGATGGCGGCCACTACCGCTTTGGCTTTCATGTGAAGACTCCCTTGAACACTATTCGTCTTAAAAGCCCCAATTTCATGGTCCAATGCAGGGGCTCTGCATCATTAACAGCGGATTAAAAGTTTGTAATATACTCAAACGAGGTAATTCTTTTTCGAGGCTATCGGGGGAATTGCTGTGTCAAAGCTAAATAGTATTTCATAATAAACACTTAATTGTCGCTAAATGTCGAGCTTACGACAAGATGTGACAGAATAATGTTTATTATGAAATGCTGTAATTATTCTAAAGACGCGCCGACGTGCGCTGAGCCGTATGATCATACAAAATAGAAGCGACAATATTATCAGCGAGTTTGGTTTTCCAAACCCCAATACATAAAATATGTCGATTTTTTAGACGATTGCACGAGACTGACGCGAGGCCGTGGGCGGCGCTGATTCCGTGGAGCTTTCATTTGACGCCGCACACCCCGATAATCCGCAACCGCACAGGTTGAGCCTCGTATGATGCGGCGGCGTCCGGAAAACCGGCGGCGGCGTCGGGCGAGGGCTTGTAACAAAAGGGCCGGAACATCGAAATACGGATATCCGCAGGAGGAGAGACCACGCCATGCTGATACGTCGGGGAGGGGGCATCCCTTCGTCAGAGATCACGCCTCATTCCCTTTATCTTCGCCGACGCGAGTTTCTGACCGGCGCCGCGGCGTTCGCGTTCGCCGGTCCTTTGGGCTCCGGCCCGGCTGCGGCGGCGGGAATGCAGGCGGCAAAAAGTCCCTTTTCCACGACCGAGAAGCCGACGCCGCTCTCCGACGTCAAAAGCTACAATAATTTCTATGAATTCGGGCCCGGCAAGGCCGACCCTGCAGCCAACGCCGACGCTCTGACGACAGCTCCCTGGCGCGTGAGCGTCGAGGGACTGGCGGCGAGGCCGGGGGAATTCGACCTCGAAGATTTCATGAAGCCTTATGCGCTGGAAGAGCGCATCTACCGGATGCGATGCGTCGAGGGCTGGTCGATGGTCGTTCCATGGGTCGGCTTTCCGCTCGCCGAAGTCCTCAAAAAGGCCGAGCCGCTCGGCGCCGCGAAATTCGTGGCCTTCGAGAGCCTGTCGAGGCCGGAGGAGATGCCGGGGCAGAGGGGACTTTTCCAGTTGCTCGACTGGCCTTACGTCGAAGGCCTCAGGCTCGATGAAGCCATGCATCCGCTTACGATTCTGGCGGTCGGCCTCTACGGCGAGGCGCTGCCGAACCAGAACGGAGCTCCGCTGCGGCTGGTAGTGCCGTGGAAATACGGCTTCAAGAGCATCAAATCGATCGTCCGCATCCGTCTCGTCGAGAAACAGCCTCCGACCTCCTGGAACAAGCAGGCCGCCGGGGAGTATGGCTTTTATTCCAATGTGAACCCCAATGTGGATCATCCGCGCTGGAGTCAGGCGACCGAGCGGCGGATCGGGGAGGGAGGACTGTTCGCGAAAAGGCGCCCGACCCTCATGTTCAACGGTTACGCCGAGGAGGTCGCGAGCCTCTATTCGGGCATGAATCTCCAAAAGCTGTTCTGATGCCGGCGGAGCGCTTGAAATCCTTCAACGCCGCCCTGCGGCGCCTCCCGGGATTCTCGGTCTATATTTTGGGCTTTTGCCCGGCCTTGTGGCTGTTTTGCCTCGGCCTGGAGGACAGGCTCGGCCCGGAGCCCGTGCGCGCCCTGGAGCACGGCCTGGGGCTTTGGGCGCTGCGGTTCCTGCTCGCCGCTCTGGCCGTTACGCCCCTGCGACGATTGGCGCGAATAGACCTGCTGCGTTTCCGCCGCGCGCTGGGGCTGCTGGCGTTTTATTACGCAGCGCTTCATGTTGCGGCCTACGCCGCCATCGACATGGGATTGAGCTTCGACGCCGTCATGGCCGACATCGCCAAGCGGCCTTACCTCACGATCGGCATGGCGGGTTTCGCATTGCTGACGCCTCTGGCGCTGACCTCCAACGACTGGTCGATCAGGCGCATGGGCGCCGAAGCCTGGAGAAGGCTGCACCGGCTCGCTTATGTTGCGGCTCTCGCGGGCGCCGCGCATTTTCTTCTGGCGGTCAAATCCTTGCCTGCCGAGCCGGCGATCTACGCCGCCGTCACAGGGCTTCTTCTGTTCTATCGCCTGTTTGGCGGTCGGCGGATCGCGCCTCGGGCGCCATAGCGCAAGACCGACCTGAAAAAATTCGAATATGCGCCTATATGATTTTCCGGGCCCGGATATTGCTGGGCTTGGAGCGACTTCGGTTTTGACGAAATCAAAACCGACGCTCCAGGTTCTCGATAGGTCGCATTTTCCGAGTCGTCAGGCGTTTTCCGCCTGGCTTGAAAATGCTCTGGTCGATCTGATTGGGAGGTCCGAATGCCGGAAGGTCTGGTGAAGGTCATGCTGCTGGGCGCGCTGGGTTTCTTTTTCGGCGCCGCGCTCATGGGATATGTGATGGCGAGCTGATCGGGGGCTCGAGTTTCTGCGCTGCCGGTACGGCAGGCCAGAGCGCGGGCGCGATTCTCCTTTTCGCTCGATCGTGCGAGCGGAAAATGCGCGAGAGCGTTTCCCGCCGAAGCGGACGCCGGTTCGGCGCGGGAAACGCGTTAAAACAACAATCCGGGGTCTTTGCATGTTTCCATGGAACACGAAAAGACTTTAGGAGCCGAGGGGCCTCCCGGCGGATTTTTCTCCCGTCGACGAGTTGCGTATGATCGTGGAGATCTGGTCGATCTCCTCGGTGAGCAGCTTGAAATTGTCGCGTGCATGCGACGCGACCACATCGGTGAAATCCACCGGAGACCTCACGCTGGAGAGCTTGACGACAAAATTCAGAGCCGCGCTGACATTGGCGCCGGCGAACTCGATCATTTTCGAATTGATTTCCTGGCCCACCTGAAACGAATTCCAGAACGGCGTCTTCACGAGTTGTTCGACGTTTTCAGACTTCATTTGCCATGGCCTTTCCTGAGAGCCCGGCCCGCAACAAGCCGGGCCATTGCGATTCTCGAATGCGGCTCCTGCTTGATTTTTCTGTCGTGGCGCCGTCGCCGTGCGCAGCATGGGGAAGTCGCGCATCCCATTCGGCCGCCGCAAGCCTCGACTAAAAACCGACGGGAAAAGCCGAAGGTTCCATTCCGAAAACCGCGGTCTGGAGGAGGAAAGACTCTGCCGGAAGACCCCCCGTGTTAATCCGCTTCTTAATGAACGGACCCGAACCCCGAACCCGGAGGTCCATTCCGTAAACGCCATCCGGCGCACAAAAAAGGCGCGTCCCGCAGGACGCGCCTTCTCGGTTTCTTGAATTTCCGGCCGTCCTTATTGCGGATCGGCGGCGGGGGCGTCGCCCGCGGGTTCAGCAGGCTTGGGCTTCGCGACGGGTTTCTTCTTCGGCTTGGGCGGCGGCGTCTTTTTCACCGGCGGCTTCGCGTGAGCCTTTGGCGGGGCCGGCTGTTCGCTCGCCGCCGGTTCCGTGGCGGGAGCGCTTGCCGCCGGCGCGGTCTGGGCGGATTCGGCGGCTCCCATGGCGGGAGCCGGAGCGCTTTCCGAAGCGGCCGGCTCCGCAGAGGCGTTGGATGGGGCGGCCGCCGTATCAGGCGCCGCCGCGCCGCCTTCGGAAGGCTCCTTCGGAGCGGAAGGGCTCGCGTTGGCGTCGGTCGTCGCGGCGGGGGCTTCGGACTGCATTTCCTTGGCCGGCGCTTCGGCTTCCGCGGGCGCATCGGCCGCGGGCAGCGAGCCGGCCTCGGAATCCGCCGGATGCTCGCGATGCATGAGTTCGTTTATGGAACCGATCTTGGCGTTTACGAATGAGCGAAATTCTTCAGCCTGTTCGGCCGGCGTAACATAAACTCCTACGCCAAAGCCGATCGCGCCTGCGATCGCCGTGGTGATAAGAGTAGAAATAATCTTCCCGATCATATTCTCGGTCTCCTCCGTAAACGAAAAACCCCGTGTCCGTTCACGAACAGGGGTTCTTTAACGTCTTCCTCAATCGCATTTACGCTACCATTGAGGCAATGTTAAGTCGATCCGCACGCTCCGTTTGCGGTCGCAAAGACGCAGGCGCCGCGCTAATTCTCTCCCCGGGCGAAGTCCCCCGATCTAGCGCCGACGGCCCCCGACGCGGTCATTCACCCGCAGTTCAGCCTCTCGGCGTAGTCTCGGCCCGTCAAATCATTCGGCAAGAAGGAGTATCTCGATGAACGGTATGCTCAGGAAAACGACTCTGGCGGCCGGTCTCGCGCTTGGGGCTTTGACTCTCGGCGCGCCAGGCGCATCCGCAATGCCTGCGCTCGATCCCGGCGTTGCGCAAGCGGCGGATTCGGCCGCGAATGTCGATAAAGCGCGGTGGGTGTGCGGACCGTATCGCTGCTGGTGGCGTCCCAACTATTATCGCCCCTATGGCGTCTACCGCCCCTATGGCGGTTATGGCTACTACCACGGGCCGAGGCGCTACTGGCATCGCCGCTACTGGTGATCGGCGGAGCCTCTGAATCTTCCGCAGCCGTTCTGGCTCGGGCGCTGTGGCGCCCCATTATGCCGGCAGTATCGGGTGGAAGGCGCACCCTGCGCAGCTAGCCCAGGCCGCTGGCGGCAATTTCCAGAGCGCGAGGCCAGCGCGCAGAGTGCCATTTAAATGAACTATCCGGCTCGGGCTTTGACAACCTCGTATTTATACCTAGCCTTAAGCTCCCGCCGGCTTTTCCGCCGGCGAAACCAGCAAATAAAAAAGACCGCCAGCGTATGGCGCTGGCGGTCCTGAAGCTCGTCGGCGGTCCGGCGAGGCTCCGGTGGAGCCTCGATAACGCGGGACGCCTCCGTTCGGCTTCCGATCCTGAGATTAGAGGCGCGTGAGAGTCACGGCGCAGATGATCGCCGAAGCAGCCATGCAGATCGGAATGAACCAGCCAGTAAGATCCATGTTTCCCTCCGTTAGTGGCGCCGTTTAATACGACGTCCTCTTGTGTCTTAAAGACAGATGCAGGGTCGACGAAGGGGCAGGCTTTGTCAAGCTCCCGATCTCAAGCGTAGCTGCTAATAATGCGACATGGCTTCGGTCCGGCGCGAGCGAACTGGGAGATGCTCTCGCATCACGCCGGGCCGGCGCGGGGGAGGCGATCGTCTCGAAAACAGCTGTCGGCCAGCGACGCCGCGTCGCAGGGGCGCTCGTCGCAGATGAGCCGACTAACCCTCTAATTTAATGGCTTATCCATGAATCCCGCCTAGCTTCGGGGCGCGGCGCTCATCTGATAGTTAAACCGTGAGAAGGTTGCTCCATTTGAAAAAAAGCCCTTCGAAAGCATTCGCTGAGTTGTTTTCCTTGCCGACGGATGATCTCGAACTCGTCCGCGCGTAGTTCCGCGCGTTCTCAAAGCAGATTCCGTTGCTCTATTTTATCCTGGTCATAAACACGCTGGCGGTCGTCTTTACTTTCGCCAGGTTCGGCCACGCGTGGATCACGGTCTATCTTCCGATCGGGCTCTGCGTGGTTTGCGTCGTTCGTGGAATCACGTGGTGGCTCATCGGCGACAGGGAAGTTTCCGACGCCGAAGCGATTCGGCACATGAAAAGGACCAACCGGCTGGCGTTTACTCTGGCCATATGCTTCACGGCATGGGGTCTGACGCTGTTCTCATATGGCGACGCCTATGCGAAGGCCCAGGTGGTGTTCTTTCTCGCACTGACGATGATAAGCTGCTCCTTCTGTCTGATGCATTTGCGGTCGGCGGTGTTGAGCGTCGCGATCGTCGGCGTCGTTCCTTTCAGCCTGTTCTTCGTGTTCGCCGATCAGGGGCATTTCCAGGCGGCCGCCGTGAATCTGGCGCTCGTCAGCGTCGGCATGATCGCCATTTTAATGAGCTACAACCGCGATTTCGCCAATCTCGTCGCCTCGCGGCGGTCGCTTGTCGCAAAACAGGTCGAGACCCAGCGCCTGAGCGACGAAAATCTCAGGTTGGCGAACATCGACAGTCTGAGCGGACTGCCCAATCGACGCGCGCTCATGTCGAGGCTTGGACAGTGGCAGGCCCAAGGGCCGCGCGGCCGTCCCACGACCGCCGTGGTTTTCGTCGATCTCGACGGTTTCAAGGAGGTCAACGACACCTACGGCCACGAGACCGGCGACAAATTGATAAACGTCGTCGCGAAAATGTTCGAAAACATCCTTCCTCCAGGGACCATGTTCGCCCGCCTCGGCGGGGATGAATTCGCCGCGCTGATATCGTCCGATGACGCCGAAGGAAAGGCCGAAACCTTCGCGAAGGCGATCGTGCGCTCTCTCCACGCGCCGATCAGGATGGGGGATCGCACTATCAGGGTGGGAGCCAGCGTTGGAATCGCATGCTCGTCGCCGGGGGAATGCGACGCGCAGGAACTGTTCCGCCGGGCGGATATCGCCATGTATCACGTCAAGGCCAACGGCAAGTCGGGGGTCAAGATATACGAGTCCGAACTCGACGCCGAACGCCAGAGAAAGCAGGAGCTCGAGGATCAAATTCGCCTGGGCCTTGCGCGGGGCGAGTTCGAAGTCGTTTACCAGCCCGTCATCGAAGCCGCGACGGGCGCCCTCGTTTCCGTCGAGGCCCTGCTCAGATGGCCGGGAAGGCCCGGCGGGGCTTTGGGACCGGACGAGTTCATCCCGGTCGCGGAAGCGAGCGGCCTGATCGCCCGTCTCGGCCTCTTCGCTCTCAGGCGCGCCTGCGAGGAGATTCGCCCGGCCGAGGGTCTCGGCCTGTGCGTCAATATTTCTCCGGCTCAGTTCCTCGACCCGGCCTTCGAAGCCCATGTCGCGGAGATTCTGCTGGAAACTGAATTTCCCGCCGAGCGTCTCGAACTCGAGCTGACGGAAGGCTATCTGATCGACCACCCCGAGAGAGCCGAGACTGCGATCTGCTCGCTCAAAGGGATGGGCATTTCAGTAGCGCTGGACGATTTCGGAACCGGCTACACCAGCATCGCCTATCTGCGGCGATACGGCTTCAACCGCATAAAAATCGACAAATCGCTCGCGAGCCGGATAACTTTCGACAAGCAGGCGGCAATTCTCGTCGCCGGAGTGATCAACCTCGCCAATGGGCTCGACATGGCCGTGACGGCCGAAGGAGTCGAGAGCGAACAACAGGCGACCTTGTTGAAATTGGCCGGCTGCCAGTGCCTGCAGGGATTCTGGTTCAGCACGCCGAAAACTGCGGCGGAACTCCGCGCGGTCCTGCCGTTGGAAGGCGCCGAAAGCCTGGCCCTGCGCCGGGGCTTTTCGTCGTTCACGCGATTGCGTCCCGCAAACCGCTCTTGATGCGACGAGGCGCGCAGCGGGATGAAAGTGGCGCTGCGCGCGACGCCGTTGCGTCGACCAATGTCGGGTTCCGCGTTATCGTCGAGTCGGACGAGAGTTTGGCGCGGAGCAGGGCGGCTATTTCTTGTGCTTGCGGATCATCATTTCGATCGCCGTCACGGACTCTGAAACATTGAGCCAGTTTTCCGCCTGTTCGTCGCTCTTGAATTCGCGACCCAGATTGATCGGTTCGTCATGACCCGCAAGATGAAGGAAACAGGCCCATTTCCCGCTCGGAAGCTGCTCCACGGTGACCTTTTCTTCCGCCATAATCCCTCCGATTTGTCGTTATGCTTACATGGCTGCGCCTTCGGCGGCGCGCGCTCACGCGGAGAGCAACGAGCTTGCCAACAAAATGCCGTACCGGATCGCGGATTTCGCGGGTGAAATGGCGGAAAGGCTCCAGAAGCCGCCGTTCATCTCAAGTAGCGCGCGGAGGGTATTGTCCAAAGCCGACAAACGCGTCCGAGGCTCGCGTGCTGGTCTGTTACTTGCCTGTCGCCAATCGGACAGTTTTCTCTATTGAAAGGCGAATCCGATGGCGTTCACCACGATCTGCCCCGCCAGCGCCGTGAGCGAGGGCGGCATGGGCCTTTTTCAGGCCGGCAAGAAGAGCGTGCTTCTGGTATGGCCCGAAGGCGGCGAACTCAAAGCCTATCGCGGGCGATGCCCGCACGCCGACATGCCTTTGAGCGAAGCCGTCTTCAACGGGAAGACCGTCACCTGTCCGCATCACCAGTGGGGTTTCGACGGCGGCAGCGGAAAATGCGTGACGCATCTCGTTCGCAACGCGCTGCACCCTTACGAATTGCGCGTCGAGGGCGAAGAAATACAGGTTGACGTAGGGCCGGCGAGGCCTGCGCGCGCGCAAGCGTGAGAGCGGCGGCGATCTGAAAAGGAAAGCCCGGGAGAGGCGTCCTCACCCGGGCTGCGCAGAACGACGGCGGTTCGGGATTAAATCGCGGACTTGTGCAGATTAGCGAGATAGGCGGACGCCTTTTCGACCGAGACCCCGACCTGTTTTTTCGCGATCTGGAGATATTCCCCCGCCTTGGCTGCGAGGGGCTCCATCTCGCGCGCCGCTGTCTTGGCCGCCTTCTGGACGATCGGAGTCATCTCCCTGACGGCCGTCTTGCTCGCCTTCACGACCACCGGCGTCACTTCGCGGATAGCGGTTTCCGCCAGCGCCTTGGCCTTGGGCAGCCCCTCTTTCTTCAGGTAATCCAGAAATTCGCCGGTTTTGGCCGCGAGGGCCGCCATAGCCCGAACCGCCAGTTCGGCCAGCGCGTTGGCCTTCAGCAGCGCGTGTATTTTTGCGTTGAGCTTGGTGAGTTCGGCTTCGAGCCTCCAATTGGCGAGTTCGAAGCGCCTCGCATCGTCGACCGCGCTGGCGTGCTGGCCTTGCATCGCCGCCAGCTCGCTTTCCAGCTTGTCGACATGATTCTTGATTGCGTCGACCATGCGGAAGGAAAATTTGCCCGCCTCGAGATGAGCCAGCGCCAGTTCGATTTCCATTTCGTCAGCCATGCCTGTTCTCCTCCATCGCTGGTTAGGAACCATCTGCGTCGGAAGGTTAATTTATCGTTTCATTGCGGCCGAAATAGCAGGTCCTCCCGAGAACCTGAAATTGAATGAGACCGCAACGGCGCGCACCTGAAGCGCAGCGCCTCGGCGACGCTCCGGGCTTCGCCCCAGGATATGAGACCGCTGCAATAGTCTCGCCACTTCCGCGAAAGTTTTTACGACCGGCTCTGGCCGGGCTATGGAAGTTCGAAGATGGTTGCGACCGAAGTGTTTATCGGAACGACCTTCGGCTTTTGCAGATCGTCAAGGGCGTCGAGCATTTCCTGGCTAAAGCAGATTGTGTTGCGATCGCGCGGCGCCGCCTGGCAGACGTGCGAGGCAATATTCACGGACGAGCCGATGACCGTCAGGCGACGAAACTGCATGTGGCCTATTTCAGCTCGAGAAACAACTCCGCAGGACAGGCCAAGGCGAATGAACAACGCTTCAGTTCCGTTGTAGCCGAGCGTAACCCAGCGCCTCTTGAGATTTTCGAAGGCGTCGCGCATTTCCGCCGCGGCCTTCATCGCTTCAGTGAGGTGTTGCTGTTGCTGTTGGCGTTGCCCGAGCCCGAATACAAAGAATATTCCGTCCCCTATGTATTGATCGACCACGGCGTTGTGACTCAACGCGATCGTGCAGATCTCCTGGAAATACTCATTGAGCAATCTCGTAATGATTCCAGCGTCTATCGTATTGAAGAGGTGAGCGAAATTGCTCAAGTCGACGAACATGGCCGTTATGTGGAGCTTGTCTTTCTGAGGCGCATATCCCAGTTCGATCATCGCTTTCGGGTCGGAGACGAAGTCAGCCACCCGGATTGCGAGCGGAGCGCAAAGTGCTTGCGCCATCTCCGCGTCGGCGGAATCGAACCGCCCGGACCGCTTGTTGAGAAACTGGGCGACGCCGACGCTCTGATTCCTGTATTTCAGGCAAACCGACAGCGTCTGGTTCGTCTTGTAATCGATGATCTTGTCGGTGCGGTTCGCAAAGGTCGTCGGCAATGTGGGAGCGGCTATGGTCGCCGTTCCGGTCGAAAAAACTTCGCCCGAGAGGCTCGTGTTTATCGGCACGCTGATATATTTCAGCCTGGCCCACTGTGGACCGCTCGCGCAAAGAAAAACCAAATGATCTGGACTGGCCCCCAGATCAGTGCTTGCCGCGGGGACAAGCACGGAATAATCGCTTGCATCGAGCCGGGCCGCAACATCGGCGATTTCACTCTTGATCTTGTTGATCTGCGTCTCTATCAGCGCGCCGCTTCTCAGCATTTCTGTATAGCGCTCTAATAATTCGTCGTATTTCTGCTGAGCTTTTATCTTATCATCGTCGCTATTCTGCTTCAGTTTATCGACTTCGCTTTCCAGCGAGTCGATTTTGGCCTGCGACCCCATCCTTGTAACGTAGACTGCAGCGCCGGAGACCACCGGAACCGCCGCAATCGCCACCGCCGTTCCTACAGCGCCGAAAGAAGTAATTAAATTAACGAGATCGTTCATCGCCTCGTTCCCTTCTGACAAATCATTGGAAGACTGGCCGTCCACAGCTTACCCGGATATGTTCCGCTAACCCCCCATTAAAACGCCTCTTCAACAGCCGAGAGGCCATTTGGGATAGCAATGCATTCAATAGCTCGATTCAAGAGGACTTAACTGGAGCGGCGCGAAATCTCGCCAAGGCGAGCTCCCAAAGCGCGCGAAGCAGCTGTCATGAAAGAACTGTTCATCCAATGACGTTGGAAGCGCGCTCGCCGGTATTTGCGCGTCAATAAACCATCGTCACGGCGACGGCGGTGACAGCCGCGATCCAGACTGTTTCCAGGAGCATCAGAGCGATCGGTTTCCACCCCACCGCCGCCAGATCCTTGAATGAAGTTTTCATGCCCAGCGCGGCGATTGCGGTCACGAGGCACCAGCGGGACACGTCGTTGGCGGCGTCAATCGCCATCTTGGGCAGGTAGCCGGCGCTGTTGAGCGCGACGAGCAAGGCGAAGCCGACCAAAAACAGCGGGAGAGTCGCTTTGGCGCCGGCCGCGTTGCCTTTCTTTCCCCGATTTACGAAGAATGCGATCGAGAAAACCACCGGAAGCAGCATGGTGACGCGAAGCAGCTTGACATAGGTGGCCACATCGCCCGTCTCCGGCGAGATGGAATAGCCCGCTCCGACGACCTGCGCGACGTCGTGGATGGTCGCGCCGAGAAAGATACCGGCATGGACGTGATCGAGGCCGAGGGCGGTGGCGAGCAGCGGGTAGGTGATCATGGCGAGCGTGGAGAGGACCGTCACCGTCACGACGGTCAATATGGTGTCCCGTTCGCTTTCGGGCGATCGCGGAAGGACGGAAGCGATCGCGAGCGCCGCCGACGCGCCGCAGATGCCTACTGCGCCGCCGGACAGCACGCCAAAGGATCGGCCGAGCCTGAGGCTTCCCGCAGCAAGAGCGCCGAGTGCGATGGTGGTGGCCAGCCCAAACAGGACGGTCGCGATCGGCGCAGCGCCAAGCTGCATGATCTGGCCGGCTGTTATCCGCGCGCCGAGCAATGCGACGCCGAAGCGCAGAACCGCCTTGGAGGAAAACTCGATGCCGGCGATGCAACGCCCCTCTTCATGCAGGAAGTGAAAGGTCATCCCGAAAAGAAGCGCGAACAGCATCACCGGAGATTTGTATTGCTGGGAAAGCCATGTCGCCGCCAGCGCGATCGTGGCCGACACGAGCAGGCCGGGGTAGACCCGAAGGAAAAATGCGCGCCAGCTCTCCGGGCCGGACTCGGACGCCGCCGCGCTCGCAGGATGCTCGGCCAGACCCTCCATCCCGTCGTAGGACTGGAACATCGCGTGAGCTGCAGAGACGTCGGTGTCGAGATCCGAACTCATGTCGATTTTTCCTCGTCCGGCGCGCCGCCCTGGGAGCTCAAGCGAGCGCCTCGGCGGAACCGCCGGAATATAAGTATCTTATATGACGCCGACGTAAACGCTCCTCAGCTGTGCAGGCCGGGCGCCTCCTGGCCGGTGCGGGCGACATATTCGGTGTAGCCGCCGGCGTAGCGATGGACGCCTTCAGGGGTCAGCTCCAGGACGCGATTGGAGAGCGCCGCCAGAAAATGCCTGTCGTGCGAGACGAAAAGCATCGTGCCCTCATATTGGGCCAGCGCGAGGATCAGCATTTCCTTGGTCGCCATGTCGAGATGGTTGGTCGGCTCGTCGAGCACCAGCAAATTCGGCGGATCGAACAGCATTTTCGCCATGACGAGACGCGCCTTCTCGCCGCCCGACAGCACGCGACATTTCTTTTCGACGTCGTTGCCAGAAAAGCCGAAACAGCCCGCGAGCGTGCGCAGCGAGCCTTGCCCAGCCTGGGGAAAAGCGTCTTCGAGCGCCTGGAACACCGTGCGGTCGCCGTCGAGCAACTCCATCGCATGCTGGGCGAAATAGCCCATCTTCACGCTCGCGCCGATCGTGACCGCGCCCTCGTCCGGCGCGCTGGCGCCCGCCGCGAGTTTGAGCAGGGTGGATTTGCCGGCGCCGTTGACGCCCATGACGCACCAGCGCTCCTTGCGCCGGACGGCGAAGTCGAAATCCTCGTAGATCACCCTGTCGCCGTAGCGCTTGGCCACGTTTTTCAGCGTGATCACGTCGTCGCCGGAGCGCGGCGCCGGCGGAAAATCGAACAGAACGGTCTGGCGCCGCCGCGGCGGTTCCACGCGGTCGATCTTTTCGAGTTTCTTGACCCGGCTCTGCACCTGCGCCGCATGGGAGGCGCGGGCCTTGAACCGTTCGATGAATTTGATCTCCTTGGCCAGCATCGCCTGCTGGCGTTCGAACTGGGCCTGCTGCTGCTTCTCGTTGAGTTCGCGCTGCTGGGCGTAGAACTCGTAATCGCCGGAATAGGTCGTGAGCGAGCCGCCGTCGATCTCGATGATCTTGTCGACGACCCGGTTCATGAACTCGCGGTCGTGCGAGGTCATGAGCAGCGCACCGTCATAGCCCTTGAGGAACTGCTCGAGCCAGATCAGGCTTTCGAGGTCGAGATGGTTGCTGGGCTCGTCGAGCAGCATGGCGTCGGGGCGCATCAGCAGGATGCGGGCCAGGGCGACGCGCATCTTCCAGCCGCCCGAGAGCTTGCCCACGTCGCCGTCCATCATCTCCTGGGCGAAGTTGAGGCCGGCGAGGACCTCCCGCGCGCGGCCTTCGAGCGCATATCCGTCGAGTTCCTCGAAACGGGCCTGGACCTCGCCATAGCGCTCGATGATGGAGTCCATTTCGTCGAGGCGGTCCGGGTCCGACATCGCGGCTTCGAGGTCCCGCAACTCGGCTGCAATGGCGCTGACCGGTCCGGCGCCGTTCATCACTTCGGCGACCGCGCTGCGCCCGGACATTTCTCCGACGTCCTGATCGAAATAGCCGATGGTCACGCCCCGGTCGATCGCCACCTGACCCTCGTCAGGCGCGTCCTGGCCCGTGATCATGCGGAACAGGCTGGATTTTCCGGCGCCGTTGGGGCCGACGAGGCCGATTTTCTCGCCCTTTAGGAGAGAGGCCGACGCCTCGATGAAGAGGAGGCGCTCGCCGCTCTGCTTGCTGATGTTTTCAAGACGGATCATGGGGACCGGATGCTGTGGGATTCGCCGCCCTTATGCCACGGGACCGGTCCGGCGCGAGAGATAATTGAGGCTTGGGGGGAGATTCTTCTGGGGAAGCGCGACGCTCTTTCCAGGCATGTTGCGCGTCTAGGTAACAGCAGCGCCTACATTCAGGCCTGAAGCCGGGTCCGGTCCGCCTCTTGCGGCCGGGCCCGGCTGATTGCTCACGCCTCGACGAGATGGGCGGCTTCCTTCCCGTGGGCGTTTGTCGCATGGCCCGTATGCTTGGCGGCGAGCGCGAGATAGACCGCAGGCAGGACGAACAGGGTGAAGGCCGTTCCCAGCGACAGGCCGGAGGCGATCACGAGCCCGATGTTGAAGCGCGAAGCTGCGCCTGCGCCCGTCGCCATCAGCAGAGGCAGCACGCCCAGCACCATGGCCGCGGTCGTCATCAGAATCGGGCGCAGCCGGATCGAGGCCGCTTCCATGATCGCTTCCCGGCGCCCCATGCCGGAAAGCTGAAGCTCGTTTGCGAATTCGACGATGAGAATGCCGTGTTTGCTGATGAGCCCCATGAGGGTCACGAGGCCGACCTGGGTGTAGATGTTGATGCTGGCGCCGCCGAAACCGAGCATGATGAAGACGAGCGCGCCGGCGATCGACATCGGAACCGAGACCAGGATGATCAGCGGATCGCGATAGCTCTCGAACTGCGCCGCGAGCGCAAGGAAGATGATGATCAGCGCGAAACCGAAAGTGGTGGCGAAGCCGGTCGATTCCTGCACGAACTGGCGCGAAGGCCCGCCGTAGTCGATCGTGTATCCGGGCGGCAGCGTGCGGCTGGCGATCTGCCTCAGCGTTTCGAGCGCTTCCCCGACGATGATGCCCGGCGCGGCTACGCCCGAGATGGTGACGGAGTTGGCCTGCTGGAAATGATTGAGCGATTCCGGCTCCGTGGTCGAGCGCAGCTTGCCGATGGTGGAGAGCGGCACCGAGGAGCCGTCGCCGGTCTTGATGTAATAGTTCAGGATCTGGTCGGCGTTGAGCCGGAAGCGCTGCGCCACCTGGGGCACCACTTTGTAGGAGCGGCCGTCGAGATCGAAATATTGCGTATAGCCGCCGCTCAGCGCCATGGTCAGGGCGCCGCCGAAGTCGTTCATCCTCAGACCGAGCTGGGCGGCCTTCTCGCGGTCGATGTCGAGCGTCTCCTGGGGCTGGTCGATTTTGAGATCGGTATCGAGGAACATGAACTTGCCGGACGCCATCGCCTGGGCGAGCAGATCGCGCGAGACGTCGTTCATCTTGTCGAAGGAGTCCGAGCTCTGGACGACGAACTGGATGGGAAGCCCCATCGCTCCAGGCAGCGGCGGTTGCTGGAAGGCGACGATGCGCAGGCCCGGGATTTCGGCCAGCTCGCCCTGGATGATGTGCTGAAGTTCCTCCGCGCCGGTCTTGCGCTTGTCCGCCGGCTTGAGAACCATTCCCGAAAGATTCATGGCCGGAGAATTGATCTGGAACACGCTCGCGGTTTCGGGATGCTTGGCGATGATCCTGTATTCCTGATTCCCATAGAACAGCTTCTGCTTCAGCGTCGCATTGGGGGCAGGGGTCGACTGCGTCAGAACGAGGCCCTGGTCTTCGTTGGGCGCGAGCTCGCTCTTCGAGCTGGAGTAAAGCCAATAGGTGCTGAGCAGCACGAGCGCGCCGAAGGTGAGCGACACAGACATATTGCGCAGCGAGGCGTCGAGGAGCCGCCGATAGCGTTCGCGCACCCGGTCCATCGTCGCGTCGATGGCTTCGACGATCCGGGTCTCCAGCGTATGCACGCCGGGTTGGGGCGCCCTGAGGATCATCGAGCAGCTCACCGGCGACAGCGTCAGGGCGACGATGGCGGAAACCGTGACCGCCCCCGCCAGCGTAAAGGCGAATTCGACGAACAACGCCCCGGTGAGGCCGCTCTGGAAGCCGATCGGAACATAGACCGCGATCAGCACGATCGTCATGGCGATGATCGGGCCGGTGAGTTCGCGCGCCGATTTCAGCGCCGCCTCGAAGGGCGTGAGGCCTTCGGCGAGATGGCGGTTGACGTTTTCGACGACGATGATGGCGTCGTCCACCACGAGGCCGATCGCGAGCACGAGCGCGAGCAGCGTGAGCAGATTGATCGAGAAGCCCAGGGCGAGCAGTATGGTGAAGGTCCCGATCAGCGAAAGCGGAATCGCCACGACTGGAATCAGCACGGACCGCCATGATCCGAGGAAGAGGAAAACCACCGCGGTCACGATCAGGACCGCCTCGATGAGCGTATGAATCACCTCGTCGATGGCGCTGTTCACGAAGTCGGTCGAGTCGTAGACGATCTCGCTCGAGAGCCCCTCGGGCAGAGCCTTGGCGATCTCCGGATAGACCTCCTTCACGGCTTTGATGACGTCGAGGAGATTGGCGGTCGGCGCGATCTGGATTCCGATGTAGACCGCCTGCTTGCCGTTGAAGGCCACGGAGGAATCGTAATCGTCCGATCCCAGGGTCACATTGGCCACGTCTTTGAGTTTGACATTCGCGCCATTGACCTGCTTGACCACCAGATTGCGGAATTCTTCCAGCGAATGCAGCGAAGTCGATGCGGACAGATTGACCTGAACCATCTCTCCCTTGGTGGCGCCGAGGCCGGCGATATAGTCGTTGCCGGAGAGCGCTGCGGATATCTCGGCGGCGGTCAGGCCGTAGGCGGCGAGCTTTTCGGGGTCCAGCCACGCGCGCAGCGCGAAAGTCTTGCCGCCGATGAGCTCGGCGGTCTGCACGCCGGGGACGGCCTGCAGGCGCGGCTGCACCACGCGGATCAGATAATCGGTGACCTGGCTCGGCGACAGGATATCGCTGTTGAAGCCGATATACATGGCGTCCGTCGTCTGTCCGATCTTGACGGTGATGACGGGGCGCTGGACGCCTGACGGCAGCTGGTTGAGAACCGAGTCGATCTTGGTGCTGATTTGTGTCAGCGCCTTGCCCGAGTCGAAGTTGAGCCGCAGATTTGCGGTGATGGTGCTCGTGCCGATCTGGCTCGTGGAGGTCATGTAATCGATGCCGTCGGCCTGAGCGATGACGTTCTCGAGCGGGGTCGTGACGAAGCCCGCCACCGTTGCAGGGTCGGCGCCGAAATATTGCGTCGTGATGGTGACGACGGCGTTCTGTGTGCGCGGATATTGCAGCACCGGCAGAACGGACAGCGAGCGCAGCCCGAGCACCAGAATAAGCAGGCTGACCACGGTGGCGAGGACGGGGCGGCGAACGAAAATGTCAGTGAAGGACATGGTTTGCTCTTCCCTTATTGATCCACGGGCCTGGGGGCGGGTTCGACGGGAGGCTGCGGGGCGTCGCTGATCTTGAGAGGCACGCCGTTGCGCAGCTTCACCTGGCCTGCGGTGACGACGACGTCGCCGGCTTTCAGTCCCTTTTGCACGGCGACTTCGTCGCCCCGGGTCAGGCCGAGCTGTATGAAAGTCTGCCGGGCGACGAGACCGGCGCCCTCCTTGGCGTCGGCCGGCTTTTGCGCAAGGAACACCGAGGCGCCATAGGGGGCGTGGACAATCGCCGTCTGCGGCACGGTGACGAGCAGCTCGGGTTTGCCGACGGCGATCGTGACCGCGGCGAACATGCCCGGCCTCAGCTTGCGGTCGGGATTGGCGAAGGCGGCGCGAACCTGGACGTTCCGGCTCGCCTGATCGACCTTGGAGTTGATCGCGGTGATCTTGCCGACGAAGCTCTGGTCGGGGAAGGCGTCCACGGCGGCGGTGACGCTCTGCCCGACGCTGAGCCCGTTGAGATTCTGCTGGGGCAGGACGAAGTCGAGATAAAGCGTATCCAGCGACTGAAGCGTCACGACCACCGTGCCCGCGCTCAGATATTGGCCGAGGTCCGCCGAGCGGATGCCGAGCCGACCGGCGAAGGGCGCGCGCAGGGTTTTTTGCGCGATCACGGCCTCCTGCTGCGCGACTTCGGCCCTGGCGCTCTTGAGATTGGCGGAATCGGAGTCGACGGTCGCCTGCGCGACGGCCTTCAGCTTCAACTGCGCCTGATCGCGACGCAGGTTGATTTCATTGAGCTCCGCCGTCGCCTTGAGCGACTCGAGGCGCGATTTGTCGGTGTCCTTCCTCAGCTCCAGAAGAACCTGTCCCTCCGCGACGTCCTCGCCGGATTGAAACAGGATCTTTTCGACGACGCCCGAGGCTTCGAGCGCGAGGTCGGCGCCGCTTACGGCCCGAAAAGTGCCGATCGCCTGAAGCGTCGGGGTCCATTCCGAAACCTTGGCGGTCGTGACCGAGACGGTCTGCGGCGGGTTGGCCATGGAGGCGAGGAACCGCCCGATCATGATCGAACGGAAGGCGTTGAAGCCGTAGAGGCCGCCGAACACTACGCCGACGCTCGCCAGCATGATCAGCATGGGCTTTTGCGGAAGTTTGAAACGGCCCTTCGAAATCGTCGTCTTATTGTGCATGGGCTGATTCCTCCGCCTGCGCGCGTATTCCGGCGGCGATAGGCGACATGGAGATGAGGTCGTTGGGCTTGGGCAGAGAGGCCGGGGTTTCGTCGTCGCGATTCCACCAGCCGCCGCCGAGGGACTGCATCAGCGCTACCGTGTCGGAATAACGGGCCGCCTGCGCCTTCACGCGGTTGAGGCGGGCGTTGAGCAGACTTTGCTCCGCATTGATGACGGTCGGGTAGGTGGTCGAACCGGCGCGATACTGGATCTGCGCGATCTGGAAGCTTTCGGCCGCCGCTTTTTCGGCCGTCGCCTGGGCGCGTAGCGTGGCGGCGTCATGCTTGATGGCCACGAGCGCGTCGCCGACGTTCTGGAACGCTGAGAGAACCGTGGACTGATACTGGGCTTTCGCCTGCTCGAAGGCGGCGACATTGGCCTCGCGCTTGTGATAGAGGCCACCGCCATCGAAGGCCTGCCCGGCGACGGAAGCTCCGAGGCTGTAAGCCATGGTTTGGGGCCCAAAGAGCTGCCCGAGCGTCAGGGCCTGGCTGCCGCCCGAGGCGGAAAGCGTCAGCTGCGGCAGCATATTCGCGGTGGCGACGCCGATATTGGCGCTCGCCCGCCACAGCTGGCTCTCCGCGGCCACGATGTCGGGACGCTGGCGCACCAGATTCGACGGCAGGCTGAGCGGCAACTCGCCGGGAAGGCGCAATTTTTCGAGTTCGACGGCCTCGCCCTTATCGCCGTTGGGGAAGCGGCCGAGATAGGCCATGAGCTGGTTGCGCGTTTGCGCGCGCGCCTTTTCCAGCGGCGGCAGCGTCGCCTCAGCCTGGGCCAGCAGAGTGCGCTCGGAATCGACGTCGGCGAGGCTGACGGCGCCGAGTTCGAACCGTTTCTGCAAAATGTCGAGCTGAGCGCGGTAATCCGAGACCAGCCCTTTGGTGGCCTTGATCTGCTCGGCGTAGGACGCGTCGGAGATGGCGGCCGAAACCACATTGGCCGTGAGGGAGAGCCAGGCCGCCTCGAGCTGCTGGCGCTGATATTCCACCGAGGCTGCGTCGCCCTCGACGGTGCGCGCCGTCTTGCCGAAAACATCGGGCGTATAGGACACCGCAACATTCGAGTTGAACAGCGTATAGAGCGTCGAGAAGCCCGAGGAGCTCGACGTGGACGAGGAGCCGTATTGCGCCGGCGAGAGCTGCTGGCGGGTGACGGAGTTGGTCGCTATCGCCGAGGGCAGGAAGGAGGCGGCGTCCGACTCCAGCGTCTCGCGCGCCTGGCGCAAGGCCGCCTCGGCCGAAGCGATGCTGGGGTGATTGCGCACGGCCTCTTCGACGAGGGCCGAAATCTGCCTGGAGTGAAACAGCTTCCACCATTCGCCGGGAACGTCCCGGCCCGATTCGATCTTCTGGCCCGCTCCGCCCGGGGCTGAAGACGCCGGAATGTTCTTCGTCGCAGTGCGGGTGTAGCCGGCGTCCGCCGGCGAGGGAGGCTCGATGAAATCGGGCCCGACCGCGCATCCCTCGAGGGAAGCGGCGACGGCGCCCGCCAGAACGATCTCGACCAGACGCCTCGACCGCGCAGAGCCGGTCTTCGGCGGCAGGCCGATTCGGCTCGCTCGCCTTCGGCCCGAGCGGGCGCGCGGCCGCAAAGCGGCGGGGCTGCATGAAAAAAAGCGCGCCATAGACTCCATCCGTTAAGTGAACCGAACGGTTTAGTTCGAGCGAATATGCTGATGCAAAAGCGCGAAGTCAATGCTAAACTGAACCGTGCAGTTCAGTTGGACGCTATGTCAGCCGATTATGGAATGCAATCCGACCGAACAGGACCTATAGATTACGCGAGCGTCGCCCCGCGCGGCGATGGAACGCTAAGACGCCAGACGGGGAGTGGGAAAATCGTCGATGGGACCGGGCCGAACATGAAGGAGTCGACTCTCGAGCCGGCGAACGCGCCGGAGTATTGTGGGGGACGCAAGGAGTCCCAGGTCGTCAACGCGGCGCGAGACGAGTTTCTCAGGCAGGGCTTTGCGAAAACCAGCATGGAGGCCATTGCGCGCGCCGCCAATGTGTCGAAGGCGACGCTCTATGCCTATTTCCCCAGCAAGGAAGCCCTGTTCAGCTATCTGATCGAGAACGAGTGCGAGATGAAGCGCGCGCTGTTCACGCCTCCGTCGCTAGACGGCGGCGTCGAGGCGGCGCTGGGCGCTCTCGGCATGAAATTCGTCGCCCATTTCCTGACCAAGAACGAAACGACCTTCTTCCAGACCGTCTCGAGCGAAAGGGCGCGATTCCCCGAACTCTGCCGGCTGTTTTTCAACACCGGGCAGAAGCAGGCGGTCGATTTCGTTGCGGCTTTTCTTCAGGAGTGCAAGGAAAAGGGGGAGCTGTCGTTCGCCGACGCCCATCTCGCCGCCAACCAGTTCCTCAATCTCGTCTTGTGCGATCTGCCGGTTCGCGTCGCCCTGGGCCTCGACCTCCCGAACGAGGACGAGGCTCAGAGAGTGATGAAGGCCGGCGTTTCGACCTTCCTGAGGGCTTTTCGGCCGGCGCCCGGCCCCTCAAGGAGTCCGTAGCGCATCCCCGAGAGTCTGCCGACATGCGCCCGGCTCGCATAGAGCGCGTCGGGTTTAGAGCGTTTCCAGCCGAAGTGGATGCCGGTTAGGCGCGGGAAACGCGTCAAAACAAAAACTTAGAGTCTTTTCATGTTTCCGGGAAACATGAAAAGACTTAAGGCTTCCGCCGAACGGCTCGCGATGATGCGAACCGATCAGCCGGAGGTCGTATAACGGCGCCGATCAGGCGCCGTAGGCGGGGCGCTGCCTGCGGGAGCCGTTGCTCGACTGCTGCGGTCGCGCGCCTCTGGAGCGCGGGGCGTCGCGATGCTGTCCATCCCGGCGCGGCGGCTGCTGGCCGTTACGGGCGCCGACGTCGCCCTTCGGGGCCCCGCCTCTGGGGGTGCGGCGCTCGGGTCTCGCTTCCTCGGCGCGGCCTTCCTCGCTGCGGCGATCGGTGAACGGCAGCGCCTGGCGCGTCAGTTTTTCGATCTGGCGCAGCAAGGGGCGTTCGCTGTTGTCGCACAGCGAGATGGCGCGGCCGGTGGCGCCGGCGCGCGCGGTGCGGCCGATGCGATGGACATAAGCCTCCGGAACCTCCGGCAGCTCGAAATTCACGACATGGCTCACGCCGTCCACGTCGATGCCGCGCGCGGCGATATCGGTCGCGACCAGAACGCGGGTGCGGCCGCTGCGGAAGCCGTCGAGCGCGCGGATGCGCTGGTTCTGGCTCTTGTTGCCGTGGATCGCCTCGGCGCCGACGCCGGCGGCCTCCAGATGCTGCGCGACGCGATCCGCGCCCCGCTTGGTCCGGGTGAAGACGATGGCGCGCGACACCTCGGCGTCGTTCATCAGCTCGACCAGCAGGTTGCGCTTGGCTCCGCCGTCGATGAGAAACACATGCTGATCCACGCGCTCGGCGGTGGTCGCCGCAGGCGTGACCGAAACCTGGGCGGGGTCGTTCAGCATATCCTGAGCGAGGCCGGCGATCTCCTTGGGCATGGTGGCGGAGAACAGCAGGGTTTGCCGCTGCTTGGGCAGCTTGGAGACGATCTGGCGGATCGGGACGATAAAGCCGAGGTCCAGCATGTGGTCGGCTTCATCGAGCACGAAAGCCTCGATCGCCGCCGGCTTGAAGCGGCCCGAGGCGATGTGGTCGAGCAGGCGGCCGGGCGTGGCGACCAGTACATCGAGGCCGCGAGCGAGCATGTCCACCTGCGGACGGTGCGAGACGCCCCCGACGATGACGCCGACGCTCGGGCGCATGAACTGGCCATAGGCGCGGAAACTGTCGGCGATCTGCGCCGCAAGCTCGCGCGTCGGCGCCAGCACCAGAGCGCGGGCCGTGAAGGGCGCCGGGCGGCGGCGGTCGGCCAGCAGCCGGTTGAGAATGGGCAGGGCGAAAGAGGCGGTTTTTCCCGTGCCGGTCTGGGCGATGCCGAGAAGGTCGCGGCCCTGGAGGAGCAGGGGGATCGACTGGGCCTGAATAGAGGTAGGCGTTTCATAGCCTTCACGATCGAGAGCGCGAAGGAGCGTCTCGGCGAGGCCGAGATCGGAGAATTTCGTCATGTCGTCTTTCAAAAAGCGGTCGCTCGCCGGCCCTTGAAAAGGGCGAGCCAGTCGATCCGGGAATAAGGAGACTTGCCC
The DNA here is from genome assembly GCF_004802635.2 of Methylocystis heyeri. Lineage (NCBI taxonomy): Bacteria > Pseudomonadati > Pseudomonadota > Alphaproteobacteria > Hyphomicrobiales > Methylocystaceae > Methylocystis > Methylocystis heyeri. The sequence continues at coordinate 894,974 of NZ_CP046052.1, forward strand.
CGCGTAACGGGCCGTCAACTCGGGATGGAAAGGCTCGACAGCGGATCGGTCGTCGAAAAGGGACGAGGGATGATCTCTACGCGGCTGGAGCGCCTCATGCTGCGACGCAGCGCAATCTGGCTACAGCATGAGCTCGCTCAAGTCAATGAGGAGCTTATGGGGGTAGTGGGTCGGTTTGAAATTCCGCTTTGCGCCAGGAGGGGACCGTCTGACATAGCTGCTACGGCCACGTCACTCGCTTCCGCGTCGAGGATGCCCGTCTGTTACTTCACCAATCCCTAGCCTCGTCGAATCGCGTGGGCTGCAAGCTCCTCAGCAAGGATAGGTGCGCCCAGATTGATCGCCTGAACGCCCTGGGCGACGCACAGCTCGAGAACCGCGAAAATCTCCTCAATGGACGCGCCCGCCTTCAGAGCATTGTGGATGTGCCGCCTCGTTCCAGGCGCAAACATATGCGTGAAAGACGCATCGAATGCGACGCTCAACAATTCGACCTCTTTTGGCGGCAACACGCCGCTACCATAGATACCAGCGCCCGTCGCCATGAACTTATCCGTCCATGCGGGATCGAGCGAGAGGAACGGGTCCCAGGCCTCATTCCATTGCCCCAGCGCCTTCATTTTGTCGCAAGCCGGCGTGGGGATAGGCGTGGAAGCTTTGGGCTGCACGCCAGCGGCCTCCGCCTCCTCTAGGAGGATTGGCGCGGCGAGGCTGCAGGAATGGATCGCCATCACGCTTGCGCATTTGAAGACGAACAGGATTTCGTCGCGATTCGCGCCTGCGTCGAGTGCGTTCCGGATGTGGCGACGCGTTCCGTCGGCGTTGAGATTGGTGCAGGCGACATTGATGGCGAGGCTGACCAATTCGACCAGCTTCTGTGAAAGGGCGCCGCTCTTCCAAGAATTGGTCGCCATGGCGTCGCATGCCGCCGCCCATGGCGCGTCCCATTCGTGCAAGAGCGCGAGAGCCTCGTCCCAGGGCCCGGCTTCCTTGTCTGTCATGTGAATGCTCTTCTCCGCGTTCCAAGAAAGGAGGCGCCCGCACGCAGCTGTGTCGGGCGCCTCACTCGCTCCTTACAACACGCTCGTCGAACTCGTGGGTGCGTCCAGAGTCTTGGTCAGGCGGCCGTCGGTATCATAGGTCACAAAACCCTTGTAACCCTCGGGTCGGTTCGGCGGCAGACCGACCTTAAACAGCGTCTCTTCTACTGTGTCATACCATTCGCCGATTTTCATCATTGCGCGCGCTTCGTCTGCCGTCGCGACCTTGCGGCCAAACTGCTCGCTCTGCTGCACGGCCCACTCGACTTGTTTTACCGTCGGCCAGCGCTTCTTGTTCATGTCCCAGATATTGTCTTCGATGCCGACGCGAACATGTGCGCCGAGAATTGTCGCCATCGTCTGGATAGCGATATTGCCGCGCATACTGCTCCAGAAGGTCACGTTTGCGCCGTGCGGGGCGCGTCGCAGCATCTCCATCCAATCATAGGGATTGCGGCCCATCGAACCGCCGCCGTAGCCGCAAAGCGCCAAATTCAGAGGCCCCTTGTAGACGCCTGCGCGGAGCAGGCGCTCGATGATTTCGAGCTGGTGGACGTGGCCCGGCACGAAATAGGGTTGGATTTTATTTGCGCTGAGCCGTTTGAGATGCTCGAGATAGAATTTGGAGGTCGAGTCGACAACCATGTCAGCCCATGCGGCGGCGACCTTCGGATCCGCCAGATGGGTGCCGTCCACATCGCCCGAAATGAACGCCTGCGTAACGTCCCAAAGCGTCGTGCCTGTCGTCACTGTGACGCAATCCGGCTTCGGGTTCAGCTCCGTCAACATGTGACGCGTATCGTAGTCAAGCCATTTGGCTTTGGCTTGGTCCGTGTGCGGGGCGAAGGAGATGGAGCCCCCGACCTGAAGGATCATCTTCGGCACAGCCTCACGCAGACGTGCGAGCAGGTAATTATATTGGTCGAAGTTGGTCGAGCCCTGACCGGACTCGGGATCGCGCACATGGACGTGCAGCATGGTCGCGCCGGCGTTGTAGCAATCGACCGCCGCCTGCACCTGCTCGTCCCAGGTGAGGGGCAGGTCGGCGACGTCGCCGGGGAGCCATTCGGGACCGTAGGGCGCCGCCGTGATGATCGTCGGCTGCATGTTCTCGGGGAAGAGCGAATCGTCCGTAAAATACATCATGGCCTCCCATGTCGTTCGCCGGGCAGAAGCGACGGCATCCAACCTCAGGGCCCTCTTATCGAGGTCGAGATGGTCGCCCTTGTCGCAGTCGCCCGTTCTACGTTGAACTGCATCGGCGCTTTGCCGCGCGTTTTGACATTACTCATGTTCGGCCAAACATCTTGACTTCTGACGACACCGAATCGCCGCAGGATATGTCGTCCCACTTAAGTTTATGAAATTCCAAATTGTTTGGAGCGGAATTTTTTTGGAGAGACGCCCGTCCAACGGCGGAAAGAACGGCTGAAGACAGCCGGGTCCGCATAGCCAATTGCAGCGCTGATATCGACTAAGCGCAAATGCGTCCCGATCAGGAGTTGGCGCGCCATTTCGTAGCGCGCCGCCTCTCGCAGAATCAGAAAACTCGTTCCTGCCTCCTCCAGACGACGCTCCAACGTCCGGGGATGCATCGATAGACACCGTGAAACCCGCGAAAGTGACAGATCTGAGTTTGGAACCATCGACACGAGGGTGCGGAAGACCAGATGGCACAGATTTGGAGGAGTTTTAAGCCAGTAATCCTCAATCAGCAGAGAAAGGCGCTCGCGTTCAGAGGGGTCTGAGCCGTCTATAGGCCACGCTAATTCCTCCCGGGAAATGGCCAAGGCCGAGCATTCAGAGTTGAAATGAACCCTTGCGCCAAACCGGCACTCATACTGTGCGCGCTGCATCGCTGTTTGCGGCGGCGCTTGCGAGAGCAGAACTTCAAACTCACAGGACGGATTGAGTTCCTTCGCAATGCGCGTCGCGACGGCAATGGCGGCGGCGCATATCTGCTCGCGTCCCGGCGCGCCTCGCTGATATACGGCATAGCCCCAACGCGCGTCACTTCTTGTCCGATAAAGGAAGACGGTGGCGCCCCGTATATATCTCATGTGATGGGTCGCCAGATCCTGAAGTGCATCGCCGAGCGACGGCGCATGCCTCATAAACTGCCCCATCAGTCCAAGCGCGGCGAGCGATCCTCTCTCGCCCACGAGAAGACCGAAATAGGAACAATTGCTGTGCTCGACGCACTTCTCCATGTAGCGACCGAGCTCAACGAAGGAGATGAGGTTTTCAGGGTTGGACAAGATGTCAGGATCGAGGCCGGCGGCCTTCGCGGTTCTGCTTGGGTCAACGCCCAGATCGGTTAACACCTGCGGGGCGAAGCAAGCGACGCCGACCCGATGAAGCCCTCCTTCCGCGCCCGTCCCTGAATGCGCGTCGCACAGCGCGAGTGTGCGATTCAGCTTGTCGAGAAACGCCTCGGGCGCTGTCGCATCGCTTGGCATGGGAATGTCCGGGTTGCGCCTGTAGCGGAGACTATCGGAAGCACTTCAATGATCAAGCCCTTATCCCCCATGGGTTTGCTTCGCCAAGACCGCTTTGAGTGATGAGCGGAAATTCAAACTAACCCACTAGCCTTGCGGGCGGCCAAGCGCATTGTGGGCGGCGCGGGTATGGAAAAGCTCCCTCCCGGCGCCACATCCATGCAAGGGGAGGGCAATCCCATGCGGACTTCCGAGATCCTCGCCGCATTGATCGGTCCGACGCTTCTGGCCACCGCCGCGATGTTGCTGCTCAATCTCGGCGTCATGCCCGCCATCGTCGAGGAGCTGTCGAGGAGCCCGATGCTCATCGTCCTCGCCGGCTATGCGGCCTTCGTTCCGGGCCTCGCCATCGTCTATTTCCATAATCGCTGGGCTTTCGGCTGGCCTCTCTTCATCACCCTCATCGGCTGGCTCAGCGTGATCGTCGGCCTCATCCGCATGTTGTTCCCCTTGCAATTAACCGGAATCGTCGCCGGAGCCGCTTCGTCTCCCGGGTTGCAGGCCGCGCTGTTCGTGGTCGGCGTCGTCTTTCTGATTGTCGGAGGCGTGTTATCCATCAAGGCCTATGTGCGGGGATGAGGCGAGAGCCCAACATAAGTTGACAGCATTTATAGACTTTGTAGTTTGCGTCGGTTCAATATTGAGGAACCACCATGCCGTCCCGCCTTTTCGACAAGCGCGCCCGCTTGTTGGCCATCACCCTCGCCGCCTGCGTGGCCGCAGGCAGCGCAGCACTCGGCCAGTCCCTTCTCAATGTCTCCTATGATCCGACGCGCGAGCTCTACAAAGCCGTGAACAAGGCGTTCTCCGCCGAATGGAAGAAGAAGACCGGGGAGGACATTCAGATCCAGGCCTCGCATGGCGGGTCGGGCGCCCAGGCCCGCGCGGTCATCGACGGCCTTCCGGCCGATGTCGTGACGCTCGCTCTCGCCAATGACATCGACGCCATCGCCAGCAAGACGGGAAAGATTCCGGCGGATTGGCAGAAGCGGCTGCCGCATAATTCTTCGCCCTATGCCTCGACCATCGTTATTCTGGTGCGCAAGGGCAATCCCAAGGCGATCAAGGACTGGGACGATCTCGGAAAGCCCGGCGTCGCCGTGGTTGCGCCCAACCCCAAGACTGGCGGCGGGGCGCGGTGGAATTTTCTCGCCGCCTGGGCCTTTGGGTTGAAAAAATTCGGAGGCGACGAGGCGAAAACCAAAGAGCTGGTGAAGGCGATCTACAACAACGCGCCGGTTCTCGACTCGGGCGCGCGCGGCTCGACGACGACCTTCGCGCAGCGCGGCATCGGCGATGCGCTCATCACCTGGGAGAACGAGGCGTTTCTGGCGCTCGAGGAATTCGGCGCCGACAAGTTCGAGATTGTTGTTCCGTCTCTTTCCATCCTCGCCGAGCCGGCGGTCGCCCTCGTCGACGGCAATGTGGACGCCAAGGGCTCGCGCAAGGCGGCCGAGGCCTATCTGAATTTCCTCTATTCCCCGACGGCGCAGGCGCTGATCGCCAAATATGGCTACCGCCCCTCGCTCCCGGAATATGCCGGCAAAGACGATCTCGACCGTTTCCATAAGCTGGAGCTCGTCACCATCGACCAAACTTTCGGCGGCTGGCCCGCGGCGCAGAAAAAATTCTTCGTCGACGGCGCGATTTTCGACGACATGCAGAAGCGATGATCGCGCCGCGAGCCGAGACCGGCGGGCGCCGCAATGAAAAACGCCCCGCGTGCGGGGCGCCTTGGCTTCAAAGCAGAAGACCGAGCTACATGACTCCGCCCGCCTTCGGCAGATCGTGCGCGCGATCGAAATGGCGCTGCAATGTGGTGACAGAGGCCTGCGCCCAGGATTTCAGTTCGGGATTGTCGCCATTGGCGGCGTAGCTCTGGAACAGTCGCAACGCCCGTTCGTGTCCCTGGATCTGCTGCGTCTTGAACTGCTGCTCGAAATTGGCGCCGCTCGCGGATTTGAGCTGCTGCAGGTTCTGTTCGTGCTCGCTGTCCAGTCTGGTCGGCCATTCGTGGCCGCGGATCTTTTCCGCGTCGGCCTTCAGCTGATCCTGCATCTTGGTGTGATCGGCCACGATCATGCGAGCGTATTCCTTGAAAGCGGCGTCCGTCGCCCTGTTTTCCGCCTCCTGGCCGGCCTGGATTTCGAAGCTGTTTATGTTCCACGCCTTGTTGATGAACTCCGGCGTCGTCACGCGCTCCATCTGGGTCGTGGGCGCGGTCGAAGGGAATTCACGCGTCTGTGTCTGGGCCTGGACCGCACCGCAGGCGACTATCGCAAGCACCGCGCTTGAAGCGATCAGCATTCTCATATTTGGCTCCACGCTCGCTCCCCGGCCCGATCAGGAACCCGCGCGCGGCCCCGCAGGTTCCTGATCGGCAGATCTTTCATGATTCGATTTGCGGATGGGGAGCCCGGTGGTCGGGCGCCGACTTCAGCGTTTTCGGAATTGCAGCGCCGGTACGCTCGACTCGGGCTCGAGGGGGGCGACGCGGATGCTCTTGGCGTTGAGGTCGAAAGACGAGAAATCGATGTGACGCAGCATCTGGTTGTCGTAGGTCTTGACGTAATAGCGCTTGCCCCTGAGATCCGCGATCGCAGTCCACTGCGTGAATTCCAGAGGCGCTGCTTTATCGCTCGCATCGGGTTGAATGAAGCCGACAGGGATGTCGAAATTATTGAGGATGTGCTCGGCGAGACGCACTGTCTGAGCTCCGTCGGGCCGGGGCTTGGCGGAAAGTGCGAAGCCGAGAGCGCGCACGAAGCGTGACGGCGGCGTCGGATCGCCCGGAATGCCGAGCAGGCCGGAGCCCTGGCCGAAAGAGGAGATCGTCTCTCCATCGATCTTCAGCGGTTCGGCGTTGACCGGCGACAGCTTCACATAGTTGCGCAGATTGGTCATGTGCCAATCGAATGTCGGGGAATTGGTCAGGACGCCGAGCGGATTGTCATAGACCTTGAGCTTGCCGCCGACGGGCTCGATCACCAGCGATGAGCCGCCGGCGTCGTGCAGCGTATAATGGAACGGCGGCGTGATGCCGAGGGTCGGCTCGGTTATGCCGATGATGGAAATTTCGGCGAGAGCCGCCTTCACTTCCGCGACTGTCGCGAAATTGGTCAGCACCCAGGTGAGGAAATCCCAGGGCGCCAGCGCATGGGCGGAATCGGCCGTAGCGGGGTCGGCGTAGCCCACGTAATCGGGGAAATAGAGTATTCCGCCGCCAAGGCCTTTTTCATTCATCCCGTCCGTGATCACCGGCTGTCCGAAGGCGCTGAGACCAACAGCGGCGTAGCGCGTCTTCCAGTTCCAGCTCGGTTTTCCCCCTGGGCCGGTCGCCGCGAGCGTGAACTGGCGGGGAATGACGATCGCTTCGGAATGGAGCTGAAAGCCGAATTCCATGGTGCGGCCATAGACGGGCGAACCGTCGGCGGCCTTGATGAGAAAGCTCGTGCACGCCTGCGCGGCGGGCAGGGCGGCGAGTTGGCCCGCGAGGATAAAAACAGCGAATTTGGCGAGAGCGGATTTTTTATGGCGACGAAGAGTCATGGGTGCCCCCTTTCAAGGAAGGCGGTCGGCCGAAGAGGCGATTTGCGGGGTCGAACGCAGTTTCAGCTAAGGCTTTGGATTATAAGCGGTCGAGCCCGCTGCGCCAGACAAAGACGCGTTTGGACTTAACGGGCGGTTTTCGAAGCGGGAACAGTGCGACGCAGTTTCGTTGCGCAAAACAAGACACTTTATCCCCGATCCTCGAAGCGCGACCGGCTTCGGCCTGTCCGGTAGCGTTGGCGACCTTCGCCATTGTATAGGAGGCGAGGGCGCAGCAGTCCCGCAGTCTCTTCTCAGGAACTCCTCATGGGTCGCCTCGCAGTCGCAGGGAGGTCGCTTCGCACGCAGCTGAAGAAGCGCAAAGCGGAGATGAGGCTCTCGATCAGGGTGACCGTCGCCGCCGTGTCGGCCTTTGCTCTCTCCAATCTCCTGAAAATCCCTCTGCCCTTGTGGACAGTGCTGACGGCCGTCGTTCTGACCCAGATAAATTTCGGGAAATCGCTGAAGGCGACCTTCGACTATCTGGCGGGCACGCTCTTCGGCGCAGTTTACGCTGGAGCCGTCGCCGCGCTGGTTCCGCACACGACAGAGCCCGCTCTCGCGGGCGTTCTTGCGATGATCGTCGCGCCGCTGGCGCTGCTCGCGGCGATCAACTCCAGCTTCAGCGCCGCCACATTCACCGGCGTGCTGGTGGTTCTGGTTCCCGCCTTCGCCCATGTGACGCCCATCGAATCAGCGGTCTATCGCGTGCTCGAAGTGGCGGTCGGAGGTTTGGTCGCGCTGGCTGCTTCTCTGCTGGTGCTGCCGACCCGCGCCCATTCATTCGTGATCAAGGCCGCGGCGTCGATGCTCGATCTTGCGGCGCAATCTCTACCGGAACTGTTCTCGGGGTTTACGCAAGACCGCGATGCAGCCGCAGTCAGCCGCATTCATGAGAGGATCGGCGCAGCCTATGTCCGGTTGGACGCCGCAGCTGCCGAGGCGAAGCACGAACAGATAAGTTTTCTTGCCGGCGGCCCGGAGAACCGACCTCTGCTGATTGCGCTGCTGCGGCTGCGCCACGACATGGTGATGATCGGGCGGGCAGCCTCGCGGCCGCTTCCCGAGGAACTCCAGCTGCGGCTCGGGCCCGCGCTCGCGCGCGTGGCCGAAACCGCAGCGGATCATCTTCGCCAATGTGGAAAAGCGCTGCTCTCGCGGCGTCGAGCGGAAAGCGCGCTGGGCGAGGCCGCAGCCGCCATGGATCGTTTCGCGCAGGCATTGGCCGCGGTTCGCAACGAAGGGCTCACGCGCGGCCTGTCGGTAGCGGAACTCGAGAGCCTCTTCGCCCTGGGTTTTGCGATCGAGCAGCTGCGGCAAAATCTCCAGGACATCGATGCTTGCGTAAGGAAGACGGCGCACGGAGGATAAGGGCGGTCATGGGCGCACAGTTTTCGCCAGGGCCGAAAATGCTATTGCCCGCAGGCCGCGTGCAGCCCGCCGCCGAAGACCTCCCGCACCGCCTTGGCGCATTGCAGCGTGAAGACCGTGCCCTTTCCCGAAGCGCCGCCCTGGCTCGTGACGCCATAGATCGCTAGGCCGGAGCCGAAGTGGAGCGCGTTGAAAGTCGGGCCGCCGCCCGCAAAGGCGCCGTCGGCGGCGCCGCTGAAACGATAGAGGATATTTTCGGTCCAGTATGGCGAGGAAGGGGCGGCGGGCGGCCTGAGTTCGAACAGCGTTCCGCAGCCGGCTCCGCCGCAGCCTGTGCCGCCGCCAGCGGAAGTCGCGCCATACAGGTAGCCGCCCTTCAATGTCGGCGGAGCGTATGGCGCCGCGCCGTCTCCACCGCCGTCGAAGCTGTAAAGCACCGTATACTGCCACTGTGTCGAGGGTGGGACGGGCGGCGCCAAAGAATAGACGGCGCCATTGCCTGCCGCGCCTCCCGCTGTGGTCGTCCCATAAAACATCCCGGATGAATCTCTGGTGAGACCGCTCCTCGGCCGCGCGCCGTCGCTCCCGTTGAAAGCGTGGAGTACGGTCTCGCACCAGAGGTTTGGGGATATGGGCGTGCAATCGGGGCCGGGCGGCGTCAGTTTGAATATGACCCCCTTGTCGCCGGCGCCTCCGAGCGTGGTCGTTCCGTAGATCGCCCCGCTGGAATCGACGAGGAGAGTCGTCCAAGCATTGGAGCCGTCGGCTCCGCCGGTGAAACTGTAAAGAATGGCTCCGGTCCATTGACCACCCGAAGAGGCCGGCGGCGTGAGCTTATAAATGGCTCCCAAACCATAGGCGCCGCCGGTGATGACGCTGCCGATGAGGGCCCCGGCGCCGTCGAGCACGGCGGCGCCGGAAGGAGTGGTTGTGGGATAGGTCGGGGGAAAGGTGTAAATCTGTGTGTAAGTCCATGGCTGCGAGGGCTGCAGCGGCGGGGTCAGCTTGAAAGCGACCCCATTATTGTCGTTGCCTCCGCCGGAGGTCGCGCCGTAGAGCGCTCCGCTCGGGTCCGCGACGAGTCCGGCAGAAGGTCCGGCGCCGTCGGCCCCCGAAAAGCTGTAAAGCACGGTCTCGGTCCACTGGCTTTTGCCGGGCGCCGGCGGGGTCAGCTTGAACACCGTGCCGCTTCCCCCAGCACCGCCGCCGCCAGTCGTACCGTAGAGAGCGCCCCTGTCGTCGGCCAGCAGCGTCACATAGCTCGGGCCTCCGCCGTCGGCCCCGCCGGTGAAGCTGTAAAGCGTGGCTTCGCTGAAAGGCGCCGGCGGCCAGGTCTGGGCGAGGACCGGCGCGGTCGCGCTGGCCATGAGGAAGGAAACCAGCAGCAGCGTGCGCGAATGTCTGAAACTCCGGCGCATGTTCATTCCCGCATCTCCCGCATCCCAGAATAAAAGCGAAATATTCCTATTGAGCTAGACCAGCGCGGCGACGGGCGCAACCTCGGCGCAAACGGGCGCGGGCGATGCCCTACTGCACGCAGGCCGTATGCTGGGCGCCGCCGAGCACCTCCCGCGTCGCCTTGGCGCATTGCAGCGTGAACACCGCGCCGAAGCGCGAGGCGCCGCCGATGTAGCCGGTGACGCCATAGACCGCGAGGCCGAAGCTGAAAGGCAGCGCGTTGAATGTCAGGCCGCCTTGCGGCCAGCCGCCATCGGAGTTCCCGGTGAAGCGATAGAGGACGTTCTCTGTCCAATGCATTGCAGGGGCCGCGGGCGGCAGCAGCTGGAACAGTGTGCCGCAACCACCGTTGCAGGAGCCGCCGCCGCCATGAATGGTTGAGCCATAGAGCGCGCCGCCCATCATCGTCAGGTCGGAGACGGGGTTTGCGCCGTCCTGGCCGCCGGCGAAACTGTACAGCACCGTCTCCTGCCATTGGGTCGAGGGCGGCACGGGCGGGGTCAAGGAAAACACCACGCCCAGGTTGTTTGCGCCTCCGAGTTGGGTCGCGCCATAGAGTACGCCGGAGGCGTTGTTCAGGACGAGACCGGTCTGGGGCTGCGCGCCGTCGCTCCCCGTGAAAGTATAAAGCACGGTCTCGCACCAGAGGTTTGGGGAAACGGGCGTGCAATTTGTGCCGGACGGGATCAGCTTGAACACGACCCCATTGTTCTTGACGCCGCCTAACTGCCCCGTGCCGTAGATCGCTCCGTCGGCGCCGAGGGCGAGCGTCGAATTGGGATAACCGCCATCTGCACCGCCGGTAAAACTGTAAAGCGCGGAGCCGGTCCATTGACCGCCCGAAGAGGGCGGCGGCGTGAGCTTGTAAATCGTGCCGAAACCGCCGATGCCGCCGGAAGCGTTGGCGCCGATCAGCGCCCCGGCTCCGTCGAACATGGGGGTGGCCAAAGGCATGCTGTACGGGTCGAAGTCGTAAATCTTGGCGTAGCTCCATTGCGTCGAAGGCGGGACCGGCGGGGTCAGCTTGTACGCGACGCCCGATTGGTTTGCGCCTCCATTGACGGTCACGCCATAGAGCGCTCCGTGCGAGTCCCGGACGAGCCCCGAATTAGGATTGGCGCCGCTGGAACCGCCGGTGAAGCTGTAAAGCAGAGTCTCAGTCCACCGGCTCTTTCCGGGCGCCGGCGGCGTCAGCTTGAAAACCGTGCCGAGATCGCCCGTAGCGCCGTAGAAAGTCGTCCCATAGAGCGCGCCCGTATTATCGGTCAACAGCGTGACATTTGCGGGCATGGAGCCGTCGGGGGCGCCGGCGAAGCTGTAGAGCGTCGACTCGCTGAACGGCGCTGGCGGCCAGGTCTGCGCCAAAGCGGGGCTCGCTCCGGCGACGAGAAGAGAGGCCAGCCGTAGCGTGCGCAGAATCGACCCGTTGTGGATATCCATGGAATCTCCCGGAATTCGGTGAAAATATACCGGTTCGGTTAGCGTAGGGCGGCGGCATGCGCAACAACGGCGCGGATCCGGGGGGAGCGCCGCCGACGATGCCCTACTGCGTGCAGGCCGCGTGCTGCGCGCCGCCGAACACTTCTCTCGCCGCCTTGGCGCATTGCAATGCGAAAACAGAACCATTGCCCGCAGTGTTGAAGCCAGACGCGACGCCGTAAATACTGGAACCGGAGCCGAAGTGGAGTTCGTTGAAAATCAGTCCGCCGGTCGGATTGCCGCTGTCGGAGCCGCCGGTGAAACGGTAAAGAATATTCTCTGTCCAGCGCAGCGTGGGCGGGTTGGGGGGCGCGAGTTCAAACAGCGTGCCGCAACCGAAACCCCCACAGCCGGTTCCGCCGCCGGCAAAAGTCGCGCCATAGAGCGAGCCTCCCTTCTGGATCAGCGGCGGGTACGGGTTAGCGCCATCCTGGCCGCCGGCGAAGCTGAGGAGCACCGTCTCGAGCCATTGGGTCGAGGGCGGGGTCGGCGGCGTCAAGGAATACACCACGCCCTGGTTGTATGCGCCTCCCATCTGCGTCGTCCCATAGAGGGCGCCGGAGGCGCTATCCAGGATAAGACCGCTTACGGGTAGTGCGCCGTCGCCCCCGTTGAAACTGTGCAGGACGGTCTCGCACCAGAGGTTTGGGGAGGCGGGCGTGCAATTGGCGCCGGGCGGCGTCAACGCGAACACCACCCCAAAATTGTTGGCGCCCCCATACTCCGCCGTGCCGTAGATCGCTCCGTCGGTGTCCACCAGCAGCGTCGTATAGGGAATGCGGCCATCGGCTGCGCCGACGAAATTGTAAAGCGCCGCGGCGGTCCATTGACTGCCCGGCGAGGCCGGCGGCGTGAGCTTGTATATCGTGCCGCCCCCATAGGCGCCGCCGTTGCTGGCGGCGCCTATCAGCGCCCCGGAGCCGTCGAATATGGGGGCGTTGTAAGGGACGTCTCCGTTAGGCGCGCTGAAGTCGTAAATCTTGGTATAGCTCCATTGGGTCGAAGGAGAAACCGGCGGGGTCAGCTTGAAAGCGGCGCCAAGGTTGTGTGCGCCGCCCCCTTGGGTCACTCCATAGAGCGATCCGTGCGAATCCCTGATTAGCCCGGAACTGGGGTTTGCGCCGTCCGAGCCCGAAAATTTGTAAAGCACGGTTTCGGTCCATTGGCTCGCGCCGAACACCGGCGGCGTCAGCTTGAACACCGCGCCGCTACCGCTGCCGCCGCTATAGGTCGTCCCGTAGAGCGCGCCCTTGTCGTCGGCCAGCAGCGTCACGAATTCCGGGGTTGCGCCATCGGAGCCGGCGAAGCTGTGAAGCGTCGCCTCGCTGAACGGGGCCGGCGGCCAGGTCTGGGCCAGAACTGGGGCGGGCGCGCCCATAACGAGACTGCAAACCATCCGCAGATGTCTGCCGTGAATGCCTATGTTCATGGATATCCCCGCAACTGAGCATGAAATATGATTATTTTGCTAGCGCGGCGCGGCGAAAGGCGCAAGCGTGGCTTGCGCCCTACTATTACGGGCCGCACGCCGCATGCTGGGCGCCGCCGAAGACCTCTCGCGCCGGCTTGGCGCATTGCAGCGAGAAAACCGTGCCGACGCCCGAAGTGCCGCCTGAGGCGGAGACGCCATAGACCGCCAGGCCGAATCCGTAAGGCAGCGCGTTGAAAATCAGCCCGCCTTGAGGAAAGCTGCCGTCCGGGGAGTTGCCCGTGAAACCATAAAGGATGTTCTCCGTCCAGTGGAATGTGGGGGCGGCCGGCGGCGAAAGCTGGAACAGCGCTCCGCAGCCCAAGCCCCCCGCGCAGCCGGTTCCGCCACCCGCAGTGGTCGCGCCATATAGCGAGCCGCCCAACAGGGTCAAAGGAGCGTATGGGTTTGCCCCATCCTGGCCGCCGGCGAAACTGTACAGCACCGTCTCGAGCCATTGGGTCGAGGGCGGAACGGGAGGCGTCAGGGAATACACCACGCCCAGGTTATGGGCGCCTCCTGATGAGGTCGTCCCATAGAGGGCGCCGGACGCGCCGTTCAAGATGAGACCGGCATACGGCGAGGCGCCGTCGCTGCCGCCGAAGGCGTGCAGCACAGTTTCGCACCACAGGTTTGGGGAGACGGGCGCGCAATTGGTTCCGGACGGCGTCAGTTTGAACGCAACCCCCTTGCCGCCGGCGCCTCCGGCCAATGTGGTGCCGTAAATCGCTCCGCTGGTGTCCACCACGAGGGTTGAAGCGGGGGAGCCGCCGTCGGCGCCTCCGGCGAAAGTATAAAGTGTGGCGCCGGTCCACTGCCCGCCTGAAGAGGTCGGCGGCGTGAGCCTGTAAATCGCGCCGAAACCGGATGCGCCGCTGCCGTAGGTGGTTCCTATGAGCGCCCCTGCGCCGTCGAATATGGGGGCGCCGTTAGGCCACGCGCCCGTAGACTGGTTGAAGTCGTAGATCTTGGCGTAGCTCCATTGCGTCGAGGGCGGAGCCGGCGGGGTCAGCTTGTAGGCGACGCCATCGTTGTTGGCGCCTCCCGTTGTCGTCACGCCATAGAGGGCGCCGCTGTAGTCCCTCGTAAGCCCCGAGTAGGGGTTGCCGCCGTCGGAGCCCCCCGCGAAGCTGTATGCCGTGGTCTGGGTCCACTGGCTCTTTCCGGGCGCCGGAGGCGTCAGCTTGAACACCGTGCCCTGCGCGCCCGGGCCGCCGTTATGGGTCGTCCCGTAGAGAGCGCCCGTGCTGTCGGCCAGCAGTGTGACATACCCGGGAACGCCGCCGTCGGAGTTGATGTTGAAGCTGTGAATCGTCGCCTCGCTGAAAGGGGCGGGCAGCCAGGTCTGGGCCAAGGCGTGGCCGCTCGCTGCGGCGGCGAGAATTGAGGCCGCCAGCGGCGCGCGCATTAGGGTCCAGACCCATAAAGTGCTTGGCGTAAAGAGCGGGTTGTGATTCAGGGCTTCCGAAAGGAAGCGCCGATGATTCGCGATCAATTCTGGCTGACAGATGCGCAGTTTTCGAAGATTGCGCCACATCTTCCCACTGACACGCGCGGCAAGGCGCGGGTCGACGACCGCAGGGTCATCAGCGGCATCGTCCAAGTGCTCAAATCCGGCGGGCGCTGGGTCGACGCACCGCCGGAATACGGGCCCAAAAAGACACTTTATAATCGCTATGTCCGTTGGGCCGCCAAGGGCGTCTGGGTCGACTTGTTCCATGCACTCGCTCAAGCCGGCGGGCCGCCGACGGAAGTTCTCATCGACTCCTCGGCGGTGAAAGCGCATCGCTCGGCCAGCGGCGGCAAAGGGGGGAGAAAAATCAGGCCATCGGCCGCTCGCGCGGTGGACGCACAACGAAAATCCACGCGCTGACCGACGCGCAATGTCGACCCATAGCTTTCATGCTCACAGCCGGAAACGTCGCCGATTGCACAGCGGGCGCGGAACTTCTTGCCCATCTTCCGCCTTGCGAAGTCCTCCACGGCGACAAGGGATACGACAGCAACGCCATCCGCCGTAGGATCGAGGACGGCGGCGCACTGCCGAATATTCCGCCCAAGGCCAACCGCAAATGGAAGAACTGCTTTTCGCCGCTCCTCTATCGAAACCGCAACGCCATCGAGCGCATGTTCTGCCGTTTAAAGGATTTTAGACGCGTGGCGACGCGCTACGACAGAAACGCCGTCAATTTCCTCGCCGCCGTTTGCCTCGCTGCCACTGTCAGCTATTGGTTATGAGTCTGGGCCCTAGTCTGAAATCGTCGCAAAGGCTCATCTGAAAACTCCCGGAATTAAGCGCAAATATTACTGTTCCACTAGCGCAGCCGCGTAGAAGTCGTAAGCCGACCGCGAATGCTGGCGTCGCCCTATGGCGTGCACGCCGCGTGTTGGGCGCCGCCGAACACTTCTCGCGTCGCCTTCGCGCATTGCAGCGCGAAGACCACGCCGGCGTTCGAAGTCCCGCCGACGTTCGTGACGCCGTATGCCGCCAGGCCAGCGCCGAAGCGAAGCTCGTTGAAAATCAGGCCGCCTTGCGGAAAACCGCCATCGCCGCCGGCGGCGAAACGGTAGAGGATATTCTCGGTCCAGCGCGTCGCGGGAGCCACGGGTGGCGCGAGTTGGAACAGCGCGCCGCAGCCGAGGCCGCCGCAGCCGGTTCCGCCGCCGTTATAGGTGGCGCCATAAAGCGAGCCGCCCATCAGGGTCACCGGGGAGTATGGGGTTGCGGCGTCCTGGCCTCCTGCGAAGCTGTAAAGCACCGTTTCCTGCCATTGGGTCGAGGGCGGAATCGGCGGCGTCAACGAAAAAACGACGCCCAGATTATGCGCGCCTCCCGCCGAGGTCGTCCCATACAAGGTCCCGGAGGAATCCATCGAGAGCCCGGCCAGGGGCGCCGCGCCGTCGGTCCCGCTGAATTTGTACAGCACAGTCTCGCACCAGAGGTTGGGAAATACGGGCGTGCAATTGGCGCCTGAAGGCGTCAGCTTGAACACCACCCCCTTGCCGCCGGAGCCGCCCCCCTGGGTCGTGCCGTAGATCGTTCCATTGCTGTCGGCGGAGAGAAACTGGGGATTGGCGCCGTCGGCGCCGGCGGTGAAATTGTAAAGCGCCGCGCCGGTCCAAGGCGCCCCGGCCGAAGCCGGCGGCGTGATCTTGTAAATCGTGCCGCCGTTATAGTAGCCGCCGTAGCGGGCTGCGCCGATCAGCGCTCCCATGTTGTCGAATACCGGAGGGCCATACGGATCCGCTCCTGTGGCCAGGGCGAAGTCGTAAATCCTGGCGTAGCTCCATTGCGTGGAGGGCGAAACCGGCGGGGTCAGCCGGAAAGCGGCGCCGAGATTGGCTGTTCCCGGCGCCAGTTGCGTCACCCCATAGAGCGCCCCGACCGAATCCCTGACGAGCCCCGAATAGGGGCCGGCGCCGTCGGAGGCCGAAAAGCTGTACAGCACGCTCTCGGTCCATTGGCTCTTGCCGAACGCCGGCGGGGCCAGCTTGAACACCACGCCATTTCCGTTGGCGCCGCCGGCCAATGTGGTCCCGTAGAGCGCGCCCTTGCTGTCGGCCAGCAGCGTGACAAGTCCAGGGGAGCCGCCGGCGGCGGAGCCGGTGAAGCTGTACAGCGCGGTCTCGCTGAGAGGAGTCGGGGGCCAGGTCTGGGCCAGGACCGGGTTGGCGGCTCCGGCGACCAGAACGGCGGCCAGCGGCAGTTTTTTTCTCGAGAACCTGAAAGCGTTGCGAATGTTCATTGGGATCTCCAGGAATTAAAGACGCAAAAATATGAACCTGTGGAGCGGAAGGCGCCGCGGATGCGCTACTGCGCGCAGGCCCCGTGCTGGGCGCCGCCGAACACTTCCCTTGCCGATCTGGCGCATTGGAGCGTGAAGACCGCGCCGAAGCCCGAGCCGCCGTAGTTGGCGACGCCATAGATCGCGGAGCCGGAGCCGAAGCCGCGCGCATTGAATATCAGGCCGCCTTCCGGCCAGGAGCCGTCGGAGCCGCCGGTGAAGCGATACAGGATGTTCTCGGACCAGCTCAGGGCGGGCGCGACCGGCGGCACGAGCTCGAACAGAACGCCGCAGCCGCTGCCGCAGCCGGTTCCGCCGCCATAAAGGGTCGCGCCATAGAGCGAGCCGCCCATGAGCGCCAGGGGAGAGTGTGGGTTGACGCCGTCCTGGCCGCCCGAGAAGCTGTAGAGCGTCTCCTCCACCCATTGGATCGAGAGGGAAATGGGGGGCGTCAACGAATAGACGGCGCCCTTGCCATTCGCGCCTCCATCTGGGGTCGTCCCATAGAGGACGCCGGAGGCGTTATCCAGGACGAGACCGCTGTCGGGATGCGAGCCGTCGTTGCCGTTGAAGGCGTGAAGCACGGTCTCGCACCAGAGACTGGGGGATATAGGCGTGCAGTTGGAGCCGGCCGCGGTCAGCTTGAAGGCGACCCCGTTGCCGCCGCTGCCGCCGCCCGAAGCCGTGCCGTAGATCGCGCCGCCGGTGTCGACCATGAGCGTCGAAGCGGGACTGCCGCCATCGGCGCCGCCGGTGAAATTGTAGAGCGTCGCGGCGGTCCATTGACTGCCCGGAGAACTCGGCGGGGTGAGCTTGTATATCGTGCCGCCCCCACCGGCCCCGCCGGAGACGGTGGAGCCGATCAGCGCCCCGGCGCCGTCGAATATGGGGGCGCCGTAAGGGGTGCTCCCCGTAGACTGGTCGAAGTCGTGAATCTTGGTGTAGCTCCACTGGGTCGAGGGCGGGACCGGCGGGGCCAGCTTGAAGGCGACGCCAATGCCCTTGGCGCCTCCCATCTCCGTCATGCCGTAGAGCGCGCCGCCAGCATCCCTCGCGAGCCCGGAGTTGGGGTTGTAGCCGGCGTCGGGGACCGTAATGGAGAAACTGTAGAGTGTGGTCTTGGTCCACCGGCTTTGTCCGAGCGCCGGCGGCGTCAGCTTGAACACCGTACCGCCGCCGTCGCCGCCGAAAGTGGTGGTCCCATAGAGCGCGCCTTTGCTGTCGGGCAGCAGCGTGACAAATTCCGGCCTAGCCCCGTCGGCGCTCCCCGCGAAGCTGTAGATCGTCGCCTCGCTGAGCGGCGCCGGCGGCCAGGTCTGGGCCAGCGCGGGCACTGTCGCGCCGGCAATAAGGAGGGCGGCCAGAGACGGATGACTCGGTAGTCTGAAAGCGCTGCGAATGTTCATCGATGGCTCCGGGAACTAAGCGAAATAATAGAATTTGGGCTAGCCCAGCGCGGCGAAGGGCGCAAGCTCGGAAGGGGAACGCGAGAATCCGCTACTGCGCGCAGGCCGCGCGTTGCGCGCCGCCGAACACTTCCCTTGTCGCCTTGGCGCATTGCAGCGCGACGGCGATGACGAGCGACGCTAGCGACAGACAGGCATAAGGTCTGAAATTTCGCGGGATATTCATGCGCGTCCCCATTGAGCGTTCGAAACGCCGGGCCTCGGAATTGTCGGAACCGATCGTCGGCCTGACGCAAGGCCACGCCGCAGAACGCTCCACTCGCATCCCTTACGAGCCGAGCGGAGGAGCTGTTACCGAGAGGGCGCGGAAATAACTGCAAGGGAAGTTCCGACGCCGGCTCGAACGCCGCACAGTTTTTCAGGGAGGCGATCCCGGGCGGGGCCGCCCGGCGCTATCGCGCGCAGGCCGCGTGCTGGGCTCCGCCGAACACCTCCCGCGCCGCCTTGGCGCATTGCAGCGTGAAGACCGTGCCGAGGTTCGAACCGCCACAGCCGGTTCCTCCGCCCTTCAGAGCCGAGCCGTTGAGCGCGCCGCCCATCAGCGTCAGTGTGGAGGTGGGGTTTGCGGCGTCCTGGCCGCCGGCGAAGCTGTAAAGCACCGTCTCCAGCCATTGAGTCGAGGGCGGAGCGGGCGGCGTCAAAGAAAAGACTACGCCGTTGTCGTGCGCCCCCCTCTCTGGGTCGTCCCGTACAAGGTTCCGGAAGAATCCATCGTTAATCCAGAGATTGCCCCTGAGCCGTCGCTCCCGCCGAAGGCATGCAGCACAGTCTCGCACCAGAGGTTTTGACCTCTGGGCGCGCAGTCGGAGCCCTGCGGCGTCAGTTTGAACACGACGCCTTGGCCGGCTCCTCCGGCCAGGGGCGTGCCGTAGAGCGCTACGGGGCGGCCGCTATAAGAAAAGAAACCAGTGACGGTGTGTTCAGATCTCTGAAAGCGTCGAGGATGTTCATTCGGGGCTCCCGAAATAAAGTGCATTTATGGCTGTACAGTTATCCCGGCGCCGAAAAGGGGCAAGCATCGAGAGGGCAGGGCTTCGCCGTTGAGGAACAGACAGCAATTCCGTATCTTGCTCGCCGGCGCGTTTATCCGCCTCCAGCCGAAAGGTCCATGGAGCAAGACACATGGCGATTTATAAAGCGGCAAATCTCATTGAAGTCTACAGAGCCAAATCGAAATCAAAGGATATAAACGAACTGACGGGCAGGACCGGGCGGCCGGACCTCACCCGCTTTGTGACAAGAAACATCATAGCCAAATTGCCCTTGAACGAGTCCTCCTGCGTCGTCGACGTCGGCTGCGGTCACGGCCTCCTGCTGCATTACGCCGCCGAGATGGGCGTCAATCCCTATAAGGGCAGACTGATCGGCATCCTGCCCACCAAAGAAGAGGTGTCGCGGGTCCGCGCCCATCTCCTCGACGATCCCGCGGTGCGGAGCGGCCTTATCTCGATCGAACTCGGAACCGCGGAAAGGACGGGCCTCCCGGACGGCTTCGCCGATGTGGCGGTGTGCAACAGCGTGATACATGGCGCGGGGCGTTCGCTCGAAGACGCAAAAGCCGCGCTGGCGGAATTCAATCGGATATTGAAGCCGGGCTGCGTCTTATTTCTCGGCGAGCTTCCCGACTCCGATGAATTTGCGGGAAGAAACTGCGGAGATTCGATAACCGGCTGGCTTTTTTATGTTTTGAAGAATCAGGGGCTGGACGCCTTTTTGGCCAGGCTGAAACAGGTGGCTCTCGCGCTGGTCGGCGAAGAGCCGTTCGTCGTCGCTCCAAAGAAGCTTTTTTATAGCCCGCCGGGAGAGTTCATCGATTTGGCGAGGCAATTCGGTTTCGAACCCATCGAGCATTACAGGCATGTCGAGATACACCAGGATGCCGGGGAGGGCGAAAGCGCGACCCGTTGGGATTATCTTTTAAGAAAGATTTCCGCGGTTCAAAATTAGTTCGCCCTGCGCGTTGAGCTCGAGATGAGAAACGAACCCCTGCTGACGATAGGCATTCCCAGTTACAACAGGCCGAAGAAGCTCGAGGAGCTTCTCGATCAGTTGTCCGCCGGGTTGGAAGCCGAACGATTCAACGTGTTGCTGGTGGACGACGGCGATAATCCGCAGACCCTCGCGGTCGCAGCGAAATTCATGGAGCGTCCCGGTTTCTCCTATCTCAAGAATGAAACCAATATCGGCTACGCGCGATCCTTTTGCCGGCTGATACAGCAGTGCCCGAGCGAATATCTGCTGGCGACGGGCGACGACGATCTGGTTGAAACGGCCAATCTCGAGAGGATCGAAGCCGTCCTGCAGGAGAAACGCCCGGATTTCGCCTGTCCGATCTATTTGCTGGGCGGCCAGATCTATCGCGGCGTATCGGTCGATAGAACGATCCTTCCGGCGGAATATATCCTGTGTTCAGGACACGCGCCCGGCCTGGTCTATCGCGCCGAGGCGTTCAGACCGCTGTTGCCCGTGCTGCATAAGCGGGTGGAGCAGCGAAAATCGGATGCGTTCTGCTACCCGCAGGTGCTGTGCGCCATTGCGGCGCTCCTGCAAGAACGGCAAGCCGTTTTCCTCGGCGTCGCGAGCGCCTACGACAATGAGAGCTTGCCGAGCGATCTGACCGACAGCGGCGGCGGGCGCTACTGGGATTACGAGTCGAGGCTGCAGCAGTTCGCGGCTTTCGACGAGTTCATCGCAAATTTCCCTGCCGCGCATGAGTCGGCTCGCGCAGAGATGCTGCGCGCTCATCGCTCGAATTTTATCCATCGGGTCATTTTCGCCTGGAGCCAGAACGACCCTGCTTCGGAGGCGAGATTCGAACGCCTGATGATCAGAAATCAGATAGCGCGAAAGATGCCGCGGAAATTGAAGGAGCTGGTGAAAATGGCGCTTCGCTCGAATGCGTAAACCGATCCGGTGCTGACGGGGAGGGTTTGCAATGCTGCGAGCTGCGTCATAGTGACGCCGACGCCCGCGGATGCATGGCCGCCGGCCGTGGACTTTTCGAAAACCCGCCGGCGTCGGGAGTTGTTCTGGATGACGCCACGATCTGCGAAACGGTCGTTCTCTCCCTTCAGGCTTTCGCAACGGTTGGCGATGAGTTACGCAATTGCGCAATTCGCTGCTCGGCATCTTGAGGGCGTCGGTCGATGAATCAGAGGCTAATCTATGACGTCGGCATGCATACGGGAGCCGATTGCGATTTCTATCTAAAAAAGGGATTCAATGTCGTCGGGATAGAAGCCAATCCGGCTCTCGTGGCGCATTGCGAAAAGCGGTTCGCGTCCGAGATCGAATCCGGGCGGTTGCAAATCGTCAACAGAGCTGTGAGCGAAGCACAGGGAACGATCGAGTTCTATATAGACGATGACAATCTCCTCTGGGGAACGGCGGAGCCCGAAGCCAGGCAAAGATTCCAGGAGATGGGGCACGCGCTGCGGGTTATCGAGGTCCAAGCGACCACGATGAAGGAGATATTCGCCTCGTTTGGGGTTCCCTATTACATGAAGATCGACATTGAGGGTTACGATCATCTGTGCCTGCTGGGCCTGGAGGGGATATCCGGCAGGCCCAGACATATTTCGGTAGAGGCCAGCGCCACCTCATTTGAGGCGACGCAGGCTCAGCTCGAATTGCTCAAGAGCTTCGGCTACACGAAATTCAAACGGGTTTTGCAGAATAACGTGCACAAGCAAAAATGCCCCACGCCTGCGCGCGAGGGGAAATATGTGCAGTATGAATTCGGGGCGAGCTGCAGCGGTCTGTTCGGAGAGGAACTGCCCGGGCGGTGGCTCAGTTTCGACGAGGCGGTCAGAGCTTACAGGATATTCTACTGGAAGGTGGGCATGATCGGGCCTCATACCGGCGTCTTCAGGGCGGTAAAGAGCCGATTGGCCGGGCGCATACTCGGGCGGCTGTTTTACCCCGGCGGAGGTTGGTACGACACGCACGCCACTTACTGACGACTTCGGGACGATGCGGGACGGCCAGAAACGCAGCTATAGACAAGAGCTTATTCCGCTCATATTTTTCTTCGGGCAGCTGGTTTTTCGTGGGGACCGATGCAAAGAATCCGTGGCGCGCTCCGTTTTTTCGTTCCATTTCGTCACTTCGTGGAGTCCTGCCTGGGGCGGCGGCTTCCTTTGCCTTCGTTCGCTGTTTCGCCGCCGCGCATGCCGGCGTTCGCCGCGAAAGGCGACGAGGATTTTCAGTCCGCTTATCGGGGGCGTTCGGCGGAAATTTTCTTCGCGAACGACGGCCCCGTGATTTACAAATGGCCACACTATTTTGCGGTCTATGATCAGTTGCTCGGGCCGTTGGTCGGCACGGAAGTCAGAATGCTCGAAATCGGCGTGTGCAAGGGAGGCTCGCTCAAGCTCTGGCGAGAGTTCTTTGGACCAAGAGCGGTGATCTTCGGCATAGATATCGATCGCCGCTGCGCGGCCTTCGACGGCCAGTTCGCCAGCGTGCGGATCGGCTCTCAGGACGATTCCGATTTCCTTCGGAAAGTCGTCGCTGAAATGGGCGGATTGGATGTCGTGCTGGACGACGGGTCGCACGTAGCGAGTCACCAGCGCGCCAGTTTCAATGCGCTGTTTCCTCTCCTCAGTGAAGGCGGGCTTTATATCATCGAGGATATGCACACCGCCTATTGGGCCGAATATGAAGGCGGCTTGAGGAAACAGGGCACGGCAGTCGAGTTTCTCAAGGAGAAAATCGACGAGATGCACAGGCATTACCGCAATCCGGAGTTGAACAGGCCCGAGTCCATGCCGGAGATAGAAAGCGTGCAATTTTTCGATTCAATTGCGGTGGTTCGAAAGCGCAAGCAACTGCCGAGGTTTCATATGCCTCGTCCATCGCCGCAATGACCGGTTTGCGAGTGCGCGGGTTGGTTCCTGCCGCGGCGTTATATCATGCGACGATTTGTCCGGGCTGAACATTGCTCTATGCCGTTCATAATTCATGCTTATTTGTCTTGCCGCGTTTACCCTGTCTGCCGTTACGAAACAGGTGCGGGCTTTATGCTGCTCTCAAAAATGAGAATCCCGAGGCTGTGGGGCGCGGTTCTGCTCATATGTCTCACATGCGCAGGGTGCGATACGACTTCGAACCTGGGCCCGCTTTCGCCCGAGGAACTGGATGCGCTCAACAAATCCGTGGAAGCGTCTCCCACTTTGCAGGCGGGCGAAAAAATTCGGATCACCGTTTTCGGGGAAGATCGTCTTTCCGGCGAATATGAGATCGATCCGGCCGGTTATGTGTCGCTTCCCTTGGCCGGCAACGTAAAGGCGTCGGGCTTGAGCAAGCCGCAGCTCGAACAAGCGCTCGCCAAAAAATTTCGCAGCGAATATCTGCGTGATCCCAAAGTCACGGTCGACGTGGCGAGCTTTCGGCCCTTTTTCATATTCGGCGAAGTCGCAAGGCCCGGAAAATATCCGTTCGAGAGTGGGCTCAACGCAATAACTGCAACGACTCTGGCCGGCGGCTCGACCTACCGCGCGAGTCGCACGAAAATCCTGATCCAGCACTCAGGCGAGGCGGGGTTTCACGAATATTCGCTGGCGCCGAATGTTCCGGTGCTCCCCGGCGATCTGATCAAAGTGCCCGAACGGTTTTTTTAGCTGTTGATCCGATCGCGCCTTGTGCTGGGATGAACTTCCAGAGAGGCGGAAGGTTTCATGCGAAGGATGCAGGCCTTGTCGGCGCCCGAGGGCCGAGCCGCAACTCGTCTCGCGAATGGAGGCGGAGCCCTGAAAGCGATAGGATGTCGTAGCGATGCTATCGAATTCGCAATTGAAAAATCGCCCCGAAATTAACGGTCTCCGCGCCCTCGCAGTGTTGGCCGTCATTCTCTTTCACGCTGGTTTCAGCCCCTTTAGAGGCGGCTACGTCGGCGTCGACGTATTCTTCGTCATCAGCGGTTACCTCATCACTTCCATCATCGTGAAGGACGTCGAAGCGGGCAGCTTCAGCTTCTGGGACTTCTATGAGCGACGCGCGAGGCGTATCTTGCCTGCGTTGTTTCTCGTCATTCTCTGCTGCATCCCTTTCGCGCGGCTTTGGATGATGCCGATGGAGTTGAAAGCCTTTTCCGCAAGCGTCGTCTGGGTCTGCCTTTTCGTATCAAATATACTTTTCTGGCGTCAGAGCGGCTACTTCGACGAAGCCGCGGAGCTGAAGCCTTTACTGCACACATGGAGCCTCGCGGTCGAAGAGCAATTCTACATCGTTTTCCCTGTTGCGGTCCTTTTCATGTGGCGCTTCGGTCGCAACAGAGTGAAATTGTCGATCGCGATCGTCGCTGTCGCAAGCCTCGCGCTAAGCGAATATATGTCTCGAAGCCATCCTTCAGTTGATTTTTTTTGGCTTCCGACACGAACCTGGGAGCTAATGGCGGGAGCGCTGTGTTCTTTCGTCACGCCGAAGGCTGGCGCCATCCGAGACAATTTTCTGTCAGGCGTCGGCCTTGCCGCTATTGCGACGTCGGTTCTTATTTTCAACAAGACAACGCCTGTCCCCTCTCTCATCACGCTCCTGCCTGTACTGGGGACGAGTCTAATCATACTGTTTGCAAGAGAGGAGACGTTCATCTGCTCAATGCTTTCGTCGGGTCCGCTGGTCGCTGTCGGCCTCATGAGTTACAGCGCCTATTTGTGGCACCAACCCTTGTTCGCCTTCGCTCGCCTTCGCTCTCTGAAAGAGCCGTCGCCACAGTTGATGATTTTGCTTTCCTGCATGTCCATCATGCTCGCATATCTCAGCTGGCGCTTCGTAGAGACGCCCTTGCGCAGAAAGGGAGCCATGCCGCTCCCAAGCGGCAAAATAGCGTTCTCCGCGCTGGGTTTGTCGGCCGTGCTTCTCGTGACGCTAAGCTGGTGGAGCAGCAATAATATCGCTTTTCCGAAAGGATTGGAGGCCCTTCAGGACCGCATAAGGGTGAATTACGGACTGAGCGAGGATTGCGAAGGCGATATGAATGGTTCACGGAATTGCCGAACCAGTGAGGCGCCTGAGGTTTTATTGTGGGGCGATTCGTTCTCAATGCATCTCGCCGATGGAATAAGAGCGTCGGCCGCCGAAGTATCCTTGATTCAACTGACGCAGTCTGTCTGCGGCCCATTTATCGGCATCGCGCCTACCAGCGCGAGTTATCCTGTCGCCTGGGCGAAAAAATGCATGGCGTTCAACGACCATGTCATCGAATTCATCAAGCATACGAAGTCCCTCAAATATGTGATCATGAGTTCGCCATTCTCACAATTTGTCGATGACGACTCTTACGTCGTCGTTCGTGATGGATCGGTGGTTCTTGGAAAAGAAGTCGCGTTAGAGTCATTCAGAAGCACCCTTGATACGCTGATGAAGCTCGGCGTGACGCCGGTTGTCTTTGCGCCCCCTCCAAGTCCCGGGTTCAACGCCGGCATGTGTTTGGTGAAGGCGAATATATATGAGGCGCCACCGCAGACTTGCTCGTTCACGCTGGTGGAGGCGATCGAACGTCAGCGGTCCGTGCGTGATTTCCTCCATGAAATTTCAAAGAACTATAAAGTAGTGTGGCTGGACGAGGCGATGTGCAGGGGAGGCGACTGTTTCGCCAGCCGAAGCAACACGTTCATATATCGGGACTCCGCACACCTGTCTCATGAAGGCAGCGCCCTGCTTGGAACAGAAATGAATTTTTATGGGCTGCTGGCCAGCGCGGCCGGAAACAGGATGGCTGAATAGGCTGGCCGGCGTACGGCCGGTTTTGCGCGCAGCCCGGAGTGCGAACAGCCAAAATGTCGCAGCAAAGGCGTCTCGCTTCTATATTGCCACATGTCTGAGGATTGGGGATTATGGGTCTGATTGGCGAATTTTATCAGAGCGATAACAAGGGCTCGAGATGAATTTTCGTAGGACGATCGCTCGACTGGCGGTCCTCGCTCTGGGAGCGCTGGCGTCGGTCGACGCCATCGCCGACGAGGAGGCTCCGACGGTTGCGGCTATGGGGCCGGCGCTCGGGCCTGATCCCAATCAAAGCATGTCGATCGATGGAT
This sequence comes from Methylocystis heyeri, assembly GCF_004802635.2. Taxonomy (NCBI): domain Bacteria; kingdom Pseudomonadati; phylum Pseudomonadota; class Alphaproteobacteria; order Hyphomicrobiales; family Methylocystaceae; genus Methylocystis; species Methylocystis heyeri. The sequence goes on from NZ_CP046052.1 coordinate 921,163, forward strand.
GGCTGGTCTACCCCACTTTCATGACAGGGGTGATTTTCAACGACAATATCTACCAGACCCAAATCAACCGGCGGGCCGGCGTGGGTTTGAGCCTGCAGCCGAACATTTTGGCCGAGCAGGACAACGGCCTGCACAAGACCAGCGTCCATATCAACGCCTATGCCGAAATTTATCCGGGGCAGGGCGGTTCCGAATTGCTGGTTTCTCCGGGATTGGCGCCGGCGGTCTATGTTTCGCCGACCAATGTAACCGGGAGGGCCGCGGTCAGCCATGTCTGGACGCCGATGGCTGATCTCTCGGTCAAAATCATCGGCGAATACGAACGCCAAAGCGGTTTGTTCGCCACAAATTTATGGGGCGCTCAGCCCGAGCCGGCCGTGGCGAGCGGCGTCGCCGTTTCGAGCGTCCCTCAATATTCAAATCAGTTCACCGGGCAGATTTCGGTGGAAAAGCAACTCGCCGATCGCTGGTTCGTAAGAGGCTCTGCGGGCGCGCAATATATTTCGTACGATAGTCGGCCTGTCGCCTCGACCTGGGCGCTCGGACTCTCTGGCGCGGTCTCGAATAATTTTGCCGCGCAGAACGGCAATTCCTACAATGCGGCTCTGCGCGCCGGTTTCTGGATCACGCCGCAGCTTTACGCATTCATTCAGCCGGAAGCCGACATCAGAATCTATCAGGAATCCTACACCAACACCAACGGCTACGACATTCTTTGCGGCGTGGGCTTTCCGCGAACCGGCCTTTATAGCGGCGAGATCTATGCTGGATACCAAACCCAAACGAGCGCGTGGGGCAATTACGGCGGCCGCGTCTCCAGTCCGGCACTAGGAGTTCGTTTCGCCTGGTATCCGACCGAATATTTCGTCCTGACGGCGAGCCTCAGCGAAACGCTCTCGACTGCGCCGAGTTTTTCTACGGCTTTCATAAACGGCGTTCCGTTTGCTTCGGTCATGGCTCCCGGCGAGGCGAACAACAGTCGTACGCTGCAGGCGCAGCTGCAGGGCGATTATTCTTTCTCGCCTTACTGGAAAGCGCATGTGCGCGGCGGTTTCGCGGATACGAAGTGGACCAATCCAACCAATGTTCAGACGATCTGGAACGCAGGCGGCGGCATCGAATACACGTTCTGGCGAAACGTTGCGCTGACGCTGGAATATCGCCTGGCTAAAACTTTCAATAGCCAGTCCGTCTGGTCCTCCTACAATCCGCAGATTCCCTCGGGATACACGCAGAACATCGTGTCTGCGGGGGTGCGTTACGCCTACTAGAGCGCTTCCAGCCGAAGTGGACGCCGGTTCGGCGTGGGAAACGCGTCGAAACAACAATTTGGAGTCTTTTTCATGGTTCCGTGGAACATGAAAAGACTCTATATGGCGTTCGGTTTAAACGCGTTCGAACGCGCTCCAAATCTCATCGACCGAGCATGGTCCCAAAAACTGCTTCGCGCTTTTTGGATGTTGTGGTTTGGAGCGCGGGCGGTCGTTCCGATTTTCATCGCGCAGAGTGCGGCGCTTTCGAACGCGTCGGAGCTGCGGGGAACGACGGAGGGCGGGCGGCCCCGTGGTTTAGGGGCCCCGGGCATGAGCAGGTCCGCCGGCATGGATCTGAAGAGATCGGCTTGGGGAACAGGCGGCGGCAAGGGCGAGACGCACCCTCGCGGCGGTTTGGGTGACGCGGGCGGCGATCTTCAACGGCCGCAGCCGCAGGGGCCGGAGTCTTTGCTCGTTGGGAAACGCAAAAAAAGCGCGCCTCGGATGGCCGGGGCGCGCAACGGGCGTTCGCGGAGACTGTTCGGTCCGATCGAAACGGCGTTCGATCAGGGCTGAACTTCCTTCGAATAGTCGTCGATGAGCTGGCGAGAGATCGCGCCGGGCGTGAATTTGTAGGGACCGGCTTCCGAGACCGGCGTAACCTCGGCGCCAGTGCCGCAGATGAAGCACTCTTCCATGCCGGTGAGCTCGTCCGGCATGATGCGCCTTTCGATCACATTCAGGCCGCGCTTTTTGGCGAGACCGATGACTGTGCGCCGCGTGATGCCGTCGAGGAAGCAGTCGGCGATCGGCGTGTGAATCTCGCCGTCCTTGACGAAAAAGATATTGGCGCCGGTGCATTCGGCGACGCGGCCCTGCCAGTCGAACATCAGGGCGTCGGCATAGCCGCGCCGTTCGGCCCGGTGCTTGGAGATCGTGCAGATCATGTAGAGACCGGCGGCCTTGGCCAGGGAAGGCGCGGTCGCGGGATCAGGGCGGCGATATTCCGCGATGTCGAGCTTGATGCCCTTCATCTTGGTCTCGACGTCGAACATGCTGGGCCAGTCCCAGACCGCGATGGCGACGTTGATGGTGGAGTTCTGCGCGGCGACCGCCATCATCTCGCTGCCGCGCCAGGCCACCGGCCGAACATAGCAGTTGGTCATGCCATTGGCCTTGACCGTGGCGCCCTTGGCGGCGTCCAGCTCCTCGACGCTGTAGGGAATTTCAAAGTCGAGGATTTGCGCCGAGCGGCGGAAGCGCTCGGAGTGTTCGCGGGATTTGAATATCACGCCGTCATAGGCCCGTTCGCCCTCGAAGACGGCGGAGGCGTAATGGAGCCCGTGGGACAGAACGTGAAGCTTGGCCTCCCGCCAGGGGACGAGCGCGCCGTTATACCAAATGAAGCCATCGCGCTGATCGAAGGGCGGCGTAGCCATGTCAATCTCCGGGGGAAGCGGGCCGCCGCCGCAAACGGGGCGGCGCGGTGGGCTAATGCACTAGCTATCGCCAGGAATTATGTCAATATAGCTGACATAAATTCGTCGCCAAGGGAATGCGCCGGGAAAGATGCTCAAGCCCGGCCGCGTGATCGCCTTTTTGGCGCATTTTTTCGGGAGACTGATCCTGTCGGCGCGAGCAAAAGCTGAGAAGGGCCGGGATTCGGGCGCCGTCGTCGCCAGGTCCCCTCACGGAGGGGCCGCCGAGGCGCCCGGCGGCGCGGACGAAACGGTCATCGAAATGATCGAGCTGTTCTTCTTCGCCTATCGGGATTTCGTGAAGGACGCCGACCGTCTGTTGGAGAATTACAACTTCGGCAGAGCGCATCATCGCGTGCTCCACTTCGTGAACCGGCGGCCGGGCCTGACCATCGCCGCTCTGCTCGACATCCTCAAAATCACCAAGCAGAGCCTCAATCGCGTGCTCAAGCCCTTGCTGGAGGGCGGATTCATCGAGGCGCGCGCCGGCGCGCTGGATCGTCGCCAGCGGCTGCTGTTTCCGACCCAGAGGGGGCGGGCGCTCGCCAACGATCTGACGAGGCTCCAGTCCGCCCGCTTCGTGCGCGTTCTCGACGGGCTTGCTCCGGAGGCGCGCCGGGCGGCGACCGATTTTCTGCTGGCCATGATCGACGAGGACGACCGGACCGCCGTCCGCGCCCATCTGGAGCGCGCGGGGGCCAAGCCCGCGAAGGTCCGCGCCCTGCTCGCCGGCGCGGAGCCCTAGCCGATGACGCGAGAAAGCGCCTCCGGCGACGGCCCGCATATTCTCGTCGTCGACGACGACAGGCGGATACGCGGCCTGCTTTCGCGCTTCCTGGCCGGCGAGGGCTATCTGGTCAGCGCCGTCGCCAGCGCCGCGGAGGCGGCCGAGCGACTCGGCGTCCTCGTCTTCGACCTCATCGTCCTCGACGTGATGATGCCGGACGAAAGCGGACTGCGCTTCGCAAAACGCCTTCGTGAAGCCGCGGAGCCGTGGAATGCGACTCCCATCCTGATGCTGACGGCGCTTTCCGAAACCGCAAATCGGGTCGAGGGACTGGAGGCGGGCGTCGACGACTACCTCGGCAAACCGTTCGAGCCGCGGGAGCTGGCGTTGCGCATCGCCAGCATCCTGCGGCGCACGCGGGCCGGCGCCGGCGCCGGCGGCGGCGTAGAGACGGGGTTAACGCGATTTGCAGATTTCTGCTTCGAATCCGAAAAAGGCGTGCTGCGGCGAGGGGAGCGGCTGATACATTTGACGACCCGGGAGCGCGACATCATGCGCATTCTGGCGCCCGGCGGCGTCGTGTCGCGGCGGACCCTCGCGCTCCGGGGCGATTCCGACGCCAGCGAGCGAAGCGTCGACGTCGAGATCGCGCGCCTGCGACGAAAAATGGAGGGCGCCGCGCATTGTCTTCAGACAGTGCGGGGCCAAGGTTATCGATTGATCGCCGAAAACGCCAAGCTCGGCGCAACGGAACACAGGGCATCGCGATGAGCATGGAAATAATCGAGGCCTTCACCGCCCCGCGCCGCTGGTGGCGCGGTTTCGCCGGCTGGCTGCACGAGCGCATGCCCAAAGGGCTCTATGCCCGCGCCCTGCTGATCGTGATTCTGCCGATCGTGCTGCTGCAGTCGGCGGTCGCCTATGTCTACATGGAGCGTCATTGGGAGGCGATCACCGACCGCCTCTCGGCTTCTGTGGCGCGCGACGTCGCCGCCATAGCGGACATCTATTCCAGCTTTCCCCAGGACAAGAGCCACGAGATCCTTTCGCGCATCGCGATACTGGACCTCAATATGCAGGCCACCGTTCTGGAGAAGCAGGCCCTGCCGGTTCCGGCGCCCAAGCCGTTTTTCTCCCTGCTCGACCACACCCTGACGCGGGAGCTCAAGAGGCGGCTGAAATATCCTTTCTGGATCAACACCGCCGACCCCGGCAATGTGGTGGAAATCAGGGTGGCGCTCGACGACGCGACTCTGCACATCCTGACCTCGCGCACCCAGGCCTATGCGACCAACTCCTATATCTTCTTCATCTGGACCACGGTCGCTTCCGTGGTGATCATAGCGATCGCCACCTCTTTCCTGCGCAATCAGGTGCGCCCCATCCTGCGCCTCGCCAAGGCGGCCGAGGAGTTCGGCAAGGGCAGGGACGCGCCTTTCAGGCCCACCGGAGCGCGGGAGGTGCGCCAGGCGGGCGCGGCCTTCGTCGAAATGAAGCGCAGGGTCGAGCGCGCCATCGAGCAGCGCACCACCATGCTCAACGGGGTCAGTCACGATCTTCGCACCATCATCACCCGTTTCAAATTGTCTCTGGCGCTGATGGGACAGGGCAATGAAGCCGCCGAGATGCGCAAGGACGTCGAGGAGATGGAGCGCATCGTCGAGGCCTATCTCGCCTTCGCCCGCGGCGACGGCGGCGAGACTCCGGCCTCGACCGACATCGGCGCGATCCTCCGGGACCTCCAGGCCGACACGCAGCGACTCGGCGTCGAGGCGCGCCTCGAAATCGCGGGCAACCCAGTCGTGGTCGCTCGGCCGGCCGCGGTCAGGCGGCTGTTCGCCAATCTCGTCGGCAATGCGCAGCGCTATGGGAAACGCATCGACGTCGCCATGTCCAATGACGGCAAAACCCTGAACGTCACCATCGACGACGACGGGCCCGGAATCCCGGTCGACCGGCTCGAGGACGCCTTCCGGCCATTCTACCGCCTCGACGAATCGCGCAACCAGGATCACGGCAATTCGGGCCTCGGCCTCGCCATCGCAAGGGACATCGCCCGCGCCCATGGCGGGGAGATCAGCTTGTGCCGCAGCCCCTTGGGCGGATTACGGGCCAGCGTGACCCTGCCGGTTTGAGGGGCCCATTGTTCGGGGCGCGTTGTTTCGACAGCATATTGGCGCGGGATCGAGGGTCTCCGCTTCTCGAAAGCGGTCTCCTCTCGCGCCAAATAGCGGGGAGCGACGAGGGAATGATCGAGAATACGCACCTAATTAGGCGCATCAGAGAGTTGGCTGATCTCGCCGACCTTACATGTCCGTCTAAGATGCGGGAGCTGATAGGGGTTTGTGAGGATAAAATTGACCTGCAAGGCGGCGGTTTCATATGCGCCGCGGAATTACTCGGCGTGCGTGGTGAGGTCTTATATACAATAGTGCCGGGACAGCTGATATTTGATTTTAAATGATGAATTTCTGTCTATTCTTGTTAATTCTGCTGAAATCGAGAAATTATTCTGTGTCGCAGAACGGCGCGCGTCCGTCAAAGGCGGTTGCCATATGGCAGGAGCCGATAGAATCAGGCCGGACGCTCGCGAGGCGCCGCCGGGCAAAAGGCGTGTGACAGGCCAATCGCCTTTGCCGAGCGCGTTTCCCTTGTGAGCGGCGCGCGAGCGTGCTAGGCGGATGGTGGATCGGGAGCGGCGGAGGATGCAGCGCGCCTCGTTCGCCGGACGGGGTATAGCGCAGCCCGGTAGCGCGGAAGTTTTGGGTACTTCAGGTCGCAGGTTCGAATCCTGCTGCCCCGACCACCCGACCGGGCCCGCAATCGCGGGCGAATGCTTGAACAGACAGACACCGAGGCCACATGACCGCTCGAATTTATTGCCCTGCGGCGAGCGCAACCCAGTCGGCTCCCGGCGCCGGCAAATCCTGGGTGCTTCGCTACGATGCCGAGTCGGCCCGCTCGATCGAGCCGCTGATGGGCTGGACCTCTTCGTCGGATATGAAATCGCAGATCCGGCTGACCTTCGACACCAGGGAAGAGGCGGTCGCCTACGCCGAGCGCAACGGCATTCCCTACCGCGTCGAAGAGCCCAGGCTTTCGACCGCCAAGCGCCGAATCGCTTCCTATTCGGATAATTTCAAGACCACCCGCGTCGGCCTTTGGACCCACTGACCAAAGGCTTTGGTTAGACTCCGTAGCTCAGCTGGATAGAGCAACTGCCTTCTAAGCAGTAGGTCGCAGGTTCGAATCCTGCCGGGGTCGCCACTTCGGAAAACAACGCCGGGCGCGCCCATGCCGCCGGCCGCCGCCATAAAACAGCCCGCGCTTGGTTTGTCAGGCGATCAACTCGCGCTAAGGTGGTTGGCGTTCGAATTGTGCGAGAGCGACGATCCTGCAGTGCGGGAGCGCTTCTCTGCGATGATGGGGCGCCGCCGCCATGGCGATCGACACCGACCGAATCGACGACTGCGTGCTCGCGCTGCTGCTGCTCGGGCGCCATGATGGCTGTCGCGTCTGGAAGTCGTTCGACTGGGAGGCGATGGATCGGCATCCACGCCGCCTCCCCCATAGCGAGCGCGGTTTACCAAAAAATCAAAGTGATGCGATGGGCCTAGATAGCCCGCAATGCGCGGGCGTTCAGACGCGCGCCCTGAAAGGGATGCTTGCCGGCAGCGGAATTTGCGGTTTCGGTTTTACCTGCGGATAACGCTTAGAGCGCATTGTCGCAAAAATTGATATGGTGTTGCGATAAGATGCGCTCCAAGGTTTATCCGACCCGATTGCCCGCGATCGAATGCAAAGCGCACCAGCGCCGGAGAAGCAGATGGCCAACAAGAACATTGTCCGCTTGCTCGAAGCCAAATTCAGCGAGTCGCAGCGCGATTTGCGCTCCGCGGTCATCGATTTCGGCATAAGCGACGAGAAACTGCTCGAGCTGCGAGCCGCCGTGCGGCGCGCCGAACAAGACCTGCAAGACGCCAAAAAGAAGAAGGGAATTCTCGGCGTTCTGGGGTTGTAGACGTACCCGCCCGCCCGGAGCGCCGTGGGCCGGATGTTTCGAGCCGGGGCGGCTCATATCGGCCGGCCGCGGGCGTCATGCCAAATGGTTCCATAACATATTGGCTGGCGGCGCGCTCATCCACTCCAGGCAGGCGGAGGGATCTGGGCGTTCTGTCGTAGTTTTTCCAACGTCAGCGGATCGGCGGCGCCGGCGCAGCAGCGCGCGAGGGCTTGCTCGAAGATCGGTTCGCCCGGCGCCGCGGCGGCGAAGAGCGTCACGCTCGATCTGAATTTGAGCCAGTCCGGATAGCCGAAGATTTCTTCGATCGGCTTGCCTCTCTCGACGACGAGACGAACGCATTCGAGCAGCCGGCTCCCCAGCAGGGGATGGCCGAGATAGGCCCGCGCCTCCTCCAGGGAGCCGATGGCGTATTTTTGCGCCATGGGCGAAGCGCCGAGCCCCCTGATCTGCGGAAAGACGAACCACATCCAATGGCTAGACTTTTTGCCCGCGCGTAGTTCCGCCAAGGCCCTATCGAGCGTGGCGCTTTGCGCGCTGAGGAAGCGCGAGAGGTCGAAGGGGTCGCAGCTTTCGGTCATTGATACGCTTTCCTTGGGCGCAGGAGTCTCGATCCGCTTCGGCTGGCAAGCCCGCCGCCCCATTTTCGGAGGACATTGCGCGGGGGAGGGCGTTTTTCAATGGCGGCCGGGCGGCGCGAGCTTAGCGCGATAGCGCGTCGGCGTTGCGGAATTCCGTTAATAACGATAGTTAGTAACGATCGTTATTAACGATGATGCCGGATTCTGTTAATAACGATGCTGGTCTGCGTTAGTAACGGCCGTTAATAACAATAGTTACTAACGCACGTTATTAACGATGGTTGCAAGTCGTTCTCGGCGCTGCTATCACGAGGAAAACCGGGGGCTGGACATGGCGTTGAGCAACAGCGAACGGCAGGCGAGATGGCGGGCGAAGCTGAAGGCTCAGGCCGCCTTGGGAAACGCGCGTCTTCTCGATGTGCTTCGGGAACATATGCGCAAATTGCTGCTGCACGACGTCGATCTCTCCCAGGATTTTACCGAGGAGGAGCGGCGCCTCTGGATCGACGCCGCCGAGAGCGTGATCGCCCAGAAAGACAACGAACTCATGGAGGTGCTGAACGCCTTGATAGAGGCCTGGCACAAGGACGAATGCGTCGCGATCTCGCGCAGGCTCGCCGCCCAAAGCGCGGCCGGGAAAAGGGATGGCTGAAAACGCGTGTCGCGCTTTTGGCGCCCAGAATTCCCTGATCGGCGGGTCTGCCGCAACGGCTGCGTTATTCGACCTTCCGCGGGCGGGGGCGTGTTTGCCGTGCACGGCGTTGGCGGTTCTACATCGTTCTGCAGTCGATTTCGGTGGACGCGGGGGATGATCCGCTCTTTTGCGCCGTCCTGGCCGCCATCGGACTTCGACCCGTGGTTTCGTCGCGTGGACGCCGGGGATAAGCGCCGGCGTCGAGCCGCTGTATTTCGCGGGAAATCGACTTTTCAGAGTCGTCCGTTTCGCCGGGGCTCGTAACTTCTCACATTTCACGACATACTGGGCCGATTCGCAAAGCCGCGGCTCCGTAGCTCAGCTGGATAGAGCAACTGCCTTCGAAGCAGAAGGTCGCAGGTTCGAATCCTGCCGGGGTCGCCATTTTCTGGCAAAAGCAGGCGGAAATGCGGGATTTTGAATCCCGCGGATTTTCACGGATGGAATTGTGACATGACCGGGCGCGAGCCGACTTCGAGTCGAGACGATTATTTGGGCCGCGTGCGCGACGCCTTGGACGCCGGCGGCGTCGAAGCGATCATCGCCTTGCTGAACGAGAACGACAATCCGAAGCGGGCGGCGGCCGTTTTCGGGGAGCTGCTCCAAAACCTCTATCAGACGCGCAAGGACGTCACGGGCATGATCCGCGTCGCGAATGCCGGCGTGGATTTCTGCCTCGCGCAAGCCCGCCAGGCCGCGGACCCCGCCGATGCGCTTGATTTCAGGCAGACCGCCAAGGCCATCGCCTATAACGCCGGCGCCAATTGTTGGCCGGGATGGGGCGACGAAGGCGTCGAGATCGCGCCGGAGCATATCGAAGCGGGTATGGAGCTCGCGGAAGCGAACCGCGATCTGACGCGCGAGCTGCAACTCGGGCCGGAACCGATGGCCAATGCGACCTGGCTGAACGGCGCGCTGAGGCTCGCAGCCGGCGAGCCGGTCGCGGCGCTCGCGGAATTTCGGGAGGCGCGGCGTCTGGCGGATGCCGCCGGCAAGACCGACCTTGCTTTGATGGCGGCCGGCTACGGCGCGCTCGCCCTGAAAGCCGCTCCAGCCACGGCGTCCGAGGGCGCAGAGCAGCTGGACCTCGCCTTGGCGCGGCTTCGCGAAAGCGGCTCGCAGGAGGCGAGGTTTTTCGCCGATCAGATCGTCACGGCGAGCAAGATCCTTTCGTGAAGCGCGCCGCCGGTCTCCGCCGCGCCGCCCGACGCTGGAGCCGGCGCAAAAGGGCGGTCTCGATTTGCCGATCGCCCATTCGGGGATAATCTCCGCCACAGATGTCGAATCTCCAGTTTTTACATCGTCCCACTCGATTGTAGAGCGCGCCAATGATGCATCATATTCGCCGCAGGGCGCTGGGGTTTGGGGTTCGCGCCGGGCTCGCCGATGTGCTCGCGCCGCGCGATCCGCTGGACGAAGAGACGCTTCAGGACATCGACGACCTGGCCCGGGGCCAAATGGAGGTCTGGACGCAGCAGAAGATCAGCCGCAGCTGGCTCCTGGAGAATTTCGAATATCTGCATCCTCATCCCTGTCTTTTCATCCTGGAAATCGAGGGAAAGAGCGTAACGGTCCAAAAGAAGCCGGATGTCGCGGTCCCGCCGGAAGAACGGCCGAATTATGAGAGGCTGCGCCGATCCTACGCTGAAAGAATCCATTGCTACCGCATCTTTCTCGAGCGCGCGCTCGAGCGCTCCGGCCTCGACCTTCATGTCACGCTCGCCCTGAATGCGGACGACATAGGTCTCGATTGCAGCCAGGCGCCTCTGTTCGCCTTCCAGAAAAGGGAGGGCAGCCTCAACCCGCTGCTTCCCGACGCCCATTTCCTCTATTCCAACTGGTATCGGAACTTTCGCGACACCCTTTCCTATGACGACAAACGGATCGCCGGATGCTTTGCGGGGTCTTCGACGGGAGGCTCCGGCGGGTCCTATATGGTGGACGAAGAGGTCGTCAGAGAAGGCCGCAATCCGCGTCTGCGGGCCGCCGCTCATTTCGTGAAAGGCGACTTCGTGGATTTTCGCATCACCAGGGCCGTGCAATGCGCCAATCCGGAGGTCAAGGCCTGGATCGAGGCGCAGCCCTATTTCACCAAGCCGATCGGATATCGCCAGCAGTTCCGCAACAGGTTTCTGGTTTCGATGGACGGCAACGGGGCCGCCTGGTCGCGTTACGCGATCGGCTTGAAGAGCAATTCGGCGATCATAAAATACCAGTCGCCCTTCGTCCTGTATTATTTCCCCAAGATGACGGCGGGGCGCGAATATCTTTCGGTTTCGAGCGAGGCCGAGGTGGAGCGCATCGTCGAACTCGAACGCCGGCGTCCCGGCGCGCACCGCCATGTCGCAGATGGCGGGCGGCGGTTCTTCGCCCGCTATCTGCGGCAGGACCGCGTCATCGCCTATACGGCGGCGCTTTTGCGGCGATATTCGGAGTTTTACAACTCGCTTTCCTGAGGCAGTTTCTGCGCGCGACGCGGCGCACTGGACCTGGCCCCGGCCTTGCAGCTTGAAATAAAGGGGTTTTCCGAGGCTGGAGCGGGCGTTATGAGAATTTTGTGATAGTTGTCGCATAGGGGGAGACGCTCACGCTCTGCGAGCGAGGGGAGGCGGCTGGCGCTTCATGAAGTCGGGAGCTTTGAAAATCTGGCGAACGACGCGACGTCTCATCGTTGCGCGGCAGGGCGACGCGGATGGCGGCGCGCCTTCGTCTTTGGTCGTCGAGGCGTTTTCATGAAATCTCCGAAGGCGCCGAGGCCCAAGAAAAAGGCAGCGATCGGAGAGGAGCCCCGCAGGCAATACGCCGCCCTGCCATGGCGCATCGGCGAGGGCGTGGAGATCCTGCTGGCGTCCTCACGCGAGTCGAGGCGCTGGATCATCCCCAAGGGCTGGCCGATGAGAGGCAAAAAGCCTCACGCCGCCGCCGCGCTGGAAGCGCTCCAGGAGGCGGGGCTGGTCGGGAAGATCGAGAAGATCAGGATCGGCGCTTTCCATTATCACAAGCGGCTGAAGAACGGCGCGGACATACTCTGCCAGGTCGACGTTTTTCCGATGCGCGTGCAGCGGCAGCGCAAGAGCTGGCCTGAAAAAGAGCAGCGGGTGACGCAATGGTTCACCTTTGCGGACGCCGCCGAGGAGGTTCGCGAGCCCGAGCTCAAGACGTTGATCCTCGACTTCGGCGAAAGGCAAACGGCGGCGAAGTGAGCGCCGCGCGGCGCAGCGCTTCCACCCTTTATGCGGTTTCCCGCCGACCGGCGCGGAAGCGGCCGTGCCGGCGTAACCAGTCTCCCTTATCGGCCGGATGATGCGGCGTTCTTCATCGCCGCAAATCCCGCCTCGAGATCCGCCTGAAGGTCGGCCACGTCCTCGAGCCCGACCGAAAAACGCAAGCCCGGCCCCTCGGCCTTCCATTCGGTTGCGGTGCGCGAGCGGCTGCAATCGAAGGGTATGACGAGGCTTTCATAGCCGCCCCAGGAATAGCCGATTCCAAACAGCTCCAGCCTGTTCAGAAAGGCGGACACGGCTTCTTTCGGCGTCGGCTTCAGAATCACCGAGAACAGGCCGGCGGCGCCGCGAAAGTCGCGGTTCCACAAAGCGTGATCGGGATGCGAGGGCAGGGCGGGATGCAGCATCCGGGAGACTTCCTCGCGTTCTTCCAGCCATTTCGCGAGCGCGAGGCCCGCTCCCTGCTGCTCGCGCATGCGCAGCTCCATCGTGCGCAGGCCCCGCAGCGCGAGATAGGCGTCGTCGCCGCCCGGGCACATGGCGAAAGCGTCGTAGGTGGCGCGCAGCCTTTTGGCCCAGGCCTTGTTGGCGGAAACCAGCCCCATCAGCAGATCGGCGTGACCCGAAAGATATTTCGTCCCCGCCTCGACGCTGATATCCACGCCATGCTCGTGAGCGGGAAAAAACAGCGGCGTCGCCCAGGTGTTGTCCAGTATGACGCAGACTCCGCGCTCCGCTGCGGCCTTGGCTATGGCGGGAACGTCCTGGATCTCCATGCTGAGAGAGCCGGGCGACTCGGCGACGACGGCGCTGGTGTTCTGGCGTATGAGGCCTGAAATCCCGGCTCCGATGCGGGGATCGTAATATTCCGTCTCGACTCCGAAGCGCTTCAGGACGCCGTCGCAGAAGATGCGGGTCGGTTGATAGGCGGAATCGGCTGCCAGCACATGGTCGCCGGCCTTGGCGGCGGTCATCAGGGCGAGTGCAATCGCCGCGAGCCCCGAGGACGTCGCGACGCTCAGCTCGGCGCCGGCTATCTCGCTCCAGGCCTCTTCCAGAGCGCGCGTGGTCGGCGTGCCCTTGGTTCCGTAGGTATAGGGCTGATCCAGCGACTGAAACGCCTCCGCGCTTTCGAACAGGACGGTGGAGCCGCGATAGACCGGCGTGTTGACGAACCCATATTGATCGGACGGCCGGCGGCCGGCGTGGACGAAGCGGGTGCGGCTATTGTTTTTCCGCCTTGTTTCCTTGGTAGTCTTGGTCATTGCTCCTCCCTGGGGCGTCGCGCGGGCCACATTAGAGCGCTTATCCGCCGGACGTCATCGTCCGGTCGACAAGAATTCGCTCCAGATCGTCGGATGAGCGCATTCTCAACGCAAAAGCATGCCAGCTTTTGCGCAAATGCGCTCCAACCCACCGGCGCAGCGAGGCCGAGACACAAGGCGTTCGATGACATTTCCGATTTCCCCTAGGCCGCTCTCCGGAAACATCCTCATTTCCCGCGCGCGGGGCCGGCTCCCGACCGCTCGGAGAATATGGAATGCGCTGTTTGCGACGGCGCTGGCGCTGGCCTGGGCGCTCCCGGCCTCCCCTTCGCTCGCCCAATCCGAGGATCATCCTTCCACGCTGCGCGAGATCAAGAAGCGCGGCTCGGTCGCCTGCGGATTGGCGGCGCCGGCCCCCGGTTTCGCCGAACAGAACGAGGCGGGCGCCTGGACCGGCTTCGACGTCGACTTTTGCCGGGCTCTGGCCGCGGCGATTTTCGACGATCCCTCCAAGATCAAAATCACGCCGCTGTCGGCCAAGGAAAGGATCGGGGCGTTGCAGTCGGGCAGCGTCGATCTGCTCCTGCGCGGCGCCCCCTGGACGCAGGCGCGCGACGCCGGGCAGCAGGCGCTTTATGCGGCCATTTCCTTTTTCGGCGGGCAGGGGTTCCTCGCGCGGCGAAAAGCCGAAATACAGAAGGCGCGCGACATGGCGGAACTCGCCGTCTGCGTACAGCAGGGAACCTCGCAGGAACTCGATGTCGCCGATTACTTCCAGCAGCGGGAGGTCGCTTTTCAGCCGAAGCCCTTCGCTTCGCTGGAGGAGGCCGCCAAAGCCTATGAAGCCGGGCAGTGCAACGTCATTTCGGCCGATGTCGCCGCCCTCTACGCCATCAGGGCGAAGCTCTCCCAGCCCGAAAGCCATGCGGTGCTGCCCGAACTCGTCGCCAAGGCTCCGGTCGGGCCGATCGTGCGGCAGGGCGACGACCAATGGTTCAACATTGTCCGATGGGCTCATTTCGCCATGCTCGACGCCGAAGAGCTCAATGTCTCCTCCGCCAATGCCGACGCCGAGCTGCAGTCCCGAAACCCGGATGTGCGGCATATGCTCGGGGTAGACGGGGATTTCGGGGAGGGGCTAGGGCTCACCCCGGACTGGGCCTATCGGGTGATAAAGGCGGTAGGCAATTACGGCGAGGTTTTCGAGCGCAATCTCGGCCAGAAGTCGCCGCTCAACATGGAGCGCCGCCAGAACGCCCTTTGGTCGAACGGAGGGCTCATGTATGCGCCTCCGGTCAAGTAAAGCGCCGCGCGCTCGCCTGCCGAACGCGGCGGGCGGAACGGCCTCACTCCGCGCGCATCCGGCTCCACCAGGTCTCCAGCGCGGCGAGGGAGGGCTCCACAAACTGGGAGAGGCGGCCCGCAAAGCCCTCCCACTCCGAGAGAAAATCGGGCGAAACCGAGACGATTACGGGAGTCCCGGAGAGCATGGCGATGCGGAAGGCGTCGCTCAGGCCTCCCCGCGCCGCTTCCTGTTTGGCGAATTTCGAGAGCACGATCAGATCTGCGCCTTGGAGCGCGGCGCGCTCGACGCAGGCGCAGGCGAGGGCGAGTTCCCCGGTGTCGAGATTGCACGCGACCGAGCCGGGGCCGAGATCCTGTGATATGGGGAAAATCTGGCCGCTCGCGAGGTCGCGCAGGACAATGCGCTTTCGTCCCGTGTTCTGGTCGAGCACGCGCGTCTGCGCCACGCCCGCTACGGCGTGGCCCCGGCCCTTGAGTTCCTGGGCGAAAGCCTCCATCAGAGCCTGGACGGCTTGGCTTTGGTCGGCGCGGATCGCCGCGATCCGCGGCTTCTGGGCAGTTTGTTCATCAAGGGTCATCAGGGACTCGCGAACTTTCGTCGAGGCTTATGATAGCGCGCGAGGAGGCAGGGGTTCCACTCCGCCCGCGAAGAGAAATAGGGTGGTTTGCTTCTGCGACAACGCAGCCTGAGCCCCCGCCGCCAGGAGCGACGCTCGGGTCTTGCATTACCGGCGCCGCCGCCCGATTTTCTATGTCGGCTCCAACCCACGATGGTACGCCGTGAATGATAGACCCGACAATCGTCCGCTCGCGAGAAGCGGCTCGGACGCCGCAATAGACGCCTTTCTGAACGAGGCGAAAGCCCTGACGCAGGCCTCGGCCGGGGGCCGGGGGCGTTTGATCTTCGCTCTCGACGCCACCATGAGCCGGCAGCCGACCTGGGACCTCGCGCAATCGATCCAGGGCGAGATGTTCTCCGCCACGGCGGAGCAGGGCGGGCTGGAAGTCCAGCTCGCCTATTACCGCGGCTTCATGGAATGCCGGGCGTCCAGCTTCGTTTCGGGCGGTCGGGGGCTCGCCGCGCTGATGTCGAGAATTTCCTGCCAGGGCGGCCGCACCCAGATAGGCAGGCTGCTTCGCCATGTACGCGACGAGAGCAGGGCGCGGCCGGTAGCCGCTTTCGTGTTCATCGGCGACGCCATGGAGGAGAATGTCGACGACCTCGCCGGCGTGGCCGGCGAACTGGGCCTGCTCGGCGTGAAGGCCTTCATGTTCCAGGAAGGAGGAAATCCCGCCGCGCGCTTGGCTTTTCGTGAAATCGCCCGCGTGACGGGCGGCGCTTACGCCGCATTCGACGCCAATGCGCCGCGTCGCCTGGCCGAGCTGTTGAAGGCGGCCGCGGCTTATGCGGCGGGGGGACGGCTGCAGCTGGAGAAAATGGCCGAAAGCGGCGAGGCGGCGGCGCGCCTGCTTTTGTCTCAGATGTAGGCCGCCCTTGCTCGGCGTCACAGAGTCGGCGCCGGCGGGATGCCCCCTCGGCTATCCCCGCGCTTTCCCCCCGGCGTGAAAAAATCGCGGGCGGCGGGAGGAACGCGGTAATTAACTATGGAGCGCATCCGGATCGCGAGGCGCGCCGGCTTTCGCGATAATGCGCCCCGGGAGAGAGGTCACGACGACCGAAGGAACCGTTCATGCCCGTCCTTATCGGCTTTCTGGTTGTTTTCTTGACGATCTATCTGCTGCAAAGCTTCACGCGAGCCTCGCCGGTGGCGCTCGCGCGGTTCATCAAGAGTTTCGGCGGCGTGCTGCTGCTGTTCCTCGGCGCGTTCCTGTTCCTCAGGGGCGCTCTGGGGATTGCGCTCGCCTGCTGGGGGCTCGGCGTCTGGATCATGGGGCTCGGCGGCTTTTCCGCGAGCGGCTTCCGCTCCGCGGGAGCCGGCGGGGCCGGAGTATCGCGGGTCCGGTCCGCGATGATCGAAATGGAGCTCGATCGCGCCACGGGGGCCATCCGCGGGGTCATTCTCGCCGGCCCCCAGGAGGGGAAGCGGCTCGACTCCCTGACCAGGCCGCAGCTCATCGAGCTTTACAAAATATGTCTTACCGACGACCCCGAAGGCGCGCGGCTGCTAGAGGCGTATCTCGACCGCCGGTTTGCCGGATGGCGTGGCGCAGGACAGGGTCAGCAGAACGCGCGGAGCGGCGCTTCGGGCGGAGGAGGCGGCAGCCGCCGGGGCTCGATAACCGAGGATGAGGCGTATGAGATACTGGGCCTCAAGAAGGGCGCGCCTGCCAGCGAAATTGCACGGGCGCACCGCGATCTCATGAAGAAGCTGCATCCAGACCATGGAGGGACGACGGACCTCGCCGCCCGCGTCAATGAGGCGAAGGACGTCCTTATGCGCCGCCACCACGGATAGAGCGCGGGCTTCGCGCTTCCTGCGGTAAAACCGCGCGCCGGCCGCGCGTTCCGAAACGAAGGCCATGGCGCAGCTCTCAGTTCTTCGTGGCGAAGCAGGAGAAGCCCGACCGTTTCAGCGCCTTGCAGGCGGCTTCGGCGGATTGTTCCTCGAGTCCCGCGAAGCGCGCGCGGTAAAGGGTTTCATGTCCCTTCTGCACCTTCTCGGTGAAACCCTTCGCGCCGGCCGGAAGCGCGTGGCCCTGGGTGCGCGCCCGGCTCAGCAGCTCGCTCGCCTTGCCCGCATCGTCGGTGGCGCCGAGCTGGATCATCCAGCCCGAATGCGAAGGACGCCCGGCGTCCCATTTTGCGACCTGAGAGGCCTCTGTGTGCTTCACCGAGGAAGGCGTCGTGGCGGCGGCCGCTTCGTGACGGCTGGTCTTGCTCCCTGAGGCGTGAGAGGTCGAGCCGTCTGCGACGACCGCGGCCGCCGCGCGGGCGCGCTCGGCGCTGCGCGATTTGCGATTGTCCTTGGTTTCCGCATGTTTCTGGACGCCGGAAACAAAGGCCGGCCGCGGCTTTTCTTCCTGCTGCACGCCGGGAATGGCCGCCGGCGGTACGACGGGGGCCGCAAGCTGGGCGACCCTGGCTCCGCGCTGCCCGCGGGAGGGAGTCGCCGGTTCTTCTTCCTCGACGGCGGATGCGACTTCTGCGCGAGCGGGCTCCGGCTGTGCGGCCGGCAGGGTTTCGGCGACCGCAGGGCGCAGCGCGGGGGCCGCTTCGGCGACCGTCTCGCGCTCGGCGGGAGCCTCTTCGTTGATGGCCCGGGCGGTGCGGACGGCCGAGCCCTCGTCGATGTGATCCTCGATCAGATTGGCCATCAGGCGGTCGCGCGCGCCGGCGGTTTTTCCGCCGAGCACCACTGCGACGATGTGATGGCGGTCGCGCCGGACGGAGGTCAGCAGATTGAAGCCGGAGGCCTGGGTATAGCCGGTCTTGATGCCGTCCATGCCCTCGATGCGGCCCAGCAGGTGGTTGTGATTGCGATGCACCGCGCCGTTGTAGGCGAAGGAATGGGTCGAGAAGTAGCGATAGTAGCGCGGAAACCGGTCCTGGATGGCGCGGCCGAGCACGGCGAGGTCGTGCGCGGTGGTGATCTGCTCGCTGTTGGGCAGGCCAGAGGCGTTGGCGAAATGCGTGCCGTGCATGCCGAGGGCGTGAGCCTTGCCGGTCATCATCTGGGCGAAGGTCTCTTCGTCGCCCCCGATGTTTTCCGCGATGGCCACGGCGATGTCGTTGGCCGATTTGGTCACGACGGCCTTGATGGCGTTTTCGACGTCGATCGTCTCGCCGGGCGCGAGGCCGAGCTTCGAAGGCGCTTGGGCCGCCGCGTGGGAGGAGACCATCAAGGGGGAGTCGAGCCGCAGCCGACCCTTCTCCAGCTGCTCGAACAGCAGGTAGAGCGTCATGACCTTGGTGACCGAGGCGGGATGACGCGGCTGGTTTTCGTTCAGCGCATAGATCGTGCGGCCGCTGTTGCCGTCGACCACGATCGCGGCGACTCCGGCAGGGGAAACCATCTCGCCGCCGCCCTGATCCGCGGTCGCGTAGTGGCTCCGATGACGCCCGTGGCGCCTCAGCGACGCATGTCGCGCCCCATGCCGGAAATGGGCGTAATAGGTGACCACATGCCGGCTATGGGAGTGATGGTAATGGCGCCGAGCCTCCGCCGGCAAAGCGAAGACCACGGCGACTAGGACGCTGGCCAAAAGCGCAAGCCAGCCGGTTTTCCAGTCCCGAACACGCACGCTTGAACCTGACATTGCCATTGTTACTCGCCCACAAGTCTGCACAGCAACCTTGTCCGGAATTCGGCCGCAGCCGCGCCGGAGCGTTACCAAAACATCACAGTTAACCACGATAGGGGAACTCGGTTACTCAGGGGTTAAGCGAGTCCGGCGAAATGCAGTCCTTTTTGCGACGCAACATGAGACTTGACAGTTTATGTTGCGGTGCGATATAAGCAGGGACGTTAACAGTGCGCGCCTCGCCGCCGCCAAAGGGTGGTGTTCAATCCCTGCGGCGCGCCGTAAACCAAGGACGTTACCAATGGTCGCCACTTTCGAAAGCGTGCAGCAGTTCGGCAAGGAGCAGTTGGAAGCCTTCACCACCGCGACCGACGCCATCACCAAGGGCTGGCAAGGCATCGCCACCGAGACGACCGACTACTCGAAGAAGTCTTTTGAAAAGACCCGCGAATTGGCCGAGAAGCTGATCGGCGTGAAGAAGATCGACGAAGCCATCGCTCTTCAGTCCGAGTTCGCCAAGTCCTCCTATGAGGAATTCGTCGCCGAATCCACCAAGCTCGGCGAGCTTTATACTGCGCTTGCGAAGGAAGTCTTCAAGCCGATCGAGAGCGCGGCCAAGGTTTTCACGCCTTCCGCGTAAGCGCCTGAAGCCTTGCGTCCTAAAGCCTGGCGTGGACCCATGGTCCTGCTGGGCTTTTCGGCGTCCGATCCTCGCTGGAGCGTTGTTGGCGCGCAGGCCTTGCGCATTCCGCCTGCGCGCGCCCAAAGCCTCGACAGGCGCAAAGGCTCGGTATATTCCGGACTACCGCCAAAGCGCCGCGCGGGCGAAAAACAGAGCCTTGCCGCTGCGCCGCATGCGCCGGACTGGAGAAATGTGAAGTGTCGGAATTTTTCCGCTCTCCGCTGTCTGCGGAAGCCCTGGAGCAGCTTTACTATCTTCATGACGGCGTGGGAATAATCGGTCCCATAACGGGTGCGAAGCTCAAGGAAATGATCGAGAGCGGGGCGGTCGCCAGAGGCTCGAACGTCAACCTCGTCGGCGCGCCGGGCTGGACGCCGCTCGATCAGACCGGGTTTATCGCATTCCTCAAAGGGGATGGTCCCGAGAACCGCGCCGCTCCCATCTCCAGCGTCCCGCTGTCGGGCGCGAGATCGAGCGCGCCGCGTTATGCGGGTTTCTGGATCAGGCTCGGCGCATATGCGATCGATTACGCCTTGACCGTGCTGCTGGTGGGCCTCGCGGGCGCGATTTTCGCCATCGTCTCGGTTTCGTTTTTCGGGGCCGACAGAACCGAAGCCTTCCTCAACGAGAATTCCCTCGTCGTCGACCTCATCGGCACGGTTATCGCGCTCGGCTATTGTGGATATTTTTGCGGCGGTCCCTGGCAGGCGACGCCGGGAAAGCGGATCTGCGGCATTCATATCGTCAGGACCGACGGGAAGCGCCTCGACGCGCCCTTCGCGATCCTTCGCAATTTTGGCTATCTGGCGTCGAGCCTGCCGCTGTTCTTCGGCTTCCTGATGATCTTCTGGACCGATGAAAGCAAGGCGCTGCACGATATGATCCTCGGCACGCGGGTCGTCTACGGAAAGCTGTGATTCATCGCTTTCGCGACTCGCGAAAGAGCGGGGCGCCGGTCTAGACTGGGGTCATGCTGAACGCGGATCCCGGTTTCGTCCATCTTCATGTTCATACGGCGTTTTCGCTGCGCGAAGGCGCCCTGACCATTGGTCAGCTGATCAAGCTCGCCGAGCATGACGCTCAGCCGGCCCTGAGCGTCGCCGACACCAATAATCTGTTCGCCGCGCTCGAATTTTCCGACAAGGCCTACAAGGCCGGGATTCAGAGCATCCCGGCGGCCCAGCTCACGGTCGATTTCGCGGACGGCCGAAGCCAGCTTCGCGAAGCGGGCCTCGGCCATATCGTCCTGCTCGCCCAGACCGAGGCGGGTTACAAGAACTTGATGAAGCTGTGCTCGCGCGCCTATCTCGGCGCCGAGCCGGGCGATGCGCCCAGCGTTTCCATTGCAGACCTCGCCGAGTCTAGCGGCGACCTCATCGTCCTGACCGGCGGCGCGGAAGGGGCCCTGGACAGGCTGCTCGCGAAATCCCAGGGCGATATCGCCGCGCAGCGGCTGGAAGTTCTGGAGAAGCTCTTTCCTGACCGCCTTTATGTCGAGATCCAGCGCCACAACACCGCCGCCGAGCGGGAGGTCGAGGCGCAGCTGCTGGACTTCGCCTATCGGCGGGGACTTCCTCTGGTGGCGAGCAACGAGCCGTTCTTCGCCACGGCGGGAGACTTCGAGGCCCATGACGCGCTCCTGTGCATAGCAGAAGGAACGGTCACGAGCGTCGCAGAGCGGCGCCGGTTGACTCCGGCGCATTATTTCAAGACCCGCGCCGAGATGCTGGAGCTGTTCGCCGATCTTCCCGAGGCGACGCAGAACAGCGTCGAGATCGCCCGCCGCTGCTCGTTCCGGCCCCGCGCGCGGGGACCGATCATGCCGCGTTTCATTCGCGAGGCCCCCGAGGGCGTCGACCTGTCTCTGGACGAGATCGAGGCGCGCGAGCTGCGCCGCCAGGCGGAGGAGGGGCTGGAGGCGCGTCTTGCGACGACCGGCCCGGCGCCTGGCCTCACCCGCGACGACTACGTCAAGCGCCTCGAGGTGGAGCTCGGCGTCATCGAGAAGATGCGCTTTCCGGGCTACTTCCTGATCGTCTCGGACTTCATCAAACACGCGAAGTCGAAGGACATTCCGGTGGGGCCGGGGCGCGGATCCGGCGCAGGATCCCTTGTGGCCTATGCACTTACGATCACCGATCTCGACCCCTTGCGGTTCAGTCTCTTCTTCGAGCGCTTTCTCAACCCCGAGCGCAACTCGATGCCCGACTTCGACGTCGATTTCTGCCAGAGCCGGCGGGGCGAGGTCATCGAATATGTGAGGAGCCGCTATGGGGCCGATCGGGTGGCCCAGATCATCACCTTCGGTTCCTTTCTGGCGCGGGGCGTGCTGCGAAGCGTCGGCCGCGTGCTGGAAATGCCGCTGGGGCAGGTGGACAAGCTCGCCAAGCTGGTGCCGCAGAATCCGGCCAAGCCGGTGACCCTCGCGGAGGCCCTGGCCAGCGAGCAGAAGCTTCGCGAAGCGGCCGACGAGGACGAGCGCGTGGCGCGTCTTTTCAAGGTCGCCGGGTCGCTGGAAGGGCTCTATTCGAACGCCTCCACCCATGCCGCCGGCATCGTGATCGCAGATCAACCATTACATGAGGTAATGCCGCTATATCGCGATCCCAAATCAGAAATGCCGGTAACCCAGTTCAACATGAAGTGGGTCGAACCCGGCGGTTTGGTGAAGTTCGACTTCCTTGGATTGAAGACCCTCACGGTGCTTTCGACGGCCTCCGCTCTGGTGCGCCGGCGCGACCCCGGCTTCGATCTCGCGCGCGTGCCGCTGGACGACGCCGAGACCTATCAGATGCTGGGTCGCGGCGAGACTGTGGGCGTGTTCCAGCTCGAAAGCGCGGGCATGCGCAAGGCGCTGGTGGAGATGCACGCCGACCGTTTCGAGGACATCATCGCTCTGGTGGCGCTCTACCGTCCCGGCCCTATGGCGAACATCCCGACCTATTGCGCGGTCAAACTCGGCGACGAGGAGCCCGACTATCTCCACCCCCTGATCGAGCCGGTCCTGAAGGAGACCTTCGGGGTCATCATCTATCAGGAGCAGGTCATGCAGATCGCGCAGATCCTGTCCGGCTACTCGCTCGGCGAGGCCGACAATCTGCGCCGCGCCATGGGCAAGAAGATCAAGGCCGAGATGGACGCCCAGCGCGACCGCTTCGTGATCGGCGCCGTGGAGCGGGGGCTGGCGAAGGAAAAAGCCAACGAGATTTTCGATCTTCTGGCCAAATTCGCAGACTACGGCTTCAACAAGAGCCACGCCGCGGCCTATGCGCTGATCGCCTATCAGACCGCCTGGTTCAAGGCCCATTATGCAACCGAGTTCATCGCCGCTTCGATGACCTTCGATATGAGCAACACCGACAAGCTGGCCGAATTCCGCCAGGAGGCGCAGCGGCTGGGGATCAATGTGGAGCCGCCGTCGGTTTCGCGGTCGGGAGCGGATTTCGACGTGGCGCCGGGCCCGGACGGCAAGCTCGCGATCCGATACGCCCTCGCGGCCATCAAGGGGGTCGGCGACGGGCAGGCGGCTTCGATCGTCGCCGCGCGGGGCGACCGGCCCTTTTCCTCCCTCGCGGATTTCGCATGCCGGATAAACCCGCGCGAGGTGAACAAGAAGGTTCTGGAAAATCTCGCCTGCTGCGGCGCCTTCGACCAGCTCGATCCGAACCGGGCCAAGGTCTTCGCCGGCATAGAGACCATCCTCGCCAGCGCCAACCGGCACGCCGACGAGCGCTCGCTGGGCCAGAACGCGCTGTTCGGCGCCGACGACAAGGAAGAACTCGCGCTTCCAAAAGCCGCGCCCTGGACCGCCGCCGAGCTGCTGCGGCGGGAATTCGAGGCGGCCGGGTTCTTCCTTTCCGGCCACCCGCTCGACGCCTATCGCAGCGTCATGGGGCGGATGCGGCTGCAGCGCTGGAGCGAATTTTCGGCCTCGGTGAAGCGCGGCGCGTCCGCGGGCCGTCTCGCTGCGGTGGTGCTGGACCGCGCCGAACGCCGCACCAAATCGGGTTCGAAAATGGGCATTGTCCAGCTCTCGGACGAATCCGGGCAATATGAAGCCATATTGTTCCAGGAGGGCCTCACCCAATATCGCGACCTGCTGGAGAAAGGCGCCGCGGTGCTGCTGACGCTTTCCGCCAATGTCGAGGGCGACGACGTTCGCGCCCGGATCGTGGCGGCCGAGCCGCTCGCCGCCGCGGCGGCGCGGGAGCAGAAGGGCCTGCGCATATTCCTGCGCGACGCAGAGCCGCTGGACCGCATCAAGTCCGGGCTGTCGTCGGGCAGGGGGGCTGGCGAGGTCATGCTCGTCGTGATGCGAGAAGCCGCGGGGGAAGAAATCGAGATCAAGCTGCCCGGAGGTTATCCGGTCAATGCGGAAATCGCCGGCGCGCTGAAAACGATCCCCGGCGTCGTCGCCGTCGAGCATATTTGACGCTGTGAAGAAAAAGCCGTCTCCGCTTTCGCAGGACGCGGGATGCCGGGCTTTCGGCGCGGTCGTTCTCCGGCGCAGCCCGGGCGCGGGCGGCTGCGTTCGGCCGCCGGTAAGGTCTCGCCAACCATAAATCGTAACATTTTGAAAATACTCGTTTATATGAATTAACCATAAAAGCGGCCGGGGTGTGGTGTTTAAATCCGGGCGTTTTGTGGTTTCTTAACCATGAGGACGGGCGGACGCGCTTGGCCCACCCGGCCTGCCTGAACCGCGGGTCTGCATTGCTCCTCGCAAATTGTTCCGCGTGCGCTTAATATCGGTCGATCTTTCTTCCTGGACACGCTCCCATGCCTGTGCAGATCGATCTCCTGAACGACGACCCGCGGCGGCGCGCGACCGAAAACGCCAGAGCGGAGAGGCATCCGGAAAAGGCGCATCGCCCCGATCAGCCCGTGGCCCGCAAGCCGGCCTGGATAAGGGTTAGGGCCCCGGGTTCGGCCTTGTGGCGGGAAACCGGCGAATTGCTGAAAACGAGCGGCCTCGCCACTGTGTGCCAGGAGGCGGCCTGTCCCAACATCGGCGAATGCTGGGAGAAAAAGCACGCCACATTCATGATCATGGGCGAGGTGTGCACGCGCGCCTGCGCCTTCTGCAATGTCGCCACCGGTCTGCCCGCGCCGCTCGATCCGACCGAACCGGAAAGAGTGGCCGAGGCGACCAGCGCTCTCGGCCTCCGCCATGTCGTCGTGACCTCCGTGGACCGCGACGATCTTCCCGACGGCGGCGCGGCGCATTTCGCACGCACGGTCGAGGCGATCCGCCGTCGGTGTCCTTCGACGACGATAGAAATCCTCACGCCCGACTTCCTGCGCAAGGACGGCGCGCTTGAAACCGTGGTCTCAGCCCCTCCCGACGTCTTCAACCACAATCTGGAGACCGTGCCCGGGCTCTATCCGACGGTTCGGCCCGGCGCGCGCTATTTCCATTCACTGCGGCTTCTGCAGCGGGCCAAGGAACTCAATCCCGATATCGTCACCAAGTCGGGGCTGATGGTCGGCCTCGGGGAAAAACGCAACGAGGTCTCCCAGGCGATGGACGATCTGCGCAGCGCGGAGGTCGATTTCCTCACCATCGGCCAGTATCTGCAGCCGACGCGCAAGCATCATCAGGTGGTCGAATTCGTCACGCCGGAGGCTTTCAAAGCCTATGAGGCCCTGGCCTATGCCAAGGGCTTCGAGATGGTGGCGGCTTCGCCGCTCACCCGCTCCTCGCATCACGCCGGCTCCGATTTCGAGAGGTTGAGACGAAAGCGGATGGATTCGAAGTCGAGCCTGACACAGGCCTGAGTGAGTCTGCATCTCGGCGTGTACTGCGTCGTCGATGCAAGCATACATTCTGGCCTGTATAACGTTACGCGAAGATTGCACCGCGCTAATACGAGGCGAGACGACGGATGTAGTTTTATTCACTTGCGCCTATACTGGGCCGCATATTAGAAAAGTTGCGTTGAAGGCGGCTGCGGCTGGGCTCTCGGCCGGGCCGTGCGAACCTTTTCTGTCATCTTGAACAAGGGCCGCGAGCCGGGTTCGGGGAGGCGCGCCGCGCCGCTCCGGTTTTGGCCGAGGCCTACGGCGGCGGGCGCCTTTGCCTCGCGCGCCGGCAAGGCGGGCTTGAACATAATGCGCATTCTCGTTGTCGAAGACGAAGTGGAACTCGCGCGGCTCATCGCCGACCGGCTCGAGCGGAGCGGTTTCGAGGTCAAGCTGGCGCCGACGCTCAGGGACGCCAGGGACGCGCTCGCAGCCGGGTCCTACTCTCTCGCCCTGCTCGACAGGCGGCTCCCGGACGGAGACAGCGTCTCGCTGATCCCCGATTTACGCCGGTCTCACACCGGGGTGAGGGTCATCATGCTCACGGCCCTGGACACCGTGGCGGACAAGATCGCCGGCCTCGACAGCGGCGCCGACGATTACCTGACCAAGCCGTTCGACATCAACGAGCTGCTGGCGCGGATCAGGGCCAACCTCAGGCGCAGCGGAGAAGGCTCCGCGGAGCCTCCCATCACGGTCGGCGCTCTGTCCTTCGATCTGCGCTCGCGCGAGGTCAATGTGCATGGGCGGCCCATGGTTCTGCATCGCCGCGAATTGGCCTTGCTCGACGCTCTCATCCGTCGGGACGGGCGCGCGACGCCTCGGGAAACCCTGCTGGAGGAAGTCTATGCCGGCGAGGAGGAGGGGTTTCAGTCCAATGCTCTGGACGCGCTGGTGTCGAGGCTGCGCAAGCATCTCAACGAGAATGAAGCGGGGGTGGTGATCCATCCCATCCGCGGAATCGGCTATATGCTCGCCAAAGCGCAGCCGTGAAGAGCTTTTCTTTGACTTCCAGGCTGGTCGGCTATCTGCTGATCGGCCAGATCCTCGTATATGTCTTCGTCTGGATCATAAATATCCCGCTCACGCTGACCGGCCTGCGGGCAGATCTCGACATGAAGCTCGACGATCTCGGCGAGAACCGCATCCGCGCCCAGGTCGCTGAATCCTTGCGGCGCGACTCCCACGGCGTTCCCTTCATCAGGCCGACGCGCTCCCTCGCGCTTCATCTGCAGCAGAACCCGGCGCTCAGATTTGCGGTTTTCGACCTCTCCCAGGCCTCCGCCTTCGAGGGGTCGTCGCCGGACCTCGTGGCGCGCCTCAATTCGATGGGCGGGGTGAAGGCGCTCGCGATGAATTTCACGCTCGATGGAATGGGAGACCCGTCCCTTCGCGGCGCGCTGACCAAGGAGGACACTTCCGTCGGCCGCGTTTTCATCGTGACCTACGGCTATCGGTTCCACGTCAGCGATTTTCTCTATTTTTTCCGCGACAATGCGCGCGACAATTTCATTTACTTCCTGCCGGTCTTCGCCGCCGCGGCCCTGATCACGGCGGGCGCGGCGCGGCGCGGGCTGGAGCCCTTGCTGCGGGCGGCCGATTTCGCCGCGCGCATCGACATGAACTCCATCGACCAGCGCATTCCAGAGGAGAATATCCCGATGGAGGCGCTCCCGCTGGTCAAGGCGGTGAACGAAGCTCTGGAGCGGCTCGACGCCGGGGCTGCCCGCCAGCGTCGATTCGCCGCCAACGCCGCGCATGAAATGCGCACGCCGGTCGCCATTCTGCGCGCCCGCATCGACGCCCTTCCGGAAATCGATTGCATCGCGGAAGTCAGGCACGACGTGCGCCGGGTTCAGACCATCGTGGACCAGCTGCTGATCGCGGCCCGGCTCGGCGAGAATGGCGCTCCCGCCGATGTTTCGACCGATGTCGTCGCGACCGCGAGGACGCTCGTCGCCGATTACGCGCCTCTGGTGATCGCGAGCCGCAAAGAGATCGAATTCGTCGGCCCTTCGGGGCCCCTTCTGGTTCGGGGGGACCCCCGCGCCATAGAATGCGCCATGGCCAATCTTCTCGACAACGCCATCCGCGCCGAGCCCTCGGGCGGGGTCGTGCTGGTCCGGGTCGAGCCGGGGGTCTCGATCGAGGTCGTCGATCATGGCGCGGGCGTCCCCGCGGAACTGCGCGAGATGATCTTCGAACCGTTCTGGCGGGGCGCCGAGACCGCGCCGGGGACGGGGCTCGGCCTCGCCATCGTCAGGGAAACCATGACCGCGCTCGGCGGCAACGTGACCGTCGAAGAAACCCCCGGCGGCGGCGCCACATTCAGGATAACCCTGCCGCCCCGCGCGGCTTGATCGCGCCTGCCGGGCCGCCCGCCTTCCCAACTCTGGCTCTGGCAGAGGAGGCGGAATTATTTTATGGGAAGGCTCATGAAAAGCTTTCGCGATCGCCGCAGGGTAAGCCACGCAGCCGCCGACATGTTCGCCCTTGTCAGCGACGTCGAATCCTATCCCAAATTCGTCCCGCTCTGCGAGGGCATTCGGGTGCGTCGCCGCAGCCAGGCGGGTGAGGGGGTCGAGGTCATCGTCGCGGAAATGCAGGTCGGTTTCAAGGCCATCTGCGAGCGCTACGCCAGCCGCGTGACCTGCAACCGGCCCAAGCTCGAAATCAGCGTCGAATATATCGACGGGCCGTTCAAGAAGCTCGACAATCGCTGGACCTTCCGGGACGAGCCTTCCGGTCCCAACGGCGAGCCGCGGTCGCTGGTGGAGTTTTACATCGCCTATGAATTCAAGAGCATGGCGCTCGGCATGCTGATGGGCGCGATGTTCGACAAGGCTTTTCACAAATATTCGGACGCTTTCGTGAAGCGCGCGGACCTCATATACGGACGGTCTCCAGCAGCATATTGAGCGCCTGTTTTACCGAGGCCGCTCTGATCTCATGGCGGGACAGAGCGCCGAAGCGCCGCTCGACATGAACGGTCTCCCGGCCGCGCCGCGCGCAGGCGAAATGGACCAGCCCGACCGGCTTTTGCGCCGTGCCGCCGCCGGGGCCGGCGACGCCGGTGATAGAGGCGGCGAGATCGGCGCGCGAATGTTTGAGCGCGCCTTCGGCCATTTCTATCGCGGTCTGGGCGCTCACGGCGCCAAATTGCAGCAGCGTCCGCGCCGCCACGCCCAGCATTTCCTGCTTGGCCTTGTTGGAATAGGTGACGAAGCCGCGGTCGAAAATGTCGGAAGAGCCGGGAATGTCGGTTATCGCGGCCGCAACCAGGCCGCCGGTGCAGGATTCCGCCGTCGCTACGACCAGTTTCAGCTCGCGGCATTCGGCGAGCAGGGCGGCGGCGTCGTCGTGGGTTTCGGTTTCGGTCATCGGGGCGGACTCTCGCACAGGCTGGGCGGGAGTCTAACCGATCTTTCGTTGTTTTGAGATGGGGGCGGGGGACGCGTGCGTTCCAGACCCAGGCGCCCTGGTCGAGATCATCAGCACCGGGCGGCTGAGACGGTCGGTGTGGACCATGTAAACCTGCGGGGTCGAGGTGTTGACCTGATCCACCACCGCGACGGGGAGGTCGTTCAGCCAGATATATTCGCGATGCGTGACGCCGGCGCTGTCCAGCTCGGCGATGATGTGATTGTGGATGTCGTGGACGTAGAGCGTCGTCGTCGTGGTCGCGCCGCTGGTGACGGTTCGCGAGACCAGCCGGTTCAGCGCGTCATAGCCATAGCTGCCGCCATTGCTCGGCGCCCCGGCCCGCGAGGCTTTGGCCAGCCGCCCCTCGACGTCGTAGCTGTAGTTCATCGCGATATTGGAGCCCGCCGCGCTGCTGTCGCTGGCCACATCGCCGGCGGCGTTAAAGGCTATTCTGGCGGCCCTAACTCACCGTAGCTCTCGAAAACTCCCAGCATCGAGAAAATATTTGCGTTCGCTCGCGTTCACATCAACGGCGCCGCCATCGAATTACTTAGCTGACAGAATCTAGGCGCTGTCATCAACACGATATATAGTAACAGCAAGCTCTGCGTTTATTGATGAAAGCACAGAAATGGTTTTATCTGATATTGAGAATACGTATTGCCCTTGTTTTATGCCAGAACTAATCCCAATATTGAAGCGCCTGATATCGCACGCATCCCATATTTTCCTAGCTTCATCCGAAAGTCCTGATACGACGTCAGTTAACTCGGCTATGGTTGCGGTGATATCTAGAGCGTTACCGTTGCTTTCAACGGATAAAAACCCGTTGTAGTTCTGTAAAACAATAGCCTTTTCGCGGAACTCGTTCTCCAGTTCGCGAAAATCGGCTTTGTAATACAGCTCTAAATCAACGTTCAGGAATCTAGTATCGCGGCTATCTGTGATCATGTCAGCCTCTATCCATTAATCGGACGTAAAATGGCAATGACCTAAGCATCCGCGACACTCTTCCTTGGCATTTTCTCTCGCGTTTTTCTGACACGAGGCCCGATCATTTCCGATGCCTTTATAACGATCAGGGCAGGTTCCGAGTTCACGTAAAGTTTGGCAGCTTACGCCCCCCGGGCTGTAAATATCTCGGTGTGAACATGAGCAGCTTCCGGTTCGAGACGAAGACAGATACAGCTCGTAGCCCACAAAACAAGCTTCGATCCCGGTTTGAACGATCGCGACGTCGCAAAGGGGATTGGCGAGTCCACCGATAACGCACACTCCCACCTCTTGGGTGCCGCGCGGATCGACTTTCGCCAGCGGATTCCCGCCGACATAGCCATAGACGCTCGGCCCGTCGCTCATCAGCGCGGTCAGCCCCAGCGGATCCGGCTGGATATACCTCCCGAGGCTCGGATCATAATGCCGATGCCAATTGTAGGCGAGGCCGGTTTCGAGCTGGAACCACTGCCCCGGAAAGCGGATGTCCATCACCGCGGGGCTGGACCAAATATAGCTCACCGCGCCGAAGGGATTGTAGATCGCGTTCCAGACCCAGGCGCCCGCGGTCGAGATCATCAGCACCGGGCGGCCGAGATGGTCGGTGTGGACCATGTAAATCTTAGGCGCCAGTCTCCGCGTGAGCTTTAAGCTTAGGAATTATGTCGTAGTTGAGGTCGGCTATAATTTTAGCTGCAAACTCCCCTATGACTTGCCTTACAAATCTATCTTCGCTAACGGAGCCAAGATACATTGGGTATTCTAGGTTTTTTTCAAAGAGCTCAAGAGCCGAAATGAGCTGCTGCATTTCATCTTTAGACATTCTGCCCTCACTATTGCCAAACGGTGCCTTGCCCATCAATCATTAAAAATCGTGACAGTCATGTGCCTGCATACACTCTCTAATACATTTGCGCAAATCTCCAGGACCTCTGATTAACCCTTCCACGAACATATCGCTGCATCCTTGGCGGCAGCCCCGTAGAACGGCGTCGCAATTCACGCACTTGCTTATATTGGATGAATTTTTGATGGAGAAGCCGCCGCCACCCACCGCTAATCCACTCGGATCTTTCTTCGCCAGCGGGTTTTGCGCGCCATAGCCGTAAATGCTCGGGCCGTCAGGATAGTTCGACCGTAGCGGCGAAGTGTCTGCTGTCGCTGGCGCGACAGAGGAAAGGAGCGGCGCTCCAGCAAGTCGAATGTTTTCATCGGCGGACAGGGCGCCTGGCACCAACAGCAACGGGCTGACACCCGCGATCGTCGGGCCGGTCTTCTCATCCACTCGCAGCGGATCCGGCTGAATATACCTCCCCAAGCTCGCATCATAATGCCGATGCCAATTGTAGGCGAGGCCGGTTTCGAGCTGGAACCACTGCCCCGGAAAGCGGATGTCCATCACCGCGGGGCTGGACCAGATATAGCTCACCGCGCCGAAGGGATTGTAGATCGCGTTCCAGACCCAGGCGCCCGCGGTCGAGATCATCAGCACCGGGCGGCCGAGATGGTCGGTGTGGACCATGTAAACCTGCGGGGTCGCGGTGTTGACCTGATCCACCACCGCCACCGGCAGGTCGTTCAGCCAGATATATTCACGATGCGTGACGCCGGCGCTGTCCAGCTCGGCGATGATGTGGTTGTGGGTGTCGTGGACGTAGAGCGTCGTCGTCGTGGTCGCGCCGCTGGTGACGGTTCGCGAGACCAGCCGGTTCAGCGCGTCATAGCCATAGCTGCCGCCATTGCTCGGCGCCCCGGCCCGAGAGGCTTTGGCCAGCCGCCCCTCGACGTCGTAGCTGTAGTTCATCGCGATATTGGAGCCCGCCGCGCTGCTGTCGCTGGCCACATCGCCGGCGGCGTCATAGCCGAGGCTGCGCGTGCTGCTCCCTGTGGCCACCGACTGCAGCCGGTTGGAGCCGAGCGGATAGAGATAGCTCGACAGGACGCCGTTGCCGGTCTCGGTGAGGCGGTTGCCGACGCCGTCGTAGGTCCAGGAATATTGGCCGTAATAGCCGCTCGCCGAAGCCAGCCGCCGCGTCGGCGTATAGGTGAAGCTCTGCGACTGCGCGCCATAGGTGAAGGGCGGACTCGTGCCGGGATTGTTGTTGTCGACGATCGAATCCACCATGTCGCCGGTCCAGGACAGGTTGAGATCGACGCTGCCGCTGGGGCTCGCCGACCATCCGGTCTGCACCCGCTTCACGCGATAGCTGCTGTCGAGCGTGAAATTGGTGGTCTGGCCGTTGTTGAAGCTCATCGAGGCCAGCGGCCCATAGGGGTTCCACTGCGCCAGCCACAGGATGGCCTGATCCTGCGCGGCGGAGTTCTGCCTTGTCGTGATCGAGCTGATCCTGCCGATGGCGTCGCGTCCAAAGTTGACGGTCCGCCCGGAGGGATAAGTCATGGAGACGATATTGCCCGCGGCGTCGTAGCTGTAATAGACGGCCACGGAAGGAGCGGGATTGGTGGTGCGATAATCGACCACCACGCGCCCCTGCGCGTCATATTGCAGCCAGTCGTTGCCGGTTTCGCTGTAGATGGCCGGCAATCCAATTAGGTCTCGTCATGGCGCTGCCGGATCGGCTATGCCCTGCCCGAGGGACCAAACCAATTTTCTTTCCCCACTGCCAAACTATAGTCTCTCCGCTGATCGTGCCAAGGGCAAACAGGAAGTGATGAAGAAAACCTGATAACATTATTTTTAGGTACACTACAGCTATCTCACCTTTACTGAAGATCACGAAATATCACACTGAATTTTGGAAAATTCTTGACGCGAGACACTTTATAAAACTCATCGTCGCTCATTGGGCCGTTTACCAACTTTGAAAAATCTACCCCACCCTTACTGTTGTCTCGAGCGCGTAAAATGTACGCTTTTTCAAAATAATAGTAGTTAGTTACAAGCCTATTCCCCATGTTTGCGCTGCTTGAATTTATTACATCGACATATGGGTGCTGCATTACTATGAAAACATCTTCGTTTTCGCCAATAGCAAACACAGTAGGCCCAACAAGCAGCTTAGACTCTTCGTTGTCAGACCCAATAATTAGTTGCATCTGCTCTCTAGAGTCAACATATACAAGAGAGAAATCCCCATCCGTCCAAGCAACATCACTCATACATCTGTACAATATGATACTACAGAAAGCCAGCATCAAAACTAATGCTGATGCATAATTTATAACAAGCCGTATCATTGACATCCACATTGTTTTAGCTCGGACCACTCAAAATCCTGAATAATAGTCCTGAACGGCCCCCAAGTAAGAGGGGAGTTAGGAAACAAATGCGTCCAAGAGCGAATACCGGATTCATTATGAATTCTGAATGTTATCAAGCCATTGCTATTGTCCGTTATGGTCGCACCGGCCCAACCGCCGACCTCGGCCGCAGTACTTCCCCAGTCGGCGGTTTTTGGGTTAATCAAAGTGTCCCAAAAAGCTGTCCGAGAATAATAAGCTTCCTGCCTCCAGCGCTCTGGACAATGCATTTTGTTGTATGCAATTCGCATTTTAGCTGCCCCGGGCGATTGCATCATTTCTTGGGTTTCTAGGTCATTCTGTCCGTAACGACGCACCCTCTGTCCGAGACCCGTAACCCAATCTAAGAAGTACAAAATGTTACTCTTGTAAGTTAGGCCTTCCGGATCCTCGTGCGCCAGCGGGTTCCCGCCGACATAGCCATAGGCGCTCGGGCCGTCGCTGAGCAGCGTCCCGAGCCCCAGCGGATCCGGCTGCACATACCTCCCCAGCGACGCATCGTAATGAGCTGCTGCCGGTTTGGTGGACAGCTGGTTAAGCTAATGCGACCTTCCGCTCGAACTCAACCGGGCTGAGATAGCCGATGGTCGAGTGACGGCGGACGGTGTTGTAGAAGCGCTCGATATAATCAAACACATCTGCCCTGGCCTCGTCGCGCGTCCGGTAGATTTTCCTGGCGACGCGCTCGGTTTTCATCGACGAGAAGAACGACTCCATCGCCGCATTGTCCCAGACGTTGCCGGATCGGCTCATCGAACAGGTGACGCCGTTGTCGGCCATCAGGCGCTGGAAGTGGTCGCTGGTGTATTGGCTGCCCTGGTCGGAGTGGTGCAGC
The DNA here is from genome assembly GCF_004802635.2 of Methylocystis heyeri. Taxonomy (NCBI): domain Bacteria; kingdom Pseudomonadati; phylum Pseudomonadota; class Alphaproteobacteria; order Hyphomicrobiales; family Methylocystaceae; genus Methylocystis; species Methylocystis heyeri. The sequence goes on from NZ_CP046052.1 coordinate 954,910, forward strand.
AAGGCGTCTGGCCTGCCGCGTCGCCAGATCGCCATGATCAGGGCGTCCGCCACCAATTGCGCGGTCATCTCGGCCTTCATGGACCAGCCGACAACACGCCGCGAGAACAAGTCGATGACAGCGGCGACATACAGCCAGCCCTCTGCCGTCCAGATGTAGGTGAAGTCGGCGATCCACCTCTGGTTCGGCCGCTCGGCGACGAACTGGCGGTCCAGAACATTCGGCGCCACGGCGTCGGCGAGCCGCTGACCGCCGTCTTTGGGCAAGCCACGCCGGCGAGGCCGCGCCCGCAAGGCGTTTTCCTGCATCAAGCGCTCGATCTTATGCAGTCCGCAGCAAAAGCCGTCAGCCAGAACATCCCGCCAGACCCGGCGTGCGCCATAGGTTCTGGCGCTGGCGACAAAGCTCGCCCGGATGGAGGCCGTCATCTCCTCATCAAGCTTGTCGCGAGCGCTCGGTCCGCGCTTGAGCCAGGCGTGAAAACCCGACCGGGAGACATCCAGCGCTTTGCAGAGCCACGCCACCGGCCAGATCGAACGGTGCTTTGCGATAAAAGCGAACCTCATTTCGCTTCCCTCGCAAAGAAGGCCGCGGCCTTTTTTAGGATGTCGCGCTCCGCCCGCAGCTTGGTGACTTCGCGCCGCAGGCGCTCGATTTCAAGCTGCTCGGGCTTCATCTGCCCCTGACCAGGAAAGGCGGCGGCCGGATCAGCCGCCAATTCCTTCACCCAACGCCGCAGCATGTTCTCGTGCAGTTCCAGATCCCGCGCCGCCTGCGCAACGCTTACGCCGCGCTCGCGCACCAAACGGACCGCTTCGACCTTGAACTCCCGGCTGAACTGACGCCGTTCCATGCTCCACCTCCGGTTCCGTAAAACACCTTATCTCGGTGTCCACCAAACCGGCAGCAGCTCAATCCGCAACATTCAGGCTCAGGCAGCATGACCGCCCCACACTTCCTCATGGTCTCCTGGACAGCTCCCCGCGGATTTTGAGTGGATCTCTGCCGGGGTTTGCTGAACGCGGGGCGTCCCGATTTTGTCGCGGCGGCGGGAGGGCGTTATATGCGCGTCAACATGATTGCTATGCCAATATCCTGATGGGAAAATTAGGAGACCTCCATCCGAAAGTCAAAGCAATGCCTAACAATTCAAACAGTAACTTGAGCAACATCAAGAAACCGCAGATGGCCGCTTGCCATCCCAGCGCCCCACTGAGATAAATCCCGGCAAGATCACGCTTGGCAAAAAGATGGCCTCGTTGGGCCGCAACCTCGAGCAATCGTTTTGCTTCAATAAAATCCCGCTTCGTTGACAGACCTTCTTTGTACATCATAGCGAGCCTGTAAATTGCAGGCGTGTAATTAGTTGCCGCCCCTCTTGAAAATGCGTCAAAAGCTGCCTTGTAATCCTTTTCCTGAAAAGCAATCCGCCCAAGCCTGTACGACGCCTGGATCCATCCAGCGTCTTCGGCGCGCGCGAGCCAAAATTGCGCTTGAGAAATTCCGCTCTTTGAATTTTCTTCCAAATAAGCGTCGGCGAGATACCATATGCTCGCTATTGAACCTCGCTCCGCTAAATCCTTTAGGATTGCTATCGCTCCAGCTCTGTCTCCTTCCAATCGTGAGTAAGCCTTGCGCAATGCCTCGATGTCGGGCTCTCGCTCCCAATCGATGTCCGGGTACATCGGGCTCTCCTATGGACAGTTCTTTCGCGAGATGGACGGCGGCGGCGGTGGCGGAGCCTTAGGTGGTTCTGGGAACTCCTTCCAGCAGATCAGCGTGTAGCACACTCGCCAGAATTTGCGCCAATCCCAAAGACCCTCAGGGTCCTCGTATACTAGCGGATTTTGTTCAGCGTAACCGAAGCGAGCCGGCCCGTCCGGAAATAACGCTCTTTCCGTGTGTCCAGCGGGGTTAATCAGCGGGGCTTGGAGCTGGAATAGCTCGATAACACTCAGATTATCGAAGGGCGCTGCAATAGTAGCAGCGTCTCGCTTCCACGCAGCGAAAGTATCTGTTGGAATGCCGGCAACGGTCACACGCTCCTTGTCCTTTATCAGCGGATCCGGCTGCAGATACCTACCGAGGCTGGCGTCGTAGTGCCGATGCCAGTTGTAGGCGAGGCCGGTTTCGAGCTGGAACCACTGCCCCGGAAAGCGGATGTCCATCACCGCGGGGCTGGACCAGATATAGCTCACCGCGCCGAAGGGATTGTAGATCGCGTTCCAGACCCAGGCGCCCGCGGTCGAGATCATCAGCACCGGGCGGCCGAGATGGTCGGTGTGGACCATGTAAATCTGCGGGGTCGCGGTGTTGACCTGATCCACCACCGCGACGGGGAGGTCGTTCAGCCAGATATATTCGCGATGCGTGACGCCGGCAGTGTCCAGCTCTGCGATGATGTGGTTGTGGGTGTCGTGGACATAGAGCGTCGTCGTCGTGGTCGCGCCGCTGGTGACGGTTCGCGAGACCAGCCGGTTCAGCGCGTCATAGCCATAGCTGCCGCCATTGCTCGGCGCCCCGGCCCGAGAGGCTTTGGCCAGCCGCCCCTCGACGTCGTAGCTGTAGTTCATCGCGATATTGGAGCCCGCCGCGCTGCTGTCGCTGGCCACATCGCCGGCGGCGTCATAGCCGAGGCTGCGCGTGCTGCTCCCTTATCCCTCTTCCTTTCGGCCCCGCGCCTCGCGCCGTCGGGTCAGCTCGTCCTCGATTTTCTGAACCTCCGCGTCGACCATTCCGCGCAGCCGTTGGTAAACGTCCAGTCCATAGACCCAAGGAATGTACTTCGGAAAAATTACATAAGCAGCATCCGGATATTCCTCAGTCGTCACGAACGGTTCAGTCTGTTTTTCAAAAAAGACCCTGAACCGCGTCAGCGCCTCGATTATCGCTTGGAACGGAGAGGTTCCATAGTTGCGCCTACGTTCAGCTTTCTCGTTTACGGCAATCTCGCTCAGGCAATACCAGTCGCCGGTCTCACTATCGGGAACGGGCGCCGCCAACCGCACGGTTATCCGCTTACCTGTTTCCTCTCCAACGAACGCCATCTCGCACATTGGGGCGAAGATTTCATCGACCATGCCAGTCTCCCGATCAGTGGTCACCGTATTGGTTTTCACACCAGTTCCGCTTTTCCTGAACCGAGTTAAAAGTATGACTTAAACAGGCCATGTGTGCTTGTTGCCCCCCAACAACATTGTTTCGCTCTTTCTTTGATATTGTGTCACAAAAAGCAACCCAATCATCTTCCCCGCCTTCCGCGGCCCTCAAACATTTTTGATAACGATCATCCCGCGTTTCACGTTTCCGACTGCAGAATTGATTGGACACCCAATCCAGGACACCCCAACTCACGCCCGCTCCGGCTAGGCCGCCTGCGGCTGCGCCGATAATCGTTCCGGCGCCTGGCAAAATCGCAGTGCCGATGTCGGCGCCAATTTCTCCACCGATCAGGATAGGCGAGGGGTTGCGGCCATCGGGATCCCCATATGCCAGCGGATTCCCGCCGACATAGCCGTAAAGACTCCGCCCGCCGGCATACCCGATCGGATCGGGCTGCAGATACCTCCCGAGGCTCGCATCATAGTGCCGATGCCAATTATAGGCGAGGCCGGTTTCGAGCTGGAACCACTGCCCCGGAAAGCGGATGTCCATCACCGCGGGGCTGGACCAGATATAGCTCACCGCGCCGAAGGGATTGTAGATCGCGTTCCAGACCCAGGCGCCCGCGGTCGAGATCATCAGCACCGGGCGGCCGAGATGGTCGGTGTGGACCATGTAAACCTGCGGGGTCGAGGTGTTGACCTGATCCACCACCGCCACCGGCAGGTCGTTCAGCCAGATATATTCGCGATGTGTGACGCCGGCGCTGTCCAGCTCGGCGATGATGTGGTTGTGGGTGTCGTGGACGTAGAGCGTCGTCGTCGTGGTCGCGCCGCTGGTGACGGTTCGCGAGACCAGCCGGTTCAGCGCGTCATAGCCATAGCTGCCGCCATTGCTCGGCGCCCCGGCCCGAGAGGCTTTGGCCAGCCGCCCCTCGACGTCGTAGCTGTAGTTCATCGCGATATTGGAGCCCGCCGCGCTGCTGTCGCTGGCCACATCGCCGGCGGCGTCATAGCCGAGGCTGCGCGTGCTGCTCCCTGTGGCCACCGACTGCAGCCGGTTGGAGCCGAGCGGATAGAGATAGCTCGACAGGACGCCGTTGCCGGTCTCGGTGAGGCGGTTGCCGACGCCGTCGTAGGTCCAGGAATATTGGCCGTAATAGCCGCTCGCCGAAGCCAGCCGCCGCGTCGGCGTATAGGTGAAGCTCTGCGACTGCGCGCCATAGGTGAAGGGCGGACTCGTGCCGGGATTGTTGTTGTCGACGATCGAATCCACCATGTCGCCGGTCCAGGACAGGTTGAGATCGACGCTGCCGCTGGGGCTCGCCGACCATCCGGTCTGCACCCGCTTCACGCGATAGCTGCTGTCGAGCGTGAAATTGGTGGTCTGGCCGTTGTTGAAGCTCATCGAGGCCAGCGGCCCATAGGGGTTCCACTGCGCCAGCCACAGGATGGCCTGATCCTGCGCGGCGGAGTTCTGCCTTGTCGTGATCGAGCTGATCCTGCCGATGGCGTCGCGTCCAAAGTTGACGGTCCGCCCGGAGGGATAAGTCATGGAGACGATATTGCCCGCGGCGTCGTAGCTGTAATAGACGGCCACTGAGGGAGCGGGACTGGTGGTGCGATAATCGACCGTCACCCTGCCTTGGGCGTCATAGACCAGCCAGTCATTGCCGGTTTCGCTGTAGAGGCCGACCAGCCGGCCCGCGCCCTTGTTGCCGTCGCCGGTGTAATCCCAGGCGAAGCCCTGCCCATATTGCGAGGCCGGATAGCCGTTGTAGCTCTTGTAGCTGATACGGCCCGCGGCGTCGTAGGAATAATTGGTCACGATCCCGCGCGGATCGGTCCTCTGCGTTACACGGCCGCCCGCGTCGCGCACATAGGTCGTGGCGCCGCGGTCGGGCGAGACCTCCTGGATCACCTCGCCGAAGCCGTTGCGGACATAGCTGGTCACATTGGCGCGCGGATCCTGATAGCCGGTGATGTTGTCCTGGCCGTCGCGCGCGAGATTGACCGTCGCGCCGCTCTCGTCGACCTCCTTGTTCAGGCGGTTGAGCGCGTCGAACCCATAGGAGAACACATTCGAGCGCGGGTCCGCGACCGAGACGAGGTTGTCGGTTCGATCATAGGCGAAACCATAGGCCTGCGATTGCGCTCCGATAGACTTGATGACCCGCCCGAGTTCGTCGAAAACCCTGGTCTCGGCAAAGCCGGCGCCGACGCCTCCCGATACGCTGGTCGAAGTTGTGTCGCCATTGGCGTTGCGGGCGTAGCTGATGGTTTCTCCGGCCGAATTCGCGACGCTCATCAGCCGGCGGGCGCCGTCATAGGAATAGGTCTCGTAAGCGCCGTTGGGCAGGGTGATCTTTGTGACGTCTCCCACCGCGTCATAGGCGATCGTGGTGATCGCGGGAGTTCCCGCGGCGTCGGCCGTCAGACTTGTCAGCCATCCATGGGTCTGCTCGTAAGCGAGATTGACCACGACGCCATTGGGGTCGGTCAGCGACGTGGGCTGGCGAAGCGAATTCCATGAGGTGACGGTCGTGACGTTCCCGACCGGATCGGTGACCGACTGCAGGCCGCCATTGGCGTTGTAGGCGTAAGCGGTCACCGCGCCCGCGGGATCGGTGACCGAGGTCAATTGCCCGGTGGAGTTATAGACATAGCTCCAGGTTCTGGTCTGCCCGCTGGTGGAATAGGGAACGCTTTGCGTCGTGGTGTCGAGTTGCTGGATCTGCGTGACAAGCCCGCCGGCGTTGTAGGTAGCCGAGATCGTCTGCCCTGGAACCGCGATCTGCGTCGGCAGGTTCAAAGTTGCATGCCAGGCGACATTGGTCGTGACGGCTTGCGAGGTCCCATAACCACGCGTGATCGAAGTCGGGCGGTTTTTCGCGTCGCGCACATAGGCGATGACGCGACCTTCCTCGTCTGTCTCCGAAGCGACGAAATAATTGGAGTCATAGGTCCAGCCGCGCGTCGTGCCGACGCAATTCGTGCTTGGTTCGCCGACCACCGACGTCAAGGTCGAGAGGTAGGAATTGCTCGGATGGGTCCAGTGATATTCCGCCACCTTGCCGAGCGGATTGGTGACGTAGCGCACCAAATCATTGGGCAGCGTGGTCGAGGGCTGGTTATAGGCGATGGAATAATTATCCAGGCCGCCGGCATGCTGGGTCGAGGTCGCGCGCCCCAGTCCGTCATAGGCGAAGGTTCCGTATCTGACGCCGCGAGCGTCGGTCACTCCGGTCAGGAAAGTCGGAAACAGTGCGTTTTCATATTGGTAGGTGGTGTAATCCAGCACACTGCCGCCAGCGATGAGCTGCTTTTGCACGAGGCGGCCGACGTTCATGACCGAAGCGCCCGACTGCAGCGGCGGATCGTAGGTATAAACAAGCGATGTGCCGTTGGAAGGGGTGATGCTAGCGATGCTTACCGGCACGGGGTTCGTATTGCCGACGCTCGTGTCCGGATATTGGAAATAGTTCCAGGCGACGGCAAGCGACATTCCATAGCTATCTGTTATGCTTTGGAGCGCGCCATATTGATCGTAAGAGAAGTTCCAGACATATTGACCTTCGCTCATCGAAATCGGACGAGCAATCAGGTAAAGCGGCGCTCCGTTGCTGTCACTGGAATTGATTTGCCGAAAGGTCTGAAAGGTCCAGACCCTGTTCTCGTCGGCGTCGATCAGCCGCCATTGCGTCGGGGTGTATGTTATCTGTGTCCAATCGCTGGGGGGCGTTCCAACAAATTGGAGACTGTAGCGCGTCTGGATCGTGCCCGATGGAACAAAGCTGTTGCCGCTTTGAGCAAAATCGAGAGCAAGCCCATTCGGCAGATATAGAGTTACGCCCGTCTTCAGGTAAATATATTGCGCGAATGACGTATCGCTCGCGAGATGAATTTCAGACAGGAAGTTGAACCGCCAGCCGCCCACTGAGCCTCGAACTTCGCCTTTGCGCGCGATCACCGCAGACGGCGCACGGCTGCGATAAAACCGACTGACGTAAAGTCGTCCCTTGTCGCCGGCGGTCTCGAAATCGGTTTCCTCTTCGAGCTTGGCGCCGTCGAAGATGGCGATGGGATTGCCGGCGTTGGGGGAGTTGAGCGGGGGGTTGGGCGCCGAACCTATTCCAGGTCCTGAGGTGGATTTGGAAGACGAGCAGCCAGGAGGCAGAGGCGGGGTGATCTGCTCGTTTGGGGAACAGTTTCCGCCGACCGCGGTATAGCCGGCTGAACAGGTTAGCCATACGATGGTTGGCCCGATCGTGCCGCAACTGTTGATGCCGCCATTGCAGCGATCATAGAACTTGGTCCAGTCGCATTGGTAGGTATTGGGGTTGCTGGTGGGCACCGCGGCGACAAAAACGCTCTTGGCGGTGGCGTTGTAGGCCTGCCACTGATGTTGACAGGCGTCCGCGGGCGTTGCCCCATAATATCCCGGTTGTTGGTTCATGACGGTGAACCAACCCTGGCTTCCCTGCGGAAAAGATTGCGCCTCGGCGTCCCTTTGCGCCACGCCGAAGAGAATGGCCACCATGCACAACGCACGGACGGCGAAATGAGCAACCCGGTTCATTTGAAACTCCGCCTGAAACTATTTGTTAACCAAAACAAACCGCCCCGGCGTCGACGAGTCAAATTTCAACACGGGCGGGGAGAAGGCCTTTTCCATCAAAGCTTGAACAAGAAATTATTGTGAGACCATTTCGATTTGGATCGCGAAGCGACGGGTAGTCGACACTGCGCTGCAGCTATCGCGCGAGACTGATCGGGCTGCTTATCCACAAGTATTTTTATGGGGGAAGCCGTTTAAGGGGCAGGGCGCTCTACCCCGGCAGTCTCACCGTCGCAATGGCGAGCGCCGCCATGCCTTCCTGGCGGCCGGTGAAGCCGAGCTTCTCTGAGGTCGTCGCCTTGATGGCCACGCGGTCGATATCGAGATCCATGATGGCGGCGAGGCTGGCGCGGATCGCGTCGCGATGCGGGCCGATTTTCGGCAGCTCGCAAACGATGGTGGCGTCGATATGGGCGATCATGCCGCCGCGCTCGCGCACGCGCTCGCAGGCGCGTTTCAGAAAGATCGAGGAGGCGGCGCCTTTCCACTGCGGATCGGAAGGCGGAAAATGCGAGCCGATGTCGCCGTCGGCTATGGCGCCGAAAATGGCGTCGGTGATGGCGTGCATCAGCACGTCGGCGTCGGAATGTCCGGCGAGCCCATGGCTGTGGGGAATAGCGACGCCGCCGAGCCAGACTTTTTCGCCCTCGGCGAAGGCGTGAACGTCATAACCCTGGCCGGTGCGCACATCGGGCAGGGCGTTCAGCAACAGGGCCGTGGCGCGCAAGAAATCCTCCCGGGTCGTCAGCTTGAAATTGGCGGGGTCGCCTTCAAAGATATGGACGGCATGGCCGGCGTGCTCGGCTATCATGGCGTCGTCGGTGAATTCCAGCGCCTTCGACGCCGCCGTCCGGTGGGCCTGCAGGATCAGATCGAAGGCGAAGGACTGGGGCGTCTGCACGGCGCGCAGGCGCGCGCGCTCCGGCGTCGCCGTCACCTTTCCTGCGGCGTCCACCTCCTTGACCGTATCGGCGAGAGCGACGCCCGGCGCCGCCGCCCCGTGATCCAGCGCGGCGTCGATCGCCCTGGCGATCAGAGCCGCATCGGCGAAGGGGCGGGCGGCGTCGTGGATCAGCACGACTTTGGGCGGCTTCTCCAGCGACGCCAGCGCCTCGAGGCCGTTGCGCACGCTGTCCTGCCGCGAGGCGCCGCCGGTCGAAGGCGCCAGCAGCCGCTCGCGCGCGTCCGCCGGGAGTTCCTGCGCCGCGGCGTCGTAAAGTTCGCGGTCGTCGGCGTGGATCACGGTCGCCAGCACCGCCTGCGGCGCGGCGGCGTGCAGCGCCTTCAGCGTATGGGCGAGCACGCTGCGGCCGAGGAGCGGGCGATATTGTTTGGGGAGGCCTTCGCCGGCGCGCGAGCCGCGTCCGCCGGCGACGACGAGAAAGGCGATTGAAGAGGTCGCGGTCATGCCGCTGCTGTGAAGTTTTTTCCTTGCGCCGTCAATGCTGCATCAGAGGCGCAACCCCGTTCGTCAGCGACGCCTTGGGCAATGCCGAAATGACAATTCATCTCATATTTTCTCCAGGGGCGCTTGAAAACGCCTGAAGATCAGCTTCGCGCCAAGCTCAAGCGCAAGCCCGCCGCGTCAATGCGTGCGGGTCGCGAGGGAGAGGTTCAGCGGGTCCGCGGCCAAAAAGGACAGGGGAGGCGGGCCGTTCAGGACATAGCCGGCGTAGCCGAAGATCGGAGCGGCGTAATAGCCTGGATTGCCGGCGATCGAAACCGAGCCCATCAGGCACCAGTAATGACCGGGCGCGGCGGGCTTGAGGGTGATGCCGCTCGGAAATGTGGTTTGAAAGGTCTGGCCGGGCTGGGCCTCGAAAAGACCAATGACCGAATAGCCTTCGGAATTGCCGCAGTCGGCCGCGGAGCTCTGGTTGAAATAGACGTAAATCGCCGCCGTGGCCTCGTTCCTCTGGGTGAAATGATTGGCGAAGGTCAGATAGTTCAGCACGGCGGTCGAGCCGCTGGGGCCGAGCAGCTGCAGCCGGTTGGCGACGCTGACCGCGACCGCGCCGAAAAAGCTGTTCGGAGGCGAATTGATGATGCCCGGCGCCGGGTTGACCCCCTGGGCCGCGGCTTGGGAAAGCGGGAGAGCGACCAGCGCAGCCGGAATGCAGGCGAATAAATGCGAGCGGAGTTTCATCGAAACCTCCAACCGTTTGCGGTGGCTCCTCTCGAATATGCTGGCTGGCGAGGCCATCGGCAAGTTGGGGGGGGCTGATGAAAACTGCGGCATTTTCGCCTTTGCGATAGAGATCTGTGACTCCCTTTGGTCCTTCGAGGAGGCGTCGCTCGATCCCGCCAGCTTGTCGACAGAAGAGAAAGCCCTTCATGCCGAGAGGCGGCGATGCAGGCGTCAGTCAGGGCTGATGCCCTATCAGAGGAACAGCACCGGGCATGGCGGCTTGCACCCCGGCCGAGGCCGTGTTCGCGAGCGAGCCGCTGATCAGATTGGCGGTATAGCCGAACACCGGGAGACGATAGCTACTCGGGTCACCCTGGATCGATATGCTCCCCATCAAACACCAATACTGGCCGGGGTCTCGAGGTTTCACTGTAAATCCGCCTGGAATCTCGCTTTGGAAAGTCTGGCCTGGCTTGGCGTCAAAACGTCCGATTAGAGTCAGGCCTGCGCGTCCGCCACAACTCTGGGTGGCGCCATAAATGATGTAGAGCGTCAAGGTGGCGGTCGCGCCGTTGGTTTGGTCGGACGGATTCTCCCACGAAAATGTGGTCAGAACTATCGTGGACGAGCTGGGTCCGATCAGTGACTGACCATTGCCCGCAGCCAGTTCCATTGCGTAGGAGAAACTGTTCGGCGGCGGCGCGGAAGGCAGGTAGACGAGGCCGGGGCCGGCCGTTTGGGCGGCGGCGCCTGGAATGACGAAACCCGACGTCGTCGAAATTGCATAGGCGCAGGCCAGAAGACAAGCGCGACGATGTTTCATATCAATCTCCAAAAAACCAGAAATTCATAGCGGCGAAATCGGGTTTCGGCGTCTCGTTGCAGGCTGCGCCTTGCTCGCCTTAACGGCGACCGCTCGGCTACCAATCCTAATGCCCGATCGGTTGCACGGCGCCGGGCATGGCGGCTTGCACGCCGGCCGAGGCCGTGTTCGGAGTCGTGCCGCTGATGAGATTGGCGGTATAGCCGAACATTGGTTGAAGATAGCTACTCGGGTTACCCTGGATCGATATGCTCCCCATCAAACACCAATACTGGCCGGGGTCTCGAGGTTTCACTGTAAATCCGCCTGGAATCGCGCTTTGGAAAGTCTGGCCCGGCTTGGCGTCAAAACGTCCGATTGGGGCGATTCCTGCGCGTCCGTAACAATTCTGGGCGGCGCCGTAAATGATGTAGAGCGTCAAGGTGGCGGTTGCGCCGTTGGTTTGGTCGGGCGGATTGTACCACGAAAATGTGGTCAGCACTATTGTGGAGGAGCTGGGTCCGATCAGTGACTGACCATTGCCCGGAGTTAGATCCATTGCGTTGGAGAAACTGTTCGGCGGCGGCGCGGCGGGCGGGTAGACGACGCCGGGGGCCGCGGTTTGGGCGGCGGCGCCTGGAATGACGAAACCCGACGTCGCTAGAAGCGAGAAGGCGCTGGCGAGCAGGCGCGTGCGGCGGTGTTTCATTTCAACTCTCCCAAAAATACCAAAAATCTATTGCGCGGAGGAGACGGTCGCCGGCTCGTGCGCGATACATACGCAAAGGAAGCAGCGGCCGCCTCTCGTTCGGCTTATGCTAATGCGCGACCGGGCGAGCGGCGTTGGGCACGATGGCCTGCACCCCGGCCGAGGCCGTGTTCGGAGCCGTGCCGCTTATGAGATTGGCGGTATAGCCGAACATTGGTTGAAGATAGCTACTCGGGTTACCCTGGATCGATATGCTCCCCATCAAACACCAATACTGGCCGGGGGCTTGAGGTTTCAGTGTAAATCCGCCTGGAATCGCGCTTTGGAAAGTCTGGCTTGGCTTGGCGCCAAAACGTCCGATTGGGGCGAAGCCTGCGAGTCCGCCACAACTCTGAGTATCGCTGTAAATGATGAAGAGCGTCAAGGTGGCGGTCGCGCCGTTGGTTTGGTCGGACGGATTCTGCCACGAAAATGTGGTCAGAACTATCGTGGAGGAGCTGGGTCCGATCAGTGACTGAAAATTGCCCGCGGCCAGATCCATTGCGTTGGAGAAACTGTTCGGCGCCGCGGCGGGCGGGTAGACGAGGCCGGGGCCGGCCGTTTGGGCGGCGGCGCCGGATAGGCCGAAACCCGACATCGCCGAAATTGCATAGGCGCAGGCCAGAAGACAGACGCGGCGATGTTTCATTTGAAAGCCCCCAAATATGGCAAAAACTATGGCGGCGAGGTTAGTGTTTGGCCGCGCTGCCGGCAAGCCCGGCATTTCCGGTTTCAGGACTTAGCGCGGGTTCGCGCGAAGCGGATGCCGGTTCGCGTGAAGAAAATGCGATCAGACAAGGAAACTGGAGTCTTGCCGGTTCAATCCAAACGGGAAAGACTCCAGCCGACCGGGCCATCGCCGTCCTTCGGCTTCATGGCTGATGCGCTATCGGAGGAACAGCGCCGGGCAGCGCTTGCACGCCGGCGGTGGCCGTGTGCGGTACCGCGCCGCTGATGAGATTGGCGGTATAGCCGAACGTAGGAACGTAATAGCTGCTTGGGTTGCCCTGGATCGCTAGGTACCCTACCAAACACCAGTACTGGCCGGGGGCTGGCGGCTTCAACGTAACTCCGCCGGCAACGGCGCTCTGGTAGGTCTGACCCGGCTTTGACTCGAAGCGTCCAAGCCAGGTGCTTCCAGCGCTTGTGCTGCAATCGTTGGCGGTGCTGTAGTTGACATAAAGCAGCAAGCCCGCCGACGCGCCATTGTCGTACCAATTATCGAATGAGAAAGAAGTCAGCACCACGGTGGAGGAACTGGGCCCGATCAGCGTCAGCGCGTTGCCCGCAGTAATATAAAGCGTGTTGAAAAAGCTGTTCGGCGCCGTGGCGGGCGGGTAGACGAGGCCTGGGCCCGCGGTCTGGGCCGAAGCGCCGGGAAGGCCAAACCCTGAGGCGGCCAGAAGCGAGAATGCGCAGGCACGCAGACGCGCGCGGCGATGTTTCATATCAGCTCTCCTGAAAATAAGATTTCATAGCGGTGAAATCAGCCTTCGGCTTCTCGTCGCAGGCTGCGCGCGATCGCTCGGCTTATGGCAGATGCCCGATCGGGGGCACGGCGCCGGACACGGCTTGCACGCCGGCCGAAACCGTGCTGGGGACTGTGCCGCTGATGAGATTTGCGGTGTAGGCGATCATCGTCAAGTAATAGGAGGTCGGGTTGCCCTGGATCGACACATCGCCCATCAGGCACCAATACTGGCCGGGCGCTGGAGGCTTAAGGGTAAATCCGCCTGGATATGTGCTTTGGAAACTCTGGCCGGCTTTGGTTTCGAACCATCCCAACGCTGAGCCGCCGGCGTTTCCGCTGCAATCCTTGGTGGTGCTGTAGCGGACATAAAGGCTCAGCAGAGCCCCGGCGCCGTTGGTTTGATCGTAGTAATTCGCGAATGTGGCGGTGGTCAGCGCCACAGTCGAGGAATTGGCCCCGATGAACGTCAGTCCGCCGCCCGCCATTGCATAATAGCCGTTGCCGAAGCTGTTCGGCGCCGTGGCGGGCGGATAGCCGAGGCCGGGGCTCGCGGTCTGGGCTGCAGCGCCGGAAAGGCCGAGCCCCGATGCCGCCAGAAGCGAGAAGGCGCACGCCAGCAGACGCGCGCGGCGATTTTTCATTTCAACTCTCCCAAAAACACCCAAAATCTATTGCCGGACATTAGTCTTGGGCTGCGCCGTCGGCAATGCGGCAATTTCGTTGCGCGTTAATATTGCAACTGCGAAAGGCATTGCTTATGATATAAGCACGATGAATTATGCCAAATCCTTAGGCGAGAATGACGCGGCGATCCGCGTCGGAGGCCTTGCGCTGCATGGCCGCGCCTTTCTCGCGCCGATGGCGGGCGTGACCGACTCGGCAATGCGCTGCATCGCCGAGCGCTTCGGCGCCGCCGCTACGGTCAGCGAGATGATAACCGCCGCCGGCGTCGCGCGCGACGACAAGGAGACGCGGCTGCGCCTTTCAGGCGAGGGCTCCCGCCTGCGTATCGTGCAGATCGCGGCGCGAGACCCCGAGGGGATCGCCCTCGCGGCTCGAAAGGCCGCCGACAGCGGCGCACAGTGGATCGACATCAATATGGGCTGTCCCTGCAAAAGGGTGACCGGCGGTCTCGCCGGTTCGGCTCTGATGCGAGATCTGGACCATGCCTCGCGGCTGATCGCCGCCGCAGTCGCGGCGGTGAAGGCCCCGGTGAGCGTGAAGATGCGGCTGGGCTGGGACGATTCCTCCCGCAACGCCCCCGAACTCGCGCTGAGAGCGCAGGCGGAAGGGGCGGCGCTGGTGACGGTTCACGGCCGCACCCGGCAGCAGTTCTACAAGGGCCAGGCCGATTGGGAGGCGATCTCCGCCGTCAAGCGGGCGGTCGGCATACCGGTCGTCGCCAATGGCGATTGCGACAGCCCGGGAGCGGCCAAGGAAATGCTTCGCCTTTCCGGAGCCGACGCGGTGATGGTCGGGCGCGCCGCGGTGGGCCGGCCCTGGCTGATCGGCGACATTTCCCATTATCTTGCTACGGGCCGGCTGCGTCCGCAGCCTTCGCTCAGGCAGCGGGGCGAGCTCGCGCTCGAACATCTCGACAGCCTGCTGGGCGCGATGGGGAAGGTCGCCGGCCTCCGCCACGCCCGCAAGCATCTTTCCGCCTATGCCGAGCACGCCGGCCTTTCCGCCGGGTCGGATCTGCGCAGGGCCGTTCTCACCTCCGAGGAGCCGCAGGAAGCGCGGCGTCTCATCCATCAGCTTTTCGAAAATCCCGAATGCGAGGCAGCCGCATGACACAGCCGGGCCACGTCAAAATCTTTCCTCGCATCAAGACGCCCTTGCCGGTGCTGGGCTCGGACGACAACCGTTCCTGCATCCTGGAGACCCTGCCGCAGGCGATCCTCGCCGTCGACCGCAACGGAGAGATCGCGGACGCCAACGCCGCGGCGGAGGCTTTCTTCGAAATCGGCAAATCATTGCTCGTCGGCCAGAAGCTCAAACGGCTGCTGCCTTTCGGCTCGGCGCTTCTGGCGCTGATCGATCAGGTGCGGGAGCGCGCCGGGCCCATCAATGAATATAAGGTCGACCTCGGCCGGCCGGGGCCGGGCGGCGATCGCCGCGTGGATGTGCATTGCGCTCCGCTGGCCAATACCGACGGCGGCGTCCTGATTGTGCTGCAAGAACGTACAATTGCCGATAAAATAGACAGACAACTGACGCATCGGGGCGCCGCGCGCTCGGTTTCCGGGCTGGCGTCCATGCTCGCGCATGAAATCAAGAACCCTCTGTCCGGAATTCGCGGCGCCGCACAATTGCTGGAAGCCGGGCTGGGCGACGAGGATCGCGCTTTGACGCGGCTGATCTGCGAGGAAACCGACCGCATCGTCCGCCTGGTGGACCGGATGGAGGTCTTTTCCGATCAACGGCCGTTGAAGCGCGAGAAAATCAATATTCACACGGTGCTGGACCATGTGCGGCAGGTCGCGCGCAGCGGCTTCGCCCGTCATATTCGCTTCGTCGAAACCTACGATCCTTCGCTTCCGCCGGTCGCCGGCAACAGGGACCAGCTGATCCAGGTTTTCCTGAACCTCGTCAAAAACGCCGCTGAAGCGATCGGCGACGCCGTCGACGGCGAGATAGAGCTGTCGACCGCTTTTCGCCCCGGCGTCAGCCTGAGGCCGCACGGCTCGGACCGTCCCATCGGCCTCCCGCTCGAATTCAGGGTTCGCGACAACGGCCCCGGCGTGCCCGAGGACATCGCGAGCCATTTGTTCGAACCCTTTGTCACAACCAAGTCTTCTGGAACTGGCCTCGGACTTGCACTTGTGGCGAAGATCGTAAATGACCACGGCGGCGTCATCGAATGCGAATCCCACCCGAGAAGAACTACCTTTCGAATATTGATGCCCACCTATCGTTAGAATCCGAGCGTTCCGAGGTCCCGAATATCGCAGTCGCTTTCGGAACATCGGCGCAAACCGTTCTGGAAAGGCGGATGAGCTTTAAGGGTTGGAGACGACGCCCATGACTCGCGGCGAAATTCTGGTTGCCGACGACGACGCCGCAATTCGCACGGTGGTCGCTCAGGCGCTTTCCCGCGCCGGCTATGAGGTGCGCACCACCGGCACGGCGGCGACGCTCTGGCGCTGGGTGCAGTCGGGCGAGGGCGATCTGGTCGTCACCGACGTCGTGATGCCGGACGAAAACGCCTTCGAGCTGCTTCCCCGCATCAAGAAGCTGCGGCCCGAGCTGCCGATCATCGTCATGAGCGCGCAGAACACCTTCATGACAGCGATCCGGGCCTCGGAGCGGGGCGCCTACGACTATCTGCCCAAACCCTTCGACCTGAAGGAGCTGGTGGGAATCGTCGGCCGCGCCATGTCGGAGCCGCGCAAGGGCGCCGAAGGCCCTCCGCCCGAGGAGATGGAGGGGATGCCGCTGGTCGGGCGGTCTCCCGCCATGCAGGAGATTTATCGGTCGCTGGCGCGCCTGATGCAGACCGATCTCACGGTCCTGATCAACGGCGAGTCCGGCACCGGCAAGGAGCTGGTGGCGAGAGCGCTGCACGACTACGGCAAGCGCAAGAAAGGCCCCTTCGTCGCCATCAACATGGCGGCGATCCCCCGCGATCTCATCGAAAGCGAGCTGTTCGGCCATGAGAAAGGCGCCTTCACCGGCGCCGCCCAGCGTTCGGCCGGAAGGTTCGAGCAGGCCGAGGGCGGCACGCTGTTCCTCGACGAAATCGGCGATATGCCGATGGAGGCGCAGACCCGCCTGCTGCGCGTGCTGCAGCAGGGCGAATATACGACGGTCGGCGGGCGCATGCCGATCAAGACCAATGTGCGCATCGTCGCGGCGACCAACAAGGACCTGCGCACCCTGATCGCCCAGGGCCTGTTCCGGGAGGATCTCTATTTCCGGCTCAACGTGGTGCCGCTGCGCCTGCCGCCGCTGCGCGAGCGCGCCGAGGACATTCCCGATCTCGTCAATCACTTCTTCAAGGTCGCGGTCAGCGAGGGATTGCCGCAGAAATACATCGAGCAGGCCGCGCTCGACCGCATGAAGCGCTATCGCTGGCCCGGCAACATCAGGGAGCTCGAGAATCTGATCCGCCGGCTGACGGCGCTCCATCCGCAGGAGGTCGTGACCGAGCAGCTGATCGAAAGCGAACTCGACCAGGACACCAGCTCCCGGCTCCTCGCCGATAGAATGCCGTTGGGCGCGGCTGCGCCGGCGTCGGCGCCCGCGGGGGCGCAAACCCGCGAACTCGACAATGGGCTGACCTTGTCGGGCTCGGTGGAACAGCATCTCGCCAAGCTGTTTCGCGATTTCGGCGATCAGCTGCCGCCGCCCGGGCTCTATCACCGCATCATCCGGGAAATCGAGATCCCGCTGATTTCGGCGGCGCTCGCGGCCACGCGCGGCAATCAGATCAAGGCGGCCGAGCTGCTCGGCCTCAATCGCAACACGCTGCGCAAGAAGGTCAACGACCTCGACATCAGGCTGATGCGCTCGCCGCGTTGAGTGGATTTCGTCGAGAGCGCGGCGCCGCTGCGGCCCAAGACCTGTGATTGCGGGCCTTGGGCGGCCGGCTTATACAGGCTTATGCTCAGTTCCGGAGAACAGGCCGGCGCCGCGCCGCGCAAGAGACGATCTTTCAGGCCCTGGCTCGGTCCGATCGTCGTCGTCGTCGCCGTCGCCTGCGCGCTGGCGACATTCCTCGTCATGGCCGAGTTCGGCCCCCTGACGCCCAACGGCGATACGCTTTTCGCCCTTTACATCGTCGACGGCGCGGCGCTGGTCATCCTCGCCGCCATGGTGTTCGGCCAGTCCTGGACCCTCTTCAAGGCCTGGCGGGCCGGAGAAGCGGCCGCCCGGCTGCATGTGCGCACGGTGGGCTTTTTTTCCGTCGTCGCGCTGGCGCCGGCGCTGATTTTGGCGGTGGTCGGCTCGGTGAGCCTGGATCGCGCGCTGAACCCGGCGATCATGGCCAATCTGAAGGGTTTCGTCCACAACACCGCGGAAGCTGCGAGGGTTTTTCGAGAGACCCAATGCGGCGCGCTGTTGCAGGAGGCGCAGCTCACCGCCTCCGATCTCGACGACGCGAGCGGTCTTTTCATCGTCGACCGCGTCAGGTTTCACCAATATTTCGCCAAACGGGCGAGGTTTCTGGGGTTTTCGGCGGCGGCGCTGGTGAAGCCGACGGGAGAAATCCTGGACCGGGTGAATATCGCCGGCGCCGCCTCCTCAATCATCATCGCGCCGCCGCAGACCGAATTCGACAACGCCCGACGCGGCGAGCGGCTGTGCCTGCTGATCGACGACGACAAGACCTTCGTCGCGATCCGATCCCTGAACTCCTTTCCGGACACCTTCCTTTACGTCACGCGGGCGATCGATCCCTTCGCGGTGGAGTTTCCGCAACAGGCGGAAATTCTCATCAATAATTATGACGCCTTCGAAGCTTTCGGAGCCCGGGTCAAGCGCGCCTTCGTGACGATGTATGCGCTGCTGACGACGATGATGCTGCTCGCGTCGGTCTGGGTCGGGTTGGATTTCGCCAACCGTCTGGTCGCGCCGATCCGCACGCTGATCGCGGCGACCGATCAGGTTTCCGCGGGCAATCTGAACGTGCAGGTCGACGTCGACCGCTCTCACGGCGAAATGGCGCGCCTCGGCGACGTCTTCAACAAGATGACCACCGAGCTGAATCTCCAGCAGAGCAGGCTCCTCGAGGCCAACCGCATCAACGACGAGCGTCGTGAATTCACCGAGGCCGTGCTCGCGGGCGTTCCGGCCGCGGTTCTGGGCGTCGGCTCGGATGGGGCGATAAACGTCGTCAACCGTTCTGCCGAAGAACTGTTGCGGCGGGACGGAAAGAGGGCCGGGGGCGTCGTCGGCGCGCGCGCCCAGGAGGCGATGCCGGAGATAATCCCGCTTCTGAAGGACGCTTCGGAAGTGTTTCCTCGGGCGATTCAGAGCCAGCTGACGATCAAACGCGGAGTCAGCGAGCGGACCTATAACATTCGCGTAACCTCGGCGCGAGGCGTGGAGCGCGAGCTCAACTTCGTCGTCACGCTGGACGACATCACCGATCTCGTGGCGGCGCAGCGCAGTTCCGCCTGGGCCGACGTCGCGCGGCGCATCGCCCATGAGATCAAGAATCCGCTGACCCCGATCCAGCTTTCGGCCGAACGGCTGAAACGAAAATACGGCAAGCTGATCGTCCAGGATCGCGATATTTTCGATCAATGCACCGACACCATCGTGCGTCAGGTCGACGACATCAAACGCATGGTCGACGAATTCTCCTCCTTCGCCCGGATGCCCAAAGCGCGGCTCGTTTCCGACGATCTTTGCGAATGCGTCCGGCAGATCGCCTTTCTCATGCGGGTCGGCAACGCCGACATCGAGATCGTCGAAGATATGCCGAAAGCGGGCTTCAAGGCGCTGTTCGATCGGCGGCTGCTGTCGCAGGCGCTACAGAATATCGTGAAGAACGCGATCGAGGGCATAGCCGCCTGGAACGAAATGCAGCAAAGTGAGGGCGGCCAGATCGAAAAGGGAGTGGTGCGCATTTCACTGCGCCAGCACGAAGGCATGGCGCAGCTCGATGTAATCGACAACGGCAAAGGTTTTCCTTCGGTCAACCGGCAACGCCTTTTGGAGCCTTATATGACGACGCGGGCGGAGGGCACCGGCCTCGGCCTGCCGATTGTCGCCAAAATCATAGAGGATCATGGAGGGCGGCTGGAGCTGCTGGACGCGCCGGAGGGCAGGGGCGCCTGCGTGCGGTTGATGATTCCCGCCACGGACAAGCAGGCGGCCCCGGCCGCCGCCGAGGCGATGGCGGCCGAGAGCGAAAAGAGCGGGGTGTAATGGCGAGCGACATTCTCATCGTCGATGACGAAGAAGACATCCGGGAGCTGGTGGCCGGCATCTTGAGCGACGAGGGTCACGGGACCCGAATCGCGAAGGACGCCGACGAGGCCCTCGCAGCCATAGCCGCTCGCCGACCGCATCTGGTTTTTCTCGATATCTGGCTGCAGGGCTCGCGGCTCGACGGACTGCAGGTTCTGGAGGCGATCCAGAAACAGCACTCGAGCCTGCCGGTGGTCATGATTTCCGGCCATGGCAACATCGAGACCGCGGTCACCGCCATCCGCATGGGCGCCTATGATTTTATCGAAAAGCCTTTCAAGGCGGACCGGCTGGTGCTCGTCGCGGAGCGCGCGCTGGAGGCGTTTCAGCTTCGCAGGGAGCTTTCGGCCCTGCGCCAGCGCGCCGGCGCTCAGGACCGGATCATCGGCAGCTCGCTGTCCGCGCATCAATTGCAGCAGATGATCGCCAAGGTGGCGCCGGTCAATTCGCGCGTCCTGATCACCGGCTCGCCCGGAGTCGGCAAGGAGCTTACGGCGCGCTGCATTCACGAATCCTCCGCGCGCGCGGGAGCGCCTTTCGTGGTGATCAACGCCGCGACCATCACGCCCGAAACCATGGAAATGGAGCTTTTCGGGCTCGAGGGCGCCAATGGCGTACAGAAGATCGGGGCGCTGGAGGAGGCGCACGGCGGCACGCTGTTTCTCGACGAAATCGCGGACATGCCGAGGGATACGCAGGCCAAGTTCCTGCGCCTGCTGGTCGATCAGAGCTTCCAGCGCGTGGGAGGAACGCAGCGCGTGGAAGTCGATGTCCGCATCATTTCCTCCTCGGCGCGCGACCTCGGCTTCGCGGTCGAGGAGGGGACGCTGCGCGAGGATCTGTTCCACCGTCTCGCCGTCGTGCCGCTTCGCGTTCCCTCTCTGGCCGAGAGGCGCGAGGACATCCCCGAGCTGATCCAGTATTTCATGGAGAGCATGTCGGCGGCCTCGGGCATGCCCCGCCGCAGAATCAGCGAAGACGCTCTGGCAGTGCTGCAATTGCACGACTGGCCCGGCAACATCCGCCAGCTCCGCAACAATGTGGAAAGGC
Organism: Methylocystis heyeri; assembly: GCF_004802635.2. Lineage (NCBI taxonomy): Bacteria > Pseudomonadati > Pseudomonadota > Alphaproteobacteria > Hyphomicrobiales > Methylocystaceae > Methylocystis > Methylocystis heyeri. Next base: position 975,749 of record NZ_CP046052.1, read on the forward strand.
TGATGATTCTGACGTCGGGCGACCCGACCGCGGAGATCACCGCGGAAATGCTGCCGCCGGACGTGGGCGAGCTGGTGCCGTCGACTCCGGCCGGCGTGCGCGGCGAAAAGCTGATGAGCCTGCCCCTGCGCGAGGCCCGGGAAGTTTTCGAGCGGGAATATCTGATCGCCCAGCTCAATCGTTTTTCCGGCAATATTTCGCGAACCGCGGAGTTCATCGGAATGGAGCGCTCCGCTCTGCACAGGAAGCTGAAATCCCTGTCCATAGAATGATCGCGCCGGCTCGATGAGGTGAAGCGCATTCGGCTTGTGTACTGCGGCTTTCGCGTGGTTTTCGGCGCCCCGGCTCAGTCGGGCCGCTTCAAGACCCAAAGGCCGATCGGCGCAAGGATGAACTCCATCGCCGCATAGAGAAGCAGCAGCGGCGCGGGCCGTCCGTCCGCGGCGAAGCTGATGAGGCGCCCGGAGGCGAGGCCCGCACAGAAGATGACCGTCGACAGCACGGCGGCGTCGCGATAGCGGTCATGGAACGCCGCATAGAGCCAGAACAGGCCGAAGGCCAGATAAAGGCCCATCACGGCCCGCAGGATATGCGCGAGGCTGACGTCGAGATCCGGAACATCGAGAAAAGTCCTGGCGAACCAATGCGGCGAAAGGCCGTAGAGCGTTGCGATGATCGCAACGGCTGCAAAGGCGAACGCCAGATAGAGTTTTTTGATTTGCATGGCGCTTTCCAATTTCGAGGCTCCGCCGCGGCCCTTGAGCCCCAAAGGGTCGAGACCGCGGCCGAGCTAGCCCTGCTATTTGTCGCCGGCTCCCCCGCGTTCAATTCGGCAAACGGGGGCGTCGGATGTATTGGAGGCAGTTCCGCCGGCTGACGCTTTGCTTGGGCGCAGCGCTCATGATGGCGCATTCCGCCCAGGCCGCTCCGTCGCAGAGCAGGAAGCCGAACATTCCCGTCATCTGGGGCGACGACATCGGCCAATTCAACGTCAGAGCCTGGCGCGGGATGTCGTTCTCGCCAGCGATGGCCTTTCGGTTTCCCTGCCGGCGCTACTCGAAAACGAGCTGAAAAGGCGCCATTGCGTGATTTTGCCGATCGACCCGCCGTGGATTCGATTGAATTATGGTTTCGTCTGGAAGCGGGGCCGCACCCATTCACCTGCGGCCGAGGCCCTGATGGGACATATTCTGGCGGTCGAAGAGGAGACGCCGGCCTGAGGCGCATCCCCGCGATCGACACGGTTTTTTGAGAGATAGAATTTGCGGATTCCAAACAGCCTTTAGAAATTAGATCCCTTTATGGAGGAAATATGGCGACTCGCCCTTGGCGCTGAGCTCAAGCGCATTGTAGGATCGCCTTTGTCTAGAGTGTTTTTCTATGGAGAGTCGAATGAAAAGGCTGCTCATTGGCCTGAGCTTCTTTGCGGGGGCCATCGCGCCATCGCTGAGCCAAGCGCAGGTCATGATCGAGATGAATGAAGTCACCTGCGATCAATTCCTGAAAATGCCGCCCGATCAGGAGGCTAAATTCGCCGCCTGGATGAGCGGCTACTACAACCAGAAAACGAACTCGACCGTCGTCGATCTCGACGGTCTCGTCAAGAACATCGAAAACGTCAAGACCTGGTGCGCGTCGAACCCCAAGGATTCCGTCATGGCGGGACTGCAGCGCGCAGTCGACAAGATGAAATAAGGATCGAGGGGAAAAATGCGCAAGATTATCGCTATCGCCATCGTCGCGACCGCTTTTTCGGCCCTGCCTACCCAGGCGCAGGTTTCCGTAGATATGTCGCTGATCTCCTGTAAGCAGTTCCTGGACGCCCCGCCCGACAGGCAGGCGCTCATCGCGAACTGGATGCGCGGCTATTTTTCGGCCACCAAGAATTTCACCACCATCGACATGCGCTATGAGAAGAGGAACACCGAAAAGGTCCTCGGCTTCTGCAAGCGCGGCAAGAACAAGAACGAAACGCTTTTCAAGGCTATCGAAAAGCTCGCCAAATAGGCGGTTCGTTTTGCGGTCGATTCCGCGCGCGAGAGGGACTTTGCGTGCCTCTCGCGCGCACACGCGTCGTTTTGCCCGCAAGGAAAGATTTAAGACCTTCTTGCGCCTCGCCAGCGCTCGCGCTCTAATGCTAAATTATCGCCTGGAATCGAGACAACGAACTCGAGACGACGCCGTTGGCGCGTTCAACAACAAGAACAGGATAGCCGATGTCGGAGCGCGCGCAGAACCTGCAAGACACTTTTCTGAATTTTGTTAGGAAAAACAAAGTTCCCCTCACGATTTTCCTCGTCAACGGGGTCAAGCTTCAAGGAATTGTCACCTGGTTCGACAACTTCTGCCTCCTGCTTCGGCGGGACGGTCACTCGCAGCTCGTCTACAAACACGCCATCTCCACCATAATGCCGGCGCACCCGATCCATATGTTCGAACCCGGCGAAGACGGCGAAGGCGCGGCGGAGAAGCGTTGAGCCTTCACGATTGCGCATGCCAGCCTTATGTTAAGTGCTTCCGGCGCGGGGCCCAAGAATCGCCCGCAGATGCGCCGGCTGCAACGGAAAGGCTGGGGAAGGGGTGAACGAAGTAAAATCAGCGGGCTTGATGCTCCCCACGGAAGGCGAGGGGAGCAAGACGCGGGCGCTCGTCATAGGACCCTATCCCACGCGGCCGCCCAAGGAAGCCTCCGTTCGTGATCCCAAGGCCCGGCTGGCCGAGGCCGCGGGTCTCGCCCTCGCCATCGATCTCGACATCCGCGGGGAGATCCTCGTCAGCCTCAATGAGGTGCGCCCGGCCACCTTCATCGGCAAGGGCAAGGTCGAGGAAATCGCCGAACTGGTCAAATCCGCCGAGATCGACCTCGTCACGATGGATTGTCCGCTGTCACCGGTCCAGCAACGCAATCTGGAGAAGGCCTGGGACACCAAGGTCATCGACCGGACCGGACTGATTCTCGAGATCTTCGGACGGCGCGCCCGCACCAAGGAAGGCGCGCTGCAGGTGGAGCTCGCTCACCTCGAATACCAAAAGTCCCGCCTCGTGCGCAGCTGGACCCATCTCGAGCGCCAGCGCGGCGGCTTCGGCTTTCTCGGCGGCCCGGGCGAAACCCAGATCGAGACCGACCGCCGCCTGATCGAGGAGCGCATGCGGCGCATCGAGCACGATCTCGACAAGGTCAAGCGCACCCGAGGATTGCATCGCAAGGTCCGGCGGGACGTTCCCTATCCGGTCGTCGCCCTGGTCGGCTACACCAACGCCGGCAAATCGACCCTCTTCAACCGCCTGACCAACGCCGGGGTGTTCGCCGAAAATCTGCTGTTTGCGACGCTGGACCCCACGTTGCGCCAGATCAAGCTGCCGCACGGGGCCAAGGCGCTGCTCTCGGACACGGTGGGGTTCATCTCGGACCTGCCCACAATGCTGATTTCCGCTTTTCGCGCCACGCTGGAGGAAGTCACCCAGGCGGAGGTGATCCTGCATGTTCGCGACATCTCCCATGAGGATTGGGAGGCCCAGGGCAGGGATGTGGAGGCGATACTGGAAGAGCTCGGCCTCACCGGCGAGAACCGCAAGCCGACGATCGAGGTCTGGAACAAGATCGACGCCGTCGATCCGGCGCGTCTGGAAAGCCTGCGCCTGTCGGCGCGGCGCGAGCCGGGCGCGGAACGCCCGGCGTTGGTTTCAGCCCTGACCGGAGAGGGGCTGGAAGCCCTGCTGGAGCGGGTGGAAAATCTGCTGGCCGGCGGCCGCGTGACCCTCGCCTTGACGCTAAACCGGGCCGATGGCGAGGGCTTGGCCTGGACCTACGCCCATGCCGAGGTGCTGAGCCGGGAGCCGACGCCGGAAGGGGATTTGAAGCTGCTGGTTCGTGTGGCGCCCGAGCGCTACGGCGAACTCGCCCGGCGCTTTCCCGCCGCGACCGTCGCCGTGTGAAGGCCCGAGGGATTCAGGCGGAACGCCTGAATCCGGTGGGCGGCGTGGATTCAGCCGACCCATTTGGGCAGCATTCGCTTCAGCGTATCGTCCTTGAGCCGGAAATGATGGCCGAGAGCCGCGCCGGCGTGCAGGACGGCGAGCAATATCAGCCCGTTCGCGAGCCACTCGTGAACTTCCATCAATTTGTGCCCGAACTCCTTGTCCTTGACCCATGGGGAGGGGATCGCCCCCAATCCGAAAAGCGGCAAGGGCTTGCCATGCGCAAAAACCGTGAGCACGCCCACGATGGGGATGGCGAGAAGCAACAGGTAAAGCAGCGACTGGGTCAGGGCGGAGACGCGGTCGGCCCAGACGCTGGCCGAATGCGCCTCCTTGGCGGGCGGCGGCGAAACGAAGCGCCACAGCACCCGCAGCAGCAGCAGGATCAAAACGACCTGGCCCGCCGTAATATGCGCCAGGCCTGCGAGGCTGCGGGGCTCTCCCGCGGGGAATTTGCCGTGCAATTGGCCCAGAAGCCAGGCGAGGCCGATCAGCAGGGCTGAGAGCCAATGAAACAATTGCGCCGGGGCGCTGTATCTTTCCGATGTCTGTGATGCGGTCATGGTTTGGCCTCCTTATTTCGACGGCGAATGTTTTTGTTTTTCAAATCGCTTGGCCTCGACCCACAGCGCTTCCATTTCGTCGAGCGTCGCTTCCCCGGGCGTTCGGCCGGCGCCGGCGAGGCTCGTCTCGATGTGGCGAAATCTCCGCTCGAACTTGGCGTTGGCGCCGCGCAAGGCCTGTTCGGGGTCGACATTCGCGTGCCGGGCGAGATTTACGACGACGAAGAGCAGATCGCCGATCTCCTCTCCGAGCGCCGCTGACGGCTCCGAACCGGGTTGCGCCGGAAGCTCCGCTTCGACCTCAGCGGTCTCTTCGCGCAGCTTTTCCAGCACGAGCCGGGCGTCGGCCCAATCGAACCCGACCTTGGCCGCTTTTTGCTGCAACTTTATGGCGCGGGTCAGCGCAGGGAGCGGGAGAGGGACGCCGGCCAGGGTTGCGCTTTCGGCGAGGGCGCTCTCGTCCCGGGCCGCTCTCCGCTCGGCGCGCCGGGCTTTCTCTATTTCTTTGATCTCGCTCCACTTGGCCGCCACTCCCTCGGAAGTGAGGGCCTCTCCTGTCGCGAAGACGTGAGGATGCCGGCGCACCAGCTTTTCGCAAATCGCGTCGGCCACGTCCTTGAAATCGAACAGGCCGGCCTCCTGGGCCATGCGGGCGTGAAAGGCCACCTGAAGCAGCAGGTCGCCCAATTCATCCTTGAGATCTTCCATGTCGCCGCGCTCGATCGCGTCGACCACTTCATAGGCTTCCTCGATCGTGTAGGGCGCTATGGAGGAGAAGTCCTGCTCCAGATCCCAGGGGCAGCCGGTTCCCGGCGTGCGAAGGGCGGCCATGATTTCTATCAGGCGGCTTGTGCTCATGGAGGCGTCCATTGCCGGCGGCGCAGCGTCACATAAAAAACGCCGCGAAACCTCGAAGGCGTCGCGGCGTCGGATGTCGCGCTGGCGCGGATCAGTCGAGCGTGATCGAGACCGCTTCGCGGCCTTTTTGCGTATCGACCACCTGCATCGTGACCGGCTGGCCCTCGGCGAGGCGGTTCACGCCGGAAGGCGACAGGATGGAGATATGGACGAACACGTCCTTGCCCCCGTCGTTGGACTGCACGAAACCATAGCCTTTGGTCTCGTCGAACCATTTCACCTTACCGGCCACCGTCACGGCGGTGGAGAGGTCGGGCGTCTGACGACGCGGAGGACGCGGGCTGTCGTAACCGCCGCCGCCGAAGCCGCCGCCACCACCACCACCACCGAAGCCGCCACCGCCGAAGCCGCCGCCGCGCGGAGCAGGCGCACGTTCCTGGGCTCCCGAAAGATCGACCTCAAGCACGCGAGAGACCTGCTGGCCTTTCACGGAATTGCTAACCTGAACCTTCAGCTTGGCGCCGGGAGGCAGGGTTTCGTAACCGGCGGATTGCACGGCCCCGATATGAAGAAACGCGTCGCCGGTGCCGTTGGCGAGCTCGACGAAGCCAAAACCCTTGTCGGACTTGAACCACTTGACGACCGCGTCGACCGCCGGCTCCGAGGACATCGGGGGCGGGAGATCAGGGAAGCCGCCTCCGCCGCCGAAAGCGCTTCGCGGCTGCCGGCTCTGTCGCTGGGAATCGTAATTATAGGGGCCGTCGTCGTCGAAGCCACGTTTCCTAGGCCCCCGGAAATCCTTACCTTTGCTCATGTCTACCTGCTCGTCTCCGCCAAAAACGGCAAGACCGCTATGCCATATGCAATACGCCCAAGCGTAAACCTTTCGGCTCGCGGCGGCGGCCGAAACGGTTTGATGGGGATGTGCCAGTTGGATGTCATATAGTCCCGCGCCCCTATACCTGTATCAGAATCCCGGGCCTGTTGGCCAGCGATTTTCTCGCGAAATATGGCTATTCGCGTTAAAATCGCTCATGCGGCCGGGAGCGCGCGGTGCGCGAATAGCGCCCAAGGCTCAGGAGGTTAGCCTCTCCGGTCATGTTTTCAAGGGCCTATGCGCTCGGCGGGCCGGCTGGGGGAAGCGGCGTTTCCGGCGCGCAGGCGTCCCAAAAAGGCCGCCAAGCTCCGGGCAAATGCAAAGCTTTTCTTTCAAACTCTCGGATACTGTCAGGGCGGTAAGCGTGAGAGTTTCGAGCGTAGGAGTGCAGCGTTGCCCATTTATCGCGCCATTGGCCTCATGTCCGGGACGTCGATGGACGGCGTGGACGCCGCCCTCATCGAAACGGACGGCGAAACGAGCATCGCCTTCGGCCCGACGGCCGCCTTCCCATATTCCGATTCCGATCGCGCCCTGTTGCGCGGAGCGCTCGCCGAGGCCGCGATCCTCGACGACCGCGACGCGCGTCCAGGCGTTCTCGCCGTCGCCGAGCGGATGGTGACCGAAAGGCATGCGGAGGCGGTCGAGGCCCTCATCCGTGAACATGCGATCGACCCGGCGAGCGTCGACATTGTGGGCTTTCACGGCCAGACCGTGCTGCACCGCCCAAAGCAGCGTTTGACCATCCAGATCGGCGACGGACGGGCTCTGGCCTCCCGTCTCGGCGTCGACGTCGTTTACGATTTCCGCGCCGCCGACATCGCCGCGGGCGGGGAGGGAGCGCCCATCGTGCCGGTTTTTCATCGCGCCCTGGTTGTGGCGGGAGGGCTGCGCGGCGAGGTCGCTCTGCTGAACATCGGGGGCGTCGCCAACGTCAGCTATATCTCCGACGGGGCCGAGCCGATCGCCTGCGACACCGGCCCCGGCAACGCCCTCATCGACGATCTGATGCTCCAGCGCACCGGGGCGCCGATCGACCGCCACGGCCATACGGCCGCGCGGGGCCGCGTGAACGAGGCTGCGCTGCTCCGACTTCTAGCTCATCCATTTTTTGAGGAGTCTCCGCCAAAGTCTTTAGACAGAAACACTTTTTCACTTGATATAATACGTAATCTCTCAACTGAGGACGCCGCCGCCACACTGACCGCTTTCACGGCCGCGTCCGTGTTGAGGCTCTTTCCGCATCTGCCCAAAGAACCCCAGCTCCTGATCGTCTGCGGCGGCGGAGCGCGGAATCCGATCCTGGTCCGGGAGCTGGTCATGCGCCTGCCGTGCAAGGTGACGACCGCCGAGGTGGTCGGCTGGTCGTCCGATTTCCTGGAGGCTCAGGCCTTCGGCTTTCTCGCTGCGCGTGTGCTGGAGGGAAAGCCTTTGACTTTTCCCACTACGACAGGCGTATCCGAGCCGACCCCAGGCGGAGTCCTGGCCAGGGCGAATGGTTAATTTTGGGCGCGGTAGAGAAGGCATTCAAGGCGTGCAGAGGATGCGGACGAAGGAAAGCGCGATGAAAAAAGACGGGAGTGATGCTGCATCGCAGCAAGGGGTTTCGATCTCGAAAAGGGGGCTCATCGTCGGCGTTGCCGCTGGGGCCGCTCTCGGGGCGGGAGCGATGCTCGCGGCCCAGATCTGGGTGCGCAAGGACATGGCTGCGCGCCTGTTCAATCCGTTTCAGCTGGGGGATTTCGAACTCGCCGGCGTACCCGGGCTGAAGAGGGCGGACGGTTCGGCGATGCCCGGATTTTCGAGCGCCGACCTCGCCGGGCGCCGGTCGATACTCAATTTCTGGGCGAGCTGGTGTCCGCCCTGCCGCGAGGAACACGCTCTTCTGGTCGATCTCGCGGCGCGCGACATCGCGCCGATCTTCGGCGCCAATGTCAAGGACGAGCCGGAACATGCGCGGGAGTTCCTCTCCCGGCGCGGCAATCCCTATCGCGCCGTGGGCGCCGACAGCCACGCCTATCTGCAGCGGGCCCTGGGGGCGCGCGGCGTGCCGGCCACCTATGTGATCGCGCCCGGACCCGTGGTCGAACTCTCGATCCTCGGCCCTCTGGATCGTGAGGCGATCGAGGAGCGGATCGTCCCCGCTTTGAAGTCCGCCGCATCGAGGGACACGGAGGCGCACTCGCGCAAGGGCTGATGGGCCTTTGCGGCGTCAATGCCCCGTTTTGCCCATCCGTTCTCAGCCTAGGATGCGGCGTGACCGCATACGACGAGGAGGACGCCCGACATATCTTCGGGAGCGAAGTGGCCCCGGTCTTCGGTAACAGGGAGATATGCGAAATCATCGAAGAAATCGACGTCGCCACCCTCGACGAGGCTCATGTAAGGCCGAACACGGGAGTGGTTTCGACCAGAGGGGTGTGGTTCCCGCTTTTATGATTTTGTTGAAATACGCTGAAGCGCCGCCCACGTAGCGGCTAGCAAATGCATACATTTCTCCCGGGAGCGAGGGGCTCCGGATCCCTCCCCCTCAAGGGGAGGGTGAGCCATAGGGCCGGTTTCCCTTTAATCGCTGCGCGCGGGGATCGAAATCCGGGGCGGGTTGCCAAGCCTTTTATCGAGATAGGCGTCGACTTCCGCGATCAGGGGATCGATCCTGTCTTCGAAAAAGTGATTGGCGCCTTTGACGACCGCATGTTCGATCGAGATGCCTTTTTGCGTCTTGAGCTTTTCGATGACGCTGGTGACTTCCTTCAGAGGAGCCACACGGTCGAGGTCGCCGTGGATGAACAGGCCCGAGGAGGGGCAGGGGGCGAGAAAGGAATAATCGAAGCGGTTCGCGGGCGGGGCTACCGATACGAAGCCTTCGATTTCAGGCCGGCGCATCAGCAGCTGCATGCCGATCCACGACCCGAACGAAACGCCGGCGATCCAGCAGGCGCGCGCCTCCGGGTTGACCGCCTGGGCCCAATCGAGCGCGGCCGCGGCGTCGGAGAGCTCGCCGGCGCCATGGTCGAAGGCGCCCTGGCTGCGGCCGACGCCCCGGAAGTTGAATCGCAAAACCGAAAAGCCACGCTCCGCGAAAGCGTAATAGAGGTGGTAGACGATCTGATTGTTCATCGTCCCGCCGAACTGCGGGTGCGGGTGCAGCACGATGGCGATAGGCGCACCGCGCGTCGCGGACTGGTGGAAGCGGCCTTCAAGCCTCCCTGCCGGTCCGGTGAAGATGACTTCGGGCATCAGGTTCCCCTCGAGGAATGCCGGCCCACGTCCGGCTATTCCCTAAAACTTTGATTTTCTCGCGACTTATGGAGAAACCGCGTCGCGCGTTAATGAAAATTTTCGCGCGCTTACGCTTCTAGCATGAGGCGTAGCTGAAAAAGCAAGCATTTTCGACGTGGAAAAGGCCGGCGGACGTCAGACCGTCGGCGCGTCCCTGAAATTCCTCAAGTTCCGCGCAACCGGCGGCTGCTTGCCCTCAACCTTCGCGGGTCGGCAAAGCGGCCACTTTCTTGTTCATCTCCACGGCGACGTCCGCTTCGGGATTGATTTTTCCCAGAATCCCGACGGCGCCCGACAGGTTCCTGATGATGATCTCATGAACATGTTCCAGCCACGCTTCCGTATTGCTGGCGCCTTCCTCGGCTCGGGCCGCGCGTTCCTCGGCGTGAGCGACGCGCTCTTCCGCCCTCAGGGCTCTGGTTCCGGCTTTCTTGAGTTCCTCCTCGGCCCGCGCGAGCAGCTCCTCGCATCTCAGCGCGCGCGTTTCGGTCTCGCGGAGCGCTTCTTCCGTCCTGTCTGCGCGCTCGTCCGCGCGGGCGACCCGGTCTTCGGCTCGGGCCGCGCGCTGCTCGGCGGCGTTCAGCTTGAATTGAAGCTCGCGCAGGAGCTGTTCCGTTTCCCGGGCGCGATCCTCCATATCCGCCGTCCGGCCTTCCGCGGAGGCAAGCTCGCCGCGCAATTGGCGGATGGTGGAAAGGGCCCAGGATTCGATGTCCCTGGCGCGCTTGTCCATCAGTTCCACGGCTCCGGCGGCCTTTGCTATCAGCTCGAGCGCGGCGGGCAGGTCGGGGCGGGCGGCGGGCGGTGCATCCGTGCGGTTCTTCGCGAGGCCGACAGAGAGCTTTCGTTGCAGTTCCTGCAGATTGATCAGGTCGGCCGTCTTCTGGTCGTCGCGCACGACTTCAAGCTTGTTCGCCAACATCTCACTCTCCCGTACAAACCCGGAGCGCCGCCATCCTAACTTTGCCGTTCGAAATCTGGCCAGTTGTGGAAAACCGAAATCGCGGGCGACACGCGGGAGCGAGCGGTAAACGAATTTCGTTGCGCTTATGAACGGGCCTCAATAAGCTATAAAAATAGTCTACTTTGGCGACGATCGCCACCCAGCAGGTGACCCCGATGCGTTTGTTCCACTCCCGCGCGACAATGGCAGCCGCTTTTATCCTTTCGACAATCCCAGCCGCCGGAGCGAAAGACGCATGGTCTGGATGTCGCAGCGCGGACCCGGAGACGCGGATTTCCGGCTGTTCGCAGGTGATCGAAAGAATCGCCAAGGAATCCAAGCACAATAAGGTCGCAGCTTACGCCAATCGCGCCAGCGCCTATCAATTGAAAGGGAAGCTGGACGAGGCCATCGCCGATTACGGCAAGGCTCTCGAGGTCGATCCAGGCTCGGCGGCGATCCTCTCCGGGCGCGGCGCGGCCTATCGGGCGAAGGGCGATCTCGAAAACGCCCTCAAGGATTATAGTGCGGCGATCGCAGCCCACGCCAAGGACGAGGCCGCCTATTTCGGGCGCGGCGGGGTGTTTTACGCCAAGGCGGAATATGACCGCGCCATCGCCGATTACGACGAGGCGCTGAAGCTCTCGCCCAAGGACGCCAAGATTCTCGCGGCGCGGGCTCTCGCATGGCGGCAGAAAGGCGATCCAGAAAAGGAATTGTCCGATCTCAACGAGGCGGTCAGGCTGGACAAGCGTTCGACGGCCGCCCTCGCAGCCCGAGGCGCCTACTACCAATCGAAGAAAGACTACGCCCACGCCGAAACCGATCTCGCCGAGGTCGCGAAGCTGGAGCCGAAATCGTCTCAGGCGCAGAACAATCTCGGTCTTTCGCTGCACGGCGCCGGGGACTACGACAAGGCCATTGCGGCCTACGACGCGGCGATCAAGCTCGATCCAAACAATGCGGCGGCCTTTCTCAACCGCGCCAACGCCTGGCGTGGAAAGCATGATCTCGAGCGCGCGAAGCAGGACTATGAAGCGGCTCTGAAGCTCAAGCCGGACCTCGCTTCGGCCCGAAAGGGGGCGGAAGACGTCGAGAAGCTGCTGGCGAAGAAAGCCGCGGCGGGCGCAGCCCCCTCGGCGCAGTAGCGCGCTAGAGCGCATTCATGTTTCATGGAAACACGAATACGCTCTAAGCTTTTGTTTTGACGCGTTTCCCACGCCGAACCGGCGTCCACTTCGGCTGGAAACGCTCTAGGGCCTGTTGAGAATCAGGATTCCCATTTTGGTGGAAGGATGATTCAAGCTCCGAAAGGAGTTTGCAATGCCCCGATTCTGTCTGACGGACGGCCAATGGTCGAAGCTGGAGCCCTTTTGTCTTGGCAAGCCCTCCGATCCCGGCCGGACCGGGAGCGATGGGCGATTGTTTTTAGAGGCGATCTTGTGGATTGCGCGCACGGGCAGCCCCTGGCGCGATCTGCCTCCCGCCTTCGGCAAGTGGAACACCGTGTTCAAACGCTTTCGCGATTGGGTGAAGGCCGATGTGTTCAAGCGGATGTTTGACGCCGTGTCGGACGATCCAGACATGGAATACGCCATGATCGACGCCACCATCGTCAAGGTCCACCGCCATGGACAGGGCGCAAAAGGGGGACTCAGGGCCAGGCCATAGGCAAATCCAAAGGCGGCTGGACCACCAAAATCCTCGCGCTCACCGACGCGCTCGGCAATTTGGTCCGCTTCGTTCTGCTGCCGGGGCAACGCTTCGACACGGTCGGCGTCGCGCCTTTGATCGAGGGCGTCGAATTTGGCGCGCTGCTCGCCGACAAGGCCTTCGACAGCGACTGGATCGTCGCCGAACTGAACGAGCGCGGCGCGCAAATCGTCATCTCCCAACATCCAAGACGAAACGCGCCTCTCGCCATCGACATCGAGCTTTACAAAGCCCGTCACCTCATCGAAAACTTCTTCGGCAAACTCAAGGAGTTCAAGCGGATCGCCCTGCGCGCCGACAAAACCGATCAAAGCTTCACAGCCATGATCCGCCTCGCCGCCGCGCTCATCAATTCGCGATGAATCTCAACAAGCCCTAGAGCATTTTCAAGTCGGGTGGAAACACCCGACGACCCGGAAAATGCATCAATCAGGAACCTCGAGCGCCGATTTTGATTCCGTCGAAACCGAAGGCGCTTCAGCCGATTGCGTGTCGCGGTGGCGATCATTCGGTAGGGCCGGCCGGGCCGGCCCCGCCTGCAACTGCATGAATGGGACAGCGCGGGTGCGGCGCTCGGCTCATTCCACCAGAAACTGCCGCATCATGCCCATGTCTTCATGTTCCAGTATGTGGCAGTGGAACATGAAGCGGCCCTTGAAGTCGCCGAAAGGCTTCAGGATTCTAAGCTTTTCGCCGGGGAACACGAGAACCGTGTCCTTGAGGCCGCTATCCACGAAGCCTTCGCGCAGCGAGGCATAGGCCTCGTCGTCGCCCTCGAAACTCCGGCTGACGATCTGGAACTGCTGGCCGTGGAGATGAATGGGGTGGGGCATGGAGAACATCATCCCGCACCCGCCGCCCATCATTCCGCCCATGCCTCCGCCGCCGCCCATTCCCATTCCGCCCATTCCCATGCCGCGCATGCCGCCCATGCCGCAGTTCCCCATCGTTCCCATTCCGCCCATCGCCCCAGCGCCGTGGTCGTGGAAAATGTCGATGAGTTGCAGGCTGTCCACGGGGAAGCGCTCGCCCGGCTGGATGTCGTCGCCGTAGGCCCGGCCATTGAGCAACATGTTCATGGGCGCTTCGGAAATCTTGATCGCCGCCGGATTGTCGGCATTGGCGGCCTCCTCGAGGCGCCGGCGGGGGAGGAGCTTCGCCAGCGACTTCGGCAAGACCGCGCCGACGTCCGCGGCGCGCGCGACGTTGAAAACCGCGATCGGGTAATCGCCTCCGGGCGCAAGGCCTTGCTCCATCATGGCGCCGCCCATCATTCTTTCGGCCATGCGGGGCAGCGCGCCGTAGAACCTGGCGCTGCGCAGGGTCAGCGTGGAGCCGATCGGGCGGCCCGAGAAATCCGCCCATATGTCGAGCCGCTCCCCCGGCGCCAGCATGACATAGGGCCTGGTTTCGGGCGCCTCCAGGAGGCCGCCGTCGACGCCGAGCACGGTGACGGGCGCGCCGTCGTCCCAGGCCAGCTTATAAACGCGGGCGTTGGAGGCGTTCAGCACGCGGAGCCGATAGGCGCGGCTCGCAACGTCGAAGCGCGCATCGGCTCGACCGTTGACCAGAATGCGCCGGCCATAAAAGCCGAACATGCTCATATGCATGCCGCCGCCGTAAATCAGCTGATTGGCGTCGTCGAGGGTGCGGTCCTGTATGACGAGCGGGAGTTCGAATTCCCCCGAGGGAAGTCCGAGGGCGCGTTCTTCCTCGTCGTCGACGATGATCGCGCCGGCCAGTCCGCGGTAAACCTGCGTCGCGGTCGCCTCATGCGGATGCGGATGGTAGAGGTTCATGCCCGCCCGATTGAGCATTTCGAATTCGTAGACATAGGTCTCGCCCGGATCGAAGGCGTAATCCGGATGGCCGTCCATCGCTTCGGGAACATGCAGGCCGTGCCAATGGGTGATGTGCCGTTCAGGCAATTCGTTGCGCAGGCGAATGCGAATCTTCTGGCCTCGCGAGAAGCGCAGGACTGGGCCGAGATAGCTGTTCGCGAGCGGCGTCAGCGTGTTTTCCGGCCCGGTGAGCAAGGTGGCGTCGTAGCGCCAGACCTTTGTCTCCGGTCCCGGCAGGATCGGCGCGGAGCCGGGCCTGGCTACGAGTTCCAGATCGACGTCGGGACGAAAACTCTCCGAGGCCTGCCGGGGCGGAATTTTCTTCATGGCCATATCGGCGCGGCCGACGCCGGGGACGGCGAGCGACGCGCAGACTCCGGCAGCGCCCGAAAGCAGCTCCCGGCGGGAGAAGAAGGTTGTTTTCGGCATTTTTCATCCCCTGGCGCGACTCGAAAGCGTAGCCCTCCAGAGCGAGGGCTACGTCTTATTTGGCGATTCGGCGTCGGCGGCGAAACTGCGGCAGATTGGTCCAGGCGCTCGCATTCGTCCGCACGAACGGGATCGTTCGGACGACAAGAGTCGGGTTGGTGCGTGCGTCTAAAGCGCCTTCGCCGCCGCGAGGACCGCTTCGGCGTGGCCGGGCACTTTCACCTTCCGCCAGATTTTGGCGATCTTCCCGTCGGGGCCGATGAGGAAAGTCGTGCGCTCGACCCCCATGTATTTGCGCCCGTACATGCTTTTCTCGACCCACACCCCATAGGCCGCGAGCGCCTCCTTGGCCTCGTCGGCGGCGAGGGGGATCGAGAGTTCGTATTTCTCGCGGAATTTGTCGTGTTTCTTGGGCGAATCGGGGGACATGCCCAGGATCGCGGTTCCGGCCTCGGCGAATTCTTTTTGCAGGGCGTTGAATTCGATAGCCTCCTTGGTGCAGCCGGAGGTATCGTCCTTGGGGTAGAAATAGAGCGCGAGCTTTCTGCCGCGGAAGTCTGCGAGAGACACGCTCTCGCCCCCGGCGCCGGGAAGTGTGAAAATCGGCGCGGCGCCGCCTTCTTCGAGAGCGACTGTCGCTGCAGTGGTCATCGCGCTTTCCCTTCCAAAGGAGAAATCCTATCCTTGAGCAGTTTGCAAAGCGGCCCGTTTTAGGCAAGCGCCAAAGCTAGGCGGTTACAGCCCATTTTTTCAGCGTGAGACGAAATGGCGCCATCCTTTTGGGTTAGCGGCCATGGGCTCGGGATCTTCCGCGGAGCGCGGGAAGCGATCAAGTAGCGGGGACGATTGATAAACGAGCGGCAGGCCGGGCAAGAAGGCGAGGCGGATCGAGACTTCGGCGCAACGGAGTTCAGGTTGCGAAGACCGCGCCTGTCGGCGGGCGCACGTCGGTTCGTGCGCGGCGCGGGCGGGATCGGAATCGGGATATTGCTGATTCTGAGCATGGCGGCAGGCGTTTTCCTGACCGCCCTTTCGCGCGGACCCATCGGATTCGACTGGCTGGCGCCGACAATCGTGCGTTCGCTGGACGAGCTTTACGCCGGCCGCTACGCCTTCGGGCTGAAGGGCGTCGCCGTAGCCAACACGGATCACGGTCCGACGCTGACCATCCAGGGGCTCACGGTCAAATGCCAGGACCGCCTCATCGTGGCCGCGCCCCGCGCCGAAATATCGGTCGATCTCTCCTCGCTGCTGTCCGGCCGGATCAAGCCGCACCGACTGGAGATGCTCGACCTCGAATTGCGCCTGTCCGTCCTGCCGGATGGCCGGGTGACCATCTCCGCCGGCGCGCCGCCTCAGGAATTGCCGGCGCATGCCCCCCAGGTCCCGGCGCCCGGCGACGATGCTGCGAAGCCGGACCCGGATATTCCGGTCGAGGGCTCCAAACTGCTGGGCCGCGCCGGCGCCGCGCTCAGGATTCTCAGCGATCTCTCGACCAATCCCGACAGCGCGATAGGCGCGATCGACCGGGTGGGAATCTCGCACGGACGGCTCGTCATCGACGACCGCACGGTCGACCGGGTCATCAGCTACGACGATCTTGCGCTCAGCCTGGATAAAAGCCCCGGCGGCATGAAGTTCACCCTCGGGGCGAACGCCGGCGGCCGGCGCTGGTCGATTTCGGCCTCGGCGCATGGGCTGCCCGGCTCACGCCGCGATTTCGACGCGCAGGCCCAGAGTTTCACCCTCGACGACATCGCGCTGCTCGGGGGCTTGCGCAAGCTGCCCTTCGATACGGATTCGCGCTTCTCCGCGAAGCTGCATTACGTTCTCGGCGCCGGAGGCCGGGTGTTGGAGGCCGGCGGCGCCTTGCGCCTCGGCAAGGGATTCTTTCGGCTGGAGGAGCCCGATTTCGAGCCTGTCATGATAACCGAGCTCTCGGGCGCCGCGCATTGGGACGCGGCGAACCGCCAGTTCGTCGTTTCTCCCGTGATCGTAAAGACGGCGGTTCTGGATCTCGCCATCGAGGGCGCGGTGGCTCCGCCGCCTCCGGACATCGGGGCAGGGCAGGAAAATCCGGCTTCCGATCTCTGGAAGGCCTCGTTTCGCCTCGCCAAGCCGACCGTGCTGGCGCCCGAGCGGCCAGGACAGCAGCCGCTTCATATAGACCGGTCCGAGATGAGGCTGCAGCTTTCGCTCGCCCGGCAGAAGTTCGAGCTCACCCGCTTCGAACTCGGCTCTCCGGAGGCCAACGTGACCGGCTCGGCGGTGATCGATTGGGTCTCCAGCCCGCATGTCGCTTATGGGATCAATCTGGAGAACACCCAGATCGGCGCCTTGACCCGGCTCGCGCCGACCCACGCCGCCGCGCCGGTCAGATATTGGCTCACCGAACATGCGCCGGCCGGAATCATCAGGCGAGGGGAGTTCAAGGCGGATTTCACCCAGTCCGACATGGTGGCGATGCGCTACGAAAATCCGCCGACCGACGCGGCGATTCACGGCGAAGCCGAAGTCGTGAACGTCTCCCTCGTCGATCTCATTCCCGGATTGCCGCCGGTCACAGTCCTTGCGGCGCATCTGCACCAGACCGGAAGGACATTCAGCCTGGACGGGGCGAGCGGCTATCTGGACACGCATCACGAGCATCGCATCAATCTGAGCGAAGGGCGCCTGGCGATCGCGGACAACTCCGTGAAGCCGTCTCCGTCGACGCTCGACCTTCGTCTTGCGGGCGGCGTCGAGGCCGCGGCCGAAATCGTGTCCATTCCGAGTCTTGCGCCTCTGGTGCGTCTTCCCCTCGAGCCGTCGCAGCTCAAGGGACAGATCGAGGGCCGCCTGCACGCCGATCTCGAAATCGGCGACAATGCGCGGGCCGACCGCACGGTCGTGGCGGTGGAAGCCAATGCGTTCAATCTATCGATCGAGCGCTTTTTCGGCGCGGAACGGCTCGAGGGCGCGGCGCTCAACATCGTCGACGATCCGGCTTCGGGTCTGAAGGTCACGGGCGGCGGGCGGCTGTATGGGGGGTCGGCCACCATAGACCTGAAGCGCGCGCCGGGAGAAGGAGCGCCGACCCAGGCGCAGCTTTCCCTCGTCCTGGACGACGCTGCGCGCGCCAAGGCGGGCTTCGCGCTTCCGGGGGTCTCGGGCCCGGTGGTGGCGCTGGTGAAGACGAACCTGCCTTTCAACGAGGCCGAAACCCCCGTTGAACTCGACCTTTCGCGCGCGTCCCTGGACAATATCCTGCCCGGCGTCGCCAAACCGGCGGGCAAACCGGCGAAGGCGCAATTCACCTTCTCGAAACGGCCGGAAGGCGTGACGCTCGAGCGCTTTACATTCGAAACCGGCCCCACCCAGATCGCCGGCGTGGTCGATCTTTCCAAGGAAGGGGCGTTTCGCTCGGCGAAGTTCTCGCAGTTCCGCCTTTCGCCCGGGGACGAGGCGCGGGTCGAAGTCCAGCGCGCTGGGGAAGGTCTGAAGCTCTCCGTGCGTGGAACCAATCTCGATGCGCGTGCCGTGCTGCGCGGCCTCACCTCGACAGTCAGCGAGAAGCCGTCGCAGGGCGGCGGCAAGGCGGCGGCCATTTCCTTCGACGATCTCGATCTCGACCTGAAGTCGCCGATCGTCTCCGGATTCGGCAAGCAGATACTGTCGAACGTCGACCTCAAATGGGAGCGCAAGGGGGGACGCGTCCGGCAATTTGCGCTCTCGGGCAATTTCGGGCGCGAGCCACTTTCGGTCGCGTTGAGCCGGGGCGACGCGGCGACGCCCCAGATCGAGATATCCACCGCCGACGGCGGCGCGCTCCTGTCTTTCCTGGATCTCTACGGGCGCATGGACTCGGGGATGCTGGGCGCCAGAATTCAGCTGGGCCAGGGCCGTTCCGACGGCGTAGTGACCATTCGCGACTTCTACCTCAAGAACGAGCCGGCCATGCGCCAGCTGATGTCTCAGGGCGCGTCGAGAGTCGACGACAAGGGCGGCTTCAGATTCGACCCGGAATCGGTCCGAGTCCAGCGCCTCCAGGCCGGTTTCATGTGGTCCGGAGGCAGGTTGTCGCTGCGCGACGGCATCATGTCGGGTCCCGAAATGGGATTGTCTTTCGACGGCTATATCGACATGTCGCGGGAGACCGTGGACATCGGCGGCTCCTATGTGCCGGTCTACGGGCTGAACAATCTGGTCTCCAATATACCGGTGTTCGGGCAGATACTCACCGGGGGAGCGCATGAGGGAATATTTGCGCTCAATTATCGCGTCACCGGCGCGCTGGGTTCTCCGACCGTGAGGGTCAATCCGCTTTCGGCCCTGACCCCGGGGCTGTTTCGCAAGATCATGGGCGTGATGGACAACACCGCGAGTCCGCCGGAGCCCGGCCGCTGACCTCAGTCTTCCCGGTTGCGGACCGGAACCGGCTCGCAGACGCTCTATCCGCTTTCCCGCGCCGCGAAAGCGCGGTAAACCCGCGCCTATGACGCAGCGCCCGACCTATATGATCTCGACCGCCATTCCTTATGCGAACGGCGCGCCCCACATCGGCCATGCCTATGAGCGCATCGCCACCGACGCTTTCGCAAGGTGGAAGCGCCTGGAGGGCTTCGATGTCCTGTTCGTCACCGGCATGGACGAGCACGGCCAGAAGATGCAGCGCACGGCCGAACGCGAAGGGCTGACGCCGCAAGGGCTCGCCGACCGCACCGCGGCGCAGTTCGAACGGATGGGCGAGGTTCTGAACGCCCGCGCCGACGACATCGTGCGCACGACCCAGGAGCGCCACAAGCAGGCGGCGCTGGAAATATGGCGTCGCATGGAGGCGAACGGCGACATCTATCTCGCGAAATATGCGGGATGGTATTCGGTGCGCGACGAAGCCTATTACGACGAAGGCGAATTGACCGAGCGGGACGGCAAGAAATACGCCCCCACCGGCACGCCGGTCGAATGGGTCGAGGAGGAGAGCTGGTTCTTCCGGCTCTCGGCCTATGGCGAAAAGCTGCTCGCTCATTACGAGTCGCATCCCGATTTCATCACGCCCGAGCATTACAAGAATGAAATCGTCGCCTTCGTAAAGCGCGGCCTCGCCGATCTTTCCATCTCGCGCACGACCTTCGACTGGGGCATTCCGATACCGGCCAGCCCCCAGACCAGCTCCAGCCATGTGATGTATGTCTGGGTCGACGCCCTGACCAATTACATCACCGCGACCGGCTGGCTCACCGGGCAGGGCGACCGAGTCCGTTTCTGGCCCGCCGACGCCCATGTCATCGGCAAGGACATCACCCGTTTCCACGCCATTTTCTGGCCGGCTTTCCTGCTCTCCGCGAGCGCGCCTCTGCCCGAGAAAATCGTCGTACACGGCTTCCTGTTCAGCCGCGGCGAGAAAATGTCGAAGTCGGTCGGCAATGTGGTCGATCCCATCGAGCTCGCCGAGCGCTATGGCGTCGATCAACTGCGCTATTTCTTCCTGCGCGAAATTCCCTTCGGACAGGACGGCAATTATTCGCATGAGGCGATCGTCAACCGCATCAACGCCGACCTCGCCAACGACCTCGGCAATCTCGCCCAGCGCTCGCTCTCCATGATCGCCAAGAACTGCGGCGGCGCGGTTCCGCGCCTTCACGAGACGCTGGAAGAAGACGCCAGGATCCTCAATGAATCCGGCGGCGTCGTTGAACTCGCGCGCCGCGCCATGGACGCCTACCGGCCCGACCATGCGCTGGCCGAGATTTTCCGGGTCGTCGCCGAGGCCAATCGCTATTTCGCGAGTCAGGAGCCCTGGGCGAAAAAGAAGTCCGATCCGGCGCGCATGGAGACGATCCTCTACGTCACCGCCGAGACGCTGCGGCGGCTGGCGATCCCGCTGCAGGCCTTCATCCCTGCGGGGGCAGGGGCTCTGCTCGATCTCCTCGCCGTGCCGCTCGAGGCGCGCGAATTCATCCACGCCAGCGCCGACCATGCGTTGGTTTCGGGCGCGCCGCTGCCGGCCCCGGCTCCGATATTCCCGCGATTTGTGGAGGAGGAAAGCGCCTCAAACCCGTGAGGGGCGGCGGGTCGAGCCGCTCGCGAGGGATTGCGGGCGGCGCCAAGCCGACTTCGGCCTCTGCCTCAGAGCATCGACAAGGGTGAAGATAAACCTAGTGCTGATGGCTTAAGTCTCTCTTGTAATGAGTGGCGTCGGTATAGGTAAATATAATTTCCAGCTCATCGCCAAGCTGGCGAACCCTGTATTTGGTGAACTGGCCGGTCGACCAGTGCGCCGAAAACAAAAATACATCTCCCACCAGTCTCGGATCGTATATTTCGGCCACTTCTCCATCATTCGGGTCAAAGGCTTGGACATCGAGTCCATCGTCTGTTTTGGAGATCGCAATAACTATATTGTGGTTCCATTGGTCGACGCAGACCCAACGACCAACCCAGGAATCCAGCTCCGCCGTCGACCTCTCGGTTTTATCAGTGGTCACGATGCTTCCCCGTATCGAGTTATCGAAAGCATTGATAGGCGCTGTCCGCGGATTTGTCGCCGGCCGCGTGATTGCGGAGGAAATCGGCCTTCGCCGCTCCGGGCGCGAAACAGCTATTGCCAAAGCTGAAGGTTAAGCGTCTATTAAGAATAAGATTGCGTAGGGTTGAGTTGATCCCGTGTCGAAGCGTTATTGGCCGGCGCTTTTATGGGGCCTGTCGGCGCTGACGACGCCGGCGGGAGCGGGCGCTTTGCTCGCGCCCGAGGGCGAGGGCCTGCTCATCGTCACGACGACCTTCGCCGACGCCAACGACGCCTATGACCGGCGCGGCAGGCTGATAAAGACGCCGCCCTATCACAAATTCGAAACGCAGGCCTATCTCGAATACGGCGCCGCCGGATGGCTGACGGTGGCCGCAGAGGCGAGCGCGATGGATTTTCACGGCTCGCGGGGGCAAGCCTCGCTCGCGGCGCCCGATGCGCCCCGTTACAGCGGCCTCGGCCTCGGCGCCTTAGCTGGGCGCGTCCCGATAACCGAAGTGGAAGGGGTGTTCGTTTCGCTGCAGGCCGGCCTGCGCGCGGCGTCCTCGCATAGCGCGCAGACCTTCCTCGACATGAAGGAAAGACAGCAGTTCGACGCGAGGCTTCAGTTTTTCCGGGGCTTCCGGCTGATGGATCTCGACGCTTTCTGCGACGCCCAGTTCGGCTTCCGCACGGCGGGGCAGAACGGGGACGAAGCCCGCATCGATCTGACCGCGGGGCTGCGGCCCGCGCCGCGCTTCATGGTGCTGGCCCAGAGCTTCACTGCCCTGTCGCTGTCGCGGAGCGCGTCGGGCGGCGTCGCTGCGCAGAAATTCCAGATCAGCGGCGTCTATGACATCGACGCCACCTTTTCTGTCCAGCTCGGCTTTGTCGATGCGCCGATGGGCGTGAATTCGCCCGCCGAGCGGGGCGTGATCAGCGCGCTCTGGGCGCGGTTTTGAGGGTTGAGGGTGGAGCCGGGTTTCTCCGGCTCCGCCTCACAGGTCATCGCGCCGCCGGCCTGAAATCCGGCCCCTCGAAGCGAAGGCCGGCGGCGCCGCGCTCCACTTTTCGATGCGTCGCATGAATCAAGCGCGTCTCGCCTTCGCGCTGGACTTGCGCCCTGGCGTTCAGCAGCGCTTCGAGACGCTCCATCGCGAGCGCCTTGTTGCGATGCTGAGACCGCCCATCCCTCGCCGTGGCGGAAAGCCCGGTCGGCGCATGGATGGCGCGCACGGCGCTTTCGGTCTTGTTCTGATGCTGGCCGCCCGGTCCGCCGGCGCGGAAGCTTTCGAACCGGATATCGGACCGATCGGGCGCCTTCCCTTCCTCCGGCGAAGGCAGCTCGAACACGCCGATGAACCAGTTCTTTCGCGCGAGCCCCGGCCGCAGCGGGCTTTTATGCACCCATTGCACGGAGCCCGAGGTCCAGCGTCCGGCTATTTCGGACTCGGCGGCGCCGGCGAGAACGACGATGGCGGCGCCGGGGCCATGCCGGTCCTGGTTTTCCGCCAGCGGCGCGATGGCGCAGTCGCAATCCGCCACCTCGGCCTCGGCCGCCACCCGCCGCAAAGCGTGGGCGAGGGCCATGCGGCATTCCGCAGGCCCCCAACCCGATGTGAAGAGCAGGCGGATCATCGGCGCGCCTCCTCGACCGCCTTTTTCACCGTGACCATCGGCCGGAAAGAGGCGACGACGCGCGCGAGGCCAAAGCTTTCGAGATCCGCGATCACCCCTTCTATCGGCTTGTAGGCCTCGGGCGCCTCTTCGACGAGCAGCGCGCGATCCTCGCAGATCACCCTTCCGCCGAAAGGATTGCGCCTGAGCCGCTCGCGATCCGATTTGGTCGCGCCGACCCGTCCCGCCATGGAGGAGCGGTCATATTTGCGGCCGGCGCCATGGGCGAGCGAGGCGAGCGCCCGTGGCGGGGCATCGGGCAGCGGCGCCACGAGATAGGACAGCGCGCCGCGGGAGCCGGGCACGACTACCAAGCCTCGATCCGCGGGCGCCGCTCCCTTCCGGTGCAGCACGCCTTCGGCCCCGCAGGCGACGCAGTTGTGCGAGCACTCCGACACGAGCTCGGCTTCGCAACGCAGGGCCTGCGCCGCCCGTTGCGCAATGAGCCCGCGGTTGGCAGACGCCCAGCGCAGGGCGTGATCATGGGCGCGCATATAGTCGCGCCCGTCCTCGCTGGCGGGGTCGATCGGCCCGAGCCCTTTCGACATGCGCTCCTCCATCAGCGCGTGGCCGAGGCCGCGCGATCCGGAGTGGGCGAGGACATAGGCGCGGTCGCGGTCGACGCCGAAGGAGGCGTCAAAAACCTCCTCGACCGCTTGCAGCTCGCAGAAGTGGTTGCCGCCGCCGATGGTCCCGAGCGAGGCGTCGAAGGGGGAAGGGGGCAGACCGGCCGCCTCGATTTGGCTCCCGATGTCGACGTCATAGGGTCGCTCGATCTGGCGCAGCCGTTCGGCGGCCTTTTCGACGCGCAGCTTGCGGGCCGGCGCGTCCAATGCGAACAGCGCCATGCCGCAGCCGGCGTCCGACCCGATGAAAGCCGGATGGATGTGGCTGGCGAGGATGGCGCAGCCGACCGGCCCGAATTTTCCCGGATGCAGATCCGGCATGCCGGCGACGCTGAGAATTCCGGGGATTTCAGCCAGTGTTTCCAATTGGCGCAGCGCGGCGCCCTCGATCCAGCATTTGGACGAGTAAAAGGCGTGGATCGGCGCGCGGCCGTCCACGATGGGAGAAGTGCCCATGTGAAGATACCTGAGAGAAAGACAGGATAATCCGGCGCGCTAAACTTCGTCAGCGCGCGCCCGGATGGGCCAGATTTCCCGCCTTGCGCGAGAAATCAGACCCGGGGGCTCCAGGCGGAGCAGCGAACGGAAAAAGTCATCGCTCGTCTCCCTTGATGCGGAGCGGAATGCTCGACGCGGAGCGCGTGTAGAGCACAAAATGCGCGGATTGGCAACAGGGCCGTTCAACAACGCAGGGCTCCGAATTCAGATTAATGAACCGTTACTATCCGCGTCATGGCCGGGCTCCGTCCCGGCCATCCACGCCGGGACACCGCGAAACGCAGCAAGCGAGGCGGCAATGTTTCGCTTTTGTTCGAGACTCTGCGCGGCCGCAAGGCGTGGATGCCCGTGACAAGCTCGGGCATGACGCCGTTGTAAACCAATTGGAAGCCTGAATTCGGAGCCCTGCTCAACAGCGATCGGGTGGGCGTAAAAGGCGCAAAGATGGCCTTCTCGTTCATAGCGAAGGAAGCGATATCGTTCCGTTAAGGAGTTGGACGAGACGAACGCTGGGGTCGTAAATGAGCGGCATCATGTCTGTTTTTGCGCGAAAAAGATCATCTACCTGCACTGCGCTGGCGAGCTGGGGCGACGCAGGAGTGACGACAGCGCCGGTCGAGACCGCGCCATGGGACGACAGGGCGGCTTTTCTGGCCGCGGTCAAACGAACCCTGGAAAGGGGCCGTCCCGAGATGCGTCCACATTGAACTTTCGGACCGCTCCTCGCAAAGACGGAGGGCGGCATCAAACACCGTCGCCTGGGCAGGCCGTTGATTTAAACCTCGCCTCATAATGGGACGCGCTGTGGAAAGGGTATGATTTTCGCGCTATAGTCGTGTCGGATGAATCTCATGCCGAACTCGTTGTAGCCGTTCCAGATTATATTCCCCTGGAAAATCTTCCGGCGCTTCGTGATCTCCAGAAAAACGAGCGACGGCAAGATCGCCTGCTGAGAGCAGACGACCCTGGCCCCATCGGCGCTGAGGTTGGTAACCAGACAATCGAGAGTCGAGAGCCCCGAAAATCGAATGACGCCGCCGAGATAGCAGCGGTTCCGTTGCGTGACGCGCCTCTCGACATCAAAGGTTCCGCGCATCATTGCCCCGCATTCGAGCTCGCGTCGAAGATCATCGAGTAGGCTGCGACCGAGCAAAACAGCGCCCCGACGAAGACGAAAACCCAGCCTATCTTATTGAGCGACCGACTCCGGTCGCCTTGCGCCAGCAGTGGACCTCGGGGCCTGGCGTCGTAATCGGGGTGGATCGAAAATCCGAGTTTCGGCATTGAAAAATCTCCGAAATTGAGCAGAGCTGGGCCGATCCTGTCTCGAAGTGAGGCAGCGACAGCGAAGCCGTCAATTTCGATCAATTTCGATACCAAAAATTAAGGTTGATCAGGTCGCCGGGCGCTTTTCCATGAAAGTAGAGCTGCGTCAGCGACGAGTATGCGCTCCAAGCCGGTGATATAGAGAGATTTCTTATCGGTTGGACGGCTCGAGCGACTGGGCGGGCTCCAATTGATCGGTTCCTGCGCCGCCAATTTCCCGAGGCGCTTCTGACGCGCTACGGCGTCGGGCATCCGATCCGACAGAAGCGATTTCGCCTGCGCTTTGTCTCTTCCTCTCGCGTTTTCAACCGCTTCGTTTTGGGGCGCTTGGCTCCGCGGAACCAGGCTCTCCAGGAGAGCATCGCCCGAGAGACCGTGTAACGCCCTCGTAAACCGTCTTTTCCAGATCTCGCCCGCTCGGCAATGGACCGGGCTATAATCCATCTGTTTCAAGGCGGCGCTATCCGTTAATAACGCATATGGTTATTAACGGATAGCGTGAGTAACGCAATGTTAGTGACGAAGGATCGTTAGTAACAAAAATCGTTACTAACGATGAAGGGATTCCGATTTCGGAGGGGAGGGCATGCAGGTTATCCCCGCTATGCTTGCTATTCACAGAGGGTAGTTCGTAATTTGTTCATTGTTTGTCGCTGGTTCCTCACGCGCTGCTGGAGGCTCTCCCGACGCATTGGCTCGGCGACGTCATATTCCAAGCGCAGCGCCTTGGCGGCGTTGGAGTCAGGGCGGGGTCTGCTTCGCGATGGCTGATCGGAGGGGCGAGCAGGCGAGGGGGCTCATCAATTTTCCGGCCCCGTCGGGGACGGCAGCCTATCGTATTGAACCGGTATATGGCGCTCCGGGTGAGCGCAGGAGGCTGGAGCCACGATCCAGCGGGAGCCAAATGGACTTCACGGAATTTCTGGCCTTGGGGACGCCGGCGATCGCCGAAGGCGCCGTGCTCGAGCGCGTGCGGCGAGATCCAGCTCTGGCGCTCGATCCGCATATCCTCCATGGCGGGCTCATCTACGACGCCGCGGGCCACGCCCGGCTCGGTGAAATTCACCGCGACTATATGGGGCTGGCGCGGACGGCGGGCCTGCCGCTCTTGATCTTCACCGACACCTGGCGATGCTCCCGCCGCGCTGTCGAAGCCTCGCCCTTCAGCGGACGCCAGATCAACGAGGATCATGTGCGTTTCCTCGACGAATTGCGGGACTCCTTCGGCGACGGCGCCCCGATCTTCATCGGCGGTCTCCTCGGCCCTTCCGGCGACGCCTACAGGCCGGAAGAAGGCCTCACGAGGCCTGCCGCGCGTGAGTTTCATCGCTGGCAGGTCGAGGCTCTCGCAGGGGCCGGAATAGATTTTTTTCACCTCGCGACCGCGCCCAATGTGGATGAAGCGCTGGGCGTCGCGGATGCGATGGCGCAAACCCGCATCCCTTACGTCATCAGTTTCGTCATCCGGCGCTCGGGCGTCGTGCTGGATGGAACGCCGCTCGGCGAGGCGATGGATCGCATCGAGTCGGAGGCGGCCCGCGCGCCTGCCGGCTATTCCGTAAATTGCGTGCACGCAGCCGCGCTGGAATCTGCTTTGGAGGCGGTGGCGGCTACCCATCCCAAAGCGATAGAGCGGCTTCTGGCGTTTCAGGGCAATACGGCCGATCGGGAGGTCGAAGAACTCGACGGCAGCGCGGAGCTCATCACGGAGCCGCCTGAGGTTTTCGCCAAGAATGTGAAGCGTGTTCGGGACAGGTTCGGCTTGCGCTTCGTCGGCGGATGTTGCGGCACCGACGGCGGCCACATCGAGGCTCTGGCGCGAAAACTATCCTGCGAGGGGTAGGGGAGCGAAGCGGCGCGCCTCGGACGAAACGCGCCCTCCGGCTGTCAAGGCACGCTCATCTATTTGAGCGGCAGATAAACGTCGGTGATCAATTCATGCTCCGGCGTTTCCGACACCAGGTTGAGATAGTGGAAAAACAGCGGGAAATCCCGCAGCTCCTCGCCGCTGCCCGGCAACCATTCGCGGTAGAGATAATAGGCGGATTCGCCAATGCGATCGTGACTGCCGAGGTGACGCGCCACGGCGCAGCGGCCGCCGGGAATTAGTTTAGTCACGACGCCCTGCGGATTGGCCGGAACATCGGCGTCCACCTCTCCGCAGATGTCGAAGCGAAAAGCCTGTGGCTCCGTCGTGTCGGGGTTGTCGTAAATAACGCCGAAGGTTTTGCTGGCGTTTTTCGGCGACAGTCCGCTCTCCTTGCGCCACTCGATGAATATTCGCGCGGAGTCGTTAACCAGTTCCGGCGGGCCGCGATGCTGCAGCGCCGCCACCCTGGTTTGGGCGAAATCGACGATTCTGACGTCCATGTTTCTTCTCCTCTCGGAAATCGGAAATTGATAGGTTTCGCGCCATGGCTTCCAGGCAGGGGCGCTCCTGAATTGAGAAGGCGTCTGGCCGTATTCACGCTTGAAGGCGCGCGAGAAAGACTCCGGCGTCTCGAACCCCGCCTCGAAGGCGATGTCGATGATCTTGGCGTCCGGTTCGAACACCAGCCGGCGCGAGGCTCTCCGTAACCGCAGAATCTGGACATAGCGGGAGACGCTGACGCCGACATAGGCCGAAAACTGTCGGTGGAAGTGGAACTTCGAGAAATTCGCCTCGCGACTGAGCCGTTCGACGGAAAGCTCCTCGCCGAGACACCGCTCGATATGATCGAGCACTCTGGCGAAACGCTCCCCATAGCTGTCGTTCATCTCTCTCCTCCTCAATCGGGTGCGAGAGTGCTCTAACGGAGGGCGGCTGTCCTGACCGGAATTGCTGTCCTTTCGCCCGGGGCCCGCGATGGCGCGAAATTCGAACGCGCCCCGATCCTAAAGATGAGTGTATTTTAATCGCGGCTTGATCGTGTGGGGGAACGGCTATGACCCGTGGCGCTGTGCATTTCATTTGCGGCTCGACCGGCGCCGGAAAGACCACATACGCAGTCAAGCTCTGCGACGAGATCGGCGCCGCCCGATTTTCCATCGACGAGTGGATGTCGGCGCTGTTCTGGATGGATACGCCCCAACCTCTGGACCCGGCCTGGTCGATCGAGCGGGTGGAGCGCTGCTTTTCTCAGATGTGGCGGACGGCGGCCGACGCCGCGACCCGCGGCTTGCCGGTCGTTCTGGACTGGGGCTTCGGCAGCGCGAAACAGCGCGCGCATTATGCAGGCCTTGCCGCAGAGGCGTCGCTGACGGTCAAAATGCATTTTCTGGATGTTTCGGCGGAGGAACGGTGGCGGCGGGTTCAACGCCGCAACGCCGGTCACGGGGATAGCCGGCAGCTGCCATTCGAAGTCACGCGCGAGATGTTCGACTTTGTCGAGTCGATTTGGGAGGCGCCAACAGCTGCGGAACTTGCTGAATTCGGAAGCGCGACGAATTAATCCTTGTGGGCCGCGCTTTTCGAGCGCCCTTGGCCCACTCCGCCTGTCGGGCGGAGACTAGGCCAAGGCCGCTGCTAATCGATCGTCTTTCCAATGCGTTCCCAGCGCACGCCGGCAGGCCCTTTGGAGAACCATATCTGGCGCGCCTTGCCGACGAGATCGGCCAGCGGCACGAAGCCGAAGCTGCGGGAGTCCTTGGTCTCGTCGCGGTTGTCGCCGAGCACGAACACCGATGCCGGCGGAATGACCCATTCGACGTCGGGCGCGCTCTTGTCCTTCATCCATTCCACGCGCCATTTGCGCTCGCCCGACTGCTCGGCGACGACGATCCGATCACCGTCGCCGACCGCGGCGCTCGAGACGCGCTCGCCGTTAACCAAAAGCTCGCGGCCCCGGAGCGCAATATGGTCGCCCGGCAGGCCGATCACGCGTTTGACGTAATAGAAGGTGCGGTCGTCTGGATAGACGAAGACGCCGACGTCGCCGCGCGCGACATGCTCTTTGCAAAGCGGGCAATTGTAGCGCATGTCGACCAGGAAGTAATCGCCGCCCAGCAGGGAGGGGGTCATGCTGGCGCCTGGGGTGGTGAAGGAGCGCACCAGATGCGCGTTCACGCCGCTGACGAGGCCGAAATAAAGCGCGGCGTTGCCGAGCAGAAAGAGCAGGGCGTAGAACCCGCTGACCTGCCAATCGCGCCGCGGCGTGGGTTCTCCGAGCCTCGCCACCCGCCAGGCGTCGACGATCGACCCGAGCCATATGCCGAGCGCGAGAAGCGTAACCAAAGCGAACAGCGGCGCCATGAGCGCGCTCGGCGCATAGAGCGTGGCGAAGACCCCGCCGACAGCGCCGCCGAGCGCGAAACCGAGAAACAGCCACAGCCCCTTGTTGAGCTCGCCGTTATAGATCTGGCCGAGACCGGGCAGGGCTGTGGAAAGCAATGCGGCGACGAGAGGCCGGCGCGGCGCAACATTTTGTGGCGAAGTCAGGTTTGTCATGGCTGGACTCCTATGGAAAAGGTCGCGTCAGCGCGCGACCGCAGCGACAAAAGCGAACAGTACGAATTCGCCCGCGAACAGCGCGCCGCCGAGGGCGCCTACCGCAAGCAGGGCGCGCTGCCACAGGGGCAGGGGCGCCGGAGCCTGGCGATAATCCAGCGCGAGGGCCGCGACCCGCGCGGCGAAACCCGGCGGCGGACGATGCGCCGCCGCGGCGAAGAATTGGTCGATGTCGTCAGCCATCGTCGGTCTCCAAAATTTGTTTGAGCTTCAGCCGCGCGCGATGAAGCCGCAGTTTCGCGGCGCCCGGCGAGCAGCCCTCGAGATGCGCGATCGCCGCAAGATCAAGGCCTTCATCGTAGCTTGCGGCCAGCAGGCTGCGCTCCGTCGGCGCCAGCCTCTCGAGCGCAGCGGCGAGCCTCGCGCGCCTTTGCTTTTCTTCAAGCACGGCGTCTGGACGCGGCGCCCCACAAGGCGCTTGAAGCACTTCGTCTTCGTCGAAATTCTCGCGCCGGCGTGCCGCAGCGCCGAGATGGCCGAGCGCCAGATTCCGGGCGATCGTCAATATCCAGGTCGAGGCCGCTCCCAGCCTCGGATCGAAGCTCTTGGCGCTGCGCCACACGCGCAAGAAGGCCTCCTGCGCAATGTCTTCGCTGGTTACGGCGTCGAGGCCCATCCGGCCGAGAAAGCCGAACACGCGAGCCTGTTCCGCCTTGACCACGCGGGCGAAGGCGACGCTATCGCCTGCGGCGGCTCTGCAAAGATTTGAGGTGCTGTCCAAGGCGCCGCTCCAGTTCTGGGAGTTATACCGGCGGCCGAGGAAAAGGTTACAGGGGCGAAGAAGGATTGTCGGGAAAGCGGCGACGAGCGCGTTGCAGCACGAGACGCAGGCGGCGTAACTTAGCTCATGAACCCGAAATTAGAGCTTGGCCGGCTTCGGCAAATCGGCTGGGATGAATGGGACCCGATCGGGATACGCTCCATAGACGACCGAAGCTGGCGGGGTCCGGCGGCGGACGAATACGACGCATATCTCCTCCATGCCGCCAGCCTGTTGCTTGGGGGCGCCGAGAAAAAGCGAGCTGTCGAATATCTCGATATGATCGCTTCGGAGCATATTGGGTTAGGCAGAACCGAGGCCGGCCATCCGCCGCGGTGAGAACGGTCGAGGCGATCGCTGCATATCTCGCAGGCTTGCCAGACGGTCCGGCGGAGATGCGCTAAAAATCGGGCAAGGCAGGTCCTTGGGACCGGATAGCGATGCGCCCGTGGCATGCCGTTGATCGCGATGAGCCGCATGGAGGCCGGGTCCATCGCTCGCCTCGGCCTTTTTGCCCAGCTCGTGAAGAATGCGAGCCGCGACGCGTCTTGCTCCAATAGGTCCAGCATAGGCTCGTAGCGCGGCGAAATACGTCGTTTGGCGACGAGTTACTGCTGGATCACGCCATATTCGCGATAATTCGAAAGGTTGAAGCCGTCCGTCGGGCTCGAAAGCCGGGCCGCCTTGGGATGAGCGCCATCTGTAAGGGGAAGTGCTCGATCAACCGGGCGGGGGCCGGATCGTCTGTCAGCGCAAGTCAGAAATGACGCTTTTTCCGCAAAGTTGAAATGACACTCTTCGCCGCACCACGAATCTCCGGGGTTCGAGCCGCGCGGCGTAGCCGTTCGATAAGCGCAGACGCGCGGCTCGAACGAACCCGGAGCTTTTCCACCGGCTTTAGCCTAACCTAAATATTCCCCAGACTCGCCGTATCCCGAACTGTGGGGGTCGACTCTTGCGCGGAAATGGCTGGTCGCGATTGAATCGATAGAGATTGTCATCTGTCTCTTGCGTCAAGCCGTTGAGTTCGCGACAAGAGAACATGACGCACGCCGCTCTCATCGTATCCCTGATCGGGGCCGTTTCGCTCCTCTACGCCACAGCAGGGCAGGCGGGTGGGACAGCCTTCGTCGCTGTTATGGCGTTCGCGTCATTCCCCGCTTCCGAAATGCGCCCGACGGCGCTGTTCCTGAATGTCGTCGCAGCCGGTTATGCAACGGCCCAACTGCTCCGGAAGGGAGCCATCGACATCAAGACGCTCGCCTTCCTCAGTGTTCCTTCGATAGTCACGGCTTTCATCGGCGGACTGCTTGTCTTGGACGCGCGAGAATATTTTACGCTAACAGGTGTGTTGCTGGTCACGGCAGGCCTCCTGATGGTCCTCAAGCGTAACGCGGAATCGGTTGAACCGCGGGCGGTGCGGTCGCTTCCCGCCGCCCTCGCGGGGGCAGCTTCCGGCTTGCTATCGGGACTGACCGGAGTTGGGGGCGGCGTATTTCTTGCGCCGATGCTCGTCGCTCTCGGTTGGGCGTCTGCAAAGCGCGCAGCGGCGCTTTCCCCGCCATTCATCTTGTGCAACTCGGCGGTCGGCCTGCTGGGTGTTCTCTTAGCAGGCCAGAGGCTAGGCCCCGCTGCGCCTCTTTATGCGGTCGGCGCACTTGCTGGGGCCATCCTCGGTTCGACGATCGCGCTGCGCTGGATGTCGGAACGCGCCACCCAATACGTCCTCGCAGCCATTCTGCTTTTTGCCGGCCTGCGCCTCCTGCTCCGCTGAAATAATGGGACGTGGCGTCCCTGCGCTCAGTTGAGCTTGAACATGTGGCGCTCCGCCTGCCCCTGACGGCGCGGCGCCTTCTTCGAGCGCCCTTCGGTCAGCACGGCTTGGCGGGCGGCGACATAGGCCAAGACCTCGCCCAGCCGCTTGTTCTCGACAATCGCCGCCTGGTTGACCTTTTGCAGCTTGTCGAAGGTTCGGTAGGGCAGGTCACGTCCACTGTGGCGGATCGCGATGCGACCGTCGGGATAATCGACGATCGTCACGCGCTGGCGGGCGAGGGGACGCGTAACCTCGTTCGGCTCCAGCATGAACAGAACCTTGTCATACTGAACCGTCAGATTGTTCGTCAGCGTGCGCTCTTCTTTCCAGGCAAAGACGTCCACCAATGGAGACCCCGGCTGAATCGGGCGGTGAGCGTCTTCTTCCGAGCGCGGCGGCTTACCGAAGCGCGCGTTGTACTGCGCCAGGAAGCCCGGCAGGAATGCGTTGGCGCCGACGGCATCGGATATGCCGGCGAGGCGGAGCTCCTTCACCAGGCGATCTTGCAGCGTCCCAAACGACCGCTCCACGCGACCCTTGGCCTGCGGGCTGTTGGCGCAGATGATATCGATGTTCAGCTCGTCGAGCGCGCGCCCAAACTGCGTCATGCCGTCGCCGCCGGCGGCCTCGCGGTTGTTGACCCGGAAGATCGCGTGCTTGTCGGAATAAAACGCAATGGGGCGACCGTGACGCTCGATGTAGGCTTGCGTTTCGCGCATATAGTCGAGGGTCGACTCCGACGGCACGAAGGCGGCGTGCTGGAGGCGGCTCGTCGCGTCGTCGATATAGGCGATCAGCGTGACCTCGGGGCCGCAAGGGTCGGGCCGAAGTCGGGATAGCGCTCTTTGACGATCGTCATCGTCAGTTCGCGCACGGCGGCCGGGAGCTTGTTGTTGCTCGTCCGGCCTCGGCGTTTCGACGCCAGGCTGGCGGCCCCATCCGTTCGGAGGCCCTTCAACAAGCGGAAAATCTGTCGGCGCTTCAGTTCGAGCAACCGCGCCGCGTCGTCGATCCGCAGCCGACCGGCCTGCGTGTCCATCAAAACGCTGAGCCGCGAAAACTCTTTCTCGCTCATCGACACCACCATGCCCGCCGTCTCCAGTTGAGGGACTCGCCCGGGCGAGCGCCATCTCAACTTTGCGGAGGGGTGTCATTTCTATATTGCGGCTACACGATGCATTCGCATAATCTATATTATGGAACCTAAAATCACACCCCGGGCGGAAGGGGCATCGCGCCAATCGCCAAGGCTACCGGCGCAGCGGCGCCTGCGCCATCGCCGTTTGGCGGCATGGATAACGGGAGCTTGATGGCCTGGGCGGCCTCGCCTTCAACCGAGCAGGATTTTTGGAAGCTGCCGCCTGGAATTCCAGTTTCCGGAACCGCGACCACGGCGCCTATAGCGCGATCTGCATGCCGTCATAGGCCGGCGTGACATTGGGCGGACAGATCGCCGACAGCGCGTCGTAATCGAGATCGACATGGAGGTCGGTCAGGACGGCGCGGCGCGGCTTCAGGCGCTCGATCCATTCGAACGCCTGGCTGACCGAAAGATGCGATCCATGGCGCTGATGGCGCAGCGCGTCGATGATCCAGAGATCCAGCCCTTCGAGATATTGGACGCTCTCCGGCGGAATGGCGTGCAGGTCGGGCGTATAGGCCATGTCGCCGATGCGGAAGCCCAGCGCGTCCATTTCGCCGTGTTCGAGCCGGAACGGCGTGGCCTCGAGGGTTCCGCCGGCCCCGTCCAGAAAAGTCGGCCGGCCGAGATGCAGCCGGTGCTCGGTCAGCAGCGGCGGATAAAAGCTGCCCGGCGGGGTCTCGAAGATGTAGTCGAATTTGGTCGTCATCATCCGCGAGGTCGGCTCGTCCATATAGGCGGGTATGCGCCTGCCGTTGAGGATGACGAGGCCGCGTACGTCGTCGACCCCATGGGTGTGGTCGGCGTGCGGATGGGTGTAGAGAATGGCGTCGAGCCGCTTGACTTCCGCGTCGATGAGCTGCTCGCGCAGATCGGGCGAGGTGTCGACCAGCACATTGGTGAGCTGGCCGGAGTTCTCCTGAGAAATCAATATCGAGCAGCGCCGGCGCCGGTTTTTCGGGTTGGCGGGATCGCATTTGCCCCATCCCTGCCCGACGCGCGGCACGCCGCCCGAAGAACTGCAGCCGAGGATGGTGACAGAACGCGTCACGCGGCAAGCTCCGCGCGGCTCAGCGGCGGCATTTTGGCGAACAGCCGAGCCGCATTGGCGGTGGTGGCGGCGGCGAAATCGGCCTCGCCGACGCCCTTGAGGCCCGCGAGGATACGGGCGGTCTCCACTACATAGGCGGGCTCGTTGCGTTTGCCGCGATGGGGCGTCGGCGCCAGAAACGGCGCGTCGGTCTCGACCAGCATGCGCTCCAGCGGAACCTCCGCCGCGACCTCCCGCAGGGTCTGGGAGTTCTTGAAGGTCACGACGCCTGAAAAGGAGATGTAAAGGCCGAGCTCGACGGCGGTCTGCGCCAGTTCGCGCGAGGCGGTGAAGCAATGGAGCAGGGCTGTGAAAGCCCCCTTCCCCATTTCGTCGCGGAGAATCGCGGCGCAATCTTCGTCGGCGTCTCGGGTGTGAATGACGAGCGGAAGGCCGGCGATCCGCGCCGCAGCGATGTGGTTGCGGAACACCCGCGCCGCGGTTTCCCTGGGCGCATGGTTGTAGTGGTAATCGAGCCCGGCCTCGCCGAAAGCGACGCATTTTGGATGCTGGGCGAGTTCGACCAATTGCTCCGGGCTGGCCTCGGGCTCGTCCAGCGCATGGTTGGGATGCGTGCCCACGGTGCAGAACACGTTTTCATAGCGCTCGGCTATGGCCGCGATCGAGGCGAATTTTCCGACATGGGTCGAGATCGTGACCAATCGGCCGACGCCGGCGGCCTGAGCGCGGGCGACGATCTCGGCCTGTTCGGGCGCGAAATCGGGAAAGTCGAGATGGCAATGGGTGTCGATCAGCATAACCGCCATTTACTATGGGACGGCGGCCAAAGGAAAGACGGCGAGGAGCGTCCTTTAGATGTTTATCGAGACACAGCGCAGTTTACACTCTCGGCTGCCGATGCATTATGCACCGCTCCGCAAACGAGCGCGCGGTCGCGCCGATCGACGCGGCGCTTGCCTATGTCGCGGAGCAATCGCCCCAGCGCGCGGCGCATCCGCGCTCGGCTTTTGACCATCCTGGCGCTATTGCAGGAGCATCCCGCTGCAGGACGTCAGACGAGAAACCCCTTGGTGCGCCGTATTATCCTCACGCCTTATCCCTACCTTTTGGATTATCGCGCGACTGCCAACGAAATTGTCATTTTGCGGTTTCGGCACGGCGCACGGCGGCCGCCCAATTAAGGCACGAAGACACTGCGGCTAGTGAGCGCCGCCCTGCCTAAACAACATTGTCATTTTCCCGCGGCTCCGGCTTCAGACCGTCCCCCTCACCGCACGGCATCCTGCCGAGCCGCAAACACTTTCCCCCGATAGCTCACGCTTTCCAGCCTCAACTCGCCCTTGGGATCGAAGGCGTCGGGGCGCAGCTTCAGCTCGCCGTTCTCGAACTCGAGCCCGAGCAGGGCATAGGCGGCAGACATCATGCGCGCCGCCGAGCCGGTGTACCAAGCCCAGCCGCCGTGGCCCTCATAGCCCTCCCCTTCATAGACGTCTGCCGGCTGCTGATGGGGCGGCAGGCCGTAGATGTCCGCCTGTTCGGGAGTGTCGAATTTGGAGAGCGGCGAGATCGCCACCCAGCTCTGATAGGCCTTGGCGAAAAGTTCGGACGAAGCCTTGTGATCTCCCTGCTCCCGCGCCCTGGCCCCGAGCATGGCCAGCGCGTCGACGAACCACGAAACGCCGTGGGAATATTGTCCGCCGTTCTCGCGCACGCCGGGCGGATAGTCGGCGCTGCGCCCCGGATAGGGGCGGGAATGTTCGGTATAGGCGGGCGTGACCAGCAGAATGCGGTTGGGCCGGCCGAGGACATTGAGGGCGTTCTCTATGGTCTCGCGACCGCGGGCGTCGTCCACCGCGCGCGAAAGCACCGGCCAGGAAGAGGTCATGGCGCTCATCGGCGAGACTTCCTCGCCGTCATCCGCGTAGGCGCGAAGATAACGATCGCCGCGCCAGCAGCGGTCCAGCGCGTCGCGCAGCTTTTCGGCCTCCTGCGCGTAGCGCGAGGCCCGCTTCTCGTCTCCGGCCGCCTCGAAGAGCGGAGCGATGTCGAGCAATATGCCGTGCAGGAAAAAGCCCATCCAGACGCTTTCGCCGCGGCCGCGCGCGCCGACCTGGTCCATGCCGTCGTCCCAGTCGCCGGTTCCCATCAGGGGCAGGCCATGCTCGCCGAAGCGCGCCAGCGTGTAGTCGATGGCGCGGGTGCAATGGCCGAGCAGCGTGTCCTTGTCGCGCGAGGTCAGCGGCACGGTGGCTTCGCCCTCGCGATCCTTCGGCAGCAGCGGCGCCTCCAGGAACGGTTCGACGCTGTCGAGTATCGATCTGTCGCCAGTACCCTTGACGTAGCGGACCGTGACATAGGGCAGCCACAGGTGCGGGTCGGAGGCGTGGGTCCTGTCGCCGAGACCGGTGCCGCCGTTCGGCGCCCGATGCCACCATTTGACCGCATCGCCTTCGAGAAACTGGTGGGCGGCGTGCAGGAGGATCTGCGCCCGCGCCCGCTCCGGCGCGAGATGAATGAGCGGAATGACGTCCTGCAACTGATCGCGATAGCCCGTGGCGCCCGAGCGCTGCGCCGGCCCGGTGCGGCCCCAGAGGCGCGAGGCCAGCAGTTGATACGGCAGCCAGTCGTTGACCAGCCGATCGAGCTCCGGCTTGTTGGTCCTGATGCGGAGCACGGAGGTCTCGTCGCGCCAGAAGGCCCTGCTCTCTTCCAGGGCCGCCAGAGCGAAATCGGGATCGCGCGCCAGCGCGGCCAGTCTTTCGGCGTCCTCCATCGTATCGGTTTGGCCATGCGCGAGCACGACCAGCGCTTCGCCGCCCGCCTCGACGTCTATGGAGCCGCAGAAGGCCGCAACCTTGCGCTCATGTTCGGGGGCGCCCGCATCGGGATGGCCATGCTCGACCATATAAGGCAGCGCGGGGTTGCGGCTCTCGTTTCCGAGGAAGCGGCGCCGCGAGGTTTCCGCAAATTCGGCGTCGAGCGAGGTCGAAACGAAAGCCCAGCCCTGAACGAAATAATTGCCCGGATTGCGGAAATAGAGCGCCTTCAGGCCGGCCTCGGTGCTGGTCTCGATGCGGCCCAGGCTTTCGTTGGGGATCTCGGCCAGAACGATCTCGAGCATGGGAACGATCTCGAGCAGCCGCTCGTGATCGGATTTATTGCGGATGCGCAGCAGCTTGAATTCGATGGGCCGGGATTTCGAGACGAAAACCGTCAGCTCCAGTTCGAGGCGATCGCGCAGGGCGCGGTAGGTCACGACGCCCGGCTCGTAGGTCGTCTGATATTCGGCGTCGCGCCGCCGCAGCGGCACGAAGGTCGCGGTGAAGGCGTCCTTCCTGGCGAGATCATAGACATAGATCGCCTGCCCGGCCGGGGCCATGCGTCCCTCGCCCATGCGGAAAGGGGTGAAGCTGTTCAGCCTGGAATTGTAGCTGAAGGAGAAGATGTCGCCGTCGTTCGTCAGCACGGCGCCGATGCCGAGACTGTTGGCGACGACATGCGAGAACGGCCTCGGCGTGCCGGGGGCGGTCGTCAGGCTTCTGCCATCCGCGGCGAAGGAAAAGCGATGCTGTTGCGGAACCGGGGGCGGCAGCAGCCTGCGGCGGCGCGACAGGGCGCGATCGAGAATCTCCGGAGCGATGGGCGCGATCCCGAGATTGCGGGCCACCGCCTCGGTGGCGACGCCCATGTCGCGAGCCCAGCCGTCGATCACGATGATCTCGGCGGCGCCCCCCGCGGGAACCTCCACCTCTATGTTGAGGCTGGCGCAGGGTTCGAAGCCGTAAAGAAGGCCTTCGTCTTCCGGCGCGCGGGGCGCCGAGAGGCCGAGGAGGCTGTCGGGGGCGTTGGTGGGCCCGAGGCCGTAGAAGCGCGATTTCACGTCCTCGTAGCCGAGAAGCCGCATTTTCGTGCCGGGCGCGGCGCCGATGGCGTGGTAGCCGATTTCCGGCGATAGCCGCCGGTCGGAAGGCCTGCGGGCCCCTCCCTTGAGCAGCCGGTTCTGGGCGAAGATGGCGTTCAGCGAGCCGACGAACCAGGTGCCGACGTGAATGGCGTTGTAGGCCGGGTCGCGAAGCTCGACGCCGGTCTCGTTCAACACCCATTCGCGCAGCGAGGCGATGGTCGTCTTGCGGTCGCGCTGCTCCAGATTGATGAGGCGCAGCCTGACGATTTCGACCGCCTCATTGGACGCGAGCATGACGCGCGCCTCGACGTTGAATCCCTGTTGGCGGCAGGTGAAGAACAGGCAGTTCTCGCCTTGGACGGTGAGATTGGCCTTGCCGGCGCCGCAGGTCGGCGCCTCGCCGAGCGACCATAGCGGGCCGTCGTCTTCCCGCAGGAACAGAAACCGGCCGCGGGGATGCGCATGGTCCGAGGGGCGGCGGGTCAGATCGATCGGCGGCCCGCCGCGGGCGACGCCCTCCACCCGCGCAGCCCCTTGCCCGTCCTCGAACCATTCGGAGGTGATGAGGCCGTTGGTGAGCCGAAGCGGCTTGGAGCCCGGCGCGCCGCCGGGCCCGGTGACGCCCGGCAGGACGATCTTGCCCGCCCTCGCGAGCTGCACCAGCAGGAAGACGATCAGGGCCAGGGCCAGAGCGCCGGCGTATATCAGATAGCCGCTGATGAGATAGGTGTAGGAGGGCGCGCGAAGACCGCTCATATGTTCCGCGGCCGACCAGGCCTTGTCCCACTCCGCGCCGCGGGGGATATAGAACGGCAGCAGAAGCGGAGCCCAGGTGCCGAAACGGCGGATGCCCTCGGGAATGGCTCGGCTGACCTGCGCCTTGCCGAGGAAGCGCGCCGCTTTTTCGTCGGCGATGTCGCCGCCGATAAAGGAAAAATTGACCAGCGTGGCGACGCGCAGGCCCATGTGGTCGAACCAGATCAGCACCCGCAGCCCGTCGAAGGCCAGCAGCGCAGTGAAAATGTCGAGGCTCCAGTTGCGGAAGTCCTGGTCCGGCAGGGTCGAATACATCCAGGCGGCGACGGCGGACCGCACCAGGCCGTCCTGGTTGTACCAGGTGGGGTCCGGCGCTGCCTTCAGGAAGGAATAGATCACCGGAGCCATCCAGAGGCCCCAGCGCAGCACGCGGACGGCGTTCTCGACCAGGAGGTCCAGCCCTTCGAGGCTGGCGAGCTGACGCAGCGGCTTGAGGCTGCGCTGCACCAGGGCGGCGAGGAAAAACCCGTTGACGGAGAAAAGCGGAGCCGCGAACACCCATTGGATGACGCCGGAAAGGGACTCGTCATAAAAAACCTTGACGCCCCCGTCGGAGAGGCCGAGGTCGGTCGCACCCCATTTCGAGAACAATGGTCGAATGATGTAGGGATTGACCGGTCTTCCGTCCGCCTTGTAGTCGAGCGAGACATAGGCGAAATATTTCGAGACGATGGTCGAAAGCTGGCCCTGGTCGAGGTACCAGGCGATGGCCCCGGCGACGATGCCGCCGAGCATGGCGCCGAGCGCATAGACGCGCCAGCTTCGCAAATGCTGGCGGCGCCCCTGCTTCAGCTCGTAGCCGTCGATCGCGGCGTCGACGCCGGCAAAGGCTATGGTTCCCACGACGGCGCCGAACAGGAAACGATCGAAAGCGCCGGCGCTCGGAAGATCCAGCGTGAAGGCGAGCCATACGCCGACGCCGCTGACGGCCCCGCGCAGAAAATTCGAGCGGGTTTCGTATTGGTGCTCGAGCCTTCCCAGGAAGGGCGACGTCGAATCGGTGCTCTCCACGATGGTTCGCGCCAGCGGGAACAGCCCCGCTCCCAACAGACCGGCGCCGAGCGGTCCGGTCCACAGGATCGTTGCGCGGGCCGGCGCAAATCCGATCACGAGGTCGACCGCGAGCAGCAGGCCCATGA
Source organism: Methylocystis heyeri (assembly GCF_004802635.2). Classification (NCBI taxonomy): domain Bacteria; kingdom Pseudomonadati; phylum Pseudomonadota; class Alphaproteobacteria; order Hyphomicrobiales; family Methylocystaceae; genus Methylocystis; species Methylocystis heyeri. The sequence goes on from NZ_CP046052.1 coordinate 1,015,960, forward strand.
ATACGAGGCCGTAGACGAAGCCCTTCTCCGCGCCGCTTTTCCAATCTCCGAACACGATGACCGACAGCGACGCCGCCCCGCCCAGAAGTCCGGCGAGAGACTGCGTGACCAGATAGGTTTCTCCCCACAGGCCCGCCTGCGCCACCGCCGCGGCGAGCGCCGACGCCGTTTGCGCCAGCGGCGCCGGCAGATATGGCGCGATGTAAAGAGCGACCGAGCCCGCTATTTCAGGCGTGATGGACGCGAAAAACGCAGCGAGGAAGAGCACGCCGTGCGGACGCCACTCGCGCGGCAGGAAGCGCCCGAGCGCCATCGGCATGCCGACGACTACCGCCTCGTTGAGAAGGAACAGGATCAAGCTGCGTCCGGCTATGGTCCGGAGCAGTTCGGGCGCATCGAGCCCGAGGAAGATGAGCCGGCCCAGTTCGCCCGTCGTCGGCGAGCCCAGGGAAATCAGAAGACAGAACAGAAAGGGCAGCAGGAACAGGGCCGCCCGAAGCGCGAGAGGCGTGCGCCCGGCCAGCATGGCCGCGCCCGAGATGTAGATCAGGGTCGCGGTCCCGGCTCCGGGGGAGGTCAGCCTGAAAAGTTCCGCCATGGAAGCGGGAGCGCGCCAAAGCACGCCGGAGGGGTCGCACAGCGCCGTAAAAGCTGCGATGGCCGCATAGTCGACGATCGCCTCGGCTTTGCGGAAATAGCCGAACCGTCCGTCGCGGGGATCGACCGGCCGGAGCAGATACAGCGCCAGCGCGCCGAGGAGCCCCGCCCACAGCGCGTGGCCGTCGCCCTTCGCCGCCCCGAAATATGCAGCGGTCGCAAGGCAGGCGCCGAGCAGGGTTCGTTCCAGCGTTCGCCCGACCGAGCGGGCTCCGACTTCGATGTCCGCCATTGCGTTCCCTCGCGCGCTTTTCGATTCGAAAATCCGGCGCTTTGTTTATTGCCCCGATTCAAGCTGCTTTGGCTTCCACTTGCCGGAACGAACGTTAAAAGTCGACCCCCGCCGCCGCGGAGCTGGCGTAATGCGATGAATCGGGACGCCAAACCCGAACGGAAGGTTCGAGCGACGGGAAATCGCGCCGACAACAGGGTTGGAGCGCAACTTTATCGCAAAAACATGTCGAACCGGCGGGAATCCGCCGGTTTCGGTCAGCGGACCTAAGCGCCGGCAGGTCAATCCATTTCTCGGGCGCGAGACGGGCCTTCGCAGCGGCTTGGGAAAGGTCTATAGTGAATCAAGCGTAAAATTTTGCGGCTCAATCGGGCGGGAATCTTGACCAACATCGATGAGAGCGTACGCGGTCGCGCCGTTTCGGCGGAGACCGTCAGAACCGGCGCAAGCGCAGTCAGAGACAAGCGGCTGGCGGCGGCGGGCGCGGAGCCGTCGCCCGTTCCGGCGGCTGCGCCCTCTCCTGCCGACAAGCGCGTGGAAAGCCTCGCGAGGGCGCTGACCCGCGCCCGAATCGAAAACGCGGAACAATCCACCGTGCTGGCGGATCTGCGGGGAGCCGAAATCGCCCGGCTGGAGATCCTGCGCGAGCAGCTCGCGCCCGTCGTCGCCCAATTGCCGCAGGACTGCGACCTGTTCGATTTCGCCATCTCGCCCGGCGAGAGGCCGCGCCTTTTCATCGACCATATCGGCTTCGTCGAGATGGGCCGCGATCGCCGCAGTTATCGCTTTCTGCAGGATACGCGCCATGGCCGCATCGTGATCTGCGAAAGCGACAAGACCGACACGCTCATCGAGGCGATCACCGCCTATATCGCCCATCGCCTGATCGAGCGCGAGAAGGCGCTGGCGGTGGATTACGCCAGCGGCGGGGCGGCTCCGGCGAGCGCGGCGCGGGCCGCGGCGCGGGTCGACCAATCCGTCGCCCCTGCCCCCGTCCCTGTCGCGACGGGCGGCTCGGCTTTCCGGCTGCGCGCAATGCAGCTGTTCCTGTTCGTGGTCGAACTGCTGGGATCGGCGACGTTTTTCGGCTTGCTGGCGCTTTTGGCGGTCTGGGCCTATCGCAATCTGACCGGTCGCTGAAGCCCGGCGCGGATCCATTCGCGCGAGATCAAAAACGACTGGGCGACGGAATGCGCTCTACAGGCTCAGCGATCCCTGGTTTACGATCGCGCTTTCTTCCCTGTCGAAACCTCGCGTCTGCAGCCTCACGCTGACGCCCTCGCCCTCCCGCGAGATTCGATAGAGATTATAGGCAGCGCCGGGATAATGGCTCCCCGGGCGCGCCGAAGCCGAGGCGACGCCGACCACCGGAGTTTTGCTCCCCTGCGGTCCGGGCAGATAATGCACGCTCTGCCGGTGGTTGTGTCCGTGCAGGACGAGCTCGGCGCCCTCGCGCGCGATAATGCCCTCGAAAGCCGAGGCGTCTTCCAGCCCGCGAAGCGCCCTCGCGCCTCCGCGATGGGGCGGGTGATGCAGTAGCACCACCCGGGCGAGGCCTTCTTCCCTGGTCTGCCGCAAAAGCTTTTCCAATCTGGCGCATTGCTCGGTCCCGAGCCTCCCCGAGGCGACGAAGGGGGCTGTCGGCACGCCCGATGAAAGCCCGATCAGCGCAATCTTGTCCCTGCGCCGCAGAAAAGGGAAAGCGGACGAGCCGTCGTCGCCGGTCGTCCAGGGCGCGAAGGTGCGCGCAAGCGCCGGCATCGAGGTTGGAACATAGGCGTCGTGGTTTCCCGGCGAGAAGCTCACCGCCTCGGGATGTCCGAGCCGGGCCAGCCACTGACGCGCCAGCGCGATTTCGGCGTTGAGGCCGATGTTCACGATGTCTCCGGTCATGGCGACATGGTCCGGGCGCTGCGCGAGCAAATCGTCGACCAGTCGGCCGAGCAGCTCCATATCGTGCTGGGCCGCGCGCTTGCGCAGCCAGTTCACATAGCCGGTAACGCGTTTTCCGATCAGTTCCGCGAGATTGGGCCGCGGAACGGGGCCGATATGGGCGTCGGAGAGATGGGCGAGCAGAAAGGACAAAAGGTCAGGCCCCCCCGATCAGCACGCCGGCGGCGAGCACGACGATTCCGCCGAGCACGATCTGGAAAACCGCCTGAAGGAAAGGCGTGTCCATATAGCGCGCGCGGACCCACGCGATGGCCCAGAGCTCGAAGAACACCACGATGGAGGCGATTCCGGTGGCGATCTGGAAATGATTGGGAAGCGAATCGGGAACGAGATAGGGAAGCGAATGGCCGAGCCCTCCGAGCGCCGTCATCAATCCGCACACGCCGCCGCGCAGATAGGGCGAGCCGCGGCCGGTGAGGGAGCCGTCGTCGGACAGGGCCTCGGCGAAGCCCATGCTGATCCCCGCGCCGATCGAGGCGGCGAGGCCGACGAGAAAGGTCTGGAAGTTGTTCTGGGTGGCGAAAGCCGCCGCAAACAAGGGCGCGAGGGTCGACACCGACCCGTCCATGAGCCCTGCGAGGCCGGGCTGCACATATTGCAGCACGAACATGCGGTGGCGGGTCGCCTCCTCCTCCTCCACGGCGGTTCTCGTCAGCGTCGCGGCGCCTATCCGCTCGGCGATCTTTTCATGTCCGCTTTCCATCGCCGCGAGATCGCCGAGGAGCTTCCTCACCCCGACATCGGTGGTGAAGTCTCGCGCTTTCTCATAGAAGCGGCGGCTCTCGAACTCCATCGTTTCGGCCTGTTTTCGGATGGTGTCGAGCGGAAGGTTGCGGGTCAGCCACACCGGCCGGCGGCGCAAAAAGCCTTTGACGTCCTCGCGCCGGATCGGCGGCAGATGCTCGCCGAACCGCTTGCGATATTCCTCGAGCAGCAGATGGCGATGACGGGTTTCCTCCTGCGACATCTGCTCGAAGAGCTTCGCCGAAGCGGGGTAGCGCTCGGCGAGGTCTTCGGCGAAACTCATGTAAATGCGGCCGTCCTCCTCCTCGGAGGTGATGGCTAGAGCGAGAATTTCACGTTCGCTGAGTTCCGAGAAGGCTTTCACGTTACCTTAGCTCCAGGCGGGCGGGGACAACGAGCAGGCGTTTTTGTAAAGCGCCCGCGAGGTTTTTGCCATAGATTGCGGCGAGATCAACTTTGGCGTGAGCATTATGGAAAATACGGAAGGGTTGCGGTCCCGGTTCGTCACCCGGTTCATAACGCTAGGGGGCCTGCTTGCGCGCCCGATGACGCTCGGCGTGCGGGGACTCGTCGTCGACGAGCAGGGTCGCGCGCTGCTGGTTAGGCATACTTATGTGGAGGGCTATTATCTTCCCGGCGGGGGCGTCGAGCCCGGAGAGACGCTGGAAGAGGCCTTGACGCGGGAGTTGATGGAAGAGGGCAATGTGCTGCTGGAGCAGCCCGCCGCCCTGCATAAGGTCTATCTCAACCGCTCGGCTTCCCCGCGCGACCATGTGGCTCTTTTCGTCATCCGGCAGTTTCGCCAGACCGGGCCCTATGTTCCCAATCGCGAGATCGCTGAGGCGGCGTTCTTCCCGCTGGACGCTCTGCCGGACGGGGCCACCAATGCGACGAGGGCGAGGCTCAACGAGATACTCCAGGGCGGCCCCACGTCTCCCTATTGGTGAATTTCGGCGGGCCCGATCGGCCGTTCGGGGCGCGTCACGCCAGCTTCGCATGGCGATCATAGATACGCTGGCGCTGAATTGAATAAAAATCCCAACGGAGCCCCTATGCGACCTTTCAGACTGCTTGGTTTTGCAGCCGCCCTTTTCGCGCTCGCCGCCGCCTTCCCGGCCAAGGCCAACGAAAACCGCGGCTTGATCGATCACGTCTTCGTCATCGTGCTCGAGAACGAAGGTTACGACGTCACTTTCGGACCGGGTTCGAAGGCGCCCTATCTTTCGACGGTGTTGCCGACCCGCGGCGTGCTGCTCTCGCAGTATTACGGCACGGGCCACTTCAGCCTCGACAATTACATCGCCATGGTCAGCGGCCAGGCGGCGACGCCCGAGACCCGCAACGACTGCGCGAAATACGCCGATTTCAACGTGACCGGCGCGACGCCGGACGGTCAGGTGATCGGCTCGGGCTGCGTCTATCCCGCCTCCGTCAAGACCATCGCCGATCAGCTGATGGCGAGGCACAAGACCTGGCGCGCCTATATGGGCGACATGGGGGCCGATCCGGCCCGCGAATCCGCGACCTGCGGCCATCCCCAGATCAATTCGACCGATCTGACCCAGACCGCCGAAGCGCCCTCCAGTTCTCTTCCCCATGGCGATTCCTATGCGACGCGCCATAACCCGTTCATGTATTTTCATTCGGTCATCGACCGGACCGACATCTGCAACGCCAATGTCGTGAACCTCGACCTGCTGGCGAACGATCTCAAGTCCGAGGCGACCACGCCGAACTTCGCCTTCATCACCCCCAGCCTCTGCGACGACGGCCATGACGCGCCCTGCGTCGACGGACGCCCCGGCGGGCTCGTCTCGGCCGACGCCTTCCTGAAGCAGTGGGTCCCGGTCATCGTCAATTCGCCCGCGTTCAGGCACGGCCTGCTTGCGATCATCTTCGACGAAAGCGGCGCTTCCTCGATCTCCCAGAGCGGCGGAAACACCGTCGTCACCTTCAAGGGAGACACATGCTGCAATCAGCAGCCCGGACCCAATCTCGGCTCCTTCCCGCAGACCGTGACGCTGGGCTCGTACAATCTGACCGTGCAGAATTTCGGCGGCGATCGCACCGGCGCGGTGCTGCTGTCGCCCTTTCTGAAGCCCGGAACCGTTTCCAATACTTTCTTCAACCATTATTCGCTGTTGAAGACGGTCGAGGATATTTTCGGCGTCGAAGATCATCTCGGCTATGCCGGCCAGCAGGGGCTTCTCGGCTTCTTCGGCTGCGCTTCCTCCGATATTGCGCTCGGCGGCTCGGACCGTCACGACGTCGTTCGGCCTGAAGCCCTGGATAATGCTCCCAACGGGCTGAAATCCTGCCGCTGAGGCGGCGTCCTTCCCAGACTATTGAAACCGTCAGGCTCTGCGGCCGCGCATGATCGGCCGCAGAGCGCCCCGGGCCGCCCCATGAGCGTTGCGCGCTCCCCCCGATTCCCCTGTGGCCTCAGGGCGATCGGGTGGAGGACGGAATCTTTCGATGTGGGGCGAATACCTGCCCGTGGCGGGGAGGTCGATCGGCGCAGCCGATCGGGTGGGGGTAAAAGGCGCAAAAGAGGGCGGAAAACCACCCCACCCCGCCGCTTCGCGGCGACCCTCCTCCTCGAGGGTAGGGTAATAGCGCTTCCCCGGTTGCCCTGCCCGTGGCCCCCTCGACGCTTTGCGCTTTGCTTCGCGCATGCTATCGCGCGTCGATGATCAATCTCGCCTTGCGTTTCGCGCCGCTGTCTCCGGCCGACGAAGTCGCCATCGAAAAGCTCGATGAGCGCGCCTTCGGGCCGGGGCGCTTTGCGCGCACGGCCTATCGCCTCAGGGAGGGCGTCCCGCCCGACCTCTCGCTGTCCTTCGTCGCGAGGGTGGGCACGTTGCTCGTAGGCGCGAACCGAATGACGCCGATCCTCGTCGGCGCGTCCCCCGCCCTGCTGCTCGGCCCGCTGACGGTCGAACCGGCCTTCCGCTCGCAGGGAGTCGGCGAAGCGCTCATGAAGAAATCGCTCGACGCCGCGCGCGCCGCGGGGCATTCGCTGGCGCTTCTGGTCGGCGACGAGGAATATTACGCCCGCGTCGGTTTCAAGCGCGCGCCGCGCGGAAAGGTGATCATGCCCGGGCCGGTGGACCCGGACCGCCTGCTCTATTGCGAATTGCGCGAGGGAGCTTTTGAAAACATCAGCGGGAAAATGCGGCGGGTTTAACCGCACGCGAACCGTAGCGACGGAAACCCGCCTTGCCGAGAAACTCAATGTCACTGTTGTCCCGATACGACGCCCTCGCGGCGGCGAGCCTGATCGAGCGCGATCAGGCGCAGCTTTCCGCGCTGCGGCCGCTCGACCGTCTGGCCAAGGAACTCGCGCGTCCGGCTCCTTTTCGCGCCGCGCTGGGCGTCATGTCCCTGTTTCGGAGCAAAGCTCCCGCAAAGGCGCCGCGGGGCGTCTACCTTTGGGGCCATGTCGGTCGCGGCAAGACGACCCTGATGGATCTCTTTTTCGAATCCGCTCCGACGCCGGGCAAGCGGCGCGTGCATTTCCACTCCTTCATGCAAGAGGTTCACGACAGGCTCCATCGCGCCCGGCGCGAGAGCGACGGCGGGGAAGATCCTGTGACCAGGGTCGCGAAGGACCTCGTGGCCGAAGCAAAGCTTCTGTGTTTCGACGAGTTTTCGGTTACGGACATCGCAGATGCGATGATATTGGCGCGCTTGTTCTCGACGCTGTTTTCCGCTGGCGTCGTCGTCGTCGCCACTTCGAACGTCGAGCCCGAGCGCCTCTACGAGGGAGGCCGCAACCGGGATTTGTTCCTGCCCTTCATCGACCTTCTGCTCGAGCGGACGGAGGTGGTCCATCTCGACGCCCGCGCCGATTTCCGGATGGAAAAGCAACCGGTCGAGGAGGTCTTCTTCAAGGTCGGGGACCAGAAATCCAGAGCCGCGGCCGAGGCGCTGTTTCGAAGCTACATGGGCGCGGAGGCCGTCGAGCTGCATCTTCTCGTGAAAGGACGCTCCGTGCGGGTTCCGCAGGCGAGCGGCCGCAACGCGCGTTTCCGCTTTTCCGAAATCTGCGGGCAGGCCCTCGGCGCGTCCGACTATCTGGCGCTTTGCCGGAACTTCGACACCATGATCGTCGAGGACGTGCCCACGATGAATTTCGACCGCCGCAACGAGGCCAAGCGGTTCATCATTCTGGTCGATGTGCTCTATGACGCCAAGGCGAGACTGATCCTCAGCGCCGAAGCCGACGCGCAAGACCTCTACGCCGCGGCCAAGGGGATGGAAGCGCAGGAGTTTCCCCGCACGGTATCCCGGCTGATCGAAATGCGGTCTCAGCAGTATCTGGCGGAGTGGCAGGCGCGCCACCGCTAGAGCGTTTCGAGCCGAAGTGGATGCCGGTTCGGCGTGGGAAGCGCGTTAAAACAAAAGCTTAGTGTCTTTTCATTTCGAACGCCTCCATTCGAGCCAGGGGAAATCCCAACGAAAGGCGCAAAATGGGGTTGAAAACCACCCCCCCCGCTTTGCGGCGGCGCAGGGTGACTTTCCCGGGCTGTTTTGCGGAAGCGCCATCGCTTATAGGTCGGAGCCGCGCGGACTACGCGCCGGATTTTTTTGCGGAGCGAGCCATGGACGCAGTTTCTTCGGAGAACTTAGCCTCGGCTCCCTGCCGCGCCGCGCCGGCGGCGGCGGAACTCGTCGTGGCCAAGACGACGCGGCGACTGCTGCCTTTTCTGGTCGCTTGTTTCTTCGTCGCCTATCTCGACCGCGTGAACATCGGCTTCGCCGCGCTGACGATGAACAAGGAACTCGGGTTTTCGCCGACCGTCTATGGCTGGGGCGCCGGCGTTTTCTTTTTCGGCTACTGCCTGCTGGAGGCGCCGAGCAACGTCATTCTCGAGCGCGTCGGGGCGCGGCTCTGGATCGCCCGCATCATGGTGAGCTGGGGAATCATCTCCGCAGCCATGGGGCTGGTGTGGAACGACGCCAGCTTCCTGGCGCTGCGGTTTTTGCTCGGCGCCGCCGAGGCGGGCTTTTCTCCCGGCGTCATTCTCTACCTCACCTATTGGCTTCCGGCGCCCTATCGCGCCCGCGGCTTCGGCATGTTTCTGCTGGCGTTGCCTCTCGCGACGGCGATCGGGGCTCCGCTTTCCGGCCTGGTGCTTTCGACGATGGACGGCGTAGCCGGCGCCAGCGCCTGGCGTTGGCTGTTCTTCATCGAGGCGGCGCCGGCGATCCTGCTCGGCGTCGCGGCCTATTTCTACCTCACCGACAAGCCGCAGGATGCGGGCTGGCTCGATCCGCAGGAGCGGAACCTGCTGCAGGGCCTGCTGGAAAACGAGAAACCGCACGACGCCGGGAAACATGAGTCCCTTTGGCGAATGCTCCTCGATGCGACGACAGTTCGGTTGGGGCTGATCTATTTCGGCGTGGTGGCGGCTCTCTACGGGCTCGGCTTCTGGCTGCCGCAGATCGTCAGCGGTTTCGGCTACGATCCGGTCGGCGCCGGAATGGTGACCGCCCTGCCCTATGTCTGCGGCGGCGTCGCCATGGCGCTGTGGAGCCGCCGTTCGGACCGGCGCGGCGAAAGGATATTGCACACCGCTTCCGCGGCCGTGCTGGCCGCAGCCGGACTGGCGGCGGCGGCCTTCTTCAAGACGCCTCTGCCTGCGATCGTCGCTCTTACGACGGCGTCGGTCGGAACGCTGGCGGCGATGCCCCCGTTCTGGACTCTCCCGCCCGCCCTCCTGCGGGGAAGCGCCGCCGCGATAGGCATTGCGATGGTCAATTCCATCGGCAATCTGGCCGGCTTTTTTGGGCCCTATCTGGTCGGCTGGATCAAGGAGACGACCGGAGAATTCTCCTATGCGCTGCTCGCCCTTTCCGCAGCGCCGTTGATCTCGGCGGCCATGCTGATCGCAATGCGGCGCGACGGCGGGCGGCCGAAGGGGCGTTGAGGAACGCCTACCGCCGCCGCCGCTCCCATTTATGGGACCAGCGCATGCGGGCGGCGCGAACCGATTGGGTGAACTCGGTTCGCGGCAGGCTGAAGCGATCATTGGCCAGCAGCGCCATGAAGCGTTCGGAAATTTCGAAAATCAAAAGATCGGGCTTGGCGCGCTTGACCAGCTCCCAATCTATGTTCGCCGACCACACGAATTCGAGTTCCCTCACCGTCTCCGCCAGCAGACCGGTCAGGAGATGGGTGCGCGGCGTCGAGAAGGAATCTCCGAACAGCATCGCCCTTTGAAAGTTGGCGGCGGTCGGATTGATGAATTTGGCGTGGGCTCCGACATGAATGGCCGCGCCATATTCGTGCTGTTCCAGGAAATGGGCGATCTGATTGGCGTAAATGCGAATAGCGTCGCGCGCCCACTCTCGTTCCTCGATGGTCTCCCAGCGCGGCGGTTCGAGCTTGCCGCCGAGATCCATCACCGCCTGGAAACGGCGGCTCGGCCGGCTGTCGAGGTCGGACGCGGGGGTAAGCCCGAGAGCCCGGCATAATTCAAGATAGCCCAGCAGGCAGCCTTCGATATTCCAATGGGTGTCGGTTCGCCAGAACAGGTCCTGCGAACCGGCTCTGGCGCGCATCGGCTCGACGAGATCGACGAAGAGTTCCGCCGCCGGCGTGTTGGAGAGCATTTCGCGCAGGCGGATAGCAGGCGCGAGTTCCGGGTCCACCAGCCGCGTCGTCTGCTTGTCGCCGTAGATCGTCAGCTTTTCGGGCACGATCATATGAGCGTATCTGACGCCCAGCGCCTCGGCCCGCTCCACGCGGCGCAGGATCAGATCGCGCCATTGCCGCAGTTTTACGTCGGGCAGCCCGCCGCCTTCGCGCTGATACAGCGTCGTGACGAAATTGGTGCCGCCGGTGAGGAAAAGCCAGCCGTCGAGGCCTTCGTGGACCAGAAGTTGGGGTGCAATCATGTCTTAAGCCCGCTTGCGGCCGATCAGGATGGTCGCCGCCGCAAGCTCGAACTGCTTGGCCATCGGCAATTCCTGCGCCCAGGGCTTTTGCAGCAGAGCGGCGGGATGGGCGATGAGGTCGCCGACGCGCTGACGCAGGAAGTCCTTCCGCGCCTTGGGCGGCAAAGCATTGGCCCATTCGCGCAGCTGCCAGGCGATCGCCCAGACCGGATGGGTGGGCGGCGTCACTTCCTGACGCTCTATGGCGACATAGGGCTCGAACAGCGTCCGCAGCCCCTCATGCGTCATGTTGAAATAGTGATGCGGATAGCCGTGCAGGGGCTGAAGAAAGGGAACGCAGCATTTCAGCCATCCGCCCGGCTTCAGCACGCGCGCGAGTTCGCGGGCGCAGCGGAACGGGTCTTTCACATGTTCCAGCACCGCGATCGAGATCACGCCCTCGAAGGAATTGTCGCGGAAGGGCAATTCCTCCGCGACCCCCAGAACGTCGGTGGTGGCGTAATCCACCACCTCGTAATTGACGACATTGGGGTAATAGATCGGCCGGTTGCCGGCACCGACGTCGAGGACGAGCCCCTCCCCGGCCGACTGGATCAGGCGCTCGGTTTCGTCGTCATAGCCGTTTTCGCTTACCCCGTCCTGGCCTGAGAGATCATAGGTCCGGACCAGCTCGGAGGTGAGATAGACCGCCCGCCCCTGCGCGTCCTGCTCCAGCGGCGGACGCGACAGCAGGGGCGCGAGCCGGCGCATCTTGTCGGCCCTGGCGGCCGGAATGGCCTGCGCCGCCAATTGGCGGCGGGAAACGGGCACATATTGGCGGCGCCCTTCCGTCCGGCCGAACTTCTTGAAATGCGCCCAGCCCGATTTGAGCTTGCGCGCCGCAACGACGGCGGCGACGTCGGGATTGGCGAGGAGATAGCCCTCTTCGTCGAAAGTCTCGTCTGTCGGCGTTTCCTGGAGATGGATCACCTGCACGCGAGCCTCGTCGAAAAAGGGGAAGTTGGCCAAGAGGCTCCTCTATAGCCATATCGGCGCGCGAGATGAAGCGGGCGCTACGATGATTGGGGCCAAGCCGGACCGTGCGACGTCGTCTTCGAACCGGCATTTTTTATACTCGCCAACCGCCGCGATTGCGCCCGCCCTACCTCCGCCCTTCCCAGGTCCAGGCCAGCAAAATCACGCTGAGCAGCAGGAGCAGCGGCGCGAGACCGAGGCCGAGCGGCGAGGTCTCCACCCCCTTGAGCGCGCTGGCTTCGCCTTTTTTCACCCCGATCCAATCGGCGCCGCCGAACATATTGGCGTCGCGCAACTCCACGAGCCGCGGAAGCGAGACCTCCCCGCCCGAGGGCGCGAGCCGCCGCACCGTGCCGCCGGTGGCTTCGGCCAGCGGCCTCAGTTTTTCGGTGGTGGAGGCGATTTCGCGGAATTCCCGCGGGTTCTCCGGCCCGACATTGACCAGCGCGGAAAGACCGCCGCTTTCAAAACGATAAAGGCCGGTTTCCCGGGCGGCGTAGCTCGCGCGCGCAAGGCCGGGCTCCTGCGCCTCCATGGCGATTGTCTGGCGCCCGCCCGACGGCGTCACGACCGACACGGGAGGGCTCGCCTCGCCGAGACTCTGGCGCTCGACCACGATGTCATGGCCGTGCGCGGAGGCGCGCAGCGCTTCTTCCTCGAGGTCGGGCTCCTTCATCAGCCAATGGGCGAGGCGGCGCATCAGGTCGACATGGGGCCCGCCTCCTTCATAGCCGCGCGCCCACAGCCATATCTGGTCGGTGAGCAGAAGGGCGACGCGGCCCTTCCCCTGATGGGAGAGCACGAGCAGCGGCTTGTCGTTCGCGCCCGAAAGAAGGGAGTTCCCTTTCACTACGCTCGCATTGACCTGGCGGAACCATTCTCCCCAGGCCGGCGGCGTCGCCTGCGAGCCTTCGAGGCCTCGGGTCACGGGATGTTTCTCGCCGTCCTTGCTCACCCGGGCGCGAAAGGCCTGTTCATAGAGCGAGCCGCTCGGGCGCGCGGGCAGAATGTTGGTGAGCGGCGAATAGTACAGGCCTCCCAATCCCGCGTAATCCGGCCCCACCGCCGCGAGAAAGGCCCCGCCGTTCTCGACGAAATTGGCGATATTGTCGAAATAGACGCTGGGGAGCAGAGTCTGGTTGGAGTAGCGGTCGAAGATGATCAGGTCGAAATCGTTGATCTTGCGGCTGAAGAGATCAGCTGTCGGAAAGGCGATCAGCGACAGTTCCGAAGCGGCGGCGCCGTCGACCTTCTCCGGCGGGCGCAGAATGGTGAAATGCACCAGTTCGACATTGGCGTCGGCGCGCAGCAGATTGCGCCAGCTTCGCTCGCCCGGATGCGGCTCGCCGGAAACCAGCAGCACTTTCAGGCGGTCGCGCACGCCCTCGATAACCACCACCGCCTTGTTGTCGACGTCGGTGAGTTCGCCCTCGACGGCCGGCGTGTCCACTTCCACGACATTGGGGCCGCCGTGCTCGATATGCACCGGAATGTCGACGGTTTCGCCGGGCGCGGCGCGTTGCGCGGCCGCTGTTTCGCCGTCGCGTTTGACCTCGATGAGCGCGGGGCCATAGCCTGCGCCGGAGTCGACCACCCTCACGCGCAGGATCTGGTCCTTGCCGACGACGCCGAAGCGCGGGGCCTCGACGAGCTCGATGCGACGGTCCCTCTCCTTTTCCTCGCCCGTGACGAGGGCGTGCACCGGAGCCTTGAAGCCGAGCGCCGCGGCCTGCGACGGGATATCGTGAACCACGCCGTCCGTGACCATGATGGCCGCGCCGACGCGCTCCGGCGGGACGTCCTTGAGCGCCTCGGCCAGGGCCGAAAAAAGCAGGGTGCCGTCGGCGCCGGTTCCCACCGTCACGAAGCGGGGTTCGATGTCGGGGAATTTCTTGAACGCTTCTTCGAGGCCCTTGCGCGCGTCCTCGACCTGCTGGTTGCGCTTTCCGATGCTCTGGCTCTCGCTGTGGTCCAGGACCATGGCGACCACCGATTTTTCCGGTTCGCGCTCCTCGCGCACCACGGCGGGGTCGGTCAAAGCCAGAAGCAGCAGCGCCAGCGCCGCGGCGCGAAACCACGCTCCTCTCTGTCCAGCGCGAAGGGCGACGGCCAGCAGCGCGACAGCCGCCGCCGTGAGCAGCGCCAGCGTCGGCCAGGGCAGCAGAGGCGAGAAGGTGAGTTGAAGATCGTTCATGTCCGCCTATTGGCCCAGACGCTGCAAGAGATCGCGGACGTGAACCTGATCGGATTTGTAGTTGCCCGTCAGCGTATACATCACGAGGTTGACGCCCCCGCGCAGCGACAGCTCCCGCTGGCGCGCGCCGCCCGGCGTCAGCGGATACAGCGGCTGCCCCGCCTTGTCCTGCGCCCAGCCTGCCGCAAGATCGTTGGAGGTAATCACGACGGCCGAGACATTGTCGGTCGCCCGAACCGGCCGCGCCGCGCCGCCGGGAGGATCCGGAGGCAGAGCCTCGACCCAGGTGTCGCCATTGGCGTAGCGCCCGATGAAGCCGTCCAGCAGATAAAAGGTCTTGGTGATCACATGGTCGCGGGGCGCGACCTCCAGCGGGGGCAGATCGAGCCCCCTGGCCATCTCCCTGAGCCAGAGGGTCTCGGGCGTGGGAGAGGCGTTGGCGCGGGCGAGCAGCGCGTCGCGGGTGTCGAACACGACCGTTCCGCCCTGCCTCATATAGGCGGCGACGCGCGCCACCGTCCTGGCGTCGGGCTGGAGCGCGGCGGCGTTTATGGGCCAGTACAGCATCGGGAAAAAGGCGAGTTCGTCGCGCGAGACGTCGACGCCCATCGGCTCTCCGGGGGAGAATGAAGTGCGCTGATCGAGCACCCGAGAAAGCGCCTCCAGCCCGAGCCGGCTGGTTTCGTCGATGCGCTGGTCGCCCGTAACCACATAGGCGAGCCGGGTTTTTAGGGCTGCTTCGCGGTCGCGCTGGGCGCTGGCGGATTTCTGCGGCTCGGCCGCCCGCGCCTGCGGGGCCGGCCCCGCCAGGATCGCGCAAAGGGCGAGGACGAGCGCGGCGGCGGCGGGGCGCAGACGGCCCGAAAGCCGCAGCAGCGCCAGCCAATCGACCAGAAGAAAGATAAAGATCAGCCCCAGCAGGGCGGGACGCAGGTCGCGTGCGCCGCCGCCGGTCTCCAGCGAGCGGGAGACGAGGCCCTGCGCGCTGAAATCCAGAGCATTCAAGGAGTCGTCCGTCGCAACCGTCTGAAGCGCGATTGCGTTTCCCGCTGTTCCGTAGAAGCCGGGCGGATGTTCGCTGTCGGCGCGGCCGTGAAAATCGGGGCTTATCGGCTTCGCCGTCGGCCCGGGCGCGCCCAGCACGCCGAAACCGTCGAGCGTGCGCAGAGGCGCAAGCGCGGGCTGGTCGCCGGATTTCTCGCCGCCGGACTGGGCCGCTGCTTCGCCGGACAGCGCGCAGAGGCGCTGCAGCATCTCCATGAACAGGCCGGAAATAGGCAGGTTCGACCATGTCATGTCGGCGCTGACATGAAACAGCACGATCAGGCCCTTGCCTCTTCGCTCGAATGTCACCAGCGGCGTTCCGTCGGCGAGCCGCGCCCAGGTCTGGGCCGAAAGTCCCGGGTCCGGCTCGGCGAGAAGCTGGCGCGTCACCGTGATCTCGGCCGGCGCCGGCAGGCCGAAGAAGGGGCTCGAAGGCTCGAATTCGGCGAGGCGCTTGGGCGTTTCCCAGGACATCGCCCCGCCGAGGACGCGGCCGTTGCGCCTCAGCCTCACCGGGGTGAGATCGTCATTGGCGTTGGCGAGGCGAGGCCCCGCGAAACGGATGAGAACCCCGCCCTGTTCGACAAAAGCGCTCGCCGCCTCGGCAGCGTCGCCGGGCGCGACATTGACGTCGGCGAGCACGAGCACATTGGGGCGCTCGCTGAGCGCCGCCAGAACGGGGTCGGTTCCGGCGGCGGGTGGACTGGAGAGCTGTGCGAAAGGGGCCAGCGCCTTGGCGAGATAATGATCCGCGGAGAGCAGTGGCTGCGGCGATTGCTCGGCGGCCCCGCTCACGACGGCGACGCGTCGCACCCGCGCGCGGGCATCCAGCAGGCCGACGGCGCCGGCCGAGTTTTCCTCCGTTATGCGCAGCAGGCTCGCATCGTTGCGCAGCTCGACCGGAAGGTCGAACTTCACGGAAGTCTTGCCGCTGGAGGCCTCGAAAGAGAAAGGCGCCGTCGCAATGACGCGCCCTTTCTCGTCGAGCGCCTCGACGGAGCCGTTCGCTTTCGGACCCGCGCGCAGCACGGCGGCTTCGAGGCCGCTCGCCTGATTGACGACATTCTGCAGCGCCAGCGTCGCTCTTTCGCCGGCGTAGGTTTCGAGACTCGCCCCGGTCTTGGCCGCCTGGAGCAAGGCTGCGGCGAAGCCGGCGGCTCCGCCCTGCTCCAACCCGTCGCTGATCCATATGATGCGGGCGTTGCGATGTTCACGCACGAAAGCAGCGGCTTGCGCCGCAGCCGGCTCGCGTTCGGGCAGCCACGGCTTGGGGCGCAGCGCGCGCAACTGCTCCGTCGCCTTGGCCGCCTCCATCAGCTGCGGCGCGGCGGCGGCCTGAGAAATCGGCGCCAGCGCAGCCGGGTTTGCGCCGCGGCCGGCCTCGGCCAAGAGCTTCTCGGCGAGGGCGAGACGCTTTTCCCAATCGGGGGCGGCGGCCCAGCCATCGTCGAGAATAAGCAACATCGGCCCCGCGCCGGCCGGGACGGCGGAGGGGTTCCACACCGGACCCGCCAAGGCCAGCGACGCGAGCGCGGCTATGGCGAGGCGCAGCAGCAGCAGCGGCCATGGGGTCTTGGCGGGAGTGCGCTCCTCCGGGATCAGTCCGCGCAGCAGCCTCACCGGCGGAAAATAGACTTCCCGCGGCGACGGCGGCGTTACCCGGAGCAGCCAGTAGATCGCGGGGAGCGCAGCTAAGCCGAGCAGCGCGAGGGGCGCCGCGAAGGTGAAGCCCGTCATCGCGTCTCCATCCCTTCGCTGAGGCCCATCAACATGGAAAGCGCCGCTTCCGCCGCCGGGCGGTCGGTGTGGTGCCGCAGGAATAAAAAGCCGGCGTGCTCCGCCGCCGTGCGCAAAGCCGCTTCATGTTCGGCGAGCCGCTCGGCATAGGCCGCCCGCAGGCTCGCGGCTTCCCCCGCATGGAAGGAGGCGCCGCCGTCGGTGTCGCGAAACAGGGTTTCGCCCGAAAAGGGAAAGCTCTCCTCGGCGGGATCGAGCGTCATGAGCAGCGCGCCATGGGCGCCGGCGTCCATATATTCCTGCAGCCGGACCGAAAGCGGCTCGATGTCGCAAAGGAAGTCGGAAATCAGAATGAGCCTCGCATGGGGCGGAAGCGGCGCGGCGGGCGGAATGTCCGCCGCGCGGTCGGCCGGCGCCTGCTGGATGAGGGCGTCCGCGAGCCTGTCGATGATGTTGCGCGCGGAAATCGCGGGCGTCAGGCCGAGCGCGCCGACGCGCTCGCCTCCCTGAACCAGCACCTCGGCGGCGGCGAGGCCGATCACCGCGGCGCGGTCGATCTTGAAATCGCCGCCGAGCGAGGATTTGAACGCCATCGAGGCGGAGCCGTCCATCCAGACGAAATAGTTCTGCGCGGCTTCCCATTCACGCTCGCGCACGAACAGCTGATCGCCGCGCGCAGAGCGCCGCCAGTCGACCTTGTAGGCGGCCTCGCCGGCGGCGAAGGGGCGATACTGCCAGAAATCCTCGCCGACGCCGGCGCGACGGCGTCCATGGACGCCATGCGCCACGCTGCTCGCGACTTCATGCGCCTTTGCGATCAGGCGCGGCAAGCGCACCGCGACATCGGCGGCTTCGGCTTCGAAAAAGGTTTCCGAGCGCCGCGTCAGCGGATCGAACCAATGGGTCGTGGCGATCGAGGCCGCCATTTTCTCAATCCAGCCGTTCGATGAGCTTGCTGATCAGGCTTTCGATCGTCATGTCGCGGCGCGCGGCGAAGGTGAGCGCCATGCGGTGGCGAAGCACCGGCGCGGCCAGGGCGGCCACGTCGTCGATCGAGGGCGCCAGCCTGCCGTTGACCAGCGCTCGCGCCCTCGTCGCCAGCATCAGCGCCTGCGCGGCGCGCGGCCCGGCGCCCCAGGAGAGATACGGCGCGATCTTGGGGTCGCCCTCGCCCGGCCGCGCCGCGCGCACGAGATCGAGAATGGCGTCCACGATTTTTTCGCCGACCGGCAGACGGCGCACGAGGCGCTGCACGCTCTGCAATTCGTCGGAGGTGAGGGCCTGGCGCGGCGACGCCTGACGCTCGCCGGTGGTCTCCAGCAATATGCGTCGCTCGCTTTCACGGTCGGGATAAACGACGTCGATCTGCAGCAGGAAGCGGTCGAGCTGCGCCTCTGGCAGCGGATAGGTGCCTTCCTGCTCCAGCGGGTTCTGGGTCGCGAGGACATGGAAGGGACGCGGCAGATCGTGGGAATGGCCCGCGACGCTGACATGATATTCCTGCATCGCCTGCAGCAGGGCCGACTGCGTGCGCGGCGAGGCGCGGTTGATTTCGTCCGCCATCAGCAACTGCGTGAAGATCGGGCCCTGGATGAAGCGAAACGAGCGGGACTTGTCGGCGCCCTCTTCCAGCACCTCGGAGCCGAGAATATCCGCGGGCAAAAGATCGGGCGTGAACTGAACGCGCTTGGTGTCGAGCCCCAGAACCTTGCCCAGCGTCTCGACCAGCTTCGTCTTGGCGAGGCCCGGCACGCCGACGAGGAGGCCGTGGCCGCCCGCGAGCAGCGTGACGAGAGCCTGTTCGACGACTTCCTCCTGCCCGAAAATCACCCCCGCGACAGCCTCCCGCGCGCGGCGGATTTCGTCCAGCGCGCGATCCGCGCTGGCTATGACGGCGGCGTCGAGGGCTATGGGCGTCTGGTCATGGGTCATTTGGGGGACAACTCGGCCTTTGGGGTGAGGCGAAAATATCGGCGATGCGCCGTCGCGTCTCTGCCCGATAGCTAAGTACGCCCGCTCGTTTTGTCGAGAATGAGGCGAGAGGCGCCGGCGAGGCGGGGGAAACGGGGCGAGGCGGGCGGGCGGCTACGCATCCTTCCATTATCTTCAACCATAGTCCCCGCGCTCTGCCGAGCAAGCGGAAAGCGTGTATAAGTGCAAGAAATCCGGTCCGCGCAATTTCGCCGGCCATAAGAGTAGCAAACGCCGATGTGGCGCCCAATCATCGAAACCATCCTGCTTTTTTCTGCTCCTTTCGCGCTCTACGCCGTGTTTCACCTCGCGCAGATGCGCTGGCCGTTCGTCGCGGAATTCTGGCACAGGGGCGTTGTCTCCACCTTGACCATCGCCGGACTGCTCGCGGCCGTGGGCGGCATGCTGCTGCTCGCGCTCGGTCCGCGCCACCAGGGAGCCTATATTCCGGCGCATGTGGAAAACGGCCGCCTCGTGCCGGGCCGGTTCGAATGAGCGACGCCGCCCGAATTCTCGACGACCCCAGGCTCATCAGGCTCTTCGCCGCTCTGGAGGCGACCGGCTGCGAGGCGCGCGTCGTCGGCGGAGCCGTGCGCGACGCCCTGCTCGGATTGGCGCCTCACGAGATCGACGTCGCGACCACCGCCCTGCCCGATTCCGTCATGGCCGCCGCGCGGCGGGCGTGCCTGAAATTCGCGCCCACCGGCCTCGCCCATGGAACCGTGACGATCGTGGTCGAGGGGACGCCATACGAAGTCACGACGCTGCGCCATGACGTCGAAACCTATGGGCGCGCCGCCAAGGTGCGCTTTGGCGCCGATTTCGAGGAAGACGCGCTGCGTCGGGATTTCACCGTCAATGCGCTCTCGCTTTCGCCGGACGGGCGCCTCTACGACTACACCGGAGGCGTCGCCGACCTCGAGCGGCGCAGAATCCGCTTCATCGGCGACCCGCAAAAGCGCATCGCCGAGGATTATTTGCGCATTTTGCGCTTCTTTCGCTTCCATGCCTCCATCGGCGAGGGCCCACTCGACGCGGAGGGCTTTCACGCCGCCGTCGGCGCGCGCGAAAATTTGAGTCTCCTGTCGCGCGAGCGCATTCGGGCCGAGCTCGTGAAATTCATGGCGACGAGGCGCGCGGTCGAGACCGCGCGGGAGATGTCCCATGCCGGCTTCACTGAAGTCCTGTTCGGCATGGCCTATCCGGCCCGGCTGGAGCGCTTCGTCGATTTCGAGAGGGCCTGCGGGCGGTCCCCGGACTCCATAGCCCGGCTTTCGGCTTTTACGGTTCTGGTGAGAGAAGACGCCGATCGCCTGCGCGATCGCCTGCGGCTCTCCAACGGCGAATATGCGCGCGTTTCGGTTCATGCGCGGGCGATGGAAAGCCTGCACGGGAAGAAGGAAATCTTCTCGACGCAGGAGCTCAACGAGATGCTCTTCTCGTACGGCCGCGCCGCCGCCCTGGATATTCTGGGGTTGCTGCACGCGGGCGACCTCGCTGCCGCCGAGGACGATCGCTGGCGCGCCGCCGCCGATTTTCTGAGCGACGCCGAGCCTCCGGCTTTTCCGGTCAAAGGGGCCGACCTCATCGCTCTCGGCGTTCCTCCCGGCGAAACGCTGGGCGCGGCGCTCAAGCGCCTGCAGGCGAAATGGATCAGGGCCGGCTTTCCCCGAGAGCCGCACAAGGTCAGGCAAATGCTGGAAGAGGTCGCAAAAAGAACCGATTAGGGCTGTTTCCACGCGAACCGGGAAAAGACTTCCGCGT
Source organism: Methylocystis heyeri (assembly GCF_004802635.2). Lineage (NCBI taxonomy): Bacteria > Pseudomonadati > Pseudomonadota > Alphaproteobacteria > Hyphomicrobiales > Methylocystaceae > Methylocystis > Methylocystis heyeri. The sequence continues at coordinate 1,036,173 of NZ_CP046052.1, forward strand.
TAACAATTCTTTCAAGACCGAGCCGCATGTTGCGACTCCCCTTATGGTGAAAAAAAAGTTAGGCTCCGTATGCGAGAGCCTGCCTGTGGAGGCGTGTATGGGCGTGCGAACGAGGGAACCGGGCGACATTGCGAAACGCATCGCTCAGAGAGCGCGCCTCGCGAGTCCTACCGGCCGCAACGACGGATGGCGCCGGGAAACCTTCACCCTGGCGAGAGGCGACGCCCGCGAGAAGGCGCGCGAATGGTTCGAGCTCTATCCCAAGGCGGCCTATATGACGGAGATCGAGTTCTGGCGCGAGCTCGAGGACGGGCGTATCGAGTTCACGATTCGAAGGCTGCCGAGCGCGGATTGATGAGTGTGGCGCCCATACCCTCCCCGTCGAGGGCTAAGGAAGCCACATACACACCTTCATAAGGTTGTATTACAAAGGAGGAAACTCCCGGACTCATGGTCTGAGACTGTGCACTAAAAAATTTGGTCTACATTGAATACGCCGGCTTGGTAGACCTGTGAGAACACTTTCCATGCCTGACCTGGAGGGCACACGCCGATGACAAACATCCCAGTCGTTGCGGCATATTTGTAGCCTGGCCCAGACGCTGAGCTAGAGGTCGAGCCCGACAGCTGAGCGCCGTAGACGTAAAAGTCTCCGGCCCCATCGCCAGGAGCGGAGAAATTGGCCGCGGCGACGCCCGTTACCCTGCCGAGCAGTTGCTTGGCGAGCGTCTCGCCGTCGCCGACCTCCCTGACCTTTCCGTAAGCCTCTTGCGCTATCGGATCCATAGCGTTGGCGCCACTCGGCATGATATGCGCGGCGTAGATCGTTCCCCCGTGCATTTGTTTGTGGCAGAACGCGCAACCGCTAAATTGGGTCGTCAGCATAATCTCTGAGCCGGTCAACTCGATCGGCGCAATATTGGCGAACGAGCCGGCCGTCTTGACGTTTGTTCGGCCGGGAACTTCATCCCAGACGACGCCGGGAAGCATGACGACGGAGATAGGCCTGCCGGCTCCCGACGAGGTCGCATCCTGGAACTTGAAAGTTTCTGTCGTGTATTCAAAGCCAAACCTCACCGTAATTATATTAGTATGTCCCGTAGGCATCGTAGCTGCTCCGTAAATATGTATTTTGTTATTATTAAGAAATTTACTTGGATCATTTTTTAGCTGGGCCAGCGCGGCATCAAGGTGCCTGTTGTCGCCGTACCTTTGAGATGCGGCGATTGTGATATGGTATATAAGCTTATTTAGTTTATCAGCGGCGTCTGTCGATGATAGGCTCTTCACATCTTCAAGCTTTGACATGCAAAAAGCCGAGCTGCCGCGCTGCTTCATAATGGCAAGCAGCAGCAGCGCACGCTTATCGGCTCTTTCTGCCTTTTGATGGGCGGGCGGAGATGGGAAGCTGGCGAATGAGAATTTGTCAGAATATTCAGATAATACCTGAGAGCTTAAAAGTGTATAATTTGTTTGTTCATTCAAATACTTTCGAACATTGGTTTTATCAGTTGTGTCGGTAATTTTGCTGCAGATATGGTTAACAATATCATTAAGCCGAGTGAGCGGGTCTTTGTTGGCGAACTTGGTCATTTTCGGTCCCTCCAGCCCTGGCGGTTTCGGCGTTGCCGCCCTTGTGGGGGGCCGGCTTTGGTTGTTTCATCGCCTGTTTAAACCCGGGCTTTGGCCCCGCGTGTGGGAACTCTCACACTGTCGATCGCGCCCACACAGGCGTGGCGTGTCGAGGAGCGTGACCGTGATCCTGAGTGCGATTGTCGAGAAGCGGAAAAGCGAGCAAAGGATGATTTCAAGGTATGCGAGTGTGGCGCAATAAATGGCTAGGCTCGCAGGGGGGTGGCCGGTTCCTCGTTAAGAGGAATTGCTCGCACGCTGCTTCGGACTCCAGAGGATTAAAGAAAACGAGCCATCGGGTCGGATGGCGCTATTCCAGAGCGTTGCGCGGAGCAGCGTTTTGCCGAGTTCCATAACGCGCGTTCCCCGCGAATCCCAAAAGGGTCGTCGATGGACTGCGGCGACGCCTCCGAACACCGAATTCAGGGAGGAGATCCTTGGCAGACTCGATAAGAGTGGGGCTGATGCGTAGTTCGTGCGGATGAATCTGCGTGGCTGGTCCCGCAAAGAGAGCAGCTAGAATGAGCAATGAATCGCGCTCGTTATTGGTCAGCATGATAGCTACTGTGATGGGGGCATGGTTTGTCAGCGGCATGCGCTTTCCAGATGCGCCTATCCATCGATGTTCGCCGACAGCTCATTACCTCTATGCCGATCACCCGAATGGCTATTGCGGTAAGTTGGGGCAGTCACGAACCGAAAGAGACTTTCACATCTTTCAAGTTTGGGAGAAGGGCCAGAATTTTATCTGGCCATGCGGAATGCTCGCGCTTGCTCTTCTGATGAGCAAAAGGTGACCGAATTGATGGTCCGCTTGGCAGTGACGCCGCCCCCTACTCCGGCAGCGCGTCGGGGATCTCTGCGAGGATTTTGCGCCCTTGGAGTCGATTGGCGCTCGGCCAATCTGCCATCATACGTCAGTCGCTTCTCGGCAACGCCCGGATCTCGATCGTGCCGCCACTCTCATAGTGAGGGTTGCCTTGCAGAAAGGTCTTGGCGTCCTCGATATCCGACGCTTCGACCCGCAAGTAGCCAATCAAATGATCCGTGATCGGGAGTCGTCGATCGTCTTTACGCACGCACATTCCGGTCTCGATTGCGCTGCCGCCCTGGAAGCGGCCCGAGGCGCGGAGACGATCGAGATAGGCTTCCCAGTCTCCAATGGCGTCCGTAGCGTCATTGTGCATGAACAGTATAAATTCGGACATGACGGCTCCTGCTTTTTTTCTTCGCGCAAAACGAAGCGCCGCGCGAGAATCTGAGCGCTCCACCCCCTACTCCGGCAGCACGTCGGGGGTCTGCCAGGAGAGATGCTGGCCGCTGTCGACGGCGATCATCTGGCCGGTGACGTTGCGGGCGTTGGCGAGATAGATCACCGCATCGACCACGGCGGAGAGTTCCGTCGGCCGTTGCAAGGGCACGCCGGCGACTTCGGCCTCAAAGCCCTTTTCTCCAAAAAAGGCGTTGGGCAGCACCGGGCCCGGTCCCACCGCATTGACCCGGATGCTGGGCGCGAAGGCCTGGGCCATGGTGCGCGTCGCGGTCCACAGCGCGGATTTCGTCAAAGTATAGGTGAAATAGCGCGGCGTGAGGCGCCAAACGCGCTGGTCGATCATGTTCACTATGGCGCCCTCGACGCCGGCCGGGAGACGCTTTGCAAATCGCTGGGCGAGGAGGAGCGGCGCACGCAGATTGACCGCCATCTGGCGCTCATAGACCTCGAGCGAGAAATCGTCCGCGCTGTCCAGTTCGAATACGGAGGCGTTGTTCACCAGCAGCGTGAGCGGCCCGAAAGGCTCTTCCGCTTTTTCGATCAATAACGCGGTCTCGGCGGCGTCCGATAGATCCGCGCCGATCGCGGCGGCTCTGGCCCCGAGATCCTCGAGCGCCTGCGCCGCGAGCTGCGCCTCGGGCAAAGAGCGCTTCGAGGCGTGGATCACCACGGGCCGCCCGGCGCGGGCGAGGCCGTGCGCAATGGCGAGGCCGATCCGCCGCGCGGCGCCCGTGACCAGGACGGGACCCTTAGCCTCGATCATCTGGAAGAACCTCCGTACGGAAAAGTCGAGTTCCTCGATATTGACGATTTATTAGCCAATATCAACCGAAAGGGAAAGGTGTTTTTCTGTGTTATAAATGATTTAGACAAGTAAATAGTGGCACAGATCTGTAGCTGCCAAAAAGGTGACATAATTCTCCCGGTAAGCTTTCCAGACTCATACTTTTCAGCGCTGGAACGATACCTTCCTGGAAAGGTCTTGTTAAGATGAATGATTTTAATTCGATTCAACGAGCCGCGGGCCAAAACGCGGCTCGCCATGAGTTTTCTGGCCTCGCGAGAGCGGCGGGGCGCGTGTGCGGAGTAGAGTAAATGAGACTGTCCCATCTTGCGACCCTGCTCGCGCCCCTCGCGATTGCGGCGACGCCCGCGCTCGCGGCGGATCTGCCGCGCCGTTCCGGGCCGTCGCCGGAAGATTACTATTCCCCCGCCCCCGTCTCTAATTGGCAGGGGTTCTACGTCGGCATCAACGGCGGCCTCGGCTTCGCCTCTTTCGGGAGCGGCAGCGACACGCTGGTCGGCAGCGCCACGGGCGGGCTCATCGGCGCCACCGCCGGCTTCAATTTCGTGCCCGCGCCCAATCTTGTGGTCGGCGTCGAAGGCGATTTTGACTTCGCCGGCATCAAGACGTCCGGCGCGCCTTATTACGGCGTTTATCGCGACGGCAGCGCCAACGATATTCTCACCGTGCGCGCGCGCGTCGGCTACACTTTCGATCGCGCGATGGTTTATCTCACCGGGGGCTTTGCGGGCAGCAACAACACCGTCTCCGTTTCGAACATCTGGACCAGATTCGCCGGCCAGCAATCCACATTCCAGACCGGATGGGCGCTGGGCGCCGGCATCGAATATATGCTGACAAGCAATCTTTCGGCCAAGGCCGAATATATTTTCACCTCGGTCGGTTCCTCGCACGACTTCTTCAATCTCTCCTTTGCGTCGCTGCAGACCAATGTGGACAATTCGCTGGTCAGAGTGGGCGTGAACTACCATTTCTAGAGCGCTTTCCGACCGGACGGAATCGTCTGGTCGATGAGAAATCGTTCCGTTTTCAAAAGGCTGGAGCAAAGTCTTATCGAAAAAGTCTATCAACTTTTTCGGGTTTTGCTCTAACAGCGCGCCCCGTGCTCGAATGGAAATCGTTCGAGCGCGGGCTGCCCCCTGTCACGCCGATGCAGGAAGCGACACTTTGAAGGTCGCGCCGCCGCCGCTCGTCTCCTCGACCCAGATGCGGCCCTGGAGCTTGCCGATGAGCTCCCTCGCTATGGCGAGCCCGAGACCCGTGCCCGGCTTGCGTTCGTCCTTGCGCCAGAAAGGCTCGAAAATCATCTCCCGATCGCTTTTGGCGACGCCGGCGCCGTGGTCGATCACTTCCACCGACGCGTCGGCGTTGATGCGGACGACGACGGCGCCGCCGGGCGGTTCTTCGCGGACCGCATTGCCGATCAGATTCATGACCACGCTCTCGATCGCCCAAGGATATGCGCGAACCGTGACGGGGCTGGGCGGCGCCTCGTAGGAAAGCTGTCTGCCGTGGCTCACGGCGATCGGGCTGTAATCGGCGACAGCCTGCATCACCACCTCGCCCAGATCGACATAAGGCGCCTTCTGTTTGGAGGCCTGCTCCTCGATTTGCGCCAGCACGAGAAGCTGTTCGAGCAGGGTTTGCACGCGCTGCAGATCGCGCTTGAGCTCGCGTTTGACGTCTTCCACCGGAGCCTGTCCGAGCTTTTCGATGCGTGTGCGCAGGATAGCGACCGGAGTGCGGAGCTCGTGAGCGGAATTCGCCAGGAACCGTTGCTGCCGCGCGACGCCGGCGTCGACCCGCGCGAGGGCGGCGTTGACCGCGGCGACGAATGGCGCGACCTCGGAAGGCAGATTATCGGTCGGCAGACGCTGATCCAGCGTGTCGAGATCGACCTGCGACAGCGACGCAGCGCATTTTCGCAGAGGCTCCAGCCCCCTTTTCACGACGAGATGCACGATGACCGAAGAGAGGCCGAATAGCGCGAGATAGACCGCAAAAACGACCGGTCCCCAGTTTTCCATCGTGACGGTGTAGAGATCGCTCCAACGGAACTCGGCGCCATATACGATGAGGGTGAGAACGCCGGCAGGGGTATTTCCGGCGCGGATCCCGCCCCTCGAGTCGGGATCAGGGTCCGACGCGAGATGAAACATTGATGTGAGCGTCTCGATCGTTTTCAGCTGGCCTTTGAATTCGGCGACAAGCGCGGGAGAGGAGCCGGCAATGAATTCGTCGCGTTCCGGATCGAAGGCCGCATAGCGAAATTTGGGGTTTTCCGTTGCGTAGTCGCGCAAGGCGTCCGTGGTCTCGATATATTTGGAGCCGTCGGGCGCGCGGCGCACCGCGTCGGCGAGGATTGCGCGCGCGCTCCTGGTCGCGGCGCCCTGGAGCCTCACATTGGCGGGGTCGGCCAGTCCCGACGCCATGAGAGGCAGCACGATGACGACCGGATAGGTGAGGAGCACGATCATCGTGCCGAGGCTCCAGTAAAGGAGCGTTCTGGCGGTCAGGGATTTCATTCTCGACATCTCAGGCGCCCGCCAGAAGATAGCCGACGCCGCGCACGGTGTGGATCTCGACGCCGGCCCGGCTTTCGCAGAGGCGTTGACGCAGGCGGGACACGGACATCTTCAGCGCGTCCGGCTGCACATTCTCGTTGATCCCATAAATATCGGCCATGAGCGTCTCATGCTTCACCGCCCGGCCGGCGCTCCGCATCAGGGATTCCAGCAGGAGCGCCTCGCGCTTCGATATGGCGAAAGGCTCGCCGCGGACGAGCGCCTCGCGCCGGCCGAAGTCGAAGGACAGATCGCCCAGCGTCGCCGGCGGCATGGGCTGGCCGCCCGGGCGTCGCAGGGCCGCCCTGATGCGCGCCAGCAGCTCGTCCGTGTCGAAAGGCTTGCTCAGATAGTCGTCGGCGCCGGCGTCGAGACCGTTCACCCTGTCGTTGATCGATCGCAACGCCGTGACCAGCAGGACGCGAATGTTCGGGTTCGCCGCCCGAGCCTCCGGCAAGATCGTTAGTCCGTCGCCGTCGGGCAGCATCCGGTCGAGCAGGACCAGGGGATATTCATACCCTCGCAGCGCCTCGCGCGCTTCGCCGAGCGAGCCGACGCTGTCGGCGACATAACCCGAGCGCTCGAGGCGATCGGCGAGCAGCGCCGACATTTCCTGCTGATCCTCGACGATCAAAATTCGAACCACGCCGCATCCCTCCGCCGCCGAACGGAACTCATGGCAAAGGCCATAGCCGGCCATCTGTCGGGAGGCATTCCGCGCGCGCCTTTTTTCCCTTCCCGAGGGCTATGAAGCCATTTGTCCTCTGCCGCAACGGTCATGATGTTTCACGAATTGTTGCAGATCTGCAACAGTCCACCGAATTAATGGCCGGGAAAATCGCTTTCGAGAAGTGGTTACGTTTTCGTTACCTTGGCCTTGATAGTCCCTATAGGGTCGGAACCCATTCTCAGGACTAGCTAATTGTCGCGGTCGAAGACGATATCGTCGCTCCTTGCGCTGCTGCAGTGCGTCGCCCTCGGGCTCGCTCTGCTGGCGGCGAGCGCCGGACCGCGTCAGGCCGCCGCCTCAGCGGCGCGTTTCGACGCGGCGCACGACTGCGTTTCGACCTCGGGCCAGAACAGCGGCGATCGCGGAAAGTGCGGGCGCGACCTGTGCTGCCTTCTGTGCTGTTCGTCCCGCGCCGCCGCCCATGTCGAATTCATCGCCATATTGGGCGCGCAACTCCGGCTGACACCGCCGCATGAGCGGACAGCCGTCGCGTGGAGCGACAGGCGCCGTTACGCAGAACCAGCCCCCGGCTGGGCGAGTTCCTGGTCCTCGCGCGGACCGCCATCCTTGTCCTGAAGCTGATTGCGCGGACAGCAGATCCGCGCCCTCGCCTTTTTGCTTCGGGCGGCGCGCCTCGTCGCGCCAAAGGATGACCCATGTCTCGTATCGCCTTCCTGCGCGGCGTTTCCGCCGGCGCGCTTCTGTGCTCTTTCCTTCCGTCTTTCGTTTCGGCGCAGGAAGCCCTGCCTGCCATCGACGTCGGAGTCGATCGATCCGGCGACGCAAATCCATCTAGCGGGGCGCCGGCCCCGACTTCGGCTCTGGGAAGCAATCCCGGCGGTCGCATCACCGGCTATAGCGCGACCAACGCGACTTCGGCGCTGAAGATGGACACGCCCATCATGCAGACGCCTGCCAATGTGCAGACCGTGACCCGGCAAACCATGGACGATCAACAGGTCGTCAGCGTGAGGGACGCGCTCCTGACGGATGTCAGCGGCGTCCTGATGACGCCGAATTTCGCCGCCGAGACCTACAAGATCCGCGGCTTCACCAATTACGGCAATTCCTACAAGAACGGTCTTTTCGAATATCGGATGCTGAATCTCGACACGACGAATTTGCAGTCGATCGAGGTATTGAAAGGCCCGGCGGCGATGCTCTATGGGCGCGCCGAACCCGGCGGAATTCTCGATCTCATCACCAAACGTCCGCTGGATACGCCTTATTACTCCATTCAGGAGCAGGCTGGCACTTACGGCTTCACCCGCACGACTGTCGACATGACCGGACCGGTCACCCAGGACAAGCAGCTTCTCTATCGTTTCAACGGCGAATTTTTCAGCACCGGGAGCTATGAGGATTATCCCCATAACCAGAACTATTTTCTCGCGCCGAGCTTCACCTGGCGTCCAAACGAGCGGTTCACGGCGAATCTCGACGTGGAGATGCAGCGCTACATCTGGACGGGCGATTTCGCATCGCTTCCGTCGATCGGCGGCTATCCGGCGCCTATCCCGATTTCGCGCTATCTCAGCCTGCCGCAAGTTACGGTCAACGACCCGCGGGACTATGTCAAAAGGCGCATCGCCTATGACTGGACCTATCGGTTCGACGACAATTGGAGCCTGACCAACCGGGGCGCCTATTCCATGTTCTGGATGGGCGGGCTGAATACCTACGCGAGCGCGATCGATCAGAAGACGGGCTACCTCAGCCTCGGGATGAACAATTATTCGATCGCCGGCGCCTTCCACGATTATGATTTTTCGACCAATCTGGACCTGAAAGGAAAATTCTCGACCGGCTTTCTGTCGCATTCGGTCTTGCTCGGCCTCGACCATATGAGCGAGCACGAGCCGCCTTTTGCGTCATTGAGCAGCACTCAGAAGCCAATATATATATATGATCCCCATTACAGTTACGCTTTGCCGATCAATATATATGGGTCGCCGGTTTACAGCACGCAAAGTCTGAGCTGGCAGGGCGTATACGCTCTCGACAATATTTCCATGCTCGACGACAAGGTGCATGTCCTGCTCGGAGGACGCGAGGACTGGGCCTCGACGAGCGTAAACAAGTTGAGCTCCACCACCTGGGCGCCGAAGGTCAACCCGCTATACTCCAGCTATTGGGCGATGCAGGTCAGCCATCACAGCGATTATAACCAGGCCTTCAGTCCCAAGGTTGGTTTCGTCCTTCAACCATACCCCTGGCTGTCGTTCTTCGGCGACTGGTCGCGCTCCTTCGGCCTCAACAACACCCCCTCCCCGGCTTCGCCCAACCCGAGCGCGGGCCTGCCGCCGCAAAAGGGCGATCAGAAGGAGATGGGGGTGAAAATGGAGCTGTTCGACAGCCGGCTTCTGCTGACCTTCGCCTATTTCGACATCTACAAGAGCAACATCTCCACCCCGGCTCCGACTCCGACCAACCCGAGCAATTCTGTGATGACCGGCCTCGCGCGCAGCCAGGGCGTCGAATTCGACATGACGGGAAAGCTGACCGAGAATTTGAGCGCCATCGTGAACTACACCCACGACGACGTGCGTACGATGCAGGGCGCGCTCTCTTACGATCCACGCACCCTGCTCACGACGCAGCTGGCGGTCGCCGGCACGGTCCTGCCGGCAAGCCCCAAAAACTACGGAAACGTCTGGCTAAAATATGACATGGACGAATTGTTGGGCGTGAATCTGCGGGGCCTGAGCGTCGGGGGCGGCGTATCCGTCGTGCAAAGCTCGCTCGGCGACAACGCCAACACTTTCACCCTGCCCGGCTATGCGCTGCTCAACGGCATGATCGCCTACACGACGAAAATCGGCGACAGCCGGGTGACCGCCCAGTTGAACATCAAGAACATCACCAACGCGACCTATTACCTTTCTTCCAGCGGTCCAACAGCGATCCAGACCGGAACGCCGAGAACGATCCTCGGCTCTCTCCGCGTCGAATTCTGACCGTCTCTACTTTCCCGAAAAATTCGAAGCAACGAGGTGAAAGATGCGCGTTTCACTAATCGCTATCATATCGACGCTCGCCGCCCTTTCCGGGACGAGCCTCGCCGCCGCGGGCGCAAAGCAACAGCCTGTTGCGATCAATTTTGCGCTCGTGGCGGACGGCAAGCAGGTCGGCTGCGGCGCGCCGCTCGCAAATCTCGGCTCGGGACATCTCGACGCCAAGCTGCACGACGCCCGGTTCTATGTCTCCGACGTAAAGCTCATCGACAAGAAAGGCGAGCGCGCGCCGATCGCGCTGGCCCAGAACGATTGGCAATACGCCGATCTCGCCCTGCTCGACTTCAAGGATGCGCGCGGAGGCAACTCCCCTTGCAGCCAGAGCAATCCCGCCAAGAACACGGTCCTGACCGGGAGCGTTCCCGCGGGCGCCTATGTCGGCGTCGAATTCACCGTCGGCGTTCCGGTCGAAAGCCGGGTCGACGGCAAGACCGTCGCGTTGAACCATTCCAGTTACGAGACCGCGCCGGCGCCGCTCGACATCGCCACGATGGCGTGGAACTGGCAGGGAGGACGCAAATTTCTGCTCATCGAGGTCGATCCGCCCGCCGCAGTCGCCAAGAGCGACGGCTCCAAAGCCAGAACCTGGATGGTCCATCTCGGCTCCAACAGCTGCAAGGGCAATCCCGCGACCGGCGAGATCGTCGCCTGCGCCCATCAGAACCGTTTCGTGGTCACTCTGGATCATTTCGACGCGAAAACGCAGCAGGTCGATCTGGACCTGACGACGCTGTTCAGGGACAGCGACATCAGCGTGGACAAGGGCGGCGCGGTCGGCTGTATGACCGGGCTCGACGATCCCGAATGCCCGGCGATCTTCAAGGCGATGGGCCTCAATCTCACCGACACGGCGCCCGGCGCCAATGACGCCGGCCTCCAGACCAAAGCCGGCGTCTCGTCGATCTTCAGCGCCGGCCCGATCGCCGCTCTCGTGGGAGCGAAGAAATGACCCGCGCGCGCTTGCTTCTCATCGCGGCGCTCGGGATAGCCGCGGCGCCCTCGGCGGTCGCGGAAGAGCCCAAGCCCTCGGACTGGACCTGGAACCTGCCCTCGTATGTCCCGCCGCCGCGCGTTCCCGCCGACAATCCGATGTCTGAGGCGAAATTTCAGCTCGGCCGGCGGCTGTTCTACGACAAGCGCCTCTCCGGCAACGGAACTCTCGCCTGCAGCTCGTGCCATTTGCAGGAGCGCGCCTTCACCGACGGGCGCATGACCGGCACGGGCTCCACAGGCGAGAACACGCCGCGCAACCCGCCGTCGATCGTGAACTCCGCCTGGCACGGGACTTACACCTGGGCCAATCCGGCGCTGGTGACGCTTGAAAGCCAGATGGGAAACCCGCTGTTTGGCGAGCGGCCGATCGAGATGGGGGTGAACGACAAGAACAAGGCCGAGATCGTCGCGCGTTTTCGTGCAGACGCGGACTACGCCAAACGGTTCAGGGAAGCCTTTCCCGAAAAGGCCGATCCCGTCAGTTTCGAGACCATCGTCAAGGCGATCGCCGCCTTCCAGCGCGGCGTCATATCGTTCGACAGCCGCTACGATCAGTATCTGCAAGGCAGGATCAAGCTGACCGAGCAGGAGCAGCGCGGGCACGATCTCTATTTTGGGGAGAAGGCCGAGTGCCATCACTGTCATGGCAGCGTAAATCTCGACGACCAGTTCGTCCATGCGAAGACGCGAGAGGCGGAGACGCCCTTCCACAACACCGGGCTCTACGACACCGACGGCAAGGGCGCCTATCCTTATCCCAATCGTGGCCTCTTCGACATTACGGGCGATCCCGAGGACATGGGCAAGTTTCGCGCGCCCAGCCTGCGCAACATCGCCGTGACCGCGCCCTATATGCATGACGGAACGGTGGCGACGCTGGAAGAAGTCGTCGACATCTATTCACGCGGCGGGCGCAAGATCGAGACGGGCCCAAGCGCCGGCGACGGCGCGGCCAGCCCGCTGAAAAGCAGCCTGATCGTCAAGATCGACATGACGCCGCAGGAAAAGGCCGATCTTCTCGCCTTTTTGAGGACGCTGACGGACGAGACATTGCTGACCTCGCCCCGATACTCCGATCCCTGGAAAGAGGCGTCCCGCCCCGAAAAGGCCGCTCCGTAACGCGAGGCCGCCGGTAGCGTCGTCGCGTCTGCGGATCGGTCGCCGGCGGCCCGCAGACGCCTCGATGCGCCGGCCGAGAATTCGCGCGAATTGATCCGCGCCCGGCGCATGGAATCTTAAACCTTTATCCCCACCATCGCTTGCGTTTGGAGGCGGCGGATGAAGAGATTGCGTTTTTCGGCATTTGCTTTTTTCATGGGACTCTCGGCGTTCTCGTGCCGAATTTCTCGATCTTCTCGTGGCCGCTTGGGCTGCTGACCTTCGGCATTTTCAGACGCCTTCGAAGGGCCGGCCTATCTCGCCGCAGCACGAGACTTGGAGAGATCGAGCGGTGGAACTTCGCGCGCTTCACGCGAAGTCGGCTTCCTGCAGAACTCGACGGCCTGCGGGGGGGCGCGTTTATGGGATGAATATCGCGAAAAAGGCGGTCAGCCGGCTCATGCGACAACCCGACATCAGGCGCATCCGGCGAGTCGGCTTTATTTGTAGCGATGGCGACAACGGTCTGCGTAGGCGGAGGCATGGATGGATACGACGGCATCGAATCCGCAGGGCGGCGCAGCGACTGGCGCCCAAGCGAGCCCGGTTTCGAAGATAGCGCAGCAATTGCAGGCGCTGAAGGCGTCCAAAGAGGGTTTGAGCTCGGCGGAAGCCGCCACGCGCCTCACGCAATACGGCCCCAATACGATCGAAGAAAAAAGCGAGAGCAAATGGCATAAGCTGCTCGCCTATTTCTGGGGGCCGTTGCCTTTTCTGATCGAGGCCGCCGCCGTCATATCGGCGCTGCGCCGGGATTGGCCCGATTTCGGAGTCGTCACCGGTCTTTTGGCCTATAATGCGGTCGTCGGCTTCTGGCAGGACAACAAGGCCGCCAATGCGCTCGCCGCCCTCAAGAAGGGCCTCGCGCCCCACGCCAGGGTTTTGCGGGACGCAAACTGGGTTTCGATCGAGGCCGCCGGCCTCGCGCCCGGAGACATCGTAAGCGTCGCCGCCGGCCAGATCGTCCCGGCCGACATCATCCTGATCGAAGGCGATTATTTGAGCTGCGACCAGGCGGCGCTGACCGGCGAGTCGCTTCCGGTTTCCAAGAAGATCGGCGACGACGCCTATGCCGGCAGCATCGCCAAGCAGGGTTCGATGACCGGGCTGGTCACCGCGACCGGCGCCCAGACCTTCTTCGGGCGCACCGCCAAGCTCATCGGCGCCGCCGGCGCGGCGTCGCATTCGCAGCGGGCCGTGACCCAGGTCGGCGACTTTCTGCTGGTGCTCGCCTTCCTGCTGGGTCTCATTCTGGTCGTGGCGCAGGGCTATCGCGAGGTCGTGGCCCCGCACGACTGGGATTGGTCGCGCATCGGCGGCATCCTGCAATATGTGCTGGTGCTGCTGATCGCGTCGATCCCCGTGGCCTTGCCGGCGGTCATGTCGGTGACCATGGCGATCGGGGCCTATGCGCTCTCCCTGCACAAGGCGATCGTCGCCAAGCTGTCGGCGATCGAGGAACTCGCCGGCGTCGACGTTTTGTGCAGCGACAAGACCGGCACGCTCACCCAGAACAAACTTACCGTCGAGAAGCCGATACCCTTCGGCGCTTCCACGCCGGAGGATGTCCTGTTCTGCGCCGCGCTCGCCACCCAGCGCAGCAGCGAGGACGCGATAGACCTGGCGGTTCTCGCCGCGCTCAAAACGCCGGCCTCGCTCGACGGCCTCGTGCAGAAGGAATTCAGCCCCTTCGATCCCGTCACCAAGAGAACGCTCGCCACTGTCGTCGACCGCAGCGGCGCGGTTCGCCATTACGCCAAGGGCGCGCCCCAGGCGATTTCGGCGCTGGCCGCGCCGGACGAGCAAACCCTGAAGCGGTATCAGGGCGAGGTGGCGGAACTCGCCGCCAAGGGCGAGCGCGCTCTGGGCGTCGCGCGCTCGGACGATGGCGCGCATTGGGTAATCGTGGGCCTGATCTCGCTGATGGACCCTCCCCGCCCCGACGCCGCGGCGACCATCGCCGAGGCGCAGAAGCTCGGGCTCAACGTCAAGATGGTGACCGGCGACGACGTGGCGATCGGCAATCAGATCGCCGGCCGGCTGGGCCTCGGCGCCCATCTTCTCGTCGCCGGCGACGTTTTTCCGGAGGGCGCGAAGGCCGAGGCGTTGCCGCGCTCCGTGCTGGAGGCGGTGGAGCGGGCCGACGGGTTCGGCCGCGTGTTTCCCGAGCACAAATATGAGATCGTGAAGGCGCTTCAGGCCGCCGGACATATCGTGGCCATGACCGGCGACGGCGTCAACGACGCGCCGGCGCTCAAGCAGGCCGACTGCGGCATCGCGGTGAGCGGGGCGACCGACGCCGCCCGCGGCGCCGCGGCGCTCATTCTGACGGCGCCGGGCCTCTCCACCATCATCAACGCCATTCGCGTGTCGCGGCAGATTTTCGAGCGTATCGAAAGCTACATCTATTATCGCATCGCGATGACGCTCGACATCATGGTCACGGTCGTCGCCTCCATTGTGCTGCTCGATTTCCAGCCCGTCACCGCCATCATGATCGTGGCGCTGGCGCTGCTCGACGACATCCCGATCATGACGATCGCCTATGACAACGCGCCCGACGCGCCGAAGCCGGTGCGCTGGAACATGCCCCGCATCTTCACTTTCGCCTCGCTGATGGGAACGCTCTCCCTGGCGCAAACCTTCGGACTGCTGCTGATCGGCACGCGCTGGCTGATCGATGCGCATCTGCAGGCGATCATGCCGCTCGATCCCAACCAGCTGCAGACAGTGGTTTTCCTGCAACTCGCGGTCGGGGGGCATCTTCTGCTCTTCTCCGTGAGAACCAAGAGCCTGCTGATTTTCCCGGCTTATCCCAGTCCCAAGCTGTTCTGGGCCATAGTGGCGACCCAGATCGTCGCCGTGCTGCTGTGCCTTTTCGGCTTCGGCGTGGAAGCCATTCCGGGTCGCGCGATTGCGGGCGTCTGGGCCTACTGCCTGATCTGGCTGGTCCTCGCCGATCTGGTGAAGCTCGCCTATTGGCGGCATGTCGATCGACATGAGCGCGCGATGCTTACGCGTCGCGCCAATCTCGCAGCTTAACAAAAGCACTCATTCGAATGTGGGAGGCGAAGATGGATTTCGGCAAGCGCTTTCGCGTCCGGCCCGGAACGGAGTTCGAACTCGACTCTGTCGATCCGGGCTTTCATGGGCCGCACGCGAACGATGTGGAAGCGGCGGAGAGCCTGAAGCAAAACCTCGATCGCATCACCAAGCTTCAGCGCATGCTTTACGCCGAGAAAAAGCACGCGTTGCTGATCGTGCTGCAGGGCATCGACGGCGCGGGCAAGGACGGCGCCTGCTGGCATGTGATGAGCGCGATGGACCCGCAGGGCGTCCATGTAACGGGCTTCAAGCAGCCGACCGCGGAAGAACGCGAGCATGATTTCCTGTGGCGCGTGCATCCGCACGCGCCGAGGCGCGGGGAAGCTGCGATCTTCAACCGCTCCCATTACGAGGATGTCCTGACGGTTCGCGTCCACAAGCTCGTCCCCAAGGAAATCTGGAAGCCGCGCTACGATTTCATCAATGATTGGGAGAGGATGCTCGCGGTCGAGAACAATACCGTCATTCTCAAGTTTTTCCTCTATATTTCAAAGGAGGAGCAGCTCGAAAGGTTCAAGACGCGCCTCGACGATCCCGCCCATCAATGGAAGATCAGCGAAAGCGATTACACAGAGCGCAACTATTGGGACGATTACATCAAGGCTTTCGAGGCGATGCTGTCGCGCTGCTCGGCGGACCATGCGCCCTGGTTCGTGATTCCCTCGAACCACAAATGGTTCCGCAACCTCGCGCTGTCCCAGATCATCGCCGACACGCTGGAGGAAATGCATCTGCAGATGCCCAAGCCCAGCGTCGACCTCGATGAGATTCGGCGGCTCTATCATCAGTCCGTCGAGGCCGAGAAGCGCAGCGCAGGGGCCTGACGCGCTGAGACAACGGCCCCAAGCCCGTCACCCATGCCCTTTCCCCGCGCGCGGGCAGAGGGTTAGGGTGACGGGCTTGGGACAAAAGACAAAGGGGATCACCCGAGCGCCGGAATATTGACTTCGGCGCCTTTTTTGGTCGCGGCGAGCGCTTCGTGCAGCGTCGGGAAAATCCAGCGCTCTCCGACCGCCGCCGTCACGCCGTGGCGATCCATGTCCGATCGCAGATAGCTGCTGACGCGCCCGAAAGCGATTTGCACGCCGCTGGCGCTCAGATCCTCGAGCAGGCTCCGGATCGAGGCCGCGGCGGAATAATCGAGATCGGTGACGGCGCCGGCGTCGATGACGAACCAGCGGATCTTCGTCGGAGCATGGTCGAGAAGCGCCCTGACCTCGGTCACGAAGCGTTCCTCATTGGCGTAGAAGAGATCGGCGCCGAAGCGATAGACGATCAATCCCGGTTCGGTCTCTATGCCGGGCTTTGCGGGCGCCGGGGCCCAGCGGCCGGTCTCGCTCGGCGCGAGCACCTGCGTATGCGGGTTGTAGCTGTGCTTCACATGCCGGATGAGCGACAGGCCGATGGCGAGGAGGATGCCCTCCTCGACCCCGATGAACACCACGGCCGCCGCGGTGAAGATCGCGAGATAGAATTCGCCGCGGCTTTCGGCCAGAATGGAGCGCAGCGCCTTGGCGTCGATCATGCCGATCGCGATCGTGAAGACGATGCTGGCCAGCACGCAGCGCGGCAGATATTGCAGCGGTTCGGTCAGAAACATCAGGACCAGTGCGACGACGGCGGCGAAAGCGAGCTGCGTGATCTGGCTGCGCGCGCCGGCGCTTTCGGCCATGGCTGTCTGGGTCGGGCTGCCGTTGACCACGAAAGCGCCGCTGAGCGCTGCGGCGGCGTTGGCGGCGGAGAGCCCGAGGATGTCAGCATTCTCGTCGACGACTTCTCGATGGCGCACGGCGTAGACCCTGGCCGTCGCGGCGCTCTGGGCGATGATCATGACGAAGCATGACGCGGCGACCGGCAGCAGCGCCAGAATCTGCGTGAAAGACGCCTCAGGAAAGGCGATCGACGGCAGGCCTCCGGGCACGGGGCCTATGACGGCGATCCGGGCTTCGAGATGGAGCTTGGCGCTCGCCGCGATCATGCCGACGACGGCGACGAGCGCGACGGGGAATCGGGGGGCGAAACGGCGCCCCAACAGGATCGCGCTGACGACCAGCAGCGAGAGCCCGCTGGTTTCGAGCTCGAACTGTCGGGCGTTTTCAAAGAGCTCCCCGACTTTGCGGTAGGTGAGGTTCGCGGGGGTCTCGATGCCGAGCATATCGCCGATCATGGCGACGCCGACCTGAAAGCCGACGCCGGTCAGAAATCCGACCAGGACCGTCCGCGAAAGGAAATTGGCCAGAAAGCCGAGCTTGAACAGCCGGGCGAGCAGCAGGAGCCCTGCGGTCAGCAGCGCCACCACGGCGACGAGCCCGACATATTCGGGACTCCCCGGCTCCGCCATATTGGAGAGCGAGCTCGAGAAGATGGCGGCCGTCGCCGAATCCGCCGCCACCACCAGATGGCGGGAAGAGCCGAAGATCGCGAAAGCGACGAGAGGCAACAGGACGGTGTAAAGACCGGTGACCACGGGCATCGCCGCGATGCGCGTATAGCCGAGCACCTGGGGAATGTTCATCGACGCGAGCGTTACGCCCGCGAGCAGGTCCCTGCCCGCCTCGCGGGGTTTGAACGGCAGCAGGCCGCCGAAGAGGCTCAAGCGCATGAGTCTGATTGTTCCTGTTCCGTTTTGACGGGATTGCGAGCATGACGGCGTACCGCAAATAAATCAACAAACCGCCCATTGATCTCCGATAGCGGTCGAATTGGAAGAACAGAGCTAAATTCGCAGGCCCCTGTTACAAAACGACCTGCTCCGGCGTAAGCGGTTCAGGAGGAATTCCAGCATGGCCGAAGAAACCGAATTTTCGACCGATCAATTACCGCAGGCGGAGCGTTTCGATCTGTGGCGGGAGACCTACCGCACCCTGGGGCTCAATTGCGAGCCTCTCGGCGAGACGGCGTCGTTCCAGGCGAAACTCACGCACAAGGCGAAGTGGCCGCTCCAGAGCTTCCATATCAAGACCGGCGTCGCCTCGGTGTTCCGCACGCAAAGGGAGATCGCCGATCGTTCCTGGAACGCCTACATGATCCACTACGAACAGGGCGAAGGCGGCCTGACCGCCTTCAGCCGGCGGGAGTTTCCGACCCGGCGTGGAACCCTCGTCGTCGCGGATTCCGATCAGCTCTACAGATCCGACCGCAGGTCTTGCTATCACAAATATGCGATCGCGATCCCCAAGGCGATGCTCGACCGCTATCTGCCGATCGCTTCCGATCCGCTGGCCAGATTGCTGCCCGCCCAGAATGGGGTTGCAGGGTTGGCCGCAGGCTATATCGCCTCTCTCGCCCGCGAGTGGGACAACATTGATGACGCCGCCATGGGGTCGGTGGCCGAGGCGCTGGCCCAATTGATTTCGGTGACTTGCGGCGCGCGCGCGGAAGAATACCAGGACGCGGTGCGCGCCGGGCGGCTCGTCCAGGCCAAGCGGTACATCGAGCAGCGCCTGACCGATCCGTCGCTCTCGCCGGCCCTTGCGGCGTCGGAACTGCGCATCTCGGTGCGCGTGCTTCATGCCGCGTTCGAACCTTCCGGAACCACCTTCGCCGCCTATGTCCGTCGACGCCGGCTTGAGGAATGCCGGGTGGCTCTGCTGGCTCATCCGTCGCGGCCGGTGACCGAAATCGCCTTCGCCTTCGGCTTCAACAGTCTTTCGAGTTTTTATCGCGCCTTTCAGTCTGAATTCGGCGCCTCGCCCGGCGATCTGCGCAACACCCTGCAACAGGGTTCGAACGCCGGCGATCTCGCACTAACCGGGATCAAATAGAGCGCCCAAACGGAGGCTCGGCTGCCGCGCTCATGAAATAACCCTTCCGCTTCGCCGACTTGGCGCATTTCCCTCGATTCGGGCGAGGCGCCTGAGGGAAGGCTCATTCATGAAGGTGCTACCGATGAAGATTATTGGCTTCGCCAGCGCGCTGGCGATCACGCTGGCGGCCGGCTCCGGGCGCGCCGCCGATCTCCCGTCCCACAAGGCTCCGCCTCCAGCCTATGCGCCGCCTTCTTTCGTGTGGACCGGTTGCCACGCCGGCATCAATGCGGGCGGCGGCTGGGGTCAGACCCAATGGAAGGACACTTTCGGCAATTCGGCGCTGCTACAAGGAGATTTCGACGGAAACAACGCCGGCAATACGGCGGCGACCGACCAGTCGGGCGGCGTCATCGGCGGGCAGATCGGCTGCGACTATCAGTTCTCCGGGGGCTGGGTGCTCGGCGTCGAAGCCAAATTCTCCGGCGCGACGATCAGCTCCACCAATGTCGATCAGTTCAATCAGAACTGGTCGCTGCGCAACAACACCGATTGGTTCGGCACGGTCACGGGCCGCGTCGGCTATGCGCCTATCGATCCCCTGCTGATCTATGGACGCGCCGGCTTCGCCTACGCCGACAACAAGGCAGCTATCACCAACGCAGGCTTCCTGATCGGCTCGGGCGCGTTGCAGACCCGCACCGGCTGGACCGCGGGCGGCGGCTTCGAATGGGCTTTCGCGCCCAATTGGTCGGTGTTCCTCGAGGGCAATTACCATAACCTCGGGGGCCAGGACGACTATTTTCCCGGCAATGCGGCGGGAGCGCAAAATCCTTTCGGCGCGCATACGCGGCAGACCTTCGAGACCCTCACGGTGGGCGCGAATTACCGCGTGAATTTCTTCGGCCCTGCCCCGGTCGCCGCTCGCTACTGATTTGATTTCCGCGAGATCGCCGCGCGCGATCCGCGGAAACAATCCATCTGGCGCCGGCGAACGAGATTCCGCTGCAAAAAGAGGGGCGTTTGAAGTCCGGATCATTGATCCGGCTCGGATCGTTATGTAATAAAAATAATGTCTGCTGATTATCAGGTTTATTCCGAAAACGACGAACCCGAGGCGCCTTTTCATGAAAGCGGCAGTAGTTTTTTTGTGTCTGATAGGGATTTCTCAACCGGCTCTCGCCCAATCGCTCTTTGATGGCTTTGGCGGCGCGCAAAATTCCGCGCAGCCGGCTCCGAGAGCGGCCAATCGGGAAGAACAGAAATGGAAGCAGTTGGTTGCTCAGCAGGTACGGGAACGGACTCCACGATTATACTTAGGAGACGGAGAGGTAACTGCCAATTTTTACGTCAACTCCGCTGGGCGTGTTACCGACTTCAGACTCCTAAAGTATCAGAGTAAAGCTCAAGCGCTCGTTGTTATGGCCGCGATATCATCGCTCAGATTGCCGCCGCCGCCGCCATCATTGAGGGACGGTTGCTGGTTTCAACAGTGGTATCACTTCCATTGAGCAGTGGGGCATTCGGCATCGGACGCGAGGCTGTGAACTGAAACTCGTGTGGTTCCTGGAATCAATTCCGCACACATTGAACCGGCGCGCGAGGGCGGCCTGCTCGCCGCCATGCGCCTAGAGCGCGTTCGGTTTAAACTCAGTCGAACGCGCTCCAAATCTCATTGACGGAGCACGTTCTTTTCCAAAAACCGCTTTGCACTTTTTGGGAACATGCTCTAGTGGCGGCAAGGGCATTGACGCCGGCGCGAAACTGCAATCGGATGAGCCGCGCCCCCACAGGGGCGATTTTCCGCCTCGGCGCCGAAGACCTCGCGCCCCACAGCGGGCGGGCTCCCCGGGAGATGGCCTTGTGCAAGACCAGCTGACTTTATTCGTGACCACGTTCACGACCCTGCTCGCGATCATCAATCCCTTCGAGGTGTTGCCGGTCTTCCTGAAGCTGTTGCAGGGAAAGGATGCGGCCGAGCATCGGCGCGTCGCCCTCGATTCCTGCCTCTATGCAACCGGCCTCTGTTTGTTCTTCCTGGTCTTCGGCACGTTGCTGCTGAGATTGTTCGGCGTGCCCTTGAGCATGATCCGCATCGCCGGCGGCATAGTGCTGATGCGGATCGGCTTCGATCTGTTTTCGCCGCCGCCGGCGGGGCAAGGAGCCGGCGCCGCCGCCGACGCGGAAGAGGATTCGAATTTCGCCTTCATGCCGCTGGCGATGCCGCTGATGTTCGGTCCCGGCGCGATCGCGACGATCCTGGGCATGGCGGCGAGCGTCAGACATTCCGGCAATGAGATAGGTTCATTTCTCGCGATTATCGTCGCCATCCTCGCGACCATGACGGTGACCTTCCTTTGCCTGATCTTTGCGGGGAGCCTCGCGCATCGCCTCGGCGCCATGGGCATCGACGCGATCACCCGCATCGTCGGATTTTTCGTCTCGGCCATGGGCGTCGGACTCATTTTCAATGGAATTATCGAAGCCTTGCAGACCCATGGGCTGACCATGCTGCACTGACCCCCGGAAAAAGGTCAGGCGCCGGACCTTTCGGCACATATGCGCCGCAAGATCGGCCCCTATACTCTTCTCGGCCGACCGATGTCGGCCGTTCTTCAAAAACAGGAGTGCAAAATGGGCATTCTGGATTTTCTTTCAAAGAAAGGCTCTGCCGCGCCGGCTCCGGCAGGCGCCAGCGAAACCGCCCCTGCCCCCGCGGAGGCCCTGAAAGCCGAGATCGCCAAACTCGGGTTCGACGCCTCCAAGATCACTGTGGCGGTCGACGGCTCCACGGTCACGCTCAGCGGCTCGGCGCCGACCACGGCGGACGCTGAAAAGATCGCTCTCGCCGTCGGCAACACGCAGGGCGTCGCCAAAGTCGTCAATAATATTGCTGCGGCGAGCGCCCAGGCGGGCTCTGGCTTCTATACGGTGAAGTCAGGCGACAGCCTGTGGAAGATCGCCGAGGCCGTCTACGGCCACGGACATGGGGCCAAATATCAGGAGATATTCGAGGCCAACAAGCCGCTGCTGAAAGACCCCGATCATATCTATCCGGGCCAGGTGCTGCGCATTCCGACCGCCTCGGACGGAACGGCGCCGCAAGCCGCCGCCGCGCCGCCGGCGTCCAGCGACGACATCGTCTGGAAGGCGCCGACCACCTGATCCGGGCTCTCTCCCCTCGCCCTTCAAGGCCTTCAGGGCGAGGGATTCGGGAGAGGCGCCCAACGGCTCGCGCTTGCCTCTATGCTCGGGGGCGATAATTGGGACTCGCAGAAAGAGCGGGAATTCCCATGATCGAGACCAGGCGTTTTTTTCTCCTCGGCGCGATCGTCGCCGTGCTGCTGTTCGCCGACACGGCGGCGTCCCGATCCGCGACCATGATCTACGACGATCAACCGGTCTTTGTGCGTCCCCCTCCTCGCGCGGCCAGCCATGGGCGCGAGTGTCCGACCTGCTACAAGGGCTATGATTTCGGCAGTGGTTGCTTCCAATATGTTTGGGACGGGTTCCACAACATCTGGAGCAATGTCTGCCTTTGGGGATGGCATTAGAGCGCGTTCGGTTTAAACACAGTCGAACGCGCTCCAAATCTCATTGACGGGCCTATCCCCTCGTCGCCTCGAAAGCCGGCGTCGCACGGCTGAAAGCCTCGAGCCAGGCGACCAGTTTGGGATATTTCGCACGCCAGGCGCCCTCGAAGCGCAAATCGAGATAGCCGAGGGCGGTTGCGACGGCGATATGCCCGATATTGACCGGGCCCGCCGGCGGCTCGGCTTCGAGCGTTGCGAGCCCGCGATCGATCTTGCCCTGTTGCAGCTCCAGCGAGGGGGCGTGGCGCATCGGCTCCGGCCGGGCGGTCTGCTCGTAGCGGACCAGCAGCGCGGCGTCGTTGATTCCATCGCCCAGCGCCTGCAGCCGCAAGGCCGGAAACCGCAGCGCCGGATCGGACGGGAACAGTTTTCCGCCGCCTGCGAGCCAATCGAGATATTCGGCGATGACGCGGCTGTCGTAGAGCGACGAGCCGTCCTCCAGCGCCAAAGCCGGTATTTTGCCCAAGGGATTCTGCACGCGTATGCTGTCCGAGGGATCGGAAAGGTCGACGCCGGCGATTTCGATGCGGTTCGTCAGTCCCAAAATATCCGCGGCGATCCGAATCTTGCGCGCATAGGGCGAGGCCGGAGAATAACGGAGGATAAGCATGTGCGAGTTCCCTGAACGAGGCTGTCGCTTATAGCAACAGGTCTCCTGTTTGGGGAAGATTGACTCGAAACGCGCGCGATTCAGGTAGATCGGTCAAAGGGAAACACGCCGATGAAAAGCCAGCAGTTGAAATTTCACAAGCCCGAGCGCGATCAGAAGTCGCTCTATGCGGCGATCGTCGGATTGCTGATCGCTCTCTACGGCCTCAATATGAAAGACGAAATGGTGGGCAATGTCGTGGCCCTGTTCGGCGCCGCCTGCGCCGTCGTCAGCATCGCCTATTGGATATTCCGGCCCCGGCACGGCCTGGGCGGGTGACACCCTGCGCCGGATTGTGGGTTGGAGCGCGTCGTCAACGCGCTCCAAATGTTTCTGAACGAGCAAGTTTTTTCCCAAGAACCTCTTGGCGCTAGCGGATCGGATTCGAATGGCAGAGTCCGCAACCGATCTGCGTTCCTGCCGGGATCGTCACTTTTTGTTCGCCCGTACAGAGCGTTCCTCGCTCGCATTCCAGGCCCGTGCGGGCGACGGCGACCTTCGCGAGCGCTGTCCCCTCGCCTTTCAAGCCGTGGCACGCCTTGCATTCCGCGGTTCCGTGCGACTCGGCGTAGTCGCCGTGCGCCGAGACCCATTGCGCCGAATAGCCGTTGTTGCCGACGGGGTGCATGCCGTGAGGCCCTTTGAGAGCGACGCCCAGGGACCCGGAATGACAGGTCGCGCACTCCATCACCACGCCGGCATGGCCCTGCAACTCGACCGCCGCCATATTGTCGTTCGCATTGACGTTACGGACGGGCCATTCCGCATGGGTGGCGCCATGGCAGCCTTCGCAGAAGACGCCGCCGTGTTGATCGACGCTCAAGCGGAAGAGCTGGGGGTTGCCCGTGGCGGGCCCGGTGGACACTCGTGGCTCCGCAAAGCGCATGTTTGTCGGCAGGATTGGCGTCGCCTTGGGATCCGAAGACAGGAACGCTTGAAGCAGGCGGATATTGTCAGACGATTTGATCGCGCCGGGAGCGCTGGTCAGGTTTGAAACGGCGTCGCCGGTATGACACGAGCCGCAGGTGGGCTCGTTCAGCCACGGCACGCGGGGCGTGCTCGGATTTTTGTAGTAATCCGCGGCGACGATGAAGGCGCCGCCCGGCTTGTTCTTCGAGAAGTCGTCGCCGACCTGGGTCATCTGCCCATGGCAGTCCTGGCAGACGGCGCCCGCCTCATTATACATCGCGCCGCGCAGGCACTGCGTTCGCTTGCCGGGATGGCATTGATAGCAGGTCGCCTCCAGCCGCCCCTGCGTAAAGGCGTTGATGGGAGCCGAACCGCCGGCGTTGGCGCGCAGAGGGTCGTTAGGCGCTGGCATGGTTGGAAAAAGATCGACGCCGTTGATCTTGAGAAGCCCGTGATTGAGATGCATCACGCGCGACATCGACTCGTGCGAGGCCTGCGTAAGTCCCCCGGCGTCCTGGGGCCCCGCCTGAGCGAGGTCGAGGGCGGGCGTATAATGGCAGGTCTGGCAGACGACCGGCGTGGGCGCTTTGCCGCCCGCGTCATAGCCGGTGAAGAGAGTTGTCGCGTGCATGAGATCGTGCAGGCGCAGCGTGTTGACGTCTGCGGCCCATTCTTCGCTCACCCAGACCGGCACATGGCCCCAGGAGGGATCGTCCGACGGAAGCCTCGGCTGGGATATGCGCTGTGTCGCATAGCCGTTGCCGAACGGCGCGGGAAGATGACAGGTCTTGCAGTTCGTTTCGCCGGAGACCGGCACGACCGTATCCAGGCTGGCGAGCGTCGCGCCGGTCGTTTTGCTCCTGGCCTGAACCCGCATCAGTGGGAAGGGATTTTCGCGTCCTATGTCGTCGAATGTGGTGAGCGGTATGCCTTCCGCCGCAAACCAGGCGACATTATGCGCCACATAGCCGAAAGCGAAGCTCGTGAACAACGGCCAGTTGGTTTCAAAGGTCTTGAACGACTGCGGGGCATTCGCCGTATAGGGCTTCGTGACCAGTGAAATCGGAACATGGGTGACGGGATCGATCGTCAGTTGCGTGACGCTCGGCATGGTCTGCTGGCTGAGCGAGAGCTTTCCCGTGCCGAGATACAGCATTTCGTCGTCCGGCACGGGCAAGCCTATATCCACGCGACCGAGCGCGGAGGGGAAGAAAGTGGCTAGAACGCCCGGCGGGTAGAATGGGCCATAGCCCCCGAGGTTTCCCCAGAAATTGGCTTTGAACACGCTGCCATCGGCCGCCAGCGTGGGCGCGTTGGCCATCGCCGGGTCGTTTGGATTGGAGGCCGCCGAGTAAACGACGTCCACGGCGCTGTTGTCGAGCAGGGTCGGCTTTGTTCCCTTCAACAGAACCTGGGCGTGAACGACATTATATGGCGGCAGGATCGAAGAAATGCGGGCGTCGAAATCCGCGCAGTGCATTCCGAGGTCATTCGAAACCAGCAGACGATGGCTGGAATCCTGGGAGAAAATCTGTGGGCGGATCGGAGAATAGGGTCCGGCTGCACGGCCCTGACTGGTGGAGTTGATCGAAGGAATCGCGACCGCCGGAGCGTTTACGCCGGGCGGCGGCGCGGCGAGCGGAGCCCATTGGGCGCTCGCTCCCGGCGGCGATAGGGAAAGCGGAGCCGCCAAAAGGAGTCCCGCCGCAAGTTTTTTACTGAAAGAGCATGCGCTGCTAGAGCGTTCTATTCGCATTTCGTAACCCCCGCGTAATATATACGTGGACATAGGGAGCGGCTCTGCTACGATTGCAAGTCAATGCTGAATAGATCAGTTACTTTATAAACTATCGTGAAATCTTCATCGCCATGGATCATAATTTGCCGCAGTCGCAACAAAGTTTGAAAAGAGCTTGCGCTCATTTCATAAGTCTATACCAAAGAAGAAAAGCGGCAACAAAGCGGCGAAGATAAAGCCGGGTATATTTCACTCACTCTCCCGTCAGGGTCTCGATCAGGAGTTCGGCCCCCTGCCCTTGCGCCAGGCGTTGCGCCAGGTACGCGCCGATCTCACGGGATTCGTCTTCGAAGACATAAGGCGGGTTGACGACGATGAGGCCGGTGCGGTTGAGGCGATCGCCGCTCCCCCCGATCGAAAGTTCGAGGCGAAGCGCGCGGCGCGCCTCGCTCCGCCTGATCCCCTCGATAAAGGCGCGAACCTGAGCCGGGTCCTTTACCGGATACCAGAGAGCGTAGGTTCCGGTCGGCCATTTGCGATAGGCGGTCAGGAAAGAATCGAGCAGCGCCTGGAACTCGTCGACGCGCTCGAAAGGCGGATCGATCAGAACCAGGCCGCGCCGCTCCACCGGCGGCACGAAGGCGCCCACGCCGGTGTAGCCGTCGAGGTTTATCGCCTTGACGCGCTTGTCGCGAGCAAAGCGCCGCGCCAGCGCGTCGAAGGCGTCGGGGCGCAGCTCGCAGAATATCGCCCTGTCTTTCGCGCGCATCAGCCTTTGCGAAATCAGCGGCGAGCCGGGATAGAGCAGCGGACGTCCCCCGACGAAGGGGCCGACGCATTCGAGATAGGGCTTCAGCAGCGCCGCCGCCGGCTCCGTTGCGCCGGAAAGCTCCGCGAGCCGGCCGATTCCGCCGCGCCATTCGCCGGTGCGCTCGGCTTCGTCGCCGGAGAGATCGTAGGCGCCTTCGCCGGCGTGAGTGTCCACGATTCTGAACGGCGCATCCTTGCGGCCGAGGTAAAGCAGCAGCCGGACGAGAAGCGCGTGTTTGAACACGTCGGCGAAATTGCCGGCGTGAAAAGCATGCCGATAGTTCATGGCGACAGGATCAGTAAGGGGCCGGCACGCGAATCTCGCGAGAGTGGCAACTGCGCCGCGCGACCTCCGGACAGGCGCGGAATTCCCGCAGGTCCCTGGTGAGGCAAATGCGCACCTCCTGCAACATGCCGCGGTCGCAGGCGACGCTCAGCATGCCCGGGCGCAGCCGCGGGTTGGCTTCGGTGAAGGCGCGTTCGATATTCAGCGTTGCGATGGTTTCCTCGGAGGCCGCAGTTTCGAACGAGGCCGGGATCGTGACCAGCGCTCTGGCCCGGGCCACCTGGTCGAAGTAATCGGCCGGGCTCAGCCCCGTGCAGACGCCATGCTTGCGCCATTCGTGGCGCGCCAGCCCCTCGTCCGGGTAAAGTCCCTTGACGCGATCGAGCGCAACGCGCGAGACCGTCGGCGATCCGCCGCAATTGGCTGGATAGCCATGTTCATACTGCGGCCACAGGCCGTGGACCACGAAGCCGCGCTTCGAGCCGGGCTCGCATTGAGCGCCCGCCCCGTCGTGCGATTCGCAAAAGCCCGGCGACCAGGACAGCGCCAGCACATAGAAGTCGAAGCTGCCGGAAGGCGCGGGGCCGCCGTAACGCGCCGCGGGTTTCGTCTCGGGGGCGGCGGCGGGGTTTTGGTCCGGCTTCGCCTGATCGGCGCATTTATCCAGCAGGCAGCCGTCGTCGAGCGCCAGGGCAGGCGCGGCCATGGCTGCGCCGAGAAGCGCCAGCAGGCCAAGAGCTAGTTTGTTCATCGGCGCTCCTTGCGCTTGTTCTTACGGCCCGGCGGCCTTGCAGGCGGGCGAAAAGGCGTGGTTGCGGTCAAGGCCCTGCACGCACCATGTGACGCCGAAGCCGATGCCGATGAATCCCAGCTCTTCGCCGATCTCATAGACGACCATACGCCTGTGTCCGTCGTTCAGCGCGGCCTGCGCCCGGCAATATCGGCGCGGAATGTAGCTCAGGCCGTTGGTGCGAAAGCCGGTTTCGCGAGGTTCTCCAAAACCCTCGATGACGAGGCCGCTCTGCCAGTAATTGCTTTCGCGGCGCTCGAACTCCGCCTGGATCCGCTCCAGAACGGAAGGGTCGCCGCAAGGCGGAACGTCCCCGTGGTAAGGGTTCATGCGCGCTTCCGCGGGAGGCGTGTCCGCCAGTCCCGGCTCCCCGGCCATTGCGGCGCCGATCGAAAGGCCGGCGAAAGCCAGGGCGGCCAGAGTGATCGCGCGATGCGCCATGCTTTTCTCCGCTGCGAAAATTTCGCGCCAGCATGAGGCCAAGAAACGCCTTCTCGTCAAGACCGCGTTTTTACCGCGCGAACGGTTTCGGCTATAATCCGCTCATGATCGACACAACCCCGCGAAGCCGTTACGCCCTTTTTTATGTGGCGACGCTCGCGCTTGCGTTTCTCTTGACCGCAGGCTCGGGGGACGCTCGGGCGCAGGATATTTTCTCGGATTTTTTTGGGGGGCTTTTCGGCGGCGGCGGCTCCCGCCATGCGGCTCCCCACCCCGCTCCGTCCTATCGCCCCCAACGCCAATATTATCCCGAACGGCGCGCGGCCCCGCCGGGCGAAGGGCGTCCTCATGCCTGGCGTCCCCAAAAGCCGACGCGCAAAAACGCTGCGCAGGACGGAGAGCGTCTTGCCGAAAAAACGCCGAGCGAGGCCAGTTTTTTCGTCGTCGCGCTCGGCGACGTCTTGAGCCTGAATCTCGCGGACGGTCTGGAGGAATCCTTCGAGGACACGCCTGAGATCGGCGTTCTGCACAAGGGCAAGGAAAGCTCCGGCCTGGTGCGGAAGGACTATTTCGACTGGACCAAGGCCGCTCACGACCTCGCTTCGGGACCCCAGAAGATCGACGTCGCGGTGATGATGGTCGGCAGCAACGACCGCCAGCCCATCGTCGACGGCTCCCAGTCCCAGGAGCCCCTCTCGCCCCGCTGGCGCGAGCTCTACGCCGCGCGCGTCGACAGCGTCATTCAGGCTTTCAAGGAAAAGAACATACCGTTGATCTGGGTGGGCCTGCCGGTGATGAAGGGCGAGAAATATTCCGCCGACATGGCCCAGATCAACGAGATCCAAAGGGCCAGGGCGGCGGCTGCAGGCATAGGCTTCGTCGATCTGTGGGACAAATTCGCCGACGACCGCGGCCAGTACAGCGCCTTCGGCCCCGACATAATCGGGCAAACGGTCAAGCTGCGCAGCGACGACGGCGTGCATTTCACCGGCGCGGGAGCGCGGAAGCTGGCTTTGTTCGTCGAAGGCGACATCAAGCGGCTGTTCGACGCCCGACAGAATCCCAAGCCCGCGGGGGAGGCCAAGCCTCCCGAGTCGCCTGCGCCCGGGGAGCCTTCCGCGAACGCGGCCCCGACAGCGACACAGCAGCCGGTGATTTTCCGGTCCCCATTGGGCGAACCACGGCCGGCGGCGCCCAGCCTGCCGCAGGATCGGCCCGCTATCGGCCCGGCACAGCCCCTGACCGGCGCCCCGGCTCTGGCGTCCGACGAACTCGCGCGCCGGGATAAGCAGCGAGGCCAGGCGAGGCCCGACTCGCCGGAGCACGCCGTCGCGGAGCATGTCTTCATGGAGGGCGGATCGCAGACCCATCGCCCCGGCCGGGCCGACGATTTTACGTGGCCCGAGAGCAAGGCCAGCAAACCGGCGGCGAGATCCGATTGAGAAGAGGCCTCCTCTTTCGAGACGCGAACAAAGCTCGCTCCTCAAGATGAGGCCTAAAACCAGCTGACAAAAGAAGAAACCCCTCATGCTGAGGAGCCTGCGAAGCAGGCGTCTCGAAGCATAAGGGGCGATATCGAACAGTCTAAGCCCCGGAAACTCCGGGGCCTATTGTTATTTCGGCGCGCTGTCGGTCGTAATCGGAGCGTCGAGCTGGGGGCACTCCATGACCACGTTGTTCACATAGTTCAGCGCGATCTGAAGCGGCAGCCATACGCCGATCAGGATCCAGCCGAGCTTTTTGCGGTTCTGACCATAATAATATGCGCCGATTAGAGGCACCACGAGCAGCGCGAACGACCAGGGGCCGCCGACCATATGCTCACAATACCATGATCCGTAATCGCCCGTCGGCATGTTTCCTCACCTTGGCAGAGTTGTTTCGCCCATCAGGAATTCGTCTACGGCATGGGCGCATTGACGTCCTTCGCGTATCGCCCAGACGACGAGCGACTGACCGCGCCGCATGTCGCCGCAGGCGAACACCTTGTCCCGCGATGATTTGTAAGAGCGCGTATCCGCCTCGACATTGCCGCGCTGATCGAGCTTCACGGCGAGCTTATCGAGCAAGCCCTCGCGCGCCGGCGACACGAAACCCATCGCCAACAGCACCAGATCCGCCTTCAGGGTAAACTCGCTCCCCGGGATGTCCTGCATCTTATCATCGACGCGAATGCAGCGCAGCTCTTTAACCGACCCTTCCGAACCGCCGAATGCGACGGTCCTGACGGCGAACTCGCGTTCGGCTCCCTCCTCGTGAGACGAGGAGGTGCGCATCTTGAGCGGCCAGTCCGGCCATGTGCGCAGCTTGTTTTCCTTTTCCGGCGGCCGCGGCATGATCTCGAGCTGTGTGACCGAGAGAGCGCCGTGGCGGCGGGAAGTGCCGATGCAATCCGAGCCGGTGTCGCCGCCGCCGATCACGACGACATCCTTGCCGGTCGCGAAAATCGGGGCGTTGCTGACGACCGGCTCGCCGGAAACGCGGCGGTTCTGCTGGGCCAGGAAATCCATCGCGAAATGGATGCCGTTGAGATCCCGGCCGGCGATCGGCAGATCGCGCGGGGCTTCGGCGCCGCCCGCGAGAACGACGGCGTCATAGGCCGAAACCAGTTCCTCGACGCTTTTGTCGATCCCGACATTGACGTCGTAGTGGAAAGCCACCCCCTCCGCCTCCATCTGCGCGACGCGGCGGTCGATGTGGCGCTTTTCCATTTTGAAATCGGGAATGCCGTAACGCAGCAACCCGCCGGCCTTGGCGTTTTTCTCGAAGACATGCACCCGATGGCCCGCGCGCGCGAGCTGCTGGGCGGCGGCGAGGCCGGCCGGCCCCGAGCCCACCACGGCGACGAGCTTCTCCGTGCGATGGCGCGGCGGCTCGGGAACGACCCATCCCTCATGGAAGCCGCGGTCGACGATGGCGCATTCGATCGATTTGATCGTCACCGGCTGGTCGGTGAGATTGAGCGTGCAGGCCGCCTCGCAGGGCGCGGGGCAGACGCGCCCGGTGAATTCCGGGAAATTGTTGGTCGAATGAAGATTGGCGAGCGCCCGCTTCCAGTCGCCGTCGTAAACGAGGTCGTTCCAGTCCGGAATCTGGTTATTGACCGGGCAGCCGTTGTGGCAAAAGGGGATGCCGCAATTCATGCAGCGCGCCGCCTGATTGCGCGTCGCCTCCTCCGAAAGGGGGATCACGAACTCGTCGTAATGGCGAATGCGATCCGCAGCCGGCTTGTATTTCCGGTCTTGCCGGTCGATCTCGAGAAAACCAGTAACCTTGCCCATCGCCTCGCTGCTCGCCCTTCGTCCCGCTGGTTCGCGCCGCCGACGCCCCAGCAGGGTTATAACTTCACTAACGCGCGGCCGATAGCGCCGAAATGCGCCGCTTCCGGCCCGCAAACCATATTTGATCTCGAGCGATTTCCTTTCCGCCGGGCGCTTTTTCGTCCGGCGGATGAGCGCTCTATTCGCCCGCGTCCTTCA
The DNA here is from genome assembly GCF_004802635.2 of Methylocystis heyeri. Taxonomy (NCBI): domain Bacteria; kingdom Pseudomonadati; phylum Pseudomonadota; class Alphaproteobacteria; order Hyphomicrobiales; family Methylocystaceae; genus Methylocystis; species Methylocystis heyeri. Next base: position 1,067,888 of record NZ_CP046052.1, read on the forward strand.
GCTTTTGCTGGGATTTGCCCCTGGCCAGCAGTTCGGTCAGCGCGCGCCGGTATTCGACCGGCATGACCTTGCGGAACTTCGGCTTGTAGAACTCCCAGTTCTCCAGAATCTCGCGCGCACGGGAGGACTCCGTGTAGCGCGCGTGATTGGAGACCAGCTGGCGCAGGCGCTCGACGTCGAAACGGGTCATGTCGCCCATGACGTCGACGCGGCCGTGCGTCTCGAGATCGCCCGACTGATGGAAGCTTTCGGTCATGGCTGTCTCTTCCTCGCGAAGCGGCTCCAGGTCCACCATCGCGAGATTGCAACGGGAGGAGAAGCTGTCGTCCTCGTCCAGGACATAGGCGATTCCGCCCGACATGCCGGCCGCGAAATTGCGGCCGGTCGGGCCGAGAACCACGACCACGCCGCCGGTCATATATTCGCAGCCGTGGTCGCCCACGCCCTCGACCACCGCCAGCGCGCCCGAGTTGCGCACAGCAAAGCGTTCGCCGGCGACGCCGCGGAAGTAGCATTCCCCGGCGACTGCGCCGTAAAGCACGGTGTTGCCGACGATGATCGACCGTTCAGGCTCGATCCCCTTGGCCTCGCGCGGCGGATAGATGATGATTTTGCCGCCCGAGAGGCCCTTGCCGACATAGTCGTTGGCCTCGCCCTCGAGCCGCAGCGTCACGCCCCGGGCCAGGAATGCGCCGAAGCTCTGTCCCGCGGTGCCGGAAGCGCGAATGTCGATCGTGTCTTCGGGCAGGCCGGCGTGGCCATAGACCCGTGCGATCTCGCCGGAGAGCATGGCGCCGGTGGTGCGGTCGACGTTGCGGATCGGCGTGTCGAGGACGACCTTGGCGCCGCGGTCGATGGCCGCCCGGGCGCGCTCGATCAGGCTGTTGTCCAGCACCTTGTCGAGGCCGTGGTCCTGGCGCTGGCTGTGGCGTATGGCGGCGCCCTCCCCGGCCGGCTTGTGGAACAGCTTGCCGAAGTCGAGCCCCTGAGCCTTCCAGTGGCTGAGCGCCCTCTCCTTGTCGAGCATCTGGGTCTGCCCGATCATCTCGTCGATGCTCCGGTAGCCCATGGAGGCCATCAGCTCGCGCACTTCCTCGGCCACGAAGAAGAAGTAGTTGATGACATGCTCGGGCTGCCCGACGAAACGCTTGCGCAACACCGGGTCCTGCGTCGCGACCCCGACCGGGCAGGTGTTGAGATGGCACTTGCGCATCATGATGCAGCCGGCCGCGATCAGCGGCGCGGTGGCGAAGCCGAATTCATCGGCCCCGAGCAGAGCGCCGACCACGACGTCGCGGCCCGTGCGCAGGCCGCCGTCGACCTGAACCGCGATGCGCGAGCGCAGATTGTTGAGAACCAGGGTCTGATGGGTTTCGGCGAGGCCGATTTCCCAGGGGCTGCCGGCGTGCTTGATGGAGGTCAGGGGCGAGGCCCCCGTGCCGCCGTCGAAGCCGGAGATCGTCACATGATCGGCGCGGCCCTTGGAGACGCCGGCCGCGACCGTTCCGACGCCGACCTCCGCCACCAGCTTCACCGACACGTCCGCGCCCGGATTGACGTTCTTGAGATCGAAGATGAGCTGGGCGAGATCCTCGATCGAATAGATGTCGTGGTGCGGCGGCGGCGAAATGAGGCCGACCCCCGGAGTCGAGTGACGCACCTTGGCGATCACGGCGTCGACCTTGTCGCCGGGGAGCTGACCGCCCTCGCCGGGCTTGGCTCCCTGGGCCATCTTGATCTGGATCATGTCGCCGTTGACGAGATATTCCGTCGTCACGCCGAATCGGCCCGAGGCCACCTGCTTGATCGCCGAGCGCCGGCTGTCCCCGTTGGACTCCGGCCTGAACCGATCGGGCTCCTCGCCGCCCTCGCCAGTGTTGGACTTGCCGCCGATCCGGTTCATGGCGATGGCGAGCGTGGTGTGCGCCTCGCGCGAGATCGAGCCGAAGGACATGGCTCCGGTGGCGAAGCGCTTGACGATATCGGAGGCCGGCTCGACCTCTTCGAGCGGAATCGCCAGCCGTCCGTCTTCCTCGGCCGTCTTGATGCGGAACAGGCCGCGCAGATTGAGCAGGTTTTCGTTCTGCTCGTTCAGGATACGGGCGAAGGCGCGATACTGTTCGCGCGAGTTGCCGCGCACGGCGTGCTGGAGCAGCGAGACGGTCTGAGGCGTCCAGCTATGGGCCTCGCCGCGGATGCGATAGGCGTAGTCGCCGCCGACGTCGAGCGCATCGCGATAGACCGGGGCGTCGCCGAAGGCGAGCCGGTGCCGGCGCACGGTCTCGCGCGCGATCTCGGTCAGGCCGACGCCTTCCACCCGGGTCGTGGTGCCCGCGAAATATTTGTCGACGAAGGCCTGAGACAGGCCCACGGCGTCGAAAATCTGCGCGCCGCAGTAGGACTGGTAGGTCGAAATGCCCATTTTGGACATGACCTTGAGCAAGCCCTTGTCCACCGCCTTGATGTAGCGCTTGATCGCGGTGTCGGCGCTGACGTCGGCCGGGAAATGGGCCGACGAGGCCTCCAGCGTCTCGAACACGAGATAGGGATTGATCGCCTCGGCGCCGTAGCCCGCGAGACAGGCGAAATGATGCACCTCGCGCGCCTCGCCGGTCTCCACCACGAGACCCACGGAGGTGCGGAGTCCCTTGCGGATCAGGTGATGATGCACGGCGGCGGTGGCGAGCAGCGCCGGAATCGGCACGCGATCCGGGCCCACCATGCGGTCGGACAGGATGATGATGTTGTAGCGGCCGTTCACGGCCTCTTCGGCGCGTTCGCACAGCCGCCGCAGCGCTTCGTCGAGGCCCTCGGCGCCCTTGTCGGCGTCGTAGGTGAAGTCGAGCGTCTTGGTGTCGAAACTGTCTTCTATGGCGCCGATGCTGCGGATTTTCTCGAGGTCGGCGCTGGTGAGGATGGGCTGGCGGACTTCCAGCCGCTTCTTCTTCGCCGAGCCCTCGTGATCGAGGATGTTCGGACGCGGACCGATGAAGGAGACCAGGCTCATCACGAGCTCCTCGCGGATCGGGTCGATCGGCGGGTTGGTCACCTGGGCGAAGTTCTGCTTGAAATAGGTGTAGAGCAGCTTCTCCTTGTCGGAGAGCGGCGCCAGGGGCGTGTCCGTGCCCATCGAGCCCACAGCCTCCTGGCCGGTGACGGCCATCGGGAAGACGAGCAGGTCGAGTTCTTCCTGAGTGTAGCCGAAGGCCTGCTGGCGGTCGAGCAGCGAGACGTCGGTGCGCGAAATCCGCGCCTCCACCGGCTTCAGATCCTCGAGCACGAGCTGGGTGCGCTCCAGCCACTCGCGATAGGGATGAGAAGAGGTCAGAGAGGATTTGATCTCGTCGTCGGAGACGATGCGGCCTTTTTCGAGATCGACCAGCAGCATCTTGCCCGGCTGCAGGCGCCATTTGCTGACGATCTTCTGCTGCGGAATAGGCAGAACGCCCATTTCGGAGGCCATGACCACCAGCCCGTCGTCGGTGACGAGATAGCGCGCCGGACGCAGGCCGTTGCGGTCGAGCGTGGCGCCGATCTGGCGCCCATCGGTGAAAGCCATGGCGGCGGGGCCGTCCCAGGGCTCCATCAGGGCGGCGTGATATTCGTAGAAAGCCTTGCGGCGCTCGTCCATGAGCGGATTGCCGGACCATGCCTCGGGAATGAGCATCATCACCGCATGGGCGAGCGAATAGCCGCCCCGCACCAGGAATTCGAGCGCGTTGTCGAAGCAGGCCGTGTCGGACTGCCCCTCATAGGATATCGGCCACAGCTTGGTGATGCCTTCGCCGAAAAGCGGCGAGGCCACCGAGGCCTGCCGCGCCGCCATCCAGTTGAGATTGCCGCGCAGGGTGTTGATCTCGCCGTTGTGGGCGACGAAACGATAGGGATGCGCGAGGCGCCAGGACGGGAAAGTGTTGGTCGCAAAACGCTGGTGCACCAGCGCCAGGGCCGAGATGAAGCGCTCGTCCTTGAGGTCGCGGAAGTATTCGCCGAGCTGGCTCACCAGCACCATGCCCTTGTAGACGATGGTGCGGGAGGACATCGAGACGGAATAATGCTCCCTGCCCTGCGGTCCGAGGGCGTAGATTTCATTGGAGGAGACCTTGCGCGCCAGATAAAGGCGGCGTTCGAAATCGGTCTCGTCCGCCACGGCCGAACCACGGCCGACGAAAATCTGCGCATGGAACGGCTCGACCGCGCGCACGGCGTCGCCGAGGTCGCTCGAATCGACCGGAAGATCGCGCCAGCCCAGGACGACGAGGCCCTCGGCCTTGACCGCGTTCTCGACGCTGGCGCGCGCCTTGGCGCGGATGTCGGGGTCCCTCGGCAGGAAGAACTGGCCGATGGCGTATTCACCCATCGCCGGAAGGGCGATTCCGAGCTTGACCGTCTCCTCGAAGAAGAACTGATGCGGGATCTGGACGAGAATGCCGCAGCCGTCGCCGAGCTTGGGGTCCGCGCCCACCGCGCCGCGGTGATCGAGATTCAGCAGGATCTGCAGGCCCATCTTCACGATTTCGTGGCTTTTGGCGTTGTGAAGATTGGCGACGAAGCCGACGCCGCAGGAGTCGTGCTCCTTCGCGGGGTCGTAAAGACCCTCCGCCTTCGGCAACAGCGGATCGCGTCCGTCGATAGCAGTCATATCAGCGTCTCCCATGCGGAGGCCGGCGTCTCGGCGCTCATCTGCAAAAGCCATGCTCCGACCCAACCCCCAAGCATCTTGCGCGGCGCCTCCGGGAAGCCACGTCCTTTGCGGGCGCTCCCGAAGAAAAAGCCGAAAACCTCTCCCCCGTTCATGTGACGGCCGCGCTTTCGCGGGCGGCGCCTTCCGTCCCGCTTTGCGGCGGCGGAAGATCGCTGGCCGCTCCGCTCCGAGCGAACATGCGACAGACGTGACGGGGCCTTGCGTCTCCGAATGGTCAGAATGGCTGACCATTCGTGAGGGCATATTCTTGCCAGATTTAAAGACGCCGCACAAGCAAGCCGAAAGCTGGGCCAAATTCGTGCTTTTGCGCGGAACGGAGGGGGACTAATCGGATTTTTGGCGGGAAAACAAGTCGATTCGCCTTCGCGCGCGCGCGGGAGGCCCGGAACTGCGGCCCCGCGCCCCGATAAAAAGAGAAAACCCCGTCGCGGGACGGGGTTGGACGCAGTCGCGGAGGGCGCCTTTCGGCGCCTCTCCTTATATGAATACGCAGATCAGGCCGCCTGCACCTCGACGGGTTTCGCCTCGAACGCTTGCGCAGCCGCGTTTCTCGGCGTCGCGATGTCGATGCGGCGCGGCTTCTTGGCTTCCGGTATCTCGCGCACGAGTTCGACGTGCAGCAGGCCGTTCTCGAGAGCCGCCCCCGTCACAACCACATGGTCGGCGAGTTGGAAGCGTCGTTCGAAGGCTCTCGCCGCGATTCCCTGATGCAGGAACTCGCGGCTCGAATCGGCCGGAGCCGGCTTCTGGGCGCCGCGGATGGTCAGGGTGTTCTCCCGCGTCTCGATAGAGAGGTCCTCGCGGGGAAAGCCCGCGACCGCGAGCGTTATTTTATAGGCGTTTTCGCCGGTCCTCTCGATATTGTAGGGCGGGTAGTTGGGCGCAGGCTCGAAGCCTCCGCTCTGGGTCAGCGTGTCGAGCATGCGGTCGAATCCAACCGTCTGGCGGAACAGGGGGGAAAGATCGAAAGCGCGCATTGCATATCCTCCGTTTGAAGCGACATGATCGAGTTTTCTGGACGGTCTCTCTGGATTCCCCGGGAGGCTCCGCCCGAAAGCGCGTCCGTTGCGGCCCGCGCAAAAAAGATTTGGGAAGCCTTTTTGCTCCTGCAAGAGGCCCTCGGCTTTGAGCAGCGATTTCCGCGCGGCCTGTGGTAGAAGGAGCCCCGCCTTAAAGGCAGGCGGGCCTCGGGGGGCCCGCTGCCAATCGGAGCCGAGGAATGATCGAACTGGTGGCTACGCCGGATAATCCAATCCCTCCGGGGGCGAGGCTTTATCCCCTGAACGCCGCCGACGGCGCCGTCCTGCGCATGGCGCGCTTCACACCCCAGCAGGCCCCGCGCGGAACCGTCGCGCTGTTTCAGGGGCGCGCCGAATTCATCGAGAAATATTTCGAGACCATCCACGACCTGACGCTGCGCGGGTTCGAGGTCGTGACGCTGGACTGGCGCGGCCAGGGCGGCTCTGAGCGCGAGCTCTCCAATGCGCGCAAGGGCCATATCGACGACTTCGCCCAATATCAGCGCGACCTCGACGCCTTTCTGTTCAAGATGAGCCTGCTCGGCTGTCCGCGGCCCTGGTTCGCCCTCGCTCATTCCATGGGCGGGGCGATATTGTTCGAGAAGGCCCACGACGGCGACGCGCAATTCGCCCGCCTCGTCGTCACCGCCCCGATGATCGACCTCTACGGGCTCCGTTTTCCCGTCGCCTCGCGGATATTCGCCAATACACTGGACATGCTCGGGCTCGGCGCGATGTTCATTCCCGGCGGCGGCGAAGCCACGCTTTCGCTCGGCGGCGACGAACCGGACCTGATCGCCGGGCCCGGCAAGCCGCCGGTGTTCTGTCTCACTTTCGAGGGCAACAAGCTGACGTCGGATCGCGATCGCTTCACCCGCAACGCCGGCGTGCTCGCCCGGGAGCCCAATCTCGGGATCGGCGATCCCACCATAGGCTGGGTCAACGCCGCTTTCCGACAGATGGCGCGTTTTATCGACCTCGACTATCCGAGACGCTGGAAGACGCCCACCCTGCTGATCACCTGCGGCAGGGACGAGATCGTTTCGACCCCCGCGATAGAGCGCTTCGCCCAGAGGCTCGACATCGCGACGCTGGTCGACATACCCGGCGCCCGGCACGAGGCCATGATGGAGCGGGACGAGCTGAGAAGCCTGTTCTGGGCGGCCTTCGACGCCTTCGTTCCCGGTCACTTCGGCCAGGACGATCGGATCAGCCTGAAGGGTTGAGGGCCGGCGCGCGAGCCCGCCGGGATCGGAGCGAGCCGGCTCTCAAGCTAAACTGAAACATCAGCTATGAGATATAAGACTATGATTATAAAAAATATCTCTGTTGAAGTTAAAGTTCTTTCTTATCGGTCGTCGCGGTCCTGCGGAGCCGTCTAGCCGTGGCTTCTGAAAGCGACGCCCTCCAGCGCCTGATCGAACCGGCCCAGTTCGTGGAGCCGCCGCGCAGGCGCTTTGGCGCCATTCTGGGCGTCGTGCTTCTTTGCCACCTCGCCGTGCTGGCGGCGCTGGTCCTTCTCGACGCGATCCTCACGCCGCGCGACATGCAGGCCGTGGAGACTCCCGTCGAGGTGATCGTCGAGCCGCCGGCGCCGGAGCCCCCGCCCCCGCCCGAGGAGCAGCCGAAGCCGGAACCAAAGCCCGAGGAGCAGAAACCCGAGCCCAAGCAGTCCTCCTATTATGAAGAGCCCGCCACCGACGCGCCGCGGGCGCCGAACAAGGAGACCGTCGAGCGAAAGGCGCAGGACGCCGAGACCAGGGCCCAAAGCAAGGCGCCGCGCACCGCCCAGGCGGCGCAGAAGCCCGAGCCTCAAAAACAGACCAGCGAGACCGAGGAAGCGGCCAGAGAGGTCTCGGACAAGACCGCGGCCTTGAAAAACGCCGAGGACAGGCCCGACGCCGAAACGATCGAACAGGCCGACATCGACCAGCAGCGGCCGCCAGAAAACGAATCGACCGCCCAAACCCAGGCCGAGACCCGAAAGGGCGCAAAATCCCTGGCCGAGCAATTGACCGACCCAGACCCTGCCCCGCAATATATGTTCAGCGGCGCGGCCAAGGCCTCGCCGGTGTCGGGCGGCAAGGCCAACTCCACCTATCTTTCCATTCTGTGGGGCATGATCATGCCGGGCATGCATGTGCCCGAGCGGGTCACGACCAATCGTCTCAAGGGAAACGGGGTGGTCCTCTTCCGGGTCGACATCAAGGGCAATCTAACCGGGGTCTCCGTCTACAAATCCAGCGGCCTGCCCGATCTCGACGCCGCCGCCGTGGCGAGCGTTCGCCGCGCCGCGCCTTTCCCCCCGCCGCCGCGCGGCCTGATCGCGCCGATCAATTTTAACTATACCAGCAACTGAAGCGCGTTGCGGAACGCAGCAGGAACGTCTATGCTTGCGTTCATGATTTGTTTATGAGCGGCGGCCATAGTTCCGCCCGGCGGAGCCCGAAAATGGTCCGACTGCCGCTCCCGGGGGCAAAAAGCCGATGTTGACGCGAAAGCAGAGCGATCTCCTGCGTTTCATTAACGAACGCCTCAAAGAGACCGGCGTGCCTCCCTCCTTCGACGAGATGAAGGACGCGCTCGATCTGCGCTCCAAATCCGGCATCCATCGCCTGATCCTCGCACTCGAGGAGCGCGGTTTCATACGCCGCCTGCCCAACCGCGCCCGCGCCCTGGAGGTGCTCCGCCTTCCAGAGTCCTCCACTCCTTCGGCGCCGAACCGGGCGCGCAAATTCTCGCCCAATGTCATCGAGGGCAGCCTCGGCCGCGTGCGCCCTTTGCAGGAGCGCGAGGAGAACAACGAGAATCAGCAGGTTGCGATTCCGGTGATGGGACGCATCGCCGCCGGCACGCCGATTTCGGCGATCCAGTCGCGCAGCCACACCATCAGCCTGCCGCCCGATCTGCTTTCGAACGGCGAGCATTTCGCGCTCGAGGTGCGCGGCGACTCGATGATCGAGGCCGGCATCCTCGACGGCGATACGGTCGTCATCAAGAAACAGGACCAGGCCGAGAGCGGCGACATCGTCGTCGCGCTGATCGACGACGAGGAAGCGACGCTGAAGCGCCTGCGCAAGCGCGGGGCTTCGATTGCGCTGGAGGCGGCCAATCCGGCCTATGAGACCCGTATCTTCGGTCCTGACCGCGTGCGCATCCAGGGCAAGCTGATCAGCCTGGTGCGGCGTTATTGAGGTTTGGGGGTCCCGCCGAATGAAGGGAAGCACCATGGAACGTGGGGCTCCCCATCCCTCCCCCTTGCGGCGGGGAGGGTGGCCCGGCGGAGCCGGGTCGGGTGGGGGTTAAATAGTGTAAATTGCAGTGGAAATCGCCCCACCCCGCCGCTTCGCGGCGACCCTCCCCGTCACGTCAAGGGGGGATAACGCCCCGGGTAGACTCCCTACTCCTCGAAATCCGCTGCCTCCCCGTCTCCGCCCGCATTGGGCTCGGGCGGCGGCGTGAAAATCTTATGCCCCGGGGGCGGTTTGGACCATGGCCGATCCTCGCCGCGGCTTCGCCCCGTCGACCATTCGACCCCCGACGGCTTCAGGCGCAGGGCGACCGCGCCGGTTTCTTCGAGTTTCCGGCGGTCTATGACGACCGGCGCGTCGCACCCGGAAGGCGCATAGAGCGGCGTCACGACAATTGCGGCCTTGGCGCAATCTTCGATCAACGCAGCCCGCTTCTCGACGAGGACGACGAATCTACCGTCGATGGCGCGGGCGACGCAGCCGTAGCTGTCGCAGGAGACGCCGCCGCGGGCGTCACCCGGCGCGCGAGAATCGGCGTCGGCGCGCAGCCATTGCTCGGCCGCGAAGGCGCCGGGTTTTGATCCCAGCAGCGCAAGGCCGCCTTCCGGCAGACGCACGGCCGCTGATTCTCCGCTCGGCGCCACTGCGAGGTCGAACCCAGGGCCGCTGGAGGCGCCGAGGAGACCGAGCAGAGCGAGCGGCAATGCGAAGGCGCGCAGCGTCCAGCTGCGCCAGAGCACCATGAAGAGCATAGCGAGGGCGAGCAGGAAGATCGCCCAGGGCGCGAAGCTTTTCACCGGCAGGCTGGCGCCGGGCGCCGAGCCGATGAGTTTTGCGATGGCGACCACGAGGTCGATCCCGAGGCCGAGATAGCTCCACACCAGCCCGTCGAGGCCGAGCGGGTAGAGCGCCGCCCCGAGCAAAGCCGCCGGCACCGCGAAAAATTCGATGATCGCGAGCGTGAGCGGGTTTCCGACCAGCACATAGGGGCTGATCTCATGGAAGTCGTTGGCCATGAAGGAGGCGGTCGCGGAGGTGGCGCAGAAGGTGGCGAACAACGCGGCGCCGGGCCCGAGCAGCAGCCCGCGTTTGAGCCGGGCGAGCCAGTATTCCTGCGCAGGGCGCGGAGAAAGGACGGAGACGTCGCCGGCGCGCTCGCGGTCGAGATTGCGCACATCGGCTTTCGCCTCATAGACCGCGATCAGGGCGGCGACCGCAGCGAAGGAGAGCTGGAAGCTCGCGCCCAGCAATGCCTCGGGTTCGAACATCACCACGAAGAATGCGGCCCAGGCGAGGTTGCGCATCGAGAAGGCGGCGCGATCCAGCAGGACGGCGAGGAGCATCGCGAGGGTCATGACCAGGGCGCGCTCCGTGCCGACCCGCGAGCCGGTGAAGATGTCGTAGACCGCTGCGCCCACAATCGCGAGCGCCGCCGCCCATTTCTTGATCGGGTAGTGGAGCGCTAGCGTCTGCGACAGGGACAGGATGCGGCGCAGGCCGACGAAGAAAATTCCCGCGACGAGCGACATCTGGACGCCGGAAATGGTGACGATATGGAAAATGCCCGCGCGCCTGATCAGCTCTTTGGCGTTTTCGGAAAGGAAATCCCTCTTGCCCGTGACCATGGCGGCGGCGATGGCGCCGACGTCGCCCTCGAGGGCGTTGTAGACCCTCAGCGCCAGGGCGTTCCGCGCCCGGTCGATGGCGGCGCCGAAACGCAGCGAGACGGGCGCGGGGTCGGGCGGCGGCATGGTCTCGATGCGCCCTAATGCGCTGCCGACCGCGCCTATGCCCATGAAATATGCGTCCCGGGCGAAGTCGTAGGAGCCGGGCAGCGAGGCGTGAGCCGGCGGCAGCAGGCGCGCCTTGAGCGCGATGAAATCGCCCGCCTTGAAATCGGGTTCGCCCCGCGTCGTCAGACGGACGCGCGTAGGCGCCGCGTCGCCGGGCAGCCCCTCAGCACTGGCCACGCGCAGAACGAATCGCGCCCCGCCGCGGCGCAGATCGAGCTCCTCGACATAGCCGGTGAGCTGGCCGACGCCGGTGCGCGGGACGATGGGCGCGTCGACCCGAGCCGCGCGCCAGACCGCCGAGAAAAACCCGCCACAGACGCAGGCGAGCAGCAGGAGAGGAAGATGAAAGCGCGGATTGGCGCGGGTGCGCCAGGCGCCGAAGGCCAATAGAGCGAAAAGCGCCAGCGCGACGGGAAGCGAGGGTTCGTGCTCCGCTGCGAAATACAGAAGAGCGCCGGCGCCGGCTGCGACCGGAGTCCAGAGGAAAGGTCGGCGCAGGGCTGATTCTTTTTCATAGGCGGCGCTCAAGGCCGCTCGCAGACGCAGCGCCAGCGCGCCGAAGACCGGCCCGCGCCCCTGCCCCACGCGGCCCAGGGCCCCATGTCCAATTTTGGCGATCTGCTGCGTCAAACCAGCGATGGAGCCACCTGTAATCGCTGCGCCTTTCCCGGGGAAGGCCAATCCACGCCGAGATTAGGCTGCGCCCATCTGGAATCCAAGGGCTTTGGGCGCGCTCCGCAGGGCCGTCATGGCCGGGACAAGCCGGACAAACGGCGCCGCCTGGCTCAGCCGCTCGTTCGCTCTCGCCTTACGGGCGAGACCGGCTCGAAAAGCCGGCCGGCCCATGTTACAACGCGCCGCGCCGGCGAGAGCCGGCTTTTCCGCCGTTCTTCTCCCGGTCCAGTCTGGTTCCTAAATGTCGCAACAGGTCGTCACTCGTTTCGCTCCTTCCCCCACCGGCTTCCTCCACATCGGCGGGGCGCGCACGGCGCTCTTCAACTGGCTCTATGCGCGCAAGCGCGGCGGAAAAATGCTGCTGCGGATCGAGGACACCGACCGCGAACGTTCGACCAAAGAGGCGATGGAGGCGATCCTCGACGGCCTGCGCTGGCTCGGGCTCCATTGGGACGGCGAGGTGATCTATCAGTTCGCGCGGGCGCCGCGGCATCGCGAGGTCGCCGAGGAGCTGCTGGCCAAGGGCGCGGCCTATCGCTGCTGGGCTTCGGCGCAGGAGCTCGAGGAAATGCGCGAGAAAGCGCGGGCCGAAGGCCGGCCGCCGCGTTACGACGGCCGCTGGCGCGACCGCGATCCTTCCGAGGCGCCCGTGGGCGTCGCGCCCGTCATTCGCCTCAAGGCCCCGCGCGACGGCGAGACCGTGATCGAGGACGCGGTTCAGGGACGCGTGGTATTCCCCAACAAGGACATGGACGATTTCGTCCTGCTGCGCTCGGACGGCGCGCCGACCTATATGCTCGCCGTGGTGGTGGACGATCACGACATGGGCGTCACCCAGATCATCCGGGGCGACGACCATCTCACCAATGCGGCCCGGCAGAAGCTGATTTATGAAGCCCTCGGCTGGGAGACCCCCGCCTTCGCGCATATTCCGCTGATCCACGGGCCCGACGGCGCCAAGCTCTCGAAACGCCACGGCGCGCTCGGGGTCGACGCCTATCGCGAGATGGGCTACCTGCCGGCCGCCTTGAGAAATTACCTCGCGCGGCTGGGCTGGAGCCAGGGCGACAAGGAGTTCTTCACCGGCGACGAGCTGATCGAGGCTTTCGATCTCGCCCAGGTGCACCGCTCGCCCGCGCGCTTCGACTTCGTGAAGCTCGAGAACATGAACGGCCATTTCATGCGCGCCATGGACGACGCGGAGCTGTTTGCGGCCTTGATCGACACCCTGCCCTATCTCAAGGGCGGGCCCGAGATCGCGGCCAAGCTCGACGAGGGCAGGAAGGCGCAATTGCTCGCCGCCATGTCCGGCCTCAAGGCGCGCGCCAAAACCCTCAATGAGCTTCTCGACGGCGCCGGATTCCTCTTTGCGGCGCGCCCGCTCGCGATGGAGCCGAAAGCCGAGCAGATCCTCGCCCAGGGCGGCAGGGACCGGCTCGCCGCCCTCCACCCGCGCCTCGCCGCGCTCGGCGAGTGGTCGGCCGCAGCGACCGAGAGCGTCGTGCGGGAGACCGCCGAAGCCCTTTCGATCAAGCTCGGAGACCTCGCCCAGCCTTTGCGCGCGGCCCTCACCGGCCGCACCACTTCGCCCGGAATTTTCGAGGTCATGGAGATTTTGGGCCGCGAAGAAAGCCTCGCTCGCCTCGCCGATCAGGCCTCCGCGCAATAAATAGCGTTCCCAGCGGCGCATCGCGGGGCGGTCGGCTTCGGTTTCCTTCGGCCTTCACCGTCGCTTGACAAGCCGCGGCGTTGTTATAGCGTTTTGCGGTGCACAATTCGCCTGTCCGGCCGAACTGGAAGTAATTTCTTCCACATGCGGCGCCCCCGCGCAGAAAAAGCGCTTTCGGGGACCGCATCAGCGAAGGCCCGGACGGCTGAGTTCAAGGAAGGTGGAGCGATGACCGAGTCCAAGGGATCAATTACAGTCGACGGAAAGTCGGTCGAACTCCCCATCAAGCACGGCTCGGTCGGGCCGGACGTGATCGACATTCGTTCGCTGTACAGCGTGACGGGGATGTTCACCTATGACCCCGGCTTCACCTCGACCGCGAGCTGCGAATCGAAGATCACCTATATCGACGGCGACGCCGGGGTGCTGCTCTATCGCGGCTATCCGATCCAGCAGCTCGCCGAGCACGGCGACTTCCTCGAGACCTGCTATCTGCTGCTTTACGGCGAGCTCCCCACCGGGGCCCAGAAGGCCGATTTCGACTACCGCATCACGCGCCACACCATGGTGCATGAGCAGATGGCGAAGTTCTTCCAGGGATTCCGCCGCGACGCCCATCCGATGGCGGTCATGGTGGCGGCGGTGGGCGCGCTCTCGGCCTTCTATCACGACTCGACCAACATCGCCGATCCGACCCAGCGGCTGGTCGCTTCGACGCGCATGATCGCCAAGATCCCCACGCTGGCGGCGATGGCCTATAAATATTCCATCGGCCAGCCTTTCGTTTATCCCAAGAACGACCTCGACTACACCTCCAACTTCCTGCGCATGTGCTTTGCGGTTCCCTGCGAGGACTACAAGGTCAACCCCGTGCTGGCGCGGGCGCTGGACCGCATCTTCATCCTGCATGCGGACCACGAGCAGAACGCCTCGACCTCGACGGTGCGTCTGTCCGGCTCTTCGGGCGCAAACCCCTTCGCCTGCATCGCCGCCGGCATTGCGTCGCTGTGGGGGCCGGCCCATGGCGGCGCCAACGAGGCGGTGCTGAAAATGCTCGAGGAGATCGGGACGCCCGAGCGCATCCCGCATTACATCGCCCGGGCCAAGGACAAGGACGACCCCTTCCGCCTGATGGGCTTCGGGCACCGGGTCTATAAGAACTACGATCCGCGCGCCAAGATCATGCAGACGACGACGCGCGAGGTGCTGAGCGAGCTCGGCGTGAAGGACGTGCTGCTGGACGTCGCCCTGGAGCTGGAGCGCATCGCGCTGCACGACGACTACTTCATCGAGAAAAAACTCTATCCCAACATCGACTTCTATTCGGGCATCACGCTCAAGGCGATGAACTTCCCCACCGCTATGTTCACGGTGCTTTTCGCCGTGGCGCGCACCGTGGGCTGGATCGCGCAGTGGAAGGAGATGATCGAGGACCCGGGCTCCAAGATCGGCCGCCCGCGCCAGCTCTACACCGGCGCGCCGCAGCGGGAATATGTTCCGATCACAAAGCGGGCGTGAGGCGCAACGCCACTCCCGGACGGCCGCGGAAGGGGATAAAGTCGGATTTTCGATTCCAACCCCCTCCGCATGACCCCGCAAGATTTCATCCGCAAATGGAAGACCCACGCGCTGACCGAAAGGGCCTCGGCGCAGGAGCATTTTATCGACCTGTGCCGGCTCGTGGGTCATCCCACCCCGGCCGAAGACGACCCCCAGGGCGATCATTTCACTTTCGAGAAAGGGGCCTCGATCGTCGGGGGCGGCGACGGCTGGGCGGACGTCTGGAAGAAGGGCTATTTCGCCTGGGAGTATAAAAAGCGGCGGCGCAATCTCGACGAGGCGATGACGCAGCTCACGCGCTACGCTGCGGCGCTGGAGCACCCGCCGCTTCTGGTCGTTTGCGACACGATCCGTTTCCAGATCCTGACCACCTGGACCAATCTGGAGACCAAGAAATACTCCTTCGAGCTCGAAGACCTCACGGACCCGGAAAAGCTCAAGATCCTCCACGCGGTCTTTCACGATCCCGAGGCGCTGAAACCCACGCGCACGCGGGCGATGATCACCGCCGATGCTGCGAAGAAATTCCAGACGATTTCCGACGCGCTGCAAAGCCGCAACCCCGACCGCGAGGCGGTGGCGCATTTCGTCAATCAACTCGTGTTCTGCTTCTTCGCCGACAGCGTTAAGCTGCTGCCCGAAGGGCTTTTGAAGAAACTGCTCCAGACGGCCGAGAAGCGTCCGCACAAATCCCGGGAATATCTGCAAAAGCTGTTCGATCAGATGAAGGACGGCGGGGAGTTCGACCTCACCGAAATCGCCTGGTTCAACGGCGGCCTGTTCGACGGACGCGCGCCGCTCGCGCTGGAGCACGTCGAGATCGGCCTGCTTTTCGCGTTGACTAGCCTCGACTGGAGCCTGATCGACCCCACTATTTTCGGCACGCTGTTCGAGCGCTTTCTCGACCCCGACAAGCGCGCGCAGATCGGCGCGCATTACACCGACCCCGACAAGATCATGATGATCGTGGAGCCGGTGGTGCTGCGGCCTCTGCGGGCGCGCTGGCGCGATGCTTTCGGCAGGATCGGGGAAATCATGCGGCCGGCGGGAGAAGCCGGAGCGGCGGGCCGCAAGGGCCAGAAGGATCAGGACAGGAAAATCGCCGCCGCCCGCGCCAGGGCGGAAGGCTTGCGGGACGAGTTCATCGACGGACTGACGAGGCTGCGCATCCTCGATCCGGCCTGCGGCTCGGGGAATTTTCTCTATCTCGCCCTTCAGGGCGTGAAGGATATCGAATATTGCGCCATCAACGATTGCGAGACGCTGGGCCTTGGTCGTCCGGTCACGCGGGTCGGGCCGGAGATATTGCTCGGCATCGAGATAAACCCTTTCGCGGCCGAGCTGGCGCGGACGACCATCTGGATCGGCGACATCCAATGGTCGATCAAGAACGCGATCTACTCGCGGCCGACGCCGATCCTGCGCAAGCTCGATTCGATCGAACAGCGCGACGCCGTGCTGAACGCGGATGGAAGCGAGGCCCAATGGCCCGAGACGGATTTCATCATCGGCAATCCGCCGTTTTTGGGCGGGAAAAAGCTGCGCGCTGGGCTCGGCCACGATTATGTGGAAAGACTGTTCGCCGCCTATGACGGGCGCGTGCCGGCCGAGGCCGATCTCGTCTGCTACTGGTTTTCGAAAGCCTGGGAGGCGGTCGGCGCCGCCCGCGCCAAAGCTGTGGGACTGGTCGCGACCAACTCCATTCGCGGCGGCGCCAACCGGCGCGTGCTGGAGCCCATCGCGCAGGCCAACGCCATTTTCGAGGCCTGGAGTGACGAGCCCTGGACCATCGACGGCGCCGCGGTGCGGGTCAGCCTCGTGTGTTTTGGCGCGACGGAAGAAGAGAGGCGGCTGGATGGCCAGCCGTCAGCGGCTATAAATGCCGATCTTTCCGGCCGGTCCTCGGACGTCACGCTGGCGCAGCGCCTGAAGGAAAATGAAGGCGTCGCCTTCATGGGCGACACCAAGGGCGGCGCCTTCGACATCCCCGGCGAATTGGCGCGGGAATGGCTGCGAGCGCCGCTCAACCCCAACGGCAGGCCCAACAGCGAAGTGCTGAGGCCTTGGGTCAACGGTCTCGATGTGACGCGCCGTCCGCGCGACATGTGGATCATCGACTTCGGCTGGGAAATGAGCGAAGATGAAGCGGCGATGTATGAGGCGCCCTTCGCCTATGTGCTGGAGCATGTGAAGCCTGAGCGCGACAAGAATCGTCGCGACGCCTATCGCAAATACTGGTGGCGGCATGTGGAGGCGCGCCCGGCGATGTGGGCGGCTATCAAGGCCCTCGCAGCAACGTCCCCCGCCCCGGATCAAAAGGCGTCATTGCGACCGCGAGCGACAAGCGAACCGGGAAGCAATCCAGGAGTCGAGGGCGGCCCCTCGTCGGCTTCGCCTCCTCGCAAAGACGCCACGTCGGGAGCGAGATATATCGCGACGCCGAGGGTAGCTAGGTACAGAAGTTTTCTATGGATGCACGGGTCCTGTGTGCCGGACTCTCGTTGCTTCGCGCTAGCAAGAAACGACGAAGCGTTTTTTGGTATCTTGCAAAGTGGATTCCACGAGCATTGGAGCATGGCGACGGGTTCTTGGCATGGCGTGGGCGATGATCCAGTTTATAATACAAGTACTTGCTTCGAAACCTTCCCCTTCCCCGCTGGGCTCACGCCGAATATTCCGGCCACGGATTACGCCGACGACCCCCGAGCAAAGCGCATCGCGGCGGCGGCGAAGAAGCTCGACGAGCTGCGCCGCAACTGGCTCAACCCGCCCGACCTCGTCGAGATCGTTCCCGAGGTGGTTCCAGGTTATCCCGACCGCATCCTGCCCAGGGACGAGAAAGCCGCCGACCTGCTCAAGAAGCGCACACTGACCAATCTTTACAACGAGCGGCCGCAATGGCTCCAGAACGCCCATGCCGAACTCGACCGCGCGGTGGCCGCGGCCTATGGCTGGCCGGAGGATATTTCGACCGAGGACGCGCTGGCCAAGCTGCTGGAACTCAATCTGGAGCGCTCGGCCCGGCAATGAAATATGCGCAAAGCGTGTTATTGTTTCGCGCAAAGGAGTCCCGTCATGAACGTCTCGGTCGGCCAGCGCTGGGAAGAATTCATCGACCAACTGGTGAAATCGGGTCGCTACGCCTCTGCCGCTGAAGTGATGCGCGAGGGCCTGCGCCTCGTCGAAGAACGCGAGGCCAAGCTGAAGTCGCTGCGCGAGACGATCCAGGAGTCGCTGGCCGAGGGCGGGGAAAACACGGTCGCCGATGCTCGCGAGCGTATCGAGCGTAAGCATCGGGAGCTCGAGGTCCGGCCTCGGTGATGCGCACGCCAATCTTTTTGAACGCCGCCTTGCGTGATTTGGATGACATCTTCGAATATCTCGCCGAGCAGTCGGGCGATCTCGCCCTTGCGCGTGAATTCGTCGATTCCATCGTCGAACAGGTGGAGAAAATGGCCGCCCTGCCCGGGACCATTGGCCGTCCACGCGACAACCTAGCAAAAGGGCTACGGAGCTTCCCCTTTCGAGGTTATTTGATATTCATGCGCTATGAAAAAGACAGGCTGTATGTCGTTGACGTTCTTCACCAGCGCCGCGATGTGGAATCGGCTTTCGTGAAAGACACCTTCCCCAAATGACCGGCGCCGGAACCGATCACACCAAGCCGAAGCTCGAAGGCGGGCCGGCGATCATTCTGGTGCGGCCTCAGCTCGCCGTGAACATCGGCATGTGCGCCCGCGCCATGGCGAATTTCGGCCTGTCGGATCTGCGTCTCGTGGCGCCGCGCGAGGGCTGGCCGCGCACCGGGGCCTATCGCAAGGGGGCCTACGCCGCCGCCGCCGGAGCGGTGCATCTGCTGGAAAGCGCCAAGGTCTATCCCGACGTGCCCACGGCCATCGCGGACCTCTCCTTCTGCTACGCCGCCACCGCGCGCGGGCGTGGGCAGATGAAGCCTGTGCATATTCCCTCTCAGGCCATGCCCCAGACCGCCGCGCGCATCGCCGCCGGCGAGAAGCATGGCGTGATGTACGGCCCCGAGCGCACCGGGCTGGACAATGACGACGTGGCGCTCGCCGACGCCATCCTCACCTTTCCGGTCAATCCCGCCTATGCCTCGCTCAATCTGGCGCAGGCAGTTCTGCTGACGGGCTATGAATGGTTTCGCTCCGCCCATGGCGACGCCCTGCCCTTCGATACTTCCGAGCGCTCGCCGCCGGCGACGCGCGAGATGACGGCCGCCTTCTTCGAATTTCTGGAGGAGCAGCTCGACGCGCGCGAGTTCTTCCGGCCCAAGACCAAGAAGCCGGTGATGGCCCGCAACCTGCGCAATATGTTCCATCGCATGAGCCTGACCGAGCAGGACGTGCGCACGCTGTGGGGCGTGGTGGTGCGGCTGGTGGAAGGACCCCGCCGGGAGCCCAACGCCCGCCGGCGCAAGAAGCTGGAAGAGGCGCAGGCGCGGGAGGAGGCCGCCGCGGCCGAACGGCTGCGCATACCCAAAGGCGCGCCGCCGGAAGCGCCGGAGTGATTTTGGCGCCTAGATCTTGCTCACTTGCTGAACGAAAGCGCCATCAGCGTTTCGTCGAGATAATCCCCATCGGCGAGTTTCACGGAGCGCGGCTCGCAGCCATAGGCGCGAAAACCCCATCGCTCATAGAAGCGAATCGCGCGCGGGTTGCTGGCGACAGCTGTGAGAACCACCTGCTCCACGGTCCCGGCGGCGTGATCGAGCAGCGCCCGCATGATGGCGTCGGCGGCGCCGGCGCCCCGGGCCTCCGGCTTCACATACATGCCCCAGATCAGGCCCTTGTGACCGACCTTGGCGCCGGAAAAGCAGCTGAAGCCCCCTAATCCGACGAGGCCGCCCGTTCCGAAAGCGGCGACGACGTAATCGTTTCCGAGCCGGCGGGCGAATTCCTCCAAAGGAAGGCCGCTTTCGTCTTCGGGCGCAAAGCGGAACTCGCGCGGCTGGCTGCGAAACATCTCCTGCCGCGCCTCTTTGAAAGCTCCGGCGTCCGCCGCATTCAACCGCCTGATCGAAAAACCTGCCGGCATCGTGCTCGCCTCGACATGGAACTGCCGTGGATAGTGCATGGGCCGGCGAACGAAGGCCAGAGCATTACAGGCGGGAGGCCGGCGCCCAACGGGTCATCTCGTGCAGGGAAGAGCCGGAGTAGTTCCGTTTTCGGGCCATATCCCCGTCGTCGAAGCGGATGAATAAAGGGATTGGCACCGATTGGCGTCCAGGCCTCGAGCAGACTGATCCCCGATCTGATCGGCCTGAGTATGGGAGAGAGCGTTGAGGCGGCGCGCCATGTAGGCTTCGCAGTTCTGCTTCAGCTGGAGGCAGCTCAGTTCCTTGGCTCCAACGGGCGCCGAACCGCATGAGAGGGCGATCGAGAGCGCCCCGGAGACGAAAACGGATTGTATTTTGAGGCCGCGCATTTGGTCTTTTTCCTGGCTAAATCTGTGTCGGAGGCTTTCTTCGGCGTCGGCTCCAATCGTCATTTCACGAGACGGACCGGCGTAGCCGCCGTGCTCGTCGGACAGGTCGACCAGTTGAATTGCGCCGTCGTGGCGGTGGGACCGCTCACCAGGAAGTCTGCGGCCTTGTAATCGTCGATCCCCGCGAGCGTCCCACCCCAGAAGCCGCCTGGAACGCCGCACAGCCCGGCGTTGGTCGCCGTGATGTTGATGTCGCCCATCGCGTATTCGTCATAGGTTATGAAGATGTTGTAGGTCGCCGTCTTGATGTTCACCATATTGTCTGAGGCATAGAAATTGGTGAGGTCGGTGATCTTGGTGTTTACGAGTCCGCCCAGATAGCTGTGCGTGCCGATGACCGGCGGATAGGTCACGCCGTCTATGGCGATCGCGCCGAACCAGGCCGTCTTCGGATCATAGGAGGCGGTTCCGGACGAGTTGAAACTCGGCTGCGGCGCATAGAGCGATATCACATGCGTCCCGAGCAGAATGGAGAAGGACTGAAGAACCGACATATTGTCGCCGGAGTAATTCACGCAGGAGACGTTTACTTCGATGCCGGAGTCGCTGAGCAGATTATACCAGCCCCCCGTCCCGCAATCGAGATAGCCGTTCGTGCCGTCGGCGCCGCCGACATGAGGATCCCCCGCCACGGAGCCGTTGCCCGCATAATGCGTGTAGGAAATCGGGGAACCCGCAGCGGCCGCGGTCGCCGTCGCGCTGGCGGCGACCGCCGTCGTGTTGATTCCCGCGAGCCGCATGAATGTGTTGTTCACCTGTGCGGTCGCGGAGACTGAATAATTTCCCGAGGACTCCGTTTCCGTGACTGCGGGGGTTGCGGTCCAGGCGGAGTGGCTCAGATTGGCCAGCGCCACATTTTGGGCGAGGCTCTGGCGTGCGGAATGGGTGAGGCCCGGCTGCGCCGCTGCGGCGAGCGCCGCCGCATCCGCCGCCTGCTGGAGCGCCAGCTTGGCCCGCGAGGCCCGCCCGGTGTCGATGGCGACGCCGAGCATCAACATCAAAGGCACCGCCGCGACTCCGAACATCACCGCCGCCGCGCCGGAGTTCTCCGAGCGGAAGCTGGCGAGGGCGGGCGAAACCGAAACCAAGTCTTTATTATCCATAGCGACCAATCCGTGAGCCGAGAGCCGTGAGCCGGCGTGAGCTGATTTGTCGCAGCTATACCCTCGTACGAATACGTATAACATTGCGTAATTATGATATAATTAAACTTTACTTAAGATGAAAGCCCAAGAAAGCATAACAAATGCTTTCCAGAAAAAGTTAATTCTACAAATAAATTTGGGACAGGCATTCTATTTCTGTTTCATTGTCCTCTTTGCAGCCCCGAGCGCGCCAGGCTCGACAATATCCAACCGAACTCCCCAACGTCTTCGCGAGTCCGAATAGTTCAATACGCCGTTAAGATTGTTTGATCATCCAGCTCGCGGCGGAAGGCGCTTTAAATCGATCGTGAGCGCTCCAGGCTAGAAGTCTTTTTCGTCGGTATTTGATTGGAAGGAATTGGACGATGAAAAGGATTTCGATCCTGGCTTCCTGTCTCGGCTTTTGCTGCGTCGCAACGGACTCTGCGGTAGCGGAGAAGCAGGTGATCGCGAAGGCGCAATTTCCAGCTCCGCAGAGCTCGGAAACGGACAAGGAGTGGAACTGCTACTGGCCCGCCTATTATTTGCGCTATCACGCGTACGACGTGCCCCGATCCGTCGTTAGCCCGCTGCTGACGCAGGACCCTGAGGCGAAAAAGCTTCCACTCGTGCAACCTTCGCCGGTCTTTGTTCCCGTTCCACGCGCTGCAGAACCTGCTTGCCATGACTATTCCGATCTCGACGCCGAGGGCAGGCCAATCTGGTTCGACGGCATTGCAGCAGGGCAGCTCAGCAATCTCGTCCAAATGTTGCTTGCGCAGGAGAAGTTCGCCGATCTCGACCGCCTGATCGACGACTGGACGTCCAGGCAGGAGCGCATTGCGGACGGCAGATGGAAACTCACCTTCTTGTTGGACGGCTTCAAGAACCAGAGTTACCAACCCAACGGCTGGGAGCGGATGGGCGCAATTATCCAGCGGTGGAAGGCCGCCAACCCGACCTCTGCGGGAGCGGCGATCGCCGAGGCGAACTACTATTACTCTCTGGCATGGAAGGCCCGAGGCGGTGGCTATGCTTCCTCGGTGGAGTCGGAAGGTTGGCGGCTGTTTGAAGAAAGGCTTCGGAAAGTAGAGCGGATATTGTCGGATAGCAAATCCTATGCGTCCAGGAATCCACTCTGGGGTAATCTCTATCTCGATGTCGTCGCGCTTCTGAATTGGCCTAGAGAACGCCAATACGAACTGTATCGTGCGGTTACCAAGGAACACAAATATTACTATTGGGCCTATGACGCCTACATAACTTTTCTCGCTCCAAAGTGGGGCGGCGACTGGAGTCTGGTCGACGCAGTGATAAAGGACGCGGAAGAAAAAACCCGCGACGTCGACGGCGCTTCGACTTACACCCGGATGTACTGGCTGGTTTCGGGCTCCGAAGAAATCGGCTTCAATATTTTCAAGGATACGCGCGCCGACTGGCCGCACATGAGACAGGGCTTCAAGGACATGTTGAGGCTCTATCCGCACAGCGCCTGGAACGCCAATGCCTATGCGGTCTTCGCCTGTTTGGCGAGAGACGGCGACAGTTTTTGGGAAGCGCGAGCCCGGATGAAGGATAAAATCATGGAGCAGGCTTGGCCCTCCAATCTATCCATCGACGTATGCGAGGCAAGATTTCCCGGCCACGCGCTGTAGAGCATTTTCGAGCGAACCCGGTTCGTGGGCTTTCGATGACAGCACTGGAGCCGCAGTGGTTGACATGAAGGGGTAAAAAGAGAACAATAAAGGAACATTTCTGCGACGCTGCGTCCGGAGCGTTTCTTGATCATCCCCCTGCCCCGCTACGCCGAGCTTGCGACGACGACCAATTTCTCCTTCCTGCGCGGCGCCTCGCACCCGGAGGAGATGGTCGCCCGCGCGCTGGAGCTCGGTCATTGCGGCATCGGGATCGCTGATCGCAATTCGGTGGCGGGCGTGGTGCGGGCGTTCTCTTTTCTGCGGGCGCATGATGGCGTCGCGCCGGAGAGTTTCCAGCTCGCCGTCGGCGCAAGGCTGGTCTTTTCCGACAAGACCCCGGACCTTCTCTGCTACCCGCGGAATCGCGCCGCCTATGGGCGCCTCTGCCTGATGCTGACGCGCGGCAATATGCGCGCCAAGAAAGGCGAATGCGCGCTCACGCTCGGGGATCTGCTCGAATTCAGCGATGGGCTGCAACTGATCGCGCTCGGCGACGCCGCGCCGCCCGCCGAGATCTATTCCGCCTTCAAGGATCGGCTGTGGCTCGGCGCCGGCGCCCTTTACGACGAAAGAATGCGGGAGCGGCTCCGCCGCCGCGCCGCGCAGGCGCGCAAGCTCGGCCTGCCGCTCATCGCGGTGAACGAGGCGTATTATCACGAGCCCGGGAGGCGGCCGCTCGCCGATGCCCTGGCCTGCATTCGCGAAGGCGTGACGCTCGAGAACGCCGGCTTCAGGCTCGCCGCCAACGCCGAGCGCCATCTCAAGAGCGCGGAGGAGATGAGCCGTCTCTTCGCCGAGGCGCCGGGAGCGGTGGACGAAACCGCGCGTTTTCTGGAGCGCGTCGAATTCCGCCTCTCCGACCTCGCCTATGATTATCCCAGCGAATTGCGCGAAGGCTTCGCGAGCGAACAGGCGGCGTTGGAGGCTTTCGCCTTCGAGGGCGCAAAAAAGCGCTATCCACAAGGCGTTCCGGGCCATGTGCAGGAGCTGCTCCGACGCGAATTGAGCCTCATCGGCCAATTGAACTACGCCGCCTATTTTCTCACCGTGCACGATATCGTGCGCTTCGCCCGTTCGCGCGGGATTCTGGCGCAGGGACGCGGCTCGGCGGCCAACAGCGCGGTGTGCTTTTGCCTCGGCGTCACCGAAGTCGATCCGACCAAGCACGATCTCCTGTTCGAACGCTTCGTTTCGGCCGAGCGCAACGAGCCGCCCGACATCGACGTCGATTTCGAGCATGAGCGGCGTGAGGAAGTGATCCAATATATCTACCAGCGCTTCGGCCGCGCCCATGCGGGCCTCGCCGCCGCCGTCGTGACCTACCGCTCGCGGTCGGCCCTGCGCGAGGTCGGCAAGGCGTTCGGTTTTTCGAGCGATCTTCTGGGGCGGCTTTCCGCCCTGTCGTCGGGCGGAACGACGCCCGAACAGCGCCGCGCCGACATGATCCGCTCGGGGCTGGACCCGAGCGAGCCGCGCTTCGCCATGGCGCTGGCGCTGGCGCAGGAGCTCAAGGGATTTCCCCGCCATCTCACCCAGCACAGCGGAGGCTTCGTCATCACCAGGGCGCGGCTCGACGAGGTGGTTCCGGTCGCGCCCGCCGCGATGGAGGGCCGCACCACCATCATGTGGGACAAGGACGATCTCGACGCTCTCGGCATTCTCAAGATCGACGTGCTGGCGCTCGGGATGCTCACCTGCCTGCGCAAGGGCCTCGATCTGCTGGCGGCGCATTACGGAATTCGTCGCCGCCTTTCGACGCTGCCCGCCGAGGACGAGCGCGTCTACGCCATGGTCAGCCGGGCCGATACGGTGGGCGTGTTCCAGATCGAGAGCCGCGCCCAGATGTCGATGCTGCCGCGCCTCAAGCCGCAATGCTTCTACGACCTCGTGATCGAGGTGGCCATCGTGCGTCCCGGACCCATTCAGGGCGATATGGTTCATCCCTATCTGCGCCGCCGCATGAACAAGGAAAAGGTCGAATATCCCTCGCCCGAACTGGAGCAGGTGCTCGGCAAGACTCTCGGCGTTCCCTTGTTCCAGGAGCAGGCGATGAAGATCGCCATCGTCGCGGCCGGTTTTTCTCCCGCGGAAGCCGATCAGCTCCGCCGGGCCATGGCCACCTTCAAACGCGCGGGGCTGGTGAGCGCTTTTCGGGACAAGATGATATCCGGCATGATGGCGCGCGGCTATCCGCAGGATTTCGCCGAGCGCTGCTTCCGGCAGATCGAAGGCTTCGGCACTTACGGCTTCCCCGAAAGCCACGCGGCTTCCTTCGCGCTGCTGGTCTATGCCTCGGCATGGCTCAAATGCCGCTATCCCGATGTTTTCGCCTGCGCGCTCCTCAATTCCCAACCGATGGGGTTTTACGCGCCGGCGCAGATCCTGCGAGACGCTCGGGAACATGGGGTCGAAGCGCGGGAGGTCGACGTAAACGCTTCCCAGTGGGATTGCGCGCTCGAGCCTTCCCCTGGAGTGTTTTCGAGAGAAGCGGACGCCGGTTCGCGTGAAGAAAGCACGATCGAACAAGGACGCCTGCATCCGCGCCACGAGTCGATGGCTTCCGACATTGCGGGAAATTGCGCCCTGCGTCTCGGTTTTCGCCTCGTCAAAGGCGTCGCGGAGGCGGAGATGCGCCTGCTCGTGGAGCGGCGCGGCGCCGGCTATGATTCGGTGCGCGATTTATGGCTGCGCACGGGCCTGCCGCCCTCGACGCTTGAAAAACTCGCGGAGGCCGACGCCTTCTCCAGTCTCGGCCTCACCCGGCGCGAGGCGCTATGGGCGATCGCCGGCCTCAACCGCGCCGGCGACAAGGACGACCTGCCCTTGCTGCGCATGCTGGCCTTTTCTCCGACGGAGCCCGACGCAGATCTGCCGCCCATGCCGCCCGGCGAAGAGGTGATGGAGGATTACCGCTCGCTCTCGCTCTCCTTGAAGGCGCATCCGGTGGCGTTTTTGCGCCGGTCGCTGGCCGGGCGGGGCGTCGCCCCCTGCGCGGATCTGTCGCGCCCTTACGAGCCGCCGCCTCTGCGCGCCGCCATTGCCGGGCTGGTGCTGATGCGCCAACGTCCGGCCACGGCCAAGGGGGTGATCTTCATGACGATCGAGGATGAAACCGGCGCCGCCAATATCATCGTCTGGCCGAAATTATTCGAGAGATTCCGGCCGGAAGTGCTCGGTTCGCGTCTTGTCGTCGTCACCGGCAATGTGCAGAACGAATCCGGCGTCGTGCATGTCGTCGCCACCCGAATCGAAGATATTTCGGCCGATCTGCGCAAAATCGAAAAGGCGCGGGCTGCGACCCCGAAGGCGCGAAATTTTCACTAAAGCTTTCAATGCCGCGATTACAAATAGCTCGCAGCCGAGCGTTAAGTTCGAGATCCGGATGGCCGTCGGATCGCGCAGGCATAATTAACGGTCGGCGCCGTTGTCGGTCGGCCGCGAATCGAAGGTCCCGAGTTTCAGGTCTTCCAGAAGCAAACAGAGGAAAAAGCCATGAGCGATCTCGTCGTTATTGCATTTCCGAGCGAAGCCAAGGCGGAGGAAGTTCGCCAGAAGGTGCTCAACCTGCAGAAGGAATATCTCATCGAACTCGGCGACGCCGCCATCGCCGTCAGGCAGGCCGACGGCAGCGTGCGACTCAACCAGCTCATGAACACTACTGCGGTCGGCGCCGCTTCCGGCGCTTTGTGGGGCACTCTCATCGGCCTCATTTTCCTGATGCCTCTGGCCGGCGCGGCGCTCGGCGCCGCATCCGGCGCCGCGAGCGGCTGGCTCACCGACGTCGGCGTCAACGACAGCTTCATGAAGGAAGTCGCCAGCAGCCTGGAGCCCGGCAATGCGGCGCTGTTTCTGCTGATCCGCAAATTCACCGCCGACAAGGTGCTGGAAGACCTCAAGGGCGTCGGCGGCAAAGTGATGCGGACATCCTTCGATCACACCAAGGAAGAGGCGCTGCGCGCCGCGCTCTCCGAAGCGAGCAAGGCTGCTCCTCCCGCCTCCGCGCCGGGCGCCTGATCGTCCGCAGTTTCCGGCGAGCCTCGGCGCCCTCATCCGCCGCGGCTCGCCCTTACGCGTTTGTCCGTCGAAGGGGATCGTTCAAGCGACAAATCGCACGAAACATTATGGTGCGCCCGTTCGTCATGGGCGAAGCGGCGCGCGCATTTTTTGGACGCATGGAACGAGCAGGAAAATTTTGAGCCGGCCCCGTTATTTCGTCGGGAACAGTAACGAAAGTTGGAAGCGAATTTGCCACCATGGCCCGTTGTCCGGGCGAACGACGTTATAGAATGTCTGAAGGGTCATATTGACCGCCTGATCGTTGACCTTAAAGACCCGCCCCAAGCCGCCGCCGAGCGGAACCGTCCATTGATTGCGGGTTCGCGCCACCCAATCCGCCGTGATGATCGGACTCGACGTCAAATACCAGCCATCGGGAAAGTTGTAGCTGACGAAGGTCTGCGCCTGGAATTGATTGACGTTGCGCCGGCCGGGACCGGCGAACGACCACAGGTTGTTCGCTAGAAGGCCGACGACCCACGGACCGGAGAGGAACACGCCGACGCCGGTGACCCCGGATGCCCATTTTTGCGAACCAAGTTGCGCGCTGCCGGCGGTAGGAAGAAGGAAGATCGGTCCAAGACCCGCGACGATGCCCCCCGAGAGAAAGGGAATGGGCTTTGCGGGCGAGAGATAAAATTGCGGGTTGATGTCCCCCAAGCCGTATTCCGGGCCGATATCGGGGGCCAGACGAACCTGGGAAATCAGTGGAAAGATTGGCCGGCTGATGAGATTCCAGTCTTCGCTGAGGTGAAGCGGGATTACCGGCTGGATGTTGAGGATATTTCCAGTCTGATGGTAGGGGCCCTGGTGGATATTGTTGTTGTCCTGGAATGGAAGACTTATGAGGTCAGAGACCGGGTTCTGGACTTTTTTTGCGAGTTCGGTCGCGCTTTCGTCCGCGTCTTCGGCCCGGGCCCCGCTGAACGCGAGGACAAAGGCTGTTAAGGTGAGCAACATCAGCCTATGATTTGGCTTGCAAGCCTTCATCTGATTCCTCGCAGGACTAAAGTGTTTTCGAGCGAAGTGGATACCGGTTCGCGTGAAGAAAACACGATAAAACAAAGACTCTAGCGGAGCAGTCAGGCTCGAACTTAACAGGCTTTCGGCCGGTTTTACTCTGTCATAAAGCCGCAGTCTGGCGCGGGGGCGGTTGTTTCCGCCAAGCCGCCGAGGGCCCTTTGCGAGCGCTGACGACCGGGCGCTATGTGTAAAAAGGCGGAGGACGAATCCAGCCGAGGGGATCCTTGCGAATCTCCAGATTGCGAAGACACCCCGACCGCCGTCCGCGATATATGACGTCGAAAGCCCCCTGCTTCGGGCCAAGAAAAGCCGATGGATCGAAATTCGTTGATGTTCGACACTTCCGCGCCCGGACCCGCCGGCGTCGTCGCCGACGTCTCGCCGCTCACGCGTCGCCTGATCGCTCCCAATCCAGGCGCCTTCACCTTCAGCGGCACCTGCTCCTATCTGGTCGGGCGCAGGCGGGTGGCGATCATCGACCCCGGTCCCGCCATCCCGGCCCATGTAGAAGCGCTCTTGAGGGCTGTCTCCGGCCAGGAGCTCGTCGCCATCCTCGTCACGCACACCCATCGCGACCACTCCCCCGCCGCCGCAATCCTGCGCGAGAAGACCGGCGCCCCTATCCTCGGTTGCGGGCCTTACGTCCCGCGAAGCAACGGCATCGCGGCAGGCTCCGGTCTCGACGCCTCCCACGACTTCGTCTACGCCCCGGATCGGGCCCTGAACGACGGCGAACTGGTCAGGGTCGGCGAGGTCTCCATCGAAGCGGTGGCGACGCCCGGCCATACCGCGAATCATCTCTGCTTTGCGCTCCACGAGGAAGGCGTGGTCTTCACCGGCGACCATGTGATGGCCTGGTCGACCACGGTCGTCGCGCCGCCCGACGGCTCGATGCGGGACTATATGGAGTCGATCGAGAAACTGCGCCGGCGCGCGGATGTTCTGCTTTGGCCCGGGCATGGCGGCCCGGTTCGGGAGCCGCAACGCTACCTGCGCGCCATCGCCCACCATCGGCGACAGCGCGAAGCCGCCATTTTGCAACGGCTCGACGAAGGGGATGAAACCATTCCGCAGATGGTCGCGCGCATCTACGAGGGGGTCAATCCGCGCCTGCACGGCGCCGCAGCCCTGACGATCCTCGCCCATATGGAGGATCTGATTGCGCGCGGCGCGGTGGAGCCGAAGGGACCGGTCGATATTCTTCAGGGACGCTTTGTAAAGGTCGTTTGAAGGGGCGCTTACCGCGTCGTCGATCCGCCGTCCGCCGTCTGCGTCAGAATCACGACTTCGTTCTTATGCACGCGCCCCAGAAGCGCCCGCGCTTCCTCGTCGACGATGTCGCGATCGACCGTCTCGCCGCGAATGAGCTTGATTCGCTTTTCCCACTGAAGCCGCTCGAGCTTGAGGAGATCGCGCTCCAGACGGAGCTGGCCGAGGCGCTGCTCATATTCCTCGCCCGTCTTCAGGCCGCGCTGGCCGTGGAGGCCATGCCAGATGAAGTAGCTCGCGATGAGTCCCGCCAGGCTGTAGAGGCCCAGGGGAACCAGGAGCGGACGTAGCATGGCGCGCAAGCGATACATGGAGCCATGCTAAACAGACAGGGTATAAGCGGCGTTAACGCGGTTTGGCGGCGGCTCGAAATCTCAGCGCCGGCCGCCGCGGGCGACACGCTCGATTTCCGCTCTAACCAGACGCTCCACCAGGACCGGAAGGTTGTCGTCCAACCAGGCTTTCAGCATCGGCCGCAGCAGCTCGCGCGCGTAATCATGCAGCAGGCCGGAGTCGTTGATCAGCATGCTCGCGGCCAGAGTCTGGAACTGGGCGGTGACCGAAGCGGCGGCGTCCGGGGACACCAGAGGCGCCGGGGCTTCGTCGTGGAGATAATAATCGCCGGGTTCTTCGGAGATCTGCTCCGGCTCGTAATCGGCGAGCGCCGGCTCGAGGCCGCTTTCGTCGGTCTGTTCGATAGGGGCCGCATCATCCGGCAAGGGCGTGTCGAGCGCGTAGGTCTCTGTGGCTTCATAGGCCTCGAAGGCCGGCTCATCGAGATCGAACTCTTCCGGAGCCGGCTCGGCGGCTGCAGGCGCCGGAGCCGGAACTTCGTTTTGTTGCGCGATCGGAGCGATCTGAGGCTCGATTCTCTCGCGGCGGCTTGCCGAGATGCTGTCCTCGTCCGCGATAATCCGCCGGATCGAGGCAAGAATCTCCTCCATGGAAGGCTCGTGCGCTCGGCGTTCCTCATCGAGAGAAGAGTGCGGAGCATGGACGTTCAAAGCGCTCATAGGGCGTCGTCTTTTCTGGCTCTCGGCCGCGGCTGATCGGCCGGCGATTCAAATCCAGTTATCCTGTGACGTCGGACGCAGCTCGAATCAACTGCGCCACTGCGAATTCCACACCTTTCGCGTTTCCCTGTCACGCAATGAAAACCAAAAAAGCGTCATCTCCCGTCGGGGGTGTCGACGCCGAACCATTGTTGTCTGACCTGATCGAAATGGACGGAAGGATCGTATTGCGCGACGTCGAGGTTCAACTGTTGCGCCGAGAGCCGGCCTATCGCGGCGAGCGCCGCATAGGAGGCGACGATTCTGTCGCGTTGCGCCACCACCAGATTGACGCGCGCGTTCAGCAGCGCCAATTGGGCGTTGAGGACGTCCAGCGTCGTGCGCTGGCCTACCTTCGCCTCCTCGCGCACGCCCTGCAGCGCGATCTCCGCGGCCTTGACGGCGGCCTGATTCGAAACGATCGACGCTTTCGCCGTATCGAGCTGCGCGAAGCCGGACACGACGCTGACCCTCACGCTGTCGCGCTGCATGTCCGCGGATAATCTCGCCTGCCCCTGTTGCTCCTTGGCCTGACGGATCGAGGCGTATTCCGACCCGCCCTGATACAGGGGGATATTCAACTGGCCCGTCGCCTGGGCTGCAAACTGATGCGAGCCCGGAAGGCCGAAGAAGGAGTCGTAGGACGGGCCGACCTGCGCATTGAAGGACAGAGTGGGGTTCAGCGCGCTCTCCGCCACCTTCACGCCGAGCGCCGCGACATCGGCCTGATGCTGGGCCGCCACCACCGCCGGATTCTCCACCAGGGCGAGCGAGATCGCCTCGTTGAGCGATTTCGGCAGCAGCTTTTCGACGCTCTGCGCCGGTTCGAGCCGCTTGGGCTCGACGCCCACCACCTGCCGATAGCTGGCGATGCTGATTTTCAGCAGCCCTTCGGCGGCGTAAACATCGGAACGCGCCTGAGCGAGGGAAGCCTCAGCCTGAGCGACGTCCGTGCGCGTCACCTCGCCGACCGAAAAACGGTCCTTGGTCAGGCGCAATTGCTGCTCCAGCACAGAGACATTGCTTTTGCGCAGGTCGAGGATCGCAGTGTCGCGCAGCACATTCATGTAGTTGGCGGCGGCGCTCTGCAGAATCGCCTGTTCGGTCTGGGCCAGCGAGGCCCGGGCGGAAAGAACGGACGACTCCGCCTGTCTGACCGCGCTCGCCGTGCGTCCGCCGTCGAAGATCGGCTGCGAAACGTTCAAGGCCGCGCTGCGCGGCGCGCCTACATACTGGTCCGAAAAAAACTGTCGCTGACCGGTGGTCGAGTTGCGGCCGGCGGGAATGGTGATCGTGCCGTATTCTGGTCCTGCGCTGGCGGAAATGCTCGCCTTCGGGCGCATGCCCGCGAGCGCCTTGGGCGCATCCTCATCCCGAGCGCGCACGCTGGCGCGACTCTGATTGAGATCCGGATTGGCGTCATAGGCTCGCGCCAGCGCAGAATTGATCGTTTCGGCGCGAGCGCCAGGCACGGCGCCCCAGCCCCACGAAGCCGCCGCCAGAACCGAAAGAGCGATCGCGCGCCGAAGACGGGGCTTCGATCGCGACAGGGGCAGGCGTCGATGCGGAAACGGGAATTCGGCGGGATCAGGCATCGGACACCCCGGTATCGCACGCAGTTTGGAGAGCCTGCCGCGATGGGCGGTCGCCAGCGACCGGAAATCGCATGGCTCCGCGAAAGGCGGCGGCTGGCGCGCCCTGGAGGCGTCAGCGCGGGGCGCTGACGGAAACGAACACAAATCACGCACACACATAGGCGATCGCCTCCACCCCGGATCGAGCCCGGGGCGGAGCCGAAGCGTCAAAACACGAAGGCTGGAGCCCTGGCGAAGGCCGGCAGCACAGGAGCCGCCGCGTCGAACAACGGCCTCACCCCGGCCGCATTGCCCTCGGAGCGCTCGAAGGCCACCACCTTCATGCCGCCGCCGCCGGCAAGGCGCATATAGGCGATCAGGCGGCCGTTGGGCGTGAGCTGCCGGAGCAGATCGTCGAGATTGGCCTCGACGGCGCCGTGAACGAGAATCACGTCGAAAGGCGCCGCGCCGGGGACGCCCTTCTCCAGCGGTCCGCATTCGAGGCGGACGCCGGTCGCCCCGACCTCGTCGAGATTCTTGCGCGCCTGCGCCACGAGTTCGGCCTCGCTTTCGAGAGCCGTCACATCGGCCGCAAGTCCGGACAGCAGCGCCGCCGGGTAGCCGGTTCCGCCCGCGACGTCCAGAACCCTGTGGCCAGGCTGGATTTCCGCGACCTGAAGAAAGCGCGCCAGGACGAGCGGGGCCGGCATCGCGCGCGAAGCTGCGCCGGAATCGCCCTTGGCCGGTATGGCGAGGTCCGAATAAGCCACCGCCTCGAGCGCGGGAGGCAGAAAGACTTCGCGGGGAACCTCGAGAAAACGGTTCAGCACGGGCAGATCGACGACGTCATAGGGACGGAGCTGGCGTTCCACCATCGTCCTGCGCAGATGCGCCGTGGCCTTGCCGAGGTCGTTGGCCGCCTTGGGCCCGGCGACGCCGCTCTCGGGCGCCACGTGATCCGTCGCTGCTAGAGCCATGCTTTCTTCCCGGCGAGCCGCCGGCCTCTTCGAATGATTGAGAAATCCGCGCTTCATCCGCGGGCGGGAGTGGGCGCTTTATAAATTCCCCGGTAATTGATGTCTATGCCTCGAGTGTTTCCCGCACAGGCATCCGGGCGCCTCTCAAGCCAGTTGAAGCCCTTTTTCTAGCATCTCGCCCGGCTCGCCTTTTTCGCCCAGTTCCCGCATCTGCTCCAGCGTCGTGCTGTCGAGAACGCTGGCGATGGCCTCCCGGGCCTTCAGCATCACCAGACGCACGGCGCAATGGACCTCGTCCGTGCAATCGTCGCAGCGGCGGTAAACCGTCTTGCTGGCGCATTGTATTGGAGCGAGCGGCCCGTCGAGCGCCCGGATGACATTGCCCACGCCGATTTCGGAAGGGTTTCGCGCCAGAGTGTAGCCTCCGCCCTTTCCCTTCTTGGAGTGCACGAAGCCCGCATTGCGCAGTTCGCCCAGAATCGCATCGAGAAACTTCTTGGGAATTTGATTCTCGCTGGCGATGTCTGCGACCAGCGCGGTCTGGCCCGGAGCCAGGCCGGCCAGATAGACCAACGCCTTGAGCCCGTATTTGGCTTTCTTGGTCAGCATCCCGCGATATTCCTCCCTGACCCCGCCCCGCTCGAAATGCGCGCCCGGCCGGTGCGGCGACGGCTAAATCCCTCATAACAGAAGCGAGAAATATTCCCTAGCGCATTGCGGTTTCGGAGAAGGCCGCGCTTGCGCGGGGATATTTGTTGACAAAAACTACAGATATTATAGATAGTGTTCCTCCTATCGGGAAGCCTATGGCCCTTTTCCTGCTTGCTCACGCTTGCGCCGCCCGGACGACGACATGGACGCCATCGACCAGAAGATCCTCGCAATTCTCCAGGA
Organism: Methylocystis heyeri; assembly: GCF_004802635.2. Classification (NCBI taxonomy): domain Bacteria; kingdom Pseudomonadati; phylum Pseudomonadota; class Alphaproteobacteria; order Hyphomicrobiales; family Methylocystaceae; genus Methylocystis; species Methylocystis heyeri. The sequence goes on from NZ_CP046052.1 coordinate 1,101,731, forward strand.
AGACGCCTCCTTGCCGGTGGCGGAAATCGCTTTTCGCGTCGGACTCTCCCAGACGCCCTGCTGGAAGCGGATACAAAAACTCGAGGCCACGGGCGTCGTAAAGCGCCGGGTGGCGCTGCTCTCGCCCGAAAAGCTCGGTCTCGGGCTCCGCGTCTATGTCTCCATCGTCGCCGGCGAGCACTCTCAGGCCTGGTTCGAGCGTTTCGCCGAAGAGGTCTCCAAAATGCCCGAGGTGGTGGATTTCGACCGCATGGCCGGCGACATCGACTACATGCTGTGCGTGGTGGTTCCGGACATAGCCGGCTTCGACGAGTTCTACCGGCGCCTCGTGTCGATCACCCCGCTGCGCAAGGTCGTTTCGAGATTTACGATACAACGCCTGAAGACCACGACCGCCCTGCCCTTGCCGGGACAGATCGAAAAGGCCTCCCGCACGGCGCGCATCGCCGAGGTCGCAAATCTGTGACCGGCGTCAGGCGAGCGCGGTCGAGCCTGGCTGTGATGCATTTTTGAAATGGACCAGGGTCGCCCGGCAAGGCAAAATCGGAGCGATCCCAACACGGAGCAGCAACAGTGTCGCAAACCCCGATCTATACGCCGCCGGCGAAACCCGGCCGCGGCCGCATCTATGATTCGATCACCCAGACCATCGGCGACACCCCGATCGTGCGCCTGGATCGCCTCGCCCAGGAAAAGGGAGTGAAGGCCAATCTGCTCGCAAAGCTGGAGTTCTTCAATCCGATCGCCAGCGTCAAGGACCGCATCGGCGTCAATATGATCGACGCCCTGGAGAAGAGCGGAACGATCGAGCCCGGCAAGACCACCATCATCGAGCCGACCTCCGGCAACACCGGCATCGCGCTGGCTTTCGTCGCCGCGGCCCGGGGCTACAAGCTCATACTGGTCATGCCCGAGTCCATGTCGATCGAGCGCCGCAAGATGCTCTCGCTGCTCGGAGCGGAGCTGGTGCTGACCCCGGCGGCCCAGGGCATGAAGGGCGCCGTCGCCAAGGCGAATGAGCTCAATGCGGAAAATCCCGGCTCGATCATCCCGCAGCAGTTCGAAAACCCGTCCAACCCCGCAATCCATTTCGCCACCACCGCCGAAGAAATCTGGAACGACACCAACGGCGCGGTGGATTATTTCGTCTCCGGCGTCGGCACTGGCGGCACCATCACGGGCGTCGGGCGCGCGCTGAAGCCGCGCAAGCCGGGATTGAAGATCGTGGCCGTGGAGCCCGAGGATTCCGCGGTTCTTTCCGGTCGCCCGCCGGGACCCCATAAAATCCAGGGCATCGGGGCCGGCTTCGTGCCGCCCGTGCTCGATCGCAGCGTGATCGACGAGGTCGTCACCATCGGCAACCAGACCGCATTCGAGACCGCCCGGCTGCTCGCCCGGATCGAGGGAATTCCGGTCGGCATCTCCTCGGGCGCGGCGGTGGCCGCGGCGCTGGAGATCGCCGCGAGGCCCGAGGCCGAAGGCAAGAATATCGTGCTGATCATCCCTTCCTTCGCCGAGCGCTATCTGTCGACCGCGCTCTTCGAAGGGCTCTGAACGAGCTTACGGCCGGCGCCGTTGAGGCGCCGGTTCGTTTAAGACGAGCAAAGCTCGTTCCTCGAGATGGGGCCTGACTGAGCATCTGACAAAATAAGACGCCCCTCTTGCTGAGGAGCCTGCGAAGCAGGCGTCTCGAAGCACGAGGGGCGATGCCCCGACTCTGTAAGCAGTCAGGCCGGCGCGCCTTTGAGGCGCCGGTCCTGGTTACTTGCTGTTCAGCTTGGGCGCGCTCGTCGTGGCTTTCAGTCTGTCGTGATGGTGGCGGCCGTAGGCGCCGACGATATAACCCACCACGGTGATCACAGCGTAGACCAGGATCAGGAAGCCGCCCCGCTCATTGGCCTTCGAAGCTTTTTCCAGCAGGCCGGTCACGTCGGTCACATCCGCGAACTTATCAACTGCGACGCCGGAGACCACGGCCACGATCGGAACCACCCAGGACGGCACTTTGAAATAGCCCAGCGCTGCGGCGATCAGGAAAGCGACCAGACCCACGAGATGGACAAACTGAAGGAAAATGGACTGCGACACGAGGCCGAGCAGTCGAATGATCTTCACCATTGGGTCACCCTTTAAGGTAGAGAACCGGAAGCTTCAGCCTCATAATTACACGTTCGGCAGATGATGCGCGAGTGCTTCGAGCACCGCCATGCGGACGGCCACGCCCATCTCCACCTGCTCGCGGATCAGGGACTGGGGTCCGTCGGCCACGGACGAGTCGATCTCCACGCCCCTGTTCATGGGCCCGGGATGCATGACGAGGGCGCCGGGGGCGGCGCGGGCGAGTTTTTCCTCGTCGAGGCCGAAAAAGTGAAAATATTCACGGGAGCTCGGCACCAGGGAGCCGCTCATGCGCTCGCGCTGAAGGCGCAGCATCATCACGATATCCGCCCCGTCGACGCCGCGCTGCATGTCGTTGACGACCTGGACCCCGAGGCGCTCCAGCCCGCGCGGAACCAGCGTCGAAGGTCCCACGGCGCGCACCCGCGCGCCCAGGGCGGCGAGCAGCAGGATGTTGGAGCGGGCCACGCGCGAATGAAGCACGTCTCCGCAAATGGCGACGATCAGCCCTTCGATCCGCCCCTTGTTTCTGCGGATGGTCAGCGCGTCCAGCAGAGCCTGGGTCGGATGCTCGTGCGCTCCGTCGCCGGCGTTGACCACCGAACAGTCGACCTTGCGGGCGAGAAGATGCGCGGCGCCGGCCTGGGAGTGCCGCACCACGATGATGTCGGGGCGCATGGCGTTGAGCGTCATGGCCGTATCGAGCAGGGTCTCGCCCTTTTTTTCCGAAGACTGCGCCACCGACATGTTCATGACGTCGGCGCCGAGGCGCTTGCCGGCGATCTCAAAGGAGGCCTGCGTGCGCGTGGAGGCTTCGTAGAACAGGTTGATCTGCGTCCGCCCGCGAAGCTTCGAGCTCTTCTTCTCCACCTGCCGCGATACTTCGATGGCGTTCTCCGCCATGTCGAGCAGCGCGACGATCTCGGGCCGCGACAGCCCCTCAATGCCGAGCAGATGACGGTGAGGGTAATAAGCAGTGGAGGAGTTTGAGGCCATGCCGCCTGATACCATCTTCATGGGCGGCGTGGAACGAGCTTTTCTCTTCTCGTTTACGCCGGCTCTGGAAGCCGGCGCTCAGGCCGCCCGTTCGCCTTCGAGGCAGGCCGCAAGGCGGGGAAATCCCATCAGGCCCGCCAATTCATCGGCCCGCGCCGGCGCCCCGAAAAAGGGCCCCTGGGCCTCGCTGCATCCCAGCTTGCGGACGGCTTCCAGCTGGCCCTCGTTTTCGACGCCTTTGGCTATGACCTCGAGCCCCAGCGCGCGGGCGACCTCGCAGGAAATCCTGGCGACGGTCGAGGAAATCGTGCCGGCGCCGAGTTCGCGCACCAGATTCGTGCCGAGGCTCAGCCTCGTCAGGGGCAATTCCACGAGATTGGAGAGTTCGCCCAGGCCGCCGTCCACATCCTTCAGGCCCACGGAAATCCCCATGTCCCGAAGCAGTCGGAGCTGCCGCATGGCGTCGGGGGACGAGACTATGAGGGGCGCCTGAGCCAATTCGATCTCGAGCCGCCGCGGATCGAAATCGTGGCGCGCGAGCGTTTTCTCCACGCTCCGCGCAAAGCCCTCACGGCATAATTGCAAATGGGAGACGGGCACGCTCGCCCTTAGAGCCTCGGGCCAGGAAACCGCGGCCTCGACCGCTTTTTCGAGGAGGAACGCCTCGACGGAGCCGCGCGAATCGCTGCGCTCCGCCGTGCAAAGGTTCTGATCCAGCCGCAGCGCGGCGCTGAAGCCGCTGGTCTGCAGCGCGCCGAGATTGACGCAAGGCTCGAACACGAGGTCCAGCTCCTTGGCCTCGGGCGCCCGCTCGGGTTCGCTTGCGCCGCCTGCGACGCTCGCCGAACGGTCGCGGAACAGCGCGAAGGCGCTCCTGCCGGAGTTCTTGGCGACGTAGAGGGAGCTGTCCGCATTGCGCATCAGCGTCACCCCGTCCATGCCGTCCCGGGGTGCGAGAGCGACGCCTACGCTGATTGTGATGCTGCGAGATTCGCCGTCGACGAGGAAAGGCTCCCTGAAACTCTGCACTATTCGTTCTGCGACGCTCCTCGCCTGCGCCTCGTTTGATGCGCCGGAGGCGATCAAGGCGAATTCGTCGCCTCCGAGCCGGGACACGACGTCGGCTCGCCGCGTGCAGCGCTCCAATCTGCGGGCGGCTTCGATCAGAGTCTGGTCGCCGGCCGCGTGGCCGAGGGTGTCGTTGACTTTCTTGAACCCGTCGAGATCCAGGCACATCACCGCGAAGCCCTCGCCCGTGCGTTCGAGGCGGGCCAGCGCTCGCGTCATCTGGTCGTGGAAGAATTTGCGGTTGGGCAGGCTGGTGAGTTCGTCCCGGAGGACATTGTCCTCGGTTTCCAGAAGCGTAGCGCAACGCCGCACGGACGCGTCCGACCGCGCAACGTTGGAGGCGAGCATGAAGAGCCCGAAAAATCCGAGGATGGTGGCGAAAGGCTCCAACCCTTTGGTTTGAGCGCTCTCCACGGCGTATAGCAGGCCCGTCATGACCGGCGCCATGAAGGCGACCGCGGCCGCGGGAATCGACGCCATGACCGTCGAGCCGACAAACATCATGCCGAGGCTGACGCAAATGACGATCAGCCTTTCGGCGGAGTCGCCCAAGGCGAGAAAAAGCGCCGGCGCAACGCTCCAAAGCAGGCCCAGCGCCGCAGCGCCCGTCGTGATCGCCGCCAAATCGCGCAGGCCGGGCTGCCCAGGCCTGGCGCTCAGCATCCCGGCCGCGCCGCCGGCCGTCAGCGCGATCACCGTCCCGCCCCACGCCGCCACAGGAACCGACGGCAGGCCGTTTCTCAAGGCGCAGGTCAGGACCACGGCGTTCAGGCAGCTTCCCAGCATCATCAAGGGGGTGAATTTGCACACGGCTGCGAATTGCTCGCGCCGGATTCGCTTCGTAAGCGCGTCGGAGGGCTCCCCGCGGCCGAAATAGAGGGCGTCCCCTCTCAGGAACTGCAGGAACAGCTTTAACGGCTGGCTCCGCTGTTGAGGAATGATCGCTCGGGCAAAAGTGGCGTCATCGTCTACGCCAAAGGTCGGGGTCGCCATTCGTTGTCTCAACAGCCTGAAATTAACCCGGTCGCCGTCAAATCTTCCGCTTTGGCGCTTTCACAATTGTAAATGAATTGCATCGATTGCCGCTCATTTTTGTTACGGTTTCCGAAGCCTGAACGGCCGTCGCTCGCACGGAAATGGCCTCGCGGCGATTTCGGAAAGGGAATGAAGTCCTTTTCAATCGGAATTTGATGTTCTCTGACTCGGAATCAGAAGATTTCCGGCGACGGACATCCAGTCGGGGTAGTGAAGACGATCCGGCAAGCTGCGCAACACTTCCATTTTAACGAACGGAAATCCGCTTTCGACGAGTTCCTCCCAATCGCAGGTCGTCGCATTGCGCTCGTATCTGGAAGGAAACAGCGCCTTGCATCGCAACCCGGCAGCCGAAAGCCGTCCAGCCAAACGGGTTTCGTACAAATTTATAACATCCTGCTTTTCCGAAAGGCTCTCGACGCGGTTGAAGAAGTCCGCAAACGCGCGCGAAGTAAGAACGCCGGAGTTGAAGGCCAGAAAATAGCTCTGCAGGTGCCATTGCCGCTCAATATTATCCGTAAGGCCTATCACATCCGCGTCTGTGTCGCGTATCCGCCGCATGACCTCCCCGAAGGCGTCGAGATCCAAGGGTCCGACGATGCTGTCATTGATCAAATAGAGGGTGTCGATCGCATGAAGTTCTGGGTCGAGGCGCAAGAGATGCGCCCATGCAGCAAAATCAAATCCAACATTTTGCCGAATATACATGCCGTCGACGAGATCTAATAAATAGTCGTCAGCATCGCGAAACGCAGTATCGCACGCTACGATCAGCACGAGACCGACGCCATGCCGCTTCAGCGCGGAAAGATGATGTAGAATATGCGGCTTCATTCGCCCGTCAGGCGAATGAGTGACAAAGAGAGCTGTTTCACTACGGATGGACAGCGGTTTGAGGCAATCGAGCCGGGCTGAAGCAACGTCGCCGACGACGTGTAGATTAGTTCGCCGGCCTTCGTTTATGCCGTAGTGTAGATAATGCGCAAGAGGCGCAAACCCTTCTGACGAAACTTCCGGGTAGGAATAGGCATAGTAATCGCTGTCAAAGCTCGGATGGGGAGCGCGCCGATGCTTCGCGCCCCATCGAACATAATGCGCAAGCGGGTTGGAACTCGCGCAATCGGGGTTTTTTTCGCGATAAAAACCGGTGTCGAACACCGGGTTGGGTTGGCGGCCCTCCTCGGCGCCGTACAACAAATAATGGACGAGCGGGTCTATTCCCGCGGCCGATACATCCGGATTTTGTTCAAGGTAGAACTTCGTGTCGAAAAGCGGATGGGGGTTTCGCCTCTCCTTCGCGCCACACCGGACGTAATGGACGAGAGGATTGACGCCGCTGGCGACTATGTCGGGATATTGCTCGAGATAGAAATGCGTATCGAACAAGGGGTGGGGATTGCGCCGTTCCGTTGCGCCGTGGATCAGGTAATGGGCTACAGGGTCGACGCCCGCGGAAGCCACATCCGGATATTGCTCCAGATAGAAGGAAACATCGAACAACTGGAGGAGATCTCGGTTCTCTTTCATGTCATGTCGTTGTTTGCATCGTTGAAACGACGAAGACGCCCCCAGCGAGCCGTCTGAAAGTCAGATTTATATTAGATTCTGGCGCTCGGGGGCAAGAGTCCCCCACAAAGCGCTGCGCCGCGAGCGGAAGAAATCACAGTCGACCGGGATATCGACGCCGGGAGCCATGGTTCGCGCACGTGGCGGACCGCTTCCGATCGCCTCGCTTGACATATGCTCTTAACGAGCATATGTCGGAACGCAATCTGGTTCACGGCAGGCGCTTCTCTCAGGAGCGCACAGGTCGGTGTTCAGTATAAGAATGGCCAGCTTATGCTCATAATGAGCAAAACCGCCTCGGGCTTATGTTAGGAGTTCGCGATGAGCACGCGGTCCCTGATGGGAGAAAAATTGGCGACGGTCGCCGGGGCGGCCTCTGCAGCCGCAGGTCTTGGCGACGGTCTCGTATCGCACTTTCCCGTCGTCACCAGGCCCAATCTGGAATGGACCGCCGAGGTGGAGGCGGCGACGGCGCATCTCTACGAGCGCGTCGCCAAGGTCATCCCCCCGGTCGAGTGGCCGTTTCATGCGCCTTACGTCAAGGCCATCAACGATCTGAAGCGCGAGCGCAACGCCGTCATCCTCGCGCATAACTATCAGACCCCCGAAATTTATCATTGCGTCGCCGATTATGTCGGCGACAGCCTTCAGCTCGCCAAGCTCGCCGCCGCCTCCCCTGCGGACGTCATCGTCCAGGGCGGCGTGCATTTCATGGCCGAGACCTCGAAGATATTGAGCCCGGAAAAGACCGTGCTGATACCGGATTCGGAAGCGGGCTGTTCGCTGGCGGCCTCCATCACCGCCGCCGATGTTCGCGCCCTGCGCCGGGAATATCCGGGCGTTCCGATTGTCGCCTATGTCAACACCTCGGCCGAGGTGAAGGCGGAAGTCGACATCTGCTGCACGTCTTCCAACGCGCTCAAGATTGTCGAGAGCCTTGGAACGGACCGGGTCATCATGGTTCCGGACCGCTATCTGGCGCAGAACGTCGCCGCACAGACCAAGGTGAAGATCATCGCCTGGCGCGGCGCCTGCGAGGTCCATGAGCGCTTCACCGCCGAGGAGCTGGAAAGCTACCGCGCCGATCACCCCGGCGTGAAGATCATCGCCCATCCCGAATGCCCGCGCGAGGTGGTGGAAATCTCGGATTTCGCCGGCTCGACGGCGGCCATGATCGACTATGTCCGCACCAGGAAGCCGGCGCGGGTCCTGCTCGTCACCGAATGCTCGATGGCCGACAATGTCGCGGCGGAAACCACCGGGACGGAGTTCATCCGGCCCTGCAATTTCTGCCCCCACATGAAGCGCATCACTTTGCCGAAGATTCTCGACAGCCTGATCTACATGCGCGAAGAAGTTCAGGTCGACCCGCTGCTGGCGGAGCGGGCGCGCGCCAGCGTCCAGCGTATGATCGACGTGGGCTGAGCTTCGCCAAGGGGCGACGCCCTTCGTCCGACCCATGCGGATCTGGGCATGGCTCCAATCTTGCCAGCGGGCGGAAGGCGGATATCACGCTTCGGGGACTTCGGCCATGACCGCAAACACACGCCTTGAATCCGTCATAGCGGCGATCGACGCGGCCAATGCGGCCGATCCGCGCAAATGCGAGTTGGACGGCGAGGAAATCGCCTTCGAGAAGCTCTATTCGCGGCGCATGAGCGAAAGGCTGGACAAGACCTATCCCGAGGCTTCCGAACTGCTCCGCGTCGCGGCGCGGGCGCAGCATTTGCGTCGCTGGGAGATCGCGCGCAGCGACTACCCCGAGGGAAGGCACGGCTACAACGAGTGGCGCAAGCGGTGCCGCCTCCACCACGCCGAGCTCGCTGCGGAAATCATGCTCCGGCACGGCTATGACGAAGCGGAAACGCGCCACGTCGGGGCCTTGATCCGCAAAGAGCAGCTCAAGAAAGATCCCGAATCCCAGGCCCTGGAGAATGTGGCCGCGCTCGTGTTCCTCGAGTGCTATTTCGGCGACTTCCTGGCCAAATATTCCGGCTATGAGGACGAGAAGATCATCGACATCCTCGGCAAGACCTTATGCAAAATGTCGCCCCGCGGCCACAAGGCGGCGCTGGAGATGAATTTGCCCGCGCGTTCGCTCGCTCTCGTCGCCGCGGCGATCGAGAAAGAATCCGCGGCGCTGGCGCGCCTCGCCGCCGTAGCGGTCGACTGATCCGATGGAGAGGAGCTATCCGCCAATACTAATCGTCGGCGGCGGTCTCGCCGGCGTATTCTGCGCCCTGAAACTCGCCCCCTCCCCGGTCGCGATCCTCGCGCCTTCCGGCGTCGGCGGCGCTTCGTCCTGGGCGCAGGGCGGAGTCGCCGCGGCAGTCTCGGAAGGCGATACGCCCGAAACCCATGCCGCGGATACGGTTGCTGCGGGCGCAGGAATCGTCGACGCCGACATTGCTCTCGGCGTCGCGATGGAAGCCCGGGCGCGCATCGAGGATCTCGCCGCCTATGGCGCGCCCTTCGACCGCGACGCCCAAGGCCTGCTGCAGCCCTCGCGCGAAGCCGCGCACACCCATCGCCGCATCGTCCGGGTGAAGGGCGACGTCGCCGGCCGCGCCATCATGGAGACCCTGGCGCGGCAGGTGCGCGAGACGCCTTCCATCGAGGTGATCGAGGGCGTCACGGCGTACGATATCGTCATGGCCGGAGGGCGCGTCGCCGGAATCTGCGGCCATGACGCCGAGGGGCGCGAGCGCTTCATTCCCTGCCGCGCGCTCGTGCTGGCCACGGGAGGCGTCGGTCATCTCTACCGGGTCACCACCAATCCTCTCGACGCCTGCGGCGCCGGCGTCGCCATGGCCGCGCGCGTCGGCGCGCATATCGCCGACGCGGAATTCGTTCAGTTCCATCCCACCGCCATCGACATCGGCGTCGATCCGGCGCCGCTCGCCACCGAGTCGCTGCGCGGCGAAGGCGCGCTGATCGTCGACCGGGACGGACGCCGCTTTTTGCTCGACGCCGACCCGGCCGCCGAACTCGCGCCGCGCGACATCGTGGCGCGGGCGGTGTTCAGCAGCATCGCGCAGGGCAAAGGCGCTTTTCTCGATGCGAGGGCGGCGGTCGGGGAGCACTTCCCCGCGAGGTTCCCCACCGTTTACGCAAGCTGCATGGGCGCCGGGATTGATCCGGTGAAAGACGCGATTCCCATCGCCCCGGCGGCGCATTACCACATGGGCGGGATCGCCACCGACGCCAACGGCCGCACCACGGTCGCCGGCCTCTGGGCCGCGGGCGAAGTCGGCTGCACCGGGTTGCACGGGGCCAATCGCCTCGCCTCCAACTCCCTGCTGGAGGCCCTGGTCGTCGGGGCGCGGGTCGCCGTCGACATTTTGTGCAGCGACGCGCTGAACCAGTCCGTCGGCGCCCCTGCCGATCTGCCTCGCTTTGGCTACGACCCCAATGAAGGCGCGGTGATCGAGGAGCTTCGCGACGTCATGGCCTCCCATGTCGGCGTGGTGCGCGACGGCGCCGGCCTTTCTCTTGCTCTCGAGCGGATCGCCCGGCTCGGCGCGCAGACCAAAAGCTCAAGAGCGCAAAACATGCTGACGACCGCCATGCTCATCGCCAGCGCGGGTTTCGTCCGGCGCGAGAGCCGGGGCGCGCATTTCCGCTCCGATTATCCGGAAAGTTCGGCCGCGTTCGCGAAGCGCTCCCGCTTTACGCTCGGCGAGGCGCAGGAAATCGCAAGGCGGGCCGCGCCATGAGCGAGCTTCCCGCCCTGCCCGCCCAAACGGTCGAGAGCGCGGTTCGCGCCGCTTTGCTCGAAGACCTCGGCCGCGCCGGCGACATCACCACCCAGGCCACCATTCCCGCTTCGGCGCGCGCCACGGCCGTGATCGCCGCGCGCGAAGCCGGCGTCGTCGCCGGCCTCGCCCTCGCCAAAGAAGCCTTTCGCCAGACCGATCCGGCGGTGAGCTTCATCCCCTGCCTCGAGGACGGAGCCCGCGCAACCGCCGGCGCCGTGATCGCCAGGATAGAGGGACCGGCGCGCGGAATTCTCTCGGCGGAGCGGGTCGCGCTCAATTTCCTGGGCAGGCTTTCGGGCGTTGCGACTCTGACCTCGCGATATGTGGAGAAGATTTCGCACACCCGCGCCAAGGTCTGCGACACCCGCAAGACGACCCCCCTGCTCCGCGCTTTTGAAAAATACGCGGTGCGCTGCGGCGGTGGCGCCAATCATCGCTTCGGCCTCGACGACGCGGTGCTGATCAAGGACAATCATATCGCTGTCGCCGGCGGCGTTACTGCGGCGCTCCGCGCGGCCAAGGCTTTCGTCGGCCATCTGGTCAAGATCGAGATCGAGGTCGATACGCTCGATCAGCTGCGTGAGGTTTTGAGCGCGGGCGCCGATGTCGTGCTGCTCGACAATATGCCGCCAGAAAAGCTGCGCGAGGCGGTCGGGTTGATCGGCGGGCGCATGGTGGCGGAAGCCTCCGGCGGCGTGACGCTGGACACCATCGCCGCGATTGCCGAGACCGGCGTGGACCTCATCTCCATCGGCGCCCTGACCCACTCCGCCAGGGTGCTGGATCTGGGGTTGGATATAGAGATGGATTCCGGTCCACGGTGATGGAATTCTCAGAGTAACTAAACAGCAAGCCTCGCGAGTTCTCGCCTATAGCCGATCAACACGGGTCTGGCCCGCCATGAGTATCGGGCGGAACGCCTTCAGCACAGTCTTCAGAAATCTGTGCGAGAGTTTCGGTAGCGGCGAAGCCGGTGGCTCCAAAGAAAACGATCGCTCCAAAATGTCGTAATTATATTCGGAGACGATGATCCAGGCTTGTTTGAATTCGCTGAGGCCGATGCGCCGGATTTCGAGCGCTGGAACCTCCACTGCGAGCTGATCGGCGCGCGGGGTTGTCCGGGTAATTGCTAGCAAGGCGAGATGCGTCAAACCATCGCCGCCTCGACTGGCGATCGCCACGCAAATGGGACGGGCTCTTACGGCCCTCTTCCTCGCCGCGCTGGCTTTGCCGAAGCCACAGATAAGGATAAGCCGGGATGATATCGCCAGATTCGATCGAAGCGCGGCGCTGAATCATCCGGTGTATCCAAGACGCGGTCGATTTCCGCCAGGAATGGGCCAGCGATCTCTGGAGGCGTCTCACCTGCGCCGAAAGCCCGCTGCGGAGCGCCTGCTTTCCGCAGCCGCTCGAAATCCTCAATCGACATCATCACGAAGCGGTCTTTGCGATGTTCCGTGATGATGACGGGCTCGCGCGCGGCGACGGCCTTGATGTCGCCGATGTTCTTGTCGAGTTCGACCGTGGTGAAGCGGCGCATGGGAACCTCTTTAATATCCAGCATATCGGGTTATTTGGCGAGATGAAGCAGGTTTTTGGCCGACCATATTATGATGCCCGACTCGAGCTTGCGTTTTTGTCCTTGCCGTTTGCCGCGGCCGCGCGATAAGAACAAAGCATGGACGAGCTTTTAAACCAGATCGCCGTAAAAAAGGCTGCGCTCGATCGTTTGCGCCCGCTGTCGGGGCCGGCCCTGGCGCAGCTGCAAAAACACTATGACGTCGATCTGACCTACACGTCCAACGCGATCGAGGGCAACACCCTCACTCTACGCGAGACGGCCGAAGTCATCGAGCACGGGATTACTGTCGGCGGCAAATCGCTTCGCGATCACCTCGAGGCGGTCGATCATTATGATGCGCTGCTCTGGATGCGCGAGCTTGCGGCGGCGACCACGCCCGTCGATGAAAACGCCGTATGCGAATTGCATCGGCGCATCGTCGCTCGCAGCCAGCCTCAGATTGCAGGAATTTACAGCCGAAACCCGCGCCGGATTGCGGGCTCCCCAGTCGTTTTCCCGAACCCGGCCAAGATTCCCCAGCTCATGGAGGAGTTCGGCGCGTGGCTGACGACTGCGCCCGTGACGCCGGCGGCGGCCTTCGAGGCGCATTATCGCCTCACCGCCATTCATCCTTTCGCCGACGGCAACGGGCGCTCGGCGCGGCTTTTGATGAATCTTATTTTGATCCGCGGTGGCTACCCGCCGGTTGCGGTGCGGCCCGAAGATCGCAAGGCTTATCTCGATAGCCTTGAAAGCGCTTCGCTGGCGGACGATCCTGCTCCCTACCAGACTTTCATGCACCAGCGCCTGGACGCGACTTTGGCGGAGTATCTAAGCGTTTTGCGGGAAGCGCTTCCGCCGCCTATGCCCAACGCTGGGGGCGAATGAGTGAAGTATATAAGGCAAGCCGATGATCGATCCGTCCTTTGCGCAAACCATGGCGCGCTACAATCAGTGGCAGAACCAAAACCTTTTTTCCGCCGCGGACGCCTTGCCCGAGGAAGAGCGTCGCAAGGACCGTGGCGCCTTCTTCAAGTCGATCCACGCGACGCTCAATCACCTGCTATGGGCCGATCATATGTGGCTGAGCCGCTTCGCCGGGGGCCCGCAGCCCGAATGCAGCCTCGATGAATCGAGCGGCTTTCGCGCGGACTGGCAGGCGCTAAAGGACGACCGCACGCGATGCGATCTGCGGCTGATCGAATGGGCCGACAGTCTCGACACGGCGGCGCTAGGGAGCGAACTGTCCTGGTATTCGGGCCTGCTGCAAAGGACGATCACGAAGCCGAGGCGTCTCGCCGTGGTCCATATGTTCAATCACCAGACCCACCATCGAGGGCAGGTTCACGCCATGCTGACCGCGGCGGGCGCGCAGCCGCACGGGACGGATTTGATAATGATGCAGCCTGGCTAGCGCGGAGCGCTTGCTTTTATGCCTTAAGCTAGGCGAGCTTTTGAACAAGAATGAAATATACCGTCGTTCTCGCGCATGTTCGCGGCTTCTTGGCGTTGATGGCTCGGACAAGCGTGGCCATGAAGGTGCAGTCTCGCCGTCTTAAGGGCGAGCGCAATGGCCAACCCTTGATCGCCACCCTGCAGGCGTCGCCCTACCGTGATATCGACATCGAGCCGCGGCGCGATCCTATGCCCGTGCGCGGCGTAGAGCTGTGACCGGGTGGCTCCTCGACACCAATGTGCTATCGGAACGTAAGCGCAAAGCCGAGGCCGTTTAGGCGACGTAATTCCAGGGCATGAGAGCCTCGATGTCGCGGTTTGGCCAGCCGTTGGCGATGCGCTCGAGGGTTTGCTTGAGCCAGGCGAATGGATCGGCGCCGTTCATTTTCGCGGTGGTCAGCAGGGTCGCCAAAGTTGCCCACGTCCGGCCACCACCGTCGGAACCGGCGAAGAGCGCATTCTTTCTTGTAATGGTCTGGGGCCGGATCGCCCGCTCGACTACATTGGAGTCGATCTCGACGTGGCCGTCGGCGAGGAACAGTTCCAAGCTGGCTCGGCGCCCCAAAGCGTAGCGGATGTGTTCGGCGAGCTTGGATTTGCCCGAGATGAGCGCCAGCTCCCGTTCCCAGCGCGCAAACAATTCGGCGACGATCGGAGCCGAGGATTGGCGGCGCGCCGCCAACCTATCGTCCGGCATCAGATCGCGAACCTGGTCTTCCACCGACCAGAGATCCTTCATCCGCTCGACCGTAGCGGTGGCCAAGCTGGAGCTGCCGGCGACATGCAGTTCGTAAAATCTTCGGCGCAGATGCGCCCAGCAGCAGGCCAGGAGCAAAGCCTTCTCGCCGCGATCTGCCCCGGCCAGCCGCTGATAGGCGGCGTAGCCATCGACTTGCAGAATGCCGTAATACCCCTTCAGATGCCGCAAGGCGCAATCGCCGGAACGGCTGTCCTCGAAGCGGTAGGCGACCATCGGCGGATCGCCGCCGCCAAAGGGCCGATCGTCTCTCGCGTAGGCCCATAAATAGGCTTTCTTCGCCTTGCCGGCGCCGGGCTCCAGCGTCGGCAACGTCGTCTCGTCGGCAAAGACGCGCGGGCTCTGCTTGATCCGCCACAGCACATGGTCCGAAAGCGGCTCCAGTTCGAAGCCAAGCCGCCCCATCCATTGCGCCATCAGCGAACGATCAAGCTCGACCCCGTCGCGGGCGTAAATGCCTTCCTGCCTATAAAGCGGCAGGCCGTCGGCGTATTTGGAGACGGCGATCATCGCCAACAGGGCCTCGGTGGGAATGCCGCCCTCGATAATGCGCGCGGGAGCAGGCGCCTGGATGACGCCATCGACGTCGACGTCTTTGAAGGCGTATTTCGGGCGGCGGGTGACGATCACCCGGAAGCGCGGCGGCTCGACGTCCAAGCGTTCACAAACGTCCTCGCCGATCTTGATCTTCTCCTTGCCCAGATGTTCGGCGGGTACCTCGGGCTCGATCACCACCTCGACCCGTTCAAGATGAGAGGCGAACGCCTTACGCGGACGCGGCGCCCGCTTTTGTTTGGCCGAGCCGCCCGCTTTGTCCAGCCCCGCCTTGATTTCGGCGATGCCGGTCTGGATCTCCTCAAACACGAAGGCCTGCTGTTCGGCCGCGGCAGCCCCCAGCTTTTCCGAGCGCTTGCCGAAGCGGTTTCGCTCCAGCGCCTTGAGGATCGAAGTCAGCCGGGCGATGCGTTCGTCAGCTGCCGCATTGAGGACTTTGAGGTCGCGGATTTCGCTTTCGAGCGCCTCTGTGCGCGCCGCCTTTTCGGCCATGACGCGGACCAGCGCTTTCAGCGCGTCAACATCGTCAGGAAGCGGAAAATCGAGCATTTTCATTAGGATGATTAAAGCACAGATCCAGTGGAAACGCTCGTGTTTTCAACGTAATCATGCCGATTTTCCGACCGTTCAGCCGGCGCTGACCGGGCGTTTGAGGTCGACCGGACGCACCCGTTTCCAATCCAATCCGTCAACCAGCGCCATCAACTGGGCATGATTGAGTTGAACCTGGTTTGGCCCGATCCGCGGCCAGCAAAATTGCGATTCCTCCAATCGCTTCGAGAACAGGCACACGCCGGTCCCATCAAACCAAACGATCTTGATTCTATCGGCTCTCTTGGCCCGGAACACATAAAGCGCGCCGTTGAACGGGTCGGCGCCGACATCGCGCACCAGCGACAGCAAACCGTCCGGGCCTTTGCGAAAATCGACCGGTTGGCTGGCCAGATAGATTTTCACGCCCGACGCGATCATGCCGAGCGCACCGCGCGGATCACGCGACGCAGATCGGCTTCGCCAATGTCGGCGCTGACGCGGATCACTGTGGCGCCGACGGAGATTTCCACCGTTGGCGCAGACCTGCCCTCGACATCCGGCGGATTCGCGCAAGCGGTAGGCGAGGCCGTCACCGCACCTTCGCGCATCGCTTGCCGGCGCCAGCCAAAAAGCTGAGACGGCGAAATGCCCATCTCCCGCGCGGCCGCGGAAATATTCACGTCGGGATCCAGTGTCGCCGCAACAGCTCGTGCCTTGAACTCGTCAGACCACCGGCGACGGCGAGAAACCGGAGCGCCATCAAGACGATCAACCACGGCTTCGATCAGTTGGAAACTTCTATCACCAGGCATAGGCGCAGACATAGATGCTCACAGCAGTACAAATTGTGCTGCTATTGATAGCTGGGCCACCTATGCGCCGCCATCACGGGGCTGCCTTGGCGCTTACATCGGAACTGCGCCCGAAGGTCGTGATCCTCCGGCTCCTCTGCTCGCCGTGCAAGCTCATCGGCATTAGCGCACGCCGTCGACAAGCACCCCACTCGGGGCGCTAATTGGACTCGCGCAGGGCGTAAGCTGGCTCTATCTGCGCTGGTAATTCGACGAGGAGCGGTGCGATGCGGTCGCCGACCTGGGCTGGCTGGTGCCCTCGTCGAAACACTGCTGCGCAACCCGGCACCGAAAATGGTGGACTATGCCGACTTCGCTGCCAGCCGAGGACACCAAGCGCTAGATTTTATCCACTAGCAAGATATCAACGGACTCGCTAAAGCTTGAAAGTTAAGTGATATTGGGCTGGGGAGCTAAATTACGCATGATATCGAACACGCGTAGTAATACTGCATTCGGGAAATACCGTGCTGCCCACCAGCCGGATCAGCCAATGAATTCGGAGGCGCGCAGGTACGTTGGTGACGCCGATCAAATGAGGCCCGATGATGGGCTGATGTGTTGGGTGGACGGTACCATAGAAAGCCCCATAGCCGAGCCTGAGACTCCTGAAGAATTCGGGGATCGGCATCTCTGGGTAGTGACGACAGAGAATGTCCACTATGCTCCCGAAGCTTGCGATTTCGGCAAGTGTCGAGGCGCCGGTGCCACCAAACATAGCAATCTGACCGGTGGCGGCCGGGCTTTTGTCGGCGGGGAACTGGTATTCCTTGAAGCGGATACAATCGCGATCACAGGGTGTTCGGGCCGGTATCGGCTTCGGAGCGGTAAGGAGATGGCTGCGATTGAACGTGCTTTTGTGGAGTCCGGCTATAACGTATGGTCGATGGGCTATAACGAAGACACCAATCGTCCGCACCAGTTCGGGCTATCCGACCCCAAATGGATTTCGCTATGAGCGGTTTTTCTACGGCTGACTTGGACAAAGTGTTTGGTCCCGAGTCTTGTGGTGACACCCCTGAGAAGCGAGCCAGGTCATCACGGCGAGAGTTCGTACGGGGGCAAACGATGCTCGCGGAAGCCAGCGCCGAGGCGACGGGGCGTAGATTGGCGGCAGCAGAGGCGCTCGCCAATTATGGCTTTGAAAAACTTCTGGCCGCAGTCGAAGAGGGACAGGCCCCTTTAGTGCCGGGGCGCAGCGAGCCAGCACGGACTATACAGAGCCACCGTAATGCTCTCGGTTACACACCGGAGGAACTCGCGCGTCTTGCGAAGGTGGATGCTAATGACGTCGTCAAGGCTGAGACGCCTGGCCAAGTCTCTCCTATTCGAATATTGGAGCGACTTGCCCGCCCGCTGGCAATTGACGAAAGAATTTTGGGCTTCGCTACCCAAGGGGGTACCGAGGAGCTAGGTGTGCGCCTTCGAGAGCTTGCTGCTCCCCAAGGCAATGCGCGTCTTACTTCGACCACGGTGGCTGCGCTTGCGGAAAGTGCGTGGGTAATTGGGCGTCAGACGTCACTCCTATCTATGATCGGCGAGCGAAATACGAAGAGCTTGGAAACCTTTCAAGTCGATGATGATTACGAATACCCGACCTACGAACGTGGGTATAGGCTTGCTGCACAGGCGCGTCAGCTTTTGGGTCTGCCGCCGGAACCGCCAATAAAAAGCATGCGTAGTCTGGTCTCCAGCATGCTTAATATCCCACTTGTACAGACAACACTTAGCGAGAATCTCGCCGGCGCTACAATCGCAATTGGCGAGGTGCGCGGCATTGTCGTTAATATCCAAGGTCGTAATCGAAACGTTTGGGTACGTCGTATGACGCTTGCCCATGAGCTTGGCCATATGCTGTGGGATCCAGCAGAAAGGCTCAATCGTTTGACAGTCGATGGTTACAGCGATTTAACGGTCGATAAGTACAGTGATAACAGCGTTATCCGCCGTGATCCTGTGGAGATCCGAGCCAATGCTTTCGCGATTGCGTTTTTAGCGCCGCCCTCTGCCGTAGACAAAATGGTCGGTCACGCTGAGATTACCCCTTCAGCTGTATTCGAGGTTGCTCAGCACTTTGGCATCAGCGTAACCGCCGCTGCAGCACATATTGGAAATGTCAGAAGAGTAGAGGTAGTTCCTCCACGTGGCAGCAAATTCCCCGAGCCATCTGATGAGATGAGAGGGCAAGAAGATTTTACGATCGACTATTTCCCAATCAAGGGTATTCCACCAGCGTTAGTCGGCAAATTCGCTTCGATTGTTGCTCAAGCGTTTAGGGAGGGGTTAATATCGAGAGATACAGCCGCGACATTCCTTCAGACAACAGAAGACAACATAAGTCAAGATATTATGGAGAGCATAATTAACCTAACACGCCGTTAACGTCGTTTACATTCAGAGAAAAAGTTCGTGCGCTACTGCTGCTCAACAAATACCCCATTCGCCCCAAGAATGATGATCGTTTTTAGGTAACAGTCCACCTGTCCCCGGCTTTCATCTGGCGGCGATCGATTTCTCGGCGGTTGTGTTACACTGCCCCGCCGCGACCGACAACCGCCCCAGGATAAACCTGCGGCTCTCCAGCATCTCGGCAAACCTCGGCGAGAGCAAAAAGGCCAGTTCCTGCTCGCGGGTGACGGTCACCGGGTCTTGCGCGCGGAGATCCTCGTCGACATGGCCGGGGTGACACATGATGAGGTGCCGGCGCCCCGGCGCGCTCAGAAAGCCCGCGAATTGCCTGGCGTAGTCCTGCCCCGGGTTGAAATCGGAATAGCCGGCGAAGCCGTCATTGACGACAAAACCGCGCCGGCGCGCCATGCGGCGAAAGCCGCTTGAGAGCCCGCGCACGATCAGCGCCTTTTTCACCGGCCCGCCGCGCCAAAAAATGCGGTGCGGGGCGTCGCCGCTGTCGCGCAGCCAGCATTTGCCCTCCAGCTTGCGCTCGGCCAGGGCGTCGAAAAGCGCCTCCCTTATGCCCGGCAGCGCCTGCACATGCTGGTGCCCGTCGACGAAATCGGGCGGGCGGCCCATCACCGCCTCGAAGCGGTCGATCTGCCGGTCGATCTCGGCCCTGATCTCCTTGAGCGGCAGTTTCTTGCGCATCGCGCCGCGAACCACCTCGGAGATTTCCGGAAAGCGGCCGTTTGGCGCAAACAGCGGCATGACCGAGAGCGGGCCGCCGAGGGTGAGGTTGAAATGCAGGCCGATGTCGGCGTCGAAGCCGCCGCGCAGCAGCTCGGTCCCCATCGCGGGCCAGCGCGGCCCGTTGGTCAGGACCGAAACGGCCGAAAGTCGCCCGGCGCGCAGGGCTTCAAGAATGCCCGCGCTGACGCCATATGAAAGGCCGTAATCGTCCGCGCAAAGGGTTACGGTTCTGATTTTGGCCATCGCGCCGCCGAGCCTCTTCTGGCTGGAGTGTTTTCGAGCGAAGTGGATGCCGGTTCGCGTGAAGAAAACACGACCAAAGGAATCCCGGAGAATTTGCGGTTCAATCCGAACCGCAAATTCTCCGGCGGGCTCTGTTTGCGGCATGCCCGGTCCGAGGTCAATCGCCCCGTCAGAGCGGAAAATATCGGGCCCTGCGGCCTGCGAGTAAAAGGTGTATAATCCGCGTTGCGCCAGCCGGGCTCGCCGGCGCGGCGCCAGAAGGTTCTTCATTGGCTAAAAGGCAAAATATCGATTCCGAAGCGCGCCCGTTACCCTCGCGCGAGGACATTCTGGCTTTCCTTTCGCGCGAGAAGGAAGCCATGAGCAAATCCGGCCATGCCGGCAAGATCGGAAAGCGCGAGATCGCCCGCGCCTTCGGCATAAAGGGCGCCGACAAGATCGAGCTCAAGCGCCTGCTGGGCGAACTCGCCGCCGAAGGCGCGATCGAGAAACGTGGCCGGCGCGTGACGCGGCCCGGCGTGCTGCCGGCGGTCGCGCTGGTGGACATCATTGGGCGCGATCCCGACGGCGAGCTCATCGCCATGCCGGTGGAATGGGACGAGGACGAATTCGGCGCAGCGCCGAGAATTCTGATCCGCGCCCCACGCCGCGCGCGGGCCGGAGAACCCCTGCCCGGCGTCGGCGACCGCGCGTTGACGCGCACCGAGCCGGATGAGGACGCCGGTCCCAATGATCCGCCCTATCTCGGCCGGGTCGTAAAGCTGCTCGCCCGCGCGCGCCATCGTCTGATCGGCGTGCTGCGCCTCGACGAGACCGGCGCGGGGCGGCTGGAGCCGATCGACAAGAAACAGGCCGGCCGCGACCTCGTCATTGCCCAAGAGGACCGCGGCGAGGCCCGGGACGGCGACCTCGTCTCGGTCGATGTGCTCGGGCGGACGCGGCTCGGCGCCGGCAAGGCGCGGGTGCGCGAGAATCTCGGCTCCGTCAAAAGCGAAAAGGCGGTCAGCCTCATCGCGCTGCGCGCCCATGACATCCCCGACGTTTTCCGGGCGGAGGCGATCGAGGAAGCCGAGAAGGTCCGCGTCATCTCCCATAGCCCGCATCATGAGGATTGGCGCGACCTGCCGCTCGTGACCATCGATCCGCCCGACGCCAAGGATCACGACGACGCCGTCCACGCCGCGCCGGACCATGCGCCCGACAATGAGGGCGGCTATGTCGTGACCGTGGCCATCGCGGATGTCGCCTGGTATGTGCGGCCGCACTCCCCGCTCGATCGCGACGCGCTGGAGCGGGGCAATTCGGTTTATTTCCCGGATCGAGTCGTGCCCATGCTGCCCGAGCGCATCTCCAACGATCTCTGCTCGCTGCGCCCGCGCGAGACCCGGCCGGCGCTGGCGGTCAGGCTGCGCCTGAGCAAGGACGGACGAAAGCTCGATCACAGCTTCCATCGCGTGATGATGCGCTCGGCGGCGAAGCTCAGCTACGCCCAGGCGCAGGCGGCGATCGACGGCAAGCCGGACGACACCACCGGGCCTCTGCTGGAGCCCGCGCTGCGCCCGCTATGGGCCGCCTATGAGGCGAGCAAGCACGCCCGGCACAAGCGTTCGCCGCTCGATCTCGATCTGCCCGAGCGCAAGATCATCCTCAAGCCGGACGGCTCCTTCGATCGCGTCGTCATTCCGCAGCGGCTGGAGGCTCACCGGCTCATCGAAGAATTCATGATCCTCGCCAATGTCGCCGCCGCCGAGACGCTGGAAGAAAACCGTCAGAGGCTGATCTACCGCGCGCATGACGAGCCGAGCCGCGAAAAGCTTGCGGCGCTGTCGGAGTTCCTCGCCACCATCGGGGTGAAATTCGCCAAAGGGCAGACCGTGCGCGCGGCGAGTTTCAACGCCATCCTCGCCAAGGTGAAAGGCATGGAGCATGAGAATCTCGTCAATGAGATCATCCTGCGCACCCAGGCCCAGGCCGAATACACCCATGAGAATTACGGCCATTTCGGCCTGAACCTGAGGCGCTACGCCCATTTCACCTCGCCGATCCGCCGTTATGCCGATCTCGTGGTGCATCGCGCGCTGATCGCCGCGCTCAGGCTCGGCTCCGGCGCCATGCCCGATATAGCGGTCGGCGAACTCGCCGAGATCGCGGCGCGCATCTCGGCCGCGGAACGGCGCGCGATGGCGGCGGAGCGAGAGACGGTCGACCGGCTCGTCGCCGCCCATCTCGCCGATCAGATCGGCGCGGTTTTCCCGGCGCGCATTTCGGGCGTCACGCGTTCGGGGCTTTTCGTGCGGCTGCAGGAAACCGGCGCCGACGGCTTCGTTCCCGCGGCGACGCTCGGGCGCGACTACTTCTCCTATGACGAGGCCGCTCACTCGTTGACTTCGAAGCGCAGCGGCGAAAGCTATCGTCTTGCGGATCATATCGAGGTCAGACTGGTCGAGGCCGCGCCGGTCGCCGGCGCGCTGCGATTCGAGGTCGCCTCGAGCGCGCCGGGGCGAGGGAGGATCAACCACAGAACAGAGGGGCGCGCCACGAAACGGCCACGCCGCCGCTGATCATTTTGTCATCGTGACGCGGGCGCGTGCAGGCGAGATAAAAACATTGGCAAAGTCTTCCATCGGGCGGTCTGGCCGTTTCGTTCGCGCAAAAAATGCGCTAGGCGTCTTCGCGCCGGCCGAAGCTCATGTTTGAGGCCGGCCGCGAGCGCGCGAGCCCGGCTTTTCCGCAGATGCGGAGAATCAGGCTTTCCCGGCGAGGCGCTTGGCCCCGCGCCGAGGGGCAAGACGCCGGCGTATGAGCCCGCCGGCGGGAGGATAACTCGAAAGGCCTTGAAATGCCGTCTTATCTTGATTTGGCAGTAATCGCCGTGGTGCTCGTTTCGGCCATGCTCGCCCTGCTGCGCGGCTTCACCCGCGAGGTGCTGGCGATCGTGTCCTGGGTGGCCGCGGCGGCGGTCGCCTATTATTTCCATCCTCTGGCGCTGCCTTATATCCGACCCCATGTTCCCAAGGAGAATATCGCCCAGGGCCTTTCCATAGCGGCGGTGTTCCTGGTCGGCCTGATATTGGTGTCCATGATCACGGTGAAGATCTCGGACGTCATTCTCGATTCCAAGATCGGCGCGCTCGATCGGACGCTGGGTTTCATCTTTGGCGGCGTGCGCGGCTTTCTGCTGGCTGTCGTCGCTTTCGTCTTTTACGGCTGGCTCGCGCCCGACGCCAATCAGCCGGAATGGGTTCGCAACGCCCGCCTGAAGCCTATTCTCGAAGCCGGCGGCGAAAAACTTCGCGACCTCGTGCCGCAGGATATCGACGCCCTGATCGCCAATATAAAAACCAAGAAGTCCGCTCCTGCCAACAACGAGGAGCCGCCCGCCGAGAACGAGGCCGACAGCGGCAAGACGCCCGAACCGGCCGCTCCGGGCGCCGAAAAGCGGACCGAGGCGCCGGCCGCCAAGGACACATCCGCGCAAACCAATGCGCAGTCGGATCAGCAGCGTCTCGACGCGCTGCTTTCCGGAGGGAAGAACACGCGAAAGGCCCGGTGAGGCTGAAGTTTACGGGGTGAGTTCAGGCGGCCCGGCGCATCGCGACGGCGAAGCGACCGGACGGCCTTCAGGAATGGAGAGGATTGGAGAATGAACGGTTCGCCGTCGGACGCGTTGGAGCCCCTGGGCCACACTGGCGACCTCGATGAGGACAGGCTTCGCGAATATTGCGGCGTGTTCGGGATATTCGACCATCAGGACGCCGCCGTCTACACGGCGCTCGGCCTGCACTCGCTTCAGCATCGGGGACAGGAGGCCGCCGGCATCGTCTCCTTCGACGGCAAGAGGTTCCATGCCGAACGCCGCCTCGGTCTGGTCGGGGATCATTTCTCCAAGGAAAGCACGATCAAGCGCCTTCCCGGCTCCGCAGCGATCGGCCATGTCCGTTACGCCACCACCGGCGAAACCATCCTGCGCAACGTGCAGCCGCTGTTCGCCGAGCTGAACACCGGCGGCTTCGCGGTCGGGCACAACGGCAATCTGACCAATGCCCTGAGCTTGAGAAAAGAGCTGATCGAAGCCGGCGCCATCTTTCAGTCGACCTCCGACACCGAAGTCATCCTTCATCTCGTCGCGCGCAGCCGCAAGGAGAAGATGATCGACCGCTTCATCGAAGCGCTGCAGCGGATCGAAGGCGCCTACGCCCTGGTGGTGATGACCAACCACAAGCTGATCGGCGCCCGCGATCCTCTGGGAATCCGCCCGCTCGTGCTTGGCGAACTCGAAGGCAAATATATTTTGGCCTCGGAGACCTGCGCCCTGGACATTCTCGGCGCCCGTTTCGTGCGCGACGTCGAAAACGGCGAGATCGTGGTGATTTCGGACGAGGGGCTGCAGAGCATAAAGCCTTTCCCGAAACAGGCCATGCGGCCCTGCATCTTCGAATATATCTATTTCGCCCGCCCCGATTCGATCGTGCATGGCCGCCCGGTCTACGAAGTGCGCAAGGCCATGGGCGCGCAGCTGGCGCGAGAACGCAGAATCGAAGCCGATGTGGTCGTGCCGGTGCCGGATTCGGGAGTGCCTGCGGCGCTCGGCTATTCCCGGACGGCGGGAATACCTTTCGAGCTCGGCATCATCCGCAACCATTATGTCGGCCGCACCTTCATCCAGCCCACGCAGTCGGTGCGCGAAATCGGCGTACGCCTGAAACACAGCGCGAACCGCTCGGTGGTCGAAGGCAAGCGGGTCATATTGATCGACGATTCGATCGTGCGCGGCACCACTTCGGTCAAGATCGTGCAGATGATGCGCGACGCCGGCGCCACCGAGGTCCACTTCCTGATCTCCTCGCCGCCGATCACCAATCCCGATTATTACGGCATCGACACGCCGCAAAAGGAAAAACTGCTCGCCGCGACCCATAGTCTCGAAGAAATGCGCCAGTGGATCGGCAGCGATTCGCTCGCCTTTCTCTCGGTCGACGGCATTTACCGCGCGATGGGCGAGCCCGGCCGCAACAATCTGCAGCCGCAATTCACCGATCATTGCTTCACCGGCGACTATCCCACGCCCCTCACCGACCTGATGGCCGAGAACCGGGCGCAATTGTCGCTGTTGGCCGAGGCGAGTTGACGGAGGCGGTCCCAAGGCCGTCATCGCGAAGAGGCAGCGACGTGGCGATCCAGGCGGCTCTGGGTCGCTTTTCTGCTCACGGCTGGGCCTTCACGGATGAAGGGAAGAACCATGTAACTTGGGGCTCTCCATCCCTCCCCCCTGCGAGGAGGGTGGAGCGCGCAGCGCGACGGGTGGGGGCAATAAAGGCGCAAGTTGGGGGCGTAAATCACCCCACCCTGCCGCCAGCGCGCTTTCCGCTCGAACGGAAACGTTCGAGCGACAAGAAATCGCGCCAACTCAAAAAACTGGGCGCATTCTTATCGCAAAAGTCTGTCAACTTTTGCGGAATGCGCCCTGGCGACGACCCTCCCCCTCAAGGGGAGGGTTTGCACCCTTCGCCCAATCGCCCCGGCATGGGACTCTTATTGCCTGACGGCGGAGCAAAATGACCACATCGCAAAGAATCGCACTCGTCACCGGAGCGTCCCGCGGCATTGGGCGCGCCTTTGCCCTCGCCCTCGCGCGCCAGGGCGTTCATGTCGTGGCGCTGGCGCGAACCCAGGGCGCACTCGAAGAACTCGACGACGAAATCGGCGCCTTCGGCGGCCAGGCTACGCTGGTCCCTTGCGACCTCGCCGATCACGACGCGCTGGACAGGCTGGGCGGGGCCCTGTTCGAACGATATGGCCGGCTCGATATTCTGGTCGGAAA
Organism: Methylocystis heyeri; assembly: GCF_004802635.2. Taxonomy (NCBI): domain Bacteria; kingdom Pseudomonadati; phylum Pseudomonadota; class Alphaproteobacteria; order Hyphomicrobiales; family Methylocystaceae; genus Methylocystis; species Methylocystis heyeri. Next base: position 1,127,193 of record NZ_CP046052.1, read on the forward strand.
CGGGGGCATCCTGGGCCCGCTCACGCCGCTCGCCCATGTTTCTCCAAAGGAATGGGACAAGGTCGTTTCGGTCAATGTCACCGCCAACTGGCGGCTCATCCGCGCTTTCGATCCGCTTCTGCGCGCCTCGGAGCATGGCCGCGTGGTTTTCATCACTTCCGGGGCCGCGCATCGGGCTGAGATGAAACCCTATTGGGGGCCCTATGCGATCTCCAAAGCCGCGCTGGAAGCGATGGCCCGCACCTATGCCGCGGAAGCGCGAACCACCCCTTCCCTCACCGTAATGCTCGCCAATCCGGGGCCGCTGCGCACGCGGATGCGCGCTCTGGCCATGCCGGGGGAAGACCCGTCTTCGGTGAGGCCGCCGGAGGAATTTGCCGAGAAGCTCCTGCCGCTGTGCGCGCCGGAGTGGCGCGAAAGCGGCAAGCTCTATGATTTCCCCAGCGATCGCCTGCTGGAGTTTTGCGGCCCGGCTTAAGGCCGGGCGTAATCAGGCCGTCGTTCACCCCTTGGCGTGGCGCAGCTTGCGGCGCTTGACCGGATGCGTGAACGTCGGCTCCGGCGCATAGGGCACATAAGCCAGGGTCAGGCTTTCGACGCCGGCGGTGAAGCCGAGTCCGGTTCCCGCCTCGATCTCGATCGGTTGCAGCGAAAACGTGTTGCTGGAGCCGCCGACGAGCAGCGCGCCCCCTCCGCCGACGCCTATTTTGGCCGTCGCGCTCGGACCGGCATAGGCGCCCGCCAAGGCGCCGGGCCCGATGCTTGTGGCCGCCGCCACGCCCCAGGCGACTTCCCCTGGCCCGTTCACGGTCACATTGGCGCCGACCTTGGTCAGCTTGCCGATATAGTGCGCCGGAGGAAGGCCGTCATTGTCCTGGTAGAGGCAGTCGATGTCCTGGTTTTCGACGAGAATCGAGACATTGTTCCCCGAAAGCCGGCATTGCAGCACGCCGGTCCGCCCGCCGGCGGAAGCAGCCGCGGGCGCCAAAGCCGCGACCAGCAAGGCCCCGCGCAGAAATTGTCCTGCGATCGCCAAATCAACACGCATGTCGGCCTTTCCCACTTTTGCACAGTCCCGGCTGTTTCTCCCAAAAACTATGATGGCTCAAATCCCCGGCAAGGCGCAGCTTTAAAAATCGAGGGAGCGCAAAGCGGCGGTTTTCGAGCCTTCGTGCGGGTTTCTTGATCGCTCCGTGAAAATCGGGCAAAAAGCTGCCTGCCGCGCCCCTTCCGGCCGGTCGAGAAGATTTCCATACGAAAGATCGCCATGTCGGAAACATTGCGCGTCGGCATCGCCGGGGTCGGCACGGTCGGCGCAGCGGTTGCGCGCCTGCTCGCAAGACAAAGCGAAGCTCTGGCTTCGCGCACGGGTCGAAAAATCATCGTGACGGCCTTTTCGGCGCGCGACCCGGGCAAGGAGCGCGACGCCGACCTCAGCGGCTGTCAGTTTTTCACCGATCCGTCCGCGCTCGCCGCCTCGCCGGCGATCGACCTTTTCGTCGAGCTGATCGGCGGCGCGGAGGGGCCTGCGCGCGCCAGCGTCGAAACCGCCCTGACGCATGGAAAATCGGTCGTCACCGCCAATAAGGCGCTGCTCGCCGCCCATGGCGTGGAGCTTGCGGCCCTGGCCGAGCAAAAACATGCCGCGCTGGCCTTCGAGGCTTCGGTCGCCGGCGGCATACCCATCGTCAAAACCCTTCGCGAGGGACTGGCGGGGAACTCCATCCGCCGCGTCTACGGCATCCTCAACGGCACCTGCAATTACATCCTCTCCCGCATGGAGCGGGAAGGACTCTCGTTCGAACAATGCCTCTCCGAGGCCCAGAAGCTCGGCTACGCCGAGGCGGACCCGACCTTCGACATCGGCGGCTTCGACACGGCGCACAAGCTCTCCATTCTCGCCTCGCTGGCCTTCGGCGTGAAAATCGAGCCCGACGCCATAGACATAGAAGGCATCGAGCGGGTGACTCTCGCCGACATCGAGGCGGCGGCGGAGCTCGGCTTCCGCATCAAGCTGCTGGGCGTCGCCCAGCGCACCGCCGACGGCGTGGAGCAGCGGGTCCATCCGACCATGGTGCGCAAATCCACTCCGATCGCCGAGGTCATGGGCGTGCTGAACGCCGTGACGATCGACGCCGACGCCGTGAACGAACTGACGCTGGTGGGACCGGGCGCCGGCGGCGACGCCACCGCTTCGGCCGTCGTGGCCGACATCGCCGACATTGCGCGCGGCGTGAGATCGGCCCCCTTCGGCGTGCCGGCGGAGGGGCTTTTGGAGCTGGTGCGCGCACCGATGCGCCGCCACGAAGGCGGCTATTACATCCGCCTCTCCGTACCCGACGTTCCGGGCGCCTTCGCCGGGATCGCGACGCGAATGGCCGAACGCGGCATTTCGCTGGAGAGCATCATGCAGCATGGCGGAAAGCGCGGCGCCGGCCGGGAGGATGGCGCACCCGTCGGGGTCATCCTCATCACTCACGCGACCAGCGAGCATCTGGTGAGAGAGGCGCTCGAAGCCATCCATCGTGACGGCGCCGTCAAGACCCCGGCGCAGGTCATCCGCATCGAGCGGGAATAGCGGCCGATGGGTTTGGTCGGGTCCCTTTGAGGGGGAAGTAGGGCGGCTCCGCCATAGAACGGTTCCGCCCGTCGCCCTATCGGCCTGAATCGGCAGGGAGAACGCCTTGATTCAAAAAGCCTTCGCCGAAGACCAGTCGATTGAGCGGTTCCTTGCGCTGGCGCTGGCCCGCGTCACTGAACGAGGCGCGGTGGCGGCGGCGCGGCTGCGCGGGCGCGGAGACGAAATGGCTGCAGACCGGGCGGCCGCCCGTGCGATGAGAGCCGAGCTCGATCGCCTGCCGATACAGGCGACGGTGGTGATCGGAGAGAACGACCACGGCTCCCTGCCCTCCTCGCTCGGCCCCGGCGAGACCGTCGGCGCCGGCGGCGGCGCGCGGCTTGACCTCGCAGTAGCCGCTCTCGAAGGCTCGACCCTCTGCGCGAAAGACATGCCGGGGGCGATTTCAGTGATCGCTATGGCGAAGGAAGGTTCGTTTCTGCGGGTCCCCGATGTCTACATGGACAAGATCGCCATCGGGCCCGGCTATCCTCCCGGGCTCGTCGATCTCGACCGCGAGCCCAGCCAGAACATAGAAGCTCTCGCGCGGGAAAAGAACGTCGCCAGCAGCGAAATCACCGTCTGCGTCCTCGATCGCCCGCGTCATGCGGATCTGATCGCCAAATGCCGGGAGGCGGGAGCGAGCGTCAGGCTGATTTCCGACGGCGACGTCGCCGGAGCGATTTTCACCGCCCAGCCGCAGAAGACCGGCGTCGATATTTATCTCGGCCGCGGCGGCGCCCGTGAGGGCGTGCTGGCGGCAGGCGCCCTGCGCTGCGTCGGCGGCCAGATGCAGGGGCGTCTCGTGATCGACAACAGCGAAAAGCTCGCCAGCGCCGCCAGAATAGGAATCGAGGACCCGTTCCGCAAATATGACATGGCGGAGCTCGCCAGCGGCGACGTGATTCTCTGCGCCACCGGCGTGACCGAAGGACCGTTGCTGGACGGGGTGGTTTTCGAGAAGGCGACGATCTCCACCGAGACCGTCGTCTATCATTCCTTCACCGGCACGGTGCGGCGCATCCGCGCCGAGCACCGCGCCGACCGGCTTCAGGATTGAGCGGCCCGGCCTATCGCCACAGGCCGTAATCATCCCATTTGGATTCAGGAATGAGCTCTCCGATACTGTAATCGAACGCAATCACCTTCATGTGGTCTTCGGTGGCTCGACACGTGAACGAAAACCGGCGCCATTTGCGCCCGCTCCTGAAAGCGGCGCCGTCCGCCTTCAATATGTTCCCGAGATGATTTGGAGGCGTGATTACGTCGCTTTTCGCCCGATCGGGATGAAATTCAGCGGACTCTTTTCCGATCCGCTCCATCGCCGCGAGATCGCAGACTTGTTCGAGCCGCATGTTCGGATCGAGGCGAAGAAGTCCCTTGGCCGTCCTTGCATCAAAAGCGAAAGCCGATGTGAAGAAAGCGTGAGCGACGGCGACTGCGGCGGGGAAAGCAATTTTAAGTCTCATAGCCTCGACGTTTTTTCGATATGCGCAAGGGCCGGAATCGATCTCATCATCCGCCGCCCCATCGCTGTCCGCCTTTGCGCAGAGAACGTGGCGCCCATGTGGCGTCTCTCATGCGCCTTTGCGGCGCATCGCGAGCGCCGACGGCTCTCGCCCAGGGAAGATCTTCCTCGTCATAATCGTGGCTGTGCATCTTTTCGGCCTCCCGCGAAAAGCGGCGTCCGCGGGGCCGCTGTCAGCGGCCGACGCTCCTCGCGGCGTCGGCGCGCGCTTTTACTGCCGCCCGGACTCCAGCTGCGTCTTGGCGTCGGCGGGCTTGCGGGGCGGAGGCGTGAGATCGGGAGCGGGCTGCGTGGCGCAGGCTCCCAAGGCGAGAAGCAACAGCAACGCGATCGGGCTGAACAGTTTCATATGGCCTCCTGAAAAACGCGTCACGAAAGGCTCGTTTCGTTTTCGCACGGCTTCGTTTTAGCGCGCTTCCCGATCCGACGGAATCGCAAAGGCGCGCCATCGGCGGCTCAGAAACAGTTCAGACATTTGATTCTTCAAGGATCAGCGCGCCGGTTCGAAGCCCAGCTTCTGCCTCAGTTCGGCGCGCGCCGCCGCGAGTTCGCTCCGATATTGAGCGCTGAGCGACATCTGCGCATGGAGCGCATAGGCGGCGAGTTTGCTCGCCTCCAGATCGCTCGCGTAATGCACCCCGCAGATCAAGCGATTGTGGGCGTAATCGCTTGCGCGGGCCAGCAATTGCTCGCGTTTTTCGGGAACCATGTCGACGAGGGTCAGCGCGAACAGGTAGCCGGAGGTCGCGTGGCCGCTCGGATAGGCGTCCGCCTTGTCTTTGGTCTTGCAGACGGGATGAAGCGTCTTGTCGAAATTATACGGCCTCACCCGATGAAAGGCGGCTTTGGCCAGGGCCGTGTCCAGCCCTTCGTCGTTCTTGACCCGCACGCCGAGCGCCGCGGTCAAGGGCAGATTCTCCATCGTGAACGAATCGCCGAGCACGGATTTGAACGCGAAGATGTTTTCGTTTTCCTCGTCGAAACGGGCGCTCGCGATCTCAGCCTCCGTGCGCGCGCCTTCCAAACGATGCAGTTCGGCCAGTTCCGCCTTGGTGGCGTCCGCCCCGTCCGCCGGCGGATCGGGAAGCATAGCCGCTAGGCCGAGCTGGTCGGGGGAAACGAAATTGGCCTCCCGCGCTTGCGCCGGCGCCCCGCAGAACAGGACGAGGCTGGTCAGTGCCGAGAAAAAGACTTCAAAGGCTCGCATAGGCAGACGCTCCAGTGGCTGAATTTGCCTGTCAGCGACCAGAATTATGTGTCGTACGCATAACAGCGACCAAACTGTGGCAATTTTGCCATAGTTTTTCCAAAACTATGGCCGCCGGCTCCCGCTGTAAATAAACTGTTAAATTAGGCCCTTACGCCCCCGCTAAAGCAACGCTCGCGCCCTGCCTGGGTCGCTTTCGGGGATAAACAACCATGCATAAAACTTGGATCGGCGGGCCTTCGCTCGCCGCGATGAGCCTAGTCGTCTCGGCTGCGGCTATGCTGCCGACCTTCGATCAGGCCTTCGCCCAGGCCGACATCGGCGAAGTCAAAGTCGTCGCCCGTCAAGCCAAGCCGAAGGCGAAACCGAAGCCGGCTCCCCATGTCGTCCACCATGCGGAGCCCCACCCGGTCGTCGTCGCGCATTCGGCCCCGGTGCGCTCGCACGCGCCGGCCCGGGTCGTATCGCAGCGCCCGACGGCGCCGAGCCCCGTCGTGGCAGCGGGCGCCGGAGCCGGCCTGCCGATCTCTTCGGACGCCGCCATCGGCACGAATGCGCCGCCCGGCAGCGCGCCGGCGCTCTCGCCCTCGCAGGCGCCTCTCAATTCCTTCGAGCCGGCCTCCGTCGTCTCGGACAAGATCCTGCGCGACGTCGTCGTTCCCAGCGGCGACTACAACGAAGCCGTGAAATATACGCCGGGCTTCTACTCCAACAATCCCAACGGCCCGCTCGGCGACGCCAAGGGCGGCTGGCGCGGCTTTCAGGACGGTCAGTACAACATCACCTTCGACGGCATTCCGTTCGGAGACCTGAACGACCCGACGCACCATTCGGCCGCGTATTTTCCGGCGCAGTTCCTCGGCAAGGTCACGCTGGACCGCGGCCCGGGCGCGGCGTCTCAGGTCGGCTACGCCACCTTCGGCGGCACGCTGGCGCTCCAGTCCCTGGAGTTGAAGGATCATTTCGGCGGGAGCCTCGAGTCCTACTACGGCAATTTCAGCACGCTCGTCAGCGCGGCTACGCTGCAATCGGGCCTCGACGAGGCGACCGGCGTGCGCGCCCTCATGCAGTATTACCACGCCGAAACCGCCGGCGCGCTGCAATACAACAGCGTCGAAACCAACCAGTGGCTGCTGAAGGCCGACCGCCAGTTCGGCGATATCAACATAACGGGCTTCGCCAATTACGGCCGCGAACATTACGACGGCGGCAATACGCCCGGCGTGCAGCAGTATTTCCTGGGCGGCCCAACCTATGCGGCGCTCGGGCCAAACCCGTTCACGGCGCAATATGTCGGTTACAACAACTCCGAAAAACAGACCGACATGGAGTATATCACTGCGAAAGCCGAATATTTCGGCATTCGCTTCAAGGACACCGCCTACACCTACGCCTATTGGTATCCGTCGCTGCAGAACAACCCGGCCAACACGGCGACGGAAGGCCTGTCATATCTGATCGGCGGCGCCGACACTATAACCAGCGTCAAGATCCCGCTTCTTCTGGGCGGATCGACGAAGCAGGGCTTCAACGTCCCCGTCGGCGACATCACCGGCTACGTCAAGAACAACGATTATCGCGTCTGGGGCAATATATTCGACGCGACGCGCGACATCGAGGCGGGCTACGCCAGCGGCACGCTGCGCACAGGCGTATGGTGGGAGCGCGGCGACAACTGGCGCCTGCAGGAATATATCAACTATACGACGGGCGTAACCTACCCCTACTACGCCACTTCGCTGCTCGGCGCCTATCAGGGCGCCTATAAGATCGATCTCGGTTCGCACACCCAGAACGTGCAGCCGTTCATCGAATATGAATGGCGGCCGATCGAAAATCTGAGCATCACGCCCGGTTATAAATTCGAAGCCTTCACGCGCAATCAGACGGCGCGCATCAACCAGACCACCATCTCGCCTCAATATTACGAGAACACCTATCGCGCGGGCATGCCGTTCTTTGCGGCGCGCTACAAGATCACGCCTGAAGTCACCGTCTACGGGCAGGCTTCGCGCGGCTTCCTCGCGCCGACAGTATCGGCCTACTACGTGTTCAACCCCGGCATGGACAACATCCAGCCGCAGACCACGACCAATTATCAGCTCGGCGCCGTCTACAAGTCCGGGGACTTCACCGGCGACATCGACGTCTATCAGATTACGGCCAACAACTTCCCGGTCACCTATACCGACACCACGGGCCTGACCACCTACCAGAACGGCGGCTCGGCGCGTTATCGCGGCATTGAAGCCGAGGGCACCTACAAGATCATCCAGGGGCTCGCCTTCTACGCCAGCGGCGCCTACGGCAACGCGCGCTTCCTGAACGGCCAGTTCGCCGGGCTCGAGGTCGGCGGCGCGCCGCGTTACACGGCCGCCACCGGCTTCATCTACGACAATGGCGACATCTTCGGCTCGATCATGCACAAGGTCACCGGCGACCTCTACGGCACCTCCGGAAACGAAGCCTATTGGTGGGGCAATCTCGGGACGATCGCTCTGACCAACCCGGCGGTGAACCATATCCCCGCCTATCACACCACCGATCTCGTCCTCGGCTACCGCACCGATTATTTCTCGCAGGTCGGCTTCCACAACAAGGTCGAGTTCAAATTCGGCGTGACCAACCTGTTCGACAACCACGGTCTGACCGACATCGGCGGAAGTCCGGTCGGCTATCTGAACCCGTCGATCGGCGGCAACAACAAGTTCACGTCGGGCGCGCCCTTCACCTACACCTCCCAGGCCGGCCGTTACATCTACGGCGGCGTCAAGGTCAGCTTCTGACCTCGGTCTCCCGCCGCCGGCCCGCTCGCGTGGGCCGGCGCGGTCTGGTTACAGCCCTGTCAAAATTCCGGCGTAAGCACGCCGTGCTCGCGCGCTCCCCAAAAATTCAAGGTCTGAGTTCATGGAAGGTTTAACTATCAATCCCGTCGCGCTGTTCATGCAGGCGGGGCCGGTCGGAAAATTCGTCATGATGTTGCTCGCTGCGGCTTCGCTGTGGTGCTGGGCGATCATCATCGAGGAAATCATCCTCATCCGCCGCCTGCGCGGCGCCATCGCCGAAGCGCATGAGAAAGGCGAAAGCGATCTGCTCGCGCCGGTCATCGCCGAAGGCCGTCGCGCCCAAAGCCTGCGGGTGCCGGGAGAGAGCGTCGGCGAGCGCCGCGCCCGCATCGTCGAGACCATGGGCCGCGCCGCGCGCAAGGTTCTCGTCGCGACCGAAGGCGGCCTCCCCAATCTCGCGATCGTCTCCTCGCTTGCGCCCTTCGTCGGCCTGTTCGGGACGGTCTGGGGCATCATGACCAGCTTCGCCGGCATCGCGGAATCGCAGGACACCAGCCTCGCGGTGGTGGCTCCCGGCATCGCCGAGGCGCTGGCCGCCACCGCTTTCGGCCTCGCCGCGGCCATTCCCGCCGGTTTCGCCTTCAACCGACTCGGCGGCTCGCTGGCTCACACCGGCGAGTCTCTCGGCGACTTCGTCGAGGAAAAGGCCATTTCCTTCGTCGCGGCGGAAGCCCCGGCGGCGCCTGCTCCGTTGGCGGAGGCCGCCTAGATGGGAATGTCCGTCGGAAAGCGTGCGACGGGCGGCTTCCAGCCGCTCGCCGAAATCAACGTCACGCCGCTCGTGGACGTGATGCTGGTGCTGCTGATCATCTTCATGGTCACGGCGCCGATGATGGCGGCCGGCATGAAGGTCGATCTGCCGCAGGCGCACAGCGCCAAGCCGCTCAATCCCAAAGAGCCGGTGGTCATCACCATCGCCAAGGGCGGCAAATTGATGCTCAACGCGGATGAGGTCCCGCTGGATCGGCTCGTCGACGCTGTGCGCGCCAAGGTCAACGGCGACCTCGCCCATGTGATCCATTTGCGCGGCGACAAGGATGCGGCCATCGGCGATATGGTGGCGCTCATGGATCGGCTCTCCTCTCACGGCCTGACTCATATCGCCATTCTGTCCAAGCGGGAGGCTCCGGCCAAGGAAGCCAAGGGGGCGGGCAAGTGAGCGCTTCGCCCCCCGGCCTGCGCCCCGCCTGGCTGCGCCCTGCCGCGGTAGGCTCCGCCTTGTCCGCCCACGCCGCCCTCGTCGGCGTCTTTCTGCTGGCGGGCGATCCGCCCTCGGCGGCCTATGACTCCCATGACGTCTCTTATGTACAGGAAGGCGACGCCGCCCCCTTGGCGCAGGCGGAGTCCACTCCAGAAGAACAGCTGGAAAACGCGCAAAGCGACGTGACCCAGGCAGCGGCGCAGGCGCAGGCCGAGGCGGCGCCCAAAACGCAGCAGCAGGCCGAAAACCCGCTCGCGCTGGAAAAGCCGCAGACAGTCGCTCCCGACGCGGTGACCCTGGCGGAGACCAAGCAGCGCGAGGAAGACCCCCTCAACCCGACCCTGAAGCCCAAGGTCCAGCTCGCCAAGCTCGAACTGCCCCAGACGCCCGACGAAACCCCGACGGAAAAAACCGCCGCTGTTCGCCAGACCGCGAGCGCCGAAGCAGAGGCGGCCGCCGCCGCAGCGGCGGCGGAGCGCGCGGGAGCGGCCGACGGAAAGAACGCCCCTTCCAGCGCAGCGCGGGCGCGCTACGGCTCCAAGGTCCTGGTGGAGATCCAGAAGCACATGTTCTATCCGCGGCTGGCGAAAAAGGCCGGCGTCACCGGCACGGCCGCCATCGTCTTTACGGTCGGCGCCGACGGCCATATCGTCGAACGCCGCCTCGAACGGTCGACAGGCAGCCCGGAACTCGACCACGCGGCGCTGGCGATGATGGACGCGACGGTCGCACCCCCGCCGCCGCTCGGCCGCTTCCAGGGACGCACGACGATAAAATTCGACGTGAAACGCTGACGCGCGTCTCTCTTCGGCAGGGATACGCGCGAGACCGGCGGGCGACCTCGGCCGCCGGTCAAATCTTTGTCGCCCATGCTGTTGCTTTTCGGCCCGGCTCTGTGACACAGCTTCCCTCCAAAGAGGGCGCTGGCGCCCGTCGCTCCTGTTCACAGACCAAAAAGGCCCCATGACCCCCGCCGCCCAGGTTTCCGCCGCCATCGAGATTTTGGAAAAGCTCGCCGACAACCGGCGTCCGGCGGGCGACGTCATCAAGGAATGGGGGCTTTCTCACCGCTTTGCGGGCTCCAAGGACCGCGCGGCGATTTCCAGCCTCGTGTTCGACGCCCTCAGAAAGCGCGCCTCGAGCGCTTTCGTCATGGGCGAGAACAGCGCCCGCGCGGTCATGATCGGCGCTCTGCGCGAGGCCCGCGGCCTTTCGCCCGAGGGCGTCGGATTGTTGTTTTCCGGAGAAGGCCATGCCCCCGCCCCGCTGACGCTGCAGGAGCGCGAGCGGCTGGAACAGGGAACGCTCGACGGCGCTCCGGCCCATGTGCGCGGCGATTATCCCGAATGGCTGGGCGAAAAGCTCGAAGCCGCGTTTGGATCTGAGGCCGCGGCGGAAGGCGCGGCGCTTTCGGCGCGCGCCCCGGTGGATTTGCGCGTCAACATCATCAAGGCCTCGCGCGATCAGGCTATGGCGAAGCTCGCCCATCTCGGCGCTGCGCCCACGCCGCTGTCGCCCTTTGGCCTTCGCATCCTGCCCGGCGCCGACGGACGCGGGCCGGCGCTGGCGGCGGAAACCGCTTTCATCAAGGGTCTCGTCGAGACCCAGGACGAAGGCTCGCAGCTCGCCGCCCTGCTTTGCGGAGCCGAACCCGGCGCCCAGATCCTCGATCTTTGCGCAGGCGGCGGCGGCAAGACGCTGGCTCTGGCGGCGCAAACCCACAACCGCGGCCAGATCTACGCTTTCGACGACGACGGCCGCCGGCTGGCGCCGATCCACGAGCGGCTGGAGCGCGCCGGCGTGCGCAATGTCCAGGTGCGGGCGCCCCGCGGCAAGGCCGATGTGCTGACCGATCTCGAAGGGCGCTGCGACATCGTCCTCATCGACGCCCCCTGCACCGGAACCGGAACCTGGCGCCGGCACCCCGACGCCAAATGGCGGCTCGCCCCCGGCGCGCTGGAGCAACGCCAACAGGACCAGCGCGAGCTGCTCGACCAGGCGGTCCGCTTCGTGAAGCCAAAGGGTCGCATCGTTTACGTCACCTGTTCGCTGCTGAGGGAAGAAAACGAAGACCAGATAAGCGCGTTTCTGGGCGCGCACCCGGCCTTCTCAGCCCTGCCCGCCAGCGATGTGGCGGAAAAAGGCGGCCTGCCGGAGCTGGCGCGCTTCGCCTCGCCTCATGGCGTCGGATTGCGCTTTTCGCCGCTGACCTCTGGAACGGACGGCTTTTTCGTCGCCGCGCTTCAAAAAGGCGATGTTGTCTAGTACTGCCGTTCAGGCAGGCTTCAATTTGCGGCGCCCCGCGGCGCCATGGAGTCTTTCCGGTTCCCGGAAAGCCTCCAGGATTCCTAGACCAATCGTGTTTTCTTCACGCGAACCGGTATCCACTTCGCTCGAAAACACTTCAACGGGACGGGCCATGAACGCCGAGGACTTCCATCAACAGATCGCCGACCGCCACGACAAGACGCTGATCGTCGATTTTGGTTCGCAAGTGACCCAGTTGATCGCCCGCCGCGTGCGCGAAGCGGGGGTCTATTGCGAGATCGCGCCGTTCCAGAGCGCCGAAAAAGCCTTTGCCGAGGTGAGGCCCAAGGCGGTGATCCTTTCGGGCGGCCCCTGCTCCGTCACCGACGAGGGCTCGCCCCGCGCGCCGCAGGCGATCTTCGACTCGGGCGTTCCGATCCTCGCCATCTGCTATGGCGAGCAGCTTCTCGCGGAGCAGCTCGGTGGCAGGGTCGAGGCCGGGCACCACCGCGAATTCGGCCGCGCCGACGTCGAGGCGATCGCCCCGAGCGCCCTCTTCGACGGCGTTTGGGACCAGGGCAAGAAATATCCGGTCTGGATGAGCCATGGCGACCGCGTGACCCGCCTGCCCGAGGGTTTCGAGGTCATCGCGCAATCCGAAAACGCGCCCATGGCCGCGATCGCCGACGAGGCCCGGCGCTATTACGGCGTGCAGTTCCATCTCGAGGTGGTGCATACGCCCGACGGCGCGAAGCTGATCTCCAATTTCGTGCATAAGGTCGCGGGGCTCAAATCCGATTGGACCATGGCCGCCTTCCGCCAGGAGGCGATCAAGGCCATTCGCGCCCAGGTCGGCGACGGGCGGGTTTTGTGCGGGCTTTCCGGCGGCGTCGACAGCGCCGTCGCCGCGGTGCTGATCCATGAGGCGATCGGCGACGCCCTCACCTGCGTCTTCGTCGATCACGGCATGTTGCGGCAGGGCGAGGCCGAGGAAGTCGTCACCCTGTTCCGCGACCACTACAATATCCCGCTCCACCATGTCGAAGCGCAGGATCTGTTTTTGGATGCGCTGGAGGGCGTCGAAGACCCCGAGGTCAAGCGCAAGACCATCGGCCGGCTCTTCATCGAGACCTTCGAGGCCGAGGCCAAGAAGATCGCGCAGGACCAGCGCGGCGCGCCCAAATTCCTGGCCCAGGGCACGCTCTACCCCGATGTGATCGAGAGCGTGTCCTTTACCGGCGGGCCTTCGGTCACGATCAAATCGCATCACAATGTCGGCGGCCTGCCCGAGCGCATGAATATGGCGCTGGTCGAGCCCTTGCGCGAATTGTTCAAGGACGAGGTGCGCGCGCTCGGCCGCGAGCTTGGCCTGCCGGAGGCCTTTGTCGGCCGCCACCCCTTCCCCGGACCGGGCCTCGCCATCCGCTGCCCCGGCAAGGTCACGCGCGAAAAGCTGGATATCTTGCGCAAGGCGGACGCGGTCTATCTCGACGAAATCCGCAAGGCCGGGCTGTACGACGAGATCTGGCAGGCCTTTGCGGCGCTGCTGCCGGTGCGCAGCGTGGGCGTGATGGGCGACGGCCGCACCTATGATTATGTCTGCGCCCTGCGCGCGGTGACCAGCACCGACGGCATGACCGCGGATTTCTTCCCCTTCGACATGAATTTTTTGGGCCGCGCCGCCACCCGCATCATCAATGAGGTCAAGGGCGTGAACCGGGTGGTGTACGATGTGACGAGCAAACCCCCGGGGACGATTGAGTGGGAGTGAGGGGGAGCGGTTCGCCGGTTCACGTAACTCACGCCGACGATTGCGCCACCTCTATCCAATTGCATTCAAGAAGACATGATGACTCGTGATGACTTCACCCAATCAGTAAAGCGCGAGCTAGCTCTACGCGCTGCTCATTTCTGCTCTAATCCGCAATGTCTGCGACTGACCGCGGGACCAAGATCCGGGAGGGATCGCGGTCTCGGGACGGGACACGCAGCCCACATCTGCGCGGCAGCCAGCGGCGGCCCTCGTTATGACTCCACCCAAAGCGAGGCAGAGCGCAAATCGGGGTCAAACGGGATTTGGCTTTGCCGTGAATGCGGCGATATAGTGGATAAAGACGCCGAAGGGTTTAGTGCCGAGCAACTTCGCCGCTGGAAGCATGATCATGAGGTAATGATCGCTGAGGTGCGTCAGCAGGGGTGGTCGCGCAGCATCGAGTTACTTCGTTCCAACCAGATGGCGCCAGTGGTGGCACGCGAGATAATCTCCCTTATTGAAGACCGTCGAGCTTTATGGGCTTGCTTCAACGCAGAGTTCCCTGATCGAGTTCGGGGGTCTCTGGATGATCTTCGATATCGGCTGACAAGTTTACGAGGGAAGTGCGCAGCAGGAGGTCCACTGGATTCTGTAATTGCGGCGCTGGGAAAAACTATCCGGCATTTCTTCGACACGGTCGAGCAATATAATCTCACGACCCTGCGCTGTGATAGTAGAGACCCCGACTGGCGGGCCTTTGAAACCGCTCTGAAGGCGCTACGCAAATCCGTTGCTTATCAGATTTCCGCTCTGGCTGATTCTTATGCCATCCCGCTACAAGGTGAATTGGCCGATTGCTTGCCGCGCTACGATAGCCCCAGCGAGCCATCGATAGATCATCATTGATTGGCGGCTCGGCATGAGTGCGCTCAGCTTTCCTTTTGGCTATTATCCTAGACCGCTTGACCTCGTCGTGGGGCCGGTGACACTGAAATCTTCACCCGATCTTGCAGAGGTCGTCGCGCGGGTTGAAGCCGACGCCGGCATTGACAACGGTTGGATATATGCGCCGCCACAACGGGTTCGCCATCTCGGCGGCGGCATAAGCGAGCGCCCTTATGCGGCCAGGGTCTTCGGCCTGCCCAAGACTCATGTCATCACCCACCAATCAGCACACAGCGACAACCAACTTATTTTCCATTTGTGGGCAGTATCCTTCCTCACTGGGATGCGACTGACTTCGACTGAAGCGGGTTTTCTGGATTGCACGCCAATCCAACCCGGCAAGCTAGTCGATTTTGTGCTTGTGGGCGAAAGCCTTTCCAATGGTATCAAACTTGCGGAAAATTTCTGGATTGCCCACAAAGCCACGCCGCGACGAGCAAAGCTGTTTTGTGCCGTCATTCATGCTTTTTTTCTGGCACAAAATCCTCGGCATCTGCAGTTCGAGGAATTTCTTATGCTCTACACGGCGTTCGATGCCTGCTTTGCACTGGCCAAGTCACTACTCGGGAAGACTGGCTCCGTGCGTCACGAAGATCGCGTTGCCTGGATGTGCGACCAATTCTCGATGCCGGTTCCGGCTTGGGCCAATAAAATCGCCTCGATTGCCCCTGAGGTTGCTTCCCTGCGAAATGAAACGATCCACGAAGCCCTCTTCATGGGTGAGCCCCTCGGCTTTAATATCCACGGCTTGGGTACAAACCGGAATCTGATAATTGAGATGCAAGCGCTGATCTGCCGTTTAGCCATCGCATTGCTCGGTGCCTCGTCTGCGGACTATGTCCGCACACCTGTCAACACACGACAGAAATACGGACTGAGACTTGCCTAGATTACCAGAATGCATAAACGCTACAGGGGGAAGTAGAAAGCTTTGACTGTATTTTCTGGATCGTGGCGAAAGTCGCTGCATGGCTTATCATTCGACCAGCGCTAGTGTCATCATGTCCTACCTGCAGAGCGCCGCAACTACAGAATTGCCCGTGCGGCGCACTTGTAGTAACGTGTAACTACAAATTGTTCAACCAGAAGGCGGATTCTCGATGGCTGTCACAACCTTATCGACCCGTGAAGTCAATCAGGATCTCGGCCGTGCGAAGCGCGCCAGCGAAAGCGGCCCGGTCATCATCACCGAACGGGGGCGCCCCGCGCATGTCTTGCTGACTTACGACGAGTATCAGCGGCTGGCCGGCCAATATCGCCAAGTCAACATTCTCGACGAGCTCGGATTTTCCCCGGGCGTTGAGGATATGAGGTAGAGTTCCCCCGCTCGCGCGAGAGCGCGCGGCTGGCCGACTTCACCTGATGTTCCTGCTGGACACCAATGTCGTATCGGAGCTGCTGCTAACTCATGTCATTAGTCCAAGGTCCAGGCTTTACCTTCCTGATACCTACCCCTATATGTAACCTTCATGACCCATCTCAGCATTCGCGATTTGCAGAAAATCTCAGGCGAGACGATTGGCGCCTTGCCGGGGCCGACCGCGGTAAAGTCGGGCGACCGCACGATCGGGCTTCTTGTTCCCTTGAAAGCGGCCGATCCAGACCGCTTGGCCGCCATCCTCGCGCAGGCCGAAGCGCTGGCAAAGGGACGCAATCCCGCGGAAGAAGACGCGGCTCTGGCGCCTTTCGGCGAAGTCGATCCCATTGACTGGTCTGTCGAGGCGGTGCGGGCGCTGATGTCCGGGCGGTGAGGTGTGAGGACGCCCACGTCGACAATCGTGCTGGATGCCGCGGTGCTGATCGCAGCGGCCCGCGGCAGAAGCACCGGAGCGTTGCTTGAAGTCGCTCGCAACGCCACACTCGTTACGACGGATCGCGTGTTGCAGGAGGCGCGTCGGCGCATCGAATTGGGATTGAAGCGGCCGGAACTTCTTCCCATCATCAACGCGCTCGCCAACGAAATGACCATCGTGCCGGTCGCAGCGCTGGGGCCGCTTTTGGCTGTTGCCGAAGTTGCTCTCAGGGACGCCGTGGCGAGCCGTAACGGGTCGACCAATGACGCACATGTCTTGGCCTTGGCCTGGAGCGCCGACGCCGACGTGTGGACCACGGACCGCGATTTCGCTGGGACGGGCGTCGCTACATGGTCGACTCCAAATCTCCTGAGGGCGTTCGCCGAAGTCTAATAGCGCCTGATCGCCAACCCCCTCATCCTGAGCAGAAAGCGCGCGGGCGAGCTCCTCAGGACGATGCCGCGTAATTACTGAAAACTGCGAAGCTTTGCCGTCATCGGGCCGTATATTGCAGAAAGGTAGAACGAAACCCGGGAGGGAGTTCGAATGGACGTCATCCAAACCGACCGGCTGATCTTGAGAAATTTCAGGCTGGGTGACGCCGCCGATCTGTTTGCCTATTTGCGCCATCCGAGGTCGAGTTGCTTCCTCTCGCTCAGACTCCCAGATCTCGAAGCTGCACAAGCCGAAGTGGAGACACGCCGCAGCAGCGATGAGCATATCGCCGTAGGTTTGCGAAGCTCCGATAATCTGATCGGCGATTTGTTCTGCGTGCACGAGCCTCCCGACACCTATTCGGTCGGCTGGAATTTCAACGCGGATTTCGGCGGCGCGGGTTACGCCTCCGAGGCCGCGCGGGCGCTCTTCGAGTATCTGTTCACGGCGAAGCTCGCCCGCCGCCTCTACGCCTATGTGGAGGAAGACAACATCGCCTCGCAGCGCCTGTGCGAAAGACTGGGAATGAGGAGAGAGGGGCTGTTCCGGGAGTTCGTATCCTTCGTGACCGATGACGAAGGCGCCCCGAAATTCGAGAACACGATGCAATACGCCATCCTGCGCAAGGAGTGGACGGCCTAACCATAGAGCGTTTCCAGCCGAAGTGGACGCCGGTTCGGCGTAGGAAACGCGTGAAAACAAAAACTTAGAGCATTTTCATGTTTCCATGAAACATGAAAATGCTCTGGCCGCCAGGTTTGCCGCTGTTGTTCGATCTGCGGAAGCGCCGCCCGCGGCCACGCGGGCGCCTCGGATTGCTGGCGTCCTTACCGCGCGCTCACGTCCGCCAACACCGCATCCAGAACCTGCGCGACGTCCTCGCCCGAGAGCTGGACTTGCAGTCCGCGCCGGCCGCCATTGAGAAAAATGGCGTCCCAGAGCAGCGCGGTTTCGTCGATGACGACCGGAACCTTGCGGAGCTGGCCGAAAGGACTGACGCCGCCGATCTTATAGCCGGAGACGCGTTCGGCGTCGGCGGGCTTCATCATTGTCGCCGCCTTGGCGGAAAGCGCCGCCGCGACCCGCTTCATCGAGACTTCGCCGTCGCTCGGGGCGATGACGCAGGCCGGCTTGCCGTCGACCAGCACCATCAGCGTCTTGAACACCCGCCCCGGCTCGACCCCAAGGGCGTTGGCGGCCGCCATGCCGATGCTGTCGACATCGGGATCATAGTCATAGCTGTGAAGTTCGAACGGGACGCCAACTTGTTCCAGGGCTTTCGTCGCCCGCGTCGCCTGCGCCATTTAATCCTCCCGACAACCGAAGCGCACTTTATCAAAGGGCCCATGCGTCCGATGCAGTAAAGCCTCGACGCGCCGCGTCGACGAGCGGCGTCCAACGGCCCTCGTCGGTCTGATTGATCCTCTGGACCTCGGCCGTCAGCTCATTGAAGATCCTCCGCCCGGTAATGCAGGCTCCGATTGTGGTGCGTCACAGTTGTGCGAAATGCGGAAAGAGCCGGTGAGCAATTGTTCCGCCGCGACAGCATTGCCACCTGAATTTCAGGTCGCTCCTTCAGCCGACGGAATATGACTTCGCCGCTCCAGTTCTCCATCACGCAAACGGGCACGAGACCAACGCCATAGCCGGCGGCGACCAACGCCAATCCAGCCGGCAATTCCTCGACTTCCTGAATGTCGGTCGCCTTGGAGCCCCCCTGCCCCCGGCGCAAGTGCAAAAGCTGTTCATAGGCTCCTGGGAGGGGGGCTCGAGGCAGAGTCAAAAAAGTTTGGCCGTCCAAGTGATGCAGGGAGAGACAAGATTGATTAACGAGCCGATGACCCGGCGGTAACGCAAGCACCATTTCCTCTTTCCAGAGCGGCTCGATGAAAAGGTCCGGTTCATCCGGAACCGCGCCTGTCAGCGCCGACGAAACCGATAAAAGTCCTACGTCGATTTCGCCTGACGCAACTGCGGCGATCTGGTCCCGCGGCTGAGCTTGCCTCAGTCGCACTTCGACCTTCGGCTTTTCAATCCTGAACATGGCGAGAATCGAGGCCAGCCGTCCGAGCATGGCGGCGCTCATATATCCGATCCGGATCATTCCCATTTCGCCGCGCCCGACCATTCCGATTTCAGTGGCGGTGGCCTCCATCGAAGCGAGCAGCGCCCGCGCCCGGCGCAGAAGGATCCAGCCGGCGTCCGTCAACTCGATCGATCGGCCGTGACGGATGAACAGAGCGGCGCCGAGTTCCGCCTCGAGCGTCTGGATCTGCTGGCTCAAGGGGGGCTGCGAGATGTTGAGCGTTTCGGCGGCCCTACGAAAATTGAGCGCCTCGGCGACTGCGACGAAATAGCGGAGACGCCGTGCATCGAGTGAGATGTTTTTCATATCAAAAGCGCCGATAATTCAGATTAGACATATCAAACGCCGGGTCGCATCCTGAAGCAAGATCCAAAACGAGATTTGCATGGCCGAAACGCGCAGCGGCGAATTTTCCGAGCCGCCATGGCGTTCGGCCCATGACCGGGCCCAGAGAATGAAGTCTTTCAGCTATCGGATTGCGCCCCCGGTTTTGGCGCTGCTCTACCCATTCGCGCTCGAGGCGTTCCACGCGAGCGTGGAGCTTACGAAGAGCGATCCGGCCTCGGGAACTTTGCTCGCCGTTGCGAGCATCGGCATCGCGTTCGCCATTCCGCTGATCGCGTTCGTGAGCTTCATGCGGTTCGCGGCGATCAATGACGGAAGCGGCGTGAAGATCGCCGCGGCGCTCGCGGTGGCTTCTCCCGCAATATTCACCTTCGTCGGAGTCGTCCTCTACATGCTGCATTATCCGGTTCAGGAGAAGGCGGCGTGGGTGGCCGCCTGGGGCGTCATCGCTTTAGTCGCCGTGGCTCCGAGCCACGAAAGAGATCGTGGCGTTCTCCTCGCAACTAAGTTGCGCAGCGTCCACGGCGCACTTGCGGCCTCTGCTTTCCTGGCGTTCCTGGGCTTCCATATATTCAACCACCTCACGGGGCTGGCCGGCGGCGACGCTCACAAGGCGGTCATGAATATCGGGCGCCATTGGTATCGCGCCGCCATCGTCGAGCCGGTCCTTGTTCTGATCCTGCTCTCGGTCGCCGCCACCGGCGCGGTCCTCCTCTGGCGCCGGCTGCGCAACCCGATGGACGGGTTTTTGGCGCTTCAGGCCGCTTCAGGAGCTTACCTCCTGTTCTTCCTGATCGGACACATGAACTCGGTGTTCATCTATGCGCGACGGTGGTTGGGAATCGATACGGAATGGTCGTTCGCGACTGGCGCGCCTACGGGCTTGGTTGACGACGAATGGAATATTCGCTTGGCGCCGCATTACGTGCTGGGGGTGTTCTTCCTTCTCACCCATCTCGTCGGAGGCCTCCGGATAGTTATGATTGAACACGGAGCAGCCCGCCGAAACTGTGATCGTATGGCGATCGTCGGCGCCGGTTTCGCGGCGTTGATCGCCGCCGCAATTCTGATGGGCATGTGCGGCGTCCGCATTTTTTCGAACGCATGAACGCCGCTGTCACCCTTGAGGCGCGCCCTTCCCCGATTTCCACCGCCGTTCGGTAGATCGTCTCCAGCAGCTTTTCGTCATAGGGCAGCCAGGGTTTTGGGGCGCGGGCCGGCTCCTTGGGCAGCTCGATCGTCACCGGGTCTCCGTCGCGGGTGACCCGTCCGGTCGCGAGGTGAATGGCGCAGGGGCCGATGCACAGATGGCGGGCCTCGAAGCGAACACCATCCCTGCCCCACAGCATGCGCTGGAGAGCTCCTTTGCGCATTTCGGCCACTGCGCCGAGCGGTAATTCACCCAGGCGCCGCAGGCGTGGATCGTAGCCCGGATCGGTTTCCTCGGTCACGGCGAAGCCGCTGGCGCCGACCAGAAGATCGACGGCGCGCAAAATCTCCGAAAGGGTCGCGCGGAAAGGCCGACCGTCGCGGTCACGCGGGAGCGCCGTAGCATTTCTCTTCGATGATTTCGGATCCGAGTGCGGTGCTGATCTGTCGCTTGAGCCGCGCGCGTTCGTCGTTGCGCTTGTAGACCGAACGCGCGAGCTCGACGAATTCCGGGTCGAACTCGCCGGCGCGCTCTTTCTCGCGGATCGAATTCTCGATGCTCCAAAGCGCGAGATTCGTGGCTTTCAGCTCGCTCTTCAGGCTTGCTATCGCTTCCCGAGAGTCCCGCGGCCCCACCACCTCCTGCAACATCCGCAGTTCCCGCTCGACATTCGCGCGCGCCGCCGTCTCCATGATCTCGGCGCTCTTGATTTCGAGAATCGTGATTTTGTCGATCAGCTCGCCCCAGGAAATCGGCGCCCGCGGCGGTTCCGCCCGAGGGCGAGGGCGCCACTCGTTCATCAACTCCCGCACCGCGGTTTCAATGTCCGTAAACACGCCCTTCCAATCGCCGCTGGTCCTCTGCCGAAACAGCCGTATTGAAGGATACCAGGGAGAGTCGGAGCGCTCCAGGAGCCATCGCCAGTCGGGCGTCCGCTGCAGCGCGACCCAAACGGGCCGCCCCAAGGCGCCGGCGAGATGCGCAATCGACGTGTCGGAGGTTACGACGAGGTCCAGGCTTTCCATAACGGCCGCCGCGTCGAGAAAGGCGTCCTCGCCCGCGTCGTAGTCATCGCCGAGGCTTTCGACGATCATGCCATCGGGAAGTCTGCTCAGCTGCTCGACGCCGTCATTTTTTTGAAGCGAGACCAGCCGGAGGTTTTGGATCCGGGATAAGCCGTGCAACTCGGCCAGCGCGAAAGACCGGCCGAGATCGATCTTCCCTGCTTTACTACCCTGCCAAGCGATCCCGACTTTGAAACCGTCCTCGCCGATCTTCTCCCGCCATTTCAGCGCGCGCTGCTGTTCGGCGCGCAGATAAGGAGTAGCAGTCGACGGGCTCTCCAGCCTCGTTTGAAAGGCGAGCGGCAGGCTGAGCAAGGGGCACTGAAAGTCGAAAGACTCCGCGGGCGGCAGAGACGTCACGAGGCGGATGGACTCGCGCGAAGGCAAGGATTCCATGAGGCGCAGGAGGCTCGCGCGCACGAGGAAGGTCACATGTGCGCCCGCTTCGACGAGCTTCGTCACGTATCGTGAAAACTGGATGACGTCGCCGAAGCCCTGCTCGTCGTAGATGACGATCTTCTTGCCGGCAATGTTCTCGCCCTTCCATGAGGGAAAGGAAGCCGTCAGCTTTCGCTTCGGCGCGCCCTTTCTGTCCCATCGGCTTTCATAATCCTGCCAACCCGCCACGAAGTCCGATTGGAGCAGGGCGAGCAGCGCACGATTGTAGCGCGCGTCGGCATGGTCCGGCTTTAGCGCCAGCGCCTGGTCGTAAGACGCGAGCGCTTCGCCGAAATGACCGAGCTCCTGCAAAGCTGCGCCGCGATTATACAGGGCCTTCACGAAGCGCGGCGCCATGACCAGCGCCTTGTCGTAGGACTCGAGCGCCTCGCCGAGCCTTCGCAGCTCCTTGAGCGCGTTGGCGCGATTGTTGTGAGCTTCGGCATAATGGGGCGTGATCGCCAGCGCCTTGTCGTAAGACGGCAAGGCGTCCCTGTGTCGGTTCAGCTCTTGCAGCACATTGCCGCGATTATTATGGGCTTCGGCGTAGCGGGGCGCGATCGCGAGCGCCTTGTCGAAGGACTCCAAGGCCTCTTCGAAACGGCGGAGCGACAACAGTGCGTTGCCGCGATTATAGAGAGCTTCCGCATCGTTCGGATGAATCGCGAGCGCCCTGTCGATGAACGCCACGCCCTTGGCGGCGCGCCCAGTCTGCGTCATCACGACGCCGAGCAGATGCAGCGCGACGACGTTGGCGGCGTCCCGCGTAACGATCTCGCAGTAGATCTGCTCCGCCCGGAATAACTCGCCGCGCCGGTGAAACGCGAGGCCTCTGGCCAGCGGGTCGTTCACCGGGGGCGCCTGCCTGTCGGCGAAGGCGTCCTCTCGTCCGCCTCGCGATTTTTCGGCCCGATGTCGCAAGGAACTACTCTCGCTGGGTTTCCACGAACGGCGCGGCTTCGTCGAAGAGCGCGCGGCCAACGAATAATCATACCAATTTGATATGATTTTGCAAGCTGCCACGCCGGGGCGCCCTGGTCATCCTGCCCTGCTGATGGCAGCCTCCTCATCTTTCCAGCAATATGACCAGAAGAGGCTTTCCCGGCAAAGCGCGGCGCCCCAGGCCGCAAGGAAGCGCCGGAGCGCGAAGCACGCTTTTCGCCACGGATAGTCGCTGGTGCGATCGACAGGCTCGTCTTGGTCCCCTTCGGCTTTGCGCGTCAGCAGGTCGAGGTAGTCCCGGCAGGCCGAGGCGCGAAAAACCGGGTCCATCTTGTCGCCGAGATCGAGGACCGCGCCGGCGATGTAGGCGGCAGGGTTTGGCGCGGGGCCATCGCCTCGCCAGGTTTCGGTCCCATGGGCGACCGCCCAAAGATCGCCGAGCGCCAGAGGGTCGATCGAGGCCAAATCCGCGGGTTCGCCGGCGCGAGGCGAATGTCCGGCCATCCTTTCGATGAGCTCGATGGTTTCCGGACGAATATTTGACGTCGAATTGGCGACCATGGCGCCCCCGAACTCCACTCATCGAATGCTTCAGAAGACTCGATATTCAACCTATGATTGTAGTAAGTCGCAATCTCGAGCGTAGCAAGCCCCCCGGCCGCGGATTTCATGCAGAACCGAAAGCGATTGGAAATCGCACACCGAAACGATCCTCCCAAGCAGACGTTGGTCTTTCCCTGTTCTGGCCGGCGACCCCGACCGGAAGGCGTTTTTGCCTATATTGTTTGCCAGTTGATTCCAAACGTATATCATTGTGGTCAATAATATTGGGAGCGGTGCTAAATCATGGATTTCTCAGCGAAAATTGCTGCGCTTGCGCAGCGGGCAGCTAAGCAGAAAGATTCGGTCGAGACTGAGGAGGCTACGAAGAACGCGTTTATCATGCCTTTCATCAGCGCGCTGGGTTATGACGTGTTCAACCCTCTTGAGGTCATACCAGAATTTGTTGCAGACGTAGGCGTTAAGAAGGGCGAGAAGGTCGACTATGCAATTAAACTCGACGGTAAGGTGATATTGCTCGTCGAATGCAAGCCCTGCAGAGAAAAGCTAAGCCCTCAACATATGTCTCAACTTTATAGATATTTTTCTGTCACGGATGCGCGGTTTAGCGTGCTGACTAACGGTCTCATTTATTGGTTCTTCACCGACCTCGAGGAACCAAACAAGATGGATGCGAAACCATTTTTCGAGTTCGACATATTGAACTACCGTCCATCGCATATAGATGAGCTAAAGAAATTTGCGAATGAGAATTTTGATGTCCCTCTCATTCTCGAAACCGCGAGCGATCTCAAATATGGTTCGATATTTATTAGAGAAATATCGACAGAAATAGATAATCCTTCAGACGAAGTCATAAGAATGCTCATATCTAGGGTTTATGAAGGAAAGTTAACGTCAAATATATTTTCGAAATTTAAACCTTTAGTTCAGAAGGCGATGAAAGATACTGTCCGTGAATTGCTCAATCAGCGCCTGTCCTCCGCAATCGAGGATAGTCCATCGGTTACGGCGGTGGAATTGGCGCCTTCCGCTCCCCAGTCACCTCCCTTGACTATTGTGGAGGGCGCCGAGGAAGTGGTGACAACGGAAGAGGAAATCGAGGGTTATCAGATCGTACGAGCTATCGTTCGCGAAGTGGTGAAAGTCGAACGAATAGCTATGCGTGATTCGAAGAGCTATTGCGCAATCCTTCTGGACGACAACAATCGGAAACCAATTTGCCGGCTGCATTTCAACCGCGCCACGAAATATGTGGGCCTATTCGACGCCGAGAAAAACGAAGAAAAAATAAGAATCGAGGTAATCGACGATATTTTCAGGTATGCGGATCGCCTGAAGTCAGTGGCCCTGAATTACGATAGCGGAAAAATGAGTCTTGCCGAGGTGAACTGACGAAGGCGCGTCATTGCGAGCGAAGCGAAGCAATCCAGGGAAAAATTATCAATATTATTGGTATGACTCTGGATTGCTTCGCTCTGCTCGCAATGACCCCTCCTTTTGGAGAGTTAAACTACATAATACTAGCCTGTTGGGACGATTCTTTTACCTCGGCGGTCGCCCCGTTCATCTACGATCGAGAATATCCTTCACCATCTGCTGAAGCAGCCCGATAGCGGACCCCCGGTCCAGCGCGGGGTCTCGCAGCGGCATGGCTTTCAATCCGTCGATGATCGCGATGATGACGACGGCCGTGGCTTCGGCGTCGAGACCGGGGTCGACGGCGCCGCGCTGCTGTCCCTTGCGCAAAACATCCGCGAGTATGGCCCGCAGACCGCGGCTGTGCGCCTGGATCACCTCCGCCATGGCGGGGTTGCGCGCGCTTTCCGCCAGCATCTCGAAAACGATCTCCACGCCGGAATTGGGGCCGCTCGGCGCAAGTCTGCCGATCTCCTCCGCCAGTAGAGCCGCAACGTCGCCCTCCGGCGCCGACAGTTGCTCGAATCTCTCCCGCGTCCTCGCGAGCCAGGCCTGCGAGAGCGTGGCGACGATCGCGTCCTTGCTGTCGAAATAATGATAGAGGTGGCCGGGACTGATGCCCGCCTCCTTGCAGATATCCGAGATCGACGCGCCCTTGAGCCCGCTGCGCTCGAAACAGCGTCTGGCGGCGGCCAGAATCTCCAGCCGTTTCTCCTCGTGCCGGACGGGATCGAGCTTTCTCATGTCTGTCCTTAAAACTAGAACGACCGCTCTATCAATCTTGACGTGCGATTGATTTTGTTTTTACATAAATAGAGCGATCGATCTATTAAAGGAGCTTTCGATGAAGCTGCGCCGCTTGGGAAAGAACGGCCCGGAGCTGCCCGCCCTCGGCCTCGGCTGCATGGGCATGTCGCCGCTGCGCCCGCAGCCGGGCCGTCATGACGCCGCAAAGGACGCGGAAAGCGTCGCGACGATCCAGGCCGCGCTCGACGCCGGCGTCCGCCTCGTCAATACGGGCGATTTTTACGGTATGGGCCATAACGAGCTGCTGCTGCGCGAAGCGTTGCGCGGGAGGCGCGACAAGGCTTTCCTCAGCGTCAAATTCGGCATGATGGTCGCGCCCGGCGGCCAGCCGCTCGGCGTCGACGTCAGCCCGCGCGCGGTCAAGAATTTCTGCAGCTATTCGCTGCAGCGGCTGGATGTCGAGGCGATCGATCTCTATCAGCCCGGCCGCATCCCCGCCTCGGCGCCGATCGAGGAAACCGTGGGCGCGATCGCCGAGCTCATCAAGGAGGGCAAGGTCCGCCATCTCGGCCTGTCGGAAGTGACCGGCGCGCAGCTTCGCCGGGCCCATGCGGTTCACCCGGTGACGGCGGTCGAGATCGAATATTCGCTGGCCGGCCGCGCCATCGAGCGCGACCTCCTGCCGGTCGCGCGCGAACTGGGCGTCGGCATAGTCGCCTACAGCGTGGCGGCGCAGGGCCTTCTGACCGGCGCGATCAAGGGGCCCCTTCCCGCGCATGACGTCCGCAACTGGACGCCGCGATTCCACGGCGAGGCGCTGACGAAGAATCTGGAAGTGGTGGCGAAGTTCGCCGCCTTCGCGGCGTCGAAGGGCTGGACGCCGACGCAGCTCGCCGCCGCCTGGGTCCTCGCGCAGGGCGAGGATATCGTGGCTCTGGTCGGCATGAGCAACCGCAACCGCATAGCGGAGAATATAGCGGCAGGCGCCATCGAGCTTTCGGCCGACGATCTCGCTGCGCTCGATCGAATGTTCGCGCCCGGCGCCGTCGTGGGAGACCGCTACGCGCCGCAAATTCTGCAGATGTGGCGTTCGTAAACCGGAACGGGCCGACGCCAGAGGTCGCGCTCGTCACCCCGCCTTGCTCGCCCCCGGCTCCCCTGCTAGCCTTCCCCGGTTATTGCAACAGCAGGATTGGTCCCCTTGCCTGATTTTGTGTACGGCCTTGCTTCCTTTGCGGCCTATTTCGCGGCGTCGATCGCCTTTTGCGCCGGCTTCTGCGTCGTCTATGTCCGTCTCACGCCACATAACGAATTCGACCTCATCGTGCGCCAGCACAACGCCTCGGCGGCGATAGCCTTCGGCGGCAGCCTGATCGGCTTCGCCATCGCGCTGGCGGGCGCTATCCACAACACCGGGAGCGCGCTCGAATTCGCGGTCTGGGGCGTGGTCGCCTTCGCGACCCAGGTCATCGCCTATCAGCTGGCGCGGCTCGCGCATCCGGGCCTTTCGCACGCCATCGAGCAGAACGCGGTCGCGGCGGCGGTGTGGGTGGCCGCCGTATCCATTTCCGCCGGCGTCCTCAGCGCCGCCTGCATGAGCCCGTGACGCCATGGCCGATTCGAAAAAGGAATTCGGCAAGCGTGGCGTGAAGCCGCCGCCGGTGGTCATGCACGCCCCGGAAGGACTCCCCGAGGCGCCCGACCCGCTCGGCCCCCTACAATTGCGCACGCTGACGATTACGGTCGGATCGATCGGCGCCACGGTGCTGGCGCTCATCGCCGCGACCGAGGCGCTCCACAATTTCGACCAGCGTGTGGGCTGCGACACGCCGCAAGGGCCCAACGCCGATCAATCGACCTGCCGGCAGACCCAGAGTTCGGGCGGCGGCCATGGCGGCGGGAGCGGAAGCTCCTGGCATTCCAGCTCCGGGTCGGGAGGCCAACACGCCGCCTTCGGCGGTTTCGGCGGCTCCGGCGGCGGCCATGGCGGGGGCGGCGAGTGAGGCGCGAAGCCTCCCCTCCCCGGCCCGACATGAAGGCGCATTTCGAGGAAATCGGATTCCTCTACGCCTACCAGGACGGCGCGCCCTATTGGGACGAAACCGCTCGATATGTCTTTTCGCTGAAGGAGGTCGAACACGAGCTGGAGCGGCCGACTCGGGAGCTTCATGCGCTCTGCCTGGAACTGGTCTCGCGCGTCGTCGCCAGCGACGATCTGCTGGCGAAGCTCCGTATTCCGTCATTTGCTTTCGAGGCGATCAGGAAGAGCTGGATCAGGCGCGATCCCTCGCTCTACGGCCGCTTCGATTTCGCCTTTGACGGCCGCGGCCCCGCCAAACTGCTCGAATACAACGCCGACACGCCCACGAGCCTTTACGAAACTGCGGTGGCCCAGTGGTTCTGGCTCGAACATCTGACTGCGCGCGGGCTTCTGCCGAAAGGCGCCGATCAATTCAACTCGCTGCATGAAAAGCTGATCGCGCGCTGGCGCGAGATCGGGCTCGGGCGCTTCCTGCATCTCGCCTGCATGGCCGGCGGCGTCGAGGACTCCGGAACAATCGCCTATCTCCAGGATTGCGCGCGTCAGGCCGGGCTCCAGAGCCAGACGCTCGACATGGGCGACATCGGCCTTCAGGAGCCGGTCTATGTCGACCGCTGGGGCCGCAGGATCGACTTCCTGTTCAAGCTCTATCCCTGGGAGTGGATGTTCGCCGATCCTTTCGGCAGGTCCGCGGCCCTGCTGCGCACGCGCTTCGTCGAGCCGCAGTGGAAGATGATTCTCTCCTGCAAGGGTATGCTGGCGCTGCTATGGGAAATGGCGCCGGGCCACCCCAATCTGCTGCCCTGCTATTTCGACGACGATCCCCGCTCCGCGCAGCTCGGGCCGCGCTATGCCCGCAAGCCGCTTTATTCCCGTGAAGGCGCCGATGTCGAACTCGTCGACGGCGACCGCAGGACCGAAGGAGACCGGGACGGTTACGGAGCGGAGGGTTTCGTCCGCCAGGCGCTTTGCCCGCTCCCTGATTTCGGAGGGAAGCGTCCCGTGGTCGGAAGCTGGATTATCGGCGATGCGCCCGCGGGCGTAGGCGTGCGCGAGGATTCCTCGGCCATAACCTCAAACCGCTCGCGCTTCCTGCCGCATGTGATCCTGGGGTGAGAGCGCCTTATCAGCCCAACAGCGCCATCGCCGCCTCATGGATGCGCCGATCGCCCGCGGCGATGATGGAGCCTCCCCCAGCCGCGCTGTCGCCGCTCCATGTCGTGACGACGCCGCCTGCGCCCTCTACGATCGGGATGAGCGCTACGATGTCGTAGGGGTTGAGATTGGTTTCGATCACGAGATCGACATGGCCGGCCGCGAGCGCGCAATAGGCGTAGCAATCGCCGCCGTAGCGCGAGAGCCGGACCTCTTTTTCGACGCGGTGGAAGTTGTCCCGCAGATCGGGATCGATCAGCAAGGGCGAGGTCGTCAGCAAGGTCGCGTGGGAAAGATCGGCGCAGGGCCGTGTCTTCAGCGCCCGTCTCTCCATGCCATTGCCGTTGCGCGCCGGTCCCCGCCAAAAGGCGGCCTCGCAATCCCCGGAAAAACGCTCACGGGTGAAGGGCTGATTCATCAGGCCGTAAACGGGGGCCCCGCGGTGGGTGAGGCCGATCAGCGTGCCCCAGGTGGGAAAGCCGCAGATGAAGCTCTTGGTGCCGTCTATGGGATCGAGCACCCAGACGAATTCGGCGTCCTCCTGCTGCGATCCGAATTCCTCCCCGATCAGTCCGTGGCCGGGAAAGGTGTCCTGAATCAGCCGCCGCATGGCGCTCTCGGCGGCGCGGTCGGCTTCGGTCACCGGATCGAAGGCGCCGCCGCGCCCTTTGTCTTCGGCGGTGAGAGCCGTACGGAAAAAAGGCAATATGGCCTCGGCGGAGACTTCCGCGAGCTGTTCCACGAATCTCTCGAAATCGACTGCTGTCACTCTCTGGGTCTCCAGGGGGAGAAATCATTCCGCCGCGGCGCGCGGGGCTTGCGTCCGCCCGCTCTCGCCTCGGCCGATGCTTTGGACGAGCTCCGACAGCGCCTCTTGCAGATGCTGAGCCAGAAGCTCGAAGCGCTCGTTGCGCTCCAATGTGGCTTCGTTCATGTAAAGGCCGCGCGCGACCTCGATCTGCATCGCATGCCATCCGGCGCCGGGACGCCCGTAATGCTCGGTGATGAAGCCGCCGGCGTAAGGGCGGTTGCGGTGCACGTTGTAGCCGAAGCCGCGCAAGCGTCGCTCGATCAGATCCACGAAACCGGTGTCGCAGCTCGCCCCGAAACGGTCCCCGAGCACGAAATCGACCCGCCGTTTTTCCGTGCGCGCCGAAGCGCCGGGATCGCGCGCCGCGATCGTGGGCATGGAATGGCAGTCGATCAATATGGCGAGGCCGAAAGCCCGGCGCGCTTCCTCCATCAGCGAGGCGAGAGCGGCGTGGTAGGGCTTGTAGAGTTTCTCGATCCGTCTGAGGGCGTCCGATAGCTTCAGCTTGCCCTGATATATCTCCCGGGCGTCTGTCACGACGCGCGGAATGGTCCCGAGGCCGGCGGCGACGCGCAGCGACCTCGTATTGACGAATTCAGGCAGGTCTTCCTCGAACATGCGCGGGTCGAGCTCATAGGGTTCGCGGTTCACGTCGAGATAGGCTCTCGGAAAGCACGCCCGCAACATCGGCGCGCCCAAACCCCGGGCGCAGGCGAAAAGCGTGTCCACATAGGCGTCCTCGGACCGGCGCAGACTCGCCGAGTCCAGCCGCGCCTGCTGAAGGAAGCGCGCAGGGTAGACGCAGCCCGAATGGGGGGAAGAAAACACCAGCGGAGAAGCGAGGACCGGAGGCGCGACGATTTCAAAGGGGCGCGCAAGCTCGGGTTCGACCCCCTCGCCGGAGAAACCGGCGTCGCTCGACTCTTGCCGCGGGGCTGATTCCATGCGTCGCCGCCTCGTGCTATGTGTTTTTTATAGGGCCGGCGCCATAGCGGCTTCCAAGGCTATGGAGCCAGAATTTAACCCCTTGCGCAACCGCTTTCGCAAAATCCACGCCGTTTGCGCATGCAAACGGAGACTGGTCAGCGCGCCGCGGGAAAGCTAAATGGGAACGATTAGGGTTTCACCTGATTTTTACTAAGAATCCGCACAACTGATGGAAAAGGAGAAGAGGAGCGTCATGACCGACCCGGCAGCCGCCAAGATCTTGCTTGCAGAAGACGACAACGACATGCGCCGCTTCCTGGTCAAGGCGTTGCAGCACGCAGGCTTTTGCGTCACCTCCTTCGACAATGGGCTTGCGGCCTATGACCAGCTTCGGGTGGAGCCCTTCGAGCTGCTGCTGACCGACATCGTCATGCCCGAGATGGACGGAATCGAGCTCGCCCGCCGCGCCACCGAACTCGACCCCGACATAAAAGTGATGTTCATCACCGGATTCGCCGCCGTGGCGCTCAATCCCGACAATCAGGCGCCGAGCCAGGCCAAGATCCTTTCCAAGCCGTTCCACCTGCGCGATCTCGTCAACGAGGTGCACCGGCTTCTCGCCGCCTGAGGTCCGCCGAGGGCGCTTCGGCCGCGATCGCCGCGTGCGACCGCGCCGCGAAGCTGCAAAGCAAGGGTTCGTCACCCGGTTCGTCGCCTTGGCCGATCGGCGCTTCGGCTTGCCGAACGCCGAGCGATGAGCTAATAGCCAGCCAAATCCAATTCCGAAACGGTCGCCTGCCCGCGACGATTGTCGCGGAAGCGATCGTATTCGCCTTTCATGAGGTCTGCCGAGATGAAAAAAGACATTCACCCCGATTACCACACCATCAGAGTCGTGATGACGGATGGAACCGAATATTTCACCCGTTCGACCTGGGGGTCCGAGGGCGAGACGATGAACCTCGACATCGATCCCAAGACCCATCCGGCCTGGACCGGCGGATCGCAGCAGCTCCTCGACCGCGGCGGTCGCCTCTCGAAGTTCAATTCGCGTTTCGGCGGGCTCTCCTTCGGCAAGAAGTGAGCTCGAGCGACAAACGAGATTGAAAATGAAAAAGCTCCCGATGCGAAATCGGGAGCTTTTCTTCTTTCCAGCATACGATGAGCCGGGGGTCGTGGCTCACCGGGCCGGAGCGAAGGCGTCGCGCAGCCTCTGCAGCTGGTCTTCGACCGGACTGCCGACAGGGGCCTGAATCGGCTGTGTGACCGGCATGTAGATCAGCATGTCGAGATGCATGATTCGAGCCTGCATCCGCAGCGAGTGAATCGAAAGATCGCGCAGCTTTTGCGGGAGACGCTGGAAGACGTCCGGGTTCGACGCCAGCTCCTGCTGGGAGAGCTTGACCCTGTTGCGATCGCTGGCGGCCTGAACGCGGGTCATTTCGCCCTGGTTGACGGCGCGCTGGAGCAAGAGCCAGGAGGCGATCTGCATGAGACGGGTCGTGAGCCTCATGCTTTCGGCTGCGTAAGCGAGCGCTTCGGTGCGCGGGAGCGACTTGGCTTCGTCACGGCCCGCGCCGTCGAGATAGGCTGCGGCGTCCTCGACCAGCGACATGCCTTCCCGAAAAAGCGCGCCGAAAGCTTCGGAACAGGCGAGCTTTTCGACAAAGGAAACGGGTTGGCCTGCTTCATTTACGCTGTCATTCAGACGCATGTCACGCTCGCGGAACTTGCCCCGGGTCCCGCCCGGCGGATTCGACATGATTCAATCTAGCGTATTTATCGGGGCGTCGCTCGCTTAGCCTTTCTTTAACCTTAATTCCCGCAAAGCCGGGGGAAAGGCTGAGCCGGGACGCGATCGCTCACGCCGTTTTCGGCATGGGACGGTCGTCCTTTGACAATAAATGATAGTTCTGTTGCGTCCAAAAAAAAGAGCCGCTGGGGGGCGGCTCTCGAGGCGTCTCGACAGGGAGGCATCAAGGACGCGGGTGTCGTCACCCGAATATCCTGCATCAGCAGGACATCATCAGGCTGCGCTCAATCCGTTAAATTATGGTTAACGCCCTGCGGGGTCCTGAGACTGCGCAGGCGCAATCGCCGCAGTCGGCGTCGGGTCGATTCCCCTCGCGGCAAATTTCTGCGCGAGAGGCCCGACCAGGCGGCCGGACAGGAACGGCGACGGATCGGAATAGATCAGCGACGCCAGGATGAGCAGCGAAATGCGCAACAATTGCCCGCCCGTCACGCAGGGCGGCCGGGCGAAAGGGTTGACCGGGGCCCTGGGCGGGAATCGGGCGGGATCGGCCGCGGACTTCGCCTTGCGACGGGGTGCGGCCGGATGCGCGAGCCTCGGACGCCTGTCCTCGCCGTTGCTCCAAAGCATCAAGCCATGCATGATCGAATCTCCGCCCTGCAGCGCCGCGAAGGCGAGTTAACCGCGTTCGGTTTTCCGCTTGGTTAACGAGTAGCGAACCAGCACGATAAAATGCCGCCAATTATCGACCTAGGCGCTAGACATTGCGTGACGGCTTTGCCACCGTGCGCGCTCACATCCCCGGTTGAGAGAGGAAACACGATAATGGCGGCGGACGTCACTTTTCCCGCGGCGGCGGCGGCAGGATTGCTGTCGTTTCTTTCGCCCTGCGTGCTGCCTCTGGTTCCGCCCTATCTGACCTTCATCGCCGGCGTCACGCTGGAGGATCTATCCGCGGAATCGCGAGGCAAGGCGCAACGCGACGTGCTCCTGGCCGCGGCGCTGTTCGTGCTGGGGTTTGGAACCGTCTTTACCGCTCTCGGCGCCAGCGCGAGCTTTTTCGGCCAGGAATTGCGCGCCAACCAGGAAATCCTCTCTTACGCCGCCGGCGCCATCATCATCGCCATGGGCCTGCACTTCATCGGCGTGTTCAGGATCGGCCTGCTCTATCGTGAAAAGCGCGCCGAGATCGAAAAACCCATGGGGCTCTTCGGCGCCTATGTCATGGGGCTCGCATTCGCCTTCGGCTGGACGCCCTGCATCGGCCCGATTCTGGCGGCGATTCTCGCGGTGGCGAGCACGGAGGATACGGTTTGGCGCGGGGCGCAATTGCTCAGCGTCTATTCACTGGGCCTCGGGGTGCCCTTCCTCGCGGCGGCCCTGGCGCTGGAGCCCTTCATGGGCTTCATCTCCAGGTTCAAGCGGCATTTTGTGAAGATCGAGAGAATCGTCGGCGGGCTGCTGGTGTTCACCGGCGTTGTGTTCTGGTCCGGCGGCATCCAGAACATTTCCTTCTGGCTGATGCAGACTTTCCCCGGCCTCGCCAATCTGGGCTGACCAGCTTCCGTTCGAGCGTCTCGCAATAAAAAACGCCGGGCGTACATCCGGCCCGGCGTTCAAACCGTTGAGGACATTGCTGCCTCTCAAAGGTTCTATTTGTTTGTTTACTGACCAAACGTGACTGTAAAATGACCAAATGAAGTAGAGCGTGTCATGTTTATCTTTTTCCTTCCGGCTGCAAGGCGCCTTGGGACGTTCTGACAAGCATAGGGCTACGAATCTCTCCCCCTTGCGGGTCGGGCGCGGACGAGCGCAGCTTCAGATGCTCAGCTTGGCTCCGACGACCGCGAGCACGCTGGCGAGAACCGGGCGCAGGAAACGGTCGGGCGCCCGCGCAGCGAGCTGGCTGCCGATCGCGATGCCGGGCAAGGAGCCGATCAGCAGCGAGACCAGCAGGAGCCAGTCGACCCCGCCCATGAGCATATGCCCTGTTCCGGCGATGAAAGTGAGCGGCACGGCATGGGCGATGTCGGAGCCGACCAGCCGAACCGTGGGCAGGCGCGGATAGAGGGCGAGCAGCACCGTCATGCCGATGGCCCCCGCCCCGACCGAAGAAATCGTCACCACGGTCCCGAGGAAAACGCCGAGCGCGATGGTGAGATTGCGGCTCTGGGCGTCCGTCAGCGAGTCGGTGTGGCGCGCTATATATTTCAGTGTCGCGCTTCGAAACAGAATCGCCGCAGCAGTGAGAATGAGCGCGAAGCCGAGGACGGAAGTGATGGCGCCGTTGGCCGCATGTTCATTGGAGCCGCCGAGGCGCCATAAAAACAGCAGCGAAAGAATCGTAGCCGGCACGCTGCCCGCCGCCAGCCTTCTGGTGATGCGCCAGTCGACATTGCCGTTCAGCGCGTGAACCAGCGTGCCGCTGCTCTTGGTGATGGCGGCGTAAAGAAGGTCGGTTCCCACCGCCGTCTTGGGCGCGATGCCGAAAATCAGCAGGAGGATCGGAGTCATCAGGGCCCCTCCCCCGACGCCGGTGAAGCCCACCAGCCCGCCGACCAGAAAGCCGGAAAGCGTGTAGAGCGGGTTGATCGAATGCAATTGCTCCCACATCCCTTGGCGCTCCCACATGGCGGCGACGGCGGCTTAGTCTATTAATCTAGTAACCTAATAGAACAGTCTATAAAAGCAAACAAATTTTTTTCGGACCGCCCCTCTGACGCCGTTCCTACGCCGCGAGGCGCCCGATAAAGGGAAAATCTTTCTGCAAAGGGATGGGAGACAGCGATGCGCCAGGCTGCGAGAACGCTCCGTGTGGAAACCGGGGGCAAAGGCTTTTACGACATCACCTCGGGCGTCCAGGCTTTCGCCGGCGAGCAAAGGATGCGGATGGGACTCCTCACCCTGTTCTGCCGACACACTTCGGCTTCGCTGGTCATTCAGGAGAACGCCGACCCCGACGTGCTTCGCGATCTCGAAAGAGTTTTCGAACGGCTGGCTCCCGAAGACCCTTCCCTTTATGCGCACAACAGCGAAGGGCCCGACGACATGCCGGCGCATATAAGGGCCGCCCTGACGCAAACCCAGCTTTCGATCCCCCTGATCGGCGGCGCGCTCGCGCTTGGGGTCTGGCAGGGCGTGTATTTGTTCGAGCACAGGCGCAAGCCCCACCGGCGCGAGATCGCGCTGCATCTACTCGGCGAATGAGTCCCGCTGCGCCATTCTGAGACGCGAATTTTCTAGCCGGCGTAACCGACCGGCAAGCCTAATGCGCGATAACCCTTCTTAAGGCTTGCTTTTGGGATGGCGATGGTCCTCGCGCCAGCGCCCGTTGCAAAGCGTGGCGTTCAGGCGTGAGCGATAAGTATGCGTCGTCGGTCTAATGCAGCAAAGTGGTCCGTAGATGTCATTGCGCCCTGGGTTCTGGGTTTCGGGCTCGTGGTCTCCTTTACGGCTTCGGCCGGGCAGGACTCCGCCACCGGCTGGAACGAGGCGCCGTTGACGGCGCGCTCCCCGGGACCGTCGGCGGCGACGCTGGCGGCGGCGCTGGCGGGGGACTTCGCCCAGAACCCCAATCGTCCGCACGTCGAGCTGGCGAGGCTCACCGACGGCGGCCCGCTCGACATGCACAGCCTGCCCGACGAGCGCGAGCCGCATGTCGACCTCAAGCCCAACGCCGCAATTTTTCCAGAGATAGACCGCACCCACAAGGGCGATCCCGTGGTCGCCATCCGCCCTTCCTTCGAAACCCGCCTCCCCGGCCCTGTCTCGCCGGATCTCGCCTTCAACGTTTCGGGAGCCACGACCCGGGTCATATTGGCGCCGCGCGCCGCCTTGCCCGGCGACGAGGAGGCTTCCGAGTTCCAGAACCCGGCGGAAAGCGTTCAGATCACGACCCAGAAAGGCGCTGCGGCAGCGATGCCGGCGCAGGCGGCCTCGGCGGCGACCCCGGCCTCCCTGGAGGCGCTGCAGGAGCGCGCCGCTCACGGCGCCACGCCGCAGGTGGCGCGCGCGGTGGCGCTCGGCTCCTCCACGCCGGCCCAGCCCGACGCCGTTCCGATCGAGGCCGGCTCCTTCCCGCGCGCTACGCTGGCTCTTTCCAGCAATGCTCGGCCCGATTACGCATCGATGATCGACGCGGACCGGATGAGCAGCGAAAAGCGCTGTCTCGCCGAGGCGGTCTATTTCGAGTCGCGCAGCGAGCCCGAGGCGGGACAGGCCGCGGTGGCGCAGGTGGTGCTCAACCGCGTTTCCAGCGGGCTCTATCCGCGCAACATCTGCGGCGTCGTTTACCAGAACCGCCATCACTACAAGGGTTGCCAGTTCTCCTTCGCCTGCGAAGGAAAATCGCTGCGCATCACCGAGCGCGACTCCTGGACGACGGCGGTGCGCATCGCCGACGAGGTGCTGGCCGGCCGCACCTATATTTCGGATGTCGGCCGCTCCACCCATTACCACGCCAATTACGTAAAGCCGCGCTGGGCGCGTAGCCTGACCAAGATGGACGTGATCGGCCGTCATGTGTTCTATCGGCTGAAGCCGGGGCAGACGTGAGGCAGTAGTGTAGCGCGCGGGTCGTGTTGGCGTTCCAGCCATGGTGATCCGAAGGGCTTTCGCCCAAAGCCGTGCTCGTCTTGCATCGAGGCAAAGTTTGCGCGGCATTTAACGCGTAATGCTTCTTTAAGTATTCAGGGATCCTGTTTCACCGCCTCAGCCTCGGCGCCGCTGATGAAGCCCGTTGCGACCATTCGGTCGAGCCCGTAATTCCGTCGCTATGACTCAAGCTCGTGCGTTGCCAGAATATCTTTGTTGTTCTTGATCCGGACTTCGGCGAGTCCGTCGGTCGACTGGTGAGAAAGGGGCCCGTGTGGCTCTGCGACTCGGCGATAAATCGACATGTCGTGCAGCGTCTTTGGGCGGGCAAGACATTGCCGCCGGACCATCTCACCATCTTTGTCGCGACTGGCGCCTCCCGAGAAGAATGTTTCCTCTCGATACTGGAGACGGTCGACCAGCATCATCCCTCGTGGAAGCAGTTGCTGGCAATAGGGGCGCCCGTCGCTTCCGCGATCGCCTCCCGCCTTGCCGAATATGGAGCGGGCGTTCTGAACGAGACGGCAGACGGCTTTATTTTCGACAGGTCCTGAAGCAAAATCTCACGCAATTTTGACAAAAAGCCCAAATCGAAAGATGTTTCGGCGCGGGAGAGGCGCCATGAGGCGAACCCAATTGAAGAACGAGGGTAAATCATGAACTTTTCGAAGAACCGCGTTTTGCAATTTCTTGGGCTGACGACGCTTGTCTGGACCTGCCCAGCATCCGCTCAGGACCAGAAAATTCTCGGCTTCCTGAACCCGGCCACCGGGGCCTTCGAACCCTATGTGGCCGCAGCTTCCAGCGGCGTGAAGCCCGCTACCCTGGGCGTCAATAAGGGAACCATATCGGTCGCAATGACCTTTGCAAACAACTCAGGCATTACCTCCGCCAGCATATTGCAATGCACTGTTCAGACGACCATAATAGACACGACTACCGGACTTTACGACACCAGATCTTACTCGACGCAGGCGACCGTCACGCCCGCAAACGTCACCTGCACAGTGAACGTGCCCTACAGCGTCGTCGTGGAGCCGGCGACCACCAGACTGTCCATATCAGCCAGCGTCTCGCGGGTTGCTCAAACGTCTCCGATCGCGGGCCATTACAATATCAACAACATTT
This sequence comes from Methylocystis heyeri, assembly GCF_004802635.2. Taxonomy (NCBI): domain Bacteria; kingdom Pseudomonadati; phylum Pseudomonadota; class Alphaproteobacteria; order Hyphomicrobiales; family Methylocystaceae; genus Methylocystis; species Methylocystis heyeri. The sequence continues at coordinate 1,164,925 of NZ_CP046052.1, forward strand.
ATATCAACGAAACTGTTCAATCGATGCCTCTGCCTCAGAGCGGCGGCACGACCAATCTGAACTTTCAGAATATCATTTAACTCTGTCCCGACTCGGCCAGAGAGTTATACGGTTTCCGGCTGAATGAATCGGCTTCGCGCCGTCATCGCGAGGAGCGTAAGCTCCGCGGCGATCCAGGAGGACTCGCGCGGTTCTGGTTCGCTTCGGCTGCGCGTCCATCCGTTTCGGGGAAGCCTTACGCTACGCTTCCGAGGGAAGAGATATTGCGGCGCTGGCTGCTGCTGCATCTTCCGCCTTGACGGAATCGGCCTTCAGGCACATCTTTGAGGAGAATAAAGATTTCACGCGGGAGAGGCCGGCCGCAAGGCCGGAGCCGAAGGCGCAACCGCCCCGGAAACGCTCAGGCAAAAGAACCGCGCGAGGTTTCTAAAACTCTGGAAAGCGGCGCCGCGATTTTCGCGAGGCGCCCACCGAAGGGCGAAACTCGCATCCGTGCGAGGAATCTCTCAGGTAACCGGACAGAGGGGGCGCGCGGACGGTGTCGAACCGTCGCCGCGCGGCCATGTTCGTTCCGGAGCGACCTCTTGACCGCCCCAGCCCCTGCCCCGGCCAAAATCCCGTTGGACGCCCTGCACCGCCGCCTCGGCGCGCGCATGGTTCCCTTTGCGGGCTACGAAATGCCCCTGCACTACCCGCCCGGCATAGTCGCAGAGCATCTGCATACGCGCGAAAAAGCCGGTCTGTTCGACATCTCGCATATGGGTCAGGCCATACTCGCGGGAGCGGGCGCTACGCGGCTGCTGGAGACGCTTTGCCCGGCCGATCTGATCGAGCTCGCGCCGGAGCGCAACCGCTACACGCAGCTGCTCAACGAAGCCGGCGGCGTGCTCGACGATCTGATGGTGACGCGCCTCCCCGGTCGCGACGAGCGCCTGTTCCTCGTCGTCAATGCGGCGACCAAGGCGGTGGATTTCGCCCTGCTGCAGGAGAAGCTTCCGCAGCTATCGCTTCATGTCCAGAAAACCCGCGCCATGCTGGCGCTGCAAGGGCCGCGGGCGGTCGATGCGCTACAGGCGCTGTTGCCCGGCGTGGAAGAGCTCGGCTTCATGGAATGGCAAGCCTTCGATTACGAAGGCGCGGGCTTTTATGTCACACGGTCGGGCTATACCGGCGAGGACGGTTTCGAAATTTCTCTGCCGGAGTCGAAAGCGGAGGGCTTTGCATTGCGCCTCCTCGAAAACCCCGATGTAGCGCCGATCGGCCTCGGCGCCCGCGACTCGCTGCGGCTCGAGGCGGGCCTGTGTCTTTACGGCCATGATCTCGATCCCGGGATCGACCCCGTCGAAGCGGGGCTCTCCTTTTCGATCGGGAAGCGGCGACGCATAGAAGGCGGGTTTCCCGGTTTCGAGCGCATACGCGACGCGCTCCAGAACGGTCCGCCACGCCGGCGCGTGGGGCTGCTGCCGCAAGGCAAGGCCCCGATCCGCGAAGGCGCGTTTTTGTTGGACGCCGGCGGCGCCGAAGTCGGCAGCATCACCTCGGGCGGTTTCTCGCCGTCGCTCTCGCGACCCATAGCCATGGGTTACGTCGCGCGCGGTGCAGCGACGACGGGAAACGCGCTTCATGCGGATCTGCGCGGCAGGCTTGTGGAGCTTTCCGTGGTTCCGCTGCCATTCGTGCCGCATCGCTATGTTCGCCACTGAAAGGGCAATTGGATCAAAGGAACAACCGTTCTTGATAGGCGCCCCCTACCTCCCCCTGCGTGGGGAGGTCGATCGGCGAAGCCGATCGGGTGGGGGATAAAAAGGCGCAAATTAGCGCTCAAAATCACCCCACCCCGCCGCTTCGCGGCGACCCTCCCCCTCAAGGGGAGGGTGTTCGCCACTGAAAGGATCGCTCGATGTCAGACATGCGCTTCACCACGGATCACGAATATATCCGCATTGATGGAGAGAACGGGATTATCGGCGTCACCAATTTCGCACAGGAGCAGCTCGGCGACATCGTTTTCGTGGAGCTTCCCGAGGTCGGCAAGAGGATCGCCAAGGGCGAGCAACTCGCGACGGTCGAGAGCGTGAAAGCCGCGAGCGAAGTGTTTTCTCCGGTTTCCGGCGAGGTCGTCGAAGCCAATGCCGCGCTCGAGGAAAACCCCGCCACCGTCAATGAAGATCCACTCGGCGCCGGCTGGTTCGTGAAGCTGCGGCTCACCAATGAAGGCGAGCTTTCCGGCCTGATGGACGAGGCGGCCTATGAGGCTCACCTGCGCAGCCTGTAAAGCGGGAGACAAAGATGCGCTACCATCCGCTTACTGATTCAGACCGCGCCGCCATGCTCGCGGCGGTGGGCGTCGCCGACGTCGACGAGCTGTTCGCGGACACGAGCGCGGCGCCCGCGAGCGGATTCGCTCTGCCGCCGGGCAAGTCCGAACTCGAGGTCGAACGTCATCTCTCGCGTCTCGCCGCCAGGAACCTGCCGGCCGGACAAGTCCCGTTCTTCATCGGCGCCGGCGCCTACAGGCATCATGTGCCGGCGAGCGTCGATCATCTGATCCAGCGCTCCGAATTCCTGACGAGCTACACGCCCTATCAGCCGGAAATCTCGCAAGGGACCCTGCAATATCTGTTCGAATTCCAGACCCAGGTCGCGGCGCTCGCCGCGATGGAGGTCGCCAACGCCTCCATGTACGACGGCTCCACAGGCTGCGCCGAGGCGATGCTGATGGCGCATCGCATCACCAAGCGACGCAAGGCGCTGCTGTCCGGCGGCCTGCATCCGCATTACGCCGAGGTCGCGCGCACGGTGGCGCGTCTCGCGGAAGATGAAGTCGTATCCCTGGCGCCGGACATAGTCGCGCAGGAGGATATCGTCTCGCGCGTCGACGACAGTATCTCCTGCGTCATCGTCCAGACGCCCGACTTCTTCGGCAATCTGCGCGATCTTCGCGCCGTCGCCGAGACTTGCCATCGCCACGGCGCCTTGCTGGTCGCGGTCTTCACCGAGGCGGTTTCGCTCGGCCTCGTCACGCCGCCGGGCGAAATGGGCGCGGATATCGTCGTGGGCGAAGGCCAGTCGATCGGCAATGCGCTGAGCTTCGGCGGCCCTTATGTCGGGCTGTTCGCAACCCGGCGCGAGTTCGTACGGCAGATGCCCGGCAGGCTTTGCGGCGAGACTGTCGACGCAGATGGGCGCCGGGGTTTCGTGCTGACGCTTTCGACGCGCGAGCAGCATATCCGCCGCGACAAGGCGACCTCCAACATCTGCACCAACTCGGGCCTCTGTGCGCTCGCCTTCAACATTCACATGACCCTGCTGGGCGAAGCTGGCCTGCGCCGCCTCGCCAGGAGAAACCACGCCAACGCCGTCGCCCTGCGCAATATGCTGCGGGAGATTCCCGGCGTGGAGCCGCTCAACCGAAGCTTCTTCAACGAATTCACCCTGCGCGTGAAAGGCGACGCCGCCGAACTGGTCGAGAGGCTCGCGGCCAGAGGCGTTCTCGCCGGCGCACCGGTCTCGCGCCTCATTCCCAACGCCGGCCTCGACGATCTGCTGCTGGTGGCCAGCACCGAGATCAACACCGACGAAGACCGCGCCGCGCTGGTCGCGGAACTCAAAGGAGCGTTGTGATGCTCGATCAACCCAAAACGGCCCCCGCCACCTTCACCGGCAATCGGGCCCTGGAGATGGAAGAGCCTTTGCTTTTCGAGATCGGCCGTCCGGAGACGAGCGGCGTCGACGTTGAAGAGCCCGAGCCTTTCGAGGATTGTCTCGGCGGGCTCGAACGCCAAAGGCCCATCGGCCTGCCCGGTCTCTCGGAGCCCGAAACCCTGCGCCATTACGTGCGTCTCTCGCGCATGAATTATTCGATCGACGCGGGCATGTATCCGCTCGGCTCCTGCACCATGAAGCACAATCCCCGCCTCAACGAGAAAATGGCGCGGCTCGCCGGCTTCGCCGACATTCATCCGCTGCAGCCGCAGTCGACGGTGCAGGGCGCGCTGGAGGCTATGGAGCAGCTGACCCACTGGCTGCTGACGCTCACAAACATGGAGGCGCTGGCGCTTTCGCCCAAGGCGGGCGCCCATGGAGAAATCTGCGGCCTGATGGCGATCAAGAGCGCCATCGCCGCCCGCGGCGAGACCGCGACGCGCAAGATCGTGCTCGTCCCGCAATCGGCGCATGGCACCAATCCGGCGAGCGCCGCCCTGCTCGGATTTGAAGTGCGCTCCGTTCCGGCGGGCGACGATGGGATCGTCCATGCCGAAGACGTCGCCTCCGCCGTCGGCCCCGATGTCGCTGCGATCATGCTCACCAATCCCAACACCTGCGGCTTGTTCGAGCGCGACATCGGGCGGATCGCAAAGCTGGTGCGCGAAGCCGGAGGCTATTTCTATTGCGACGGCGCCAATCTGAACGCCATTGCGGGCCTCGCGCGGCCGGGCGATTTCGGCGTCGACGCCATGCATATCAATCTGCACAAGACTTTCTCTACGCCTCACGGCGGCGGCGGTCCGGGAGCGGGACCGGTGGCGCTTTCGGCGAGGCTCGCGCCCTTCGCGCCGGCGCCCGTGTTGATCAGAAAGGGAGAAAAGCTGGAGCTGAACGAAGACGTCGAGTACGGACAGGGCTTCGGCCGCATCGCCGCCTTTCACGGGCAGATGGGCATGTTCGTGCGCGCCCTCGCCTATATGCTGTCCCATGGCGGCGACGGGCTGGCGCAGGCCTCCCGCGATGCGGTTCTGTCCGCCAACTACGTGCGCGCGAAGCTGCGCGGACTGATGAGCGCTCCCTATGGCGACCGCATATGCATGCATGAGGTTCTGTTCGACGACGCCTGGCTTTCAGGCAGCGGCGTGACCACGCTCGACTTCGCCAAGGCGATGATCGACGAGGGCTATCATCCGATGACGATCTACTTCCCCCTGGTGGCGCACGGCGCCATGCTGATCGAGCCGACCGAGTCCGAGTCGAAAGCCTCGCTCGACCTGTTCATCGCCACGCTGCGCCGGCTCGGCGAGAAGGCGTTGAGCGGGGAATCTGAGCTGTTTCACGCAGCGCCGCGCTACGCCCCTCGCCGCCGTCTCGACGAAACGCTGGCGGCGCGAAAGCCCGTGTTGCGGTGGGAGGGCGGCGCTACTTGATGACGCCCAGCAGAACATGTGGCGGCTTCAGTGAGAAAACTTCGACCTGATTGACCACGGGTTCGGCCACATAAATCCGATAGTAGATCTTGTCGACGGCGACGCCATAGGGGCTGGATGCGGTTTTGATGACGGATCCCAGAGGCGCCAGGTCCGGGCCCATGATCCGGATTAGATTGTTGTTGGTGTCGGAGAAATAGGTCTGGTTGAACTGGTCCTCGGCCACGCCGCCGACGAATACCGGCAGGGGGTATTCGACGAGCGTGAAATCCCTACCCTGAATCGCCTGTCCCAGATTGCCCGCGACTACGGACGGCAAGTTGTTCCAGGAAGCGCCGAACGCCGCCAGCGACGCGCCGACGGGCCCTATGGCGGAAGCGCCGTAACCCGTCAGCGTAGTGAAATAGGTTCCATCGAAGCGGTAGCCGGCCACATGAGCGCCGTCGAGAACCCAGATATCCCCCGCGGGATCGCCATAAATACCGGTGGGGTAGGCAAAATACGAACCTCCGGCGATCGTCGCTGCGGTATTCTGGGATAAGTCGGGATTGTACACCGTGACATTGTTGCCGCCGTTATTGGCGACGTAAATTTGCATCGGCGTATTGTAGAAGGGGCTCGATATGGCGATGCCGACAGGCGAATTCAGCCCGGCCGTGATGACGCCGACAGGCGCCAGCGCCGGCGAATAGACTGTCACGCGGCTCGAATTCTTGTTTGCGACATAAACCCTGCCCGTGGGGTCGACCGCCACCCCCATGGGGGTGCTGAGCGTTGCGGCGCCCGGCACGCCGATGGGACCGCCGAAGATCTTGCCCGGGGTCACGCTTTGGGAAGAGCTGACGGTCGGAGTTGCGGTTGCGCCGCCGATGGGTCTGAGCGTCGTTTCGGAGCGGGCTGCGCCCGAGGACATGGCGCCCGCGGCGAGAAGCGCAAGAAAAAGAAGCGCTCTTCTCGCCGCTCCCGCATAGAAAAAGCTCTCGGTCACGCCGTCCTGCTTCATAATGGTCTCCTGCGCAATGCCGGGGGCAGCATATGTGTTTTTGCGGGTCTGACCAAATGAGTTCAGGCTTATCCTCATATCTCGCGCCCGCTTTCGTTGTGGGGATGGCGGTGGGAAGCGGGCCGGGCGATCAGGACCGCCCACCTACATATTGGCGAGCGCTGGCGGGACCGGCGGCGAGGGGTTAGTATGAGCGTCGGCGCGAGCCGCCCCCTGCGGGGCGCTTGCTTTCCGCAACCACAAACCTTCGGGGCGCCCGGAATGAAAGTCACATTGGTCCAGATGAATTCGATCAGCGACAAGGCCGCCAATCTGGCGAACGCCAAGGCGCTGATAGAGCAGGCTGTCGCTCAAGAGCGCCCTGACTGGATTTGTCTGCCCGAGGTGTTCGATTTCATCGGCGGCACCCGCGCCGAGAAAATGGCGGCGGCCGAGGAGCTTCCCGGCGGAGACGCGTACTCCATGTGCCAGGATCTCGCGCGCGAGCATCGGGTCTTCATCCACGCCGGCTCCATGCTGGAGAAAATCCCGGGGGACGAGCGCATCCACAACACCAGCGTGGCGTTCAACCGCGAAGGCAAGGAGGTGGCGCGCTACCGCAAGATCCACATGTTCGACATCACGGCGCCGGACGGCGCGAAATATCACGAGAGCGCCGCCTTCAAGCCGGGCAACGAGGTCGTGACCTATGATTGCGAAGGCGTGACCATCGGATGCGCCATCTGCTACGATTTGCGCTTTCCCTACCTGTTTCAGGCGCTTGCGGACAAGAATGTCGATCTGATCGCCCTGCCCTCCGCTTTCACGCTCGTGACCGGAAAGGACCATTGGGAGGTGCTCTGCCGCGCCAGAGCCATCGAAACCCAGACCTATATTTGCGCTCCGGCGCAGACCGGCGCCCATAAAGCCGGGCATGAGACTCGCTTCACCTATGGCAACTCTCTCATCGCCGACCCCTGGGGGCATGTCGTCGCAAAAGCTTCCGAAGGACCCGGACTAGTATCATCCCATGTCGATATTGATCGCATAAGGAAGATACGATCGATGATTCCGGTCGCGAAACACAAGGTCGCACTCTCTATTTGAAAGCTACTCGCGCACGGGCGCCTCACGGCGCCCGTGGCGCAGGTGAATATTATGCACAATCAAGTTCTTGCGTTGATTGCACGAACATTGCAACGAAAAGTTGGTGAAATTTTAATCGCTTAGGCGACCCTTGCATTTTCGGGATTTATTATTAGGGTGCTGTGCTGATAAGCTTGCGGCGCTGACGTCCGCCGGCCATGCTGCGTCGAAGCGGTTTGCCAACGGGGGGTGTTTTGCGCCGCAATATTGACGACCGACTCCCGGTCAGACTTTCACTCGTATTTTGAACATGTCGATAAGAGAAGAAAATCAAGGAAATACCCTCACTCGCGCGGCGTTGCGCGAGGCGGTGTACGCTTGCTGCCCGACCCTCTCCCGTTCGGAAGCCCGCAAGATCCTCGACACCGCTTTCGAGGAAATCTGCGAAGCTCTGGTGCGCGGCGAGCAGGTCAAGCTGCGTTCCTTCGGCACGTTCAACATCAGGAGCAAGCGCGCTCGCGTGGGACGGAACCCGAAGACCGGGGTCGAAGCGCCGATCACGCCCCGGAAAGTCCTCACCTTCAAGGCCTCGCCCGTTCTGGTCGCTTTGATCAACGGCGAAACCGTGACCGAGGAAGAAGACTGACCGCGGCTCGCGTGTCGCCCCATTTCTGCATTTTCTCCCGGAAATCGCCTCAAAACCGCTTCTCTCTGCGTCCAACTCGCGCTATCGCGAATTGACGATTGCAGCTTCTCGATAGAGCTGCAGGAAACGCTATCGGGCGGCGGCGCCCGAATTGGGGATGAAAATGCGGAAACTCGGCGCGGCGGTCGGCGTCTTTGCTATCCTAGCCCTCCTTGCGGGCGCGCATAAAGGAGATCCGGAAACTCTCCTTCTCGGCGTCGGGGCCTCGATCTGCGCCTATACGACCTGGCGCTCGGAGCCCATCTCCAGCTTCCTGAAAATCTTCGTCGCGATTTTCTCGTCCGAAGTCGTCGTCTTCGGCCTGTTGCGTCTCTCCGAGACCGAGGGGCTCTGGCCCGCCTCGCTGAAGGATTACGCTCTGCCGGAGAGCATGGCGCTCACGGTGGCGGTGTTCTCGATCCTGACCTTTGCGGTTTCTCATGTGCCGGTGGTAGGCCGCGCGACGCGCATCGCCGATCTTTTCTTCGACTCCGCGCACGAGACCCAGTCGACCTTTATGGGCGTCCGGATCTGGCGCGGACGCGAGAGCGCGCTGGCGATTACGATGATCGTGCTTCTGGTTCTGATCAATCAGGGCCAGGTCGGCATTTCCGTGCGCCTTTCCTTCTTCAACCGCGACTGGTTCAACGCCATTCAGGAAAAGAACCAGCCCGAATTCTGGCGCCAGCTGCTGATGGTGTTCACGCCCTGGGCCTTCGTCTATGTGTCCAGCGCAGTAATCGAATTCGTCATGCAGTCGTTCATGCTGATACGCTGGCGTAGTTGGCTGACCAAATACTACGTCTCGCATTGGCTCAGCCGCCACAGCCACTACCGCATGACTCTGGAGGGCGGCGAGACCGACAACCCGGACCAGCGCATTTCGGAAGACATCAGGAGCTTCATCGAAGGCGACGCGACCGGCAACGGCATCTACGCCTATTCGATCACGCTGATCTCGACCCTCAGCTCGCTGGTCTCCTTCTCGATCGTCCTTTGGGATCTCTCGGGGAATTTCGCCGTTCCGGGCACGGAACTCCGCATTCCGGGCCTGTTGTTCTGGGTCGCTCTGATCTATGCCACGGTCGGCACGCTGATCACCTTCATCATCGGCCGGTCCCTCAATGTGATCTATTTCGAGCGTCAGCGGCGGGAGGCGGATTTCCGCTTTTCCCTTGCGCGCCTGCGCGAATATAGCGAGCAGGTCGCCTTGCTGGGCGGCGAGCCCGCCGAGCAGGCCTCGCTGGCCCAGCGCTTCGGCGCCATCATCTCGAACTTCCTCGCCCTGGTCAAAAAGCGCAAGCAGTTGCTGGCCTTTACCGCCAGCTACGGCCAGCTCTCGCCCATCATCCCCTATATTCTCACCGCGCCCTTCTACTTCGCCGGCAAAATCCAGCTCGGCGTCATGAGCCAGACGGCCAGGGCCTTTTCCACAGTCGAGGAATCTCTCAATTTCTTCGTGACCTATTACACCTCGCTCGCGAGCTTCAGGGCGGTGCTGGATCGCTTGAGCTCCTTCGACGAAGCTATCGACGTCGCAGACCGCCGCCAGACCGCCGCCGCCGTGACTCGCGGGCCTTCGGGCGCCCCCATCTCGCTCGAAAATGTGGCGCTCGCGCTTCCCGACGGGCGGCTCATCGTCGACGTCAGCTCGCTCGATTTCGCGCGGGGAGAATCGGTGCTGCTCACAGGGCCCTCGGGCTCGGGAAAATCGACCCTGTTTCGCGCGATCGCGGGCATTTGGCCCTATCGCCGCGGCTCCATCGTTTTTCCCGGCGGCGACCGCGTGATGCTGCTGCCGCAAAGGCCCTACATCCCGATCGGATCGCTGCGCGCCGCGGTCGCCTATCCACACGAAACCCAAGCCTATTCGGACGACGAAATAAGATCTGCTCTGGAGGCCGCCGAGCTCGCGCCTTTCGTTTCGCGGCTCGACCATGAGAACGGCTGGAGCCAACGGCTTTCCGGCGGCGAGCAGCAGCGTGTGGCCATCGCCCGCGCGCTGCTGGAAAAGCCCGATTGGCTGTTCCTGGACGAGGCGACCTCCGCCCTCGACGAAGCGCTCGAAGCCAGGCTCTATAAGGTTCTGCGCGAGCGCCTGCCGGGTACGACCATCGTCTCCATCGGCCATCGCGCCACCCTCGCCGCTTTTCACCAGCGCCATCTGGACATGGAGACCAACGGCGACGGCCTGTTCACCCCGCGCGAAAAGGCCTTCGCATGACCACCAAGACAGGCGGCGACGACGGCCGCGCCGGCGGCCGTTCCCTCAAGGTGCGCGTGAAGACCGCGCGCAAGCGCTCTCTTTCATCCACGCTTTGGCTGGCGCGGCAGCTCAACGATCCCTATGTCGCGCGCGCGAAGCGCGAGGGCTATCGCTCGCGCGCGGCCTATAAGCTTCTGGAGATGGACGAGCGCTTCCATTTCCTGAAACCCGGAATGCGCATCGTCGATCTCGGCGCCGCTCCGGGAGGCTGGTGTCAGGTCGCGGCCGAAAAGATCAAGGCGACGGACGGCAAGGGCAAGATCGTCGCGGTCGATCTGCTCGACATGGAGCCCATCCCCGGGGTCTCCTTCGCGGTGAAGGATTTCAACGACGAGGACGCCCCCGATTTCATCAAGGAAATGCTCGGCGGCGGCGCCGACGGCGTTATGTCCGACATGGCCGCCAACACAACCGGGCATAAGGCCACCGATCACCTCAAGATCGTCGCGCTGGCGGAACTCGCCGCCGATTTTGCCGGCGAGGTGCTGGCGCCCGGCGGATTTTTTGTCGCCAAGGTGTTTCAGGGCGGCGCCGAGGGTCAACTCCTCGCTCGGCTCAAGCGCGACTTCGCCATCGTGCGGCATGTCAAGCCTCAGGCCAGCCGCGCCGGCTCGCCGGAGCTTTACGTTCTCGCGACCGGATTCCGCGGCGCGCGCGAGGCCGCGAAGGACTGAGAAAGCCCGACCCGCACAAGCGCGGGCCTTTCTGCCGCCACGACTTTTCGGCGAGGGAATGCTACGCCAAGCGCCAATTCGAGAACTGTTCGATGACGGTCAGCAAGGAAACCGCGGAACATTATAGCTGGGGCGAGGCATGTGATGGATGGATTCTCTCTCCATCGCCGCAGCTGACGGTCATTCAAGAACGCATGCCCCCGCATAGTTCCGAGCGGCGGCATGTGCACTCCATGGCCAGGCAATTCTTCTTCGTTCTTTATGGAGAGCTGACGATGGAATTGGAGGGAGAAATTCATCGCGTGCCGATGATGAGCGGCGTCGAAATCCGGCCTCTTTCAAAGCACCAGGCTCGCAACGACTCTGACGAGGACGTGCATTTCCTCGTCATCTCCAGCCCGACGACGAGAGGCGATCGAACGGACGTCTAGCTCCGCTTGACCTATTCACGACGCCGCCCTCTTGGGATCGCGGCCGGCTTTACGCCCGGCGGATTTCGACTTTACGGACCATGCTGAAATGATCGAGCAGGACTTCCATCCGGTGTCGCAAAAAACGAGATACGCGATGGGGGCGGCATTTGGACTCGCGGCAGTCTGCGTCTGGGCGATGTGGATGTCGATCACCCGCCTCGGCGTGACGACATCGCTCAGCGTCTATGATCTCACAATGCTGCGTTTCGCAACCGCCGGAATTCTGCTCGCGCCGGTGGTCGTCCGCAAGGGCTGGGCGATCGACCGACTCGGCTGGCCGCGCCTGCTCGTGCTTGTCAGCGGCGCGGGCGCTCCCTATGTGCTCGTCGCATCAAGCGGTCTTCGCTTCGCGCCCGCAGCTCATGCCGGCGCGCTGATGCCCGGCGTTATGCCGTTGTTCGTCGCGCTCATCGCCGCATTCGTGATGAGGGAGAAATTTTCGGCTCTGCGGAAGGCGGGCTACGCCCTCATTGCGCTTGGCGTTCTCACTATCCTCGGCGTGTCGGCCCTGGCGACGAGCGGGGAACAGACCGAAGGGCATTTGCTGTTTTTGACCGCCGCCTTCATGTGGGCTTGCTACACTATAGTTCTTCGCCAATCGCAACTCGAGCCGCTTCACGGCGCGGCGCTTGTCTCCGCCGGCTCCTGCGTGCTGTATTTGCCGGCGTATTTCCTGACGCAAGGGGCGCACGCCTTCGCCGCGCCGCTCAGCGATCTCGCATTTCAGGCGTTTTTCCAAGGCGTCCTGTCTTCTATCCTCGCTCTGTTTTTCTTTGGAAAAGGCATTGCTTTGCTCGGCGCCTCGGCCGGTGCGGCCTTCAGCGCTCTGACGCCCGCCCTGGCGGCGCTTCTCGCCATCCCGATCCTCGGAGAAATTCCGGCGCCGCGTGACTGGGCGCCGCTTTTCGCGGTGTCGGCAGGCGTGTTCCTCGCCAGCGGCGGCAGTGTTCCGCAATGGCGTCGCGATTGAACAGCCGGGATGGCGCCCAAAAGGGTAAATGCGTTTATTCGAAAAGCGTCGCGACCTTCGCCAAGCGCAGGAGGCAATTGCGCATCAACGAGGAAACGCATCAGGCCGTCTGTAGTATATAGCCCATGAAGAACTCGCCGAAAGCCGCCTAGCCGGATCTCACGGAAACTTCCCCGTAGTCGGACCGACTGTTTCTCCCCGCGAGCTCGTCTCCCGCATTTGCCGCAAGCGGCCGGAACGCAAAAATCGAAGCCGCCGAAATCAGCGCAACCACCATGAAGGCGGGCGCAAAATCCGAAGCCGCCAACTCGCCGCCGCCGCGCATGGCGCGAGAGGCCTCCAGCGCCGCGGCGCCGATCGCCACCCCCACCGATTGCGAAAGCTGCTGGCCGACGGAAGCGAAGCTGGTGGCCCGGCTCAATATGCGCTGGTCGATCTCGGCGTAGCCGACGGCGTTCAGCGCGGTGAATTCGAGCGAGCGGATAAAACCGCCGACCAGAAGGACGGCCATCACGATCCAATGGGGCGTTTCGACCGTGAAGAAGATGTTCGCAGTCAGAAAAACCGAAGAAATCAGGGCGTTTACGATCAGCACCCGCCGGAAGCCGAAGGCGTGCAGGATGGGCTGAGCCGCCGTCTTCATCGCCATCGCGCCCGCCGCGGCGATAAAGGTGAGCGAGCCCGACTGAAACGCCGACAGATGAAATCCGGCCTGAAACAACAGCGGCAGCAGAAAAGGCAGGGCCCCTATGCCGATGCGGAACAGGAACCCGCCCAGGACCGCGGCGCGAAAGGTCGGAACCTTCAACAGCCCTAGATCCAGAATCGGAAAAGGCGCGTTGCAAGCGTAGCGGACATAGGCGAAAAGGGCGGCGAATCCGATAAGGATGAGCGAGGTCCAGGCCAAGGGAGGCACGGCGCCCCTGCCCGCGACGCTGAAGCCGAATACGAGGCAGGACAGCCCAACCCCTGTGAGCGCGGCGCCTCGTATATCGAGCGGGCTCACATCGGTTTCGCGCAGGTCGGGTATGAAGCGGCTCGTCAGAAGAACGCCGAGCGCGCCCATCGGCACGTTGATCCAGAAGATGTATCGCCAATGGAAATAGGTGGCGATGAAACCGCCGACCGGCGGGCCGATCAAGGGGCCGATCAGCGCCGGGATGGTGAGCCAGGCCAGAGCGCGCACCAGCTCGGCGCGCGGGGCCGTGCGCAAGATCACCAGCCTGCCGACCGGAGCCATCATGGCTCCGCCCATGCCCTGGACGACGCGCGAGGCCACCACGGTCTCCAGCGAGGACGACAGGCCGCAAAGGATCGAGCCGAGGGTGAAAACCACGATCGCCGCGCGAAAAACCTTGCGCGCCCCGAATTTATCCGCCGCCCAACCCGACATTGGGATAAATACCGCAAGAGCCAAGAGATAGGAGGTCAGCGCCAGCTTGAGGGCTATCGGGTCCTCATGAAGGTCCGCAGCCATCGCCGGCAACGCCGTGGCCAGCACGGTGCCGTCCAGATTCTCCATGAACAGGGCGGTGGCGACGATGAGGGGCGTCAGGACCAGAGTGGGCAAAGGCGAAGGGCCTCTTTGATTTCGGGGCGCGAACGGAAAGAATCACGAGCTGCGGCGCAGACACGCTTGCACTGGTTCTTTAATGCAGTCTGGTGTACGGGTCAGCCGCGAAGAGGAAACCATGAGCCAATCAGACGGGACCAAAGAGAAGCGGGGCATGTTTGCGCGCCTTTTCGGTCGCGGCGCCCCGGCGCCGGAGCCTGCGGGCGAAACCCCGGCGGAGGAAGCCCCGGCCCCCAAGCGCAGCTGGCGCGAACGCCTGTTCGGCGGGCTGTTCCGGTCTTCGCAGGCGATCGCCAAGGGCATCGCCGAGGTGTTCACCAAGCGTAAGCTGGATACGCTGACGCTCGAGGAGCTGGAGGACGTGCTTCTGCGCGCCGACCTCGGCGTCGCCGCAGCCCAGCGCGTCACCAAAGCGGTGGGCGCCGCCCGCTATGAGAAAAACATCGAGCCCGACGAGGTTCGCGCCATTCTGGCGCGCGAGGTCGAGAACATTCTCGAGCCCGTCGCCCTGCCCTTCGACATCGACGCCTCCAGGCGTCCATTCGTGGTCCTCGTGGTCGGCGTGAACGGCTCGGGCAAAACCACCACCATCGCCAAGCTCGCCTCCAAATGGCGCAGCGAGGGAAAAAGCGTGGTGCTGGCCGCCGGCGACACTTTCCGCGCCGCCGCCGTCGAGCAGTTGCGGATATGGGGCGACCGTCTGGACGCCACTGTCGTCGCCGGAAAAGAGGGCGCCGACGCCGCCGGCCTCGCCTTCGACGCCATCAAGACCGCCCGGGAGCAGAACGCCGAAGTTCTGCTTATGGACACCGCGGGCCGTTTGCAGAACCGCACCGAATTGATGGCGGAACTGGAAAAGATCGTCAGGGTGATGAAAAAGGCCGACCCGGAAGCGCCCCATGCGGTGCTGCTGGTGCTCGACGCCACCGTCGGCCAGAACGCCCTCGCCCAGGTCGAAGTTTTCGGCAAGACCGCGGGCGTGACCGGCCTCGTCATGACCAAGCTGGACGGAACCGCCCGCGGCGGCATTCTGGTCGCCATCGCGGAGAAATACGCGCTTCCGATCCACTTCGTGGGCGTCGGCGAAAGCGCCGACGACCTCGAACCCTTCACTGCGCGCGATTTCGCGCGCGCCATAGCGGGACTCGACCCCGAGGAATCCGACCCCGCGAAAGCCGCGGCGGAGATCGCAAAATGACTGAGCAAACAGCCCTGGAGAAGAACGCCGGCCCCGACGGCGGCGATCGCAAGCGCCTCAGCCCCGGATTGAAAATGGCGCTGGAACTCGGGCCGCTCGCCGTATTCTTCATCGCCAACCAGAAATTCGGGATCTTCGCTGCCACAGCGGCTCTCATGGTCGGGGTGCTCCTGACCCTCGCGGTCTCGTGGGTCGTCACGAGGCGCCTGCCCGTGATGCCGGTGGTCACAGCCATATTGGTGCTGATCTTCGGCGCGCTGACCTTCGTGCTGCAGGACGAGACCTTCATAAAGCTCAAGGTCACGATCCTTTATTTGCTTTTCGGCGGCGCGCTGATCGGGGCGCTCTGGTTCGACAAGCTGCTGCTGCCCATCGTCTTCGACGCCGCCTTCCATCTCGACGAGGCCGGCTGGCGCAAGCTGACTTGGCGCTGGGGCTTTTTCTTCTTCTTCCTCGCCGGTCTCAACGAAGTGCTGCGCCGCGTTCTCACCACCGACGCCTGGGTGAATTTCAAGGTCTTCGGCATTTTGCCGCTGACCTTCCTTTTCGTGCTGACCCAGATGCCGCTGGTGTTCCGCCACGAGATCAAGCCCGAAGAAGACAACGCCGAGGCGCATTTTTGAGTTTTTGCGGCGAGCTAGCAGGCGGGGCCGTTTGTGCCTCGCTTTTGTATTTTCTTCCCACTTGAGCAAGTGGCCGGGCTGCAAGCGATGCAGATCCTGGATTTTGCATTTCTCGTCTTCGAGACGACGACGCCATGTATCGGCAAGTCAGGCGCGAGACGCCCGCGGCGTTCAGCGCTTTTTCCAGCACCAGTCCCGCCGGACCGACGAAAGGCCGCCCGCTCAGATCCTCATGGTGGCCCGGCTGTTCGCCGACCAGAACCATGCGCGCATCTGCGGGGCCTTCGCCGAAAACGATTTGGGTGGCGTCGCGATACAATGGGCATCGGCGGCAACGACCCGCCTCGGCAGATATTTCAGCCAAACCTGCATCGGCGAGAGTGGGGATTGAGTCCGGCGCCATGGATTTTCGGCCCAGCTCGAAGGAATGCCCCGCCCGCTCATATGATTGCCCCGAGGGAGACCGGACGCGCTCCAGAAGCCCTAATCAGCACGGCGACGCCAGGCCGCCCTGCGCCTGCGCCGCGCGCAAGACCTCCAGAAACCGCAGCTCGCCCCGTCGCACCTCGCGGATCGCGAAGAGCGCGCCATTGTCGCCGTTGAGATCGACGATGGCCTCCCTCACGGCGGTCTGCCCCATGCCGAGCCTGCTTTCCGCATGGATGAGATAAATCCCGCTGTCGCCGTTCTGCTTGTAGGCGGCGGGAAAACGGGGGTCCTGGCGGTCGAGGTCGTTCGGATAAGGCGTCGCGCGCAAGGTCTGTACTTCTTCGGGTTTCAGGCCGATGAGCGCGCCGAACAGCGCCGGCGGCGCGGTTTCGGCGTCCACCCGCGGGCGGCGCCCATGGACGGTGACGAAGGGGATGATCTGGCGCACCAGCGACGGATCGAAGCCCTCCACCTGATCCAGCTCGTACACGGTCTGAAAAAGCTCCTGCTTCGATTGTCGGCCGCCGATCTTGCCCGGGAGCGCACTGGCGTTGCCCGGGTCCCCCGAACCGCTGCGGAAGGCGACGATGGCGCCGGCGGCGGAGTCGGCGTCGTTTTGACCGAGGCCAAAGCCGATGAGCATGGCCTTCATCAGGGCCTGATTGGCTCCGTTGAGGTCGACTTTGCCGCCTTCGTCTTCAACCGCGAGCGCCACGGCGGCTCCGGAAATGCCGCAGAAACTCGGTTCCCCTGCGTGAATGATCCGCTGCGGCGCCGCTGTCGGAACCGGAAGAGCCCCCGTAGGTTGAACGGGAGCCTGCGCTACCGCCTGCCGCTCTTTGGCGAGGGATAGAATCGCGAGATTTATTGCGGCCTGGGCGATTTCGTCGGCCTGAGTGGCGCCGGCGATGTTGTTCGCCGCCTGAAGCCTCATGCGGGCCGTGGTCATGAAGGAAACGATCATCAGCGAGATGATGCCTAGACCCCAGATCACCACCACCAGGGCATAACCCGCGCCCCTGCCCGCGCGCGTCCCGCGGCGGAGAACTCTGGAACGCGAACGCCGGCTGTCTGGTCTCGTCTTCATGGAAATCGGAGCGGTCCTTTTCATCCCCGCGACGTCGTTTTCAGCGCTCGAGCGCTTGGATCAACGGGCCGAGGAAAGCTTCATAGGCGCGCCATCGTCCGATGGAGCTGTTGTAGATCGGCTGGCGGACCTGCATCAGGCTCGACGTCCGCACCAGCCTTTCCTGCCGGTGGAAATCCAGGCAACGAGGGTCCCAATCGAGGTTGCAGAAATCGACGATCCCCCTCGCGAAGCTCTCCAGATCGGCCACCGCTTCCTCATATTGCACTTCGAGCATGGCGCCTTTTGGGAGCGCGGCGCGCCAATGCGCCATCAGCTTCTCATAGGCGCGATAATAGCGCCCGAGTTCGCCGAGGTCGTAGATATAGCCGAGGTCTCCCGCGAAAAGCCGCGAAAAACAGGAAAAGCAGGTGTCCAGCGGATCGCGCCGGACGTGTATGATGCGCGCATTCGGCAGAGCGAGCCGGATAAGGCCGATAAAGCGAAAATTGTCCGGCGTCTTGTCGGTGATGCGGAGAACCCCCGGCGGCGCATTTCTGCCGATCCCCGCCACATATCTCGCGCCGAGCTCCCGCAGCTTCGCGCCTTCGACGCCAAAGAAAGCATCGGGATAGTTCTCGCCCGGCTCCTCGCAGCAGACGGCGATCGACTCGCTCAAATCGTCCAGTTCTCCCGCGCCGAACACGGCCGGATGGCTGGATAGAATCTGCTCGACCAGCGTCGTCCCCGAGCGGGGCATGCCGAGAATGAAGACAGGCGCAGGAGACGGATCGCCGTCTCCTGCCCGTTTGCGGAGCATATCCTCGGAGAAAACCTCCGCCGTGCGCTCGAACATCTCGAGCATCGCCGCTTCGTCGTAGCCGAGCCTCTCGCGCTTCAGCGCATTGCCCTCCAGAAGCGCGGAAAAGCAGCGCTCGCGGTCGTCGATGTCCTCATAGACCTTGGCCAGCGCAAATTGCAGATAGATCCGTTCCTCGCGCGCGAGTTCGCTCTTTCGCCGCGCAAGCGCCTCCATCTCGGAGATTTCCGGGTCGCCCGCCTTCCAACGCCTGGCGGAGGCGAGTTTGTAATGGAAAAAGGCGCGCTGCGGCGCGAGCTTCGTCGCCTGCCGGATCGAGGCCACGGCTTCTTGCGCGCGCCCGAGCTGCAGCAATATGCCGCCTTTGTTGTCATGCACCTCTGCGAAATCCGGCCGAACCCGCAAGGCCGCGTCATAATTCTCCAGCGCCTCGGCGGCGCGGTCGAGATCGCCGAGCGCATTGCCGCGGTTGTTGAGCGCTTGCGCGTAGTTCGGCCTTACCGCGAGGGCGCGCTCGAAGCTTTCGAGAGCCTCTTCGAAGCGCCTGAGGTTTCGAAGCGCATTGCCGCGATTGTTCAGCGTCTCGGGGCAGCCCGGCCTCAGGGCCAGCGCGCTGTCGAAGCTGGCCAGGGCTTCGAGCGGACGCCTGAGGTTCAAAAGAGCGTTGCCCCGGTTGTTTAGAGCTTCGGCGTAAGCTGGCCGGACCACGAGGGCGCGGTCGAAACATGCCAGCGCCTCGGCGTGACGATGCAATGCGCCGAGCGCGTTGCCGAGGCTGTTCAGCGCCTCCGGATAATCGGCCCGCGCCGCAAGGGCCTCCCGCGCGCTCGCAAACGCTTCCTCCAGCCGCGTTAGCGCGAGCAGCGCATTGGCTCGATTGACCAGCGCCTCGGCGTAATCACCCTTGATCGCGAGGGCTTTCTCGTAGCTTGCGAGCGCCTCCGCCGGACGGCCCAGATCCATGAGCGCGTTGCCGCGGTTGTTCCATGCCTCGACATAGGCCGGATTCGCCTCGACCGCCTTACCGAAGATCGCCACGGCCTCATCGAGACGTCCGAGCTTCTGGAGAAGATTGGCGCGATTATAGAAAGCGTCGGCGTAATCCGGCTTCGCTTCGGCCGCCGCCGCGAAGCTCGCGAGCGCTTGCTCTGTCCAGCCCAGCCGCTCCAACGCATTGGCGCGGCCGTAAAGCGCTTCGGCCAAGCCCGGCTTGGAGGCGAGAGCGCTGTCGAAGCTGGCGAGCGCCTCCTGCTGACGGCCGAGAGAGAAAAGCACATTGCCGCGATTGAGAAGCGCGGCCGCGTTGTCGGGCCGCAGGGCGAGCGCATGATCGTAGCTCGCCACGGCCTCGTCGGGTCGGTTGAGCGCCATGAGAGCGCCGCCGCGATTATAATGGGCCGCCGCAAAATCCGGTTTGAGCGCGAGGGCCTGATCATAGCTCGCCAGAGCCTCCGCGGCCCGCCCGAGCGCCGAAAGGGCGACGCCGCGATTATTGAGCGCGTCGACGAAACCAGGCCTCAGCCTCAACGCCTGGTCGAAGCTCGCGATCGCTTCGCCGGTCCGGCGCAGCGCCGCCAGGGCGGCGCCGCGGCGATGATGGACGTCGGGCTGATCGGGAGCCAGCGCGAGCGATTGGTCGTAGCTCGCAAGAGCGTTCTCGAACTGTCCCAGAGCGGCCTGCGCGAGGCCGAGATCCGCTAAGATCCGCGCCGGATTGGGCGGGCGTGAGTCGAGCGCATGACTGAGAGAGCCGAGGGCCTCGGCGGGCCGGCCCTGTTGTAGGCAGATCGCGCCGAGGAGATGAAACGCTGGAAAGTAATCGCTCCGGGCGGCGGCGATCCGCCTGCACAGCGCCTCCGCCTCGGCCGCCTTGCCTTGCCGGAACAGTTGCGCGGCCTGCTGAAACAGCCGCTCGCAATTCGCTGCGGCCGAGGAGAGCTTGTTCATCGCGCGAAAAGACCTGTGAAATCCTTGATCGGCCCGGACTAAGCCTCGACGCCGCGCAATGAGTCAAGAACCCGCGTTTCCCCTGTTTCGCCGGCATTGAAAAGCGGAAGCGGGGATCGTGGCCCCAAGGCGTGATCAGCCCCCGTATTTCCTTTCTCCCGCAACCCAGGTTTCGCTCACTTTGATGTCGCTGAGCTTCTCGGGTTTCGTCTTGTAGGGATCGGCCTCCAGAATGACGAGGTCCGCCTCCTTGCCCTTCTCCAGCGACCCGATGCGGTCTCCGAGGCCGATCTGGCTGGCGGCGTCGATGGTCACGGCGCGCAGAGCCTGATCGAGCGTTACGGCCTGATCCGGCCCGATCGTGGAACCGTCGATATCGCAACGCCGCGTGACCGCCGTGCTCACGAGGGCGAGCGGCCCCGGAGGCGAACATGGCGAGTCCGTATGCAGGGAAAACGGCAGGCCGGCCTTGACGCAGGCGCCCGCCGGATCCGTGAACGCTGCCCGTTCCGGCCCGAAAATCAGGTCCCTGTAAGCCGCGCCATACAGGCGAACATGATTCATGAGGAAGCTCGGCTGGACGTTGAGCTTCTTCATGCGTTCGATTTGGTCGGGCCGGGCCATCGTCGAATGTTCGATGCGATTGACGCCGTTCGCGGTGGAACCGCCGTAGGCGGCCTCGATGGCGTCGAGCGAAATGTCTATCGTGTGGTCGCCGTTGCAGTGGATCAACACCGGCAGCCCGGCGGCCTTGATCTCAGCCACCATCTTTCGCATCTGCGCGGCGTCGTAATTGGCCGAGCCTTTGCTGTCCGTGTCGAGATAGGGCGAGGTCTGCGCGCCGGTCTCGGTCTGGTTGGAGCCGTCTCCGATGATCTTGATGCCGTAAAGGGAGAACAGCGAATTGGGCAATTGCGTCGCCTTCGCTCCGACCCCCAGACTGCGGTACGGGTCTATCCCCTTCAGGTCTTCATAGGCCAGGCTCGCGCTCGTGCGGCAGGCCGCCCGGCCGGAATATTTCGCGAAAGGCGCGATCCACTCCGAGCGCAGGGTTCCGGGTTCGTGTACCGCCGTATTGCCTAGGGCGGCGACCGAACGCAGGTAATCTCCGACGGCTTTGGTGGCGAGTTGGGGCGTAATCTTTGGAAAGGCGAGGAGAGCGAATTTCAGGAGCGCGCTCTCTTCATAGACGAGACCGTTCAGTCGACCCTTCTCGTCGCGCCCGAAATGTCCGCCGCCGGGGAGCATTCCGATGTTTTCGGGGATATTGGCGGCCTTCAGCGCCGCGCTGTTGACGCAGGCGTCGTGGCCGTTGGTGTACCAGACGAAGATCGGATGGCTGGTCGATATCCCATCCAGCTCCTCTCGCGAGAGGTCGCCCCCCTGAAGCAGGTTGTCGAAATTGGAGCACGCCACCCATTGGCCCGGAGGGGTGCGCGCGACAATGGCGCGAAGTTCGTTGAGAAGCTTGCCGCGCGTCGGAAATTTCGCATAGCCGACATCATTGAGGAGCTCGAAAATAAGCGCCGCGAGAACGGTGTGATTATGCGGATCGACGAAACCAGGCATCAGGACCCGTCCCCCGAGATCGACGACCCTGGTGCTTTTCGACTTCAAGCCGTCGATGGCGCTTTCGGACCCAAGCGCAAGAATCCGCCCGTCCTTGATCGCGAGCGCTTTTTGCGCAGCCGCTCCCGGAACCGGAATGATCTTTCCGCCTTTGAAGATGACGTCCGCGCCCGCTTCTCCCAGCAGCGCGGCGCGCGCGTCCGAAACCACGGCGGCGGCGCCGGCCGCGGCGACCGAATAGGCCATGAAACTACGCCTTGTGGCGCTGACGCCGCTCCGGCCGAAAAGATGTCGGCTGCCGCCTTCGATGAAGTCACTTTTCAGAACGAGGGGATTGAAACAGGCGCGACACATTTCTTTTCTCTCGATTCGAGGGCAATGTGGTCAAGGTAGAGTATCTTGAAAGGAAGATAAGTGGCTGCGTCGCTTTCGCGCAGGTTTTTTAACATGACTGGTCGTGAAGCCCGACTCTCGTCGCCCAGAAGCGGATTTTAACCCGGCGTTTATCGTGAATATTATGAAAGCAATTACCACGTAAATATACCAGTTTTCTCTTTCCTAACCACAGCAAATGCTTGAGATTTACGATAAATATTTAAAGGTTATCATCTGGACAGACATTTCCGGGGGACCGATAGCCGTGGCGAAGCCGCTTCGGCCCGGCCCAAACTGGTGCAGAAGTCGATGCGCAATAGAATTGTTTTCTCCACTCTGGGCGTCGTGGCGTTTTTCGCGGCGCTTCAGGCCCCGGAACAGGCTGTTGCGGGTTCCTGGCTCGCAAGCGCCTCCGACCAGTCCTCGCTCGAATCCCTTTTGCCTGTGCAGGCGCCGACCGCGCCGCAACCGCAGCCGCAAAGCGCCCTCGGCGGCGGCTTTCTCGAAATGCTCGTGACCGGCGGCGATCCCGGCCCGCGCTACGGCGGCCGGCGCTATGGCCGGCAGGTCGCCACAACCGCGGCGCCGGGTCAGATCGAAATGCGCCGGGAGGTCAGTCCTCTCTACCGGCGGCAGGTGGTCGAATATTCCGGCGGGCAGCCCGGTTCGATCGTGGTGGATACGCAAAACAAGTTCCTTTATTACGTGGAGAACGGCGGCCGCGCGATCCGCTACGGCATCGGCGTGGGGCGCCCCGGCTTCGAATGGTCCGGCGTCAAGACCGTCAGCCGCAAGGCGGAGTGGCCCGACTGGACGCCGCCCGCCGAGATGGTCGCCCGACGGCCCGATCTGCCGAGATTCATGCCCGGCGGGCCGGAAAATCCGCTTGGCGCGCGAGCCCTCTATCTCGGGTCGTCGCTCTACCGCATCCACGGCACCAACGAGCCCTACACCATCGGCCAGAACGTCTCCTCCGGCTGCATCCGCATGATGAACGAGGATGTCATCGATCTTTACGATCGCGCGAACGTCGGGACGCGGGTCGTGGTGCGGTAAAGGGCTTTTGCAGTAGAGGGTGAGGCGCGACGGTCTTTTCCCTTCAAAGAGATGGCCGGGCGCCCTTAGTCGACGGCCTCCGGCCGCCGTCGACCGGACAGTTGCAATCGGCGGCGCTTCGCGCGATAGCAGACATGGCTGATTATTCCTTAATGGAGGGGCCGATCCCTTGCCCAGCCTCATTCGCTTCTTCGTCACCGCCGGCCTACTCGCAGCCCTCGCCTATGGCGCGATGCTGGCGCTCGTCACCTTCGTCACGCCGCAACCCAGGGAAATGACCCAGACCATTTCTCCGGCCCGCCTCAACAAGTGATGATATTTTCAGCCAAGTAACCGGCTTTACGTCGTCATCGCGAGCGAAGGCGAAGCGATCCAGAGCAATGCCAGTCCCTCTGGATTGCCGCGTCGCTGCGCTCCTTGCAATGACGACGCGAAGCAATTCGCCGGAAGCACCATGAAAACGCGCCAGAGCGCTCTTCGCCTCCTCGATTGTTTTCTGGAAATGCTGGCCGCGGAGCGCGGGGCGGCGCTCAACACCCTGGCGGCCTATCGGCGCGACCTGACCGATTATATCGACCATCTCGCCAGGACCGGGCTCGATCCGACCGGCGCGACGACCGACGATCTCCGCGGCTATATCGCCGCGCTCACGCAATGCGGCATGGCCGGCGCAACGGTAGCGAGGCGCCTATCGGCCCTGCGCCAGTTCCATAAATTTCTCTATGTCGAGCGGCGCCGCGGCGACGATCCCGCCGCAGCGCTGGAGGGGCCGCGCCATATCAAGAACGCCCCCGGCGTTCTCTCGGTCGCCGAGGTCAACCGGCTGCTGAGCGTCACGCGCGAAGGCGTCGACGACGACAAACGCCCGCTCGGAGAACGCATGCGCGCGGCGCGGATGTATGCTCTGCTGGAGACGCTCTACGCCACCGGACTGCGGGTCAGCGAACTTGTGTCGCTGCCGAAAAGCGCCGCGCGGGCGCGCGATCCTTTCATCACGATCAAGGGAAAAGGCGGCCGCGAGCGCCTGGTTCCGCTGACCGGCCGCGCAAAGGAAGCCCTGGTCGCCTATCGTGCGCTTCTGGAGCAGAAAAGCCCCGCCCTCGCCGCGACGCCCTTTCTGTTTCCCTCCGACAGCGACAGCGGCCATCTCACGCGGCAGGCTTTCGCCCGCGATCTCAAAACCGCCGCCGTCGCCGCCGGCATCTCCGCGAGCGACATCCATCCACATGCCCTACGACATGCCTTCGCCAGCCATTTGTTGCAGAACGGCGCCGATCTGCGCGTGGTGCAGGAACTGCTGGGCCACGCCGATATTTCGACCACCCAGATTTATACCCATGTACTCGACGAGCGCATGCGCGCCATGGTGCGCGATCTGCACCCGCTCGGGGACGAGGCGTGAGATCTCAACGCAGAATATCTATAAATTACAATGTGATCAGGCGAGGGGCGCTTACCCTCCCCTTGAGGGGGAGGGTCGCTGCGCAGCAGCGGGGTGGGGTGATTTGCAACCCTGTTTTTGGCATTCGAAGCGGCGGTGAGCCTCGGACGGATGCTTCACCCTCGACGGGCGACCGTCACGTTGCATCCGCAGATGCGCTTCTTTCCATGTCGGCGGCTGAGCGGATTCTTGCGTCCAGTGAACGACCGACGCCTCGTCGCACCAATCGAGCAGTTTCGGCATGGCGGCACGGTGCGCGCCGGAATCCCTGAAAGACCTCATCGCGGATTCGTCCGTCCAAATCGAGCGGGTCCAAAAGACATTGCCTGCCTCACGCGAGACGCCGACGGCCAGATTGCCCCGCGCCCGCCGCGCCTGCAAAACCGACCAAACCGCCGCCGCGATGAATGCCGGGAGGTATCCCCACGACCTCAGGCGCAGGCGCGTGATCGATACGAGCGGCATGGGGTTCCTTAGTTTGGCCGGAGGAGTTTCGGGACCCATGGCGAGGGGCGGCTCTCCATCCGCGCGATTTAAAGAAAAAGCGTCTGTTTGACGGTCTCGCCGGCGAAGAAGATTTCAATCTCCAGCCTTTCCGGCTGGCTCAGCAGAGAGACGGCTTGAATCTCGCCGTCCTCGAAGCGCTTTTCTATAATGTCGCATGGCGAGGCGATCAAAGTAATCGCCCAGAAAGACCACAGGACGACGTAGCGGCTGGTTATGATTGGTGGCCCGGCCACCCATAGGACGTCCACAACGGAGTTGGATTCCGGACTTCCCAAGTCTACGACAACGACCTTATTCTCAAAAAGAATAACGAGCCCTTCCGATGAAGGACATTTCCAAAAGCCCGTATGCTCTCCCCCGGAGCCTTGCGAGGAAACCCCGATAGTGCAATTCGGCGTTTCCACAAGGCAGTGCGCCCTGGCGACGCCGACAGGGGAGCCGTCATCAGTAAAAACCAGATGAGTCGATGTGCTGATTTCGTCGAGGGAGCACCAGCGGGCGAACCAGTCGCAACTCATCGAATGCTCCTTATGGCGCCCCCTACTTCGCCTCGGCTAACCGCGCCGCATAACGCGCCATCAGATCGACCTCGAGGTTGAACCAGTCGCCGGCTTTTCTGGCGCCGATGGTCGTCACCGCCAGCGTATGCGGGATGATGAGCACGGAAAAGCGGTCGCCGTCGACCTCGTTCACGGTGAGCGAGACGCCATCCAGCGTCACCGAGCCTTTTTGCGCGATGAAGCGGGCGAGATCGTGCGGCGCCTCGATGACGAAGCGGGCCATGCCGTCGAAGTCTTCGCGCGAGATCACTTGCGCGGTCCCGTCGACATGGCCGGTGACGATATGGCCGCCGAGCTCGTCGCCGATCTTCAGCGCCCGCTCCAGATTGGCTCTCGAACCGACCTCCCAACGCCCGACCGTGGTGCGGGCGAGAGTCTCGGCGGCGGCGTCGATGTCGAAGATTGCGCCAGCGCCTTTTTGCTCCACCGCCACGACTGTCAGGCATGTCCCCGAGCAAGCGATCGAGGCGCCGAGCGCAATGCCCTCCGCAGGATAGGCGCAGGCGATGCGCAGCCGCCGCAGGGCGCCGCGTTCTTCTATGGCGATGACCTCGCCCATGTCGGTGACGATGCCGGTGAACATCTCAAGCGATCCTTTCCCGCCGCGTCATCAGGTCCGGCCCGAACTGGACCGTTTCGACCAGACGATAAAGCTTTTCATCTTCCAGCACCGCGGCCGCCGCCGGCCTCAGGGCGAGCCGCCCCGCCCCGCCGAAAGGCTTGCCGCCGGTGTGCAGAATCACCTCATCCGCGAAGCCCGCGGTGATGAGGCTTTCGGCGACGCGAGGTCCCCCTTCGGAGAAAACCCGCGTGACGCCCCTCTGGGCCAGCGCCTTCAGCGCCGCCTCCAGCGAGACGCGCCCCAGCATGTCGCTTGGAACCGCTATGACCTCGGCGCCGGTCGCCTGCCGGAACCTCTCGGCGGCGGCCGGATCGACGCCCTGCCCGGCTATGACCAGGGTCGGCGTCCGCCTTGCGGTCGAGCCGAGCCGCGACCGCGGCGAAAGCGTCAACTCGGCGTCGAGGACGACCCTCAGGCGCGTCTCGCTCTCCATACCGGGAAGCCGGACGGTCATCAGTGGATCGTCCTCGCGGGCGGTTCCCGCGCCGACCATGATGGCGTCATGCAGCGCGCGCTGCATATGGGTGTAGGCGTCGGCCAGCGGCCCGGTGATGTGGAGGCGCGGATCGTGGAGCGCCCCGGCGGCGAAGCCGTCGGGCGTGCGCGCCAGTTTGAGCGTCACCATGGGCCGGTTTCGGGTCACGCGAAGAATATGGCCGAGATGCTCGCGTTTCGCCTCGCGCTCCAGCACGCGATGCGCAACCGCTATGCCGGCCTCGCGCAGCATGGCGAGGCCACGCCCGGCGACGCGCGGATCAGGGTCGTCGACGGCCGTGACCGCACGCGCGATCCCGGCGGCGATGATGGCGTGGGCGCAGGGAGGCGTTTCGCCGTGGTGCGAACATGGCTCCAGCGTCACATAGATGGTGGCTCCGCGCGCGGCCTCGCCCGCCTCGGCCAGCGCCATGGTCTCCGCATGGGGACGCCCGCCGGTTCCGGTATAACCCCTTCCGACGACGATCCCGTCGCGGACGACGAGCGCTCCGACCGCGGGATTGGGCGCGGCGCGGCCCATATTGCGCCTTCCGAGCGCCAGGGCCGCGGCCATGAATCTTTCGTCGTCGACGGAGATCATGGCGTCTTGCCGCCCCGCGCCGCATCCCCGGTCGGCTGCTCCGGCGCATCCGCGCGGGAGCTTTCGAGTTCGTCGATCAAAGCGCTGAAATCCTTGGCTTCGCGAAAATCGCGATAGACCGAAGCGAAGCGGACGAAGGCCACGGGGTCGAGCGAGCGCAGGCCTTCGATCACGAGTTCGCCGATTCTGCTGCTGGGGATTTCGGGATCGCCGGAGCTTTCGAGCTGGCGGACGACGCCATTGATCATCTGCTCGACGCGCTCGGGATCGACGGGCCGCTTGCGCAGCGCGACTTCGAGCGAGCGCATGAGCTTGTCGCGGTCGAAAGGAACGCGCCGCCCGGATTTCTTGATGACGACGAGTTCGCGCAGCTGCACGCGCTCGAAGGTGGTGAATCTGCCGCCGCAGACGGGACAGACGCGGCGACGCCTTATGCAGGAATTGTCCTCGGCGGGCCGCGAGTCTTTCACCTGCGTATCGGCCGAGCCGCAATAGGGACAGCGCATCTTCCGGCCTTTAATGAAGACGCCCCCTTCCCGCAAGGGAATGGGGGCGCTCAGAAGGGAGAATGCCCCTTATCAGTAGATCGGGAACTTGGCGGTCAGCGCGTGAACCTTTTCCTTCACCGCCGCTTCGGTCGCCGCATTGCCTTCCTCGCCCTTGGCGGAGAGGCCGTCCAGCACTTCCACGATCAGGCCGCCGACGGTCTTGAACTCCGCCGTGCCGAAGCCGCGCGAGGTCGCAGCCGGGGAGCCGAGACGGATGCCCGAGGTGACGAAGGGCTTTTCGGGGTCGAAGGGAATGCCGTTCTTGTTGCAGGTGATGTGGGCGCGGCCGAGAGCGGCCTCGGCGGCCTTGCCGGTGATCTTCTTGGGACGCAGATCGACCAGCATCAGATGGTTGTCGGTGCCGCCCGAAACGATGGCGAGGCCGGCGTCGACCAGAGTCTGCGCCAGGGTCTGGGCGTTGTCCTTCACCTGCTGCTGATAGGCCTTGAACTCGGGCTTCAGCGCCTCGCCGAAGGCCGCGGCCTTGCCGGCGATGACATGCATCAGCGGACCGCCCTGGAGGCCCGGGAACACCGCCGAGTTGATCTTCTTGGCGATGTCTTCGTCATTGGTCAGCACCATGCCGCCGCGCGGGCCGCGCAGGGTCTTATGCGTCGTGGTGGTGACGACATGAGCGTGCGGGAACGGCGACGGATGCAGGCCGGCGGCCACGAGGCCGGCGAAATGGGCCATATCGACCATGAAATAGGCGCCGACGCTGTCGGCGATCTTGCGGAACGCCTCGAAGTCCCAGATGCGGGAATAGCCCGAGCCGCCGGCGATGATGATCTTCGGCTTGTGCTCCTTGGCCAGCTTCTCGACCATCTCCATGTCGATGCGCTGGTCGTCCTTGCGGACGGTATAGGGAACCGGCTTGAACCATTTGCCGGACAGGTTCACGGGCGAGCCGTGGGTCAGATGGCCGCCGGCGGCGAGGTCGAGGCCCATGAAGGTGTCGCCCGGCGTCGCGAGGGCGAGGAACACCGACTGGTTGGCCTGCGAGCCGGAATTCGGCTGCACATTGGCGAAGCCGCAGCCAAAGAGCTGCTTGGCGCGGTCGATCGCCAGATTTTCGGCGATATCGACGAACTGGCAGCCGCCGTAATAGCGCTTGCCCGGATAGCCCTCGGCGTATTTGTTGGTGAGAACCGAGCCCTGGGCTTCCATCACCGCCTTGGAAACGATGTTCTCGGACGCGATCAGCTCGATCTCATGGCGCTGGCGGCCGAGTTCGAGTTCGACAGCCTTGAAGAGTTCCGGATCCGATTGCGCGAGGGGGGTGGTGAAGAAACCCGACTGGCTCATTATTTTCCTCTATGCCAAAAGGCGCGAAACTTGTGCTCCGCCGGCTGTTCGGCGCATGATGGCCAGCCGGTCCCGTGACGCGCATGAGTGAGGCCCTGCGCTTACCACGCTTGGAACAAGACGAAAAGAGCGCATCGCGACACGGATGGGGGTTGTTGCAGGCTCGGCTAAAGTTGACATGATTTTGCGGTTGGTTTTGGATCGCGTCGATTGAGCTGGAGCCGATGGAAACGGCATGACGGAAGAACCGCAAAATCTCGTGCTCGCCCTGCTGCGTGAAATGCGCGCAGAAATGGCGGACATGCGCGCAGAGATGGCGGACGTGCGCGCCGAGATGGCGACAAAAAGCGAACTCGCGGACCTTCGCTCGGAAGTGCATTCGTTGCGGGCCGACGTGGCCTCAGATCTCCTGACGGTCGAGAAGCGTCTGGCTGATCAGATAGTCGGGCTGCGGCGCGCGGTTATGGAATATCATTCCTCGGCCGTGGGCCACGGCGCGCTCATCAGCGAGCTGGAAGAACGGGTCCGACGCGTCGAGGAGCATTTGAAACTGCCTCCGCGAGACGCGCATTAGAGCGCGTTCGGTTAAAACTCGGTCGAACGCGCTCCAAAACCTATGACGGAGCATGTTCTTTTCCAAAAACCGGCTTCGCGCTTTTTGGGAACATGCCCTAGCCCCGGAATTCTCGCTGGCGGGGACTCCGCGCCGCCAGCGCTCCTGTCTCGAAACGTCAGTCGAAATCCTGCGCCAGCGCTTCGCGCATATTTTCCCCCAGGACCGCCATATGGCTGTAAGCCGGGTGGGAAATGCCCAGGATCGCCTGAGCCCCAGGCTGACGGAAGGCCGCGACCTGGGCCTCCGTAAAGGGAAAATGCACGAACTGCACGGAACTCGCCTTGCCCTCGGCGCTGGTGCGATCCTGATCGGTTTCCGGCTGCGCCGGGATCTTCTCGCCGCCGATCTGGAGAAAAACGGTATCCTCCACGCCGCCGAGACCGGCCAGAACGCGCGCGCGGCGCTGCGGGTCGTCGATCTCGATCATGAAGGTCGCCACCAGCTCACGCCCGCCCGGGATCAGCGGATTATAGGCGGCGAGCTCGTCCTTCAACTGTTCCTCGCCACCCTTTTCGATGTGCAGCATCTCCTGCACCTGGAGCCACATCGTATCGAAGCTCTCGAAATAGAAGGTGACATAGGGGCCGACCTCGACGCGCCGGTTCCGCTTGACGGCGGTTATCCGGCGGCGATGCTCCATGCGATTGCGAGCATATTCCGGCCAGGGCAGGATATCGGACGGCCCCAGTTCGCGCTTGCTAGACATTTCTTGCTCCAGACAGGCCCCTACTCGCCGTAAGCGCGAGCCAGCAGTTCGATCGGATGGGAAACGAGCTCGGGCTTGGGCGCGTCGCTCTCCATGCGCTCCACGCCTTGCGCCAGATGCATCCCAGCCAGCGGACATTCCGAAACCATGTATTTCTTCCCGGCGCCGGCGATCTGCCGCGCGGCCGGCTTGCCGACCTTCAGGGCGGTTTCGAAGTTCGAGCCCTTGCATCCCCAGGCGCCGCCATGGCCCGAGCAGCGCTCGATCACGGTGAGATCCATCTGTGGCGCGAGCCGCAGCAGATCGGCGCCCTTCTGGCCCATGTTCTGTGCGCGCGAGTGGCAGGAGACGTGGAAGGCGACCCCGCCGTCCAGCGGCTTCAGGCCCTCGGCGAGGCCTTCCTTGCGCGCTATGTCCACGACATATTCCGACAGATCGAAGGTGGCTGCGGCGAGGCGCTTCACATTTTCGTCGCGGGGAAGAATCAGCGGCCATTCGAATTTGAGCATGAGGGCGCAGGACGGAACCAGCGCCACGATGTCCCAGCCTTCGGCGATGTAAGGCGCAAAGCTTTCCGCGACGAGCTTCGCCGAGTCGGCGACTTCGCCGATCAGGCCCTGCTCGAGCTTCGGCATGCCGCAGCAATGGGGATGCAGAACCTTGGTCTCCACCCCGTTTCGGGCGAGCACGGCGAGCGCCGCCTTGCCGATGGAAGTGTCGTTGAAATTGCCGTAGCAGGTCGCATAGACGATCGCCTTGCGGCCTTTCGCCGGCGCGTTCTCGGCGCGCTGCGGCGGATTGGCCTGCGCTTCGGCTTCGAGCGTCTTGCCGGCGTATTTCGGCAGCGCCGCCTCGGGATTGAGGCCGAGCAGGCTGTTCAGGACGCCGCGAGCCGCCTTGTTGTCGGCGTCGGTCGCCCAATTGGCGAGGCCCGAGACGACGGTCGCGATCCCGCCGTTGAAGTCTGTCGCCGCCAGGGCGCGATCCTTCAGCTTCACGCCGTCGCGGTTCGCCTCCACGGCGCGGTACCGCAGCATGAGATGCGGGAAGTCCAGATTGAATTCATGGGGCGGCACGTAGGGGCATTTGGTCATGTAGCACATGTCGCAGAGCGTGCATGCGTCGACGACCGGCTTGAAGTCCTTGCTGTCTACGGTGTCGAGCTCGCCGTTCTTCGAATTGTCGACGAGATCGAACAGGCGCGGGAAACTGTCGCAAAGGTTGAAGCAGCGACGACAGCCGTGGCAGATGTCGAGCACGCGGCGCATTTCCGCGTCCAGCTTGGCCTCGTCGTAGTAATCGGCGCTTTGCCAATCGATCGGATGCCGCGTCGGGGCTTCCAGACTGCCTTCCCGCATCGTAGACCTGTCGATTTTCGAGAGAGTTGCGACCCTTCCCTTCCACGGGAGGGCGAGCGGCGCAGTAGTAGCGCCAGTTCTTTCGGGGTGCGCCCCCTCCCTGCACGCAGGGAGAGGGTGCGGATCGAAGGACTTTGTTTCAAAGTCCCTGGGGAACTCTTATTTCAGCTCGTCGAGGGCGCGCTGGAAGCGGCCGGCGTGCGAACGCTCGGCTTTGGCGAGGGTCTCGAACCAATCGGCGATTTCCTCGAAGCCTTCCTCGCGGGCGGAGCGGGCCATGCCCGGATACATGTCGGTGTATTCGTGGGTCTCGCCGGCGACGGCGGCCTTCAGATTGTCCGAGGTCTTGCCGATCGGCAGGCCGGTGGCCGGATCGCCGACGGACTCGAGAAACTCGAGATGGCCATGGGCATGGCCGGTTTCGCCTTCCGCGGTGGAGCGGAAGACCGCGGCGACGTCGTTGTAGCCCTCGACGTCCGCCTTTTGAGCGAAATACAGATAGCGGCGATTCGCCTGCGACTCGCCGGCGAAGGCGGCCTTCAAATTGTCTTCGGTCTTGGTGCCCTTGAGCGTAGCCATAGCCTGATGCTCTCCTGTTGGAAAAACTGAACCGGGACGCCCGCCGTCCGCCGAGCGGCGCGTTTTGGAGCGAACTGTCGAAAAAGTTGACCGACTTTTTCGATAGGAATTCGCCCCAATTTTTCGACTTTGCTCGATTTCTTGTCGATCGGACGAATCCGTCCGGTCGGAAGCCGCGCTGGCGTCGTACTTAGAATAATTCAAAATTCGCCGGCGCCAAGCCTTATCGCCACTTAATTTGCAGTGCCGACACGACGTCCGCTGTCAGCATAGCCCAAAACGATCCTTGCCGCGCGGGCGCTCGGCTCGGCCCCTGCGGAAAGGATTCTAGTGCGCAAGACCTTGAAAGCATTAAGTTGCGCCGATCGCGAAGGCCCTTCCCTGAGCACTGCCGACACGGCGTCCGCGAGCGCGCCGGGCGCAGCGGCGCCCTGAAAAAATTCCGGCACGGGCCGGGACCCGACGATCAGATTAGGCAGCACGATCGAATCGACGGTCACCAGAAATCTGAGCAGGCTCTCGATCGGCGCGACCCGGTAGCCCACCGCCATGGGCACGTCGGCGAGCGCCAGTTCCAGAGTTGCGACGCCGGAGGTGACGAGCGCCGCCCGGGCGGCGCGGAACGCCGAAAACTTTTCCTGCTGGCTCAGGAGGCGCGGCTTCACGGGCCAATGGGAAAGTTCTTCCCTCAAGACCGCTTCGACATGCGGCACCACGGGAATCGCCATGTCCAGCGCCGGGAATTCCCGAGCGAGAATTCCCGCCGCCTGTCCATAGACCGGCATCATCCGCCGGATTTCCGCGCGGCGCGAGCCCGGCAGAATCAGCAGCGGCCCCTCGGCGGGCTTTTCGACTCCGATCGGGGCCAGCATGTCGATGTGCTCGATCAACGGGTGACCGACATAATCGCAGGGCGGGCCCCCAAGGCGCGCCAGGGCGTCAGGCTCGAAGGGCAGCACTGCGAGCACATGGTCGACATAGGCGCGCATTCGCCGCGCCCTGCCGGGACGCCAGGCCCAGACCGTCGGACAGACATAGTCGACGATGGGAAGATCTGGCCGCGCGGCGCGCACTCTGCGGGCGACGCGATGGGTGAAGTCCGGCGCGTCGATCAGAACCAGGCAATCGGGCGGATCGGCGATGATCGCGCGGGCTGTCTCTTCGATGCGCCGGACGAGGCGCGGCAGCCGCGCCAGCACCGGCAGGAGACCCATCACCGCAAGATCGCCGAACGGAAAAAGGGAGTTCAGTCCCTCTCGCGCCATCTCCTCGCCGCCGACGCCCGAAACGACGACGTCGCCCGCCCTGCGCAGGGCGCGCATCAGAAGCGCGCCGAGGCGATCCCCGGAGGCTTCTCCGGCGATGAGGAAAATATGCTTCACCTCGAGGCAATCGCGCCCGCGCGCGGCGCGCACAGCGGGCGATTCGAGGCCGGGCGCAGGAAATCGACAAGCAGGCCGATATCCTCGTTTCCCTCATGCAGATCGGCGAGCGTTTCTATCCGCTCGGCGAGCGAAGCCGCCTCGCCGGTTTCGCGCCGGCCGAACAGAAGCCGGTAGGCGGCTTTGAGCCTCGATATCCGTTCCGGCGAAAATCCCCGCCTCTGCAAGCCGACCAGATTGAGGCCGAAGAGATGGGCCCGGTTTCCGGCCGCAAGCATGAAGGGCGCGACATCGCCCTCGACGCCGGACATGGCCGCG
This sequence comes from Methylocystis heyeri, assembly GCF_004802635.2. NCBI lineage: Bacteria > Pseudomonadati > Pseudomonadota > Alphaproteobacteria > Hyphomicrobiales > Methylocystaceae > Methylocystis > Methylocystis heyeri. The sequence goes on from NZ_CP046052.1 coordinate 1,198,872, forward strand.
ACGAAAGCGTGAGCCCCGATGCGGGCGTGCTGATGCACGGCGCTGGCGCCGCCGATCATGACGTGATCGCCGATTTCCGCATGACCGCCGAGCAGAACATTGTTGGAGAGCACCACGCCGTCCCCCAATCTGCAGTCGTGCGCGACATGGGAATAGGCCAGCAGAGCGCAGCGGTTTCCGATCCTGGTTTCAGATCCGCCGCCCGGTGTTCCGACATTGACTGTCACACCTTCGCGGATGATGCAGTCGGAGCCGATCGAGAGGCTCCCCGCCTCCCCGACGGCCTTCAAATCCTGAGCGGAAGAACCGACGCAGGCGAAGGAGAATATTCTCGTGCCGGGCCCGATGCGGGTCGCTCCGGTGACGATCGCGTGGGATGCGAGCTCCACGCCTTCGCCGAGTTCGGTCTGCGCCCCGACGACGCAAAATGGGCCGACGACGACATCCCGGCCGAGCCGGGCTCCGCTCTCGACGACTGAAGAAGGATGGACGCACGCCTCCATGGCGGTTCCCAAGCGGCTATGACGCGAAGGCGAACGTCCGCAACGCCGGCCGGCCGCCCGTCAGGCGCCGAGCATGGCGCTGATTTGCGCTTCGCAAACCAGGGCGCCGTCGACGAGCGCGCGTCCTTCATACCAATATATGTTGCGCCTGTGCGCAGTCTTGGTCATGTGGAGCTCGAGCCGGTCCCCGGGCCCCACCGGCTTGCGGAACTTGGCCTTGTCGATGGTGACGAAATAGACTGTCTTCGGGCTTTGCGCCGCTTTTTGCGCGTGCATCGCAATGACCCCGGCCGTTTGCGCCATGGCCTCGATCATCAGCACCCCCGGCATGACCGGCGCATGCGGAAAATGTCCCTGGAACTGGGGCTCGTTCATGGTCACGTTCTTGATGCCGACGCCGAACTCGTCGCCCCGAATGCCGACGACCCGGTCGATCAGCAGGAACGGATAACGATGCGGCAGGTAGCCGAGTATCTGTTGGATATCCAGAGTTTCGAGCGTCGCTCCGGCAGTGTCGTCCATATTTCGCTCCCCGGCGCGCCTGTGCGTTTTTTAGGCGCGCCTTAATTTTTCTTGTCGTTCTTATCCGATATGCGGCGGCTGAGTCTCGTCAATAGGGCCTCCCC